>CBDCYS010000054.1:0-89493 GCA_965224215.1 Bryobacterales bacterium | reverse complement strand
CACATCGTCCGCTGAGCGAAGCCCCATCAGGTACTGACCCAGCGGACCGTATTTCTCCACGGCGGCGGTGGTTTCAAAGCGAGGCGACACCATGCCCTTGTCGACGATACGATTGCCTTCCTCAACGGAAGCGTCCGAGTTGAAGAAAAAACTCCAATGGGCATTCTGCCGGCCGAGCAAGGCGTTCGACCGTAGCCCGGTCGCGGGGTCTAGAAATTGCGTGTAAACCAGAAAGCGGTGCCCGGCCTCTTGCCCAAACACCGATAACGTATTGTTCTGCCCCAGAATTGGAATGCGCGTCGTTGGGTCATCCGGATAGTTGGTCAGCGGCCCCATGTTGAGATAGCTTTGCAGCCGCGCCAGCGACCCAAACGTCGGGCCAAAGTCGAAGATCGGATTCCCGTCCGGTTGCGGGCTGCCGATTCCGTCGACTTCGTTGCGGATGTTTAGTTCGAAGGCGAAAGATCCTGGCCCAGCCTGAAGCGCCATGTTGTTGAACAGCACCAAGAAATCGTAAGAGTCGCTGTGATTCCGGTAGAACTTTCGCGTGACGGCGACGGTATCGACGGTGGTGACCCGCGTAAATATTTCGGCCAGCCCGCCGGCTGCCGGTTCCGCCACGCCTTCCGAGAAGTCCACCGCTGCCGCGTCCCCCTGTAGCCGCCCCGGGACGATGCCGACGACGATATCACTGAGATTGATCGCGGCGTAGTGGAACTCGATGCGGCCGTCCTGATGTAGCGCGAGCTGAAATGTCTGCCGTCTGCCGGTACCGGCGAATCTAAATTCAGGCACATCACGCCAAGTCACGACCACGCGGCCAGCGCCCAAGTGGGCAGTAACCGCGGCCTGAGACCGGGTCGGGTCCAAATCGGTAAACAACGCGGCAATCCGAGGAGGTCCAGCCACCATCCGTGCGAAGCTTCTCGATGTGGAACTTGCTTCCGGTTCCTCAAACGTGACATTGCCGTCGGAGTGAACAAACACTTCCGAGTGGGTGTTGTCGAAGAAAGGAAACGCGAACGGCAGCGCAACGCGTTCGGCATCGTCATCGCCCAGGCTCAGCGGAATAGCTTCCGGCTCTAAGTCCGGGATGAATCTCAAGGCTGTTGATTCGGCCACATAGCCATCACCCACCCGCTCGAAAGTCAGGCTGCTCCCGGTGAGATCGAATGTATTGGACCTAAGAACAACGCCGTCTGATCCATCGAGAATTGCAATCTCGCCGACGTCTTCGAGAACTGCCTCCTTTGAAGCGGATAGCGCCACCCCCTGCGCGCGGCGGCGAGACTCTTCCTGCTTATGGCGGAAAAGCTCTGTGAGGTTGCGCCCCGGGTAGGTGCCGGATGGATAGCCGCCGGGAAGCGAGTCCGAGGCGGCTTGCAGCGTGGCCGGGCCAAACCACAAGGCCGACGGCAAGCCGGCCAAAAAAAGGCCGACGAAAAGGTGCTTGAGAGCCACCCTCATCCGAGTGTTGAAACCCCTCTTCCATGAAAGGGTTTTGTGCCGCAATCGCGGTCGACGCGTTTGAATGTTTGAATCCGCACAGTCCGTCCTCTAACGCGCTTCTCCCTAGGGGTGGTCGTGGTGCGAGGCGTCTCACCCGAGGAACTGCCGCGGGTACGTCACAGCTCTCTGAGCACTCATAGAGAAACCTGGCAACTCCGCCCTACCCCGGGCAAAGCCGTTCGACGGCTTTCCGACCATAGAGGTTTCGCCCAACCCCCCAAAGTTTCACACTATCACGAGATAGATCTCACGCGGCCCGTGCACCCCAAGCGTCAGTTTCATCTCGATGTCCCCCGTCTTGCTGGGGCCCGCAATGAACACCATGGAGCTGGAAATCTCCGCCGGATCGGGCAGAACCGTAAACAATTCGTCCAGCCCGCTGACAACCACCGGCGACGGCACGACCGCAATATGGATCGTCGGCAGCAGGGAAATCAGCCGGTCCTCGCGGGAGGAAGAGAGAAGCACCAGCGCCCCCGGGTCAGCCAGAGCGTAGTCGGCGCTACTGATGCCAACTACTGAGTTGGCGGCCACATCTCGGAGCACGGCCGGGTCAGTGAATCCCGACTCAACCCCTGGGAGTGACGCAATGCCAGCGTCGAGCAGCACCGGGGCACCAGAAGCAACGGCCGAGCGGCCGGCGACGATCCGAGAAACCTGCTCGCGAGCTTCAGCGAGAGAGCCCGCCCGAACACCCTCGCCGGGGAAATTCGCCAGCAGCAGCTCCACACACTGCTCGGAATCCATAGGCGGAACCACGAGACGCGGCGGCGGGGGAGGAGGCAGCGGCTGATCGATATGCCGCCCCAGCCCGCTCCGGATTCGATGCAAAATGTGTTCGCGATCAGGCATGGCTAATTCGCTACCCGGCCGGCCTGTCGTTGATGTTCCGATCGGCGAAGTTGCCACCGGTCGCGGCAGTTGCGCCATTCGTTCCGCCCGAACCCGCCCGATTTCGCGCCCGCCAAAGCTCCCGGAAACTCTGTTGAGCTGGCGGAGGAAAATCCCGACGTCCTGTCCACTCGCTCAGCGGTCCCGGCAACGACTTGATCCACTGACCGTCCGACGGAGCCGGCAGCACGGCCTTTGAAAGAAAGCCCAGCTGCTCGAACAGTCTCGGATTGCACATCACCCAACTCCAAATCCGGAAGCCAAGCTTTTCCACACGAGTCGGCAAGTCCCGCGCCGTCACCTTCTTGGTTGCCTGGCGCAACGTCAGCAGCATGCGAGGGATGTCGATCTTCACGGGACAAACCTCGGCGCATGCCCCGCACAAGCTCGATGCAAACGGCAACGCCGGTTCGTACCCCGCCCCGTGGAACTGCGGAGTCAATATTGCCCCAATCGGCCCCGAGTAGGCACCGGGGTAAGTGTGCCCGCCGACACGCCGATAGACCGGACAAACGTTGGAACAGGCGCCGCAACGGATACAGTAAAGCGTCTGCCGCCTTTCGTCGTCCGCGAGAATTCGCGTGCGGCCGTTGTCGAGCAGCAGCAGGTAAAACTCCTCGGGCCCGCTGAGCTCACCCGGCCTCCGCGCACCCGAAAGGAAAGAGGTATAGCTGGTGAGCGGCTGGCCCGTAGCGCTGCGGCCCAGAAGTTTCAGAAACACAGCGAGATCGGCAGCCCTGGGAATGAGCTTCTCGATACCCGCGATCGCTATGTGGACCCGCGGCAGCGAAGTCGTCAGCCGAATATTACCCTCGTTCTCAACAAGCACCACCGCGCCGCTTTCGGCGACCACGAAGTTCGCCCCGCTGATTCCCATGCCGGCTTGCAAGAATTTTGCCCGCAACACACGCCGCGCCTCTGCCGTCAATACAGGCGGATCATCACTTCGCTCCATCCCGAGTTTTTCAGCGAAAAGCTCCCCGACATCATAACGGGATTTGTGCAACGCCGGCGCCACAATGTGATAGGGACGCTCCCCGGCCAGCTGAATAATAAACTCCCCAAGATCGGTTTCCACTGGCTCAAGGTCATTCTTCTCTAGCGCCTCGTTGAGCCCGATCTCCTCCGAAAGCATCGACTTCGACTTCACCGCGATCTTGATGCCCTTTTCTTTTGCGATGGAAACGATGGCCCGAGTCGCCGACTCTCCATCGGCACACCAAAGAACCTTGCCGCCCCGCTCTTGCACTTTTGATTCCAGCCGCTCCAAGTAGTAGTCGAGGTTCTCGAGGGTGTGCTGCTTGAGTTGGTTGGCGTGCGTACGTAGCTCCTGATAGTCGGGCAGCACCTCAGGCGCCACAACCTCTCGGCGCTTCTCGATGAAGCGCTGCGTCGAGGTGCGAATGGTGTTTTGAAGCGTCAGGTCGCTCAAAGCGACGTGGATCTTCTCGTGGAATCCGGCGGACATGGTAATTACCGGGCGGCGAGGACCTCGGCCAGATGCATCGCCTGAATCGGCAGCCCGCGCCGGCGGAGTCCGCCGCTGATCTGCATCAGGCAACTTGGGTCGATGGACACAACCGTCCCCGCACCAGTGCCCCGAATCGCCTCTATCTTGCCGTCAAGCATGTCTCCGGAGAGTTCACCAAACTTGACAGAAAAAGTTCCGCCAAAGCCGCAACACTCCTCGGCCGGTTGCATCTCGCGCAGCTCTAGCCCGCGGACATGGCCCAGCAGCCGCCGGGGCTGATCCTTGATCTTGAGTTCCCGCAGCGCATGACACGAATCGTGATAGGTGACCGCACCATCGAAGCACGCACCGACGTCTTCCCGCTTGGCGACCTCTACAAGGAACTCCGAGAACTCGAAGACACGTGAAGCCTCAGCCTGGGAGGCAGCCTCGGCGCCTGGATCTTTCCGAAACAAATCCGCGAAATGATGCCGAATCATCGTCGCGCACGAGCCCGAAGGCACGACGATATATTCCGCGTCTTCGAAGACCTTCAAGAAGTGCCTTGCGACGTCTCGGGCTTCGGAAGTGAATCCAGAGTTGAACGCGGGCTGACCGCAGCAGGTCTGATCCTCGCGGAACTCGATCCGGTAGCCAAGCCGCTCCAGCACGTCGGCCATAGCGACTCCAACTTTAGGAAAGAGCTGGTCAACCAGGCAGGTGACGAACAGAGAAACGGATGGCGGAGAAACGGATAGGCCCATGGAATAGCAAAGGATAGACGATTCGCATTGTAACGCAGCCCGCCCACCCGCCGTGAATCATCCTTTTCACGAGACAGGGCGGGGCTTCACTAGACAACCCGCAAATGTTCCTTACTGTTTGGACCCGGTCGAAGATGGCTCGAAGCCTGCTTTACTTGAGATAGCCCAAGCTCCTCAGGCGCTCGATTGCACCGACCGATAGAGGTTTATCCTGGCCCTCGTCACCCCCGGCCTGGTATCGCTCGGCGAAAGCTTGCCGCTTTCTCCGCTGTTCGGCAAGGTGGTCGGTCAGCTCACCATATAGCTGGGTCACCGTGTCTGCCTTGACGAGGCTTCGATCGTTCTGGTCCGTCTCGGGCTCATCGAGGGGATAAAGCTGGAATCGTGGCGCTTCGTCTTCGCTGCTTTGCTCCACGATCAGTTTCCACTCGTCCTTGATTACAGCGTAGGAATCGGCGCCCCTGAACCCCTCCACCTCCATACCGTCATCGTCGGGATAGGTAAATCTCTGGGCAAAAATCGTCCTTCTCCGCTGGCGATCGCTTGGCCCTCTCAGAAGATCCATCCCCTCCATGGATCCTCCGTCAGACGAAATGCCGCAATGCGTCAGGATCGTGGGCATCAGATCGACCAGGTGAGCCGGATCTGCCACTCGACGCGGGACGACGGAACCTTGCTGCGACACGATCAGCGGGATGCGTATTTCTTCCCGGTAGACGCCGGTTCCGTGACCTTGGCGGCCGTGCTCTCCGAACGATTCCCCGTGGTCACTGGTCACAACAAACAGCGTCTTTTCGTGTAAAGCCGAGCTGTTCCACTTTTTCGTAGATTCGCCCAATCTCCCGGTCGTTCAAATAAATTTCCGCGTCGTATCGATCGCTATCATTCGTTCTTCGCGCGAGCAAAGCTGGCACGGGTCTGGATAAGTACGGCCTGTGCGGATCAATCGAATGAATGTAAATGAAGAACGGGTCTTCCTGATGCGCCTCGATCCACGGCAGGACCCGTGTGTTGAGATCGTCCGCACACACTTTGCCCGCTTTCGATCCGAGCCGTTCCGCGGGGAATGCATTCGGGGTGAACACGTAATCGAACCCCTGGTCAAGATTGGAGAGCGTGGTTGCCTGCGGGTTAGCGGAAAAACTGGCGGTGACGTATCCACTACCGCGAAAGTAGTCCGCAAGGGTTTCGACCGCGTCCGGCAAGGGGTCGGCGTGACTGCGGGCGCCCACCCCATGCGTACCCGGATAGAGCGATGTGAAGAGACTAGCGATCGACGGTTTCGTCCATGAAGCGGCTGCATAACAGCGGTCGAACACGTGCCCTTGGCGGGCAAGCCGGTCCAGGAAGGGAGAGGTCGGCTTTGGATAACCATAGGCGCCCAGATGGTCGGCCCTCAAGGCATCCACAACGTAGAGGATCACGTTGGGCCGTTGCGCGCGGTCACGACCAAGAACCATTGGGTTGGACCAGAAGGCCACGTTGCCCGGTGTGCTCGTCTCGGCTTCAAAAGTCAGTGTCCCTTCGAGAGGCACAGACTTGATCATCGGTTCAGGAAGCTCAACCCGAAATTCTTGCCGCCCGCCGGTTTCCTGAAGAAGTTCGTCGAGAATCACGATTTGGCCTCGTGCGTCTTGGTAGTGAACCCGATAGCGAATCGCCTCTGCATCCTGCAGCAAACCGTGGACACCAACTACGAGATGGCCGCCCGGCGGAAGTTGCCCGGTGTGGGACACTCGCCCCGGTGTCGTGAAGTAAAGCGCGTCCTGGATGTCACCCTGCAGATTCTGCCGGTCCAAACCAGCCGATCTCACGGCGAACCGGCTCAGTTTTCCGATCACATCCACCGATTCGATCGAAGCCTTGCCGCGAGAACGCAAAAAGATATACGTCGGCGCTTCTTCGTCATTCAGCGTGCCCAGCATTTTGAGGTCGGATATGTCATCGCCGTCCAAGACAAAGGCCTGAGCGGTTTGCTCGCTGACGATCGTGAACTCCCGGCGATTCTTCAAGAAGGCTTCGCAGGTTAGCTCTGGCTGGTCGCTCCAATGGATCGTGAACCGCTTTACTAGGTTGCCCTGCTTCAGCCGAATCACGATGGAGTCGATTTCCATGACACTGCGAAAGTCGAGCTTGGGGCTTCTCAATGTGACACCGTTGTCGTCAACGCTCCTTTGCCATTGTTCCCGGAATTCTTCACCAGCCCACGAGTAGCTGCTGATCGGCGGCCGGTTTCCCCCTGCGGCCAGCGCCACGCTCGAAAACGCCAGCTCTCCCAACTTGTCAGTCAACCTGAGGTGGTCCGGTAGCTCGCCGACCCTCGACGGGGGCAACCCACTCTCGTTGAGCAGGACCAGTCCCGCGAGGCACAAGAGAAGCGACACCGCCACTATGAACCGTTTGTTCATACGACCCTATTGAGGTCCGGCGCATCCGAGGCACGGAGAAGCCGGCGTTTCGACTGCCTTTTCGCCTTGGATAGGATCGAGCATTCTGACCATTCGAAGTTCGAACCCGCCCTTGATTGCTTGCCAGCTCACCTGCGCTGGAACGACCCGCTTTTTGGGACAAGAATGTTGCATGAACTCGGCCTGTTTGTCCAGGCTCACAGGGTAAATCACGGCCAACCCTCAGCCGGTGATGCGAATCATTTTGAAGGGCAAGAGCCCCGGAACATGCTCGAATCGCTCAGATTCCTCGACATCGGGAACGAACTGCTCGAAAGGCACAGGTGGCACCATCGCATTGAGGTATCCGTTGTACTGAATCGTTACGGTTTCGGGTTCCAGAGAAACTTGGAAATAGCCTGTATAGCGGGTTCCTGGGTCCACGAAATCGGGGACGATTTCACAGAGTGCCGCAAAAAAACCATCCGGTAGCGGACGGATTTGGGAGAGTTCTTTCGGCTGGATCACGATGGATGCCGCAACGGCGAGGAGCGTAAAAACCACGACTGTTCACCTCTAGCGTAAACTTACCAAACTCTTGCGGCCAGCCTCCTGGGATTCTTCCCCTCGTATAGGTATCCCTACGGACTCAATGTGGGGGAACCCGCCCAACTTGGCTCTTCTGGCCCATCCCGTTTTGGGTAGGAAATCCTCGTCTAGGTCAGCCTCCTGAAACCTGGCACCATGAACCGTTTGTTCAGACGCAACTACACTGGAAGCGCGCGAGCTGTTCCGGCAGTAGCTTCACCTCCAGCAATCAGCAAGGTGCCCTGGGGGCGTTACAAGTTCGGTAAGAAGAGTTCAAGCTAGACGATCCTCACCATGCCGCAGACTGCAGCTCTAAAATCGCAGAGAAGATAACAGAGGAGACAAGAAGGCATATGACCATCAGACGCGCGATGAACAAACACACGACCGGCAGATATTGCTCATCCGGGATACAGGCGAGCCGCGCGCCCCTGTGTCTAATCTTCGCCGCGCTCCTGGCGACCCTCACAAGCTGCGCCCCAAAACCACCCAAGATCGTCTTCGTGCCGGGCGAACGCAGTCACGGCTACGGCATGCACGAGCACAACGCCGGACTGCTGCTCATCGCCCGTTCGCTCAAACAGCAATGGCCCGAACTCGAAACGGTCGTGACCGAGAAAGACGCCTGGCCTGCGTCCGGCATACTCGCCGATGCCGATGCGATCGTGATGGCTTGCGAGGGCAGCAAACATGTTGCCTTGCCACATATCGACGAGGTCGACGCTTTGGCCAAGCGAGGAATCGGCATAGCGCTGATCCACTACGCGATCGAACCCCCCGAGGGCCCCGGAGCCGAGGCGGTCCGGCGATGGATCGGCGGCAACCACGAAAGGGGCTGGTCGATCAATCCCGACTGGGCCGCCAAGTTCACCGACTTCCCCGATCACCCGGCGGCCCGCGGGCTCGCGCCATTCACGATCTACGACGAATGGTACTTCCACATGCGTTTCGTGCCGGACCGCAAGGGGATCACACCCATCCTCGAAACCCGCCCACAGCTCAGCACGTTGCTTCGAAATGACGGCACCAGCTCAAACAACCCCGCCGTGCGCGACAGTGTTCTCCGAGGCGACCGCCACGCCGT
The DNA here is from genome assembly GCA_965224215.1 of Bryobacterales bacterium. Classification (GTDB taxonomy): domain Bacteria; phylum Acidobacteriota; class Terriglobia; order Bryobacterales; family UBA6623; genus CBDCYS01. The sequence continues at coordinate 80,820 of CBDCYS010000054.1, read as the reverse complement.
TGCTTGGGCCTACGAGCGGCCCGGCGGCGGACGCGGCTTCGGCTTTACCGGAGCGCATCACCATCGCCACTATCGGGACGACAATTTCCGTAAAGCGGTGCTGAACGGCGTGGCCTGGGCAGCAGGCCTCGAAGTGCCCGCCGGCGGCGTGGAATCGGCAAAGCCCACTTGGGAAGAGATTGCCGCCAACCAAGACTACGAGAAGCCGGAGAAGTGGGAAGAGGAAGCCGGCCTCAAAATGTCAGGCAGCGCCGACCCGGTCTACAGCATGCCGCCGATTCCCTCCGGCGTCGAGCCATTCGACCTGGAAGTCGAGATCCCGCCCAGCCGCTACCGCCACATCTACTTCGTATTCGACTCGGACTCACCGCCCTCGGCCAAGCACCCCGGCAACGCCCAGGCCGCTGGCGAGATTCGCCTGGAAAACCCGCGCTTCCGCGGAGAGCCGGGAAACGAAGCTCCCCTTCACGAAGAGGTCCCCGGACATTTCATCGGCCCCGCCGGCACACAGGAGCCCCCCGCCGACTGGTCAGAGCCTGACCGAGTCATGGCAATACCGGCGTCGTCGTTGCTCTACTACCCGGTTCCGCGCGGCTCAACGCATTTTCTAGCGCGCGTTTCGTTTCAAGGCGAAGCCCCGCCCGACAGGAAGGCTAAGCCGCAGGGCCGGGTGCGCATCTTCTTCGCCCCACCGGCGGAGAGCCATTTTCGAGCGCCCTAGAGAGCCCGCATTTCTAACCCGACTGCGAGAAACGACCTGGCCGCTTCCCGCTTCACGCGCGGTGCGTTCAAGCTGCGTGGGCGTTTCGCGGCGCATATTGAAACTCGCCAAAAACTGCACAATTCCCCTTTTGGGCAAAACCGTTCACGGATCATTAACTCGTTGTTATTAAATGGTTTAGAGTGTCTTTCACCCCGAAGTGCTGAACGTCATTCAGTACACTGAGAGCAGAAAACAGGAGGTTTCATGCTTCAACAGAATTCTGACGCTAGGAACACACCAGTATCGATTGATTCGGTGCCCCGCGGCCCCAACCTGACCGAAGCCCAAGAGCGAACCATCGCCGCACTGCACGAATCATACTCCATCGAAGCCACCGCCCACCAGGCCGGGGTCGAGGTAACCAGCTTGCGCCGCTGGATGAGGGACGATGAGGGATTCCAGTCCCGGATCCGCCAGATCCGCCACGAAAAGCAAACCGAATTAGAAGAACAACTTCAGAAAACGGCTCTCGATGCCATTGCTAACCTGATCAACCTGGCCCAAGCCAAGCGGCTCCTCGAGCCGGAGCGGGCATCAATGATCCGCACCGCGGTCAAATCCGCCTTCCGGCCGTACCGCTACTACGGCGACATCCAGGATCGTCTGACCGCCCTAGAGAATCACATGCGTGCAGCGAAGAAGAGAGGCTGACCACTGCCTCCTGGCCACATAAGGTCGATACGTAGCAACAGAGATGAAATGAGGAGGCTCGTCATCCGGGGAGTGAGCTAAACTCCCCAAACGGGCTTCGCCGCCTGCGGCGGCGATCCCAGGTTTTTTCCATTACGAAAAAAAGGAGGATGACGAGCCATGAAAAACAATAGCAAAACTTTCAGAGAAGTGTCGAAACGGAAGATGATCGAACAAGGCCTGAACGTCGTGGCCGGGGTGGATCTGGCGATAAGCACAGCTATGTGTGCTTGATCGATCTGGACGGCAACATCGTCGAGCGCAAGAAGCTGAGCACCTCGCCGGCAGCGTTCGAGCGCTACTTCGGCGGCTGGGCCGCGATGCGGGTGGTGCTCGCAGCCGGCTGCCACGCCAACTGGATCTACCGCTTGCTCGAGCGGCTGGGGCACGAACCGCTGATGGCCGACACGCACCGCTTGGCGCTGATCACTCAATCGCTGTCGAAGGACGATCGCAGCGACGCCGAACGGCTGGCCGAGTTGGGGCTGCGGATGCCCGAGATGCTGAACGCGGTCGAGCCCTGTTCGCTCGCCATCCAATGCGACCGCGCCGTGCTGAAAGCGCGGGAAACCCTGGTCGAGACACGCACGAAACTGATCAACAGCGTGCGCGGCACCGTGAAGAGTTTCGGGGGCCGCTTGCCGGCTTCGAGCAGCGAGGCCTTCGTATAACCGGAACGAGCCGCCTGCCGACCGCTCGTGTGGCGGCTGTCAGCCGCGAAATCCCTCCCGAGCGAAAAAGGAAGGCGGCATCGAAGCAGGCAAGGAAGAACGTCGGATTGAGCGGCGGTTGTGTCGAAACACGAACTCATCGAGGTAAACCTGAAGCTGAGCGCGGCTCACGCCGTGGTACGTTCCGGTCAGCCATTGCTGCAGGTTGCCAATGGCACGATCCGCCAGCGGCACCACCGACTTGGCGCCTTTCCGCAAGTCAGTCCGGTGAGGTTGCGGACGAGAGACGTGTTTGTAGCCGGCCTCTTCGAGGGCGGTAAAGGTCTTCAGACCGTCTGTGTAGATGGTCGAGCCGGGAACAACGTTCTGGGCAAGAAACCTGTCGATCGTCACCTTCTTGAAGTCTGGAATAACGGACATGCGAACGCGCCCGGAGCGCTTCCCGCGTTTCTCAACAGCGACCATCACAAGGGCCGCACGGCGCCCCTTCAGTTGCCGGCTGCCTCGCAAACCTGCTTGCGGGCCGCCAATCCAGGTGTCATCGACCTCTACTTCTCCGTGCAAGGGCTCGCGAGCTGCGTTCACCATGACCCGTCGCAGTTTGTGCAACATCATCCAGGCGGTTTCGTAGCGCGACAGGCCGAGCTGACGCTGCAGTAGCAGCGCCGACACACCTCGTTTATCAGTTGTCATCAGGTACGCAGCCCAAAACCAAACCGTCAGCGGGGTCTTCGTATTGTGGAGCACCGTTCCTGACGTCAACGAGACCGGGTGTCGACACGCCGCGCACTGCCACCGTAGTTTCTGCTCGAGAATGTAGGCCTGCCGATGCCCACACTGAGGACAAAGGAACCCGTCGGGCCAACGACAAGCAGCCAGGTACTTCTGGCAAGCCTCCTCGGTCGCGAACTCCACCTGAAACTGACGCAGACTCTTCGGAAACGGCGGCCGGGCCACGCCCTACCCTACATCTTGGGGCTTGCTGAAACAACCGTATAAGCAAGAGGCAACAAAGCGTCCAGCGAGGCTACAAAGGGATATTGCCGTGCTTCTTGCGGGGCGTAGTGTCTGCTTTGTTCTCGAGCATCTCTAGGGCGGCGATCAGTTTGGGGCGGGTTTCGCGCGGCTGAATGACCTCGTCGATCCAACCCTTTTCCGCGGCCGAATAGGGGTTCGCGAATTGCTCGCGAAACTCTTCCGTTTTTTCCTTTCGGAACTGTTCGGCGCCTTCCTCCGCGGCTGCCAGCTCGCGCCGATAAAGGATATTCACGGCACCCTCGGGGCCCATCACGGCTATCTCGGTGGTGGGGTAGGCGTAGTTGATGTCGGTGCGCAGGTGTTTGGATCCCATTACGCAATAGGCGCCGCCGTAGGCCTTCCTCGTAATGACGGTGATCTTCGGGACGGTCGCTTCGGCGTAGGCGTAGAGCAGCTTGGCTCCATGCTTGATGATGCCGCCATACTCTTGTTCGGTCCCGGGCAGAAACCCGGGGACATCCTCGAAGGTCACGATGGGAATCCCGAAGGCGTCACAGAAGCGAACGAATCGCGCGCCCTTGACCGACGCGTTGATGTCCAGGCATCCGGCCAACACGGCGGGCTGGTTAGCGACGATAGCGACAGTGCGGCCGTCCAGACGCGCGAATCCGATCACAATGTTGCCCGCGAAATGCTCCTGCACCTCGAAGAAATAGCCATCGTCCACCGTTAGGCGGATCACTTCCTTGATGTCGTAGGGCTGGTTGGATTCGGAGGGCACCACGCTGTCCAGCTTTTCCTCGGCTCGATCCACGGGATCGTTGCAAGCTAGACGCGGCGGGTCGTCCACGTTATTCGATGGCAGGAAGCTCATCAGCTCCGCGATCATACGCAGGCATTCGGCGTCGTCGCGCGCGAGGAAGTGTGCGACGCCGCTGACCTGGTTATGTGTTCGCGCGCCTCCCAACTCTTCTTTGCTGACTTCCTCGTGCGTGACGGTCTTGATGACATCGGGACCGGTGACGAACATGTAGCTGGTGCTCTCCACCATGAAAACGAAATCCGTGATGGCCGGGGAATAAACGGCGCCGCCGGCGCAGGGTCCCATAATGGCCGAGATCTGCGGCACCACTCCGCTGGCCAGGGTGTTGCGCAGAAAGATGTCGGCGTAACCGGCCAGCGAGGCGACTCCCTCTTGGATGCGAGCACCGCCTGAATCGTTGAGGCCGATCACGGGGCCTCCTGTTTTCATGGCCAGGTCCATCACCTTGCAGACCTTGGCCGCATTTTCGAGCGACAACGAGCCGCCGAACACGGTGAAGTCGTGCGAGAAAATGTAAACCAGCCGCCCGCCGATCTTCCCGTAGCCGGTGACGAATCCGTCGCCGGGGATCGTTTTCGACTGCATGTCGAAGTCGTGGCAGGAGTGAGTGACGAGGCGATCGAGTTCCTGGAAGCTGCCTTCGTCGAGAAGAAGCTGGATGCGTTCGCGGGCGGAGAGCTTGCCGGCCTGGTGCTGGCGCTCGACACGCTCGGGTCCGCCACCGGCTCGGGCGGCGGAGTTACGCTTCTCGAGTTCGGCTAGCTTCTCATCTAGAGTCATCGCTGGGGCCTCCGGGGCCGGGTGGGAGCGGGATTCCCAGGGTAGCAAAAGCGGTGTTCGCCCCATCTCGTTGCAGGCCTCACCGTCTCCTTCGGGGTAAGCGGACTTCAAGAACGCAGGTCTCTAACGAGCCCTGCGCTACGGTTTTTCAAACCGTCTTGCGGACAACGAACAGCGACGGATTTGGTGCTGACGATTTGGGTGTCGCCGCATGGGCGAAATTGCGCTTGTGCTAAATTGAATGATTATGGGCATCCCTAATACGAAGAAATACCGTCTCAAGAATCCGAGCGGCGCGGGCTATGCAACCGTCATGGCCGTGCTGCCGAAGGATGCGGACCTGAATAGCTACCTCAAAGACGCAACCAGTCGGTTTGACTGGAAGGCTTGGGAAGAAGCACGGGCCGCACCGGCCAAGGTTCGCGTTGGTCAGCAGAAACAGCGCAAACGCTAGCGCGCCGGCGAACCCGCCCGGCGTTTCCGGACCGCGCCGGCCTGCGGTTTGTGCGCGAATCCGTATCATTTCGCATAGGGCCGAGCTTTCGCCTAGGGCCGAGCGTGGACTTCCGTCTGCGCCTCTGTCCGGTCCTAGCGAATCCACTGTAGAGCTTCAGGGAGAAATCATGGAACCCGTTCGATGGGGCATCATCAGCACCGCTAAGATTGGTCTGGAAAAGGTCATTCCGGCGATGCAGACCCAGCCTTTGTGCGACATCGCCGCGATCGCCTCGCGCGACCTGGCAACGGCACGAGCTGCCGCCGACCAGCTTGGGATTTCCAAGGCCTACGGGTCCTACGAGGAGCTGCTCGCCGATTCGGAGATCGAAGCGGTCTACAATCCGCTGCCGGGGTATCTGCATGTCCCGTGGTCGGCCAAAGCCGCCGAGGCAGGCAAGCATGTCCTTTGCGAAAAGCCGCTTTCGATGGATGCCGCGGAGGCCCAAACGCTGATCGAGGCGCGCGACCGCGCCGGCGTCCTGATCCAGGAAGCGTTCATGGTGCGGACTCATCCGCAATGGCTGCGGGCGCGCGAATTGGTGCGTGGCGGCCGCGTTGGGGATTTGCGCGCGATTCAGGGATTCTTTAGCTACTCCAATCTCGACCCCGCCAATATTCGCAATATCCCTGAGGTCGGCGGAGGCGGCGTTTATGACATCGGGTGCTACCCGATTACCACGTCCAGATACATCTTCGAGGCAGAGCCGACCCGGGTTGTCTCTCTGATCGAGTGGGACCCGGTGATGAAAACCGACCGGCTGGCGAGCGCAATCCTGGACTTCCCTTCCGGGCAGGCAAGTTTCACTTGTTCCACACAACTGGTTCCCTACCAGCGCATGAACATCTTCGGAACCAAAGGCCGGATCGAGGTTGAGATCCCTTTCAACGCACCGACCGCCGGACCCTGCAGAATCTTTGTGGACGACGGAAGTGCCGCACCCTCAACATCTAGCGCGTTGACGGAAACCTTCGAGACCGCCGATCAGTACGCTATTCAGGGACAGTTGTTCTCGCAGGCGATTCGAAGCGGTGAGTCGCTCGAGTTTCCGCTCGAGAACGCCGTGAGCAACATGCGCATCATTGATGCCATTTTCCGCTCAGCCAAGAGCGGCGGATGGGAAACCGTATAGCGGAGTCTTCGGGCGAATCCGAAGCTCGGCGAGCGAGTTGACCAATGCCTATGAGGAAGTCTCAGGTGGTCTTCTTCGGTCTGCCGCGCTTTCTTGGGGTGGCCCCAGCCGCCATTTCGGCCAAGAACTTCGGGGGCCGGCCTCGGCGAGGCTTGCCCAGAGCAAGGCTCTCGATGACTTGGATAGCGTGGTCCACGCGCGACAAGTCGCTCCGTAGCGCCTGAATGGCATTGTAGATTGGGTCGTCCGCCATGTACTACCTCCGTGTTGAGATACCTGAATTATGCACTGCCGGTGCACCTGGTGAGGGCTGAGCCGCCAGGAACCATTTGGGGACCCCCGAAAACATGGGGTAAAAAGGTAGGCTGGCAAAGATTTCAGCTTCGCCAGTCAACCCCAAGGAGGTCACCCAAATGGTTACCAAACGAAAACAGCATAGCTCCCGAAGGCCCGTCAAACAAGGCCCCGGCGCGAGGGCCCCGCGGCCCAATAAAATCGGGGCTGCCACGCCCTATCACTTCCGTGGCAAGAATCTGACTCCCTACGGCGGCTTGCTGCCCGTCGCCACCCTGCTCGAAAAACTCGGCTTCCAAGCGCTGCTGGAAGAAACCCTCACGACCAAACGGCTCACCCGAGCCATGAGCCCCTACCAGTTCGTGCTGGCCCTCGTGCTCGGCCTCTATGTCGGCTTTGCGCGGCTCAACCAACTCCGCTTCATCGCTCGCGACCCCATCCTGACCGGCATCTTGCAAGTGACGCGTCTGCCGCCGCAGTCCACGCTGTGGCGCTTTCTGGCCTCGCTGCACCTCAACGTGGCGAAGCAGATCCTTTCCATTCAGCGCCAGCTGCGGGAACGAGTCTGGGCCGCGGCCCACGTGAAGTTGGAGACGGTGACGCTGGACACCGACACCACCGTGCATACCCTCTACGGCCGCCAGATGGGCGGGCGCAAGAGCTACAACCCCAAGAACAAGGGCAAGCGCAGCTACCAGCCGATACTGACCTTCCTGGCCGAGACGCGCGAATACCTGATGGGCGGGTTGCGCAACGGCGACCGGCCCACGGGCCGACAGATCGCCGCCCACCTCGAGAGCGCTTTCCGGACTTTGCCGGGCGGCGTGAAGAAAATCCTGGCGCGGGCCGATTCCGGCTTTTATTGCTGGGAGGCGGTGGAGGCCTATGAAAAGGCGGCTTGTCAGTTCGTCATCGTGGCGCGCAAAACGCGGCGCCTGGTCGAGCGCTTGCAGCAAGCAGAATGGAAACCCTCCCCCCGCTCCGACGCGGACGCGGAATGCGAATTCCTCTACCAACCGCAAGACTGGGCGCGGGCCTGCCGTTTCCTGGCGCTGCGTTACGAAAACGAACCCAAGGCCGGCGCGGCCGAGCAATACCAGTTGTTCGCCACCAGCGCTTACACCTACCGCGTGTTTGTCACCAATCTGGCCGAGCCGATCGCGGCGGTGGTGTGGTTTTACAATCAGCGCGCCGGAGCCGAGAACCTGATCAAGGAGGCCAACAACGACGCCGGGCTGGCGGCCCATCCCTCGCGCCGCTTTGACATGAACCGCAATCACTTTCAGTTGGCCATGCTGGCCTACAATCTCAACTGCTGGCTGCTGCTGTTCAACCGCGAAGCCCAGGCCAGCGTGGAGACGCTGCGGCACACCACCCTGGCGACGGCGCGGCTGCGTTTTCTGTTCGTGGCGGCCAAGATCTGGCGGCACGCCGGCAGAACGGGTGTCAGCTACAGCGATCATTATCAGGAAAAGGGCCTGTTTGAACGGCTGATGCGACGGCTGCGGGCGATGGGGCCGCCGGGATCGAGCTTGGCGCCGGTGGTGGAGGGTGCGCTGAGCTGAGGGGCACTCCATGCATAAAATTTCATGCACTCGCCGCAAGGTACTGGGAACACGCCGCTTGCCAGCCCGCTTTTGCCCCGCCGGGATCAGGAGGCGGCTCAAACGGGGAGGGAAACAGCAGAAAAGACGACTTGCGAAATCACTGAGTTGACACGAGTGCCGCTATCGCCACAACTCCATCGACGATGGCTACGCCGAATCTGTGCATAATTCAGGAGATATATCGTCCCGTGTAAGGCGCCGCTTTAGCCCACGGCGAGCCCGAGGCTAGAGCCCAAACATCCATCAGGCCCTCTCTGCACGCAGTTGCGCGTTTCACACCCTTGGCCCGCGGAAAATTCTCCTGCCGACCACTTTGAGCGAAAGTCCGATAAAGCCGCCGATTCCCCTGGTCGATAAGGTTCTTGGAGTGACCGATGTCAACCGTATTGAATGCCCCACCAACTACTGATGAAAGTGCCGCGCCGAAAGAGAAAAGGCCATGGGCTTTAAAGAGTCTTCCCCCTTTTCCGGCCGTGGCCTTTCAACTGCTCAGTCTGCTGGACGACACCGAAGTGCCTATGAAGAAGGTCGTCGAGTTGTTGAGAATCGACCCGGCGCTCTCGGCCGAAATCCTGCGAGTGTCGAACTCGGCCCTGTATGGGCTGAGCCGCAGGATTGACAATGTGTCGCACGCAATTGTCGTGCTGGGCACCGACGTAGTCAAACGCCTGGCGTTGACCGTCGCGCTAGGCCGGTTTTCCCACAGCTTTCTGCGGAACCAGAGTCTTCGTGTCTGCTGGGATCACAGCGTCGCCTGTGCCGTGATCGCCGAGAAGCTTGCGGAAGCCATGGGCGAACCCGAAGACCGTGCCTACACTGCCGGGCTGCTTCACGACGTGGGGCGGCTGGCGCTGCTGGCTTGTTACCCGGCCGAATACGGCAACCTCATGGCCGTGGCGCGCGAAAACGATTTCGACGAACTGGAGTGCGAACGCGAGTTGTTCGACATCGATCACTGCGCCGCCGGTGAGTGGCTCGGACGTCAGTGGAACCTGCCTCCAGAATTCGTCGAGGCAATCTCTCACCACCACACCGCCGAGGCGCCGGGCAAGTCCTTGCTCTCGATCGTAACGGCTGCAAACTCTGTTGCGGACGCGATCGGATTTAACGTTCTCGACATGCCTCCGAAAGCTAGTGTTGGTGAGATCGTGGCTGGATTGCCGCTAGATGATCGCGCGGATGTGGTCGAAGAACTCGAGGGTTTCGAAGATACAATTCGGACCGCGCTTGGTGCCGTTACTCCTTCGGCCGGGCCGAAATCTTAGGCGGTTGCCAATGGCGCTCGCGCCAGCTTCCCGACTGGGCCGTCACAGCTCGGGACTGGAACGCAACTCGGGACAAATCCCGTCAGATCCTCACAGCGGCGGACGATCGGCTATAGCTTCGGGCAGGTCAGCTCTACCCATTCACGGATGCGGCCGGTCAGGTCTCGACCAACGAGATCAGAAATCACTGCAACCGAGTCTGCCCCGGCCGCTAGCACCTGCCGGGCGTTTGATCGCTCGATTCCTCCGATTGCTACCAGAGGCTTGCGACTCACACTACGAAGCTCCGCCAGCCGGCTGACGCCAACCTGGGGATCCGGATTCTCTTTCGAGGCAGTCTGGAAGATAGGGCCGATGGCGAGGTAGTCGGCTGCAGTCCCGCCGGCGGCTCGCAGCTGATCTTCGTTGTGCGTGGAAAGTCCGATGGCCATCGAGTCGCCGACGAGCAAACGGACCTTGGAAACTTCAAGGTCATCTTGGCCCACATGAATACCGTCGGCGGCCAGCATCAGGGCGATGTCGGCGCGGTCATTGATGACGAGCGGGATCTCGGCCGCTCCCAGAATCGCCGCTACTTCTTCAGCTTGCTCGAACGCGGCCCGAGAGTAGGGTCCCTTGTGACGAAACTGCGCGATTCGGGCCCCTCCGGCAGCGATCGCTCTGGCCAAAGCAGCTGGTTCTACGCCAATCCGGGCCAACAAACCGGTATCGATGATGGGATAAAACGGTGGCATCTGGAGTTGGGCCACTTTTGAATTCAAACCGTTGTCGCCCTTGAGGGACGCTTCTCGCCCCCATTTGCCTCACGGAGCCTGTGAGTAAGAGGGTTTTGCGGCGAACCTAAAGCCAAAGGAGGACCTTAGGCCGCCCTGAGGCCAGATAGTTTCGTAGAACTTGAGACTTAGGGCAAAGGCAACGAGATCATTAGTATAACCTGAATTATGCACAGATTCACTTTGCGAGTGTGGCTGCGTTCGTAGCGGGTTGGCGGTCGTCGTGAGGTGGTAGCTCGGCAACTGGCCTTTTGGCTTCTCCGTGTCCGGTTTCCCTTCCCGCCCAGAATCCGCGTCGTCAAAACCTCGCTCGGAAGTGACGTGTTTCCAGTGTGTTACGGCTAGTGCATAAAATTTTATGCATAGCGCATAGCCAGGCTCTCAGATCAGCGCCCTCCCGACCACCGGCAGCAAGCCGCCGTAGGGAGTCGGCTTCCTGCCGCGGAAGTGGTAAGGCGTCGAAGCCCCGATTTTATTGGGCCGCGAGGCCGTCACGGCTGGGCCTTGTTGGACGGGCCTTTGGGAGCTATGCTGTTTTCGTCTGGTAACCATGTGGGTGACCTCCTTGGGGTTGGCTGGCGAAGCTGGGATCTTTGCCAGCCGACCTTTTTACCCCATGTTTTAGGGGGCCCCAATGGTCTCTTACGGCTCAGCCCTCCTCAGGTCCACGCCGCAGTGCATAATTCAGGTATAAACTTCCTCTTTGTGCTCTAGCTGAACCCGTGGTAATAATGTTCTTAAGAAGTAGCTGCACCACTGTCGCCACCGATCCGTCCCTGGTTCGGTTCGTGGCGGCAAGGAGATGACCATGGGTATTCTCACGCAATTCGCGGGCGTCGGCACGACCGCAGGGGCTCCCGAAAGCATCGAGCTACATGTTTGGCCGGCCTGGCCGCAATTCGGGAAAGGTTCGTTTTCCCACATCGATACCTACACAGCCTCATTCACTGGCGAGGTGGATATTCCCCTGGTTTACAGGGGGGCCGTCAACGTTTCGTTCGATTTGACCGATCGCGACCCCAAGGCCGAAGTTGGCCCTTGCCGCGTCACCGTCAATGGGCTCACCGACCACAACGCCACGTATCAGATCAAAGACTCGCGGCTGGAGTTCCGCGCGGAATTCAACGGCCGGACTCGAACCGTTGTGATGTATCGAACCGGCTCCGAGAACGACTGCACGATGGTGGAAGTGAGAGGAGCCGGAACGAAGACCATACGGCTGCGGCCCCTACACACTCCGGGCTAGCGATGCCGGCCGCTTCGAGAACGTTTGCGAATGCCCGAAGCCGCGCGGGAATAGAACCCACAAGCGGGTCTCACAAGGTCTCTCGTCCAGTTGGATCCCCGGTGCTTGATATGATTGCAGGTACCGATTTGTGGCGACTCTCTTTAGTCTCGTTCTTCTATTGCTCTCCGCCGTTGCACTGCCGGCGCAGGATCCGCCGAAAGCTGCGGTGACTGACCAAGAGGGCGAAGAACTGCCTCCCTTCTATTGCCCAATGGACCTGGATGTCCGCTCCTACGCGGGAGGTAAATGCTACAAGTGCAGCATGCAGATGGTGTTGGGCATCCCAGATCCTGTCGAGTACCGTTTGAAACTGAGCGTGCATCCCAAGCAAATTCGCCCGGGCGAAACGGTCGAGCTGCAATTCGAAATACTGGAGCCTGACCACGACCATCGCGTGACTGACTTCCTCGAGGTCCACGAAAAGATTTTTCACTTGTTGTTCGTTCACCATGAGCTTGAGATTTTTCGGCACGAACACCCAGTGCTTGGCGAGGACGGGATTTTCCGTCATCGCACCGAGTTCCCCAAGGCGGGTATCTACCGTCTGCTGACTGATTTTTATCCCAAAGGTTCCACGCCCCAGCTCATTCCGCTCACGCTGACGACCGAGGGCTTCGACCAGGGTGTCGTGGCCTCCCGGCCTTCGCTGCAGGCGGACCTGGAGGCCAAACAGGCTGACAACTTGACCATCGCCCTCACAGTGGACCCCCCTGAACCGGTCGCCGGGCAGAAAACGTTGTTGTTTTTCGGACTTGATACAGCCCAGGGTTTGGAGAAGTTTCTGGGAGCCTGGGCTCATATGCTGGCCGTCAGCGACGACCTCGTCGATACGATACACGCCCACCCAACGATCGCCGACGGCGGTCCCCAGATTCAGTTGAATATGATTTTCCCGAGACCAGGAATGTACAGGGTCTGGATTCAGACGCAGCGCGATGGCCGGGTCAACACCATACCCTTCACGGTGCCGGTGAAGGAACTGCAGTAAGCAGGAAGGCGGCCGCCCCTGTGGTGGGGCGAACGAAGAGTTGCGTTCCGGCAGGCAGGTCAACCGGCTCCCGGAAATAGTAGGATCGCTGCCAACGCTTTCGATACTCGCGCACCCAGATGAGGTATTGCGTGCTTCCGTCGGGTGCCTTGGCAATCACTTCCAGTGAGTCTCCCTCGGGAATTGATTCCGGCAGAATCCCCAACGCCTGTACCGGTTCGTCCAGGCGCACGACACCTTGAATCGCCAGTTTCTTGGTTGGCGGCGGCTCGGGTACCTCAAAGGCTTCGTCTGGCGGCATCGCCGGCAAGTAGATCAGGTGCCCTTCGGGCGACCCACCTTCTACCCAGCTTGAGATCAGGGTTATCTCACGTTCGGTCAAGCTCATATCGTTGCGGAAGTAGCCGAAACCCTTGACCGCTCCCCAAGGCGGCATGCGGCGACGCAGGATCTGGTTCTTGATCGATTTGGCCCACGGGCGCGCTTCACGAAAACGCGTGAGGGGAAATGAGGAGCCGCCTTCCCGGTGGCACGAGACGCAACGCTTGTAGAAGATGCGAGAGATGTGCTGCGTCCAAATGACTCGACTGGTAATCAGTTCATGAGCCTCGGCCTGACTGCCGAAGCTGATGGCGATCAAAAGGGATATGAGAGCGAGTCTGCTCATGGACGCTTGGAGTTTTCAGCGTAGCGGTTTCAGAGAACCGTTGGGCCGACCCGGCGATAGAATGTGTCGGTGCGCTGTGCCGGGTAAAGGTAGGCTGCACGCGCCAAGAGACCTCGGGAAGGAATTGAAATCGCACTATTGGAAGATGACTGGGTTTGGCGGACTTGACCCACTCACTTGCGTTCGGGCTCTGTTCAGGGCCCTAGAGCCCGGCCCCGCAATACTTACAGTGGGTTGCATCGTGATCATGCCCCTCGGCGGAACACGACGGGCAAGCTTGCGTGCTGACATTGCGGGAAGTCTGTCCGGCCAGCTCCGCCGAAACGATTCCGGTTGGGACGGCGATGATGGCGTAGCCGAGAAACATCAGTGCGGCGGCCAAAGCGCGTCCGGGCACGGTCTGCGGAGCGATGTCGCCGTAGCCCACCGTCGTCATGGTGACGATTGCCCAATAGGCAGCGGTGGGGATGCTGGTAAAGCCGTTCTCCTCCCCTTCGATGAGGTACATAAATGCGGCTACGATCAGAACGATCGCCATGATCGTCCCCAAGAAGACCGTGATTTTGGCCCGGCTGGCACGCAGTGCGGCCAGTAGGAAGTTGGCTTCCCCGAGAAACTTGGCGAGCTTCAGGACGCGGAAGACGCGCAACAATCGAAGAGCCCGGATCACCAGCAGTGATTGAGTTCCGGCCACAAAGAGACTGAGATACGTGGGAAGGACGGCCAGTAGATCGACCAGCCCGAAGAAGCTGGTGGCGTAACGTCCAGGCCGCCGGACCGAGTAGAGACGCAGTATGTATTCCCCCGTGAAAAGCAAAGTGAATAGCCACTCCACGGCTCGCAGTTCGAATCCGTACTGAGCACGGACGGACGAAACGCTTTCCAGCATGACTGTCAACACGCTGAGCAAAATGAGCCAGAGCAAAGCGATGTCGAAAGCCTTGCCGGCGGAGGTGTCGGCTTCGAAGATGATCTCGTGGAGTTGTTCTCTTAGAGTTGTGGGATTTGGGGTGTCCGGACGCTGGCCCATGCTGTCAGTGTAGGCGTCGGAGGCAGAAATGAGAACGAATCTCACCGGCCAGATGCGGCCCGGCGAAAGGCTGCGGGGCCTCCGAGCCCCAGGTTACGGGAAACTTGAGTTGGTGTTGCAGGCACTTACTTGCGCCAAAACGCCGGCGTAAAGATCACGAGCATCGTGTAGAACTCCAGGCGGCCCGCGATCATGCAAAAGGACAGCACCCATTTGGCGAGCGCCGGCAGGTGAGCGTAGTTTTCCAGCGGCCCCACGTTGCCCAAGCCCGGTCCGATGTTGAACATCGAAGCCGCCACGGCAGCGATCGACGTGAAAACGTCGACTCCCAACGCGGCCAGCGCCATGCAAGAGACGAAGTTCACCACGAAGGCCAGGTAGACCAGGTTCAACAGGCTCTGGATGGTTGATTCGGGAATTACGTCGCCGCCGAGGCGTACGCGGAAGACGCCGCGGCGTTCCACCATTCGCTTGAACTCGCGGTCGACCACGCTCGCCAGCAGCAAGATTCTCGACACCTTCATCCCTCCGGTGGTGGAGCCCGTGCAACCACCGACGAACATCAGGGCGAGCAGCACTAATTGCGGGAACGGATGCCACAGCTCGAAGTTGTCCGTCACGAAACCGGTGCCCGTGATGATGGCGCTGACTTGAAAAAGGGCGCGTCGAATGGCTAGCTCCGGAGCATAGCCGCTATGTCCCGCCAGAATGGCAGCGAACACCACGCTGGTCAGCAGGATGAGCAGCAGGAAATAGCGGCTCTCGACATCGGAGAAGAAGCCGCGAGGCTCCCGCTCCACCCACAGCCGGTAATGCTGCACGAAGCTGATTCCGGCCAGGATCATGAAGAAGATGATGATGTATTCGATGAGAGGACTTTCAAAGCCGCCGACGCTGGCTGTGCGTGTTGAGAAGCCGCCCGTGGCCAGGGTAGAGAAGGTATGGCAAGCGGCTTCAAAGCTGTTCATGCCGGCCCAGCGCAGGGCCAGGAATAGCGCCGCGCTAAAAGCCATATAGAGCTTCCACAGAGAGAGCGCGGTTTCCGTGATTCGCGGTTTGAGCTTTTCGGACTTTGCGCCCGAGAACTCCGCGCGGTAAAGGTGCATGCCGCCGTGGCCTACCAGGGGCAAGATGGCGATTCCCAGCAGAACGATCCCCATCCCTCCCAGCCAATGGGAGAAGCAGCGCCAAAGCTGCAGCGGATCCGGGAGCACTTCCACGTCGTCGAGGATGGTGGCGCCGGTCGTCGTGAAGCCCGAGGCTGCTTCGAAGAAGGCGTCGGTAAAGCCGGAAAAGTGCGGCGAGAAGTAAAAAGGCAGGCTGCCAAAGAGAAATACGGCGAGCCAAATCGATACGACAAGAAGCAGGCCTTCGCGCTGCGTCAACTCGCGTGTGGGGCGCGGCGAGAGGGCGAATAGCAGCCCACCGCACGCGGCCGTAATGACGAGCGAAGCTTCCAGGCCCCAAAGGTGATCGCTGTCGGAGGCCAGCCCATAGACGAGCGGCACCGCCATGGTTGCGGAAAAAGCGAGAAGGAACTGGCCCAGGACGTAGAGAATCGCGCGGGCGTGGATCAAGCGTATTCCTTCTTCGGCTCCACAAGAAAGGCCGACTCCAGCTCGGGCACGATGCTTTCGAGCGTGAAGAAGATCACCCGATCGCCTGCTTGGATGGTCGCCTGTCCGCGAGGCACGACCACTTCGCCGTTCGGCCGCGCGATGGCTCCAACAATTGCGTCACGGGGGAAGCGGATATCGCGCAGCTTCTTGCCGACGTATTTGGATCCCGCGGCGGCGATTAGCTCAATCGCTTCGGCTTCTTCCTCGCGGAATGTAGTGACCGACAGGACACGTCCCTTGCGAACAAACTGCAGAATGCGATCCACGGCGGCCAGACGCGGGCTAACCGATGTGCTGATTCCCAGCACTTCGACCATCGGCAGATAGTTGAGCCGGTTGATCTGCGCCACGACCTTCCTGGCCCCGAGGCGGCGGGCTAGCAGGGAGGCGATGATGTTGTCTTCGTCGTCGTTCGTCAGTGCCAGGAAGGCGTCCACGTCCTTGACGTTTTCTTCTTCGAGGGTCGCTTGATCCGTGCCGTCGCCATGAATGACGATGGTGTTCTTGAGAATGCTCGAGATCAACTCGCAGCGCCGCGGGGTACGTTCGATCAGCTTGACGTTGACTCGTTGTTTTTCGAGAGCCTCGGCAACCCAGATTCCAACTTGTTTGCCCCCGATAATAATGGCGCGGTCGAGCTTCTCCCGCACGGGCAGCCCCATGAAACTCATGACCGCGTGCAGGTTCTCGCGGGTGGCCACAATGTAGATGTGATCGCCCCTCTCCAGTACTTGGGCACCATGCGGAATGATCACTTGCTGGCCGCGAAAGATCATCGCGATCAGCGAATCCTTGGGCGGCCCGGCGCGGTCGAGCTCCTCGAGGGTTTTGCCGACAACCCAACTGTCGCGCTCGACGTTCATGCCGAACAGCTTGACTTCGCCGCCGGCGAAATCGAGGATGTCGGAAACCCCGGGCATGCGAACCACGCGCAGGATGCGCTCCATGATGTCGGTTTCGGGGTGGATGATGAGGTCGATCTTGAGTCCAACGCCGCTGATCATTCGATCCCAATGATCGAATTCGTGAGTGCGAATGCGGGCGACCTTTACCTTGACGCTGAACTCAACCTGGGCGATAAGGCAAGAGAGGATATTGATCTCATCGGAGTTGGTGACAGCGATCAGCATCTCCGCGTTGGCCAGCCCGGCCTTACGAAGCGTGAGTACGCTGGCGGCGCTTCCGCGAATGATTTTGGCGTCCAGGTGCTCTTCTAGGTGGGTACAGCGATCCTCGTCTTTTTCGACGATGGTGACTTCGTTTCCTTCACGAATCAAACGTCCTGCAATAAGAGTGGCGACTTGGCCGCCGCCCGCGATGAAAATGCGCATGTGATGAAAGACCCGCCCGTTAACTTGAGATTAACATAGCCCTTCTGACTGAAGCCAAAAGGACTGCTGACGACTGCTCGTCCCTCCTAACTAGATGATCCCGATGACCTTGTTTGATGATCTCGATGACGAAAGTGGAGTTGTGAAATTTGTCACCTGAATTATGCACAGATTCGGCGTAGCCATCGTCGATGGAGTTGTGGCGATAGCGGCACTCGTGTCAACTCAGTGATTTCGCAAGTCGTCTTTTCTGCTGTTTCCCTCCCCGTTTGAGCCGCCTCCTGATCCCGGCAGGGCAAAAGCGGGCTGGCAAGCGGCGTGTTCCCAGTACGTTGCGGCGAGTGCATGAAAATTTATGCATGGAGTGCCCCTCAGCTCAGCGCACCCTCCACCACCGGCGCCAAGCTCGATCCCGGCGGCCCCATCGCCCGCAGCCGTCGCATCAGCCGTTCAAACAGGCCCTTTTCCTGATAATGATCGCTGTAGCTGACACCCGTTCTGCCGGCGTGCCGCCAGATCTTGGCCGCCACGAACAGAAAACGCAGCCGCGCCGTCGCCAGGGTGGTGTGCCGCAGCGTCTCCACGCTGGCCTGGGCTTCGCGGTTGAACAGCAGCAGCCAGCAGTTGAGATTGTAGGCCAGCATGGCCAACTGAAAGTGATTGCGGTTCATGTCAAAGCGGCGCGAGGGATGGGCCGCCAGCCCGGCGTCGTTGTTGGCCTCCTTGATCAGGTTCTCGGCTCCGGCGCGCTGATTGTAAAACCACACCACCGCCGCGATCGGCTCGGCCAGATTGGTGACAAACACGCGGTAGGTGTAAGCGCTGGTGGCGAACAACTGGTATTGCTCGGCCGCGCCGGCCTTGGGCTCGTTTTCGTAACGCAGTGCCAGGAAACGGCAGGCCCGCGCCCAGCCTTGCGGTTGGTAGAGGAATTCGCATTCCGCGTCCGCGTCGGAGCGGGGGGAGGGTTTCCATTCTGCTTGCTGCAAGCGCTCGACCAGGCGCCGCGTTTTGCGCGCCACGATGACGAACTGACAAGCCGCCTTTTCATAGGCCTCCACCGCCTCCCAGCAATAAAAGCCGGAATCGGCCCGCGCCAGGATTTTCTTCACGCCGCCCGGCAAAGTCCGGAAAGCGCTCTCGAGGTGGGCGGCGATCTGTCGGCCCGTGGGCCGGTCGCCGTTGCGCAACCCGCCCATCAGGTATTCGCGCGTCTCGGCCAGGAAGGTCAGTATCGGCTGGTAGCTGCGCTTGCCCTTGTTCTTGGGGTTGTAGCACTTGCGCCCGCCCATCTGGCGGCCGTAGAGGGTATGCACGGTGGTGTCGGTGTCCAGCGTCACCGTCTCCAACTTCACGTGGGCCGCGGCCCAGACTCGTTCCCGCAGCTGGCGCTGAATGGAAAGGATCTGCTTCGCCACGTTGAGGTGCAGCGAGGCCAGAAAGCGCCACAGCGTGGACTGCGGCGGCAGACGCGTCACTTGCAAGATGCCGGTCAGGATGGGGTCGCGAGCGATGAAGCGGAGTTGGTTGAGCCGCGCAAAGCCGACATAGAGGCCGAGCACGAGGGCCAGCACGAACTGGTAGGGGCTCATGGCTCGGGTGATCCGTTTGGTCGTGAGGGTTTCTTCCAGCAGCGCTTGGAAGCCGAGTTTTTCGAGCAGGGTGGCGACGGGCAGCAAGCCGCCGTAGGGAGTCAGATTCTTGCCACGGAAGTGATAGGGCGTGGCAGCCCCGATTTTATTGGGCCGCGGGGCCCTCGCGCCGGGGCCTTGTTTGACGGGCCTTCGGGAGCTATGCTGTTTTCGTTTGGTAACCATTTGGGTGACCTCCTTGGGGTTGACTGGCGAAGCTGAAATCTTTGCCAGCCTACCTTCTTACCCCATGTTTTCGGGGGTCCCCAAATGGTTCCTGGCGGCTCAGCCCTCACCAGGTGCACCGGCAGTGCATAATTCAGGTGTTACATCTATCGCCGAATTCCTCCCAAGGGAGGTGAGGCACTTGTCAGGACCCCTCGCAAAGCACTAAAATCGGTGCGCGGCGGTCCTTTTGGTTGGACTAGGGGTGCGGGGCCGACTTGCCTCTGCAAAAAGAACGGCCACTTAGGCCGAGACGAAGACGTTCAGGGAGTCATCCATGAAGCGAATCGCTGTATTGGTAGTTCTGGCAGTATGCTGGTTGCAGGCCGAACCCGCGGCGGAAGTTCTTCAGCAATCGCAGGGCTATGAGCGGGCTGGGCAGCCGATGCGTGCCCGCGCGGTCCTGGCCCGTGCGGCAGGAGCGTCCGACGCCGACGCGGACACACAACTCGCCTACGCCCAATTCCTCGACCGCTACCGCGATCCGGGCCGGCGCGAAGCTTACGCAAAGGCGCTCGAACTGCTGGATGGCAACTCCGCTAGTCGCAAGAAAGAAGTCGTGCGGCGCCTCATGCTGCTCTCTCTGGTGGAAGGAGACAATGCCGCGGCTCAGAAATACCTAGCGGCGTACAAGGAATCCGGCGGAACTGGGGTAGAGAAACTCGAGTCGGCGCTTGAAGAGGAGGCTCAGGCCGGTGGCCTGCCCATCGGCTGGGTCGAGGTGCCCGGGCTGGACAATTCCTTCCGCCGGATGGCGGCCCTCTCCACTGACCAGAACGTTTACGAACTGCTGCCCGCCCTGGCCAGGAATGTATCCACCAGCGGCTACCGGAGCAGCCGTGGCACCGGTACTCTGGAGCAGACCGAGTACATGAAGTTGTTGCTGCAATACCTGTCACAGGCGAGAGAGTTGCAGCAGTTCGCGGGGGCGAACGAAACCATCAATGTGCCTGCCTGCGAGTCGCAGGAAACAGCTCAAATCCTTAAAATCCTTGGATTCCGTTTGAGGAACGATTGTGGGCCGCAGGCGGTTTTGGAAACGGTCAACCCTTCTCGTGCCTTCTTGTCGATGGACTCGGCCTTTCCTCTAGCGGACCTCGAATTGGCCTATCAGCGGGAAGAACCATTTGCTCTTCCCTACAAGTCGGCGATGCTGCCGGTGATTTTCGGCCCCGACTACTGGAAGGGAGCAGCAAAGAAGGACACCAAGGGTGATTTCATCGACGTGTTTCTGAACGACCCCGCGTTGTCACGGCTTTACGTCGCTGTGTCGAATCTGCATCAGCCGACCGCAATTGTCTTGCAGCGCGATATTCCCGTCGACCGCCTCAAGGACTATGCGCATGTGCTTGATTTCTTCGGTGGCATGTTCGAGGTCGCGAACGGCAGGGCGGTGGTCCCCGGCGGCAGGGGCGCCGAGGCGGCCTGGGAGAAATTGACAGGCGTCTCTCCCTCCGATCCGGCGGCCTTTTTCATGCATTTACTCCAAGCTGACGACGGTTGGGCGGCGGCGTTCTTTGATTCGCTATGGCGAGTCGATGGCAAGCTTCAGGCCTACTTCACCAGCCCCAAGCGCCTCGAGCGCTTTTATCTAGCGGTGCGCGGCAAGTCCACCAGCCCGGGTCCAGCGCGGCCGATTTTCCGCTCCAACGCCGACCTGTTGCTGTTGACCACTCGGCTGCAACTCAATCCAGACGGCTCGGCCTACATCCCGGGAGGCCTGGAACCTTGGAAGAACGTTTTTGCTTGGCACGAACATGCTATTTGGGACGGCGAGCGCAACAAGGGAGCCCAAACTTCGACTACGCCGGACGACATCGTCGAATCGATGTACGTCTTCTGCCGTCGCGCGGTCAACAACGACCCGCTCAAGATGTTCATGGCCATTACCAACCTCGACCGCAACCGTAAGCAGAAACTTCGCCCCACGACGGTTCAGCGCCTGACCGAAGGCTTTACCGAGTTCGGCGATCAGTTTCCGGTTTTCGCCGACGGGACCATGCTCTCCGATGAAACGATCGTCGCCTACATGGACCTGATGCCGAAGCTGGTCAAGGGCCGCAATCTGGCCCGGCGGGCCGACACCATCGGGATGTTCCAAGGCCTGGTGGGACTGTGGCAAATCTTCGTTCGCGAAAGTCAGATCCCCGAAGCCAAAGCGGACGCGACTCTGAAAGAGCTGATCGATCAGTTTCAGGATATCCGGGGCGATCTAGTCGTATTCGATGCGGGGCGAGCGGGCGTGCGTGCTCTGCTGACGGCCACGGGTTCTTCCGACAGCGTCTCGCCCCAAGAACGCCTGATGTCGTTGCTCGCCGGTGAACCAGGACCCAAAGACGGCGCGACCCATGCGCTGGTGATCGAGAAACTGACGACCCTGTTCGGGCAACAGCGCCTAGTGTCAGTCAAAGTGCTCTTCGATCTTGCCGATCATCTGGAGAGAGTTTCGCGTGGTGAGAGCTTCAACGTTGCCATGGCCAACCGCCTGGCGTCCCAAGTTTCGGAAGTCAGCCTGCCGCGCTCTGAGCTGACCACGCAAGAGTCCAATGCATTTGCTCACGGCAACTGGGTCGACAGCCATCTGCAGCGCCAACGTTCCCTCAATCTGCGCCGCATGGTAGACCGGGCGCAGGGGGATTCCGGCAAGCTGGCGGAGGTGAGGGGCGAGTTGGCGCCGATCTTGCGTGATACGATCGTCGGCCTCAACTACGTTCGCTACTCGCCACCTGGAGCCCAACTGATCCAAGCAAACCCGCTGTTCGTCCGCGGCCACGATTTTCTGGGAGTGCAGGGTGGCAGCAGTTGGAAGACCACGCGAGTGCTCGGCGCGGGCTGGCCCAACAGCGCAGGAGGGCGTCTGGTCGGCAGCCTGGTAGGACTGCCCTATTCGCTGGCGAACTTGGAGCAGAATTTCATGGTCCCCTCGGAACGTCAGGCGTTGATCTGGCAGGACCTGGCGCCTCAAATCCTGCTCAACGCGACCATCCCGAAATGGTGGAGCATCTCGGGCGCCGAACAGCATTTCGTGGCTTTGCATCTGAGACTGGGCGAAGAAATCGTGGCACAGACGGCCCTCGATGAGCCGTTGCGCGAACCTGTGTTCCAGTTCCTGCGCAGAAAAGTCGAACCGGCCCGCTTGTATCGGGTCAGTCACAGCCTCGCCGGCGGCCGAGTTCGGGAGGGTCTCGACGAGCTCACCGCCGCGGAACTGTTTCACTTGGCGGCATATTTCATCAAGGAGAAAGCGGACACTTCGCAGTCCTGGGGGGGGCCGGGTGCGCTGGAAATCCAACGCCTTGCCTCTGCGATGCCCGAGCAGCTCACCTACGACCGAATCTCATCAAGGTTCGGAGTGCCGCATCCAAAACTGGCTGATTCTTTCCGGCCTGAACTGCTGAACCTGCCGTTGTTCCCGACGCTGATGGGCTACTCCAGCCGCGTCCTGGCCGAGAGCTGGGAGTCGAGTAACCTCTATTGGGCAGCTCTGGCTGACGAATTCCATCTGGAGCCGAATCGTCTGAATCTGATGATTCCGCAATGGACACAGAAATCCCTAGAGCGGATTTTCGCTACCCATCTGGACGATTGGCCCGCTTTGTGGCGCTCGATGAGAATTGTTGGGGACGACTATCGAGCCCAGGCACGGCCCCGGGTAGCACAGTTGGTACAGGAAGCACTGGACTAGTTATGATGTGGAAATTCACGCCAGAACGTGGGAAGTTATTAATACCGAGTGGGGCAAGTGGGGGGATAACAATCGTGGGGCGGAAACTTCTTCGTAACGGCGTTCTATTGGCCGCGGTGCTCTTGTTTGCGGCGGGGTTCGTGGCGGTTCAACCAACCGCTACCGCTCAAGATGGTCTGGACAACCCCGTTTTCCGGGTCAAAGTCGACTTGGTGGTGTTAAACGTTGCCGTAACAGATCGCCGAGGCCGCTACATTCGGGAGTTGAAGCCCACCGATTTTCGTGTGCTGGAAGACGGTATTGTGCAGAATGTCTCCAGCTTTGGCGAGGGTAACGCGGTGCCCCGCAGCATCATCACCTCCACTGGGGGGACGACCGACGCGGCGGGCGCCGAACCCGGATCTTCGGGCTCATCGATCCAGAATCTGGTGGATGAGAGCTTTGCGGGAACGAATGTATTCATCTTGTTCGACACCAGCAACTTCATGTATCGCAGCTTCGTCTTTGCCGAAGATGCGATCGCCGACTTCGTTCGCGGTCTCGACGGCGCTGATTCGGTCGCCGTGTACAGCTATAGCCGCAATCTGACACGGCTCACGTCCCTGACGAATGAGCGCACCCAGGGTGTCCGCGGGCTGAGAACAGCTGTCGCCGGTGATGAGACAGCGCTCTACAATGCGCTACTGCTGACGTTGCGCGACGCCGCCGAGGTTCCGGGCCGCAAGGTCATCATTGTGTTTTCCAATGGCCCTGATTCGGCTAGCACGGTCGGTCCCGACGACGTTCGCGCGGTCGCCGAGGACGAAGGCGTGCCAATCTACGTGATCAGCACCCGCGAAGTCAACAAAGATCCGATATCGAGCAATGTCTTTCGCAGACTGACTGCCCGCACCGGCGGCAAGGCTTTCTTCGCCAAGAGCTGGCAGAAGCAATCCGAGGCTTTCGTTTCCATTCGCGAAGAGCTGGCGAGTTCCTATACCTTGACCTATCGCCCGCAGCCCAATCCGAATGAGGGCTGGCGCAGCATCAATGTGGAACTGACCGGCGACGCCCTGCGTAAGTACCGCATCCGTACCCGCAGCGGCTACCGCCCCAAGCTTTGACGGGTTGTCGATTTTTGGTCGACGGCGTGCCGTCAACCACTGAAGATTGCTCATCGAATCCTGGCCAGCCGTCCCCGCCCGGGGCCGGGCTGATCGGAGAGCATGCCGGTCGCACTCCCTAGGCAGTGGTCCAATCGTCGGGTCAAATGACCCCCACTGTGCGCTGGCTAACACTTTGTTCAGGCCCACCCAAAGTATTTGTAATAGATGGGTATCCGGTTGACTCAGGTAGCCCCAAGATGTAGTATGCCGGCAGATGGAAGATTACCCTCAGAACCTGACAGAATTCGAGTCCCGTTTTAGCAGTGAGGAGGCCTGCCGGGAGTATCTGTTCCGGCTGCGCTGTCCGGACGGTTTCCGCTGTCCGGGTTGCGGTTGTGGAAAGTCGTGGCCTTTGCGAAAAGTGCTGCTGCAGTGCGTTGCGTGTGGGCGCCAAACCTCGGTGACCGCCGGGACCATCTTTCAGGACACGCGCAGCCCTTTGCCGTTGTGGTTTCGTGCGATGTGGTGGGTCACCACCCAAAAGACCGGAGCCAGCGCTTTGGGACTGCAAAGAGTGTTGGGGCTCAACAGGTACGAAACGGCTTGGACCTGGCTGCACAAAATGCGGCGCGCGATGGTGCGGCCGGGACGGGATTTGCTGGCCGGGACAGTGGAAGTCGATGAAAGCTACTGGGGCGGGCTCGAAGAGGGTCTGCGGGGCCGAAACCTGCAAAACAAAGCATTGATCGCAGTGGCCGCTCAAGAAGATGGGCGGGGTATCGGCCGGATTCGCATGAAGAGAATCGAGGATGCCTCGGGCGAGAGCCTGTTGCCTTTCGTGGAGGAGTGCATCGAGCCGGGCAGCGTGGTGCATACCGACGGCTGGCCCGGTTACTCCGGGTTGAAAAAGGAAGGCTACGTCCATCAGGTCACAGTTGTCAGCAGGCAGGAGCAGTCCGCGTCGGAATTGATGCCCCGCGTCCACCGCGTGATGTCACTGCTCAAGCGCTGGCTGCTGGGCACCCATCAGGGCGCCGTGAGCCACAAACATCTGGACTACACCTGGACGAGTTCACCTTCCGTTTCAACCGCCGCAACTCCAAAAGCCGAGGCAAACTCTTCTATCGGCTCGTCCAGCAGGCGGTAGCCGTGGATCCGGCGACTTACAAGATGATTGTTCACCCGGTTACAGAACCCAAGAAAATCCCCAAACCACAAGATATTGGGGCTACCTGAGTCAACCGGATACCCATCTTGTAATATTTCTTCCAGCCTGTGAGGAGGCCTAAAACGCGGTTCTCAGTGGTTTCTGTGGCATCAGATATGCATACACAGGCCTGCCTGCAGCCCGCTCGCGATCCCGACCGGTTTTCTCGACATCCCGGCGCCCCGGCGGTAAGGGGTCGAAATTCGACCCCGAACGGCGGATTATCGTCACCGAACGGTATTGGCAATGGTCGAGGGCGAATCTCGCTCTCCCCGCAGCGCCGGTTCAGGCCGTCAATTGCACTCCTAGAGGATCCGTTACACTTGCAATCTATTGCCAGAATCGACCTGGAAGATTCCTTTTTCGAGCGGCTCTGGCGCTTGACATCGGCCTACAGTCAGGGGTAACCTGGAATCGAATCTGGTCAAAAGGGGTCAGGGTTAGATTTCCTGGTTGTCTCGCCATTTGTGCCGTACTTATCATCGGTAGCTGTGGCAGGTTTGAATAACGCCGCCGAGTGCGGCAACATTTGAAAGTGAAAGCGCGACAGACTCAGGGCGTCCTGCCCAGAAAATTGCTTGGCAGGGAACTTGCTTCTGCGTGGATTTAATCTTATGAGAGTGGAGGGAAATGAATGACGAATAAGTATGTAAGAAGTATCTTCTGTCTTCTCGCGGTGATGTTGTTGGTCGCCTCGACAGGGCAGGCGCAGGTCACGACGGCGACCATCTACGGACGCGTCCTCGATCCGACCGGCGCGGTCGTGCCAAACGCCGATGTGACTGCATCGAGTCAGTCGACTGGCGCCGAGTTCAGCACCGTGTCGAGCAACGCCGGTGAGTTTACGATCTCGTACCTGCCGGCTAGTGTCTACACGATTACGATCGCGTCTGAAGGGTTTAAGACCTATCAGGAAACCGATCTCACGCTAGCCTCCGGGCAGCGTCACAGCGCCAACTTCACCTTGGAGATTGGTGTCACCACCGAAACCGTGACGATTACGTCCTCGGCTCCGTTGATGAATACCGTCAACGCCGAGCAGGACATTTCTTTGAACACCAACCAAGTCGCCGAGCTGCCGATGATCAATCGTGACATCACCGGCATCTTGACGCTCGGTACGGGAGCATCTTTGACCGATGGCGGTTGGACTCTGTCCATTAACGGTCTCGCCCCCCGCGGCTTCACCATGACGGTGGACGCTGTGGACGCGGTTCCGGATGCTGAGTTCGCCGGGCTGTCGCTCTACCAGAACTTCAACTTCATCAAGGGCATCAGCGTCGAGGCGGTTCAGGAAGTAGAGACCTCGAAGAACATCTTCTCCGCGGAAATCGGCCACACCATCGCCGGTAATGTCAACCTGATCTCCAAGAGCGGCTCGAACCAGTTCCACGGCAGCGTTTTTGAAATGTATCAGTCCGGCGGTCTGCATGCGAACAACTTCCTCGTCGGCACCAAGGCGCCGCTGGTTTACCACCAGTTCGGCGGCTCGTTCGGCGGCCCGATCAAGAAAGATGAGTTGTTCTTCTTCGGCGTTTATGAAGGCTACCGCTTCGGCGGGAAGACGCCGGTTCCGGGTCAAACCTGGTCGCGCGGCATGCGGCAGCGCATTCTCGACTCGATTCCGGGTTCGCAAGCGTACTTGGACCTGTGGCCCGAGCCTACCGTGGCCGATGGACCGCCTATCGCTGAAGGTACAGCCCGGTTCGAGAGTATCTGCGGGGGAGCGGACTTCCTCGCCATCGCGGGCGGCCAACCTTGCCTGGAGTCGACAGCGTTCTTCGGCGGGCAGGGCGATGAGTCGCGCCGTGACAATCACTTGGTCGGCAAGGTGGACTGGAATGTCTCGAACACCGACTACCTGACCTTCCGCTACGTCGGCGGCTTGCCGTTGCGAAGGATTCCTCGCACGATTCTCGGCAACGGACGTCAGTGGGACGGCACCAACCAGAACGGCGCGTTCTCCTGGATCAAGATCATCAGCCCGACGTTGACCTCCGAGACACGTTGGGGAACCAACATCAACGCCATCAACCGGCTCGACGTTGCGTTCGCGGCGAACAAGGTTCCGTTCATCCGCGGTTTCGGAAACCCCTCCGAGCCCGGCGCGGAAGTCTTCGCCAAGGACGGCCACACTTCGACGCTGACGCAGAACTTCTCCAAAACTGCGGGTAAGCACTCGATGAAGTTCGGCTTCATGTACCGCTACATGAGCGGGACACGAGTCAACGAGGAAGTTCCGGTTTACACTTATGAGACGCAAGCGGACTTGCTGGCCGCCAACATCACCTCGGCCCGTTTCATCTTTTCGCTTGAGAAGTTCCTCTGGAAACGACAGTTCTTTGGAGGCTTCTTCCAGGACGACATCCGCATTACGCCGAAGTTCATGTTGAACCTCGGTATGCGGTGGGACTACGCCTCGGTGGTGCGGTCGGACCAGGTTGACGGCATCAAAGACAACGTTTTCAATCGTGACGGTCCCTTCGGTCAGCCGGGTGCCTCGCTCGACAATCTGTCCGCCTTGTACCGTCCCGCGGACCAAGCCTGGGACAATTACAACAAGATGTTTTCGCCACGTGCCAGCTTCGCCTATACGCTGGACGATGAGGGCAAGACGGTGATCCGCGGTGGTGCGGGCATCTTCTTCATGCCGAACAACATGTTCGCCGGCGCGATTGAAGTTCTCTCGAACGGTCCTCAAGCTCCGGTGGAGCTGGCGGCCGGTGAGCTGCAAGTTCGCAGCCTCGGCTTGCAGTACGGCGACACCAACGAGACGGCTCTGTCCGCCGCGCAGTCGCAAGACTCCATTTCGGGCAGTGTGGTGGAGCCGCACCGCAGGCCGCCCTACAGCCTGCAGTATTCTCTCGGCATCCAGCGGGAAATCACGCCGTCGACCGTGTTTGAAATCGGCTATGTCGGCAATCACGCCGTCCGCACGATCTACAGTCCCGACTGGAATCGAATCATCGTCAACTCGGGCGGGCTCAAACTGAGCGAGACGCTGGGGTTGGCTAACTTTTCGCAGAACTTCCGCTACTACCAAAACGCGGATTCGACGGGATACCACAGCATGCAGGCGTCGTTGAAGCGCCGCTTCGCCGACAGCTTCCAGTACAACTTCAACTACACCTATGCGTGGAACTTCGCGCACTTCCGCGGCGACTTTACTTGCTGTGGCCGTAGCGAGAACCCGCAGGATCAGTTCAACATGCGCGCCAACCGCGGGCCGACATCGTATCACTTGCGGCATCGCTTCACCAATGATTTCTTCTGGGAGCTCCCTGGTAAGAATCTGCAAGGTGCGGCGAAGCACATCGCGGGCGGCTGGACGGTCGGCGGTATTGTCGAGTTCCGCTCGGGATTCACTCTGCCGGTCAGCAGCAGCACCACCGCCAATCCCGGTGCGCGTCCGGACATTCTGGTGAGTCACGCCGCGGCGATCAACAACAACTGGGGAACGACCCAGTTGCAGTATCTAGACTCGAGCGCTTTTGCGCTGCCGCCGACAGACGAATTCGGCGTCAACCTTCGGCCGGGGACTCTGTCACGGCGTGCGCTCTACGGGCCCGGGTTCGGGAACCTGGACCTAGTGCTACAGAAGAACATCTTCCTGCAGGAGCGCCACCGGTTGCAGTTCCGGATCGACTTCTACAATATGTTGGATACAGTGAACTTCACCGGAGTCAACACCAATGCTCGCTCCAGCGGCCTTGGTCTGCTCAACCGCGTAGCGCCTCCGCGCCGCGTTCAGTTGATGTTCCGGTACTCGTTCTAGTTCGAGTATCTTCGGTTTAACCAACCAGGGAGTCGGCTCCCTTTTTCTTTTACGGGAGGGTTTCAGTCACCGCCGCCCGCCCAATGAAATCCCATATGAAGCAACAGAGGCGTGGACGGAAGTCCACGCTCAGCGAGCAAAGAAGCCCTTCCCGCCCCCCGAGAAGCCCATGAGGCGGGCTGATCGAACCAGCCTAACGTGGAGAGCGCAACCGGGCCTAACTTAGAACGCCAACGTCACGAAGAGCGGCATACCTCAACCCGTGTGACTCAAGGGCGCAGCTTCAACCCCATCAGTTCCGCCGCTCTGCGCAAGCGTTCGTCTGTCGCCACGATCAAGGCCGTTTTACTGATCACCGCCGAAGCGACATGGATAGCGTCCAAACTGCGCACGAGAAATCCCGCCGGCTGGCCTGCAGCGAGTTCCACGAGTTTATTGGTCTCTCTGGCTATGTCGGGACCGTAGGGGATCGTGACCATTCGGCCTGTCTGGGAATCAGAGAGAAACTCTTCATAAATCCGGCGGGCACCCCCACGCTTGAGAACCCGCCGCTGTTCCATAACGTGGAGCGCACAAAGAACTTCGGTTGATCCAATGGCGGATGTAACGATCTGTTAGGGCGACCATGCCAATGCTCGTGACGACACGGAACAGTGAAATCATCCAGGACGACTTGACACGTGCCGTACAATGAAAATAGAAGACTGGTGAGAGGGTTGCTCACCGGATCAGACGAGTGGTCCCCTGGCTCGTCGCGCACCACGCATCCTCATAAACGTCAAACGGGGGTGAGGGGCTGCTGCCCATTCGCAAAGGAGCCTGACCCGCGCTGTGCGCATGGCTCGTTGCCTTCCCTTGGAGCGGACTCTTGCCGCCGCTCCAGCGGAGCGGAAGATTAAGAATAAGAATGATAATGCATGATGACGATAGAGCGGGTTCACATCAACAAGGCCCCCGGAGTGCGGGTGTTTCGAATCTTTATGCCTTGCCGCGGACAAACAGGCGAATACAAGACGAATGTATTTCCTGAAGATGGGTATCCGGTTGACTCAGGTAGCCCCAAGATGTAGTATGCCGGCAGATGGAAGATTACCCTCAGAACCTGCCAGAGTTCGAGGCCCGTTTTAGCAGTGAGGAGGCCTGCCGGGAGTATCTGTTCCGGCGGCGCTGGCCGGACGGTTTCCGCTGTCCGGGTTGCGGTTGTGGAAAGTCGTGGCCTTTGCGAAAAGTGCTGCTGCAGTGCGCTGCGTGTGGGCGCCAAACCTCGGTGACCGCCGGGACCATCTTTCAGGACACGCGCAGCCCTTTGCCGTTGTGGTTTCGTGCGATGTGGTGGGTCACCACCCAAAAAACCGGAGCCAGCGCTTTGGGACTTCAAAGAGTGTTGGGGCTCAACAGGTACGAAACGGCTTGGACCTGGCTGCACAAAATGCGGCGTGCGATGGTGCGGCCGGAACGGGATTTGCTCGCCGGGAGAGTGGAAGTCGATGAAAGCTACTGGGGCGGGCTCGAAGAGGGCCTGCGGGGCCGAAACCTGAAAAACAAAGCATTGATCGCAGTGGCCGCTCAAGAGGATGGGCGGGGTATCGGCCGGATTCGCATGAAGAGAATCGAGGATGCCTCGGGCGAGAGCCTGTTGCCTTTCGTGGAGGAGTGCATCGAGCCGGGCAGCGTGGTGCATACCGACGGCTGGCCCGGTTACTCCGGGTTGAAAAAGGAAGGCTACGTCCATCAGGTCACAGTTGTCAGCAGGCAGGAGCAGTCCGCGTCGGAATTGATGCCCCGCGTCCACCGCATGATGTCACTGCTCAAGCGCTGGCTGCTGGGCACCCATCAGGGCGCCGTGAGCCACAAACATCTGGACTACACCTGGACGAGTTCACCTTCCGTTTCAACCGCCGCAAATCCAAAAGCCGCGGCAAACTCTTCTATCGGCTCGTCCAGCAGGCGGTAGCCGTGGATCCGGCGACTTACAAGATGATTGTTCACCCGGTTACAGAACCCAAGAAAATCCCCAAACCACAAGATATTGGGGCTACCTGAGTCAACCGTATACCCATCTACTGGAAATCCGCTCAATTCCGCTCAAATCCCGTCACCGTCGAACGTATAACGGAACGGTAGGGCAGGACCGGCCCCATCAGCTCTCGTGGCAAGCCCGCTCCAGCACTGCCATCCGAACCGCCACGCCGTTCTCCACTTGATTGAGAATCATCGACCGGGGGAAGTCGGCGACCTCGGACGACAACTCCCGCCCACGGTTAATCGGACCCGGATGCATCACAATGGCATCGGGCTTGGCGAGTTGCAGGTGCTCGAGACCCAGCCCGTAAAACTGGAAGTATTCGTTCTTGGGGAACGGAAGCACGTGCTGGCGTTCGAGCTGCACGCGCAACATCATGATCACGTCGGCGTCGGTGACCGCCTCGTCGATGTTATAGGTGAGGCTGATACCGGGAGCCAGCGACACCAAATCGCCCGGCAGCATCGTCGCCGGTCCGCAAAGGACCAGGTCCGCCCCAAACTTCGATAGCAAGTGTGCGTTCGAGCGAGCGACGCGGCTGTGGGCGATGTCGCCGATGATGGCAACCCGCAGGCCTTCGAGAGAGGAGCGGTTGTCGAGAATCGTCACGGCATCCAGCAAAGCCTGCGTCGGGTGCTCGTGGCGTCCGTCACCAGCATTCACGATGGGCGTTGGCAGAAACCGAGACAAAAACTGAGGCGCGCCCGATGCCGAGTGGCGCATCACAATGACATCGGGGCGCATGGCCGAAAGCGTATTCAGCGTATCGACGAGCGACTCTCCCTTGGAGAGGCTCGAACTCTGAGCCGAGATAGAGACCGTATCCGCGCCCAGACGCTTCGCGGCGATCTCGAAACTGGTCCGCGTCCGGGTGGAGGATTCGAAAAACAGGTTGACGATCGTTTTGCCCCGCAGCGTGTCCAGTTTCTTGACCGACTGCGAGCGCATCCCTTGATGGAAGCGGCCCCGGTCGAGCAGCCACTGGATGTCGTCACGGCTCAGATGCTCTATTCCGAGAAGCCCACGGGCCTCGGTTGCCGCCTGCACTGAGGTTTCCACGGATGAAAGCGCCATAATCTGTATTTTTACGCGGAATTTCGCATTCTTACTCGGGGTTCCGCGCAATCAGCCCGATCGGGTGAGTCAATTCTCGTCCACCTTTTCGACGAGCAAGACCCTTTCCTCCCCGTCGACGGATTCCAGTTTCACTTCGATGATCTCGTTGTCTGTTGTTTCCACGAATTTGCCGACAAAGCCCGCTTGTATCGGCAGCTCGCGATGACCGCGGTCGATGAGAGTGCACAACTCGACACTGCGAGGGCGTCCGTGGTCGAACAGCGCATCCAGAGCTAGCAGTGTGGTCCGTCCCGTGTAGAGAACATCATCTACCAGAATAACGTCCAGCCCGGAAACCGAGAAGCTGATGTCGGAACCGTTGATCACGGGCCTGTCGGCGACGGTTGTCAAATCGTCCCGGTAAAGCGTGATATCCAGGCTGCCGCACCGAACGGGTCGGCCTTCGAGCTCCGCGATCTTGGCCGCCAGGCGCTCACCCAGCACAGCTCCTCGGCGGTGAATGCCAACGATCGCAACCTCGTCGAGTGACGGGGTCTGATCGATGACTTCGTGAGCGAGCCGCACCAGCGTGCGGTCGATCTCCGAAGCGGTCATGAGCTGTGATTTGGTCTGAATTGTCGCCATCGAAGCGTCCGAAATGTTTCTTACGATAACACAAGTTTGAGGAGGGGTTTCGTCCAGCTCTGAGGGGTTGGGACTGACGCGCCGGCCTGGATGCGCCTGGCTACGGGGTGTCGTAGCGCAGCACCACGCCGCGTGTTTCGAGCAGATCACCGGTGGACTGTAAGAGGTTCAGCATACTGCGGCGGTAGGCGATGACCTGTGCGAGCAGGTCGGCTTCGGCGTCCACCAGCCTGGTCTGTGAGTCCAGGACGAGAAACGCCGTCGTGACCCCGAGGTCATATTTCTTCTGCTCCGCGTCGAGGCGTTTTTGGGCAAAATCGCGGGCGACCGTGGCTTGAAGAATTCCGGCCTTGCTCTGCTCGACTCCGGCGACCGCGTTGAGCACTTCTTCGCGCACTTGCTGTTCTGAACTGCGGAGCGTATAGAGGTCTCGCCTTTTTTGAATCCGCGCATCCGCCAGATCAGCTGCCGATCTGCGGTCCCGGATGGGGATCTGAAGCGAGAAACCGAAGCCGTACGTCGGGAAGCGAAACTGAAACAATTGATCCAAGGCATCCGGGAATCCACCGGGAATCACCGTGCTGGTTGAGGCTGACCCCAGCAGCGAACGTTCGAAGAAATTGCCCCCGCGGCCCTGCGCGCTGTAGTTAGCGTTGAGCATCAAGTCGGGCCGCATCTGGTTCGTCGAAGCTCGGATGTTGAGATCATCGATCTCGAGTGCCCGGCGATCCTGCCCCAGTTCCGGACGCAGCCGCAATGCCTTCGATACCTGCTCTTCGGGTCCGAAGGAAGGATAATAGACAGGCGGGTCTGCCGTCTCGGTCAGGACAAGCGGCGCGTGCCTCAACGTGGGATGAAGGTCCGCGCCGATCCAGCGGCGAATGGTGTCTTCCGCCTGCTGCAAGCGATATTGAAACTGCGTCACTCCAACCTGGGCCGTGGCGAACTGCTGCTCGGGTTGGTAGATATCGAGAGGCGATATCGCGCCCAGCTCCAACTCTCGCCTGGAGCGCTCCAGAAACGCTCGCGCCAACCCCAGGTTGTTTTCGCGGACCCGAAGCGATTCCCGCTGGTCGATCACGTCCCAGTACGCGTTTTCAGCCTGCACCAGCAAGCCGATGACGCGTCCGCGGACTTGCTCCTCTGTCAGTTTCAGCCGAGACTTGGCGATGAAGATCGGGATGCGCTGCACGAAGCGTCCCCGGTCGCGCAACAATGGCTGGCTCACGGTGAATAGCAAGTTTTGGGTGATGCTTGGATTGAAGTTGGTGAACTGGCTGTTGTTGGCTGACTTGCTGCCAATGTATCCCACGGTGTAGTTGGTTCCTGTGTCGAAGGTTTGGCTGTAGGTGAAGTTTCCCCGCTGGTTGAGGTTCGTCCGGACATCGGCGCCCTCAAGAATGTCGTTCGGCAGCGTTGTCGAGCGGTTGGTGGTGAAGCCCAGGTTCAAAGTGGGGTCAAAGGGACTGAAGGCCCTCTGGATGGCGTTTTGCTGCTCGAACACCGCGAGCTTTTGCAGATTGATATCGGGGCTGTTGACCATCACCAGTTCGATATAGGAACGCAGGGACAGCTCGATCTTGCCGTCGAAATAGAAATCGTCGAGCCCGCCGACGGAATCAATCTCGATATCGAGCGGCGAGGCCTGCCACTGCTCACGGAAGTATGCCGCATCAGGAAAAGTCGCGAATTGCGCAACGGCCAAAAGAGCAGCGACGACCGTTAGGCAAAGAAGTCTTACAAGCATCGTGGCAAACCTTGGTAGATGGATTCAGACGGCCCCAACAGGTGTTGGGTTTGCTTTCGGATAATTTGATGCGATTACGCTATTCGTACCGAATCGCCTCAATCGGATCCAGCTTGGCGGCCTGAACCGCCGGGTAGATCCCAAACAACAATCCAATAAAAACCGAAACTCCGAACGCGACGAAGATCGAAGTCGCCGTGACGACGGTCGACCAGCCGGCGATGGCGGCGATGATTTTGGATCCGAAGAATCCCGCCGCAATCCCGATCAGGCCGCCGACGATTGAGATCAGCACGGCCTCGATCAAGAACTGCCGGACGATGTCTTTTTGGCGGGCTCCGATAGCGCGCCGGATGCCAATTTCGCGGGTGCGCTCGAGCACCGTCGCCAGCATGATGTTCATGATGCCGATGCCGCCCACGAGCAGCGAAATGCCGGCGATGCAGATCATGACGACTTCGAAAACGAACTGTTGCTGCTCGCGCTGGGCCAGCAAACCAGCCGGCACGATCACCGAGAAATCTCCGGCATCGTTGTGCGTGGCCGTCAGGATCGCCCGCACGACCTCAGCCGTTTCGATCGGGTTGGCATCGTTCTGCGACGCGCACGAAGATACCGTCGATCTCGTCTTTTAGGTAGCTATTGCTGTCCTGGAATCGCCTCATCACCGAGTTCAGAGGAGCGACAACCAAGTTGTTCCGGTCGTCTGCTTCAAGACCCTCGATCTTCGATTCCTCGGTAGCCTGGGGCGACATGACTCCGATCACTTGGAGCCAAACCTCATTCAGTTTGACGAATTTGCCAACAGCGCTACCGTAGCCCAGCAGGTTCACCTTGGTCCGCTCACCCAACACGCAAACCGGAGCGGACCGCGTGTTTTCTTCTTCGCTGAAGAATCGGCCCTCCAGCAGTGCGACGTTATAAATCTGGGTGTAGTTGGGCAAGACTCCGATCAGCTGCGGCATGTCCTGATCCGTTCGGGGAAGAATATTGGCCGGCTGGAACGTCTTGCGGGGCGACATGGCCGCAACGTTCGGCGTGTTATCCTGGAGCGCCCGGAAATCGCGAAAGCTGAGCCCAGGGGAGACCTCGCGCACGGCCTGCATCGTGTCGCGGTCGACGGCTTCGTTCGCCTCGATGATAATGTTGTTCACACCGAGCAGATCAATGTAGCGGATCATTTCCTGCTGGGCGCCGGCCGTGATCGATAGCATCGCCACCACGGCGCCCACACCGAAGATCATGCCCAGCATCGTCAGCAACGAGCGAAGCTTGTGAGCGAGCAAGCTGCCCAGGCCCATCCATAGCTCGGGCAACAGGTGTGAAACGGTTTGGAGCAAGCTAGCGCCCCCCCCCACGGCCGCCTTGACGGCCTCCGCCACCGCCCGGGCGTCCGCCGCCACCGCCAGGAGGACCTCCAGCGCCTGGGAAGGAGGGCTGTGCGCCACTCGCCGCCTTCTTCTTCGTGCCTGATTGCCGGGCTTGAGCGCCCGGCGGCTGTAGTGCGATGAGTTCGCCTTCTTCGAGGCCGCTCAGGATCGCGATCTGGGACTCGGACCGTTTTCCAAGATCGACTCTGCGCACATTCACCCCGCTCCCGTCCCAAACGTAGACGACAGGATTGCCGCTGACTTCGAATATCCCCTGGAACGGCACGTACAAAGTGTTTTGGATTTTGTCGACGATGATTTCAGCGTCCGCAAGCAGTCCAGGACGCAGCAGGACGTCGACGTCGGAACCCTCAGTGGGCGGTTGAGGTAGTTGAGCATTGTCGCGCTGTTGCTTGGTAAATTGCCGGGTACCGCCACCCCCTGCGCGATTGTCGCCGCCAGCGGGACCCACAAGGCCTCCCGCACCGCTTCGCCCACCAGCAGCCCCGCCACCAGCGGGGCCTCCGGGACCACCGAAGCCACCGCGCGGCCCGCCGGCGCCGGGACCGCCCGCGCCGCCACCTCGCCCCGCGCCGCCTCCTTGAGCTGATTGGCGCATTTGTTGGAAGATTCGTTGCTGCTCTTCTTGGCTCAAGGACTGAATATCGCGCCCTCCGAGAAGCTGCTGCATCCTCTGGCGGGCCCGCTGGCGGTCTTGTTCTGAGAACTGTCCGCCTTGCCCGCCACCACGGCCTCCGCAGCGAGCCTCTCTGCCTTGCTGACCCTCGCCGCTCGCGCCTGCTCCCGGCCCGCTCTGTCCAGATTCAGCGGTGCCGGCGCGCTGTCCTCGACCGCGGCCGCCTTGGCCGAATCCACCTTGGCCGCCGCCTCGTCCGCCCGTGTCGCCGGGACCACCTCTCGCACTTTGTCCGCCGCCTCCGGGGCCACCTGCCGCCCTTGGCGGGCCGCCGCCAAAACCGCCGAATGCACTCGGTCCCGAGCCCCGGCCCGGGCCACCTCTGCCACCCGGCCGCCCGCCGCCGAATCCGGCTCCGACCGGCGCTTCCCCGCCGCCTGCACGGCCTCTGCCGGAGGCCGACTGTGTGCGCAAAGCATTCTCGCTCGACTTCGCCAGGATGCGCTCGACTTGTTCCGGCTTAGCTCCGACGTGCGTGAGGAGCTGGCGCATGTCGATCGACAGCACGGCATCAAACTTTTTCGTAGCTTCTCCCGCAAATACGTTCGAGCTGGCTGTATTCCCCAGGCGCTTTACTTTTGCCTTGACTTCCTTCCCTGGCAGTGCGTCGAGCCTCACGATGGCTTCCTGTCCTTCATGGAGGTTGGCTCTCTCCCGCTCTTCCACTTTCGCGAGCAACTCCATCTCAGACAGATCGAGAATCTTTGCCACCTCCATGCCGGCGGGAATCTGGTCGCCCTCTTGAATATCGGGAGTCGTTTGGCCGAAGCCGCCGCGCCCGCCCGCGCGGTTCTGCAAAATCGATACCAAACCGGACATGGGGGACAGTACCCTCGATGCGTCGATGCGCCGCCTCTCACGGTCTACGTCGATCTGAGCCTTGCTGCGCTCCTCGCGCAGCACCGCTAGCTCCGCCTCACGCTGCTGCAGGCGAGATTTGATGTCTTGTTCCAGCTTTTCCTCGCGTCGTTTGGCCTCTTCGAGGGTCAGGATATTCTTGCGCGCGTCGATGGCCGAGATCAGCTCATTCTTCTTGACCTCAAGCTCGGCGCGCCGAACAGCGAACCGCGCCTTGATGAGCTCTACGTCGTCTTGGCTCTTACGGATTTCCAGGTCTGCTTGGGCTTTCTTCAGTTGTTCATTGACGCGGTCGACTTCGAGCTGAGCGTCCTCCATTGCAGCCTGCCGTTCAGAATCATCAAACTCCATGATCAGGTCGCTCGTCGCGGAGAGGGCGCCCGAGGGAGCCAATTGCGTAATCTGCGTCGCCGATCCGAGGTTTGGAGCGGTCAACGAAAGTGTGCGCACCGCTTGCAGTTCGCCCCCGAAGATGGGTCTTGACGATCAGGTCTCCGCGCCGCACTGGGGCCAGCGGGAACTCCTCTTTCTCCTGCGGGATCTGCTGTACGAGGTAGTACCCGCCCGCCACGACGCCAACCAAGATGACGAGAACCAAGAGTCGGGCTGCGATTTTTCTCATGAGGACTCGGGGAACTAGAGTTTCTTCTTCTCGGCGGCCAATCCGGGATTTTCTAGAGCGATGACCTGGCCCGCTTCATTACCCGCACTCACGACGATCTCACTCGAGTTGCGAGCCGCCACTTCGATCGGCCGGCGCTCATAGCGATTGCCGCTTAACAGGAAGACGATGGGTTTTCCGTCGATCTGAAAGCTGGCTTTGGCCGGGATCACCAGCACGTTCTGTCGCCTCTCGATCTCGATTTCAACTCCGGCGCTCATACCCGGCCTCAGGCGCGGGTCGATTTCGTTCATCGAGACCTCCGCGGGGAAATTCTTATCCGGCGGGAAGCGACGAAAGATCAGCGTGGCGATGGGGCTGACCCATTCCAGTTTGCCATCGATCACCAAGTCGGGAACCGCGTCGACCCGAATCCGAACCGGCTGCCCGATTTCTATACGGCCGCGGTCGATCTCCTCAATGCGAAATTCAACCCTCAGCGAATTCAGGTCGGGGACTTCGACTATGGGAGCGCCGGTCCAAACCGTGTCTCCCTCCTGAAATGGTGGCCGCGCCTGTCCCCAGGAGCCGCCGGACCGGAAGTTCTGCAGCACGTGAACAACTCCGTCCGACGGTGCTCGTAACACCATGCTGTTGAGATAGCCCTTCGTGCGGTCGAGGTCGCGAATAGCCTTCTCTTTTCCGCTCAACAAGCCGGTCGATGTCGGCCCCCTGGGAAATGTCAGTAGCTTTTGCATTGGTGTTGGCCTTGGACAGCTCACCCTCGCTGATGCCAACGTTGATGCGGTTCTTGAGGCCTTCGATTTCCGAGAGGATCTCTTGCTTGCTGGCTTCGAGTTTAGCCCGCTCCACGTTGTACTCCGACTGCATGATCGTCATGGAGTTCTGCTCGTCGGCGATCGAGTGCTGCGCTTCGGCCTGCAAGATCTCGCTGTCCACCTGGCGGACCTCCGTCTCTTGCGACGTGTAGCGTTCCTCTTGCGTGGCGGCGTCGAAGGCGACGACCACCTCTCCTTTCTTGATCGGCTTGCCGTCTTCGGCCAAACGCACGATCGTCAAGTCGGGAGTTTGCGGTGCGGTAACAACAACCGCCTTTGTGCTCTTGATTTCCCCTCGGGTTCGCACTGTCGTCAGGAAGTCGCGCTGCTCGACGCGAGCGGTTGGCACCTGCGGAGGAGGCGGAGTGTAAAAGCGAAAGGCGGCAAAAGAGCAAACCGCCCCTAGCAGCACGAAAAGCCCCCAGATCACGAGGCGTCGTTTGTTTTTTAGAAATACCATTTCGATTCCTCTCCAGCTGTCGGCTAAATCTGGACCGGCGGCCTCAGCGTAATCTCAGCGCCTTCTTCCAAGCCGGAAAGAATAGCGGTGTGCGTGGAATTGCTTTGACCTGTTTCGACCGGCTGCTTGACGAACGCCCCTGCGCCGGCCGCTCTGACGTAGACGAACCGCCGATCTTCGTCTTCCGATTGAATGGCGTCATTCGGCACCAACACCACGTTCTCGTGAGCCGCCAGCAGGATGTCCGCCGAGCCCGAGAGGTCGGGGATGATCTGCTTCGCCTGCGTTTCGATCGCGAAAGCCACCGGCACGTTCCGGACGAAGTTCGTTAGGCCGCCACCACGAAGACCCTTCATTCCGCCGCCGCCGCCCGCAATCGCGCCGACCTCGGTAACGCGCCCTGGCCAGACTTTGTCCGGGTAGGCATCGAGACGAATCTCGGCCCGCTGGCCGACGCGAACGGATTGGCTGTCGACCTGATTGAAATCCCCATTGAGAACCATGCCGGAGGGGTCAACGATTTGCAGGAAGAAGGTGCCCGATCGAACCTCGTCGCCGTCTCGGACCTGAGAAAACTGCCCGCCGCCGCGAAACACAGTTTGCCGCACCACCATTCCGCTGATGGCGGCACGCATCACCATCTTCTCCGAATCGATCCGGGCCCGAGCTTCTTTGATCTCTTGCTGCTGCTTGGTGATCTCCAGCGCCCGCAGGTCGGCCTCTTGCGAGGACTTTAACAGCTTCCCTTCCTCTTGCAACTGCTTGTAGGCAGCCTCGGTTTCTTCGACGGCTAACGCCAGAATCTCCGCCTCGATCTGGGAACGAACTTCAGCCGTGCGCAGGTCCAGTTTGGCTTTCTCCCACTCTGCCTTCGCCATCCGCAACTGCTGCTGCGCGGTTTCGAACGCAATCGAAAGCTCCGCCCTCAGCTTGTCAATGTTGGCTTGAGCCTGCACGACGAGCGCGTGCTGATCATCGATAGATCGAAGCTGAGACTGGCGGTCAAATTCCGCGACGACCGCTCCTTTTTCGACCAGCTCGCCGGGAGGCGCCATGCTGAGCAACACCATCGAGCCGCGGCCGCCACGGCCACTGCCTGAACCGCCACGAGTGCGCAGACGAGGAGCGACGACCGCCGCGGAGCTCTTGGCCGAAATTGTGCCGCCGACCCGCAGCATCTTACGCAGATCGCCGCGAACGGCTTTGACGGTGCTCGCCGAAGACACGCCAACCGCCCGGGCGGGCTGTTGAACTTGTTGCTGGTAGAGCGCATAGCCGGCTGCCGCTCCAATCAGGAACGGCAGTAGTAGCCACCGCCGTGATATCCTCTGCTCGGGTCGCTGGGGCCCGGGGCTTTGGGGTTCGGGATGTACCGGGGAAGGCGATTCCGGCGGACTCGGATCGTGCGGAGGAGCTGCCAGCAACCCGGCCGCGAATGCCAGCCGCATATTGAATGAATTTGGTTTCGTCATGGTAGCGAATCCCGATTCTAAGTCGCTATTTTCATTGTCGTTCAAACGTCGCTCAAACCGCTAGCCAGCGGGGTTGCAGCGTCTCCTTACTTCTATAAAGACCGGCCTTCGGTCAATCACTACCATGTTCTTTCACCTCAGGCTGCGCAGTTGTTAAGTTTTCGTAAAAAGGCCTGTGACGGGCGAGATCGCTTAGCTCAAACGTGATCTAGCGAATTCTCTGTCGCCGATGGAGTCCCTGTTTCGCCACACCGGATGCGGGGCGCCGTGCCGCCCCAACATAGAGACGTCATCGAGCCCATTAGGTTATCTTCGAAAAATCGAACTCCGCGTCTCTGTTGTGGCGTTGCCAGCTTTTTGGTGGCCAGAACAGTTAGCTTATTTCCGGAACTTGAAGCGCAGGCGGAGAGTGGAGCCGGGAGAAGGGACCCGCTAGCATCGAAAAGCCGCAACTTCCGCCTCACCGATGTGAGCGAGCGCTTGGTCCAGGATATTATTTAGCTAGCGTCGTCTTTATTCAGAATGCTGATTTTCGCTGCAGTCCGTGCACCCGCGCACGCGCTCCCGAGACAATCTTATGAGACGGTTCTTGCTCCTAGTGCTCCTTGTTGCATCTTCAACGTCAAGCTGCGATGACGCGAAAACTGGCGAATGGCGGGTCGGTTGTGCCAGGGTGTCCATCACGCCGGAGCGGCCCATCGTGTTACTGGGTTATGGCGAACGCACGCGGCCGTTCGATTCGGTCGCGCAGGATATCTATGCAAAGGCGATGGCACTTGAGGATGGAGAGGGACGCCGTGCCGTTATCGTGACGGCTGATCTCGTGGGATTTCAGGCGGCGGTCGTCACGGATACGGTTTGCGAGCGCATTGGGAAAGAGACGGGTCTGAAGCGGTCTCAGTTGCTCTTCAACGCATCGCACAGCCACACCGGCCCGTTGGTCAGTCTCGATCCCTGGTCCGAGGCAAATGCGGTGGCCCATGCGCCTTTATCGCCCGACGACAGGAAGGAAACGATTGCGTACACGCACGCGCTTCAAGACAAATTGGTTGCGCTTGTACGGGATGCACTCGAGGCGCTGGAGCCCGCGCGGCTCAGTTGGGGCAGGGGTGAGGTGCCGTTGAGCCGGCATTTGCCGCGCGATGGACATATCGTCATGGCAGAGAATCCCCAGGGCACAACGGATCGGTCGGTTCCGGTATTGTGCGCGCTAACGCCCGAAGGTAAGTATCTTGCAGTCCTGTTCGGCGCTGCCTGTCACAACACGACGCTCACGGGCGCGGACAATGTGATCGCCGGTGACTACGCTGGCTTTGCGCAAGCACATCTGGAAGCACGGTACCCCGGTGCGCAGGCCATGTTCATGAGCGGCGCCGGTGCCGACGCCAATCCCTCTCCACGTGGCTCGATGGCGCTGGCCGAGCAGCATGGCGCGACGCTTGGCACGGAGGTAGCGCGGATCGTGGAGGAATCGCTCATCCCCGTGCAGGGGGATCTCGGCACGACCTATGAGATGGTTGAGTTGCCTCTGCAATCGTTGTCGAAGGCCGACATCAAAGAACGAGCGAAACGGCCCTCGGCCGAGGCAGAGATGGCGCGTCATATGCTGCGCGTACTGGAAACGGGGGAGACCTTGCCGAAGAACTATGCGGCGCCCTTTGCCGTGTGGCGGTTCGGCGAGGCGTTCACGCTCGCGGCCCTGCCCGCGGAACCCGTGGCGGGGTACGTGCACCTCATCGAAGCAGCGCTTCCGAACCGCGCGCTATGGGTAGCGGGCTACAACAACGACTGCTTCGGCTACCTTCCCACCGCGCAAGTCGTCAACGAGGGCGGCCACGAAAACATCGGCGTCACCCTCTGGCTCTGGGGTCACAACCTGCAACAAAACGCCGGCTTCTTCGCACCTTCGGTGGAACAGGCCGTCGTTCAGGCCGTAGTGCGCTTGGCTGGCGGTTGATAGCAACGGCTCTCCCTCCGAGCTGGTCTTCGGCAATACGGTTATCTCTCGCCGACCGCGAAAAGATAGTTGTCGGTGCGAAGGAGCAGTATTCCATTTGAGATCGCTGGAGATGCCAGAGTTCGCTGACCAATGTCGTTCGTGCTCACTAACTTGAACTCATGGGCGGCCTCGACGACATAGGTCTTGCCGCTCTCTTCGACGAAATAGACCTTGCCGTTGGCGATGACGGGAGAGGCAGTGAAAACGCCGCCCAGACGCTTTTTCCACACCGTTTGACCGGTCTCTGCGTCGATGGCGCTGGCGATCCCTCGTTCGGTCGCCATGAAAAGCAGCCCACCGTGGTAAACCAGAGAGGAAACATAGGGGCCGCCAGTCGCAACGCGCCATTTCAGCTTGGGCTCGCTCCCGTCGTCCTCGCCGTCCACGCGGACCGCCAGGTAAGGCGCGCTGAAATAGCCACGATTGGAGTACAGCACACCGTCGTGATAGACGGGCATGGCAATCGGTACGCGGTTAGATTCACCGACGTGCCAGAGCACCTGGCCATTGGCCGGGTCCAGCGCCTCGAGGCGATCTTTCGTGTTGATGATGACCTGATCGCCATCGTCGCGGCGAATCACGAACGGCGTCGTATAGGAGCGTTTCTCCGTGCCGCGGTCGGCGCGCCACAGATCCTTGCCGCTCTGTTTGTCGACGGCCAGCAAGTAAGAGTCGCCTGGGTGATCCACCAGCAACAAGAGAGAGTCGTCGTAGAGAGCCGGAGAGCTGCCGTGGCCCCAGCGAACGTCGAAGCGAGAGCGCTCTTGACCCAGATGCCGCTTCCACAACAGCTCGCCGTCCAGGTTGAGTACAACAACTAGCCCGGTACCGAACCACACATAGATCCGCTCACCGTCGGTTACGCAACTTGGGCTGGCGAGGTTGTGCTTGATATGGACTCCCGGCAATGCGCCTTCCGCCGGGAAACGTTCTTCCCAAACGAGGACTCCGTCATCCCGGCCGAAAGCCTGCACCAGGAAGGTGACTCCAGATCCGGCTCCGGAGCTCTTCGCGGATTGGGCCTCTGCGAAGTCCTGGCCGCCGACGCTCGGTCCGTCTCCGATCTGTGACGTTAAGAAGACACGGTCTTCCCACACGATGGGTGTCGAAGTTCCCAACCCTTCGAGCGGAGTTTTCCAAAGGACGTTTTCGCTTGCGCTCCAGCGTATCGGGACATTGGTTTCTAGGGAGAGTCCGTCGCCCGTGGGGCCGCGCCATTGCGGCCAGTTCTCGCTGCGGGCCGGCGGCGAGAAGACCGTTAGCGCGAGGAGTGAGACAAGAGCGAATCGGAACGCCATAGATGTACTCTAGCGCGGATCGTGAAT
Source organism: Bryobacterales bacterium (assembly GCA_965224215.1). Lineage (GTDB taxonomy): Bacteria > Acidobacteriota > Terriglobia > Bryobacterales > UBA6623 > CBDCYS01. The sequence goes on along the minus strand of CBDCYS010000054.1, from coordinate 36,925 downwards.
GTTGGTATACCACTCAGACAGCGCAAAACCAACCTCCGGATCGCGGAGGGCCAGGGGTGGCGGGAACTGCGGGCCACCGCGTCGCGCAGCGAAGCCTCCCCTTAACTTTGGTCTCACTTTTGGGGTAATCCACAGACTTGAGGTGCACTCTAAAGCCAATGCCTAGCCCTACCCAACCTCTTCGTTCGCGCGCCGCAATAACGCCCGCATGTAGGCAATGCAATAAGCGCTTCCGGCCCGCCGAATGCCCACATCTCCGCTGAGTTCGGGAATATGATCGGGCACCACCGATCCGCTAAACCGAACTTCGCGCAGCGCTTTCATCACCTGGTACATGTCCATATAACCTTCGTCCGGGAACGTCTCGACAAAATTCGGCAGCGGCGAGCTGACGTTGCGAAAGTGAATGCCCAGGATCTTGCCGCGGCCGCCGAAGTCGCGAATCATCTCGAAAACGTCCTTTCCCATCTTGTCGCCGCCCTCCGACCAGGTACCCACACAAAACGTCAATCCCCAGTGGGGGCTGCCTGGCCCTTCGATCTGCTCGGCAATCTCTTCGGCTCCCCGGTAGCCGTCGTAGTGAACCAACACTTTGGCGACGCCGTTCATCTTGGCAAGCGGGGGGTCGTCGGGATGTAAGGCCAGCTTCACGCCGGCTTCTTTGGCGACCGGTAGCACAGCTTTCATAAAGTAGGTATAGTTCGCCCAAATCTCCTCCGCCGAATACTCGCGCTCGAAACGCTGTTTTTCCACCTTGTTTCTGAAATCGGACACCCTAAACTGGCGAGCTACGTAGCCGCGCGACGTCTCCACTCGATCGGTCGTATAAGTGTTGGCGGGATGAAAGTCGTAACAAGAAACCGGGATTCCGAGCTTGCCAAGCCCCCGCAAGAACGTGTTGTAGGCGTCGATCTGTTTGTCGCGTCCGGGCCGGCCAAGCTGAACCTCGAGTGTGCGGTACGCGTAATGGACCGCCGAGAAAATCTTGATTCCGAACCGCTCAAACCTTTGTTGCGTCTTGCGGATGTAATCGAAGTCTGTTTTCTCGGGCGTGAAGTTGACCCGCGCCCAACGTAAGCCGATCTGCTTGAGAAACAGCAAATCATCATCGGTGATGTCAGCACTCAAGCGGCGGCAAAGCTTTGTATTGGACGGATCGTGCTCTTCTATCACAGTGCTGCCCGCGGCGCGCGAGACGGACTGGCCTGCTGCGGCAAGACCGGCAGCCAGCGGAGCCCCAAGAAAATCCCTGCGGCGAGTCGGCATGGCGAATTCCTCCTTTTCGGCGCGATGCAACGGTAAATCGGCATGAACCGCGGTCAGCTTAACACATGAATCACTAGCGGATTTGCCCGCAATCGCCGCGCGTATCGTCAGAGAACGGGTTGCGATGGAGAGTGAGAGGTCTCGGAGAGCCTGAGGCCTCCAGAGGGTGAGGAGTTGGAGAGGCCTGGAGCTAGAGCGCGAGCGCTAAGCGTAGCGGCGTTCGGAGCAAGGCTGAAAGCAACGAGAGGATGCGGTCAACGATCTGACGCATCCCCTCGTCTAGTCCCCACCCCGCGGGGCCAACCCACGGCTCGCAACGGCCGGCCCCCACTTGTCGCTTCGCCTGTCTGCTATCTAGGGCAAAGGCGTCTCGACATTGCCGTCGAAAACGTTGGTGGGGTTCGGCGATTCCCAAGCAGAAGACTTGTAAGCGATGGTGTTGTTCGCAATGATGTTGTAACCGGCCGTGGGCACGAGGTTAACTCCCACGCTGTATCCAGAAAGAACGTTGCCGGAGATGACGTCGCCCTCGGTCCCTCGGGATCATCGGGAGTCGGGTTGTAACAAATCGCAAAAGCCCCGTTGTCGCCCGCTGTGATCGTGTTATTGGCGATGCGATTGCCAGTGCTCTGCCCGCCGCGGACGAAAACTCCCAGGCCTGTCCTCGAAATATTCACATCTTCGACTTCGACGTTTTGGGACTGCGCGATCATCACGCCGATCTCAGGTGGCGGCGCGGCTACTGGGATGTCCATTCCGCGAATGTTCAGATCATTCAGTTTTACGTTGCTGTTGCCCGCTACTCGGACGCCGATGAACATGTACGCAATGTGGCCATTGCGAATGGTTACGCCCTTGGCTCCATCAACCAAAATGCCCACGCCCTGCAGTCCACCTGGCCCCGTGATTTGGTGGCCGTTCAAGTCGAGCGTTACGCCGCTAGCCGTGATAATAATCGCTGCGTCCGCCGTCGAGTTGGAAGAGAGCGAGAGATCCGTCACGAGTACGTAACTGCCCGCTTCGTCGATGACTGTATTCTTGTTAATCGACTTCCGTCCTAGTGTCTGCGCGGAGAGTGACGAGGCGGCGACTACTCCGCCGATCATTACCGCGAGCCCGATATTTTCACGAGGTGCGCTTTTTTTGACTTTTTCTTTCAGCCAAGTAGCGGACGACGTAAGGTAGACTGGTTGCTCTGCGGTCTTATCGGTTCGTCTTTCCGCGAACCAAGTACTTGGGGGCACGGCAGGCCGCTAAAGATTTTGGGGGCTGGAATTGTATCAGAGGTTAGTGTTGTGTGCCGCCTGTCTGCTGGCTTGCGGAACGGCCACGCTCCGGGCTCAGGATTCGAACTTCGTTGGTTTCCACCTGAATTATGTACAGATTCACTTTGCGAGTGTGGCTGCGTTCGTAGCGGGTTGGCGGTCGTCGTGAGGTGGTAGCTCGGCAACTGGCCTTTTGGCTTCTCCGTGTCCGGTTTCCCTTCCCGCCCAGAATCCGCGTCGTTAAAACCTCGCTCGGAAGTGACGTGTTTCCAGTGCGTTACGGCTAGTGCATAAAATTTTATGCATAGCGCATAGCCAGGCTCTCAGATCAGCGCCCTCCCGACCACCGGCAGCAAGCCGCCGTAGGGAGTCGGCTTCCTGCCGCGGAAGTGGTAAGGCGTCGAAGCCCCGATTTTATTGGGCCGCGAGGCCGTCACGGCTGGGCCTTGTTGGACGGGCCTTTGGGAGCTATGCTGTTTTCGTCTGGTAACCATGTGGGTGACCTCCTTGGGGTTGGCTGGCGAAGCTGGGATCTTTGCCAGCCTACCTTTTTACCCCATGTTTTAGGGGGTCCCCAATGGTCCCTTGCGGCTCAGCCCTCCTCAGGTCCACGCCGCAGTGCATAATTCAGGTTCCAGACCGGAATCTCGACCGTGTCGGCCGATGCGCGTTCCGTTGTTTCTGGAACCTCCACGTCTATTTCCCTCTACAAACCAGAAAACGGACCCACATTTAAAAGTGTGGCCGGCCGGCATCTCAACGACTATCTGAGCCTCCAAGCGACCTACGGATGGAACCGAAATACTCTCAGGCTGACGTCTTCGGAGTCTTCCGACGATCGCAATGCTTTTTACGAACAGACCCGTTCCGCGACCCAGCACACGGCCCTTGCGGAGTTTTTGGTCTACGTTCGCAAGAAGGGCAAGACCGTGCGTCCTTATCTCTCCGTCGGCTTAGGTGCGATTCACTTCACAGCGGCGCGAGTACGATCCGCGGCTTGATCGAAGAAGGCGTCGCCGCTCCAGGCGCAATCTCTTCCACCGGGCTGGCCGTTCGCAGCGCTGTCGGGATAGACGTTTTCATCAAGGGAGGGTGGGCTTTTCGTTTTAGCTTCGACGAAACCATTCGGAACAATCCGATCAGCGCGCAGCTTAATCCGCCGGGCGAACGCAAATTAGCGCACTTTCAAAACTTATTCGGATTCGTAAAGGCATTTTGAGCCGAAGTCGTTCTAGCTCGTGGAAGATCTTCTCACCGAAACAGAGCTGCGCCCGCGAGGGTGCGGTCGTGTCTAGTCTTGATCGCATAGCCCTGATCGCATGCTTGTGGGAAGCCCGACGCATCCCCTAGCCTTGATCGCACTCTTTCGGGCACTGCCAGACTGGACCGCACCCTTGCGGGCGCGGCTCTGTGCAGTAACGCTTGTTCGCAGCCCCCTTGATCAACTCTGTTTGAAAACTACGTACGGGCAATTTCCCCAATAGATCGGGGGATTCTCGAGCGCCTCGCCGAGCACTCGCGCATGGCAGATACTGCAGCAGTTGAACTCTTGAGCCTTCGCACCGACCGGGGCGATTCGAACCACGTGCTCGTGGACACACAGGCCCCGCCCTTCGGCGTAGGTATCCCGCAAGCCAAGCAGCGGACCGGATTCCTGTTGCCGCCTGACTAGGGCCGAATAAGCCTTCGCCTTCATCTTCGACGGCATGGAGCCTTGCGACGCAGTGTCGTCGAAAGCGATAGCAAGATCCTCGAAAAATCCCTCGTTCGATTCGGAGCTATTCATCCTGCCACCTCCGTTTGAACTGCTCTCTGGCCCGCGCCAACATACGTTCAATAGCCTTTACCGATTTCCCCGTGCGTTCTGCCATCTCCTGGGCACTACGGTGCTCCCAATATCTCCAGAGCAGTATCGCGCTGTAAGCCTCGGGTAGCTCTTCAAGGAGTCGCTTCGTCTTGCGTTCGAGGCGGTCGCGATCCAACAGCTTGTCGATCAGCGGTTCGACCGCTAGTGCCGGATTCAACTCATTTTCCTGGTCAGCGAGAGGTTCGGGATCGCGAAGCCGCGTCCGGTAGTGGTCCTCTACCTTGTGCCTCGCGATTCCAAGCAGCCAGGCTTTGAGTGAAGCCTGCCCTTGAAAGGCTCCTAGACTCTCCCAAGCAGCCAAGAAAACCTCCTGAACCAGGTCGTCAACCAGATCGGTGCGGGGAATGAGCCGTCGCGACAAATAGCCGTAGAGTGGATCCGCATATCGATCGATGAACTCCGCGGTGGCCTTTCGGTCCTTGCGCAAAACCGCCGACGCCAGGCGAATATCATCCGAGACGGCGGCCGTCGGCTGGCTCGTCGACGAAACTGTGGGTCCAGTAGCGGTCAAGCGCTTGCTCACACTCTCTACTGGGTTAGTCGTGATAGCACCGGCAATCCCCCCGGCTCTCTCAGGAACGGTTCGCTTGAGAAAGTGAGTGACTTCCGCCGGAAGGGTTCCCAGGACTCGCGACTGCACAAAGCGTGGTAGAAAGCTCGCGAAGCAGATTCACAACCGCGGCAACCCGGGAGCAGCCCGCCGCGCCCTGGAGGAACTTAACAAAACCAGCGCCCAGTTTTGATGACAAACTCGTGGCGATTCAAGTTGCGGCACCATTGCTTTTCACGGGCGGCGGTCCTTTCCTAGCTACCTCAACGACCAGATCCGCCAGCTTCTCCGAATCGTGGCGAACCGACTTGGTTTTGGCCAAAAGGTCCGACGAGATCACCTGCGCGCCTAAGGCCTCGACCTGGGCCGCATCCACTTCGACCGGCCAGGCGTCCTGTTCAGCGTACCGGCGGCGAACGTCCGCCCTCGGCTGCCGAGAGTTGACAACGACATAGTCGATCAGCTGCTGATTCGCGTGGTCATGGATCGCGCGGACGTGGTCGGCGGCGGTGAAACCCTCGGTCTCGCCGGGCTGCCACATCAAGTTGCAAATATAGATCTTGACGGCTTTCGATCGCGCGATGGCGTCGGGAATACCTTCCACCAAAAGATTGGGAATGATGCTGGTGTAAAGCGACCCGGGTCCAAACGTAATGGCATCGGCTTGCGCGATTGCGTCGAGCGACTCTGGCAGCGGCGGGCATTTTCGCGGCTTGAGCCGAATGGACTTGATTCGCTCCGAGGAGCCGCTAATGCGGGTTTCGCCGGTTCGCGAGCGACCGCTTTGGAGCTGCGCCTCGAGCTTGACGTTCGTGAGAGTCGAAGGGAAGATTCGTCCGCGGATCGCTAGCACTTCGCTGGAGAGTTGAATGGCTTGGTGAAAATCGCCGGTGACGTGCGTCAGCGCTGTCAAGAACAAGTTGCCGAAGCTGTGCCCCTCCAGGCCTTTCCCGTTCGAGAAGCGGTACTGAAATAGCCGCGAAAGAAGCGCTTCGTCCTCTGCTAGCGCCACCATGCAATTGCGGATATCCCCTGGCGCGAGAATGTCGAAAGTGCGGCGCAAACGCCCCGAGCTGCCGCCGTCGTCACTTACCGTGACAATCGCGGAAATGTCTTTAAGTGGAGTCTTGTCGGTGCGGCGAAGCGTGTGCAGTTTCAGGCCTTGCAGCAGGGCGGATAGACCGGTACCTCCGCCCAGCGCGACGACCCGCAGCGCTTGCAGACCGGCTATCTTGGCGGCCGCGTTTCGCGAGCGCGAACCGATGGGTCCTATTGGTTTTGGTGACTCCCCCCGGGCGGCGGCGGGGTGGGTTGCGGGCGGATCCTGGATAGGTTCCTTCGCTATTTCCATCAGGGGGCTGTTTCCATCTACGGTCGAAGAAGTTCGGTAATCAGAGGATGCCTCAGTATTTTCGAAAAGTCCGAGTCGCCGCGCGCAAGCCGCCGGTTTCTTGCGTTCAGCTCAATCGCCCTCTTCAGGTTCACAGACGCCCCTTCAGCGTCGCCCGACAGAGCCCGGGCTACCGCGCAGGCGTAATGAAGGTGATCACTTTTGGGCGCCATTTTCAGAGCTTTCCTGAAGTGCCGTTCGGCTTCGTCCAACTGACCGTCGTTCACCAGTTTGATTCCGTAATTGTAATAATCGTCGACGGTCGTCAGTTTGACCTTGTTCGACTCGATTTGCCGGCGGCAGATTTGCGCATGAACTTCCGCCCGGTGTCGCAGGCTGGAATTTGGGCCTTCCACAATCTTCTGGAACCAGGGCAGCGCCATCGCAAACCTGCGGCTGTTGAAATAACGGAAAGCCTTGTCGTAGTACGCTACTTGTTTCTCAGCTGCTTGCCTCTCCGCCGCCTGGAGCGCGGCTTTTGCGGCAGCCGCTTTTTTGACTGCCACCGAGTCTTCGGCACCTCTGATTTGCTCCCTGGCAGCGGCGCGCCTGCGTCGAGGAGCAAGTTTGTCCGGCGCACGGGGCGCGTTCTTCGCCGCGATTGTCGGGACTGCGCTAGCCGCCACGGCCTTTTTGGTCGTTGCTGCGGAAGCTGCCTTCTTCTTAGCCTTCTTGGGCACGGGGAGAGCGGAAGCTGTCTTCTTCCCCGAAGTTTTTTTGGCTCCGGCCTGGGTCACGGCCTTCCGTGCAGCCGCCGGTTTCGCGGCGGATCGCTTCCGCGCGGCAAGTGGCGGCTCCTTCTTCGGACTCTTCTTGGCTGCTTTTGGAGAGGCCTTGAGGGGCGCTGCGGCCTTTTTCGCAACGGCCTTGGACGTCTTTTTCTTGCTAGGGGTCCTCGCCGGGGCCGCTGCCTTCGAGGCGCTGCTCTTCTTGCCTGTCGGCTTCTTCTTCACTGAAGATGCCTTTTTCACGGAAGCCTTGACAGTTTTCGCCTTCTTGTTCTTCGTCGCGGAACTCTCCGATTTGGTAGCTTTGATCTTTTTGCGCTGTGACATCTATGTGCCCTTGTGATTTATCTACCGGTTAACTAGGCTGCTACCCGACTGAATGCACTTCGCTGGCGCGGGAGCAGGAGTGATCGACGCACTCCTGCGACGAGGAGTCGCACAGCTTTATAGCAGATTCTGAAAGCGATGGCAACATCGACCGACTGAAAAAGCCCGGGACGTGTGACTTGCGATCGAGCTGAGTCTATTAACTATATAAGATAAGATGGGTATCCGGTTGACTCAGGTAGCCCCAAGATGTAGTATGCCGGCAGATGGAAGATTACCCTCAGAACCTGACAGAGTTCGAGGCCCGTTTTAGCAGTGAGGAGGCCTGCCGGGAGTATCTGTTCCGGCTGCGCTGGCCGGACGGTTTCCGCTGTCCGGGTTGCGGTTGTGGAAAGTCGTGGCCTTTGCGAAAAGTGCTGCTGCAGTGCGCTGCGTGTGGGCGCCAAACCTCGGTGACCGCCGGGACCATCTTTCAGGACACGCGCAGCCCTTTGCCGTTGTGGTTTCGTGCGATGTGGTGGGTCACCACCCAAAAAACCGGAGCCAACGCTTTGGGACTTCAAAGAGTGTTGGGGCTCAACAGGTACGAAACGGCTTGGACCTGGCTGCACAAAATGCGGCGCGCGATGGTGCGGCCGGGACGGGATTTGCTGGCCGGGACGGTGGAAGTCGATGAAAGCTACTGGGGCGGGCTCGAAGAGGGCCTGCGGGGCCGAAACCTGAAAAACAAAGCATTGATCGCAGTGGCCGCTCAAGAGGATGGGCGGGGTATCGGCCGGATTCGCATGAAGAGAATCGAGGATGCCTCGGGCGAGAGCCTGTTGCCTTTCGTGGAGGAGTGCATCGAGCCGGGCAGCGTGGTGCATACCGACGGCTGGCCCGGTTACTCCGGGTTGAAAAAGGAAGGCTACGTCCATCAGGTCACAGTTGTCAGCAGGCAGGAGCAGTCCGCGTCGGAATTGATGCCCCGCGTCCACCGCGTGATGTCACTGCTCAAGCGCTGGCTGCTGGGCACCCATCAGGGCGCCGTGAGCCACAAACATCTGGACTACTACCTGGACGAGTTCACCTTCCGTTTTCAACCGCCGCAACTCCAAAAGCCGAGGCAAACTCTTCTATCGGCTCGTCCAGCAGGCGGCAGCCGTGGATCCGGCGACTTACAAGATGATTGTTCACCCGGTTACAGTTCAACCCTAACTAACTGATTCTACAGGCTCGTCTGGTTGGACAAACCACAGAAACCGGCCAGTAATTGGAACCCCTAATGGAACCTCCACCTGGAACCCCAGTCTGTCAGTTCAACGGACCCTCCCCAGCGGGCTCGCGCATCAAACGCTCCCACCTGGAGCAGCTCGATTCGCGTAAGGTCCCGAGACCTGTCCGACAAGGCTGTCTGAAACGCAAAATTCGACCTCTACGGCGTCGAACTCGCATTGAGCGATAATGGGGTCATTATGAAGATGCTGCTAGTTGCGGTTCTATTGCTACTGTGTACCGTTGCGTGCGGCGAGCAGCCCGAAACTGCTGTCTCGTCGGAAACACCCCCAGAAATTTCAAGCTCGGAGGCTCCCACTCCGAAGCTCGACCAGGATGTGAGACTGGGTTTAATGATCGACGATGTTGACAAGCGCAGACCGGTCTTGACAGGCAGTACGAACCTTCCTGACGGCACTCGCCTGATGACGTCGGTACAAAACGAATCGTCTGGTTTCCGCGCACAGGATTCCGTGTCTGTTGACAACGGTAGATTTAAAGCGGGGCCATTCGGACCAGCCGCTGGCCTCCAGCCTGGAACCTATATTGCTGAAGCCTTCATGCCGCTACCTCGGGTCCAATCCGACACTGTAAGAAGCGTCATCGGCGAGAACGGTGAACATCTTTTGGGACCTCTTGTTCAGAAGAGTTCGAGTGGTGTAACCGTTAGCGTGGAGCGAGAGTTTTCGATAGGTAGCCGCGCCCAGGCTGCTGAGATCGAAAAGGAGTCGAATTCGGAAGCCAAGACACTCCACAGACAACTGGAAGAACTGGTTTCGGCAGGGCGGGCTATCGAGGATCTAAGACATTCAGACGAGCTGTCGGTGTTGAAGGAATGCGGAGAGCGGATGCGGGCGCACCAGGCTCAGGCCACAGACCTGCGCTCCCGAGCGGACTCATTGTCCCATCCTGCAGCCTTCTCCCTTCGAGTTGCCACAACGGAAGCTAACCTATGCGTATCCTGTCTCCCAAGCGCTCTGGAGAACTGCGATCGGGCTGAAGAAAGCCTCAAAGGAGCAGGAGAATCATTTTACCTTTTGCCCCACCCCCTTCCAGACTCGCTAGCCCTGTTCGACACCCCTGTCTGAAACGAAAACAATTCGGCTACTTCAGGCTTCCCATGGTATATTTCAGTGCAGGAGCACGGGAGGTTCCAGTGAGCATACGTCGATCCCTCTTACCCTTAACTTTCCTCATCGCTTCGAGTCTAGTTTCCTCCAATGTCTTCGCCCAGCAACAGATCAGTTGCGCTGAAGCCCAAAAACGGTTTGACGCCGTCGAGACGACCTACACAAATCCAGGTCCTCGGCTAGTCACCCGCCACTCTCCCTGGACTGAGGTTCAACAGATCTTTGGAGCACCACATCTGGTAGGGAAGGACAAGCAGGGCAGCCTCCAAAGCGGCGGCAACGCGAGCGGGTTTCAGGGCGATGGAACCCTTTCTTGGGACAAACCTCGCGGTAGAGCCGCGTCCGACAAATACCACTACGATCCCGCGAACCCGGTCCCGAGCTTGGGTGGGGCGAACTGTTGCGGCGTGGGGACGACCTCCGGTGCACGCGATCAGCGCCCAATCGAGGGGCGCGCTGATGTGCTGGTGTATACGTCCGATTACCTGGAAGAGGAAGTCGAGGTCATCGGGCCCGTGAAGCTGGTGTTACATGCTTCCTCCAGCGCCGTCGATACCGACTTCGTCGCGAAACTGGTTGACGTTTATCCGGACGGCCGATCCATCAACGTCGCCGAAGGCATTCTACGGGCTCGGTACCGCAACGGCCTGAGCGCGCCGGAACTTCTTGAACCGGGCCAGGCTTACGAGATGGAGGTGGACATGATCGGCACCGCCAATCTGTTCCAGAAGGGGCATCGCATTCGGGTGCATGTGACCAGTAGCCACTTCCCCCAGTTCTCGCGCAACTTGAACACAGGCGAGCCTTTTGGAACGAGTAAGGTCATGAAGGTGGCGGAGCAGACCGTCTACCACACAGCGGAGCGGCCGTCGCACATCTTGCTGCCGGTGATACCGCCCGAGAAGTAGCGCGAGGGCGATTGGAAAACGGGAGGGAGTTATGTCCGGTCAGATCAGCCGGCGGAATATGCTTCAAGGCGGCGCCACGGCGGCGTTCGGCAGGACCTAGTGTGGTTGCCGATACTCACGATCTGCCGCACCGATGGCCCAGTCTGCCGGTTCTCGTGTAGCATTCCGAAGCAGAACGCATATCGATGGGAGCAGCGGTACTTCCAACAAAACAAGATTAGGAGGGTTGATCATGAGTCGATTGAGTCTTGTCGCGGTTGCGCTCCTAGCGCTCGCCCCACTCGCCTGCGTGGACGGGGGCAGGAACGAGGAAACGTCGTCCGCGTCCTCCAAAACAATGTCAGCGGCTGAGGCGCTAGTGGCCCGTGCCAAGTCCTTCGAGCTGCCCACGGAGTGGGTAGGCCCGCCGGGTGACCCTCTCCATCACCACACCGCGGGTTTTGCCAAGATCCTGTGCTCGGCTGTGTTCATCACCGGACTCGACGCCGATTTCGCCGCTGAGAACATCGGCTACTTCACGAGCGACTATGATCAGCGCTCGAAAGTCACGAGTCGCGAAATCGATACGGAGAACAAGATGGTGCACCTGACGCTGCCGGACGGCGTGGTGCGTACGGCCAAATACCTGGGCGATCAAGGCTGTGTCACGTTCCCTCTCGGGGAGGATGGGCTCCAGTTCGAGCCGGCCGACGTGAAGAGCTCGCTTCCCCATCCCGACTCGCAGCCTTGGCCGATGGGCGACGTGCTGCCCGATGAGCCGTTTCCGGCTGAGCTCGATGAGGCGAAGGTCCAGGCGGCCGTCGACGCCGCCTTCGAGCCCGCCGAGGGTATGACCGCCGCCTTCGTCGTCACCTGGAAGGGACGGCTTATCGGCGAACGCTACCGAGGCAGGCTAGACCTTCACACGCCTCTCGAAAGCTGGTCGATGGGCAAGAGCTTGACCGCGACCCTGATGGGCGTTCTGATCCAGCAAGGGGTCTACGAGCTCTGGGAACCGGCCCCTGTCCCCGAGTGGCAAGGGGAAGGGGATCCGCGCGCAGAGATCCGCATTGCGGACATCCTGCGAATGTCGAGCGGGATCCGCTGTGTGAACCGTGCCGATCCGGAATATGACTCTGCCATGGGATACCCCGACCATCTCTACCTCTATACAGGTGGGATGGACTCGTTCGAGTGGGCTGCGACAAGGCCCCAGCAGTGGCCGCCGAATACGATCGGGCGCTACCGGAACTGCGATCCCGTCCTGACGAATTACCTGGTGCGGCTCGGCGTCGAAGGACGCGGGGATAAGTACCATTCCTTCCCCCAGCGGGAGCTATTCGACAAGATCGGCGTTCGTGACATGGTGATGGAGACCGACCCCTACGGGAACTACCTCATCCAGGGCTATGAGTTCGGAACCGGCCGCGACTGGGCGCGCCTCGGCAACCTGTACCTGCAAGACGGTGTTTGGCAAGGCGAGCGCATCTTTCCAGAAGGCTTCGTGGAGTTCGTCAGCACGCCGGCGCCCGCGTGGGAGGGCGACGGTCGTCCCATCTACGGCGGCTTTTTCTGGATCAACAGTAGGGACGCCTATCCCATTCCGAAAGAGGCGTACTACATGGCGGGCGCCGGAAACCAGAAAACCTTTATCATCCCCTCCCACGACCTAGTCGTCGCGCGGCTGGGACACTACAAAGGCTCAAGCCCAGGTAACGAGGGGCTGAAAAACGCCTTGGCGCTGCTCATGGAAGCTGTGCCTGAGAGCTGAGCGTGGCTTCGACGCGCCACTGCCGTTTGTGGGCATCCCGGCCGCCTGGATCACTACTTGGCCGTCCGGCAGGATTTGAGCGCCTGTACGATCGGTTCCAGGCCCTCTTACAGTGAGCTTCATCAGCGAGGATCTCCTTACCGAAAACATCAAGCCTGCCGCATTGTGCCGGGATCATTTTCCGTCGTCCTGGCCATCCTTGTCCGTTTCGGGGGATTACAGGGGCAACCCTTGTCTCGCTGTTGCGGCGTTCTGCGCTGGAAACGTAAGCCTAAGCGGACCTGGTTTTCTACAGGTGGTCGGGGGTGCCGCACTGCCCCGTTTGCATTTCAAGAGGTTTGCATCTTCTGAGGCATATCCGTAGGACTCGGCAGCGAGCGACTCTGGGCTCTGGGCAAAATACTACTTTCCTCGTCTCCTTGGCTGCACGTTGATCGTATCCAAGTTAGGGCGGTCATAGACCATATAGGTCTGTTCTCGTTCAATTTTGAACGCGGGCGGGAGCGAGAACCGAAATCGCCGGCTGAGCTCGCCGGTGATCAGAGCCATCGCCAGGAAGATGAAGTTCCTGCCGATGCAATTGCGCTTGCCGACGATAAAAGGCATGTACGCAAACTCATTGTCTTGGCCCCATGGTTTGGCCAAGAAGCGATCCGGGATGAAGTCATCCGGCCGCTCCCAATAGTCCGGATGTCGATGAAGACGGCACAGCGGCACGGCAACCGTCGCCTTGGCGGGGATGCGATAACCCATGACCTCATCGTCAAAGATGCATTGCCGGACGACCATGAACAACGGAGGATGGAGCCGCAGCACTTCAGATATGAATGCTTGGCTGAATTTCAACTTCCCGAGATCGTCGTAAGCCGGGAAACGGTCTCCGCACATCGACGTGACTTCCGAAGCGATCTTCTCGGCGATTTCAGGATGTTGTGCAAGGGCGATGATAGCCCACAAAAGCGTCGTCACGGCTTCCTGCTGGCCGACGAGGTTGAAGGTGATCATCTGAGTCGCCACGGCCTGAAAGTTCGCCGACCCGCGATCCGTGACCTCATAGGCCTTCAAGAATGCGCCCAGCAAATCGTCGTAATCGACGTTTTGATTGAGACGGGACGCGAGCATTTTCACCCTCGCCTCCTTCATGTACTTGACCAGATATTGATATCTGCGTTTCTTTTTCGACGGCAGGAGCCAAAGCAAACCGAGCGATGCGGACTTTTCCGATATCACGTTGTGGCACTCGTCTTTGAGCTCAGGCATGGCGTCGGAATTGATGTTCAGGTCGTAAAAAAGAATGTTTTGGACGATGTTGAACAGAAGTTTGTTCAGCTCGTCCGCGATCGGCACGGAGACGGGCTCGGCTTCGTTCCCCACCATACCTTGGATTCGCTCGACGAGCGGTGTGCTTTCTTCGGAAAAACCCGCACATAGTCGGCCGAATGAGCTTTTAGATCGAAGACGGTTTCCGCCACCTTTCGATCATGCTCCCACTGGGCCAGGTCGTTGGTAATGAAAAGGCTGTTTTTGCCGAAGACGGGATAGTACGTTTTGTAATTTTTGATCTTTGAATAGTTGTCCTGATTGGAAAACAAAACATGCTCGGCCAGCTTTGGGGAATAACACAAATAAAAGTTGTGCCCGTACTTGTCGATGTGGCAGATATCTCCATATTCTTCATGAAGCTCCCCCAAGTATTTCACCGGATCCTTCAACAGTCTTCGCACGAAAACCAATGAAATCTCTTTGATGCGCGGTACAGTGGGCATACTCGGCTCCTCTAGTGGTCGGGGCCACCGGCGTGGATGAATGTCTCTACATGGACACGGTCGGCGGGAACTTCCAACTGCTTGAGCATCTCGGTCACGGCTTCCTCGTACGCCAAGGGACCGCAAACATAGAAGTCGGCCTCGGGGTATTGGGAAACAATGCACTTGAGGTCGCTCACCGTCATCCGCCCGTCGACATCGGTGCGGCGAATTCTGGCCGAAATGTTGAGGTGATTCTTCGGCCAGCCGGTCAACTCATCCCGAAAGGCGAGCTCGACCGAGCGAGCGGAGTAATCCACATACAAGCGTCGTTTTGCTCCGGTGCTTATCAGCTTTTTGGCGAAAGAGATCGCAGGGGTGATGCCGATTCCCGCCATGAGGCAGACGGCCGGATGGCTCGCCTCCGGAGAAAATCCCAAGGAGCCTTGCGGCGCCGTGATTCGAAAGATCTCGCCGACGCGACAATGGTTGAACAACCAACGGGAAAACAACCCCAGAGACTCTCTCTTGACGGTGATCTGGTAATATGGATCCGCGTCGGTCGAGGTTAGCGTATAGCAACGGGAAACCCAGTTGTTGTCGATGTGGCCCTCGATCACCAGGTGCCGTCCGGCATCGTAATTGCGGATGATGTGATTTACCGGTTCCAGCCTGAAGCCGCGGATAGATTCATTATGTTCCTCGAGGCCGATGAGTTTGGCGTAGATCCATGCTTCGCCCCCGAGCATCTGGAGAATATGGGGCCGGCAGCCTCCACATACGGAGCCGGCCCCCGACTTTTTGGCGCTGGCATCGATGCTGTGCGCGCCCGCGGAAATCAAATCTTGAATCACGCGCCCCTTGACTTGCATGCAAGTACACAACGCGTCCTCTTGGTCGATGGATCTCTGAGTACTCGGTATCAGCTCCCCGCATGACGACAATCTGTCCAGATGTGCCTTACTCATGATGGTCTTGCCATAGACATGCTTGGAGATCTCGGAGAGATCATCCCAGCGCTCCATGCTGATGACGCCGACAAGGTGGTCTTCGGCGATCATGATCTCTCTTCTGTGATCGGGCCTGTCCTGAAAAACCTCGGTGCCGGCTTGAGAAGTGTCCGAATAATGAATGGCAAATATGTCGGCATGGATGACCCGGGATGCAATGATGGTTTCTTCATTGGGTTTTTGTATGGTGGTTTGGATCGCCGGTTGCTGGACAAACCGCCCCTCGTACTGCGTGATCAGGCCATGAGTCGGTACGTGATAGACCCCTAAAACCGCGTCAATGAATCCTTTTAACCACCGATTTTTCTCATCATCTCGCGAAAGGAACCGCCATCAATGACACAAACATGCGCATCGGATAGTGCCACAGCGGTGCCCTTGCGTGGCGCATTCTTGAGGAGGCCGAGCTCCCCAAAGAACTGCCCTGGGTTGAAGCCGAGACTCGGACTCAAGTTTCAGATTTTCGTCATGGAAACGAACGCGACAGAACCCCTTGCAAGAAAATACACATGATCGGGTGAGTCTCCCTGGCGAAAGAAAACTTGTCTACGGCGGAACCGTTGTACGTTGCGGTGAAACGACTGCAGCAGGTGTATGTCGTCGCTGCTGTCCTGTAGTTGCTTCCTGACATTACTCAAAAGCTGTGCCTCACCTTGTTTTTCCAATAGTTGTCTCAAGGTAAGCCAACTGACAAAGCCATCCTTGGGATGGTGAGCAAGTCACCGGGCCGTAACAAAAGTGAACCCATAGGTGGCCTCGAAAAGCTAAAACCCCGGAGGCCGAACCCTCTTTCCACGGGTGAAGGCAGCATGGCCTGGCGCAGACTGACTGCAGCGCCAGTTCACTCCGGCGGGGTGCTAGGGACAGCACGGTGACAAGGGCATGCTAAGCAACTGGAGAAGCCCTCCTCGTCCCGTCGAGAAATTGGCGGAGCAGGGAAGCCGTATAACTGGCGAAAACCAGGAAATCGGTGGAAGGCGAGAGGATGGCGGCTAGGTTCGTAGTAGTGAGGAAGCGGAGTAACGCCCGTGGAGCGAAGGAGCCTTGCTGCACATGAAGTCTTGGTCAACACAGTGAGGCAGGGGCGAAATGATAAAAGCGTCCGGTAGTCTGCAGGATCTGAGACGAAGACTATACGGCAAGGGGAAGGCTGAACGGACTTGGCGTTAACCCAAGGCCTCGGTCGGAAGCGGTGGAGTAGTCAATGGCGAGAGCAGACACCTGGATTCGGGTGACGGCTTCCGAGCTGTCGTCGCAAGCAACTCCGATCGGATAGGTCTCATAAACCTTGTCGTGAAGTGTGCAGGAGCGCGTAGTGAAGGAAATCTTCATGCTGCGTGCGAGGTGGCGGGAGCTGGAAACGGAGCCACGGACACGGTTAACCGGGCACGAAGGGGGAAACCCCGGATACAGCCAAGCCAGGTCCTGACGGGCCACCGCGCCAGTTCCCGACCCTACGTCTCGTCGAGCGAGTTCTAGGGCAGCAATGGCGACCGAAAGGTGTTGGCTCTTGGAGTCCTCGTAGAATCGCTTCGCCTCACCCGGAAGCTTGGGTTTGCCATGCAATGGCTTGTCCGATACGCACAGCAGCGTCGCGTTCGGAACCCGATAGCGGAACCCGTTCGCGGCCACCGTCCCCGACTCCATATCGACTGCAATACTTCGGCTGGATTTCAAGTCGCCAAGCGAATCTCGTAGAGAAAGCTCCCAGTTTCGATCCACAGTTGTATAGACCGTGCCGACTCGATAGAGCAGCTTTCGTTCATCGAGCACCCGGCCCAAGTAGCGGTTCAGCAGGAAGTTCGGCGCTACGGGAACACTTGGCGGCAGTGCTTTGTCCAGTAGTCGATCTGCTCGCATGTAGCCGGACGCCAACACGAAATCCCCGATCTCCTGATTGTTACGAACACCGGCACAGTGGCCGATCATCAGCATCGCATCTGGTCGCAGTACGGCCGCATGATCGGTGAGATTCTTCGCGTTTGAGGGGCCGACTCCAATGTTGATGATGCTAAATCCAGCATTGTCTTCCTCTCTGTGATGGTAGGCGGACATCTGCACTACCGATCGCGATGGCTTCACGCAATGCGGGTACGTCTCAGCGAATTCCTTCATGTGCATTTCGTAGTTGGTCAGGAGGACAAAACGCTGAAAGTCGTTTGCCCTCGTACCTGTGTAGTGCTCAAGCTGCTCGACCGACAGATCAACACGTTCGGGTCCAAATAGGAACAGCTTCTTGCGGGTGAAATCGAGCGAGCTTTTGTCGATCTTTTGCAGCAGACCCGGCGAGGTAAGATCGATCCGCTCGCGGGACGGTTCCACGTCGATCTGCGCACCCTGTCTGGCAAGCTTGAGCAACTCCCGCCGCAAGTACCAGCGATACGCAGCAGGCCGAGCGATCTCGCCGGAGATGGCCGGATTATGCTCTGACCAATGACGTGTGACGGTCACCTTTGGGTAGCAGTTGCGTTCGTAGATCTGCTCCAGCCCGTCACAAAGCTCTCCGATGCGAGCGTCGAACTGCTCGGAGCGTGCCGCAACCCGATTAAACACTGCCCGCCCCCGAATATTTTATAGCGCGTCCGTGAGGATCAACCCCTGACCACGGTGGTCTAAAAATGATTCTTTTTCGTAAGTGGTCGAGATTAAATGAGTTATCACGACAACGGGTCCTTCTGGGCGAAAACAATACCGTCGGGTGGGCATGCTTGCGGAGAAAGTTGCGTAAATCGTATGAAAGCGGAGGAACTTTGGGAGGTTTAAATGACAGTAGAGACGGTGGATTTTAATACTGCGGCGAAGAAGATCCGATTGATTAAGAAGACCGCACGTAAGCGTGAAGTCAGACGTGGGCTGCGAGTGTTGAGAATTCACAACGCTTGGAAGTTTGCTTCCTCTGTACGTCAGTTTAAAAAGGTGGGTCGTGATGACTAAGCGGAAGAAATCTGGAGTTGGTGTACCGATCACCGGGATTCAAGTGTTGGAGTTTGCATCCTTGCTTGGTGTTGGTGGGCCGCGAGTTCACACTTTTATCAAGAAGGGCATGCCCACTGAAGAAGATGGCTCGGTAGGCTTTGATTCCGCGATCCAATGGGTTGAGGACTATGTTCGGAATTCCGAGGTAAAAGTTGTCGCCGCAAGGAAGGAATGGAAGAAGGGTGTAATTCAGCCTGGAAGTGTGACACCTGAATTATGCACTGCCGGTGCACCTGGTGAGGGCTGAGCCGCCAGGAACCATTTGGGGACCCCCGAAAACATGGGGTAAAAAGGTAGGCTGGCAAAGATTTCAGCTTCGCCAGTCAACCCCAAGGAGGTCACCCAAATGGTTACCAAACGAAAACAGCATAGCTCCCGAAGGCCCGTCAAACAAGGCCCCGGCGCGAGGGCCCCGCGGCCCAATAAAATCGGGGCTGCCACGCCCTATCACTTCCGTGGCAAGAATCTGACTCCCTACGGCGGCTTGCTGCCCGTCGCCACCCTGCTCGAAAAACTCGGCTTCCAAGCGCTGCTGGAAGAAACCCTCACGACCAAACGGATCACCCGAGCCATGAGCCCCTACCAGTTCGTGCTGGCCCTCGTGCTCGGCCTCTATGTCGGCTTTGCGCGGCTCAACCAACTCCGCTTCATCGCTCGCGACCCCATCCTGACCGGCATCTTGCAAGTGACGCGTCTGCCGCCGCAGTCCACGCTGTGGCGCTTTCTGGCCTCGCTGCACCTCAACGTGGCGAAACAGATCCTTTCCATTCAGCGCCAGCTGCGGGAACGAGTCTGGGCCGCGGCCCACGTGAAGTTGGAGACGGTGACGCTGGACACCGACACCACCGTGCATACCCTCTACGGCCGCCAGATGGGCGGGCGCAAGAGCTACAACCCCAAGAACAAGGGCAAGCGCAGCTACCAGCCGATACTGACCTTCCTGGCCGAGACGCGCGAATACCTGATGGGCGGGTTGCGCAACGGCGACCGGCCCACGGGCCGACAGATCGCCGCCCACCTCGAGAGCGCTTTCCGGACTTTGCCGGGCGGCGTGAAGAAAATCCTGGCGCGGGCCGATTCCGGCTTTTATTGCTGGGAGGCGGTGGAGGCCTATGAAAAGGCGGCTTGTCAGTTCGTCATCGTGGCGCGCAAAACGCGGCGCCTGGTCGAGCGCTTGCAGCAAGCAGAATGGAAACCCTCCCCCCGCTCCGACGCGGACGCGGACGCGGAATGCGAATTCCTCTACCAACCGCAAGGCTGGGCGCGGGCCTGCCGTTTCCTGGCGCTGCGTTACGAAAACGAGCCCAAGGCCGGCGCGGCCGAGCAATACCAGTTGTTCGCCACCAGCGCTTACACCTACCGCGTGTTTGTCACCAATCTGGCCGAGCCGATCGCGGCGGTGGTGTGGTTTTACAATCAGCGCGCCGGAGCCGAGAACCTGATCAAGGAGGCCAACAACGACGCCGGGCTGGCGGCCCATCCCTCGCGCCGCTTTGACATGAACCGCAATCACTTTCAGTTGGCCATGCTGGCCTACAATCGCAACTGCTGGCTGCTGCTGTTCAACCGCGAAGCCCAGGCCAGCGTGGAGACGCTGCGGCACACCACCCTGGCGACGGCGCGGCTGCGTTTTCTGTTCGTGGCGGCCAAGATCTGGCGGCACGCCGGCAGAACGGGTGTCAGCTACAGCGATCATTATCAGGAAAAGGGCCTGTTTGAACGGCTGATGCGACGGCTGCGGGCGATGGGGCCGCCGGGATCGAGCTTGGCGCCGGTGGTGGAGGGTGCGCTGAGCTGAGGGGCACTCCATGCATAAAATTTCATGCACTCGCCGCAACGTACTGGGAACACGCCGCTTGCCAGCCCGCTTTTGCCCTGCCGGGATCAGGAGGCGGCTCAAACGGGGAGGGAAACAGCAGAAAAGACGACTTGCGAAATCACTGAGT
The DNA here is from genome assembly GCA_965224215.1 of Bryobacterales bacterium. Taxonomy (GTDB): domain Bacteria; phylum Acidobacteriota; class Terriglobia; order Bryobacterales; family UBA6623; genus CBDCYS01. The sequence goes on along the minus strand of CBDCYS010000054.1, from coordinate 16,813 downwards.
TGACACGAGTGCCGCTATCGCCACAACTCCATCGACGATGGCTACGCCGAATCTGTGCATAATTCAGGTGACACAGCGAAATAGAAATGAGGCTCTTCCGGGTTTTTAGTGGATGTCAGGCCGACCCCTGCGCCGTTATGCAGTTTCTGTGGGACCGGTATCGACCATTGCGCTCTCTAGCTTAGCCGCGGACAGGGCTCCGCCATCTCATAAGTCATTGAGTCCATTCAATATTAGCGTAAATCTGAAAGGCAGATACCATCAGCTTCCCAATGCCGTTGTGATTCTGCTCGACAACAATCCAAGGTGATCGATTAGGCTGCGGGAGTACCGAAACATGCTTCTTCCGGCCCTTCCGAGCGCTTCTGGCCCTTTCGTGGCTGCCATGGGCCCGGCGACCGCTATCCGAATGGGTAGCTGAAAACCCAAATCTGGACATGTGGTTGCTCGCGGGTTCACAGCCGCATTCTTTACATTCATTGAAACGATTCTTCTGGCGTAGGCCCATTTTTATCAACCACTTTGGCAGCAAGGGACCATCTGCGGCTCTGCCTTCAGCGCCGGCGTGTACACAGGTGCCGAGGTCCCATCCTCGCCCCAAAACGCTGGGCTTCAGGATCGGAGCGTCAACAGTGTCGAGCGGCGGCGCCGGACCAAATCCGTGCTCACCCACTACAAAGCCGGAATTCCCAGAAATGATGGCAAGCGCGGCGTCCGAACCAGGGCTTCTTGAATTACTTTTTCCGAGGCGCATGCTCGACGGGAAAGGTCGTCAGCGATTCTCAAGCGGCTTGAAGTCATGGTTGCTTTGGGGAAATTAGTCCGCGTCGATGATGTGCAGTTTGCTACCTCCTGAATTATGCACAGATTCACTTTGCGAGTGTGGCTGCGTTCGTAGCGGGTTGGCGGTCGTCGTGAGGTGGTAGCTCGGCAACTGGCCTTTTGGCTTCTCCGTGTCCGGTTTCCCTTCCCGCCCAGAATCCGCGTCGTCAAAACCTCGCTCGGAAGTGACGTGTTTCCAGTGCGTTACGGCTAGTGCATAAAATTTTATGCATAGCGCATAGCCAGGCTCTCAGATCAGCGCCCTCCCGACCACCGGCGGCAAGCCGCCGTAGGGAGTCGGCTTCCTGCCGCGGAAGTTGTAAGGCGTCGAAGCCCCGATTTTATTGGGCCGCGAGGTCGTCACGGCTGGGCCTTGTTGGACGGGCCTTTGGGAGCTATGCTGTTTTCATCTGGTAACCATGTGGGTGACCTCCTTGGGGTTGGCTGGCGAAGCTGGGATCTTTGCCAGCCAACCTTTTTACCCCATGTTTTCGGGGGTCCCCAATGGTCCCTTGCGGCTCAGCCCTCCTCAGGTCCATGCCGCAGTGCATAATTCAGGTACCTACACACTGTTTCGATCGGTTCGCGACCGCCTGCTGAAAATACCAGAACGAGTCTGCCATCAGATAGCAAGTGAGACTGATGACAAAAAGATAGCACGAATTATCAAAGATGAATTGAATTTGGCGTTGGTGTCGGTGTCTCATGCGGGGGGCACTGAAGCCATTTCCAAAAAAACCGCTTAGGGAATCGATATTGCCTCGCTCTAGACTGCTAACGACTTCACCACGCGAAAAGCTTCGTGATAGTCAAACTGTCTCCAAAACAGGAGGCTTACGGTTCCCGGAGCGGCGAAAGAAACTTAGGACCCGGCGTGAAGTAATTGCGTTAGGCGCGTGTATACTGTGCGAGGGCCCAATCGGAGGTAAGACCGATGTTGAGTTTAGTTCTTCTGCTAGCAGCGGTGGCCGCCACACCGCAGTCGGCTCGTGTGTCGGTGTACGTGTCAGCTCCTATGAGCGACGGTTTTTTTGACACGAACAAGGAGATACAGGGTTCGGTCAAGGATCTGCGGCGTAAATTGTCGGCATGAAAAAGTTGGTCCGACTGTTTGACGTTCGTGAAGGGGCCGACATCGTCGTCACCGTGGTAACGCGTGACGTGGGGTCTGAGACTTACGGGGAACGCCTCAGCTACACCGAGTACTACAACAACGCTGTTCTCACTAGCGTCTCATTGTGGGACAACACGTACTGGGTCGCCGCAGTAATGGAGGTCGGGACCTATCGAAAGGAGTTCATGGGGGCTTTTACACACGAGTATAGATACTCCATGGGCGCATGGGGCGAGTGCGCAACGCAGATCGCAAAGGATCTCAAGTCCTGGGTAGTTGCCAACATGAGGCAAATAAAACAGCGGCGGAGCGGCACCAAACCTTGACGCCCGTCCCAGCATGACCTGGAGTCCGCTGGGCCTGCTTGAGGCAAGTTGGTACTCCGCGGTGTGCCCGAGAATGCGCTGAACGCTGTAACCGTGTTACGGCGTGTCCGTACGGCTGAGAATAGCCCCGGCTGGGCGGGCCCCTCGGGCTCCTGCCGGCACTTGCGGCACATTGAGCTCGTTGACGGGGAGGTAGGCTTGAGCTTTGTCAGACGGTGGAGTTCCCGCAACAGAGACGGGCGTCCGCCCTTTAACCGGGCCCTGAGTAGTGCCGGGAAGCGCTCCCGCACCCGGCGTTGATCTCCGATACTTCGTCGGTACGGTTCGAGCCTGGAAGAGGTGGGCAATTCCGGCATCAATGGCCTTCAATGGAAGCCCACTCTTGGATGCAAGCGGGAATGTGGTTGGCGTAGTGGTCTCGAAGCTCGACGCACTGCAAGTGGCCTCGCTGACTGGAGACGTCCCCCAGAATGTGAACTTCGCAATTAAAGCCTCGGTGGTGCGGGCCTTCCTCGAGGCAAATGGTGTGGAGTTCCGAACCACCGCCTCGACCGCTGAGCGTGACACTCCGGCCCTCGCCGATCAGGCACGAAAGTACACGATTCCCCTTGAGTGTTGGAAATAGAAGGAAAGTGACCGCCCGCTTGGCTGATCTAACCAGCCCCCTTGGCGCCGAGAATTCTTCTCCACACTAACTTGAGGAGTTGTGCCGCCCGGGCCTGCCCCCCTCTCCCGACGGCGTTCCCCTCAGGCTCCGTACAGACGTCGCTATTTCGACCGATTCCAATTCTCTCCTAAGAACTTACCAACAGCCCATAGTATCGAGGCCAAGTTTTTTCTTTTGTCTCCTTGGAGCTCTTCTCAAGTTTTTCCTACAGAACTGAAGCCCGAGCTAGCGTGCCCACATTCCAGTGGAGCAGTAGATAGTTACTATCGGTTGTCTTGAGTGGGCCATCCTTAGGCGCAACCAGACGCCAGGCAGGTGTCGCTTACTCACTTCCATTGATCCACCGTGAGTGCGCCTCTCCATCCCCGCGGGTAGTCGTCCAAACAAACGGGGTTGTGGGTACCGTAGGTCAGTGGACCAGCATCGGCGAACACCGCATTCGAGACAACGATCCGCTATAGAGGCAGACGACCCACGAGGGAAACGTGACTGCAGCACTCTTCAACACTTCGCCGTCAGGGAGGAGCTATCCCCGTTGTCTCCTGGCCGAGTGGGTCAAATGCCTCGGACGAGCTGTCGGAACAGAAGCATCCGCTGTCTATACAATTGGAAACTGGCTCTGTTTATCTTGACTCAAATATGCTCGGCTCTGGGTGGCTTTGTGTGAGCTGGATCTGTGACAGGGTGAACCTGGTTGCGCGAGGATTGCATGAGTACGTTACCCGTCCGATCGGTTAGTCTGCTGTTGATTGTGGCTATGGGAGCTCTTGCTCAGGAAGAGCGTCCACGGGCGCGGGAATTGGGTATTGCGCCAGGTGTCATGTCGCCGGGGCCGTTGAACGCGATCACAGATGTAAAGGGCGTGAAGGTGGGGCAGCGGACGGTGATCCGTGGCGATAGCGTTCGGACCGGGGCAACGGCCATCCTCCCGCACGATGGGAATCTTTTCCAGGAGAAGGTACGGGGCGCGGTCTATGTCTTCAACGCGTTCGGGAAATTGATCGGGTCGACGCAGGTGGAGGAGCTGGGCGTGATTGAGACGCCGATCCTGCTAACGAACACTTTGGCGGTTTGGGAAGCGGCGGACGCTCTGAAGCGCTACACACTCGATTTGTCCGGGAATGAGGATGTACGTTCGGTGAACCCAGTTGTTAGCGAGACGAATGATGGACGGCTGAACGATATTCGGGGGGAGCACTTGAAGCAGGAAGATTTTCTGGCGGCGATTCGGGAAGCGAAGGGAGGGCCGGTCGAGGAAGGCGCGGTAGGCGCCGGTACCGGGACGACGGCGCTCGGGTTCAAAGGCGGAATTGGGACGAGCTCGCGGCTTCTGACGGAGAAACAGGGCGGCTACACGGTCGGCGTTCTCGTGCAGTCGAATTTCGGCGGAGTTTTGATTATGGATGGCGTACCGGTAGGCGAAGAGCTCGCGGCCGAGCGCGGTAGGGCGCTGCTGGAAGGGGAGGAAGACCTCGATCTCGCCGACGGGTCGATCATGATGGTGGTGGCGACGGATGCTCCGGCGGATGCGCGGCAGCTCAAGCGGATTGCACGGCGGGCGAGCTTCGGATTGGCGCGTACCGGGTCGTCAGGCGGGCATGGAAGCGGGGATTTCGTGATCGCGTTCTCGACGGAGCGCGACGCCGCGGCGCAGATGGAGGATCTCCGGTTGCAGCCGTCGTTTCAGGCGACCATTGAGGCGACGGAAGAGGCGATCCTGAACTCGATACTGCGGGCGACGAGCATGGACGGACATCAGGGGAGCCGCGCGGACGCGCTGCCGATTGGGCGCTTGCGGGAAATCCTGAAAGGGTATGGACGGTAGGAAGATCCGGCTAGGTTTTTCTAGCAAATGGGTCTGGTCCCAAGGATTTTCTACTGCGCGCGCGCGCGCAGTAACTTTTCCTTGCGAACGTTCCCCACTGTCGCCCAGGGACCTGCCAAGGCCCGATGGACTCCGGGCCAAGTTTTTTCTTCTGAGTCTGTGGAACTCCTCCCACGTTTTTGCTACAGACCTGGAGCCCAACTCCTCTACAGGCCAGTGGTTCATAGTTTCTGCTTGGGGTTGTCTTGACAGGTTCAGCTTTAGGGCGACGCGAGAGTGCCGGGCCGGTGTCGCCTGCTCGCTTTCCTTGACCTCCTGTTCCGCTGACCAACGGTTTCCACAACTCCGCTCGTTTGGATAACTATCCTGCGGGGGACCGGCACGCGCTCTCACGGTTCGGTAAACACAGCCTGACTTCGGGGTAGCGATCCGCTATTGAGGAAATCAACCTACGAGGGAAACGCGACCGTAGCCATTCCTCGGTGCTGCGCCGTGGGAAAGGATCTATCCAGATTAGGGCTCTACGCTCGAGCCAATGGGCAAGAAGGAGACCTTTTCATTCCCCAGCCGGCGAAATCAGGCTAAGTGGCTTGGTTGTAGTATTTTACGAACCAACAACCACTGGTTGTTGGTGGTAACGGGATTTCCTGACACGTATCCCGTGGGGCAAGGGTTATGTAGTTTGTTTCGAGGGGCTTAGCCCTGCCCGCGCTCGCGGAACGCTTCGTACCAGTTTTGGACCACGTGGATGGCAGGCGGGCTGTCCCCTTCAGCTACCGGCTCGCGCAGGACAAAACGCTGCCCATCGGGCGATACATCATATCGAACCGCAAAGCTGTTGAAGGTCCAGGGCAAAGTCGGGTTCTGGCATAGACGGGCCGCTTTGCCGACCGAAAAGCCCGCACGGGCCGAGATCGCAATCAAGGTGTCGCCCTCGGTGTAGAAAATCTCCTTACCGTCCCGTCTCCAGCGGGGCTGCGTGCCCTCGCCGCTCGACACTTGCCATCTCGCGCCCCCCTTGGGGGAAGGGGCGCACATACACTCCGACTTCTCCAGATTCGTTGGAACAATAAGCGACGAACCGCCCGTCGGGTGAGAATCTTGAACAGGACCGCCTCCAGGCCTGTTTCGAGCGTTTCGAGCGGGCGGTCCGAACAGCTCATTGGGACGAAGCCTTCCTCGCCTGAGCTCGCGCCGTCGACGGCGGGACGATTCCCTTGCTGTGAAGGTAGCCCGCCAGATTGCCGTAATGCGAGTTCAACGAAGACAGCAGCCCAAACATGGCTTGCACCGGATAGGTCGTCCTCTCACCGATCTTCAACTCGGTTAGGGCCAGTTGATCGTTCATCTGTTTCAGCGCCGCGTCACAGAATTCAAACGATTCACGCAGCGCCTTCTGCAACGGTTCTTTGCCGCTGAGTCGGTCCAGGTGATCGGTTTCCGGCCGCGGGACGCCCCCCATTCGGGCGCAAACGCTGTAGTTCAACATCGCCGTATGGCTGATCCAGCCGCCGAACGGCCGCTGGGCCGGGGTCAGGCGAAAATCGTAGTATTGTTCCGGCATCGCCTCGGCCGTCTCGATCAGGTTGAGGCGAACGGCCTGGTAGCGCCTCCGAAACGCCTCGGTGAGCACGTTCGCCGTTGGCCCGGCCGCCGGGGAGGTCCCATCCGAGGCAACCCCCGGTGATGACGCCTCTTGCGAAGCTCCCGCGGGGAAGGTCGGCACAGCGGAGGCCTTGGGAGCCTCCGCATGAAAGGCTGAGACGTCGGCGAGCATCCGCCCTTTCGGCCAACCCTCCGGCGGGGTCCAGGGACCGCCGTTTGCGCCTACCTCGTCCGGTCTTCCGGGAGGCAACACTCTCTGAGCTCTTGCCATTACATAGATATAGATGTCGATGATCTGTTTATCGTCGAGTAATTGACTCCACGCCGGCATCCCTTTCTTAACTCTTCCGTCGCGAACAAGCGGGAGAAACTCTTGGCGTGTCAATGGGTGGTTTGGGTCGGTCAAATTGGGTGCCAGGGGACTGCCAAGCGCATTTTCTCCGTGACATCTGGCGCAATAGACATGCCACCATTTCCAGCCGTTGTAGACGCGTTTGTAAACTTCGGAAGAGTCCTGGGGAGCGGCTTTCCCCACGTCTTGAAGACCAGCAAGAGAACTGAGAATCCAGGCCAGGATTGCAAGCGTCGGCAGCAGCTCCGCGGTGAAGCTCCGCCGTCTGAGATTTCGACAACCGAAAGCCTTCCTCGTCATGGTTTATCCTTGTTGCCAGCCATCAGCGGGACGCCATAGTCTTCCAGGATCTTTCTGATTTCATCTTGCTTGCTATCAACCGCCCTTTCCAATTCAGCTTTTAGGGCCTCTTCGCCCTTCCTGACCCCCATACAGATATCGAAGGCAAAAGGCAGATCACCTTCGCCGGAGGGGACCGGCGCCAGCTCCAACTCAACACGCTGCTTCTTTGCAAAGTAGCCCGCCACGGGTCCCCAGACAATCGCTACATCAATCTCACCCGTTGCGACAGCTTCGATGATCCTGCTGGGGGGATTCTCTTCGGAGTAAAAGGTGCTGTAGCCGACGACGTTATCCACGATGCCCCTTTTTCCCAATTCGTGGACGGGAGGGGGATTCGTGTAATCGTCGCCAAGCAGATGCACGCCGATTTTGAGCCGCCGCAGGACCGGATCATCCAGCGATTTAATCTGAAGTCCTTTATCTTTGGAGTACACAAACACATAGGTCGAGCGGTAATAGGGCTTGGTCCACAGAACCGGATCATATCCTTTAGGCACGCCCATCACCACATCACATCGCGCCTGCTTGAGGGTGGCCTTCAACGTGTTGCGGATAAAGCCGCGCCGTTGCCCCCACCAGGTATAGGTGGGAGAGGCTCCAAATTCCTTGGCGATGAGAGCGGCGATTTTGTTTTCAAAGCCTTCCAACCGCCGGTTGGTGAAAGGGAGATTCCGAGGATCGGCGCAGACGCGAAACTGTTTCATTTCGGCTGCCGTGGCGCTGGAGGTCCCGAGAATCCACAGGCCGAGCAAAAACAATCGAGGAATGCTTAAGGATCGGCTTTGGGCCATTGGCCTGAATGGTCTGAGTGCAAATCAGATCAGAGTTTCCGCCGCCACTCACGGAGCGGCGCGGGGGTAAAGCCAGCACGCCTAGGGAAGCGCGAATACGGTCAATACGCCGCCCAGCGTGCTATGTTCGGCCACATCCGCAAAGGCGCCAAGCGCTCCCAGCCCTGCAGTAGGATCTTCCCCACCGAGTCCGACGGCAATCCCGATGCCCGACCATCCACCGACACCGGAGAGGATGGCGACATACTGCTTGCCGTCAGCGCCCATGTAAGTTATGGGATTGCCGATGATCCCGGAGGGAGTCTTGAATTTCCATAGCACCTCGCCGGTTTTGGCATGGATCGCTTTGAGCCATCCTTCCATGGTGCCGTAGAAGACAACGTCACCCGCGGTAGCGAGCGTGCCGCCCCAAGCAGCCAAATTTTCCTTGACGCCCCATACCTTCTTCCCCGTGCCGGGATCCCAGGCAATGAACTCACCCCGGTGTCCGCCCGGACCGGAAGAACTCACCACAATCGCGCCGACGTAAGGCTGGCCCGCCTGGTATTTGATTTCAACCCCTTCATAGTCCATGCAGAGGTTGTTTGTGGGCACGTAGAAGAGGCCCGTCCTGGGGGAATAGGAAACCGGCCCCTGGTTTTTTCCGCCCATGGCGGAGGGACAGATGTGTTTGGTGTTCTTGGTCGACGAAGTTCTTTTCTCGGGATCTTCAATGGGCTTGCCGGTGCTCAGGTCGATCCCTGTTGCCCAGTTGACATACACGAAGGGTTTGGCCATGAGCAACTCGCCCGTTTCGCGGTCCAGTGTGTAGGCGAACCCATTGCGGTCGAAGTTTACCAGAACCTTCCTCGTTGTTCCCTTGATCTCGAGATCGACAAGGACATTCTCATTAATTCCGTCATAGTCCCAGGCATCGTGCGGAGTCTTCTGGTACGCCCACTTCGCCTTCCCGGTGTCGGGATTGCGCGCGAAGATCGTCATCGCCCACTTGTTATCGCCGGGCCGCTGGTCGGGGTTCCAAGTCCCAGGGTTCCCCGTGCCGTGATAGAGAAGGTTGAGTCCGGGATCGTAGGAGTACCAACCCCAAGTGGTGCCTCCCCCTATTTTCCATTGATCGCCCTTCCAGGTTTCCAGGGACCCCGCAAAGCCGACTTCCTCCTCCGGCCCCGTACTGTACATCCGCCAGATCTGCTTGCCGGTATTGATGTCATTGGCCGTCAGAAACCCGCGCACGCCGAACTCACCCCCGGCGATGCCGGTGATCACTTTGTCGTTGATCACCAAAGGAGCGGAGGTGATGGTCATGCCCTTCTCATGGTCTCCTTGCTTGACCTTCCACAGCTCCTTGCCTGTTGCGGCATCCAGTGCAACCAGATGTGTGTCCAACTGAGCGAGGAAAATCTTTCCTTCGGCGTAGGCAAGCCCCCGGTTGACCGTGTCGCAGCAGGCGATCGAGATCACATCCGGCTCCTGCTTGGGGGAATATTTCCACTTGATCGGGGCGCCCTCCCTGCTCAGGTCGAGGGCAAAGACGTTGTTGGGGAAAGGTGTGTGGACGTACATCGTGCTCCCGACCACCAGCGGCGCACCTTCATGTCCTCGCAATACACCCGTCGAGAAGGTCCAAGCGGGCCTGAGAGTCTTGACGTTTGCAGCGGTGATCTGACCCAGCGAGCTGTAGCGAGTATTGGCGTAGTTCTTGGCCGGCATCACCCATACTGTGTCGTCCTGTTGAAGCCGGAGAAGCTCGCTGGAGGCGTGAACTAAAGCCGGTAACGCAAACGCCGCCGCCAAAATGAATCTGAATAGCCTCATCACACTACTCCCCTTGAAAAGTCAGATATCGACGCGCCGCTTGGGCACTCGCCTTCCCCGCGGCTCGCACGCTCTTCAGTGTCACTCCGACGCTTCGCTGCCGTCAAGTTCCTAGTTAAGGTGACTGTCCCTTTATCACTAAATTCGCTAAATTCGGAGACGGAGTCCAGACCCACGCCGAACCCGCCACTGCGAGCGGGGCCACGACCGCCACAACCCGTACTTCGTCTAGCAGCGCCGTAAAAAGGACTCGGAATCATGATGCTCAAAAAGTCGAGGCTGCCCCGACTTTCAAGACTTTCAAAGGATACATCAATCGCGGACCTTCAGCTACGCGCCGGATGGCCGACCACGACAGCCCGATTCTATCGCAGACAGGATTACTGGTGGTAACAAGCCTTCCCACCAGCTATCTGGCTCAAGGCCATGATAACTCAATGGACGAGCGGTTTTCAACTCTTCGGGCGAGGCGGAAGAGGCCTCTGACGGCGGATTACTGGTGGTAATGATATTTCCCAGACAGCTATGCTCAACCGCCGCCGCCCAGGTGAGGGCCGGCCCTAAGGAAGAAGAGGAATGAAAAACCGCCCAAAAAAGGCGGTCGGTTAAAACCCAGCCGGCGCTTCATGACAGCAGTCACCACTTCTGCTGGAACTCTTCGACCACATGCTCGGGCGAGAGGTTGAGGTAGATGTCGGTCGTCTGAAGTGTGTCATGCCCCAGCAGGCGCTGTAACGCCGGCAGGGAGATTCCTTTCTGGATTGCCGTGACGGCAAAGGTGTGCCTCAGCACATGAGGGGAGACGGTGCGGCTGATGCGGGCGCGGTTAGCAAGACGCTTCAACATGCGCTGGATGGTGCGGGTGCTGAAGCGGAAAGTTTCGTGTAACCTGAATTATGCACAGATTCGGCGTAGCCATCGTCGATGGAGTTGTGGCGATAGCGGCACTCGTGTCAACTCAGTGATTTCGCAAGTCGTCTTTTCTGCTGTTTCCCTCCCCGTTTGAGCCGCCTCCTGATCCCGGCAGGGCAAAAGCGGGCTGGCAAGCGGCGTGTTCCCAGTACGTTGCGGCGAGTGCATGAAATTTTATGCATGGAGTGCCCCTCAGCTCGGCGCACCCTCCACCACCGGCGCCAAGCTCGATCCCGGCGGCCCCATCGCCCGCAGCCGTCGCATCAGCCGTTCAAACAGGCCCTTTTCCTGATAATGATCGCTGTAGCTGACACCCGTTCTGCCGGCGTGCCGCCAGATCTTGGCCGCCACGAACAGAAAACGCAGCCGCGCCGTCGCCAGTGTGGTGTGCCGCAGCGTCTCCACGCTGGCCTGGGCTTCGCGGTTGAACAGCAGCAGCCAGCAGTTGAGATTGTAGGCCAGCATGGCCAACTGAAAGTGATTGCGGTTCATGTCAAAGCGGCGCGAGGGATGGGCCGCCAGCCCGGCGTCGTTGTTGGCCTCCTTGATCAGGTTCTCGGCTCCGGCGCGCTGATTGTAAAACCACACCACCGCCGCGATCGGCTCGGCCAGATTGGTGACAAACACGCGGTAGGTGTAAGCGCTGGTGGCGAACAACTGGTATTGCTCGGCCGCGCCGGCCTTGGGCTCGTTTTCGTAACGCAGCGCCAGGAAACGGCCGGCCCGCGCCCAGCCTTGCGGTTGGTAGAGGAATTCGCATTCCGCGTCCGCGTCGGAGCGGGGGGAGGGTTTCCATTCTGCTTGCTGCAAGCGCTCGACCAGGCGCCGCGTTTTGCGCGCCACGATGACGAACTGACAAGCCGCCTTTTCATAGGCCTCCACCGCCTCCCAGCAATAAAAGCCGGAATCGGCCCGCGCCAGGATTTTCTTCACGCCGCCCGGCAAAGTCCGGAAAGCGCTCTCGAGGTGGGCGGCGATCTGTCGGCCCGTGGGCCGGTCGCCGTTGCGCAACCCGCCCATCAGGTATTCGCGCGTCTCGGCCAGGAAGGTCAGTATCGGCTGGTAGCTGCGCTTGCCCTTGTTCTTGGGGTTGTAGCTCTTGCGCCCGCCCATCTGGCGGCCGTAGAGGGTATGCACGGTGGTGTCGGTGTCCAGCGTCACCGTCTCCAACTTCACGTGGGCCGCGGCCCAGACTCGTTCCCGCAGCTGGCGCTGAATGGAAAGGATCTGCTTCGCCACGTTGAGGTGCAGCGAGGCCAGAAAGCGCCACAGCGTGGACTGCGGCGGCAGACGCGTCACTTGCAAGATGCCGGTCAGGATGGGGTCGCGAGCGATGAAGCGGAGTTGGTTGAGCCGCGCAAAGCCGACATAGAGGCCGAGCACGAGGGCCAGCACGAACTGGTAGGGGCTCATGGCTCGGGTGATCCGTTTGGTCGTGAGGGTTTCTTCCAGCAGCGCTTGGAAGCCGAGTTTTTCGAGCAGGGTGGCGACGGGCAGCAAGCCGCCGTAGGGAGTCAGATTCTTGCCACGGAAGTGATAGGGCGTGGCAGCCCCGATTTTATTGGGCCGCGGGGCCCTCGCGCCGGGGCCTTGTTTGACGGGCCTTCGGGAGCTATGCTGTTTTCGTTTGGTAACCATTTGGGTGACCTCCTTGGGGTTGACTGGCGAAGCTGAAATCTTTGCCAGCCTACCTTTTTACCCCATGTTTTCGGGGGTCCCCAAATGGTTCCTGGCGGCTCAGCCCTCACCAGGTGCACCGGCAGTGCATAATTCAGGTGTAATGCAAAGTAGCCCTCGATGAAGGGGCTGGATGCGGGCACTCAAAGGAATCACCCGGCGCTTGGATTTGCTGCCGAAGGGTCCGCCCTTGCCGTAGATCATCAGGCGGTGAGTCTGCCAGTCGAGATTAGCTCGTTTGAGGTTGGCAAGCTCGGAGACCCGGAGTCCGGTGTCAAGAAGGGTCCAGACGACGAGTTTCTCTGGGGGTTGCAGGCGTTGGCCAAGCGGGTTGCTTCATCTCCGGTAAGAGGTTCGCGTTTGTACTGATAGCGCATAGAGGCGTGGGGCGTCTGCCGTAAATTCTCTAGGATCACGACACACTGCCGCAATCTTACACAGGCATCGTACAGGAAATAAAGAACTTAGGGAAGGGTCAGTTGTGGAAGCGTCGCAATTAAGGGGGGGAGGCGACAGTCTCCCAGCTTATGCCGTCGGTCCGGATGGCTGGGTCTCGCTCGCTACGTACCGATGAGAAGCTGCGCGGATTCCACATTGGTTGCGAGTTCCACGTGAACGTCTGGCGCCAAGACTGCTTGTTCGAAAAGTCGAATATCCGAGTCGTGGGGATGGCTCACGGAGGGATCCTGAAGGAAAATAATCTTCTGGCAGATGCCTTGGACGACAGCGTAGGCGATCTGATGTCACCTCCTTTTGGGCCAGAGTTGCATAGCCTGATCTTCTCGATATCATTGGAGCTGCGGCCTGCGGCCTGCAGAAAGCGCCTGATCCATCCCCCTGTCGTTCCGGTGGCCAGCACATAGTCGTACGTGTTCAAGATATGCGTAGCGTTCTCCACAACGAAACGGCAAACGTCTAGCTTCATATTGTCGTGGGCCACCATCGCCAGGACGTCGTGTGTAGCGTCAAGGCTATTGAGCGGTCGAGGAGATGGTTGCACCCGTTTCCTGAACACTGGTTGCTGGTCCACGAAAACAAGGCGACGTCTCCAGGTTTTAATGCAGGCACGAGCGGTGTCGGGGTCATGGGCTATGGGGACGTCGTGAACGTTCGCCTCTCTCGAAAGTACCGCTGAGTCCGGTTTGGCACTCTTGTCCTCCCAGTTAGTGAAGTGGATGACGCCATCTAGCCGCTGCTCGACCAACTCGTAGGAGACGTGAATCATTCCCTGGTAGCCACGCAGTGTAGGCGTCAGGGATTCTTTGATCGTCTCTTTCCACCTGGAGACGTCGGATTCTCTCAGGTCAGACAGCTCCATACTGCTACTGATCTTCGAGCGAGCTGAATCGTCAGGGTCCTTGGCCAGAATCTCGTCCTGCAAGAACTCCATTGTCCGGCCTGTGGTCATGACCTCGAATGGTGCGCACACCTGATAGAGGTACGCATAGACGAAGTCTTTAATTACGTTTGGGCTGGCCTCACGGAACCTGGGAGTGGTGATGAAGGCGATTTTACCGTGCTTGCTTGTGGACTCACTCATTCTCGGTCTCACGGAACCTGGGCATCACCCGCCGGCGCACCGCCGAGCTAAAAATGCTCTGCCTTAGGATGACCCACATAAAATCCTGTATCGCTCAGTATAAGACAAGACCGCCACAGAAGCTGGGGTTAAGGGACTGCAGAGAGCTGAGGTGGGGTAGTGTCGCAATATTTAGGCGGAAGGCGACAGCTAGCGGCCGAGGCGGTTGCGACGTGTCAAGATAATCAGCACGAGCAAAACCACCGCCTAAATTCCGTAGATGACCCGGAGTGTTGCGGGGTCCATGGGTTTCTGTCTCCGGTCGGCAGCATAGCAGGTCTGGTGAAGGCACGAGATGAAAACGTGCTCGCGCTCGTTCGGCGCGGCCCACAACTCCCGTTTAAGGAGTGGGCGGATTTTTTCCTGGAACACTACTTCCAGCCGCCCTTCCGGAGTACAAAGACGCACGCAGCCAACCACAACGCATTGAAGCAACTCAAGCCCGTATTCGGACTGCAGACGTTGTCAGCCATCAGCGCAGAGGATGTTGAAGAGTACTTGCGCTGGCGGCTGCGGCAACAGAAGCGCGTCAAGACACGGGCGGGGTATCGAGAACTCGGGCTGCTGAAGCCGGCGACCGTGCACCAAGAGTTCCGCGTGTTGCGTCGGGTATTGAATGTCGCGGTAAAGAAGAAGTTCGTCGCGGCCACCCGTGCAACGCCGTGGAGTTTCCGGTCACGGTCAAGGGGTTGTTCCGGCCGCACTACATGCCCTGGTCGGAACAGCAGCGGATCGAGTTCGACGCGCCCCCGTACTTGCGCAACGTGATCCGGATCATCACAGAAACCGGATTACGGGTCTACAAGGAGCTCGCGCCGATACGGAAAGACCAGGTCGACCTGGCAAACAAAGTGGTCTGGGTGTCCGAATCGAAAACGCCAGAGGGTGTGGCGGAGGTGCCGCTGACGGACTTGGCGGTGGAGGCGTTCCGCGACCAGATCGCGATCGCTGGGCCGGGGCCGTGGTTGTTTCCGAGCAGTCGGAATCCGTGCGGCTACCAGGGGAGCTTCAAGAAGATCTGGCGGACAACATTGGAACGTGCGGGCGTCGGGTACTTCCGAATTTATGATCTCCGCTCGACGTACGCAACCCGCTTAAGTGCGGGAGGCGTAGCAGATGAGTGGGTGACCCAGCTCCTCCGACAAAGCGATGCGAAGGTGTTCAAGAAGTACTCGCAGATGAAACTCGCGATGAAGCGAGAAGCGCTGCGGAACATCAATCGTCAGGCTGGAGAGGAGCAGGGTTTTGATACACTCCGGCCGAACTAAACTGGGGTTTTGATACAGTTTTGATACAATCTCGGCCGGTTCTAACGATTCGCCGATGGAACAAAAATTCAGAAGTGGTTTAGAATCAAAGAGAAAGCTTCCCCGGGCGGTTAGCTCAGTTGGTTAGAGCGCCTGCCTTACAAGCAGGAGGTCCCGAGTTCGAGTCTCGGACCGCCCACCAATATTTTCAATGGTTTACAAGGCTGCTCCTCGCCTGAAACACCCGATTGTGACGCAAATTCTGACGTAACCCCGTCCCCGCGACCCACCTCAGTTCACCCCGGCCGCTTTCTCCGCGCTCTCAGAAACGCCGCTCATCAGCCCCGAGGACAGTTTTCCTACCGCCTCGCGCTTGGCTTGCATCCGCACGTGGCTGTAGTGCTCCAGCATGCGCCGCGTCATGTGGCCTGCGATCGCCATCAGAGTGGCGTCCGGTGCTCCAGCCTCCGCCAATTCAGTGATCGAGGTGTGCCTGAGGTATGCACGGTTAATTGATTCTACTACGGTGGAGAATAAATGGCACCTCACACTTCGTTAGCGCCCGAAGCGGCGTTCTGCGCCCTGGGACGGAAAGATACAAACGGGAAGTTCTGGTTTGAGTGTTCAGTGGATCGGAGTGTAGGGCCTACCCCAGGGCTCACTTAGACAAGAGCGATCCATGAACCTCCGGTTCAAGAGGGACAAACCATGAGTCAACCTAGAGATTTGAACCTGAATTATGCACTGCGGCGTGGACCTGAGGAGGGCTGAGCCGCAAGAGACCATTTGGGCCCCCGAAAACATGGGGTAAAACCTGAATTATGCACTGCGGCGTGGACCTGAGGAGGGCTGAACCGCAAGGGACCATTGGGGACCCCCTAAAACATGGGGTAAAAAGGTCGGCTGGCAAAGATTCCAGCTTCGCCAGCCAACCCCAAGGAGGTCACCCACATGGTTACCAGACGAAAACAGCATAGCTCCCAAAGGCCCGTCCAACAAGGCCCAGCCGTGACGGCCTCGCGGCCCAATAAAATCGGAGCTTCGACGCCTTACAACTTCCGCGGCAGGAAGCCGACTCCCTACGGCGGCTTGCTGCCGGTGGTCGGAAGGGCGCTGATCTGAGAGCCTGGCTATGCGCTATGCATAAAATTTTCTGCACTAACCGTAACGCACTGGAAACACGTCACTTCCGAGCGAGGTTTTGACGACGCGGATTCTGGGCGGGAAGGGAAACCGGACACGGAGAAGCCAAAAGGCCAGTTGCCGAGCTACCACCTCACGACGACCGCCAACCCGCTACGAACGCAGCCACACTCGCAAAGTGAATCTGTGCATAATTCAGGTTGAATATTCCGCAATTGGCTGAGCAAATCAGGGCTTTCTTAGACAAACTCGTTCCTGAGGACCCAGAGCGTCCTGTCCTAAACGAAATTCTCCAAGCTATAGTCGCTAAGGCTGCCAAGGTAGAACAGACGCTCGCAAGACTGGCAAAGTGCGACGCAGACACGGTGAGACCTGTCCTGAAAGACTTGGGTTCACACATTAAAGCGGTAGAAGAGCTGATGAGTTGGATACTGACGACCGGCGAACGTGGACAAGAGGAAATCGCATTTCGTGCAGTCCTTGCCATATACGACATCAGACGATCCCAGGATGATGCCTGGGATTGGTTTGAAAATCACAAGCCCAGACGGGGTCGACCACGAGGCGACCGTCGGTACGTCGTTCGCGCCCTTGAA
>CBDCYS010000053.1:0-187785 GCA_965224215.1 Bryobacterales bacterium | reverse complement strand
CTCGCTTGGTTCTTGGTCACTTTCTCAGACATTTCGGATTCTCCTTGTGGTTTATTTTCGAACGACTCTTTGGATAGCAACTGCAATGCCAAAACAAGAGAATACACCTAACAGACTTTTGAATCAACAAGTTGACGAAATCGCCACTCTGGCTGATAGTGTCTACGGAGTGTGGTTTCTGTCTAGAGCGTGTACGGCCCAGCCTTCCCAGGCGTTCTGGCAAGTAGCTGACTGTTCGCCACCACCGGCTACCGGTCGTCAACTGGTTTACCTGGTCAACTGGCTTACCTGATGGATACACGATCTCGCTGAACCGCGGACTTCCGTTCGCGCCTCGTCCGACCCTTTGCAAACCTCTGTGCAACTCGGAGTTTACGGGACCGCTGGTTCGCTTGCCCCTTGGCGCGCCGCTTCTTCGGCGGCTTTGTCGTCGGCGCGGGCGCCTTCCATCATGGTGAGCATGCTGTAGTTGCCTTCGTGACAGGCATACTCAAACATCGGCTCGTCCGTCTTCTTCATCGGAATCAGAGTGCTCCAGGGCTGCTCGAAAGACTCCGGGTCGTCGACAGTGTATTGGTAACGGATTCGGTCAGGCCCGACGCGGGTAAACCGCTCGATCAGACGCATGTTCTTGCCGGATCCTCGGAAAGTTGTCTTATCGGTGAAATTGGTTGACTCGACAACCAGCGTATTGCCTTCCCAGTGGCCACGTGCATCCCCCCTCCACTGACGAATGTTCTCCGCCACATGCGGACGCCCATCCAGCGGGACGATGCGAGCGTCGTTGACCATCTCGATCAACAGCACCGCATAGCCGGGAGTTTGAAAGATGTGGACATTGTTGTTGTAGGCGCTGGGACTATAAGGCGGTCCGGCATTGAATCCAAGGAGGCAGCGCTCGGCGACGCCGCGGTCCACCGGGCTGTGAGCGGGCCGCGCCCTGGCCGCCCGAATCCCGTCGAATCTTTTCTGAGCAAGGGGAGTCAGCGACGGTATCTTTCCATCGGGCGGATCAACAATCAGCGACGTTCTCTTGTCTTCGGTGAGCTTGTCTCCGTAGTCCCACCAGAACTGGTTGTAAGCGTTCCCGACATCCTGTTGGACAGTGAGGCCGTCTTCCGTTCGCCGGTCCTTGTCGCGAACCTTGAGTGTCTCGGCCGCGAATTCAGCCGCTTCTTGGTCGCTGAGAATGTCCTTGCCCGATAGCTCTTTCGGGCGCTCCAGCGGCGTGATCGTACGGAAATCCCAGACGCCGCGCAGGTCGGGCTCACCCCAGGCTGTTTTCGGCGGAGTCCAGGTGTCCGTGTTAGCCGCGTCGGCTGCGGCGAGGGGCGCCGCTAGCGCGATCGCAATCAAAACTCTCAAAAAGAACCGATGATTCATCTCGCGCCTCCCGCCGTCATTTGCTGGTCTTCTTGCGAAGATGGCCGTACATCAGTTCCTCGGCGAATTCCACACACTTGAACTCCAGCAGTTGCGCATTCTTCTCAAGCCGCCGGTAAAGGGGCAAGCTGATCTTCCAAGGGCGCGTAAATACGTTTCGATCTTCGATCGTGGCTTCATACATCAGGGTATTCGGGCCGATCGGCGTATAACGCTCGACTACGTGCAAGGCGTCGCTGTGGTGGTTGCCGGAACTGTCGAACCAAGTCTGATCCACGAGGGCTGTCACATCAATGACCAGTGTTTCCCCCTCCCAGTGCCCGCGCGAGTGGCCCATCCAGGCGTCGACCGGGGCCTCGAAATCCGGCCGTTGCATATAGACGACGCGGCTGGCACTGGCAAACTCGTATGCGATCAGGATGTGCTCGGGTGTCTGCACAATTTGAAACGGGAAGGGCATGTACGTGGCGCGCGGGACGCCGGGCATATAGCACTTGATCGCCGGATCGAGTTCGACCCAGTTCTCCATGTTTTCGTTCCTCTTCTTGAGCGCCTCGGGCTTGTAGGGGATCTCACCACCTTCGACGACTCCCAGACCGCCCGGTATGGCCCCGAGCGCACCCAGTTTGACGATGGGGCCCATTCGTGCGGCGTGGCCTTCGATATCCCAGTGGGCGGATCCCAAGGCCTGCCAGATGCCGTTTAGGTTGGGATTGCCGTCGGGCGTGCGTTCGGCCTTGTACTCAGGGACCGGAGCAGCGGCCGATCTTGTGCTGGGCGCGATCAAAGCCACGGCGGCGACCGCAACACCAGCCAGGAGCAGGGTTCTGAAACGATCTTGCATTGTGTATGAATCTCCTCTCGCGGTCCGCTAGTGAACCGTCACCCAGTAAGCGGTATACACCCGCATGATTTCAATGTCAAGTGTAGCGCGCACGATTGTCAACGCCAAGTAGAAATGTCCTAATCGCTGCCAAGTAGAAATGTCCGCTTTGGGGCAGGTGGCTGGAGAGGCGATGGTAGAGTGGTTGGCGTTGAGGGCAGGGTCGCGCCTGCTCTTGATGCCCAAGGCCGAAGCGATGGAGCTGGCTCCCAAGCAATCGGCTGAAGCAGACGACCCTCTGGCCTCCCGGTCAGAGGGTTTTCTGTTCGTGACAGAGATTGTTTTGGTGAAGCTTCGGAGCGGAGGCCTTGGGCTTCGCCAACGCGACGATCGCCGGGCGCCGTTTGCCCGGCGCTCCCCATAGCGTCTTGGTTTGGCAGCGACTGCCAACTCAGCGCATCGGCCCGATGGGCGCTCCGCATAGAGTCTTGGTTTGGCAGCGACTCCTAGTCCTGCGTATCGTCTCGCCGAGCGCCGGATGCCTGCGCCGCTTGCCACACAGGCGGGCTGTCTTTCAGATCGAAGTCCTTCATCCAGTCGCTGCTTCGCTTGCCGGCAGCTTTGCCGCCAGCCTTCTCGGCTGCTGCCGCAGCGGGTTCCGCCTGGGCGCTCTTGGGCTGCGGGCGCTCCGATTGGGGCTGCGCGCCGCAGCGCTTCAGCGCCAGTTCGTGCTTGCCGCAGCGCGCGGCCAGGACGCCGTCCAGGCGTCTCTCCACCCGCACTCGGCTGTTTCGCAGACCCGGCACAATCGCCTTGCGGTCGATTTGATAGCTCTTTCCCCGGAAGCGAATCGTGTAGTCGTTGGCGACCTGCCGCGTCTCGACGTGGCTCAGCGCCGAGTCCAGATCGTGCTCGGGACCTAGCTCGCGATGCGCCTCGTCGGGGTGAGCCGGCTGCACCCGCAACGTGGCGTTCCACCAGGGCAGAAACTCGCTTTCCAGGTAGGCGTTGGCCTGTTCGATCGTCGTGGCCCCGGCCACCCGCAGACCCTTCACCAGGCGGTCCTGGGCGGTGCCAAAGCTGCGCTCGACGCGGCCTTTGGCCTGCGGCGAATAGGCCGTGATCGATTCGATGTCCAGCTCCTGGAGCGCCCGCCCGATCTGTGTGGGAGGCAAGAGCTTGGGATCCTCGCCGGCGCTGTTTTTGGGCGTGTTGACAAACAGGCTGGCGCGGTCGGTGTAGAAGGCTACGGGTCGGCCGTTTTGTTCCAGATACGTCTTCAGCAAACGGCGATTCTCTTCGCCCGAGTCGTGCCGGACGAAGCGCGCCAGCAACTCGCTGCTGGCGTCGTCGATCATGCCGATCAGGTACAGCTTCTCCCCGCGTCCCTCCAGCCAGTCGTGCTCGGAGGTGTCCCATTGCACCAGCTCGCCGCGGCAACTGCGGCGGGGCCGCCACGGATGCGGGCGTCCTGACTTGCGGCGGCGGGGCTTCCACAGGCCCGCGGCGGCCATCCAACGGCGCAGCGTTTCGCGGCCGACTTGGACGCCGTGGCGCTGCTCGAGATACTCCGCCGCCAGAGTCGGGCCAAAGCCGGCGTAGACGGGTTGGGAGAGGATTGCCACGGCTTGTTTTTCCGCCTTGGCGCTGAGCTTGCGGTTGGACGCGCGGCCCCGCGCGGCATGGACCACGGCCTGGTCGCCTTCGCTGCGAAGCTTCGCCAGCAGCCGCCTCAGATGCCGTTCGCTGAGGCCCGTCTGCTGGGCGGCCTGCTTTTGCGTGATGAGTTTTTTGTCTGCTTTGCGCAGCGCCACCAGCCGGTCGCGCTCTCGTTGTGTCATTAGTAGTTGTCCTTGCTTGCTCACCCCTCCAGGCTGACCTTGTCAATAGGACATTTCTACTTGGCACGTTTAGGACATTATCACTCGGCAGCGACACATAGATCGCCGGATCAACACGACCGTTTCCAGGCCTGGACAGTTTTCGAGTTGTACTCCGAATTGTGGTCATCCACCGCGGATGGCTTCTTAACTCAGCAGAAGTGGCGCACGCTGGAAAGCGTGCTGCGTCGCCATTCGTGGCGCGCGCCTCCTGGCGGGCAGCGTCGGCCTCCGGGCCGACGTCAGCGTCTGTCAAACCAAATCTGCCGAGCCAGAAGACCGTCCGCAAACAGCCGCTTTTTGAGTCTCCTATTGGAGGCGGCTGAAGGTTCCATCAACAGGAGCAAAGAGGCGCCTCTATAAATATCAGAGCCCAGAGCGCAAGCGACGGGTCAAGCGAGCGGCCCGACATACAGGCGAACAACAGAGTAGCCACAAACGCCGAACCGAAAGCAAGGGACGGGGACGAAAGGTGGCGCGAAGTGGACTGTCCCCGATTTTTTCAGCATCAGCTCACCAATCGTCGCTTACGCGAAAGTACGCGAAAAGCAGCCAGTTTGTCACGAGCTTGACACGGGTCGACCCGGAGTCCTCACCTCAAGTCATTGAGAACAAAAACACTATGAAAACAAACGAAAAACGAGCAGCCCAAAACCAGGAAAACGCCCTCAGAACCTGGCATATCATGGCATTTCCTGACATTTTGTAAAGGGACTTTATACCACTAACTGGCAACCTATTTAGTTTCAACAACCGTTCTGAGGCATTGGATAGGCACTAGATAAGGCAAACCGAAGCGGCCAAGCATGGCCGCCCCCCTGGGGCTCATGGGCCGGGTGAGCACGCTACTCCGGCTTGCTATCCCCGCCGACAAAGTTCAAGAAGTTGCTCCACGGAACCGCCTGCCCATGGATCGGCGCGATCGTCGAGACGTCCAGTCCTATTTGCCGCACGTTGTTGTAGAAGGCCTTGTTGGTCGCGCTAGGGCTGGCCGGATGCCGCTGGTTCGCGGCGGGCGGGTCGTAAAGGTCGGCTTCAATCAGAATTTTCTCTTTGGGCAGATAAGCCATCAGCATGCCCTCGACGTGTGAATTGAGGCCCTGGACGTAGTAGATGTCCATCATTCGCTTTCCGTCGCTGAGTACGTATTTCTCATCGACGTCCTCCATCGTGTAGCCTTCCGAGATTTCGGTCGGCGGATAGAGCGAAACCATGTCGGGCTGGAGAGTCCGGGGGACATAGTTCAATAGTTCGGTTTCGTAGAAAACGCGGTTGCGCTGGTGCGTAATGACCGTCGCTCCAATGTGTAGATAGGTGCGCAGTCCGCCCAGGTGGTCGTAGTGGTTGTGCGTATTGACGATGAAGCGAATCGGCTTGCCGGTAACGAGCTTGACGACGGTTTCGATGACCGCCAGCGAGCGCTCTTCGTCAAGCGGCGCTTCCACGATCGCGACGAATTTGTCGAACTCGACGGCAACGCTGTTGTGAGACGAGCCGCCTAGGACCCACACGCCATCGGCGAGCTTGTGGGTTTCCACGCGGGCCGGTGGGACGCGCGCCACGCGGACCGAGTCGGGAATAACAACTGCCTCGCAAACATTCGGCTGGATCTTGTCGAAGGTACCGCCAAAGCCGTTGTGTCCGCCGCTGATGGTAGGGATCTGTCTCTCGTCGTCCCATCCGTCGTGATGGTGCCAGCCGCCGGGAAACTTAACTCCGTCGATGTCTTGCCACTGGGTGTATTCGTGCTCGTAGTTCATGTCCCCGAGGACCGGATGCGGCACCCATGTCTGCACCCTCTGGACCAGGTTCTCACTGTTGATCGTCGCGTTGACACGGTACCTGCCGAGCACGGTGGCCGAGACGACGGTTAGTTTTTCAATGCCGCCGGTGGTGGCCCCGTCGCGGCCGCTCTCGGTCATCTCCCAACGCCAAATGGCGGTTGGATTAGCGTCCGGTTGCATCGCCGCTTTGACAAAGCCCGCCGGGTTGAGCCAGATATCAAGCTGCCACAGCTCCGCGTTGTCGGGCGCCGCGACCGGGGCGGCGGCCTTTCCGTCCTGGTGCCAGGCATGGTTCCTGGTGACCGCGAAGGTTTGCCGCTCGTTCTGTTGGAGCTGGGTTCCTCCAAGCCAGCCGGTACCGTACTTCCACGAGCGAGGGTTCATTCCTGGTTTGCGGTCGAACTGTTCGACCGACGATTTGGCGGCGTAGTTGATCGTGCGGGTGTAGTTGGCCAGCGGCTCGCCGAGCGGCCAGTCGGTGTCTTGCGTAATGTTCTGGCCGACCTTGCCGGCGTAACCGGTACCGGAAATCGTAATGCAGTTGAGCTTGTCGGTGCCCATCGCTTTGGCGGCGGCCTGGAGCACTGGCAGGGGGTCGATGTGGCCGGGAGCGGGCTGCGCTGCCGCCAGCGAGATCGCCATTCCTGTGGCCATCACCAGTAAGGGAATTAGAACGGGTGCTTTGCTCACGATGAGACCTCCGGGTTCTTCACTGTCTAGCTACTCGAATCTGATTCGGCAACAGTGCGGGCAGTCCGTCACGACCAGGCATCGCCTAACAGTGCTGCCATCGATCGGCGCTCAAGCCGCGCCGCTTGAACCTTAGCGTGACATAGTAGCGTGCCTGAGGCAGGCTCGGGGGCAACAGCGCGCCGTTCCAGCCCCGCCCGCGCCGCGCTGTTTCGGAATCCTGCGAGGCTTTCCGCATCCCAGAACTTGCGTACCGGCTCAACGGATTCGATCAAACAATCGGATGGCTCCGTCGATGACCTTTTGCGCGGCTCCTGGACTGTAGGGCGTCCGCTCGACTTCGTAGCCTCCGAAGGCGTACTCACTCGCGGTGGGCAGATAGTCGCCGCCAACCCCGTCCGAGTAGCCGCAAAACATCGTATACGCGAACGGTGAGGCCTTCTTGACCGCAACGCCGATTTCCGCAAAGAGCTCGCCGGGCGTGGCCACGATCGCTAACTCTCCGATTCGCAGCATCTCAACTTCGATCTGCCGGGGGCCGGGTTCGGCGGGTTCCTTCCACTGCTGCAGCAGGTCTCCGAAACGCCGCACTCGAGCGGCGGCCTGGTGCTGTTTCCAGGGGTCTTGTGCGGACTTCGCGTGATTGAGTTGCGCATTCGCTCGGGCGAGTCGGCCTTCCATGCCTTCGATCTCCTCGGCGGAGTAGGTGCGGCGAGGCACATCGATCCGCGTCGATGCAAACTGCAAATTCGCGTCTCGCGGACCCTTCACCCGCCAGTGCTGTTTGGCTTGATAGGCGGTGGATTCGACAAAACCCTCAAAGGTAGGCTGCCGTTCAACGGTTTCAATCTGCAGGGCGACGGCGGCAATCTGGTGCCCCAGGATCGCCCCTAGCCGGTGGTGCACGGCAAGGTCTCCGGTGAACCCTTCGGTCGGTCCTTGATTGCCCGCAGCCCCTTGAAAGAACAAACACTTGGCGCCGGGAAACGCCTCTTCGACCACTTTACGTGTCATCCCGATCCAGTCAGGCGAAATGACCTTATTTTCGTAGGCAAGCACGGTTCCGTGACACTGGAAGTTCGCCAGGATGGCGTAGGGTTTGCCTTGAGCATCATCAATCCGAAAAACGACTAGCTCGCGATCTATGAAACCATCCGGGTTCCTGCCGACCGCCGGAGGGTCGTCCCCGCGAGCGCGAACTCTGCGGTTGATATTGATGGTGCCCGTTCCGCGGCCGCCGTGGGCGTGCGCGGGCCGCAGGTTTGAGTTAGCCTCGACGATTGCGCCAACCACCTTGTCCACAATTTGAAGGCGGTATCGCTCGATCATGTCGCGGTGGGCTGTCAAATCCACGCCCGGCGGCCCCTTGGCGGCCGAGACCATGGCCCCCGCGTGCGTGTGAGTGGCCGCCAGCCGGATGTGCGCCATGGGAATACCGGTCTGCTCCGACGCCCGGCCGATCGCGGCCTCGAGACCTGCTACGAAAAGGCGGTCGATATCGACCATGGCGAACTTCTGCCGTCCGTCGGACAACACCAAAGCGGTGGCGACCATCCCGGCTGGATCGACTCCGACGGATCCGATGTGGGTCTGCGAACCCGAATTCATCTGCGCGATGCCCACTGGGGGCGTGATGTCGGCACGCGCGACCCCGGCCAGCAGTCCCGAGGGTTTAGAGTCTTTCGGTCCTTGCTCAATTGTGTCGCTTCGGCCGAGCGAACTGGGCAAGAGGGCGGCAACAACGGCGACCTGCAGCAGCGATTGGACCAATGCAGCTTTGCGATTGTTCATTTCGTTCTCCGTGTGGAATAGCCGGTGAGTCCTGCGCGTCGGATCTTACTCGACTCCGCGCTACAATATTCTATACCCGTAGCGTCAAGGGTTCTTGATCTTCGGGCATTTGTGCGGTCCCGTCCGGATCCCCTCCCGTGCAACACCTCTTTGATGAATGGCCGCAGGTTCGCGCTGCGCTGAAAGCGGCTCCTCGCTGGCTCGTCATGCTCGACTTTGACGGGACGCTAGCTCCGATCGTGGAGCACGCCCGCGATGCGGTTCTCCCCGCCGCGGCCAAACAGCATCTTCGCAAGCTGGCAGCGTCACCAGCACTCGACTTAGCCATCGTTAGCGGCCGCGCGATTGCCGATCTGCATCCAAGAATTGGAGTCGACGGAATCGATTTTAGCGGCAACCATGGCCGCGAGCGCCTGAAGCCGGGATCGTCCCGGACCGAGCTAGACTCCTCCGTCAGGGTGATTGTCGCGCAGGTTTGCGAGCAGGTTCGCAAGGAGGTCTCGGGGATTTCCGGCGGGTACGTCGAAGACAAGGAGCTAGCTAACCGAGGCTAACCGCGTCCTTGCATTATCGGCAGGTACCGGCGGAATTCCATGCCAAGGTCCGCGACGTTGTTTGTGAGGTTGAGCGAACCTTTGGAGCGGAAATCGAGCTGGCGGAAGGGAAGTGCGTCTTCGATTTCTTTCCCGCGGACGGGGCGAACAAAGGGAAGGCCGTCATGGCGCTTCTCGCCGAGAGAGGAGGCGTCGCGAAGGTGCTGCCGATCTATTGTGGAGACGACACGACTGACGAGACGGTGTTCCGGGTACTGCCCCTGGAGGCGATTACCGTTTATGTGGGTAGCGGCGAAACTGAGTCCGCGGCCCGTTACCGGGTAGGCAACACAAGTGAAGTTGCGGAGTTTCTTGGGCGAATGGGGTTGCTGCGCGAGGAGTTTCACACGAGTGGGGTGGAACCGTTGCCGGGTCGATAGGTTGTGTTGCAGACTGTGTTACAATGACCTTGATGTCGCAAACACTCAGCATTCGTGCGAGCGAGGAGCTACTTGAGCGACTGGGAGAGTTCGCGCGACAAACCGATCGCCGCCGGAACGCAGTGATCGTGCGAGCGATTGAAGATTATCTAGACCTGAACGAGAAAGAGTCGGTGATGGCCGAAGCGCGGCGGCAGTCCCTACTTGCGAGCGCTCAGACGCACCCTGAAGATGAGGCTTGGCCAGAGTTGGCGGCGGACGATTCCGGGTGGAAGTAAGAAGGGGCGATGTCTTCATCGCTGTGCTAACTGGAGACTACGGTAAGCCCAGGCCGGTCGCGGTTGTGCAGTCTGACGCGTTTAATCCAACTCACTCAAGTATTGTTGTCTGTCCCATTACGTCCCATCTTGTGGAGTCACCGTTATTCCGCCTGACACTCTCGCCGGATCCAGGCAATGGCCTGAAGGCGGAATCGCAAATTATGGTCGACAAATTGGTGGCCCTTCGATCTGACCGCCTCCGTAAGCGTATCGGGATGTTGCGGCCTTCGGCATTGCAAGATCTCGACCGAGCGCTTCGCGGCTGGTTAGCGCTGGACCCTCGCTAGGAGGCCAGTGTACGCTGCACATGCCTCAGGGCAGCAGGAACGAAGCTCTTCGCCCAGCCGCGCCGGCCACCGCCTCCGCCGCGAGATAGCCGCTCCGCACTGCCCCCTCCATCGTTGCCGGCCAGCCAGTATTCGTCCAATCTCCGGCAAGGAATACGTTCGGATACTTTGTTGTCGGGCCAGGCCGAACCGACTGCAGACCGGGAACCGTCGAATAGGTTGCACGCGCTTCCTTGATAACGTGCGACCGGAGTAATTCGGCATCACGGCACGCGGGAAAGAATTCCCTCAACTCGCGGCAGGCCAACTCGACAATCTGCTCACGCGAAAGCTCGATCAGCGAGCGTGAAGCGCTGACCACGCACTGAACATAGCGGTCTGTCTTGCGAAAGACCCATTGCAGCGTGCGGTCCAGCAGAACGGCGTGGGGCAGGTCGGTGATCGAGCGATCGAACCACAGGTGGATTCCCGTGATCGGTGAATGGGTGAACTTTTCGAGTTGGAGTTCCAGCCCAGGGAGCAGCCGGCCCACTCTCTCAAATGGCACAGCGCTGATATAGAAATCCGCTGCCCGGTCACTGGGATCGATCTGATCGAGCGACGACCGCGGATGAACACGAACTTTTTCTCCCAGCTTGTCCTGCAAGGCTCCAGAGTAAAGCTCCGCCAGCGGTACCGCCGGCAAGCCCATTTGATAGCTTTCAGGGGTCGTCATCATGCCCTGTAAGAAAACCTGAAACGCGGGAGCCGCCGATGAGCGATCCGGCTCTTCGTTGAGGGCGCTTACCAGGATGGGCCGCCAGAAGCGCTCCATTGCGGCCTGAGTCACTTGTTTGGAGGCCAGCCAGTCGGCGATCGTGAGAGTGTCGAGATCGGCTCGGCTCGCCTCTCGCCGCATCTTGGTCATGGCACGCAGGATCGAAAGTTTATCCGCCAAACCAAGCGCCTTGAAACGCAGCAGCGAGCCCAGCAGATGCGCCGGCGCGGGCAAGACGCCCGCTTTGAGTACATCGACCGCCCCGCCCGGCCGCACGAAATACAGGCGGTCGTGGAAGCGAATCTTGTCCTCCACCCCGCAACGGCGGTAGAAGTCCAGCAAGTTGGTGAAGCACCGCAGCAGCACGTGCTGGCAGTTGTCGATGTGGCCTGAGTTTTCATCCGATGGGCTGAGGGGAAAAGAGGTCGCGCGGCCCCCAAGAAACGGACGTGCTTCGTGCAGGTCGACTTCGAAACCAATCGAGCCCAGCGCGGCGGCGGCGGCGAGTCCGGCGAGCCCTCCGCCCGCGATGACTACGCGGGGAATGGCGGGGCCCCTCCGGTCAAGCGGAGCTGCAGCGCCCTTGTGACGATCCACAGCTTTTCGATTGTGCTAAGACGAGCGCGTTGGGCGTGGACGTCGTAGCGGGCGCTGCGGATCCGGCGCAAGATGCCGTAGTAGATCGAGATCATGGCCCACAGCGCGGGACGGCTCGGCGCGCCGACCATACTGAGCAGCGGCGCCGCTTCCTCGTAGTAGCGGTTGGCTCGTTTCCACTGAAACTCCATCAGATCGGAAAAGCCTGGCCCCGGCGCACCACGCAACAGGTCTTCAGGCGTTACACCGAAACGCTCCAGGTCCTCTTCCGGCAGGTAAACGCGTCCTAGGCGGGAGTCCTCCGGAATATCCCGCAAGATGTTCGTTAGTTGAAACGCGATTCCGCACTTCTCGGCGAGATCGAGTGCCTCATCGGATTCAAAACCGAAGACGTGGACGCAGGTGAGTCCTACGACAGAAGCTACCTGGTAGCAATAGCGGTAGAGGTCAACGAAGGTGCGGTGCCGCCGGGGTAACAGGTCGGTGCTGACTCCCTCGATCAACTCGAAGAAGTAGCGCGGCGGAATTCTGTATTTGACAATCGTGTCGTGAAAGGCGGGCAGAATCGGATCGTCCCCGTAGCGGCCTTCTAGGGCTTCTTCCAGCGCCTGCTTCCAGCGATCGAGAGCCTCTCGTCTGGCGGCCAGCGGAGGGTCGGTCTCGTCGCTGATGTCGTCGCAATAGCGCATAAAGGCGTAGATCGCGCACATCGCCTGCTTCTGTTCACGCGGCAACAGCAAGAACGAGTAGTAAAAGTTTCGCGCGCGGGTACTTGCGACGCGCTTGCAGTGAGCGAACGATTGCTCAACGTTAGGCATGTCGAGTCTCTGTGCCGGAGCCTGGACGCGAGAAGATCTGACGTGTGACCACGCTCATCAAAAGCGTAAGCCGCCGCAATTTCCCCAGCTTCGGGCGCTTGCGAATCGTGTCGTAGTCCTGACGGCGAATCATCTCTAGGATAGTCATTCCCCCGCGAGTGAAAAGCTCCAAATCGACAGCCAGCCGGCGGTTCACCATCCGGGGCAGCGGAAGTCCTTTCACGAAGAGCGACTGAGCATCGTCAACTAGTTCGCGCATCACAGCCCGAAAACCGGGGCTTGCCGCTCTGGACTTCAAGTCTTGCTCCAACATGTCAACCGAGTATTCGCAAACCGCCATGCGGTCAGCCGGGATGTAGACGCGGCCGATGTCCCAGTCACGCCGAACGTCCTGCCAGAAGTTGGAAAGCTGCAGAGCCGTGCAGGTTGCGTCTGAAAGCCGGCGGCGCTCCTCGTCTGTGTAGCCGCACAGGTGCAGGACGAGCAGCCCGACCGGGTTGGCGGAATAGCGGCAATAGTCAAGCAGGTCGGTGTAGGTGGCGTACTGCGTGACAGTTTGATCCTGCACGAAGGCCCGGATCAAGTCGGCAAAGGGTTGCTCGGGAATGCCGTGCTTTTCGATTGTCTGCCGAAGGGCTACATAAACCGGATGGCGGGCTTCGCCGCAGTAGAGAGCGTCGAGTTCTCGTTTCCACCAGTTGAGCAAGTCGAGGCTGCGTGCCGGGTCTCCCATCTCGTCTCCAAGGTCGTCGGCCCAGCGGCAGAACGAGTAGACGTTGAAGAAGTCCTGGTGCAGGTGACGCGGCAGCAGCCAGCTCACGACACTGAAATTCTCGTAGTGGGATTGGGCAAGCCAGCGCGTGTAATCGAGAGATTCCGTCTCTGACCAGACAGCACCGCTGGTGCCGTTCGCTTCTACGAAGTCCGCTGGTGAAAGGAAGCGACTCACGGTGTTGGCAAGAAGCTGTGGTTCAGCGACGGTGGTTCGCCACACTCACCGCAATCGATCGCAGTTTACGCGCTAGTTCCACACTGGCAGGGCTAGCCGCCTTTCTCACCGCCTGACGGTCGAAGCACGCGATAGGCGCGCCATTACTTCGTTGCGCTTGCTCGCCGTGCTCGACGTACTGTCAAGTACGCCTCCGCTCGTCAAGCAGCGCGCGCCTCGTACTGACGCGCCTCTCACGCACTTCGCCTCGCCAAACGGTGAGAAAAGCGGGCTAGGTTCCCAAGGCCGTTTCGAAAGGGTGTTCGGAATCATCAACCTGGAGGGCGGGACAGGAGGCGGACCCACCTCACTTTCGTGCAGGGCGCTAAAGAATCTACGGCACGATCGCCGTTTTCAGATGGCCGTTGTGCCCCATCATATGGCGAAACACGTCCAGCAGCTCGGTCAACGGAGCTTCATTGATCACAAAGTCGGCGGCGCGCAAGTCGCGGCGGGAAATAACATCGAGAGCGCTTCGGATATGCCTGGGGGTGTGATGGAAGCTTGACTTGAGGGTCACTTCCGAATAGTGCATGAGCGAGGTGTCCAGGCGAATATGGCTCCCGCTCGGGCACCCGCCAAAGAAGTTGACCGTGCCGCCGCTGCGAACCATTTCCATGGCGGATTGCCAGGTCTCGGGTGTGCCGACTGCTTCGACCACGGCATCGGACCCCAGTCCCTCTTCGGTTAGTCTGCGGACATGAACGACTGTATCCGCCCGCTCGGCAAAGGTGACCAGCTCGTCCGCGCCCATTTTCTCCGCTCGTTCGAGCTGGGTCGGGCGGCGTCCCACGGCGATCACCCGGGCCCCGGCAAGCTTCGCCATTCGAACGAACATCAGTCCGATGGGCCCTAGTCCGATCACGGTGACTGTGTCTCCATCACGCAGACCGGTTTCCTCAAGTCCCCGTAAAACGCAAGCCAGTGGCTCGATCATTGCGGCGTCGCGATAGCCGACGTCGGCTCCAATCTCATGTGTATTGCACTGGACGATCGGGCCAGGAATGCGCGCGTATTCGGCGTAGGCCCCGTTGTTGAACAGCAAGTGTTCGCAAAGGTTTTCTTGCTGCCGCCTGCAGTGGTAGCACTTCCAGCATGGCGCGGAGTTGGCGGCGACGACTCGCTGGCCGATTCTGAAGCTGGTGACCTCGGACCCGACTGCGACGATGTCACCTGCCAACTCATGTCCGAGCACAGCCGGTGGCTGGATCATTCGCGCATGGTAGCCCCGCCGAAACACTTTGAGATCCGTTCCGCAGGTGAGGGCAACGCGAACCTTGACCAGAATATCGTTGGGGCCAACCGAGGGTACGGCAACAGGCTCAATTCTGAGCTGTTCCTGGCCGTACAACATGGCGGCTAGCATCGTGTCTTTCACGTTCGATTAATTCCTTAACAGGTTCGTAACGGTTGGCCTTAACTCTGCGGGTAGACGAGGAGTTTCAGAGAACTCCCGGTCGGCCGGCGCGCCAATTCGATTCCTTGCTGCATCTCGTTCAACGGGATTCTATGGGAGACCAACTCCTCTACTGGAAAGTCCTCTTGCCAAACAATCTCAGCCGACTCTTGCTGGCAATCGACCGACGCACTATAGGAGCCGAATACAGTCCGTTCCTGGCTGCAAACTGATGCTCCGCGTAAGCGAAAAGTTTCTTCCGCCGACGTCTGCGCGAACAGCATGACGCGGCCACCAGGCCGTGACGCCTCGAGCGCTTGCTCAACAATATGCGGCGCCGATGCCGCGAC
Source organism: Bryobacterales bacterium (assembly GCA_965224215.1). Lineage (GTDB taxonomy): Bacteria > Acidobacteriota > Terriglobia > Bryobacterales > UBA6623 > CBDCYS01. Next base: position 172,948 of record CBDCYS010000053.1, on the reverse strand, counting down.
GATTACCACATCCGCCCCGCGGCGCTCAGTGACTCCCCGCATTCTCGATGTCAGATTCTCCGCAGACGGATTCCACACGTCGCGCGACCCTAACCGCCGAGAAGCCTCCAGCCTAGCAGGAATGAGGTCCGTCGCGTAAACGTTCTCAATCCCCGAACGCCGCAGCAGCATGGTGAAGATCAGTCCGATCGGACCCTGACCCATGACGAGAACCGATTCGTCTGGCTGGATCAGGCAACGCTTGACTGCCTTAAGACAGGTGTTGACCGGCTCCACGAAGCTTGCCCGGTCAAAGCTGACGCCGTCGGGCACCTTGACTACGCCGCGCCGAACGATCCAGTCCATCACCCGAACGTATTGCGCGAAGCCACCCCCGGCCGGCTCAAACCCGGCGCTGACTCCTACTTTCTTGTAGGTCGCGCACTGCGCGTAGTTCTCGTGGTCACAGTAAAAACAATTCAAGCAAGGGATGTGATGGAACAGGCAAACTCGGTCCCCCGGAGCGAAACCGTTGACCTCGCGGCCCGCCGCGGCTACCACTCCGGCTGTTTCATGGCCGAAGATGCGCGGAGGCGGCAGCAGGTTGTACTCGATCTTCTTCAAGTCGGTGTGGCAGATTCCGCATGCTTCCACCCGAACCAACAATTCGCCCGCGCCCGGTTCTGGAACAGGGACCTGTTCCAGTAGGACACGGCTTTCGCCGCGATACACCGAGGCCGACATCGAATTCGGTATAGCAGGGCTGCAGAGGCTCATTGATGACTCAAAGTTGACTCCAAGTTAACTCAAAATTCGAACCGTGCCTGCCCGAAGAACGTCCCCAGCGCCATGGATGCCCGCTGCGCGCCTTGTCGCAAAGCCAGCAAGTTCTTCCAGCGCCGTGGGCTGATTCCGGCCTGAGCCGCTATCCGCCACCCGGAGAACGTGCCATCCGCTCTTCGACATCGATTGAAATCAATTTCAAAAGACGTGTCGGACTCGTCGCTTACGGCTCGGACGCAATAGATTGGAAGGTTCCGCCGCTGAGCCTCCTCTGCCACGGCCGAAGCCTCCATGTCAACGGCATCAAATCCGGTCTCGCGAAGTTGTTTCTTGTGCTGGGCAGACTGCACTACCGTGTCCATCGTCAGTAGCTTACCGGCGACAGGGCCAGTATGAATCGAATACGCCGGTAACCTTACAGGATACTCCAGTCTCGGTTCGAACTGTGTGATGTGGCTCGGAATAAACACATCCGCGAGCCGAAGATCCGCGTCGAGTGCTCCAACAAAGCCGGTTGAGATGACCGCCCGCACGTCGAACTTTTCGCACGATTCTCGAACCGCCGCCACCGCATGCGTTCTCCCCGCCCCATTGGCCACCAGAAGAGCCGCCCGTCCGTTCAGGCTGGCCTGTGCGCTCCAACGCACCCCGAAGGAGAAAGGCGTCAGGACATGACCCGCCTCGCCAAAGGCCCCGAACTCCATTTGATCGGCGGCTACGACTAAAAGTAGTGGTTCTCTCGAAACCATCGAATCGCCCGTTGCAGCGCATCTTCCACTGATCCCGCCTGAAAGCCCAGCTTCCTCGCAGCTTTATCAGTACGGACAAACATCTTTTTGGCGGCCATCCGGACCGCCTCCAGAGGGGCCCGGGGCTCTCGGCCTGTAAGCCGCGACAGGGCGGTCGTCACACCCGCGTAGGCTAGCGCTATCTCGTAGGGCACGCGTATGCTCGGCGCCCGCCGCCCAGTCAAACGCGACAACTCCTGGAGGATTTCGCGCAGCGTCATATTGCGCGCGCCCAGAATATAGCGCTGTCCGCGGACCCCGCGCTCAGCTGCCAGCAGGTGACCTCTCGCCACGTCGCGGACATCAATCAGGTTCAGGCCTGTGTCGACGTAGGCCGGCATGGCGCCGCGCATGAAGTCGACAATGATCTTACCGGTTGGCGTTGGCTTGACGTCGAGTTCCCCCATTGGGGCGGTCGGATTCACGATCACAAGGTTGAGCCCGCGATCAGCGTAATCTAGCGCAACCTGCTCGGCCATGAACTTCGATCGCTTATAGTCGCCCACCATGTCGCCCAACGCAACCGGGTGATCTTCTGTCCCGGGTCGCCCATCTCCGGGTATACCTATGCACCCGACCGTGCTGGTATATACGACTCGCTCAACTCCTGCCCGCAACGAGGCTTCCAGGATGTTCCGCGTGCCGGCGACGTTGGAACGGTAGAGCTCGACTGGATCGCGGGCCCAGAAGCGGTAGTCCGCCGCCACATGATAGAGAGTATTGCAACCCTGCAGCGCCTGTCGCAGCGACGCCGCTTCTCGCAAATCGCCGGCTGCTTTTTCAACTGGGAGGCCGGCAAGGCCAATGAGGTTGCTCGATTGTCGCACGAGCGCCCGGACCGGCTGGCTGCGTTCGACAAGCAGACGGGCCACGTGGCCCCCGATGAATCCCGAAGCGCCCGTGACGAGAATCACTTTACCTGTGAACCGTTGACGTTTGGGTCCTGAAACACGGCTGAAGTTTGGTCTTGAAACAATGGACCGGTCGGGAACTAGTCTTAGTTGGGGCCCGGATTCAATATCACGAAAACGCCCACACAACAGCCTCAAGGCTGTCCCGGAGTGTTGCGTTGACGCCCAGGGCCGACGACGGTTCGTAACCACAGTGCACGAGGCAATGCTCGCATCGCGGATCGTTGCCGCGGCCGTAGCTATTCCAAGGCGTTTGAGACATGAGGTCTTCGAAACTATCCCAGTGAGCGTCGGTGATCAGATAGCAAGGACCCTTCCACCCTTTGACGTTATAGGTCGGATTGCCCCACGCTGTACACGGTAAATCTTTCTCCCCTTTGAGGAATTTCAAATAGGTCGGGGTGCTGGTCAGCCGAAACCGGCTAAAAAGCCGATCGACGTCCTTGAATTTCTCATTCACCTCGTCCCGCGTCAGAAAGATCTCTCGCGTGTTAACAGCCGAGTAGCCGTAGGCCGGCGACAGCATGTGTCCGTCGACGTCGAACTGTTGAAGATGCTCGAAGAGCGCCTCGATCTCGTTCATATCGGTTTCGCGGTAGACGGTCGTGTTGGTACACACCATGAATCCAGCCGCTTTCGCCGCCTGAATCCCCTCAATCGCTTCTTCGAAAACACCGTCGCGCTCGACCGCCAGGTCGTGGGTGTCCTTGAGTCCGTCGAGATGAACGTTGAAGAAAAAGCGCCGGCTCGGCTTGAACTCGTGCAGCCGCCGTGTGATATACATTCCATTCGTGCAGAGATAAATATGCCGCTTGCGAGCCAAGATAGCTTCCACAAGCTCGCCGATTCGTGGATACATCATCGGCTCACCGCCGCAAATGGAGACGATCGGGGCTCCACACTCCTCCACCGCGGTCAAGCATCTTTCTAGCGGAACGCGATCGGTAATAGTTGACTCATACTCACGAATCCGGCCGCAGCCCGTGCAGGTGAGATTGCAGGCATGCAGCGGCTCGAGCATGAGCACGATCGGGAATCGCTTGCGCAGCATTGGGTGTGGAGCAACCGGCTCCCCGTCGGTCCTAACGGCCTCGGGTTGCCGCAGTATCGGAAAATCGGGCAAGGTTTGCGGCGCGTCTGGGTCGCGTTGCCACTCTGGCTTTGGCCACAGTTTGTTCTTTGCGATGTAGGCGCCCAACTTGGTCGCCATGCCGAGTGGCACCCTCATCGAACGAGTTCTCCGCGTTTGTCAAACCGAATCACGATGCCCCCAAAAGCCAGTTACGGTATTCCGTCAAGGCCAGCAGCGGGAAATACTGCCGATACAGATCATATTTCAAATAGAACACGCTCGGAAATCCCGTGCCCGTATAGTAATTTTCATCCCACGATCCCTCCGCTTTCTGGGACTCCCACAAATAACGTATCCCCGATTCCACGCTGCCACTACGGTAGTCGGCGCTGGCGAAAAGACCGAGCAACGCCCAGGCGGTTTGAGACGGCGTGCTCTCTCCGCGACCTTTCGCACTGGGATTGTCATAGCTTTCACAGGACTCGCCCCAGCCACCGTCGGCGTTTTGAATCGATCGAAGCCACTCGCCCGCGCGAATGGTATAAGCCTCCCGCGAGTCTTCGTTAGCCGCCGCCAGCCCGCGCAGCGCAAAGCAGGTTCCGTAGATGTAGTTGACACCCCATCGCCCGAACCAGCTGCCGTCATCCTCCTGTGCTCGTTTCAGGAACTCAACGCCGCGCTTGACCGCAGGATGCGCGGGTCCTGGACCTGTCGTGCAAAGCGCGTCGAGAACACGGCCCGTCAAATCCGGACAAGTGGAGTCCAGCATGGCGTTGTGGTCGGCGAACGGCACATGGTTCAAGATGGCGAGATTGTTATCCACGTCGAAAGCGCCCCACCCGCCATCTTTCGACTGCATGCTCAACAGCCATTCAACGCCCCGTTTCTGGGCCGCCCGTTGCACCTCTGGATTCGTGGTCTGAACCCGATCCAGCGCCAGCAGCACCTGCGCCGTGTCATCGGTGTCCGGGTAAAACTCGTTGGCAAACTCGAAGTACCACCCTCCAGGAACACCTTCGCGGTTCTTCACGGACCAATCCCCGTGTTTCCGCACTTCCTTGGTCAGCAACCAATCCCCTGCCTGGCGTATAGCACCGAGAACGGATTCGCTGGAGCCCTGGTTGCCCGCACCCAGCGCGTGAACGGCCAACGCCGTGTCCCAAACCGGAGAAAAGCAGGGCTGCAACCGCAGAGTGTCGCGCTCTTCGATAATCAGTTGGTCGAACTTTTCGATCTCCCTCTTTAGAAGCGGGTCGTCGAGCGTATAGCCAAGTTCTGTCAGTGCCATGATGCAATTCATCATGGCCGGAAAGATGGCTCCCAACCCGTCTGAATCATGCAGCCGCTTGACCATCCAATCCGCCGTGGCGCGAACCGCTTTTTCACGAGCGCGAGCCATACCGGCGCGTTGCCAAATTTTGAGCGCCTTGTCGGCGATCAAGAAGAGGTTTGCACCAAGGGAATCTGCATTGGAATGTTCGACGCCCGAAAAAAGCTCTCGAATCGCAATCCCGGACGGAACCGGTCGGGTCGCGCCGCGCGCGCCGAGGATCGCCAATGGCGCGATGATCGCCCGCGTCCACGAAGACATATCGTAAACAGTCAGCCGAGTCGCGTTCGGTAGCAAAAACAGTTCAGGGGGGATTGTCGGCGTCTTGCTGCGGTCGTAGAGCCCGAAAAAGCTCAGGTAAATCTTCGTGTAGCTATTCGAACCTTCCACGCCGCCCAGCTCGATCACTCGTCCTCGCGCATTCTCAAGGCGAATATCCGAGGTCTCGTATCCGGCTAGCCGCAAAGCCAAGTAGGCTTTCACCGAGGCGCTAACATTCGCCGGACCACCGGGGTAAATATTCCAGCCGCCGTCCACGAGTTGGCGGCTCAAAATATAGCGGGCGGCGCTCTGAACTCGCCTAGTGGAAGGGGGGCTCCAAACTCCGTCGTCCCCGGGTGGATAAAGCCACAACTGCAGCAAAATGTAGTCGGATTCGAGCGACGTGTCCGCTTCGAGTTCCCCAACCCAATAGCCCTTGGCCGCCTGCCGAGCCAAAAGGTAGTTGCTGGCCGAGCCGATGGAATAATTGAGTTCCGGGTTCGATTCTTCCGTGAGCGATTGAACAGCGGCGGCACCCACGGTTCCCATCCCCTGGGGCGTCATATGTTCGCGATCGGAGTCAGTTCGCCCCTATGGGCGGCTAACTCCTGTGGAAGTGCAAACATGACGTTTTCTTCGACGACTTCGACCTCTTCGATTCGCGCGAATCCGAACTTACCCAAGTGACGCACGATCCTCTGCACGAGCACCTCCGGAGCGGACGCCCCGGCGGTGAGGGCGACTCGATTCACGCCCCCAAACCATGCAGGATCGAGCTGGGTCTCGTTATCGACGAGATGGCCAGGCAAGCCGCGATTCTCACCCACCTCCACCAGACGGCGCGAATTCGAACTGTTCTGTGAGCCAATGACCAACAACAGTTCTGCCTTTGGCGCAATTTGCTTCACCGCTTGCTGCCGATTCTCGGTGGCGTAGCAGATGTCCTGAGCGGGCGGCCCTTGAATGCTCGAAAAACGCTTTTCGAGTTCTTCAATGATGACTTGAGCTTCGTCCAGACTCAGCGTCGTTTGTGTGAGGTAATACACGTTTTCCGGATCGGCTACTTGAACTGAACGTGCCTCCTCTGGCGACGACACCACGATAGTGCGGGTTGGAGCCTCCCCCAGGGTGCCGATCACCTCATCGTGATCTCGATGGCCGATCAGGAGGATGGTTCCCTTGGAGGTCGCGAAGCGCACAGCCTCTAGATGCACTTTCGTGACCAGCGGGCAAGTCGCATCGATCACTTGCAGGCGCCGTTCCTCTGCCGTTTCGCGAACGGCGGGGGCTACTCCGTGGGCGCTGAAGATGGCGCGGCCACCGAGAGGAACCTCCTCGAGCTCGTCCACGAAAACCGCGCCTCGACTGGCGAGATCGTCAACAACATGGCGATTGTGAACGATCTCTTTTCGCACGTAGATGGGCGGGCCGTAGACTTTCAAAGCGAGCTCGACGATGTCAACCGCGCGTACCACTCCGGCGCAAAACCCTCGCGGCTTGAGCAAGAAGACTACCTTTTCGCCGTTGGCAGCAGCCATCGCGGTCGTATCTGGATGGTTCGGCACGGGTGACAGTTTCAAGCGGAGACCGCAGCCACCAAGCCTGGTGCGCCGCCGACCTCTATCAAGCTCTCAATACTAGCTTACTGTAGCCCGGCAGGGAAGGAAGCCGAAATGCCGTAGTTCGGGCCGTAACGGTTCTAGTGCGTCTCTTGGGCGTCAACAGGAGAGTTTGGGAATTCCCTTAGCGCGGAGTTGGTCAGAGACCTGCGGCTTCTTCTTGCGTTGCACAACGGATTCTGAATGACTAGCAGCCTGTGTTGTAATACGGCTTGCGCCGGACTTGCTGAAAGACCGAGGCGACTCGAACTCAGCATGGTGCCGGCGCTTCCAACGATTTGTTTGCATCCTGGCAAACTGTCGGAAAGAGTACAAATGACAGAGCCTTATTATCTGCCCGCCACTGAGCTAGCGCAAAAGATACGCACCAAAGAGTACAGTCCCGTCCAGGTAATGGAGGCGTATCTCGACCGCGTCGAAAAAGTGAATCCAGCGCTTAATGCCATCACGCATCTGGATGCTGATCGAGCCCGGCTGCTCGCCCGGGAGGCCGAGCGCAAGATCGAACACGGTGCCCAGGTGGGCCCATTGCACGGCGTTCCGATCACCATCAAAAGCTCGATCGAAGTCGCGGGCTTGCGCTGTGAATGTGGCACCAAACTAAGGGAAGGGGTCGTTGCCGAACGGACCGCTCCGCTCGTGGTTCGCCTGCAACAAGCTGGCGCCATCGTTATCGGCAGCACCAATGCTCCTGAGTTTCTGATGGCTTATGAGAGCGATAACTTCCTCTACGGGCGTACGAATAATCCCTGGAATCTCGACTACACCGCCGGCGGGTCCAGTGGTGGCGAAGCGGCGGCGATTGCGACGGGGTGCTCGGCGGGCGGCATGGGAAGCGACGGCGGAGGCTCGGTACGCATGCCGGCCCATTTTAGCGGCATCTGCGGCCTCAAGCCGACCCCCGGCTTAATCCCCCGCACAGGGCATTGGCCGGCGTGCTTGGGGCCCTCGGCTTTCTTAGGGCTGATCGGCCCAATGGCACGAACAGTCGAAGACGTGCGATTGCTGCTGGAAATCAGCAGCGGAGCGGAATACCACGACCCATCGGCGGTTCCGGTCGTGCTGGAACGGCCCGATGAATCAGAGGTGCTCGGAACCAGGGTCGGCTGGTTCGAAGATTACGGGAACTATCCGGTCACGGCGGAAACACGCCAAGCCGTGCGGACCGCGGCTCAGGCCCTGACTGACCAAGGTCTCCCGGTCACGCCGATGGAGCTTCAAGGAATGGAATCGGCCCGTGATCTCTGGTGGACGATGTTCGGCGTCGTCGCCGCTACTTTGCTCAAGCCGCTGATCGAGGGACGCGAGGGCGACCTGCATCCCATCACACAGGGATTGATGGCCGCGCACGAGGAGGAATCAGCGACCACCTACGAGCAATTCTTGGGCGCCTGGGTCGATCGCGATCGCCTGCGCTCGAAGCTGCTGGGACAGATGCAGCACCACCGCGTGCTGGTTTGCCCGGTTTCGTCGATCCCAGCGTTTCGGCACGGAGAACGTTCCTGGACCATCGACGGCGAGACCGTCAAGTATCCGCAGCCCTTCGTCTACTCCCAGATCTTCAACTTGCTGGGGAATCCCGCCGCCGTCGTGCCTGTCGGACAATCGCCGGATGGATTGCCGATCGCGGTGCAGATCGTGGGGCGCCCCTTCGAAGACGAACTGGTCCTTTCGGTAGCCGCCAAGATCGAACAGGCCCTAGGGGGCTGGAGAGCACCGCCAGAACTCTGACTCGTGGAAGCCGCCCGCAACAGGGTGCGCGCGAACCTTCGCGGGGGCGATCTGGGAAGCGAAGCACTCACTCGCCCTTACCAACAGATACCGCTCCGCTTGTCTTAGCAAGCCTTGACAACGCTTCCACAACCCGCTCGACCTCAACCGGCGTGTTGTAGTGCGCTAGCCCGATCCGTACCATACCGCCGCTCGCCTCGACATTCAGGCGTTCGGTTAAGCCGACGGCGTAATAGTTACCGTCCCAGACGAAGATTCCTTGGTCACCCAGATGTTGGGCGATGGCGCGAGGATGGTGGCCGTCGAGCCGAATCGAGACCGTCGGCACTCTTTGATCGAAACGGCTAGTCTCCCGGATGCCGTAAAACTGAAGACCTTCGATCGAAAGCAATCCATGAATGAGTTGGCCCGTAAGTTCGCGTTCATAGCCCCGAATCGCGCGCATCCCCGCCAAGAGCAACTGTCGCTGCTCCGAGCGCTTGCCAGTGACCGTGGGCTCATCAGGCTTGACCCCAAAACGGCTGCCGAGGTCGGCCAAGTAATCGACCGCGGCGGTCGCGCCCGCGAGCCCCTCATGATTCAGAGTCCCCGTTTCCCAGCGGTCTGGAATCTCGTCAGACGCGGGCCTCACTTTGTAGGGCCGCAACCGCTCAAGGTGTTCCGCCTTGCCGTAGAGCGCCCCGACGTGCGGCCCGAAGAACTTGTAAGCCGAGCACACCAGGAAGTCGCAGTCAATTTCACGCACATCGATCGGCCCATGAGGGGCGTAGTGAACCGCATCCACGTAGCAAAGCGCTCCGACTTGATGCGCCGCCTTCGTGATGGCGGCCACGTCGTTGATCGAACCCACGGAGTTGGAAGCGATGCCAACCGCGATAATTTTGGTGCGTTCGTTCAGCAGTCCCAGCAAGCCCTCTGTGTCGAGCGTGCAATCCTCTGTGCGAATGCCGGCGACACGAAGCACCGCCCCTTGTTCTTCGAGGGCCCTCCACGGAGCTACATTGGCATCGTGATCTAGGGCGGTAACTATGATCTCGTCGCCACGCTTTATCTCCCGCCCGATCGCCCGACTCGTCGCAAACGTGAGGGTTGTCATGTTCGGGCCAAAGACGACCTCTTTGGGGTCGCACCCCAATAGATCCGCGACTGCCGCGTGCGCCTGCTGGAGTATTTCGTCGCTGCGCCGGCTGGTCTCGAACGCCCCGTGGGAGTTGGAATTCGAGCGTGTCAAGTAGTCCGTCATCGCCTCGATGACGCGACGGGGGACTTGCGTGCCGCCCGGCGCGTCAAGAAAAACGGCGGGCTGCCCGTTGACCTGCTGGGCCAACGCGGGGAACTGTGAACGGATGTAGGTCAGGTCCAGCGTTAGGTCTAGATCCGTCAAAGGTGATCCTCCGAGCAAACGTCACGACTACGCGACAAAGAAGCTGCAGTAGACCGCTTCCTAGCATGGCGGCTCAGTTCGCTGAGCGTGGTTGCTCGCACGGTTGCCTTGGCCTTCCATCCACTGCGCTGGTTCCTGCTGCGAGGTCCTCTGAAAGCAATACCGCGAGATGTCAAGGATAATTGGGGTGGCTGTCCGTTTCGGTCTCCTTCGGTCTTCACGATTGCTGCGATCTACCTGGGTTTCGGAACGAAATTGATGGAGCTCAGGCCGATTTGGTCACGGCCGGGAACATGGAAGCCGAACCGGCCGCCGGCGAATCCAGCGTCTGTGTGTTTCCATTCATCGAGCAAGACCCATTCGCCGTCCTGTTTCGCCTGTTGCAAGATGGAGTCTCCGCTGACGCTCATCCGAATCGTGAGAAACTCATTCGTGCTTAGCGGATGGCCAAATCTTACGGGCTTCGTCCTGTTTCCGGCGGCCATCTGAATACGGTGAAAGTAGTTCTTGCCCAATTGGAAGAGCAGATAGTTGTTCTCGTCCTGGTAGTTGAGCACCCACTGCAGCCGGCGGCCCTTTTTCAGGATGGCTACAAAGGTGTAGGTCCCAGCACCCGGCTCGGCGGGCGCGAGCGCGAACTTGCCGCCACGCCGGACGAGCAGGTCGCCTTCCCGCACCCAGCCGCCGCTTTTCTCCCAGTCTGCCAAGGCCAACGAGGGTTTCGGAGGTTCCCGCTCTTGCTTACGTTGCAGGATCAGCTTAATGGTCTTGGTTCGCCCGGCATCTACCCGGGCGGTCGCGGAGTATCTGTTGAATCCGGGCGGACTTGCGGTGACGGTATAGGTTCCTGGAGGGAGCTCGAGGCTCTTCTCGGTAAACGTACGAACTTCGGCTTCTCCCTCAAGCCGGAGCATCATTTTCAGATCCGGTATGCCAGGCGTGACGTCAACACGCAGAGTACCTAGCGTCTCACTTAGCCCCCCCCGCGAGTCGGACTGTCTCGCCGGGCGCAAAGTTTCGTTCGACGCTTTTCGGCTGATAACCGCCGTTTCGTAGAAGAACGGTGCGGTGGCCAGGCTTGAGCTCTGACGCGGTAAACCCTCCGTCCCCGGAAATGCGGCCCAGGAGCACTCCATCTAGAAAGACTTCGGCTCCTTCCAAACCGTCATGAACGATCAGCTTGGCGGTCCGATCCATCTTGAAGTCGAGCCTCACCTGGCCATCCTTGCGGATCTCCGCGATTTGCTCGGGCGGAGTCAAAAAGCCGTCCTTTTCGACGCGGACGGTGTATTTGTTTGGGTAGAGATAGATGAAGATGCGTCCGTCCCGAGTCCTGCGGCGGTATTTCCGGCCGTTGAGAAACACTGCCACGCCGTCCTGGCCGGTGGCAATCCGCAAGGCGCCAACGTTGGGATCCGACTTTAAGTAGGCGGCCAGCAAAGGCCGCTCCGCGCTGTCGAACGATATCGTCCACTCCTTGCGGCCAGCTTTAAGCGTGACTTCATGCGCCCCTTCCTGAAGATCCGACAGCTCGGCCCCCGACTTGCTGGTTTCCTCAAGCGGCACACCGTCCAGCTCGGCTATTGAAAAAAACTCGTCTCCGAGGACGGCCGCCGTGGGGCCGAGGCTGCTCACCACGGCGGCATTCAAATTGCGGGTCCTGAGCCGGCCATGAACAGTCGCCCGCAATCCTGGAGCCGATTCGAACGTGATGCCAGCCGCCGCCCCTCGGCCCGATACCTCCAAGGTGTGTTCGCCCGGCGCGAGCGAATCCAGCTCTACCTCGAACTCGCCGTCTTGCAACTCGCCCAAAACTTCTCCATCCAGCGAGACTTCTCCGCTGTCGAGATCCGCCGAGACTCGGAGGAAAGGAGCCCATGGTTCCAACTCCAGCACGACGCCCTCCCCCGCGCGCGGTGTTAGCGGGTCAAGATCGAGCGTAAGTTCTGTCGTGTGATAGCCGATTAGCGTCGCTTCAAGTTGATGCCGGCCTCCTTCCAATTCCAATTGACATGTCGATGTTCCACACTGTTGCCCATCGACGAGGATGATCGCACCGGCGGGAACGCTCTTGATCTGAATCAGCTGGCTGCTGGGCAGCGAAGCCAGAGGGGCAGGAGCCTCGCGGGGCGCCGAGCGCCCGAAACTCCAGATACCCAAACCGGTGGCGACCAGCAAGAGCGTCGTCGCGACAGCTGCAAGAAGGCCCCGACGCCACTTCTTGTCGAGACTGGGCAGCCCCGGAAACAGCCGAGCCAACCGCCGAAGATAAGAGATCAAAGCACTCAGCAGCGGCTGTAGGCGGCTCCAAAGCTTGCTGACCCAGTCGAGATTCCTGACCCGATCGGCAACGCTACGTAGCGCCGAGGCGGCTTTGGACTCGCCTTCTTTCGAGGGCTGCCCCCTTTCTTTTCGCGGCTTACTCTTTTCTCCGAGGACATTCCGCAATTCCACCAGTTGCTCGCTGTCCGGGCACGAGGCCAAGCCCCGCTCTAACACCGCGAGAGCGCCGGGACTATCCCCCTGGCCGAGAAGGTGATGACACTGGGTCAGGCACCAAAAGATATACTCGTCGCGCCTGTGGTCGATGCGGCTGCCGAGTTCTTTGGCTGCTTTATGAGTCGGATCCAGCTCCAGCACTTCCTGAACCTCTCGTCGAGCCCCTTCCCAGTCGGCATCAACCAGCCCCTCCGCTCTTTGAACGAGAAACTTGACGAGTGCACCTCGGACGTGGGGGGTTCGCTGGTCGAGGCTATGACACCGCCGGAGCCGCTCGATTCCTTCCTCCTCGAAGCCCTCTTCCCACAGCTTCCGGCCGCGAAGCAAGCCGTCAATGACCTTGACGAGGTTCTGCAGTTCACCATCCCCAGGGAAATCAGCGGACGCCTCGCGTGCGATCTCAAGAGCACCTTCTTGGTCCTCCGCACCAAGCAGAGAGTGAATCCTTACAACCCAGCGTGACTTGTCGGTTTGACGGATCTCTTGGTAGTGGGTTTCTACCCAAGTCCGCAGGTTGGTGAATGGCTCCAATACCTCGGTCACCACGTAGCGAGGTTCGATGGACCGAACAACGTCGAGGATCGGCAGAGGACCCCTTGATGGAGGGGTGAGGACTAGAAAATCGAGCTTCTCCAGGAGACTATCCTGCGCACCGCGATCAGACTGGGCGTCAAACAGGTGCAGAAACACGTGCCGGCCGCTAGCAATCTCCTTGGCCTTGAAGGTCTTGGTGGGACCCTTCGCTATCAGACCCAGCAACTCGTACTGGCGGTCGATGCTCATCGATCTCCACGGCTCAACAGACTCTGACTAAATGATCGCACCATGCGATGGCCTCTTCAATAGGACCATTTGCCTACAGAGTTTTGGGAACTCAGGCGAATTCGTCAGGGAAGGTACTTAGGCCAAGGCGTTTCGTTCTGTTTAGGGATCCCGTCACTACCGCCGCGACGGGGAGTTCGGGGCTGAGTTTTGGGGACGAAGTTCGAGGGTGAATTCGGGAGTGAGTTTCGGATTTCCTGTGGTCGATGCGATGTCGGCCTGCCTGCCGGTGGTGACCTCTTCGGTGCCTGCGGTCACCACCGCAGCGCCTCGGCTGGTGAACCCTAGAGCACAGACGAGATCGAAGCCGGTATCGAAGAGGTTATCGTGAACCAAGACCTTCGCCAGCGGCTCGTGCGCTAGAGGCCAGGCCCGCTCGCCTGAGCTCAAATTGGATCAAGGTGGCGCACGAAACGTTCGGTGTTTACACTCAACTCGAATAGAAACCCGCTCGATTGACGGGAGTTGTGTCCCCTCAACGACTGGGTAGAGGTATTGGCGACCGCGACGCCGGGAATGCATCTAGCTTTTTCGCTGCTAGCGTTCGGACACTTCGCTGTCTGAGTTGGTCTCGTCTCGAACGCCTGCGGGCTGGAAAACCTCGCGCCGGGAAAGCAGGTCATTGCGGGTGGCCTTCACGCGTTCCCAGAGAAGGAGGCGGCGCTCGGCGAGCGCTTCGCGTCCGGACCGAGCCCACTCCCGAGAGAAAGTGCCCAGGCGCAATGGGGCAGGCTTTGCCAGTGGCGGCATCGTGTCTCGGAGAAATCGCTGGGGCCGCCGATAAATCGCCGCCTGCCTCGCCGAACTGGTCGATCCCGGTTTTTCGGTCACGGGTGGGGTCTGATTCGCGCGCTCGTCGGCTTCGCTGGAGGCGGCTACCGCTTCTGGCGGATCGGCCCGCAGAGGATCAGTCTGCGACAAACCGGGACCGGGCAGCATCATCAGGGCCACTACCAGGAACGTTAACCAACGAAGCGCCGTCATAGGAAACTCTTCGGCTAACAGCAGGTGGCGTAAGTCCTTGGACGCGAAAAAGGGTACACCCCTTTTTTCGCCCTCGCTCACTTTGACCACGGGCCGCTGGAGCTTGCCGACTTTCGGTTTGGCAAAGCTGTCCTTGCGGCCTTTTGGCGGTGCCGTGGCCCCCGCTCTCAGCTTCCTGCGTCCACAATCCTGTCGATTATTGGCCGCATTGCTGGGCGTTCCCAGCTTGTTTCAGAATGATTTTACGCCAGCAGAAATCGATAATTTGCGGTGCTATTGGCCAGCGAGACTAGAATAGATGAGGATTACGCGCCGCAATAGCGGGTCTTCGAGCCCAGTCAGAACACCTCGTCGGCCAATCTCACGGGAACAGAATGTCCTATGCCCTCTCTTTCGATTGCATTGTCTAGTTGCCTGCTGACTACCGCAGCGCTGGTCGCGGCGGCTCCGCCTGCTGCGGTGGATGTCAGCAAACTCCCTCCTGCGGCTGCGCGCGCGGTTACCTTTCTGGACGATGTCGATCCAATTCTCGAGAAGCGGTGCTACATGTGCCACGGCGACGACGTAGAGATGAACGGTTACAGCCTTTGGCGCAAGAAAGAAGCTTTGCAGGGCGGGTATTCGGGGCGCGCAGCGATCGTGGAAGGCAACAGTGAACAAAGTCGCATGATTCACCTCGTCGCGGGGCTCGAGAAGGATTTGGTGATGCCCCCGACCGGGGGTAGGCTCACATCCGAGGAGATCGGGGTTCTTCGCGCCTGGATCGATCAGGGCGTCCGCTGGGCTCAGGGCCGGGACGATTCTCAAAAGAAAAACGAGCCGCATTGGCTCAACATGGAATACGGCCCGGTAATCTCCGGCTCGATGACCGTTCGCGAGCCCGAAGATCCTCGCGCGGATAAGGGTCCGGATGACAATATCAGCTACAAGGCCCACGCCATCGCGTTGAACAAGGACAAGTCGGCTTCTGTCATGTTCGACACCGAGCTTTTGCGCTACTCCGCCGCTTGGACCGGTGAGTATCTCGCACTCACGGGGACTGTTTTTGACTGGAAGCATGGGCCGCATCCCTACGTCACGGGAAAAATGATGTTTGAGAACCCCGTAGCACCGGGCTGGGCTCGCGACGGCAGCTTTCAGGATCCTCGTGAAGAGGGGTTCGGGCCGCTGCCCGAGAATTGGGCGAAATACAAAGGCCGATATGTTCACGGCGACATCACGGTTCTTGCGTATGGTGTTGGCGATACCACCGTGCTGGACCTTCCTGGCGCGCTGAAGTTCAACGGGATCGAGGTGATCACCCGGACGCTTGAAATCTCGGCATCCAAAGAAGAATTACTCCTGCAAGTGGCCTGGCTGAAAGGGGCACGGGCTGAGCAGTTGAGTCTCGAAACGTTGCATCGAGGCGAAGGACCCGCCGGGCGCACCCTGGCCCGGCTCGCGGGCGATTCCACCATCGTGGCTGGAGTCGTCGGAGGCGCCCCCGACACCTCATGGGTGCTGGACGACGCCGAACACATTCGCTTGAGGGTTCCGGCCTCGACGACGACTCAGGTCTTGACGATCTACCATGCCCGGCTCGCCGACGATCAGCTCGTTGCTTTCGGCAAGTTGATTAGCGAGGCGCGTCCGCCAGAGTCTCTTAAGAAATACACGCAGGGCGGGCCAACGCGCTTCCCCGAAACGACTACAACCAAGGGCACGCTCGGCAGGGAGTCAGGGCCCTATGTTCTCGACGAACTAGCGCTACCGGTTAACAATCCCTGGAAGTCTTGGATGAGGCCGGGCGACATCGCCTTCTTCTCCGACGACCGCGCGGCCATGACGACCTGGAGCGGAGATGTGTGGGTTGTTTCCGGAGTGGATGACGATCTGTCTGAGCTGAACTGGAAGCGCTATGCCACGGGCTTGAATCAGCCTTTGGGGCTCGAAGTAGTCGACGATGTCGTCTACGTGCTGGACCGCAGCCAGATCACGCGGCTGGTTGATCTCAATGGGGACGGCGAGCCCGATTTCTACGAGAACTTCAACAACGACTTCCATATTACCCATCACTTCCACGAGTTTACGTTTGACCTGGACCGCGACCCCCACGGAAACTTCATCTTTTCTAAAGCCGCGCGGCATGCTCTCGATGCGAAGGTCAAACACCATGGGACGATCATGAAGCTGGACCCGAAGGGGGAGAATCTCGAGATCGTCTGCACGGGTTTTCGTGTTCCGAACGGAGTCGCTGTCGGCCCCAACGGCGAAATAACAACATCGGATCAAGAGGGCCATTGGATCCCCTCTACGCGCATCAATTGGTGCAGCCCCGGCAGTTTTCACGGCTACAAATATGGCGGTAGCATCCCGGACCGCGACGATTACGACAAGCCGATCACTTTTCTCCCGGTCAATTTCGACAACTCCGGAGCGGGTCAGGCCTGGGTAGACAACGATCGCTGGGGGCCGTTCAAGGGACATCTCGTCCATACTTCGTTTGGCCGCGGCAAAGTGTACTTGGTGATGATGGAAAAGGTCGACGGCCAGATCCAGGGAGGGGCAGTCGAGTTCCCTGTTTTGGCCGGGGCTGGCCTCATGCGCCCGGAGTTCCGCAAACGGGACGGCCAGCTTTATATCTCCGGCCTGTGGGGATGGGGGACAAAGCGGCCTGACGAGGGTGGCTTCTACCGCATGCGTTACACGGGCAAGCCGGTAAATATGCCGGTCGAGCTGCACGTGACCACTGACGGAGTCGCGATCACGTTTACCGATCCGCTCGACCCGGCAAGCGCGGGCGATCTCAGCAATTTCTCGAGCCGACGCTGGAACTACAAATGGCTAAGCCGCTACGGGTCCGACCTGTGGAAGCTCAACGGTGAGCAAGGGACTGACGAGGTGAAGATTGCTTCGGTCAAGCTATCGAAAGATGGCAAGACGGTCTTTCTGAAGATGGAAGATCTGGTCGAGGTCATGCAGATGCAAGTGAATTTCAAGATCAAGGCCGCTGACGGGACGCCCATCGAGAAGGTTCTTTATCACACGATTAACAAGTTGAGTCCGAAGAAAGGGAAGATGGTTACTGTTCAGTATTGAATTGGAACGTATCGCGGTGCTCGGCCACGTCCGAGCGGTCAAGCGGATCAGCGTCAGGAGTCGGCAACGCTGACGCTAGAAACATTCAGCGATATGCAATAGGCACGATAGATAGAAACGATGGATGTCGAAAAAACCGTACAGTTTCTGCTAGAGCAGCAGGCTGCCTCCGCCGCCCGTATGGGCGAACTTCATACGATCGTCGAGCAAATGGCCCTCAATCAGGTTTTGCTGGGCAAAGCGCAGGCGCGTTTCGACTCAAATATGCGGGACCTGCAAAGCCACACGAAGAGGTCCGACCAGAGAATGGAGCGGATCGAGCACAACATGGAGCGGCACGACAAAAAACAGGAGCGGACCGAAGCCATGGTTCAAGCGTTGGTCGGACAAGTCGACCGCCTCGTAAAGACATTGGACGGCCGCTTCGGCACGAACGGCAGCGGGGCTTAGCCCGTTTTTCTCACCGCGTGCTTCCACCATCAGGCGGTGAGAAAAGCGACTTAGCCTGTTTCCCCAAACTGTTCGTCGCGACGACCCCTAAGGCATCGTCAGCACAGCCTTCCCAGCAACCATCCGGTCCGCTAGCGAGCGCAACGCCGCCGGCGCCTCCTCGAGCGGACTCTTCGCCGTCACCACCGGGTTGATTTTCCCGTCCTGGTAAAGTTTTGTCAGAGCATCGTGCGTTTCGTTCAGATACCCGCGATTTTCGTCCGCATGGCGACCCCAAAATACGCCGACGATGGAGATATTCTTCAGCAGTACGCGGTTGGCCGCCACGCTGGGTATCCTGCCGCTGGCAAACCCCACAACGAGCAGTCGTCCGTCAGGAGCGATGCACTTCGTCGATAGATCGAAGACGTCGCCGCCAACCGGATCGTAGATCACGTCCGCCCCCTTGCCGGTGACCTGTTTCACCTGATCGACCCAGGTTTCGTCGCGATAGTTGATAACGTGATCCGCGCCCAGCTCGCGGCAAAAGTTTAATTTCTCCTCGCTCCCCGCGGTCGCAATAATACGCGAGCCGAGCGCTTTGCCGATTTGGATCGCTGCCATGCCGACCCCGCTCGCCCCGGCATGGACCAGTAGCCACTCCTCCGGCTGCAGTCGTGCGCGGTTCTCCACAGCGAAGAACGAGGTTTGATAAACCACCGGAAAGGCCGCGGCCTCCTCGTAGCCCATACCGGCCGGAATCGTGAAGGTTTTTCTTGCCTTCCCGATCGTGTACTCGGCGTAGCCACCGCCGCCAAGGGTCAAACACAAGACCCGATCGCCCACTGACAAGTGATCGACGCCGGGCCCGACGGCTTCGATTGTTCCAGCCACCTCCGCGCCGACGGTGAAAGGGAAAGAAGGCTTGGCCTGATACTTCCCTTGGGCCTGCAAGATATCGAAAAAGTTCAGCCCGGCGGCGCGGTTGCGAATCAGGACCTCGCCCTCGCCCGGGGTCGGCTTGTCCACCTCGTCCAAGGTCATCTCTTCGGGTGAGCCGTATTGGTGGACCTGCCAAGCTTTCATACTGTGCTCCTTGCCAAACGTTTATGGGAACGAGACCGCCTCGACGATAGCCGCCGGCTTAAGTGTACCGACCGAACGATCCGCCGAAGTAGTCTAGGCGGATCGTCGCTCAGGCTTCATTTCCTGACGGGTGCTTCCCCATCCCCGGAGAACCCGTTGCGGAGTTTTTCTGGAAGAAACCTTATCGGGCTGGGAGTCTGTCCCGCAGAAAGCCGGGGTAAAGCCAGTGCAACGATTGCAAAGGATTTTGAGGCGGGCATCGTTGGCGCCGCGTTGAAATCTCCATTCGTCTCGTGTGCTTAGCAAGCCGATACTTCGGGCCAGGTGCTTGACCTCGACAAACAGTCGTCCGAACATTCCAGGTGCTGCTGCCGGAAGCTATTTATGTTCCGAATGTCGGGTTGAACGACGACCTCGAGCATGCTGTGTCGCTGTCATGAGCTTGCGAGCGACTCTGCCCGACGGAAAAAGTGGGCTCGACTGGTTTGGGCGCGATCGAATTTAGGTGCGATCGACGATCAGTTCCATCAGCTGGCCCAGCACGGGATAGTATTGCAGATGGACTTTCGATCCGGGCTTCAGCTCTTCCAGCTGTAGCTTTTTTCTTCCCAATATCTTCGCGGCCTTTTTCGATGCCTTGATCTGTTCGCGGCCGGTCGGCTGGGAGAAGGTGAGTTCCACACGATCCTTTCGCTTTTCAGGAACGATCGTGACGGTACGCTTCTTGAGGTCGATTTTGTCCAGCACCCCCTTGAGCTTGACTATTTTGAGAACCGAAACGGGCTTGTTGATTTGCGTCTCGTGTTCCCCCGTATAGCGCTCGGTTGTCCGGACCTTATTTCCCGGGGGGACAGTTGATGTTTTCTGCGCGGAAAGCAGGAGCGGCCCGATTAATAACAGTGATCCAAGCAGGCACGCCATGCCAAAACAGCTTCGCCGCGGAACGTTCATCGTTTGATTTCCCATCTTACTTTAGTATGGTGAGCCCCTGATCAGTCGTCAAGGTTTCGGCGTGCCGCTTAGCACAGTGGTTGTGCGGGTTTGCGCCACAGCGGGAACTGCGCCCAGAGCTCGCCTGATGAGAAGCACGAGCTAACTTCCAGGTTTTGACCGTAGGCAGTAGAGAATTCCGTCTCGGGATCCGATCAGCAGACGGTTTCCCGTGATGGCCGCGGATGCCACGATGTCGCCGCCGGCGGCGAATTTCCAGAGCAGACTCCCGTCGGCCAGGTTCAGCGCATAGAGGTTGCCGTCGTTTGAGCCGACGTAAATCACCTCGCCCGCCAGCACGGGTGAAGAATCTACTCGTGACTTCGTGAGAAATTCCCAAACTAGCTCGCCGGTCTCGGTGTTGATAGCGTGAATACGTTTATCGCGGCCGCCTAACACAGCTTTTCCCTGCGCAACCAGCGGGGATGAATAGAAGGCTTGAGCCGATGTTGGGTGGTGGTAGCGCCACACCACTTCACCCTTCTTCCAGTCAATGCAGAGCACTTCGTTGCCGAAGCTTCCCACATAGATACGGTCTCCCACGAGCACCGGGGTCGCCGCGATGTAGTCGCCGAGCTCGATTTGCGAGACCTCCTCTCCGTTGGCCACGTCGATGATTCGCAGCTTCCCGTCACAGCCGGTAACGAATGTCCGCCCCCCACCGACCGCTGGGCTGCAGTGAACGCGGTCTTCCGTTTCGTAGCGCCACTTTATCTCCCCGGTCTTGGGATCAAAGTTATAGAGGCTGGCATCGTAGGAACCGACTAGGACTCCGTCAGCCAAGCAATTCGGAGACGAGAGAATCTCGGCGCCAGTCTGCTTGACCCATCGGGCTTTTCCGCTTTCGATGTCGACAGCGTGAAAGTAACCTTCCTCGTCGCCGAAAAAGACCGTTTTGTCGAGAACACAGCCGGAAGCCGGGACACCGAGGTTTGCTTGATAGACCCACTTGACCTTCCCAGTTTCCAGATCTACCGCGTGAAACCTCCCGTCCATCTCCCCGAAGTAGACGGCACCCGAGACGACGATTGCAGTCGAGTCGATTCCACCGGGCGCCTCGTAGGTCCACTCGACGTCGAGCGGCGGGGGAACCGCGTTTGGAGCGATCGCGTTGCGGCTTGCGTTGCCTAGAAACAGGGGCCAGTCCGCGGCAATCGAGGTGGTCACGAAAGCGATGGCAAGGGCGGTCACGCGCAGCATCATACAGAACAAGACGCCGCTTCGGGGCGGAGCGTTTCCCAATGGCGGTTTTGCCACGGCTTGGCGCAGTCTCATCATGGAGCCTCAGCCTCCGACTTGTGGTGAAGCCGGAATCCGCCGTCAGAGTCCGATAGCGATGTCGGTAAAGCAGGAAAACGCGTTGCCACTAATAATGGCAATCGGGACCGCCGCTCCGACCACGACAGTACTCGGAATTGTCACGTTCAATTGGTATAGAGCCACGAAACCAGGCGCAGCACCCGAAAACAGTACCGTACCGACCTCGCCGCCGAACAAGACCTGAATACTCGAATCGGTCGTGCGGCTGAACGGTTCGGCCGCGGGACCTGGTGCGCCGTCTGCAATCGACGGGTCGAGTGGACCTAGTCCCGTGAGGAAGATGACGACCGTTTCGTTCGGGGCGGCCGACCGGGCCTCGCTCACAAGGGAAAAGTCCGCGTGAACGACGGTTCCGGGTCCAAAGCCTGTTCCGTCCGTCGAGAAGATCGCGGGACTACTGCTCTGCGCGACGGGCACGGTGACCTGGTTCGAAATCGTCCCGTTGCTGTTGACGGAAATAGTAGCAGACGTGCCGGCCGTGGCGAACGGGACCTGCAGGTTCAGCTGGCCTCCGGAAACGAACAAAAGCGGCGCTGGGGCTCCATTGATCGTCACGCTAACTCCTCCGAGACTCGTGGGCAGAGGAACTGCTTGCGCTTGTTCGACGGACGGCGACAAACCGGAGCCGAAAAGTGAAATCAACGTCCCGCCTGATACCGGGTAGGTCGGCGGTGCAAACGATGCCGCATTTACCACCCCAAGCGGCGAAAGGAACACTCCTTCCCCGCTGAAATCGGGCATGCGAATGCCGAAGAAAATCCCGTGCAGGGTGGATACGTCATTTTCGGCAAGGACTTGGGCGCCGACGAAGCCTCCCGGTTTCCCATCAGAGGGAGCCCCAATCGCAACATTGCTGACTAAAGGATCGACGAACGGCGCCAAATTCCCGGTGCTGTCCGCATCCATTCGGTAGAACTGAATCGCCCCGAAGTCGAGAGGCAGCCCGTCAAACCGCTGGCGTTGCGACACTGGAGCCGCCCCGCCTCCGTTTGCTCGGAGAGCACCTGTAGCGGATGTGTAGCTGTTCACGAGCCCGTCCACATTGATGCCGACCTCCACTAGGATTTCGGCCATCCAGTAACTTTCATTCCAGCTCGCATTGTTCGCCAAGGCACTGAAATTCTTGATAGCTAGTAGAATTTCACGTCCACCGGCACCCGTCGAAAAACCGATGACATAATTTCCACCCGAAGAAACGAAGATGTCGCGCTCGCCGGTCACGAGGCTCGCGTTAGAACCGAACGATGCTGTCCCGGTTCCATCCCCATTGAGCGCGTAAGTCGCGTTTGTGACGTCCTGCTCGACATTGACGTCTTGAGCGTTCACACCATGACCGATGGCAGTTGCTTGAGAGAAAGCCCCGCTCCCATTGGCGGTCAATCTTAGAAACGCTGTCGTTAAGGCGGAATCGCTTCCGTTCGGTAACGCCAAGCTTGCGCCGGAGTAGGCGCCATTCAGCGCGCCGTTGGTGATCCCTGCGTCGGGAGCTTTCACCGCCACGAAAAGATCGTACGAGTTGTCCGTCGCCTCGGTGGATGCTCCGAGCACCACCTTCGACTCGGCGCCGATGCGGCCGTTGATCTGGAGTCCGTTCTCGATCGGGTTTGTCATGATCAAAAAGGCGTTCGCTTGGACTGAATAAGTGCCAGCTCCTTCGGATGCCGCGGGCAAACCGGCGCCCTGCCCCAACCTGCCCTGGAATGTATAGCCACCATTGCCATCGAAAGTGATGCTTCCGCCGAGATTGCGAGCGTCCGTCGCCTGCCCGCCGGCGTTGACCGAAGCTAACAGGTGAACAAAGTGATATCTGCCCGTCAGCGAAGAGTTATCAAAACCCTGTGAGGAAGCGAGAACTGGGAGAAGAATCGCAATCAAAAAGCGCCAAGATAATTTCATTACACCTGAATTATGCACTGCCGGTGCACCTGGTGAGGGCTGAGCCGCCAGGAACCATTTGGGGACCCCCGAAAACATGGGGTAAAAAGGTAGGCTGGCAAAGATTTCAGCTTCGCCAGTCAACCCCAAGGAGGTCACCCAAATGGTTACCAAACGAAAACAGCATAGCTCCCGAAGGCCCGTCAAACAAGGCCCCGGCGCGAGGGCCCCGCGGCCCAATAAAATCGGGGCTGCCACGCCCTATCACTTCCGTGGCAAGAATCTGACTCCCTACGGCGGCTTGCTGCCCGTCGCCACCCTGCTCGAAAAACTCGGTTTCCAAGCGCTGCTGGAAGAAACCCTCACGACCAAACGGCTCACCCGAGCCATGAGCCCCTACCAGTTCGTGCTGGCCCTCGTGCTCGGCCTCTATGTCGGCTTTGCGCGGCTCAACCAACTCCGCTTCATCGCTCGCGACCCCATCCTGACCGGCATCTTGCAAGTGACGCGTCTGCCGCCGCAGTCCACGCTGTGGCGCTTTCTGGCCTCGCTGCACCTCAACGTGGCGAAGCAGATCCTTTCCATTCAGCGCCAGCTGCGGGAACGAGTCTGGGCCGCGGCCCACGTGAAGTTGGAGACGGTGACGCTGGACACCGACACCACCGTGCATACCCTCTACGGCCGCCAGATGGGCGGGCGCAAGAGCTACAACCCCAAGAACAAGGGCAAGCGCAGCTACCAGCCGATACTGACCTTCCTGGCCGAGACGCGCGAATACCTGATGGGCGGGTTGCGCAACGGCGACCGGCCCACGGGCCGACAGATCGCCGCCCACCTCGAGAGCGCTTTCCGGACTTTGCCGGGCGGCGTGAAGAAAATCCTGACGCGGGCCGATTCCGGCTTTTATTGCTGGGAGGCGGTGGAGGCCTATGAAAAGGCGGCTTGTCAGTTCGTCATCGTGGCGCGCAAAACGCGGCGCCTGGTCGAGCGCTTGCAGCAAGCAGAATGGAAACCCTCCCCCCGCTCCGACGCGGACGCGGAATGCGAATTCCTCTACCAACCGCAAGGCTGGGCGCGGGCCTGCCGTTTCCTGGTGCTGCGTTACGAAAACGAGCCCAAGGCCGGCGCGGCCGAGCAATACCAGTTGTTCGCCACCAGCGCTTACACCTACCGCGTGTTTGTCACCAATCTGGCCGAGCCGATCGCGGCGGTGGTGTGGTTTTACAATCAGCGCGCCGGAGCCGAGAACCTGATCAAGGAGGCCAACAACGACGCCGGGCTGGCGGCCCATCCCTCGCGCCGCTTTGACATGAACCGCAATCACTTTCAGTTGGCCATGCTGGCCTACAATCTCAACTGCTGGCTGCTGCTGTTCAACCGCGAAGCCCAGGCCAGCGTGGAGACGCTGCGGCACACCACCCTGGCGACGGCGCGGCTGCGTTTTCTGTTCGTGGCGGCCAAGATCTGGCGGCACGCCGGCAGAACGGGTGTCAGCTACAGCGATCATTATCAGGAAAAGGGCCTGTTTGAACGGCTGATGCGACGGCTGCGGGCGATGGGGCCGCCGGGATCGAGCTTGGCGCCGGTGGTGGAGGGTGCGCTGAGCTGAGGGGCACTCCATGCATAAAATTTCATGCACTCGCCGCAAGGTACTGGGAACACGCCGCTTGCCAGCCCGCTTTTGCCCTGCCGGGATCAGGAGGCGGCTCAAACGGGGAGGGAAACAGCAGAAAAGACGACTTGCGAAATCACTGAGTTGACACGAGTGCCGCTATCGCCACAACTCCATCGACGATGGCTACGCCGAATCTGTGCATAATTCAGGTTCCATACACCGGGGAGCCCGAAGGGCTCGTAGAAAACAAATCGAAAATGTGTGTGCTGACACCGATCGGCCTTCGTATCGACAGGCTCTCGAACACTAGCCTACGTCAGGGAAGGAACCGACACCAGCTTTCTATCGTAGCAACAGGGCAAACACCGAATATGCCTGAGGGTTGCGGCCGGTGTGGAATTAGGATACCGCGTATCACCTCTTAGCGACAGGCCAGAGCGATCAGAGGCGGCGCCATCCTTGGGGGCGTTGACACACCAAGGCAATTCGCCGTTCCGATTTCGAATTTCGGCTTGCGCTGCAACTTTTGGCCGATCTGAGGGTTTATCGGAAAGAGTGGCGTGTAGAGCCCCGCACTTCCCTCGCAAAAATTTCCGGGGCCTAGTTCCGAGGTGTCATGCAAATAAAGCGGTTTCAACACATCACAAGCCGCATGTTATGGCCGTGTTTGATGCTGGTCACAGTGTTGCTGAAACCAGTTCCAGCACAAACCGGCGACCGAGAGGACGGCGCCTCCGACATCGGCGTGCCGCATGCGGAATGCACTTTTTTTGGTGTGAAGTGCGAGGAAATCCTTCTTGGGAGCCTCGGTGGCCAACTTGCGCAGATGACTCTCCGTTCGTCACTCACCTCAGCTGTTGTCGCGGCCATGCCTATACGACGTCCCCCGTCAAGGAGCCGGGCGGTCGGCCGAGAGGCAATTTCTGAAGGCGGGAACTCGGTAGACGATTTCATCTTCAAGGCACTTCGATCGAAAGGGATCCCCGCCGCTCCGGCAACCACGGATACCGAGTTTCTCCGCCGCGTTAGCCTCGACTTGACCGGACGCATTCCGACGCCCGCGGAAGTCTTAGGGTTCCTTCAAGACACCTCGCCGGACAAGAGAACGAACGTTGTAGAGAGCTTGCTGGCATCACCTCAGTGGGCGGATCGATGGGCGATGTTCTTCGGAGACCTTTATCGCAACACGCTGCGAACGTCGCAGGTCAATCGTTACGTCGACGGGCGCGACGCCTTTCATCTGTATCTGCTTGAGTCCATGCGGCAGAACAAGCCCTACGATCAGATGGCACGGGAGATTCTCTCGGCTAGCGGTCACGCATCCGGACGTAGTTTTCCGGAGAGTTACGCTAGTTTCGAGGCCTACCAGGCGGCCGAGCGGGACTATGACTCTTATCCGGTCAGCGCTACCCCGGCGAGCTACATCGTCGGCGGGCGAACGACCGGAGGCCCGATCCAGGACAGCTTTGACACGCTAACGGCGTTCACCGCCCGTGACTTTCTCGGCATCACCCACATGGACTGTTTGTTGTGCCACGACGGCGCGGGGCATCTGGATTCTCTCAGCGCTTGGGGGGAGCAGGCGACGCGTCTGGAGGCATGGGGCCTCGCTTCTTTCTTTTCCCGCACCCAGTTGGTCCGGCCGCTCGTCCCGCCGCCGGAAGGGCCCCGCAATTTTCGAGCCCGATATTGGATCGTCCGCGATCGCCCTCGTGGCAGTTATGCTCTCAATACAGCGACGGGGAATCGGCCCGAACGACTCGCCGACGGCAACGACAGCATAGCGTTCGTCGCGCCTTCTTATCTAGTGAGCGAGGAAACCCCCAATCCGGGGGAGCCTTACCGTCAGGCACTGGGGAGGCTGCTCACGGCGGGTAGACAGTTTGCTCGAGCCATCGTCAACTATATGTGGAAAGAGTTTTTTTCCAGAGGCTTGGTCGACCCGGTAGATCAGTTCGACCTGGCGCGACTCGACCCAGGCAACCCACCCTCACTACCGTGGACGATCCAACCGTCACATCCTGAACTGCTAGAGTTTCTGGCCGACGGGTTTGTGGAGAATGACTTCGATCTCAAGTGGTTGATGCGGCAGATCTCCAATTCGGAAGCCTATCAGCTCTCTTCGCGCTACGAGGGCACTTGGAATCCGGCGTATGAGTCGACATTTGCACGTTTTCAAGTGCACCGGCTAAGCGCAGAACAGATTCATGACGCGCTCGTAACGTCCAGCGGTGTTCCGATTCCCTACCTTGTCTCGCCAACGCTGGGCGCCAAGGTGCTAGCGATGCAGTTTCCCGATGTACAGTTCGTGCCTATCGAGCGTCGTCGTGGCGACCGTGTGAACAACCTCGGCGCGTTCGCGACGCAGTTCCTTAACGATTTCTTCCGTGGCGATTGGGAACAGACGCCCCGTAGCGGCGAAGCGAGCATCATGCAGGCTTTGCAATTGATGAACAGCCCGCTTGTCGCTGCCCGCGTCAATGAGAGCCGGGTGCGCGGCAGCTTGGCGCTGCTTCTCGACGAGCCTGACGACGTGCTGGTGCAGGCTCTTTACTTGCTGGTGTTGAGCCGTCCGGCCACGCCTGACGAACTGGCGACAGCGGTTCAATTGATCTCCAGCGGAGATCGGGAGCAAAACATCGAGGATCTGATGTGGAGCCTCTATAACAAAGTGGATTTCATCTTCAACTACTGAGGGCGAAAATGACCGAAAGGGAACGATTCAGCAAACTCATTACGAAGTATCCACACCCCCACGCGAATTTTTTCGAGCGCTCTCAATGGACGAGACGAAATTTCTTCCGGTTGCTGGGCAGCGGTCTCACGGGATACTTCTTGGGGGGCCCACTGGCCCCGACTCTCCCGCGCGCCGCAGCCGCCGTAGAGGCAAAAGGGACGGCCAAGCAAGTCATCTTTTTGTTTCTCGAGGGAGCCCCGAGCCCTGTCGATACGTTTGACTTCAAGATGACTCCGGACACGCCAAGCGATTTTAGCCCGGCGACAGTCAACGGGATTCAGTTCCCAGTCGGTCTGTTGCCCAATACGGCCCAGATTCTAGACAAGATCGGGATCATCCGCTCGGGGCTGTCATGGGCCCTGGCCCACAATCTGGCGCAAACCTGGTTTCAAATTGGAAGAAGCCCGATCTCAGCAACCGGGCGCATTGCGCCTCACCTGGGAAGCGTGGTGGCGATTGAAAAGGAACCGGAGCGGCGTCCCGATCAAATTTTCCCGAGTTTCGTCGCGCTCAATGCAAACAATACTCCGGGATCAGGCTACTTCCCGGTTTCGCTGGGCCCCTTCAAGACAAGACCATCGATCGAAGGTTTGACGAGTACCCAACATGCCGATGGCCAGACCCGTTTCGAAAAGCGCTGGGACATGTTGCAACTTATCGATGCTCCGTTGCGGGGCTCCGGCTCGGCTTTCGGCGCGGTGGGGGAAGGGATGGGTGGATTCTACAAGAGCGCCCGCGACATGATGTTCAATCCGGTAGTGTCAGAGGCTTTTAGCTTTACCGAAGAGGAAAGCCTGCAGTACGGAGACACGGGCTTCGGCGACGCCTGTGCGATCGCAAAGAAAATCGTCGCTGCCGATCAGGGGACCCGTTTTGTCCAGGTCAACCATGGCGGCTGGGACCACCACTCTGCCATCTACGACCGAAACGAAGTCAACGGGCAGGACGTGGGGCGCAACATCTATGCCCAAGGGTCCGAATTTGACAAGGGTTTCTCAGCGCTCATCAACGATTTGGAGGCCGACGGGCTCCTCGACGAAACCCTAGTCGTAGCTTGCGGCGAGTTTGGCCAGACAGTCGGACCCGTGACGAACGACGGCGCCGGACGGGACCACAACCTGAAGATGTTCTATGTGCTGGCAGGCGGCGGGGTCCAGGGCGGGACGGTGATTGGGCAGAGCGACCCGACTGGAGCCTTCACGATAGACCCGGGCTGGTCACGGGGCCGGGATGTCCGTCCAGAGGATATCGAGGGCACCATCTATTCGGCTATGGGTATTAACTGGACCACCGTCCGCACCGACGACCCCTTGGGCCGGGGTTTCGAATACGTCCCCATGGCCAGCGAAGATGCTTACGGGCCTGTGCACGAGTTGTGGGGATAGGTTGGTTACTCTAGTACGCATATGTCGGGACCGTCCTCCAAAGCACCGAATCGCTACTTGAGTTAACGGCTACGGCATGGTTGCAGCGCGGAACTCGGACATGTCAGCCCGCGAATTGCCGGATACTAGGCCGGCTGACTACAATGGAATTGTCTATGCCGATCTTCGAATACCATTGCACCGATTGCACTTTAAACTTCGAACAATTAGTCCTCAGTTCAAAGGACAAGGCGCAACCCGTGGTGTGCTCCGATTGCGGCAGCGATTCGGTTGAGAAGCTCTTCTCGACATTCGCTGCGCAAACATCGAACGGCAACGGAGTTTCCGGGTGCGAGAATCAGGCGTCTGGAATGTGCCAAGCCGGCGGCGGAAGTATGCCGTGCGGCATGGGCTGAGCGGTGACTGCCCGGCGGATAGCCCGCCGCCTCACCGTCCTGACGGTCGGCCGTCATGATGACCGTCAGCGTACTCAAGCTCCATTCGTAGAAGGGCCGTGCTGAAGGTCTTCCCCTGAGCATCGGCGCGCAACGATAGGGTTCCGCCGCCTCCCAGTGCTTGGTGGAGAAGGAAGTTGAGGGCTCCAAGGTTGGGGAGTTCGTAACGCTCCACAGGTCCCTTGCAAAGCCCCGCGAGATGCTGTTGGACACGAGCGGCTGTGACCTCCCGGACGAGCAGCGGGTAGAATCTTTCCTCTCTTGCGATCAGACCAATATTGACCGTATCCCCTTTATCGCCTGACCGAGCGTGAGCGATGTCAAGAAGGCGGATCTTCGTTGCCATGGCTTTCATCGAACGGCGTCAGGGTTATGCCGAACGGAACTCAACTTTGCCAGTGCGAGGCGGCCCATTCGCTATGCAGCCTGAGGATAGCAGCCCAGCACCGTCACGAACTCAGTCATCTCGGCGAGGTGGGACATGGCGTTGCGATAACTCGCCTCAAGCGGGGAACCGATCAAGTCCACGTAAAACAAATACTCCCAGGGGCGCCCTCGGAGGGGCCGCGATTCGATTTTGATCAGATTAACATCTCTGAGCGCTAAGGCGCTCAAGCACCGAAATAACATTCCGGGTTGATTGCGTGTTGAAAACACGATCGAGGTCTTTAGCGTTTGACCATTTTTAGGCCGAAGTTTGGGAGCCTTGCGAGCGAGCAAGAAGAAACGTGTATAGTTCCGCCGGTCGTCCTCAATCGAACGCCGCAGCGTCTTGGCGCCGTAGTAGCGCGCCGCCAAAGCGGAAGCGATCGCCGCGACGGCGGGATCACTTTGGCGCATGACCTGCTCTACGCTGCCCGCCGTGTCATAGAAGACCTCTGAACGGACCTGCGGGTGCTTCTCAAAAAAGCGAAGACACTGCCGCAGCGCAACAGGGTGGGAGATCGCACTCCGAATCTGAGAAAACTTGGCCTCCGGCCTGGCGATCAGGTTATGCACAATCCGAAGACGTGCTTCGGCAATGATCGGAAGTTGGAACTTCAGAAGGTGGTCATAGTTCTCATGAACTGAGCCGGCAAGAGTATTTTCGATCGGCACAACGGCGTAACGAACCTTGCCCTCGGCGAGCGCGCGAAAAACCTGTTCAAATCGCTCGCAGGGCAAGTAGGCTAAGTCGTCGCCCAGAAGAATTCGGCTGGCTTCCTCACTGAAAGCACCGCGGGCACCCTGAAACGCCACCTTCTTTCCGGCCATGATGTCTGGGAGGGATCGCAGCGCTGCCGACGCCGATCCCCGGCCATCGATTCATTATACGGTCAGCGCTTGGCGCTCTTGGACTTGACCACGACAGGAGTCCCTTCGAAGTCGAACTTACCCCGTACCTGATTGATCAAAAAACGCTCGTACGAGAAATGAAACTTTTTGGCCCGATTCGTGAAGAAGACGAAAGTAGGAGGAGCCACACCTGCCTGAGTGACGTACCGAATCACAGGTTTCTGAAATCTGGGCGCGGTCACCCGATCAAAATCGACTTCGGAGATAAAGCGGTTCAATTGACCGGTTGTCACCCGCCGGTGAGCAGCTAGGTAGGCTTTTCGGATCGTACCGAAAATTTCGCCTACTCCTTGTCCCGAGAGCGCGGACACAAAAAGGATTGGAGCGTAGTCCAGAAACTTCATCTCGTCGCGTACATGTTGCGCGAAATCAGATAGCGCAGCCTTGCGGGATTTCGCGGGCGGCGCTTGATCCCACTTGTTAACCACAAGCGCCATAGCCCTACCGGCGGTGTGAGCGTAACTCGCAATCTTCGCATCAAGTGCTGATACGCCCTCCACTGCATCCACCAGGGTCAACACCACGTCGGCGAGCCGGATATGCCTTTGCGCCATCACGACGCTCAGCTTCTCGGCCATTTCCGCTGATTTGCCCTTCCTGCGGATTCCGGCAGTGTCGACAAACTGAAAACGGACGCCGCCGCGCTCAACCTCTTCGTCAACGGCATCGCGAGTCGTCCCTGCGGTTGGCGAGACGATGGACCGTTCCTTCCCGGTAAGACAATTGAGTAGAGTTGACTTACCAACGTTAGGCCGGCCGATGATCGCCACGCGAATCGCTCTCTCTTCCCGCACGGAGACCTCCGATGCCGGAAACCTTTCTGTAAGGTGGTCCAGCAGAACGTCCACCTCCAGGTCGTGCTCAGCCGAGACGGAAAAAACGTCCCGAAAGCCTAACTCGTAGAAACCAGCAGCTAGAACTCGCTTTTCGGGCGTGTCGCACTTATTCACGACAAGTGAGACAGGTTTGCCCGTTCGGCGCAGAAGGTCGGCCAAATCTCGATCTGTTTCGCTGATCTCGGAGCGGCCATCGACGAGGAAGATCAAGTGTGCCGCCGAGTCGATGGCTACTCTTACCTGTCCACCAATCAGTACTGGGAATTCGGCGGTTTCGCCGAACATCATGCCGCCCGTATCGATCAGCTCGAAAGGACGTCCCTTCCATTCTGTTTCGAGGTGGATCCGATCGCGCGTGATACCGGGTTCATCGCCAACGATTGCCCGACGGCTACGGGTGATGCGGTTGAAAAGAGTTGACTTGCCGACGTTCGGGCGTCCAACGATGACCACTGTCGGACATTCCGATAGGCTCATGGCCCACTCATGATACCATCGGGCCTATCTGCGGTTAGTCGCAGATCCAAATCGCGAGCTTCAGGGTCGTTAGCCGCTCAGAACGCTCATCGAGTCCCAAGGCCCAAATCGTGAGACTGCCCGCTGTCAACAACCGACTAAAAGTGGAGCACTCGATTATCGAGGGGCTTCGCCCTGTCCTTGAGAGACTGCTGGAAAACTACTCATCGATCGGAACGATCATCTCCGGCCGAATCCGAAAGGTTCGTGACGCGAGGGGACAGGTGAAGGTTCGAATCACCACGCCCTCCCAGACCGGGTGGAAGGCGATCGCGCTTTCAAGCGGAGCCAGACAGGAATTGTTCCTGACTACCAAGATGTCTCGTGACGAACTGGACGGCGCCCTCCAATGCAGCCTCGTGAAGTAGTACCACCTCCGCTCCTGTCGAAGCCCCAGTGGCCCCATCCGGGTTTTGACAATCGACTTCTCGTTAGCCAGCACTGCTCACCTGCTGACCGCCGAAGCACGCGACAGGCCCACATGGTTGCGGCTCGGGTCCATCGAGCGTCACAGAGTCCCGTCGGCGCCTTCCCGAGGCAGCGACGACGGCTTGCTTGCTGAAGCCCCTCGACCATAGACCGGTCAGATCGGAACCTATCGAGTCGTTGGTGTTTTTGCACAAAACGCCAGTTGGAGATTTCCAGTCACGGATAAATGATAAATATAGTCCTTGTAGTTTCAACTACTTATGGTTGGCGCTCGCGAAATAACTGGAAATCATACGTTATTCTCAAAGCAAAGACGGACTTACGATCTTGGAATTGTTCCGGACAGGCTCGGATATTTCCTCAAGGAAGGAAGCAGAATGCAAACAATGGAATCAAAGGGGCTTCGAGTCCTCATGTTAGCGATAGCTTTGATAGCGCTCGGCCGCGATGCGCAGGCTATCCAAAAAACGCGAGTGCAAGACACTCTGTTCAACGCGGACGGCAGCACGGTCCGGGGCTCAGTGACAATCGAATGGAAGGGATTTACCGCGGCAGATGGGACTACAATTACGACCAACTCGTTGAAGATACGGATCGTTCGGGGCGTTCTCCTCACGGATTTGGTCCCGAACGAAAATGCGACGCCATCGGGCACGACCTACCGTGCGACCTACTTGTTCGATAACGGAACGCGCTTTGTCGAAAACTGGGTCCTGCCTGAGAGCGCGTCGCCAGTCACCCTAAGTGACATTCGAATTGGCCAGCCACCGCCGCCTGGTTCTGTGATTTCAATTTCGCAAGTTTCAGGACTCAATTCGACGCTGAACAACAAGCCCGAGCTGGATCAAGTTAACGTGTTTACCGCAGAGCAGATCATACAAAAAAGCAGCGCGATTTCGACCGACCCGCTGCTAACGTTCCAGGACGAAACGGCAACGAATTCGGTGAGCTTTCGAATACCCACTCTCGGCGCCAGCACCGTTTATACGCTACCGGGATCGGACGGGTTTCCCAGTCAACAGGTGACTACGGACGGCAGCGCAAACCTATTTTGGTCGGCGGCGGGAAGCGGAGCCGAGGCCGGAACGGCGTATGAGATCTTTGAGGACTCTGGCACTGCGGTAACCCAGCGGAACGTGGCCAACTTCACGAACGGCCTGACGGTATTCGATAACGTGGGTCAGCTGCGCACCGAAGTGGAACCAATTTACGGCACCGCCGCGGGCACGATCGCGGAGGGCAATGACCCGCGGTTGTCAGATGCTCGAAATCCTTTAGCACATGCCTCGACGCACGGTAGCGGTGGAGCGGACATCGTTACGCCCGCCAGTATCGGAGCGCTAAAAAATACGAACGACTCGATCATCAGCACCTCGGCCGGATCCCCGGTTTTGCTTGTGCGGGGAATTACCGGTCAGGCTGCTTCAATCCAGGAGTGGCGTGACGGCGCAGGAGACTTGCTAGCGCACATCACACCCCTCGGAAGCGGATTCTTCAGGGAAATGGGTCTGGCAACGAAGCTCGGCGGCACGGTTGTCAGCCAGTTCTTCCAAGTAGACGGACTGAACCGATTTGCGTTCTCCGGTTTCGGAACCGCGCTCAATATTAGCCGGTACGATGATCTGGGTAATTTCAAGGACACCGGTTTTCAGATCTTGCGCAATGGCGGTACGTTCGTCAACACAACGCTGCAAGTGAGCGACACAACGCCTACAACAGGAGCAACGAAACTTAACGGTAAAAGCAGGTCAAGGTCAAGGTGTAACCAAGTCGCAAGAGTGGCGGAGCAACACGGGGACAGTTCTGAGCAGCGTTGATGAAAATGGCAACATCGAAATGAATACGCGATACGTCGAGTTCGCGGAAACGACTGCGCCTCCTCCTGGGGCCACCACTGAAGTCCGGTTGTACGTGGACTCTGTGACCTGAATTATGCACAGGATGGGTATCCGGTTGACTCAGGTAGCCCCAAGATGTAGTATGCCGGCAGATGGAAGATTACCCTCAGAACCTGACAGAATTCGAGTCCCGTTTTAGCAGTGAGGAGGCCTGCCGGGAGTATCTGTTCCGGCTGCGCTGGCCGGACGGTTTCCGCTGTCCGGGTTGCGGTTGTGGAAAGTCGTGGCCTTTGCGAAAAGTGCTGCTGCAGTGCGCTGCGTGTGGGCGCCAAACCTCGGTGACCGCAGGGACCATCTTTCAGGACACGCGCAGCCCTTTGCCGTTGTGGTTTCGTGCGATGTGGTGGGTCACCACCCAAAAGACCGGAGCCAGCGCTTTGGGACTGCAAAGAGTGTTGGGGCTCAACAGGTACGAAACGGCTTGGACCTGGCTGCACAAAATGCGGCGCGCGATGGTGCGGCCGGGACGGGATTTGCTCGCCGGGACGGTGGAAGTCGATGAAAGCTACTGGGGCGGGCTCGAAGAGGGCCTGCGGGGCCGAAACCTGAAAAACAAAGCATTGATCGCAGTAGCCGCTCAAGAGGATGGGCGGGGTATCGGCCGGATTCGCATGAAGAGAATCGAGGATGCCTCGGGCGAGAGCCTGTTGCCTTTCGTGGAGGAGTGCATCGAGCCGGGCAGCGTGGTGCATACCGACGGCTGGCCCGGTTACTCCGGGTTGAAAAAGGAAGGCTACGTCCATCAGGTCACAGTTGTCAGCAGGCAGGAGCAGTCCGCGTCGGAATTGATGCCCCGCGTCCACCGCGTGATGTCACTGCTCAAGCGCTGGCTGCTGGGCACCCATCAGGGCGCCGTGAGCCACAAACATCTGGACTACTACCTGGACGAGTTCACCTTCCGTTTCAACCGCCGCAAATCCAAAAGCCGCGGCAAACTCTTCTATCGGCTCGTCCAGCAGGCGGTAGCCGTGGATCCGGCGACTTACAAGATGATTGTTCACCCGGTTACAGAACCCAAGAAAATCCCCAAACCACAAGATATTGGGGCTACCTGAGTCAACCGGATACCCATCATGCACAGATTCGGCGTAGCCATCGTCGATGGAGTTGTGGCGATAGCGGCACTCGTGTCAACTCAGTGATTTCGCAAGTCGTCTTTTCTGCTGTTTCCCTCCCCGTTTGAGCCGCCTCCTGATCCCGGCAGGGCAAAAGCGGGCTGGCAAGCGGCGTGTTCCCAGTACCTTGCGGCGAGTGCATGAAATTTTATGCATGGAGTGCCCCTCAGCTCAGCGCACCCTCCACCACCGGCGCCAAGCTCGATCCCGGCGGCCCCATCGCCCGCAGCCGTCGCATCAGCCGTTCAAACAGGCCCTTTTCCTGATAATGATCGCTGTAGCTGACACCCGTTCTGCCGGCGTGCCGCCAGATCTTGGCCGCCACGAACAGAAAACGCAGCCGCGCCGTCGCCAGGGTGGTGTGCCGCAGCGTCTCCACGCTGGCCTGGGCTTCGCGGTTGAACAGCAGCAGCCAGCAGTTGAGATTGTAGGCCAGCATGGCCAACTGAAAGTGATTGCGGTTCATGTCAAAGCGGCGCGAGGGATGGGCCGCCAGCCCGGCGTCGGTGTTGGCCTCCTTGATCAGGTTCTCGGCTCCGGCGCGCTGATTGTAAAACCACACCACCGCCGCGATCGGCTCGGCCAGATTGGTGACAAACACGCGGTAGGTGTAAGCGCTGGTGGCGAACAACTGGTATTGCTCGGCCGCGCCGGCCTTGGGCTCGTTTTCGTAACGCAGTGCCAGGAAACGGCAGGCCCGCGCCCAGCCTTGCGGTTGGTAGAGGAATTCGCATTCCGCGTCCGCGTCGGAGCGGGGGGAGGGTTTCCATTCTGCTTGCTGCAAGCGCTCGACCAGGCGCCGCGTTTTGCGCGCCACGATGACGAACTGACAAGCCGCCTTTTCATAGGCCTCCACCGCCTCCCAGCAATAAAAGCCGGAATCGGCCCGCGCCAGAATTTTCTTCACGCCGCCCGGCAAAGTCCGGAAAGCGCTCTCGAGGTGGGCGGCGATCTGTCGGCCCGTGGGCCGGTCGCCGTTGCGCAACCCGCCCATCAGGTATTCGCGCGTCTCGGCCAGGAAGGTCAGTATCGGCTGGTAGCTGCGCTTGCCCTTGTTCTTGGGGTTGTAGCTCTTGCGCCCGCCCATCTGGCGGCCGTAGAGGGTATGCACGGTGGTGTCGGTGTCCAGCGTCACCGTCTCCAACTTCACGTGGGCCGCGGCCCAGACTCGTTCCCGCAGCTGGCGCTGAATGGAAAGGATCTGCTTCGCCACGTTGAGGTGCAGCGAGGCCAGAAAGCGCCACAGCGTGGACTGCGGCGGCAGACGCGTCACTTGCAAGATGCCGGTCAGGATGGGGTCGCGAGCGATGAAGCGGAGTTGGTTGAGCCGCGCAAAGCCGACATAGAGGCCGAGCACGAGGGCCAGCACGAACTGGTAGGGGCTCATGGCTCGGGTGATCCGTTTGGTCGTGAGGGTTTCTTCCAGCAGCGCTTGGAAGCCGAGTTTTTCGAGCAGGGTGGCGACGGGCAGCAAGCCGCCGTAGGGAGTCAGATTCTTGCCACGGA
Organism: Bryobacterales bacterium; assembly: GCA_965224215.1. Classification (GTDB taxonomy): domain Bacteria; phylum Acidobacteriota; class Terriglobia; order Bryobacterales; family UBA6623; genus CBDCYS01. Next base: position 136,201 of record CBDCYS010000053.1, on the reverse strand, counting down.
AGTGATAGGGCGTGGCAGCCCCGATTTTATTGGGCCGCGGGGCCCTCGCGCCGGGGCCTTGTTTGACGGGCCTTCGGGAGCTATGCTGTTTTCGTTTGGTAACCATTTGGGTGACCTCCTTGGGGTTGACTGGCGAAGCTGAAATCTTTGCCAGCCTACCTTCTTACCCCATGTTTTCGGGGGTCCCCAAATGGTTCCTGGCGGCTCAGCCCTCACCAGGTGCACCGGCAGTGCATAATTCAGGTGTGACGGGCGAGCTAACAGTGAAGAAGGACAGTGGCTCGGTGATATCGCTGGAACAAGGCGGCACCGGGGGTTCTTTCGGAGTCTTCCAGGACGCCGAAACGCCTTCCGGGGTCATCAACGGTGTGAATGTGACCTTCACGCTCGCAGCCGCCCCTAACCCTACCGCTAGCCTCCTGCTAACAAAAAACGGAATCGTGCAGAAAAATGCAGTTGACTTTACCCTTAGCGTGGCCACGATCACATTTCTCGCCGGAGCGGAACCCCAAGTCGGAGATACGCTGCTCAGCTGGTATCGCACCGACGGATCGAACGCGGGTGGTGACCTGACCGGCACTTTTCCGAACCCGGTCGTGTCCGGGATAAGGGGACGGGTCGTATCGACAAACGCGCCGCTGGATGGCCAGTGTATGGTTTGGTCCAACGGGTCAAGCCAGTGGTTGCCGCAAGAGTGTGCGCAAGTCAACGACTCGCTTCAATGGCACTTCGCGGGAACGCCCTCGACCGGAACACGGCCCCTGGTGCTCACTATTCCTGAAGGCGTAAACGGGGTTCAGCTCGTCAATTCGCGGATCGTCGTGAATACAACCGGTGGAGCCTCGACCTTCAACATCGAGCGCTGCACATCAAACTGCTCCGGCACATCCCCCACGTTCAGTACGATTTACGCGACCGATCGGGCGTTGGCCCTTGGTAGCCGGACGGTGACCGGAGGTACGCCCACGTTGACCACGGCGAATGCTGGCGACCAGTTTCGCGTTTCCTTTGCCTCCTTGGGAGGCGGTCTTTCCGACGTTACGGTCTCGCTGACCTACAAACACACGGCCTCGCACTTGTAGCAACGGGCACCGCTCGTTCCCTCTGCTTCGAAGGCGTCGCTACAAACCAGCAGCATCCCACTGATACGTGGCGTCTTCGAGAATTCTCCTTCCAGTCAATCCCAACGCAAGACACCAGAATCTCAAGTCCTGGTTCTGATAAGCTCAGAGCCGTCTGCTGTTCCAACGAAGCGGGTGGGCATAGGTGACTTGCAGAAACGGATCGCCGAGGCCGATCCCATCCATTCGCTGTTGGTCAGACGAGGAGACGCCCTTGCGCTCATTCACCGCATCATTGCTGCTAGTAGGCTTGTCTGGATGCACCCCGACGCCCGGCCCCGAACCTGATCAGGGAATAGCCCACGGGCCGATTCTTGGCCGCGTAGGCGCCCACCAGGTCGGAGTTTGGGCGCGTACTAAGCAGCCGGGTTCGTTCCTCGTGCGTTACGGAACCAGCGCGGATGCGCTAAGCAGCTACTCCGACCCCGTGCAGACCGCGCTCGATCGCGACAACACGGGTTGGGTTCTGCTGAGGGGGCTCGATGCTCGCACCGAGTATTTCTACCAAGTCGTCGCGTCGCAGGCCGCTGCGGCGAATCCCCTGCACAGCGGATCATTCCGAACCCTCCCCGACGCTGAGCAGCTCAAAGACGCCGAACTCAATCCATCGGGCGACTTTAACTTCAGCTTCGAGTTCGCGTGCGGCAACAATCAGAACCCAATGCAAGGCCTGGGGCCGAGTCTGCCCGCCTACAACCAAATGCTAGCGAATATCAAAGACAAGGTCGACTTCGCCGTGCTCAACGGCGATTGGCTATACGAGGGACAAACGCGACTATCCCGTGGAAGACTGGCTCAGGCAGGGTGGCGCCACCCCGGACCAGACGCCCCACGTCGTCAAGATGGCTCCCACGATTACTGGTGTTTGGGAGAACTACAAACACTACCTCGACTCAGCGCCAAATCTCTCGGAGTGGCATCGCGAGGTTCCTTCCTATTACACCTTCGACGACCATGAGATTCTCAACGACATCTACGGCACGGCCACGCCCGGTTACAAACATCGGCGCACCGTTTTTCGCGACATTGGGGTAGAAGCCTGGTATCACTACCTGGGCTGGAGCAATCCTGAGAAATTCAAGCAGCCGATTCAGTTTGGGCGGACATCCTACACCGCCGGCGCCGATGTATTGGAAGATCCAAACGCCGACTTCGCCAAGATCGATTTGGCTCAAGCAGCCAACCTCCATGTCCACTGGGGCACGCCAGACGCCGGCGTCAACGACAATTCGCTGGATTCAAAAGAAGGCGACCCGAATGCCGGAGTTTACGAGATCGTTGAAATCCTCGACAAGACCAAACTGCGCGTGAAGCCGCCTTTCAGCGCCGATGGTGAACAGGTCTATTCGATCGGCAGACGATCGTACTCGAAGATGCGCGTCAGCAACTCCGACATTTTCTTCCTCGACACCCGTAGTCACCGCGACATGCACGACGTCAGAAATCCTACGGGCCCCGGCCTGTCGATGATCGGCAAACGGCAGCGCGAATGGATGTTCGACGAAATGAAGAACAGCGATGCGGAAATCTTCTTCGTATTTTCGAGCGTGAATTTAACGATTCCGCACGTTGGCGGCACATCGGGACCAGGCGGAGGAGTCGCCGACATCGCCAATAAAGACGAGGCCTGGACTGTCTTCGTCGAGGACCGTGAGCGCGTAATCGAGTTCTGGGACTCACTCGGAAAACCGGTGTTTGTCCTGACAGGCGACTTGCATAACAGCTTCGCCATCAAGATCACCGACCGCGTGTGGGAGTTTGCTTCCGGCCCGCACAACTCGCGCAACCACCAGGCCAGAGCGGAAGGTGGCCGTCCCCCGAATGGAATCTTTGACTCACGCGGGCGCGAAATCGAGATCCGCTGGTCGAGCTACATGCGTGATGAAGTCCCGCCCGAGCTCAACCGCCAGCCGGTCTACACGGTGGTTCAGGTCAACAACGTTTTCAATAATCCGCTGGAGAAGGACAAAGATCGCTGGGTGAAATTCCCCCACCCGCAAATCGTGTTTCAGTACTACGACGGCTTCACCGGTAATCTACTCTACGCGGAGTCAATCCTAGCCAACTGAGGGCGGAGTGTCCTAAAGACTCTGCCGAACAGCGAGCCCCTCGGAGCGACCGGACTCTTACCCGGTGCGAGCAATCCTTGATTGACATCCGACAAAGTATCTCGCCCCTCAAGAGCTTCACGAAGAGATCAACCGCGACACCCGCTGCAGCGGCAGGCCTTGCAGATTGGCCATTCAAGGATCGATAAAGGTACACTTGACAATGGATCGGAGTGACGCCACCACGTTCATGCGCGGCTTCTCCGAAAGCGATTGAGATGGGTCTAACAACTGAATTGGGAAGCCGAATCGAGTTGGTCTTGATGGACGCTCATTTTCACGACATTTCCATAGCGCTCTATCGCCAGGACAGTGAGACCGGCCCGACCCTATTGGTCCATACCTACAGCCTGATCGAAGGCGCGCAACAGCGAATCGAAACGGTGAGCGCCACGATGGCGACGATCGGCGCAATGCAGCAGGTCGAAGCTGCGGCTTGTCAGCTTCGGTTTAGCTGCGGAGCGCGACATCACTTGGCGACCAGACGGCTTTTCTTGGAGGCTTGCAAACTGCCGCCGGAGGCAGCGCCTCAACCGCGCCCGTTGAGCATCTTCGACAAAAAGTCGAGCGCGAATGTAACAGTCAGCAGCTTCGGAAACGGCGTCTACCAACTCAGCACGGACGGTGATAGTGAGGCCGCCTCAAAACGTTGCTCGGCCATCACCGGAGGTCTCGCAAAGCTCGGCGAGATGGAATCCCTGGAAGACGGCGAAAATCGAATCGCGTTCTCGTGCGGGCTTGCCCACGATAAACTTGTAGGATTGCTCCTGGTGCGGGCGCTGAACGTGAGAAGTACCCTGCGCGAGCAGGAGATGGCGGCTGCTCAGGGGCAGTTGGTGGCGCCGAGCGCCCAGAAACAGTGAGGCGGGCCAAGCGCATGCCCAGGACCTAACCGCTCCGCTAGGAGGTGTGAAATAGAAACAACCACACAACCAATCGAGCCCATGACCAGCCGTCAGCGGGTGATGGCCGCCTTGCGCCGGGAGCCGGTTGATCGCACTCCTGTTTGTAATCCGACATCGGTGGCCACGGTCGAGCTGATGGACTTGGTTAATGCGCCGTTCCCCGATGCCAACCGGAATCCAGAAATGATGGCGCGGCTGGCCGCGACCAGCTACACCGAGCTGGAGTTCGACTCCATCATGCCTGTTTTCTCGATCATCCAGGAGTCGTCTGCTCTGGGCTGCAAAATGCAGTGGGAACAAAAAGACAACTGGCCTACGGTCCGGATGAGGGAGCCGATTTGGGTCGAGCCCGACGACATCAAGATTCCTTCTGATTTCCTGACTCATCCCGACATGAAATGCGTATTGGACGCCATCAAGATTCTCAGGAAGGAGTATGGCAACGAGGTAGCCATTATCGGCAAGACGATGGGGCCATGGACACTTGGCTACCACTGCTTCGGCGTCGAGCCGTTTCTCCTGATGTCTTTGGATGATCCGGGCAAGACGAAGCTGTGTCTCGACAGAATGAAGGAAGCCACCGTGCAGTTCGGTGTGGCGCAAATCGAAGCCGGGGCCGATGCTCTGACGCTGCCCGACCATGCGACGGGCGATCTGGTGAGCGGAGAATACTACAAACGATACTTGCTTGACTTGCACATCGAACTCGCAGAAAGACTGCCCGCAGCCTTGATTCTCCACATCTGCGGAAAGACGCTCGACCGTATGGACTACATTGCACAAACAGGCATGGCGGCCTTTCACTACGATTCGAAAAATCTCCCCAGCGAAGCGATGTCAATCGTAGGCAACCGCATCTCGCTGGTGGGCAACATCAACAATCCTGAGACGCTATTTTCCAAGGGCCCGGCAAGCGTTCGCGAAGAGGTATACAGGAACCTTGAGTCCGGCGTACACCTAGTCGGCCCGGAATGCGCCATCCCGCTTCAAACTTCGATCGAGAATCTGAAGGAAATCTCCAGATCGGTGAAAGACTGGCACAAAGATCATTCCACATCGAACTGAAAGAAGGACCCGGAAGAGTACATGGCGACGATTAGCGACATTTCGAACGAGTTCGTCCGAAACGAGATCGAAGAGTATATCGAAGACCCAGACGAGCGCGAACGGCTCCTGACGACCTACGCGAGGATCAGTCCTGAAATGCAGGAAATCGGGGCGGCGCTCGTCGATGGCCAACATCTAACCGTCGATGAGTTAACGCAAAATGCGCTGGCAGCCGGCACCGACGCGCTGGAGGTCATGGACGACGGACTCATCGCGGCTATGCAGATCGTTGGGATCAAATTTCGAGAGAACTTTATCTATGTGCCCGAAGTTCTCGGCTGCGCCCGCGCTATGAAGGCAGGCATGAAACACATCCAGCCGATCCTGTCCGCTTCAGGGATCGAGCCGATCGCGAAGGTCGTCATGGGCACTGTAAAGGGCGACCTCCACGATATCGGCAAGAACCTTTGCATCATGATGCTGCAAGGGGCCGGATTCGAAGTCATTGACCTTGGCGTGGACACAAAACCGGACGAGTTTCTCGCCGCTGTCGAGGGAAACGACGCTCCGCTGATGGGTATGTCGGCGCTGCTGACCACCACCATGCCGAACATGGCCGTGACCATCGAGGCATTCATCGACGAAGACGTCCGGGACGATGTAAGAATCATGGTCGGCGGAGCGCCGGTTACGCAGGAATTCGCTGATGAAATGGGCGCGGACGGGTACGGCAAAGACGCCATGGAATGTGTCGCGCTCGCCAAGAGGTTAGTGGCCGAAGCGGTTGAGGCACCAGGTTAAGTTGAGGCGCCAGGTTAATCAGACGTGCAGAGAATCGATGAGCATGAGTACCGGAAGCGCTTAGAGCAGATCAGTGACCTGTTCTCGGGGATGATCCGGCACGCCGACGAATTATCTACAGAGCGCTGCACTTACAAGGACCGATTCGACCAATGCACCGCCAAATTCGGATGCCGAAACCAGGGCAAGCCACCTACTCCAGCGGGACTGTTCGTCTGCACCGGAGACGACAAACTAGACTACCGTAGTGCCTGGGAGTCAGCCTGACCCCGAGGTTCTTTCGCGCGCCCCAGTCTGAAGTAATTCTCTATGGGTGAGGTCACTCACGGCGGCGCCAAACTCCCGCTAGTTGCTGGGAAGACAATCTTCGACTACGCCGACGATCTTGCGGTCCGTGTGCCGACCTCTTGCGGCCGGACCGGCCATTGTCACGAGTGCATCGTCGAGGTCAACACTGGGCACGAAGGGCTCTGCGCCCGTACCGAGGCCGAGGGATTCCTCCGAAGCGATTTTCGGTTGGCCTGCCAAGCGGTTGTCGAAGATACCGGCGGCGACGTTGACTTCTCGTTGCTGCGCACCAACCCCAAGATCCTGACTTCGACTCCTGAAAAGGAGTTCTCGGTCGACCCTCTCGTTCGCCGTCAGGGCGACAAGGTCTGTTACGACGGGGAGGTGATCGACAAGTACTGCAACCACATCTACGGTGTAGCGATCGATCTGGGAACGACAACGGTCGTCGCCGAGCTTGTTGATCTAGAAACGGGCAAGAGCGCGTATCTTGCCTCGTTCGAAAACCCGCAGCGCTTCGGTGGCAGCGATGTGATGCACCGCATCTCATACGACTCCGGACCGTTTCGGGGAGAGTTGCACAAGGCGATCATCAACACACTCAACTACGAACTCAGAGAGATGTGCCGGCGCCTTCAGTTTCCGCGCCAGGAGATCTACGAAATTGTCGTGGCCGGCAATTCCACTATGCGCGAGCTATTCTTCAATCTCGATGTGCAGACCATCGGCGAGCGGCCCTACAAATCGCATGTCGAACAGGAGTACCTTGCGGGCGATCGTCAAACGACCGCTCTGACAGAGAATGCGCGGGGTTTGCGGCTGTGGGCGAATCCGAAAGCCAAGGTCTATGGCGTGCCCGTGGTTGCCAGTCATGTTGGCGGGGACATGGCGGCAGACATGGTGGCCGTCGATCTGGAAACGCAACGCGAGCCCATCATGCTCGTCGACATCGGAACGAACACGGAAGTCGTGGTTGCGCATGAAGGCCGCATGATGACAGCCTCGTGCCCTGCTGGTCCTGCCTTCGAGGGCGGAGGAGTCACTTACGGGACTGCGGCTGTCGATGGTGCGATCGAATCAGTGCGTCTCAAGAACGGCCTTGTGGAGTACAACACCATCGGGGGAGGGGAGCCGATCGGCTTATGCGGCTCGGCGTTGATTGATCTATTGGCGGAACTTCGGCGCCAAGAACGAATGACTCCGAAAGGAGTGTTTGCGGACAAGTCACACCAGATGACACTGGTACCGCATCGTGGCATCACGTTTTCTCGTGAAGACGGCAGCAACCTGGCACAGGCCAAAGCCGCGAACTATTGCGGGCAATACATCGTGCTGCGCAAGTTCGGGTTGCAGCCCTCCGACGTCGGCAAGCTTTATCTTGCAGGCGGATTCGCCAACTATATCAACGTAAAGAATGCCATCGAGATCGGCTTTCTCGCGGCGGTTCCTGAGGATCGAATCGTCAAGATCGGCAACGCATCCGTGCAGGGAGCGAAGGAATTGCTGCTGTCGCGCCGCAAGCGGGAATCCATCGAAAACCTCGTCAAGCAAGTGGAGCATGTCGAGCTGGAAACCACGCCAGATTTCTTCGAGATCTTCGTCGAGGCCTGCCAGTTCAAACCGATGCCAAGCGAGATCCCGCCCTGCCCTGACTTGTGACCGTTTCCGCCGGACTTATCCCGAGCGATCGACGTTCTAACATGAAGGAACGATAAGATCCACAAAACAGACCATGGGACAGACTCTGCTTGAAGCAATACAGGAACGGGTTCTTCTTGGCGACGGAGCCATGGGCACGCAGTTGCAGTACGCCGGGCTGGAGCCGGGAGGATGCGGCGAGGCCTGGAACATCGACTACCCGGACCGGCTACTCAAGATCCAGAAGGCGTACGTGGACGCTGGCTCGGATTGCCTGATTACCAACACGTTCGGCGGCTGCCGTATCATGCTGGAGCGCCACAACCGCGCCGACGAGGTCAGGGCGATTAATCAGGCCGGCGTCAAGCTGGCGCGTGAAGCTTTCGGTGATCGGCCCGGCTATGTCCTTGGCGACATCGGACCCTTCGGAGGCCTCATGGAGCCCTACGGCGACATCCCAGAGCAGCGCGTCCGCGATTCCTTCGCGGAGCAGGCGGAAGCCCTCGTTTCGGCCGGCGTAGACGCAATCATCATTGAAACCCAGACCGCTTTCGAAGAGCTTCGCATCGGCATTGAGGCTGCCAAGAATGCGGGCGCACCTTGCGTCATCGGGTCGATGGCATACGACGTCACCCGCGACCGCTCCAAACTCCGAACCATGATGGGCATTAGTCCCGAGCAGGGGGCCGAGTTCATGCGCGACGCAGGCGCCGATATCGCCGCGCTCAACTGCGGAACCAGAGTGGATGTCGGCTGGGCCGCGCGGGCGGTGAAACTATATCAGGATGTCTGCGACCTGCCCACAATGGCCCAGCCTAATGCCGGGCAGCCCGTGCTGGAGAAGATGAAGGTCGTCTACAAGCAGACAGCCGAGGAAATGGTAGCGGAGCTACCCGACCTCCTCGAAACCGGCGTCAACATCGTCGGCGGCTGCTGCGGCAGTACCCCGGACCACATCCGGCTGTTCCGGAAAATTCTCGACGAACGTGTAAGTTCTCGTTAGCCGGTGACCATGGAAGCGGCTTTTGCCACTCGGTCCCAAACCCGGTTAGTCGTAAACCTGACTAGTCTATGACCGGCTGAAGATTTTACAAACAAACATGTTCGGACGAGAATGTTTTGGGGCATACTTGAGGCATGGGTCGCCCCGCTCTGCGTCTGAAGGTTTCCAAGAAGGATCAAACGGCGCTGAAGAAGCTTCTCGGCGGCGGAGTGGAACAGGTTCGCGTGACGCTGCGAGCGGTGGCGTTGCAAAGGCTCGGAGAAGGAATGAGCGCGCCGCAGATTGCCGCGGTGCTGCCGCTGACGCGGCAATCGGTTCGTAATCTCGCGCGGCGCTATCAGCAAGGCGGCCTCGAGCGCGCACTCTACGACAAGCAGCGGCCGGGCGCAGCCAGTTTGCTTTCGGCCCAACAACGTCAGCGCATCATCGCCATGGTTTGCAGCGACCCGCCCAAGGGCCGCGCCCGCTGGACGGTGCGACTGGTCGCCGAAGAAGCCGTCAAGCGACGACTGGTCCCTCGGGCGGGCCGAGAAACGATTCGTGTTTTGCTCCTCAGCCACGACCTCAAGTGTCGCTGCCGAGTGATAATGTCCTAAACGTGCCAAGTAGAAATGTCCTATTGACAAGGTCAGCCTGGAGGGGTGAGCAAGCAAGGACAACTACTACTGACACAACGAGAGCGCGACCGGCTGGTGGCGCTGCGCAAAGCAGACAAAAAACTCATCACGCAAAAGCAGGCCGCCCAGCAGACGGGCCTCAGCGAACGGCATCTGAGGCGGCTGCTGGCGAAGCTTCGCAGCGAAGGCGCCCAGGCCGTGGTCCATGCCGCGCGGGGCCGCGCGTCCAACCGCAAGCTCAGCGCCAAGGCGGAAAAACAAGCCGTGGCAATCCTCTCCCAACCCGTCTACGCCGGCTTTGGCCCGACTCTGGCGGCGGAGTATCTCGAGCAGCGCCACGGCGTCCAAGTCGGCCGCGAAACGCTGCGCCGTTGGATGGCCGCCGCGGGCCTGTGGAAGCCCCGCCGCCGCAAGTCAGGACGCCCGCATCCGTGGCGGCCCCGCCGCAGTTGCCGCGGCGAGCTGGTGCAATGGGACACCTCCGAGCACGACTGGCTGGAGGGACGCGGGGAGAAGCTGTACCTGATCGGCATGATCGACGACGCCAGCAGCGAGTTGCTGGCGCGCTTCGTCCGGCACGACTCGGGCGAAGAGAATCGCCGTTTGCTGAAGACGTATCTGGAACAAAACGGCCGACCCGTAGCCTTCTACACCGACCGCGCCAGCCTGTTTGTCAACACGCCCAAAAACAGCGCCGGCGAGGACCCCAAGCTCTGGCCTCCCACGCAGATCGGGCGGGCGCTCCAGGAGCTGGACATCGAATCGATCACGGCCTATTCGCCGCAGGCCAAAGGCCGCGTCGAGCGCAGCTTTGGCACCGCCCAGGACCGCCTGGTGAAGGGTCTGCGGGTGGCCGGCGAGGAATTCGGCGGGGAGATTTGGGACTGCTTCACGCCGCACTACACGCCGAAGCACGGCAGTTGGCTGAACCAGGCGGAGATCGAGATCGGACGCTTCTCCAGGCAATGTTTGGGCAAGCGACGCATCCCGGACCTGGCGACGCTGCGACGCGAAGCGGCTGCCTGGAACCGCCGGGTCAATCGTGAGCGAGTGAAGATCGACTGGCGTTTCGACCGCAAAACCGCACGCCGCAAGTTCGGCTATAAAAGACCAACTATCAAGCGGTCAGAGAACTAGTCGTAAACCTGATTAGTCGTAAACCTGATTAGTCGTAAACATAGTGCAGCGCCGCCCGTAAGTCCAGCCAGGCTTCGCGCTTCTTGTCTTGGGCGTAGGGTCTCAGCAGAAACGAGGGATGGTAGGTCGGCATGACCGGAATCCCACGCCACTCGTGCCACTGACCGCGAATCTTAGTTATCCCCTGAGATGGTTTTAGCAGGTACTTGGCCGCAGTTCCCCCGAGCACGCAGATCGCCTTCGGACGGATCGCCTCCAACTGCCGCTCGAGAAACTGGCCGCAGGTTTTCATCTCGTCCGGCTCCGGGTTGCGGTTGCCCGGCGGACGGCATTTCACGACATTGCAGATGTAGACATCGTCCCGCGAAATCGGAATCCCCTCGCGCTGCGAGGTGTTGTTGATCATCTCCGTCAGCAATTTCCCTGCCCGGCCGACAAACGGCAGCCCCTGGGCATCTTCGTCGGCTCCCGGGCCCTCTCCAACGAAGACTAACTTGGCGTCGGGCGGACCGCTGCCGAAGACAATCTTGTTTCGCCCTTCGTGAAGACCGCAGCGCGTACATTCGCCCATATCGCCCTGGATTTCTTGAAGAACCTTGAGCGGATCAGCGGTTGCAGCGTTGGAGCGCGGTCCAGCGGCTCCGGTCGGCGTCGGTATCTCCGGCATAGGAGGTGGGGGTAGCGCTACGGCTGGCTTGGGTCCGTGTTCCGGCTGGCGCGGAAGGCCAGTCGCTCTCGACGCCCGCGGGTTTGTGGCAGCGCCCATCGACAGAGTGGAACTCGCCGATTGAGGTTTCCCTGCAATGCGGTCCCGAACAGCCTTTGGGAGATAAACCTCTTCGATCCCGAGGTCCCGGAAAAAACGCAGATAATCGTGGAGATGGTCCGACACGTTTACTTTCTACAGGGTTCCATGAATCTACCATGTTGAGCTGCGCGGTGGAAGGCTGAGGCCGACTTACTTTGCCGCGGACATTCGCACGTGTCATCTCCTGCGTCTACGAATACGAACCTCGCGGCGACAGGCCGACGTATGGAGAAATGGAGGACCGCTGCCACGGCTAGTTCTATGCCGCGAGCCTGCGGTGGTACTTCAAAATACAGCGGTTCATGATCACGCCGATCCCAGCGGCTTCCGCACGGGCAGCGGCGTCAGCATTGACGACCCCTTCCTGCATCCATATCCATCGAACCCCGAGTTTGATTGCCGAGTCGACGGCCTCGCCGGCAAGTTCAGAGCGGCGAAAGATGTTAACGACATCGATCTTTTCAGGCACGTCTTCCAGGCGTTTATAGGCTGTTTCGCCGAGGGATTCGGTAACGTTCGGATTGACGGGGATGATGCGGTAGCCCTGGCTCTGCATGTACTGTGTTACGCCGAAACTCGGTCGCCACGGGCTGTCTGAGAGACCGACTACAGCGATGGTTGTGGCTGTTCGAAGTAGTTTCGCGATCTCGTTGTCGTCCATCATGGGCGAGGCATCATGGGCAAGGCAACGGCGGAGTTGACAACCTTTGGCTGCCCCGGGATTCAGTGTAGCAGCCGACGGGTAAGGGTTCGGTTCGTCGGCCAGTCGACAGAACGGGCAGATGTCAAAGGGTCAAAACCGGGCTCAGTCCTGTTCGCGGTCCCGGAACTCCTCGTACCAGTTTTGGACGACGTGAATGGCCTGCTGGCCTTCCGCCTCTTCACCCAAGGATTCGACCACGAGAAACCGCTGCCCGTCAGCCGAGACGTCAAAGTTCGTTGCTGGTCGAGTGCCAAATCCGGCATGTCGGAACAACGGCCTGGGTGAGCCCGCCTGAAAGCCGTTTTCTGTCGAGACAGACACCGCCATCAGCGTCTCTCCCTCGACATAAAACAGCTCCGTGCCGGTCTTGGCCCAGCGGGCTTGGACGCCCCCACTGGGGGAGATCCGCAGCTTGCCAGCGCCGTCCGGGAACGACCTCACATAAACGTCGTTTGGCCCGGACTCGTTCGATATGTACGCGACGAAAAGTCCATCGGGCGACACTCGAGGAGAGGTCTCCGAGAAACGAGTCTCTAGAAACGGGTGGGCATCGAAGCCGTCGCCTTGCGCGTTGCGCTCCAGATACCAAATATCGGTTCCTGTTTGCAAAGAGCTCCGCTGATGCACCAAATACTTGCCATCAGCCGTCCAAGACGAGGGGTGGTCGGAACCATCCGAACTCACCAGCAGCTCGGCTTCGCCGGTCCCATCCGCGGAGCGCTGGAAGATATCGAAATTCCTCTCTCCGCGGGCGGAGAATACGATTCCCTTTCCGGAAGGCGTCCATCTAACAGTATTAGCTTGCTCGAACGTTAGCCGAGTCTTGACCGGGCGTGCGAGTTCGTGCACCCACACGTCCGTTGTGTCGACTCCGCTGAAGTCCGTAATAGCCTCCTTTAACAGCTCCCCGCCCTTCTTGTCGAGCACCCCGGCGATGGACACATCGTAGGGGATCCCAACCGTCCACGGCCCACGGTAGACAACAACGTTGCGCAGGCCGACGATATCTTGAATGTTGGCCCTGCCGTTCTGGTATTTGACGTTGAGGGAAGTATTGGACTTTTGCGTGCCGGAACCGAAAGCCGCCTCAAAGACGATATTGCGGTCATCGGGGTTTCCGCTGAGGAAACCCTCCTTCGGCTCGATTTCCACTTCGAGAGTCAGTGTCACATTGCGCTCGTTCTTGCCGAGGATGGGATCAAAGGCGAGGACCTGAAAGGAGACCGTGACGTCAGCCTCGGCCGCGGCTTCTTCGGGATCTCGGCGAAGCACTTGATAGCCGCCCACTCGAAGCGGCAGCGGATCGTTTTCGTTGTCAGGCTCGTCGCCCTTCTTCTTGCGGTCACCGAGTGAGCCCGGAAAAATCAGTTCGGCGTCATCGTCAACTTTGCCGCGTATCAGCTTGAAGAGCGCGCGTATCCCGGTCAGCCCCGCCGAAATGGCCGTGCCCACGCCAGGCACGAACCCCGCCACGATTGCGCCGAGTCCCAATGCGGCATCCGCTTTCTTGAGCTTCTCGACCATGTTCTCATCGAGCTCGATTAACTCGAGATTGATGTCAAGCGCACGGTCATGCGTGCCGAAGTAGAGTACCTGCCCTTTGAACTTGTCGCGGTTCTTCACGTCAGTGGCGCCCTTGGCAGTGGCCCAGCTCAGGCTTGTTTCCTGGTCATCGATCACGGCGGTCAGGACACCTTCGTGCCCCGATTCCGGCTTCGAGAGCAGCTTGTTGAGGCGAAGCTCCGTGAGATTCATCAGCACGAGCTGGTCGTCTCCAACATGCGGGTAATTGTTGATATCCTGTTCTGGCGGCAGATTCCTTCTAAGGACCACCTTGTTATCTGGCCCCAGCGTGACATTCCGGTTCATCGAAGTTCTCTCTCCTTTCTGAAAGCGCGGCCTAAAACCTCTCCCTTCTTAAGTAGCGAGAAAGATTGAGAAAAGGGGTCACGTCCGTCTGTTGAAGGCAACAAGGTGAAACGATTGCGGCCCCCCGATTCGGCGGCGGACCCATCGCGACGCAACATCGAGGTATAAGATAGGAGCTTCTGGGAGGCAAGCGCCCCCGGACCCAATTCATCCCCTGGAGCTAGATCATGCGCGCAATCTTCCCTGTCCTGGGGCCGTTGATACTCTCCGGTACTTCCATCCCGCTGTGCTTCGCGGCCGACGTGGCCGGCAGTTCCGACTACCCGGGTATCGGGCGGTTCGCTGGCTCGGAAATCAAGACCTACCAGATTGAGAATTACGGCGAGACCGCGCTTGCCACAGGACCGGTGAAGTCCGCTGCGGACGCAGAAAAGACTTCGCGCAAGGTTGAAGGTAAGATCACCCGCACGGTCTACCGTGTACCTCCAGGATCTGCCGCGCTCGAGGTTTTTCGCAACTTTGAGACAAGAGTGGGCGAGGCAGGGTACGAAACGATCTTTTCGGGCGGCCCGGCGGAGATTCGGCCCTACGAATTTAAGTACAAGCATCCGGTCGAGATTCTAGACGAGATTTCGATGACTGACGAAATCCACTATCTGGCCGCGAAGAAAACAGTCGGCGGGGCGGAGGTCTACCTGTCGGTGCTGGTCAGTCCGCACAGCGGGGGCGACGGTCTGCGAGTACGCTTGATCGCGGTCGAGACCAAAGCGATGGAGATGCGGATGGTCGACGCCAAGAAGATGCGGCTCGACATCGGAGAAACGGGAAAAGTTGCACTTTACGGAATCTATTTCGACCATGACAAGGCCGTGGTCAAACCGGAGTCCAAACCGACTCTAGATGAAATCGCCAAGCTGCTCGGCGCCGCGCCGTCGCTGAAGTTGATCGTAGTCGGGCACACGGACAACGCCGGCAGCTTCGACTACAACCAGAACCTTTCCCGGAGCAGGGCCAGGGCGGTCGTGGATGCCCTGATTGCCGATTACAACATCGCTCAAGGTCGTCTTCGGAGCGATGGCGTCGGGTACCTCGCCCCGGCCGCAACGAATGACACCGAAGAAGGACGCGCGCTCAACCGCCGCGTTGAGCTTGTCAAAGATAAGCCGTAGCGGAGTGCGGCTCGGCCATTCTCGTCGCCCTGCAATGCACGAGCGACCTTTGATATCATCTCTGCGTCCTCCCAAACCCAATATCGCTTACAGCCGCGAAAATGCAACCTTCCTATCGCCGCAGCCGCCTCGCTCTATCGGTGGCGTTCCTCACTGGATACTGCGGGGCGTCTTCGTCCCGTGGGTGGCGTTCTTTCTGATCCACTGCTGGTATTCGCTGGTCTTTATGCGGGACGACTCTGCAAGCGAGCGTCAGGGGCCTCCCAGCGCGGAGTGAAGTCCGCAGGAAAGAGATCGTGCATTCTTTCGCAATACTCAAGCGATCGTTCACGTAAGAACAAAAAATCTCTATGTTCCATCTTTTCAACTACTTACTTAGATTTACCGCCGCCAAACGAAGCGAAATACCGAACCTCGCCTGCTACAATGCAAACAGAAAGTCCAGGGGACGGTGAGTGGCCAGGAGACAACATAAAGTGGGTACGCCCGACATAGCGCATGCTTCCAGCGTGCCCTGTCGCCATCGGTGGCGACACTTCTTTGCCTGCATCACCTCGCAACCCCGCCGGAAGCCGAGTCAGCGGATCAGTCATAGCCAGAAAACGCGCGAAAGGAGGCCGTTTTGCCGCGGGTTTGAAACTCACCCGCCCGGCGCCCTCACCTCAAGTTATTGAAAACAAAAACACTATTCGAATGAACGAAATGGGAGAGGCTCAAAAACGGGGAAAAACACCCTGAAACATGGCATAGCATGGCATTTCCTGACATTTTGTAAAAACCCTTGGTGGGTATCCGGTTGACTCAGGTAGCCCCAAGATGTAGTATGCCGGCAGATGGAAGATTACCCTCAGAACCTGACAGAGTTCGAGGCCCGTTTTAGCAGTGAGGAGGCCTGCCGGGAGTATCTGTTCCGGCTGCGCTGGCCGGACGGTTTCCGCTGTCCGGGTTGCGGTTGTGGAAAGTCGTGGCCTTTGCGAAAAGTGCTGCTGCAGTGCGCTGCGTGTGGGCGCCAAACCTCGGTGACCGCCGGGACCATCTTTCAGGACACGCGCAGCCCTTTGCCGTTGTGGTTTCGTGCGATGTGGTGGGTCACCACCCAAAAGACCGGAGCCAGCGCTTTGGGACTGCAAAGAGTGTTGGGGCTCAACAGGTACGAAACGGCTTGGACCTGGCTGCACAAAATGCGGCGCGCGATGGTGCGGCCGGGACGGGATTTGCTGGCCGGGACGGTGGAAGTCGATGAAAGCTACTGGGGCGGGCTCGAAGAGGGCCTGCGGGGCCGAAACCTGAAAAACAAAGCATTGATCGCAGTAGCCGCTCAAGAGGATGGGTGGGGTATCGGCCGGATTCGCATGAAGAGAATCGAGGATGCCTCGGGCGAGAGCCTGTTGCCTTTCGTGGAGGAGTGCATCGAGCCGGGCAGCGTGGTGCATACCGACGGCTGGCCCGGTTACTCCGGGTTGAAAAAGGAAGGCTACGTCCATCAGGTCACAGTTGTCAGCAGGCAGGAGCAGTCCGCGTCGGAATTGATGCCCCGCGTCCACCGCGTGATGTCACTGCTCAAGCGCTGGCTGCTGGGCACCCATCAGGGCGCCGTGAGCCACAAACATCTGGACTACTACCTGGACGAGTTCACCTTCCGTTTCAACCGCCGCAAATCCAAAAGCCGCGGCAAACTCTTCTATCGGCTCGTCCAGCAGGCGGTAGCCGTGGATCCCGCGACTTACAAGATGATTGTTCACCCGGTTACAGAACCCAAGAAAATCCCCAAACCACAAGATATTGGGGCTACCTGAGTCAACCGGATACCCATCAAACCCTTTATACCTTCACCTCGTAACCCCTTTAGTTTCAATAATACTTTGAGGAGCTTCATAGGCGGCGAATCCGGATCTTCAGACATACCGATACGGCAGAAGATAGTCGCCTCCGAGCCTGGGAAATGGAAAAAATTCCAAGACGGACCGGTCGCGCCGAAACAACCCTCCCAGACGTGGTTTAGCTAGCCGATGTACGCCACCAATACGAGTGTTTGGATAGCTTTTGGCCTCTACCTAGCCGCGACTTTTTATTTCGCCTATCTGGCCCACCGCAAGACGGCCAGGGCGAACTTCCTTGAAGACTTCTTTGTCGCCGGGCGCGATATCGGCCCTTGGGTGCTTGCGCTCACCTGGCTGGCCACGATGGCGAGCGGCGGGACCTTCGTTGGAGCACCTTCCCTGGCACACCACTACGGTTGGCCGGTGATGCTGTGGATCTCCGGCTACATCGTAGTGGCGACAACCGGCATGGGGATCATGGGAAAGCGCATCGCCGAGATCGGCCGCCGCACCGGCGCGCTGACCTTCCCGGACTTGTTGCGAGACCGCTACGAGAGCAAGTGGATCGGAGTCTTGTCGGGCATCCTCGTGGTCGTTTTGCACACGGCATATATGGTGGCCCAATCCGTCGCGGGCGCACGCCTCGTCGAGCCCGTGCTGGGTGTGCCCTACTTGTGGGGGATTCTAGGGTTTGCTATCACGGTTGCTGCCTACACAGCCTATGGCGGCTTTCGCGCGGTTGCCTGGACCGACTCTTTCCAGGCGGTCGTCATGTTGTTCGGCATCCTGCTCACCGCCTATTTTGCTATTGAGAAAGCGGGTGGACTGTCGGTCGTCTTCGAGGCTCTCAACGCGGAATCCCCCGACCTCGTCAGCCTGCCGGGACCCGACAATTTCCTTCCTTTGTCGGCTGCCATTTCGTTCTTCTTCGTCTGGCCTCTATCGGCCGCCGGACAGCCCTCGCTGCTCACCCGCTTCCTGGCTTGCCGGGACGCGCGCGCCCTCAAAAGAGCGACATTTCTGATCGGTGCCTATATCTTTCTGCTTTACCCAGCCATCATCACGATGGGTATCGTCGGCCGCGTCATTGCCCCGGATTTGCAAACGGCCGACCACGCGACTGCGGCTACCATCCTGGCTGCCGTGCCTCCATTCCTGGCTGGATTTGTGCTGGCCGCGCCGATGGCCGCGATTATGTCCACCCTCAGCTCGTTTTTGCTTGTCTCGAGCAGCGCCGTCGTACGAGACCTTTACCAGCGCAACTTCAACCCCCAGCTCAGGTCGAAGTCAGCCAAGCGCCTGACCGAAGTTTCGACTTATCTGGTCGCGATCGTTGCCTTTCTGTTTGCCCTGCGGCCCCCCGAGTTCCTGCAGTACATCGTTGTGTTTGCCGGGACCGGCCTGACCGCCACTTTTCTGTTCCCGACTCTTCTCGGCGTCTACTGGCCGCGCATGAACAAAGCCGGCTGCTTCGCCGGAATCGTGGGGGGCTTTCTGTCATTCATCGTGCAGTACGCCCTTTATGGAACCCAGAGCTGGGGCGGCTTTGACCCATACGTCTGGTCCCTGCTAGCTTCGCTAATCTGTTCGGTAGGCGGCTGCTGGCTGAGCGCCCCTCCCCCAAAGGAACTTCGTGAGCGATATTTTGGGCCTCAGGAGATAGGGAATGCGGGTTAAACGGGTCAAGCGCATCTACGAGGCCGCCGACCCCAAGGACGGCTTCCGCGTCCTCGTCGACCGCGTGTGGCCTCGCGGCCTGACCAAAGAAGCGGCCCGCATTGACCTTTGGCTCCGCGATGTGGCCCCCAGCACGCCCCTGCGGAAATGGTTCGGCCACGACCCTGCTCTATGGGATGAGTTCCGCAAGCGCTACTTCGCCGAGCTAGACCAAAACCTCGACCTTGTCGAAGAGATTCTTAACATCGCTGGGAAGAAAAGCGTCACACTCCTCTTCGGCGCGAAAGATGAACAGCACAACAACGCCGTGGCGTTAAAGGACTATCTAAACAGAGCCCAGAGCGCAAGTGACGGGTCAGCGCCTCGAGAGTGAACGCGCACGCACAGAGCCCAGAGCGCAAGCGACAGCCCTGTCGACCGGAGCCCTGAGCGTAAGCGACGGGTCAGCTAGCTTGATCGCCAAACCGCCAAGCAACCTCTGCGCCGCCCCGGAATCAATCGACTCTGCCGCAATTCCAGCAGCCTCCTGAAAACCCTCAGCCCGCGCGGCCGCAACCAGCGCAGCAGCCGCGTTGGCCACAACAATATCGCGCTTCGGCCCAGCGCGGCCCATCAAAATCTCTCAAGCAATGGCCGCGTTCGCTTCGCGGTCCGCGCCCACCAGATCACTGCTTTGCGTCAAGCGCAATCATCGGCATCGGCAGCCGGGACGTGGTGCTCTGCCAGTTCAAGGTAAATGGGGCTGGCCAGGTAGCGTCGAGATGGCGACGACGCCTAATTCCTCGACGGAAAAGTCCCAACTAAGGAGCCATCGTCCGGGGTGCTGTCGTCCTGCGCTGTACCGCCCACCTTTATTTCCCTGGAGAGGGCGTCATCGGGCGGGTTACCGCCCACCCGGCCATCGTCCGGGGTCACACTGCCGCCCGCCGCTTGCTCCAACTGCTCGTCGCGGAGTTCCGACTCGTCCGGGTGCTTACTGGTTTCTTCAGACATGGTTTCCTCCTAGCAAGAAAAGCGTACACCCAACGAACCCTTGAGTCAACGGCCGAATCCGATTTAGTGGGAGACGAGTTTCAGGATTTTGACTACCTCGTTGGCATTGAAAAACTACGGTCAACCTGCGGAGAGTAAGGTTTTGCAGTTAATCGACTTCGCCCCTCGATCAGCCGGCCGCGACCTTACGAAAACTGATTGGTAAAACGCACAAACTCGTTGAGCGCGCTCTGCGCAGCCCCGCTGTCAATCGACTCTGCCGCAATCCCAGCAGCCTCCTGAAAACCCTCAGCCCGCCCGGCCGCAACCAACGCAGCAGCCGCGTTGGCCACAACAATATCGCGCTTCGGCCCAGCGCGGCCCATCAAAATCTCTCGAGCAATGGCCGCGTTCGCCTCGCGGTCCCCGCCCACCAGATCACTGCTTTGCGCCGTGCGCAACCCAAAATCATCGGGAGTAAGTTGCCGTTCCAGCACCTTCCCGTCGCCAATCTCGGCAACCAGAGTCGGCCCAGTTGTCGTAATCTCGTCCAGCCCGTCGCTGCCGTGAACGACAAAGCCGCGCTTCAAACCTAAGCCAACAAGCGCCTCGGCAATCATGGGAACCAGCTTTGCGTAGAACACTCCAACGACCTGCGCCCCAGCCCCCGCCGGATTCGTCAGCGGGCCCAGCATGTTAAAGACCGTGCGCATCTTGAGTTCCCCGCGCACGGGCTGCGCATGCCGCATCGCCGGGTGAATCAGGGGCGCGAACAGAAAGCCGATGCCCACCGACTCGATCGACGCCCCAACCTGTTCGGGTTTCAGATCAACCTTGACTCCCAGCGCTTCGAGAACATCGGCGCTGCCGCAGCGGCTCGAGATCGACCGGTTGCCGTGCTTGGCGACCGGGACACCCACTCCGGCTACGACCAAAGCCGAGACCGTCGAGATATTGAACGAATTGGACGAGTCGCCGCCCGTTCCGCAGGTGTCAACCAGCGATGAACCTTTCAGTGCAACCAAAGGAACCTTGGCGGCCCGCGCGCGCATCGTCCGCGCGAAACCGACGAGTTCGTCCACCGTCTCGCCCTTCATAGCGAGAGCAACGAGCAAGCCGCTGACAATCACCGGGCCCGCCTCCCCGGTAAGAATCTCATTCATCGCGGCGGCGGCTTCTTCGGCGGTTAGGTGCTCTCTTTTCGCTGTTTTGTGGAGTGCGTCAAGTGCGGCTCCCATCTGAATTGCGTTCCTTTCAGTCGATACCTTATAGTGAGAATCTCGTTCCCCGAATTCCCCGATCGTACCACGCAGGTCCTCATTTCATGAAAATTCACGAGTATCAAGCGAAGGAGATTCTGCGCCAGAACAACGTTCCGGTTCCGCGCGGAAAGGTTTGCTTCTCCGCCGACGAAGCCCGTGCCTGCGCCGAGGAACTCGGTGGCCGTGTCGTCGTAAAGGCCCAGATTCACGCCGGAGGGCGCGGCAAGGGAGGCGGCGTCAAACTCGCCAGCAACGTGGAAGAAGCGGTCGCGCTCGCGAGCCAGATCCTCGGGATGACACTAGTCACACACCAGACCGGCCCCGAAGGTCGCCTGGTCAAGCGAATCCTCGTCGAAGAAACACTTCCAATTGAGCGTGAGCTCTACCTGGGCGTCGCGCTCGATCGTGCCATCGGCAAGCCCGTCCTGATGGCGTCTGCCGAAGGTGGAATGGACATCGAGGAAGTTGCCGCGAACACCCCTGAGCTGATTCTCAAAGAGGTCATCGAACCAGGCATCGGCCTCTCTGGTTTCCAAGCGCGGCGGCTGGCATTCGGGATGGGAGTACCCGCTCAAGCCGTTGACGCCGTTGTCAAGGCGATGACGGCCCTCGCCGACACCTATTGGGCGACAGACGCCAGCCTGGTTGAGATCAACCCGTTTGTCATCACGACCGACGGACGGGCGATCGCTCTTGACGCCAAGATGGACTTCGACGACAACGCTCTGTTCCGCCATCCCGAGCTTCAGGACTATCGCGACTTGGACGAAGAAGAGCCGCTCGAAACCGACGCCCATGGGCACGGGCTCAACTACATCAAGCTCGACGGGAATGTCGGTTGCATGGTGAACGGAGCCGGTTTGGCGATGGCCACGATGGACATCATCCAGCACGCCGGTGGGCGCCCTGCCAACTTTCTGGACGTCGGCGGCGGAGCCAGCGCGGACCAGGTCAAGAACGGCCTGCGCATCATCCTAAGCGACTCCAACGTCAAGGCGATCCTGATTAATGTCTTTGGCGGAATCCTGCGCGTCGATACTCTCGCCGAAGGAGTGGTGGCCGCCGCCCGCGAGCTGGCGATCAGCCAGCCAATCGTTCTCCGGCTGGAAGGGACCAACGTCAAGATCGGCCGCAAGATCCTGGCGGAATCCGGTCTGAACTTTACGGTTGCCGCCGGGATCAAAGATGCGGCCGAAAAAGTCGTGGCGTTGGCAGGTTAGGCGGCGGGTCAGGCCGCGAGTTGGACGACGGCTAAGCGAGTCATCATTTCATGAGCATTCTGGTAGACGAAAATACACGAGTCCTGGTGCAGGGCTTCGGCCGCGCGGGACAATTCCACGCCGACCAGTGCATGCAATATGACACCAAGATTGTCGGAGGCATTAGCCCCGGCAAGGGCGGCAGCGAGCAGCTAGGCGTGCCGGTCTTCAACACGGTTCGCGACGCTGTTGAGCATGTGCAGCCCGACGCCTCGATGGTGTTCGTGCCGGCGGCGGGCGCTGCCGACGCCATCATGGAAGCGGCCGAGGCCGGGCTCAAGCTCGTTGTCTGCATCACCGAGGGAATTCCGGCGAACGACATGGTGAAGGTCGCTCACTATCTTCGTGGCAAGCCGACGCGCCTGATCGGACCGAACTGTCCCGGCATCATCTCGCCCGGGAAATGCAAGCTCGGGATCATGCCCGGCTATATCCACAAGCAGGGCCACGTCGGCGTCATCTCCCGTTCGGGAACTCTGACCTACGAAGCGGTGGGGCAGCTCACCCCGATCGGGATCGGACAGTCCACCTGCATCGGAATCGGCGGCGATCCGATCATCGGCACGTCATTCATAGACGCGCTGAAACTTTTCAACGACGACCCAGAGACGGAAGCGGTCATCATGATCGGCGAGATCGGTGGGACTGCCGAAGAAGACGCAGCCGCCTATATCAAGCAATTTGTAAAGAAGCCGGTAGCGGCATTCATCGCGGGCCGCACCGCCCCTCCCGGCAGAAGAATGGGCCACGCCGGAGCCATCATTTCCGGAGGAAAAGGTACTGCCGAGGACAAAATCGCGGCGCTCGAAGCCGCCGGGATTGCCGTGGCCCCAACGCCGGGCGACATGGCCGCGACCTTGGCAACGCGGATGTCCGAGCCGAGCGCGTAGGCAAGCGGTCGGTCGAAGAGAACCGCATATCCTCCACAGCAGACCTCTTGGAAGAACTACTCATGTCATTAGAAAGAACGCTCACCATCATCAAACCCGATTCCACTTCCTCGGCTCACATCGGCGGTATCATCGCTGAGATCGAAAAAGCCGGCTTCCGCATTCTTGGAATGAGGCTGATCCGTCTGTCACGCGCCGATGCCGAGGCCTTTTATCAGGTCCACCGCGAACGGCCGTTTTTCAATGACCTGGTGAACTTCATGACCGAAGGTCCGGTTGTCCCCATAGCGCTCGAACGAGAAGACGCCATCGCGAAACTGCGAGAGATCATGGGCGCCACTGATTCGACGAAGGCAGCCGAAGGCACCATTCGCAACCAGTTCGGAACCGACATCGAACGCAATGCGATCCACGGTTCCGACGCCCCCGAGACGGCAGCCGCTGAGATGCGGTTCTTCTTCAGCGATCTGGACCTGGTCGGCTGACCCGGCTGAACCCCACCTTCTGCTTGACACTGCGGAGAACCCTGGTCAGTCCCCCTGCGTCAGCACGCCCTGCTCCGTCTCGACCTTCTTGGAAAAGCCCAATTCCGCAAGCAACTCCTCGATATCGGAGTTCGTCAGGCCCTTGCGTCCGTCGGCCAGATGGGTGAACGCCTGATAGACGCGCTTAAGCTCCTCGTGGTCCAACGCGGGAAAGCCGAGGTCCTTGACTCGCTCGTGGAGAGCATGGCGGCCGCTGTGCTTCCCCAGCACCAGGTTCGTAGCGGGCACGCCCACTTGAGCCGGCTGCATGATCTCGTAGGTGAGCGGGTTCTTAAGATAGCCGTCCTGGTGAATGCCAGCCTCATGAGCAAAAGCGTTGGCCCCAACGATGGCCTTGTTGGGCTGGACGCCGAAAGTAATGATGCTGCTCAACAACTGGCTGCAGGGGTAAAGCAACTCGTGCTGTATGTTCGTATGGAAGGGAAGCCGATCGTTGCGCACTGCCATGGCCATCACCACCTCTTCCAGCGCGCAGTTGCCCGCTCTTTCGCCGATGCCGTTGATGGTGCACTCGATCTGACGGGCACCCGCGTTGAGAGCTGCCAGCGAGTTGGCTTCCGCCAACCCCAGGTCATCGTGCGTGTGGACGCTAACGATTGCCTTCTCGCCAACCGCCTCGACGATTTTGCCGATCATGGCCGCATATTCGTCCGGCACCATGAATCCAACTGTGTCTGGAATGTTGACGGTCGTCGCACCGGCTTCAACCGTAGCTTTGGAAATACTATAAAGATAGTCAATGTCGGTCCGCGTGGCGTCTTCTGCTGAAAATTCGACATCGTCCACATACTTCTTAGCTTGCCTGACAGCCGCCACGGCATCGTCGAGCACCTGCTCTTGCGTCTTGTGTAGCTTGTAGGTCAGATGGATTTCGCTGGTTGCGATGAAGGTGTGCAAGCGGGGATTCTTTGCTCCGTCGAGCGCCTGGAGCGCACGCTCGACGTCGACCGGCACTGCTCTCGCCAGAGCGGCTACCCTTGTTTCAGGGAACTCTCGAGCAACCTCTCGAACGGCCTCAAAGTCGCCCTGTGAAGCGATCGGAAAGCCCGCCTCCATCAGATCGACACCGAGATCGACGAGCTTCGCCGCCATCCGTAGCTTCTCGGGCGTGGTCATGCTGCAACCCGGCGACTGCTCGCCGTCTCTCAAAGTTGTGTCGAAGATGTAGACGCGATCGGGCATACTGAACCCTCTCCTTCTCGCAACGGACACTTCCAGTTAAGCACGAACCCATCCATAATGCAAATTTATAATTATATGAGTTATGATATGGATTGCTCATTCAATAACATTTTCTAATCGTTTGTCATGATTCCATTAACGAAGTTCGGCTTCTGCCCGCGAAGCGGCCCGACATGGACCTAGCACTACTGAGAACCTTCACGACGTTAGTTGTTGAAGGCAGCTTCTCCAGGGCTGCCGACAAACTACTCCGCACCCAACCCGCTATCTCATTAGCTCTAAAGAGGCTGGAGACCGAGCTTGGCGAAAAGCTGATTGACCGCTCGTCGAAACAACTTGTTCTCACCGACGCCGGGAAGGTCGTCCGAGACTACGCGCAGCGATTCGACAACTTGGAGCGTGCACTTCGGAACTCTCTGCTTGAGTTGCGGGACAAACGGGCCGGGAAGCTCACGATCGGCGCCAATGAGTCGACCGCCCTCTATTTGCTTGGCCATATCGAGCGATTCCACGGGCCGTATCCGGGCGTCAAGGTCGAGATTCGCCGCAGCCTTTCGAGAGGCATCCCCGACGCGGTTGCCGCAGGCTCACTCGATCTCGGCGCCATCAGCTACGACCCGCGGAATCCAGACTTGGCCTCATCAGAAATCTACAACGATTCGCTCGCGTTCGTAGTCTCGCCGAAACACCGCTTCGCCGGTCGTGAGCAAGTCAACCTCACCGAGCTTGGGATGGAAACCTTCATCGCGCACAACGTCGTCTCGCCTTATCGCGAGACCGTCATTGACACCTTCAAGCGCCACCAGGTTCCGCTCAATATGGAGGTGGAAATGCCGACGATCGAAACGATCCGTAAGCTTGTGCAAATGAATATGGGCGTGGCGTTTCTGCCAAAAATGTGCGTGGAGGAAGAGATTCAGGCGGGGACCCTGATGGAGGTGGCGGTCAAGGAGATCCACGTAGAACGCAAGATTAGGCTGGTTTTCCCGGCGAAACGAAAAACCTCCCACGCCGCCCAGGCGTTCTTAGATCTCGTCCACCAGAAGCGATGAAAGAAGCAGATAGGTAATCCAGCCAAAGCAGGCGTCAGCTTGCCCGCCGACGCGTCTTCCATGCCAACAATCGAACGTGGGAATCTGTCCTTTCAAGCTTCCAGTAGTCTCGGCAAAAGAGTGAGAAGTGCGATTTCGCACTTTTGAGCCGCAACTGGGCCGGGTGGTCCGCGTTGCGGGCGAGCACATGCAACCCGACGAACGCACTGAAAACGTGGAGTTCAGTGATCAAACTGCTGCGTCCGGGCCCAGCAGCCGATCGCGGTGAAGTGACCGTAAAAAACCTATGGTGCCGGACGAAACGTATATGCTACGCTTCGGAGGTGCAGCGTCTTTACACGGCTGCGTCGTCGTACTAAGAGAGCAACATTATGGCTAGGAAGAGCTTCCTGCTTCTGAGTTTCGTTCTGAGCGTTGCGATGGTCGCTCCGGCCCAGCAGGGCGGCGGCGGTCGCGGGGGTGGGGGCGGTGGCAATACCGGTGGGAATACCCGCCCGGGCGGCCAGGGTGGGAACCAACCCGGCGGCTGCGGAAACCAAAACGATCCTTTCGGCCAACAGAATGATCCTTTCGGCCAACAGAGGCAGCAGCAACAACGGCGTCCGATCTACCTTTCGGGCCACGTGCTGCTCGATGATGGCAATCCACCTTCCGAGCCAGTGACAATCCAGCGGATCTGCAACGGTCAGAACGTACCCGAGACCTACACCGACCACAAAGGCCGTTTTAGTTCAATCACCAGGTCTAAACCCACCGCCTTTCAGGCGGTCAGATTCAAGCAGTTCTGGATGAGAATGGGGGGATGGAAGAATATCGGCGAGAAGCGCATTCGGTCTACGACATCAAATATCACCTCATATGGATCACGAAGTACCGCTACAAGGTGTTACGGGGCAGGGTGGCAGAGCGGGTGCGGGATCTGATCCGGCAGAGCTGTGAAGCGAGGGGAGTGGCGGTGATCCGGGGCGCGGTGTCGCCGGATCATGTGCACATGTTGGTGACGGCTCCGCCGCAACTAGCGCCGTCGAAGCTGGTGCAGTACCTGAAGGGGCGGTCGTCGCGGCGATTACAGGACGAGTTTGGAGAGTTGCGGAAACGGTATTGGGGCCAACATCTGTGGGCACGCGGCTACTTTTGTGCGACGGTGGGCGCGGTAGATGAAGAAACGATCAAGAGATACATTGAGAGCCAGAAATGGGATGAGGACGGGGAAGGATTCAAGATTACAGCGCCCACCAAGCCTTGAGCCGGCTGTGAGCCGGACAGCTTCAGGCGGCTTGAGCCGCAACCCCGACTTTCAGTCGAAACGTAACCCACCGCCTTTCAGGCGGTGGATGTTTAGCTTCGAGCTGGGCGGGAACGCTGGCCTGGCGATGGCCGACGCCAGCAGCTCGGGTAGCTCGGGTCTGCCCGGCGGGGGACCAGGCGGCGCCTTCGGCGGCGGACAGGGCGGCGGGCTTGGAGGATTTGGCGCCGGCAACTCCACGGGGCCTGGGCAGGTGGACCTATCAGGATGCGAGTTGATAGGGGAACTGCCCGGCTATCGTTCCGACAGGGTTCAATTGGGGCGTCGAAGTGTTTTCGACCGCCCCGATGTGGGTGTGATCGTCATGCACCGGCTAGGAGGCGTAAGAGGCGACTCCGTTAGCATTACAACCCTTGCGGCTCCGAAAAACGCCAAGAAAGCCTACGAAAGCGCTATGAAGGAACTCAGAAAAAAAGATGCCCGTCAACGTAAGCCTGAAAAGGCAGTCGCGAACTTGGAAAAAGCCGTAGCCGAGTATCCGAAATACGCCGCGGCCTCGACTTTGTTAGGGCAAACGAAGATGAACATGAGCGATCCGGGTGGTGCCCGAGATGCATTTCACATGGCGATGCAGGCTGATCCAAAGTAATCCAAAGTATATGAAGCCATATGCGCCCCTGTTGCAACTCGAAGTGAAGGAAAGCAACTGGGATCAAGTCTCCGAACTTTCAGCCATACTTCTGAAGATGAACCCGAATCTCACCGACGTCAAGTACTTTCAATCGGTGGCGAACTACAATCTCGGCAAGTTTGATGAGGCCGAAATGGCCATCGACGCTGTTCAGTCGAGCAAGGATGCGTCACGGTTTCCGCAAACCTTCCAAATCCTGGGCTTGATCCAGTCCCCAAAAGGCGACTTTACCAAGGCAGCCACCGCTTATCGAAGCTTTGTGGAAGCCCAACCTGGTTCGCCGGCTGCCATCAAGGTGAAGCGGCAGCTCATGGAGTGGGAAGCGCTTGGCGTGATTCAGAAGATGGACTCGGAGGTTGCTGCGAAGTAAGTCAACCTGCTCTGAGCGGCTTGGCGTTGGTGACGACGCGCCCTGGGCTAGTTTGAACTGTTACAATCTTTAGCATTCTAGAAAGTTTCCGGGCGGACCTTCCGCCAGGAACTCCGTTGGAGGAAAAAATGAGTTCGATTACCCGTAGACAGGCCGTATTGGGCATGGCTGCTCTGGGTGCCGGCGTAGCGAACGCGGCTCCCCTTGCTGTCGGCGACATGGCCCCAGACGTCTCGATCCCGTCCACAGCCGGTGGGCAGATGAAGCTGTCCGATTACCGTGGGGAAAAGAATGTCGTGCTGGCCTTCTTCCCGAAAGCTTTCACCGGTGGTTGAACGCGCGAGATGCAAGGATACCAGGCTGGTATCAGCAAATTCACCGACAGCAATTCCGTCGTATTCGGAGTCAGCACCGACGATCTGGAAACCAACAAGAAGTTCGCCGAGTCTTTGAGCCTGGAGTTCGCTTTGCTCAGTGATACGAGCGGCGACGCATCCAAGAAGTTTGGCATCTACAACGCCGAGCGCAACATGTCAAACCGCGTCACTTTCGTCGTTAGCAAGAACGGAAAGATTGAACACGTCGAAGCCGGTGGCGGCGCGATAGATATCGCGGGCGCAGCCTCGGCTTGCAGCCGCATCGGCAAGTAAACCCTGGTAATCGGGGCACCTCTGATCTCCACGCTGGGCGCGGGTCTCCACCCGTGGCCCAGCGTTTCAACGATCCCTGCGGACGAAGCGGCGCAAGGCGCCATTAGGGAATCGCCAATCCTGCCGGTCCCACCGTTACACCTAGCAGGAACATCGCAGCTAGCTATGACAAACATATCGAGAAACTGGCGGAGGAGAAGTATCCCGCGACGCAACGTTTTCGCTCGATCCGCGGAGTGGGGCCGATCACCTCGCTGGCATTCGTGTTGAATCTGGACAACGATCCGCAGCGGCTCGGGAGCAGTTGAGACGCCGGGCCCCGGATGGGGCTGCGGCCCAAGCGCCGCGACTCCGGCGAACGCTCACCGCAGTTGAGTATTACCAAAAGCGGTGACCGATTATTGCGGCGACTGCTGGTGCAATGTTCGCAATACATTCTGGGATATCACGGGGAAGACTCGGACTTACGGCGCTGGGGACTGGGATTGGCGGCACGCGGGGGCCCGAGCGCGAAGCGCAAAGCGATCGCTAGAAGCTTCCACAGGCGTAGCATGCCGAGCTGGCAAATCGAATTCCCAATTGCCGGCCATGGGCGCGCCCGCGCTGCACTTCAAGGTGCTGTTATGGGGCGCAACACCCTGCGCGCCGGCGTGACGTTAGGCTAGAATGGATTTCGTAGGAGCGATATGGCAGACAACGACAAGGGCTACAAAAGTGAACCGATCGGAAGCGGCACGTTCATCATTTCCAAACCCAAACGCAAACCAGCGAAGCTGCGCCAATCCCGCGTGAAGAAGCCGCGCCGCGGCGCACGGAAGTAATCCCAAACGACCCCTGCTAGCAAGCGGGCCCCAGGGCTAAAAGCGGGCTCGGCCGCAGGGGGGGCCGATGGTCGTCGGAATTATCCCGCAGGTTGGGTGAACTAGATAGCAGCGAGTCCCGGATCAATGCATCTTACCGTCCAAAGCATCGAAGGACTCCGGGCAATTGGATTCGCCCCCTGCCCGTTCTTCCGGGCTTGCCCCGTCATTCGCGCGTCGACGCCATCAACCGCGCGTCCACGCCATTAACCGAATGATGAGCGCTAGAAGCCCCCACTCCAGTGCGAACGCAATCGTAAAAGAGCTGATCAGTACTCCGAGGATGAGGGCGGGCAGTAGCATGACTCGACAACTGATGCACGGGCCTTGCCAAAGTCCATCAATATTGATTCTGGGAGACTTGGAGTCCAGCATTGGGCACGGGGTTCTCCCGATAGGCGGTAGTTCTTTCTTCATCGTGTAAGGATTCCCCAGCTTTGGAAGGCGCGGATACGACCAGCGAACGAGCTCGGCTGTACACCGTTCGTGGCCGCGTGCAGGGCGTTGGGTTTCGCTATTTCGTCGAAGACTGCGCACAACGGCTTGGTCTTGTTGGCTACGTCAAGAACCGCTTCGACGGGACCGTGGAAGTCTACGCGATTGGCGACTTCAAGCAACTGACCGCGCTCAAGAAGCAGCTGTTGTCGGGCCCGCGATTCGGGCGGGTTGAGAATGTCGAGGAGAGGGAAGCTCCAGTGCAAGCCCGCAAGTCGTTCGCGATCGAGTTCTAAGCCGCTCTTCCCACCGCGTGACGGCGAGGGGGCGGCTTATCACTTCACTGGCAGTCGACCCTGAAGGAATGTCAGTGTCAATACCAACCTTTCGATCGACGATATCCACGACGCGGTCTACGTGATACTACAGACGAATGGGGGAGAAGTGTTGCGGCAGTATATGCCGACTTATTCGCGCAGCGGCGTGGCGTTCCTCGGGTCGGAGTATTTAGCGTATTCTGAATCTGAACGCCGCGATTGTTGGGTGCGTGTGCTTCGAGTCCGGGATTCCCAACCTTGACCGCTTGGGTCTTGCCAACGAATGACCAAGATGTTTGACCATCTGGAGAACAAATTATGCTGAACCGCAGGCAGTGGCTCTCGGTTGCCGGAAGCAGTCCGATGTGGTTGGCGGCCTCCGCCGCGGCCGCGCCGCACAGCCAGATGGGAATCACCTGGGGATCATACCGCTTGGCAGCCCGTGCTTCAAAGAGCGCCGGAACCGGCGAGGCTTTTGCGGATGCCGTCAACTTCTTGGGCGTTTGCCAGGAACAGGGGGCGCGCGGTATCCAAGTGCCTGTGGAATGGATCGATGCGGGCTCGCCGGGCAAGCTGCGCAGAGCGGCTGAGTCGGCGGGTATGTTCGTAGAAGTTTCGGTTTCCCTGCCGCGTGGTCAGGGCGATTTGTCACAGTTTCAGGATGTGCTGCGGATCGCTCGGAACTCAGGCGCTACAGTCGTTCGGGCGTCGATGATGGACCGTCCGCGCTACAGAACATTCGATAGCGAAGAGGCCGCCAGACTGTTCACCGGACAGGCCTACAGGTCGTTGACTCTCGCCGAGCCCCTGCTTCGGAAGCGGCGAATGCGCCTCGCGCTTGAAAACCATCGAGATCTGCAGATCGAAGAGCTGGGCGGTTTCGTCAATCGCATCAGCAGCGAGTTTTTGGGAGTTTGTATTGATCCGGCGAATGGCTTAGCTCTGCTCGAATCTCCCATGGAGGTCGTAGAGGCACTCGCTCCCTACGCGTTTTCCGTTCACCTCAAAGACGTATTGGTCGAGGAGTATGAGCACGGTTTTCGAATTGTGGAAGTCCCGCTGGGCCAAGGGATTCTTGATTTGCCGAGGATCGTTCAGTTTGTTCGACAGGCCAGGCCTGGTGCTACTTTCAGCCTGGACGTGATCACCGATGATCCGACAGAGGTACCGTTTCTCACCGACGGTTACTGGATGAGCCTGCCTGACCTTTCCGGCCGGCGTGTAGGGCGCGCTTTGAGCTGGGTCCGCCAGAATCAGAGGGAAGAAGCATTGCCGCGTCTGAGCGAAATGGACGCTGACCGGCGGTTGAATCTCGAGGACGAGAATGTGCGCGCGTCCCTTGCTTACGCGGTGGATGAGCTTGGTCTTTGATCGGCGGGTATTCCTAGGTGGCCGTATCGGAACAAACAATTTTTCACGTCGATATGGACGCCTTCTTCGTCTCGGTCGAAGAGCTTTTCGACCCGAGCCTGAAAGGTAAGCCGGTCGTTGTCGGCGGCCGCCCGAATCAACGCGGCGTTGTGTCGGCCGCCTCCTATGCGGCACGAAAGTTCGGCGTCCACTCCGCCATGCCGCTGCGGCGCGCTTCGCTCCTGTGCCCACAGGCGGTTTTCCTGCCCGGTCATCCCAATCGTTACCGCGACTATGCACACAAAGTGCACGCTGTCTTGGGAAAGTTTTCTCCGAAAATAGAGATGGCTTCCATAGACGAAGCGTACCTGGACATGGGCGGTTCGAGACGCCTTTTCGGCCCGCCCCTCGAGGCCGCTCATAGAATTCACGAAGCCATTTGGGAGGCCACGCAACTGCCCTGCTCAATCGGCGCGGGCACGTCGCGTCTGGTTGCCAAGATCTGCTCGGCGCTGGCCAAGCCGAACGGCGTCTTGTTCGTCGTCCCTGGCAATGAGGCCACTTTCCTGGCCCCGCTCCAGGTCGGCAAGATCCCCGGCGTCGGCAAGGTTGCCCGCAAGAGTCTTCACGGCCTTGGCATCCAAACAATTGGACAGCTCGCGAAGCTGGATCGAAGGTTCTTGGAAAGCAACTGGGGCAAGACCGGTCTGGCACTAGGCGGCAAAGCAAAGGGGCTCGACGCGGGCGCCTGGCTGGAAGGCGCTATCGGAACTCGCGATGAGCCCAAGTCCATTAGCCACGAAACTACCTTTGGCGAAGACACAACCGACCGCGAGTTGATCAATGCCACGCTGGCCAAACTAGTGCAACTCGTTGCACGGCGTCTGCGCGAGCATCGTCTTTTTGGCCGGACCGTTCAGCTCAAACTGCGCTATTCGGATTTTTCGACGATCACGCGCGCTCACTCGCTTTCGGAGGCGACTCAGCTTGATACGGTGATCCTCGAAACCGTCCGAGAGTTGTTCAATCGGAACTGGAAGCGAGGACGGCCGGTCCGTTTGCTGGGCGTTCACGTCGGGACCCTTAACTCCGAAGAGGGACAGCTCAACTGGGTCGAGGCGCCCCGCAAGCAAAAGTGGAGCCAGGCGCTGGCGGCCGCTGATGCGCTTCGGGATCGATTCGGCGAATCCGCTGTCGGCCTGGCCGCGGCCATGAAACATGGCCGGCACGAGCGGGTGCACGAGAACCCGGCGGGGCTGCCGGGGCGGGGAAATAAGGAGGAGTCCTGAGACGGGCCCGCCTGCATCCCCATCCCATCACGTTTTTGGCGACAATGACGGGGCGGTCGAAAAGGGCAACTTCATCACGCGGGCCCGTCGGCGAGCTGAGGAGGCAACTGACTTGTGCCGGATGAGATGAACGACAACTTTGACCTGGTCCTGCGCAATGCGCACGTGATCGATCCTTCGCAGAACATCGACGGCGTCTTCGACGTAGGGGTCCAGGACGGCAAGATCGCGGCGATCGGTGAGTCGTTGAGCGCGGGTTCCGGGGCGGATGTTCGTGACCTCGGCGGGAAGTATCTCTGTCCCGGCCTGATCGATCTTCACGGACATTGGTACGCCGGAAGCGCGTTCGGCATTGATCCGGCAATCTGCCTGAAAACGGGTGTGACGACCGCTGTGGACGCGGGTACGACGGGCTTTCTGAACTTTGACGAGTTTCGCCGCGATCGCCTGGAAGGGTCGGAAGTTCAACTGCTGGCCTATCTCAACATTTCCGCGATAGGCATCCCCACCGCGACGGTCGGCGAACTTCTCGATATTCGTTACGCCAGGCCGAAAGAAACGGCGGCCCTGATCGAAAAGCACCGCGAGCTGCTTTTGGGCGTCAAGGTTCGGCTCGGCGAAAGGATGTCGGGCGCCAATGGCAAAGAGGCTCTGGCCCTGTCGCTCGAGGCCGCCGAGGCAATCGACGTGCCCATGATGGTTCACTTTGCGAAAGGAGCCGATACGCCCGATATATTGCGGCGACTTCGGCCCGGCGATGTGATCACTCATTGCTACCAGGGCCGCGGCGACACGATTCTCGCGGACGATTCCATCATCCCCGACGCTCTAGCGGCTCGGCGTAATGGCGTCTTATTCGACGTCGGGCACGGCTGCGGCAGCTTCAGTTTTGAAACCGCGAAGAAAGCTTTCGAATATTTCTTCTTGCCCGACACGATCAGCACTGATCTTCACCGTTACTCGGTCGAACGATTTGCCTTCGACATGCCGACGACGATGTCCAAGTTTCTGCATCTCGGGATGTCGCTGGAAGAGGTGATTCTCAAGTCAACCTGGAATCCGGCGAAGGCGATCGGTCGGGACAACGAGCTAGGAACTTTACTAGTCGGCACGGTAGCCGACATTTTCGTCTTCGATATCGAGGATGGAGAGTTCGACTTCGAAGATACGCATTGCCGGATGGAGAAGGGTTCGCGGATGATCGTGCCGTCGTTTTTGGTTCGCGCTGGGAAATTGATCGAGCCGTCGACGCCCAAGGTGGAGTTTCGAGAGCTGAACGAATGGGACCAGGAAGTATTCCAGCTTATCGAAGAGAGCTCCTGACGACAATCCGAGAGCACGTTCTTGAAAACGATTTGATGGGCAAGCCGTCGACGATGAGGGACGTGTCTTGCGAGAAAGGAGAATCACCGTGACGACAAGGCGCAGTTTCCTGGGACAGACCGGGCTGAGCGCGGCTACGCTTGCCAGCGCCGTTTCCGCAAACGCTGGGTCGCCCGCGCCAACCGGCTCAACGAAAAAGATCCGTATCAGCGTCGTTTGGGGGCGGGTTCGGAACCTCCTTCTACTGGCATGAACATCCTAACTGCATCGTCGCCGCGGTGACCGACCTGCGCGAGGACCGCCGCCGGCGTCTGCGCGACACCTATCGTTGCGACACCTTTTATCCATCCCGTGAAGAGATGCTCGGCAAGCAGCGGAATCTCGACGCGGTCGCTGTCTTCAGCGGAGCGCCCGATCACTACCGCCATGTGGAGATGTGCATGAGGCGCGGACTGCACGTCATCTCAGCAGTGCCTGCGGTGATGTCGCTCGAAGAGGCCGACAAGCTTCGCGCTCTCAAACGGGAAACCGGGCTTCGCTACATGATGGCCGAGACCAGCTATTACCGGCAGGCCTGCATCTATGCTCGCAATCGTTACGACCAGCAAGAATTCGGCGAGCTTTTCTACAGCGAGTTGGAGTACTACCACGACCGGGGAGATCTGCAGAAGATCTTGACTGACAAATCGACGCGGCTCTACAATCCCGACGGGTCACACTCCTGGCGCTGGGGGTTGCCGCCAATGCTCTACCCAACGCACTGCCTGGGATTGCTGGTTGGTGTCAGCCGAGAACGTGTTGAGCGGGTGTCCTGCCTTGGCTGGGGACAAAATCACCCACTGCTAACCGACAATCGCTACGACAATCCCTATTGGTGTCAGTCCGCGCTGATGCAAACCGATCGAGGCCACATGGTGCGCTGTAATGTTTTCTGGCTGACTGGGGCGCACGGGGAGCGGGCGCGCTGGTTCGGCGACAACGGCACATTGCATATGGAGGTCGGCGGCCTCTATCCAGACACCTGGGTTCCCCGCTCCACCGTTTTGGACAGAACTGCCGAGCCGGACAGGCTCGAAGTTCCCGACTATTGGAAGAGCGATATGCTACCAGAGGCAATGCGGCACGCAAGCGGCCACGACGGCAGCCATACTTTTCTAACGGCCGAGTTCATCAACTCATTGGTTGAAGATCGCGAGCCGGTAATTGATTTGTACGAGTCACTGGCCATGACCGTGCCAGGGATTGTCGCGCATCAGTCCTCTCTCAAGAGCGGTGAGCAACTTCGCGTGCCCAGTTTCGACGCCTAGGAGCCTGTGGCAACCAGTGAGTTTCAACCCCGGGTGCGACCCTTATGGGAGAATAAGCCCAGCACGCGGGGACAGTACCGTTGACCCGGAATCGCGGGGACCATCTCCCGTGAGAGTCGTCTGGCCGTTCCGGAACTCTCCACCGTCCCTGTTGAGCCTCGACCTATGCCGGCTGAAAACACTGATCGCAGGTATGTCGTCCTGCTGGCCGTCGCCGCTGGCCTCGTTCTGATCCTGGGCATTTGGGCCCGGCCGAATAAGAGCAAGGACGATTCGTCGCAGACGGTTGCGTCCCCCGCCGAGTTGGTTCGGCTGGAGCAACTGACGCAGCGGCGAACGGTCCAAAACATGGCCGCCTACTTCTCCGACGTTGCGGCCAATGCCGCCCGGCATCTGGTCTATCTGATGGACGCGGATTCGAGCGGCATTTGCTGGGATGGAGAGGGAACCCTGGTCTCGTCGGCTTCGCGGGGCCAGTTTCCAGCTTCAAGCCGAGTGCGCACCTCAGAGCAAGGGCAGGCTGGGCGTGAGGTGGAGGCAGAGACGACCGCCGTGTCGCCGACTAATCCCGTCGTCTCGTTGCGTGTCGTTGCCAGTCCGGTATTCCAGCCGGTGCGGATGACGGAGCCAGGTCTGTTGGTTTCCGGTGATTGGCTTGTCGCGGTGGCAAGGCAGGCAGATGGCCGATACAGTTTCGCTCCCGGAATCTACGGGGGATTGGCGCCCTCATCGTGCGGTGAATTCGAGTTCCCGGAAATCACTTGGAACATCAGCCTCGGCAAAGGCATGCTCGGAGCCGGGTTGTTCGATCTGGATGGAAACTTGGTGGCGATGGTGATTTGGTGCGGCGATCGCTATGCAGCCATGGCGGCGGATAGAATCGATGCAGCGATCGAAGAGGCCGGCTCGTTCGAGTCGCAGCTGCTGGAGCGCTACGGCTTTCGGATCGAGCGCCGCGTTGACAGCCCGGATGAAGGCCCCTCAGGACCGCTGGAAACTCTCGCCGAGGGCGTGCAGGTAACCGAGGTGTGGACGGGGGATGTGGCTGACCGCGCTGGAATGCTGCCAGGCGACTTCATCGTTTCGCTCGACGGACGGAAGGTCGCGAGCATCGATGACTTACTGCCGCTGGTGCTTCCGGTGGCGCGTGAGTTGATCGAGATAGGCGTTCGCCGTGGCTCCGGTTTGCGATCGTTCGGGCTCTCCGCCCGCGGAAAGGCGGTCACCTCCGCCGAAGTTGCGAGTAGCGGCGGTTTGGCCTTCGAAGGGGCCGGCAGCGGGTTTGTCATTGCGTCAGTGGCGCCGGGCAGCCCGGCCCAGCAGGCGGGTCTTCAGACCGGTGACCGCGTTCTTCTCGTCAACGGCCGGGCGGCCCGAAACGTGGCGGCATTGCGGCAGGCTCTTGCGAGGCGCGGCACCAGCGCCGTCTTGGTCATTGCTGAGCGGGATAAGCGAAAGCGGCTTTTCGTGCTCAACGGGGGGTAGAAGAACATGCTGCCGGGTCCGTGGCACTGTTGAGTTTCGCTAGATCAATTCCGGCTCTTTGGCCGCATGGCTACTCAAACTCCTTGCGCTTCCAAGCCTTCACGTATATAATGATCATATACAAATGAACGACGACGGTATCTGGATTGCGCTTGATAAGTGCACCGGATTCGAGTGGGATGAGCACAATACGATCAAGATCTGGACGAAACACCAAGTCGCACCTGCGGAGTGTGAGCAGGTATTCTTCAGCAATCCACTCGTGGTATCCGGTACGAAGTGGTCATTCGACGAGCAACGATTTTACGCATTGGGGCAGACAGCAGCCGTCCGAAAATTGTTTGTCGTTTTTACCTTGCGCCGTGAGCTGATTGGAGTCATCTCGGCTCGGGATATGAGCCGCAAGGAAAGGAAGGTTTATTCTTCGTCATGAAAAAAGGAGTTCCAAGTTTCAAGTCCCAAGACGAGGAGCGCGATTACTGGGCTTCCCATGACTCGACCGAACATGTGGACTGGTCCGCCGCTCGGCGCGTCCTGCTCCCCAACCTCAAACCTTCGCTGAAGACCATTTTGGTACGGTTGCCACAGTCGATGATCAACGAACTGAAGGTGCTCGCCAACCGCAGGGATGTGCCCTACCAGTCGCTGATGAAAGTGTTTTTGGCCGAGCGAATCGAGCAGGAGCTGAGGTCTGTTCGGCCAGCCCGGTAGCTGAAGAAATCAGGATCTCATGCCAGTACCACCGAAAGTCTATTCCCCCAGCGAAGCGCGGGCCCGACTCTACGATTTGCTTGAAGACGCCGCGACCTGTCACGAACCAATTCTTATCACTGGCAAGAGGTCCAACGCGGTGCTCATCGCGGAAGAAGACTGGAGAGCCGTCCAGGAAACGCGCTCTATTTACTCTCCGGGCCGGGGATGCGGGAATCTTTTCGGACTGGCATGGATACTCCCGTTGAGCACTGCGATGAGAAGTTGGGCTGGTAAGTTGGCAGGCTTTCTGCGCGCCACATCATACGCCGCCGCCATGTATCAATAGTGCGATCAGGGGCCGGCCTTCACTTCACCGAGACCTTGACCAGGCCGTTGGTCCAGCAGCACAGGAAACCACGGCCTCCTAAGCCGGTCCAGTCGTTGGCTACCACTTCCAGTATGTATTCGCCGGGCTCGCTGAAGGTTGCGGTCGTCGTGGCTACACCGCTGACGGCGCTGCCGTTGGCGGGCGGGTCTTCCTCTACGACCGCGGGATGAATGTGTTCGAAGGTGACCGCGCCGGGTCCGCGGAATTTGCTCCAAGTCAGGGCGATCGGGGGAGTGCTACGTTTGCGTGCCCCCGGAATCATCCTGGCGTCGTCGGCCACCCAGACGCTTAGCTCGAGCGGATCCCCTACCGTTGCGGCGAGTGTGGTTTCAATCGGAAGCGGCCCCTCTGCGGTAGGGCCTCCGTCTTCCAGACGCATCATGGGTGGCGTGTTTCCGTCCGCGTCGAGGAAGGGAGAGATCTCCCACAGGGGGTTCAGGCTGGCGGGTACCGTGGTGGTTTGGTCGTTGGCGGCAATCGTCCAGTTGAGCTTGTTGTCCCCGAAGTCTTTGGGGACGGTCACGGTGAAAACCCCCCACTGCCGGCGGATTAGGAAATGGGTCGGCTGGCCTTGATCCGGTCCGCCGGGCTCGATGCGGTTTTGTGGCCCGACCGGAATGTCGAGAACCTGCTTTTCGTTGCGATTGTAGTAACCGAAAAGAATACTGAAGCTGCGGTCCTTGTTTTGGAACCAACCCTCATAGGAGGCGGTGATGCTCTGTCCGGAGTCGTGCAGATGCTTGACGGGGACGTTTTGGGCGAACGCCACAGCGCTCGAGAGGACCATTCCCAGACACAAACCCCAGGCAGTCACAGGACGCATCCACACTTTCGAAATCCCATAGGCCGCCGGCCACCGCGGCGACAACTACTCCGATGGATCTGTCGCCGCCAGCCGCTCATATTCTTCTTCAGGCAAGTAGGTTATGTTCACCCAGGCGTGCGCCATCTCGTCCACGGTGCGATCTCCCCATCCCACCCACTGGCTGGGGTCGGGATTATTCGGGTTGGCGATCGTGTTGTCATGCTGGGCGGTAATCTCGAGCACCGTTCCGGCGGGTAGGACCGGCGCGGATTCGTCCGCGTAGATGTAATTGGTCATCCAGTTGAAGGTGAAATTGTCGGCCGAACTCAGAACACGCCGCGAGCCATTGGGCAGAATCGCCTCCATCGACATCGACTTACCGCGAAGGTGCATATGCGGCTGGAAGTTTTCAAGCCGCGCCGCCTGTTTGAGGACGAAGAACCCCTGGGACTGCGTGATCGAATGCGGCGGAATGTCGAGCAGTGGGATCTGTCCTTCTATTCGCCTAGCAGCATGCAACGCCTTCAGGTAGGTGCGATACTTGGGCTCTTCACCTTTGGGATAGAGGTAGATGGCGAGCTCCGCGTGCTCACGAAGTGCCTTGCCCACGGCGTGGAGATGGAGTTCCCACCAGATATGCGCGCCCGGCAACAGCAGTTTGCCGGTGTTCTCACGGTAAATATCGTAGTTCTTTCCGATCGCCCATTCCATCAACATGCCGGCACTGGCCGTGTTCACGTCGGGAACCACGGGACGATCGGGCTCTTCCTGCTGAAGGCGCGCGAGCACGTGATGCACCATGCCGCGCCCGGCCTCGGAACCCGGCCGGATTTCGACGGCCCGCACCCAGCGCGGCTCGCTGAGCGGTATCGCAGTCAGCGGTCGCCACCAGACATCCTGTCCGCCGGCCGGCATGTCGTAGGGTTCTGACTTGATGACGAGATCGGGCGAGCCGAACTGGCCCGAGAGCTGCCAGCCGTCGTAGACCGGCCATTTCTTGGGCGGCGGCATGTCCTTCTCGTCTCCGGGAAGCGCTCCCGTATCGGCCCAGCGGGCGACGGTGGCGATCTGCTCGTCACTCAGCGACATGTCGTTCTGGAAGTGCTGGATGCCGACGGTCTTATCGAGGTGCCAAGGCGGCATGTTGCGCATCAGCACGCGCTCTTTGATGGCTTGCGCCCAGGGACGCGTCTCCTCATAGGTCACCAGCGACATGGGGGCCATGGCTCCCTGACGGTGACACTCCTGGCATTTCTGCTGGAAGATCGGCGCGATGTCGTTGGCGAAAGTAACGGGCTTGTGGGTCAGTTCGGCACCGAACGCGGAACTCGCCAGTATCAGGCAGGCGACGAGAGCAATCGCCGCCCAATCTATCCGGCCGCTCAGGCCGCGGGTCTTGTCGCGCATCATGGCTGACCTCCTGTGAACGGGGATTTCATTGTTCGCTTCTCCGCTGTCGTAAATTGTACACCAAGCAGTCTCGTTTCCGCTTCCGTAAGGACCGGCAATCGTGCCGGTCTAGCGCCGCGAAGCGGCGACGACGATCTGTTCGCAAACTTTGACTAGACGGGCATAGTAATTAGGACAATGATTTTGCCTTGCAGTGAGCCATATTCTCGTGGAATTTCTTCTCCGTGAAAGAGCAGCGTCTCGACGTAGAGCTCAATTGCCTCTCGGGTGTTCGTCTCCGCATCTTCGATGGAGTCCCCTTGAGTGTGGCATCCGGGCAGCACCGGAACGGTTGCTACGTACCCTCCTTCCGATGCGGGTTCATAGAACACGGAGTACGAGAGTGTCTTGGTCACGGTGCTCACCATACATCTAGATTCACTACTGTCCGGTTAAAAGTCGAATAGAATCAGCTGGTTAGGGTCATCGAGTAAGTTTTCGTGGGAGTCGGACGGCTGCAAGGCCTGTAAAATGGGCGTTTTCTCAAAAAGGGTAACGCTGAGAATCTGTAGAATTTGGTAGAGACTCGCCTCCAGGCCCAACCTCTTGCGCGCGATCGCGACCAGTACGTAAACCGAGACCGCGATCCAGATTTGCGTCTTCACGGCGTTCTCGCTGGTACCGTAAAACTGCTTGATCCGCAGGAGCTGCTTGATCCACTTGAAGAACAACTCGATCTGCCAACGCGACTTGTAGATGCGGGCGATGGTCAGCGCCGGGAGCGCGAAGTTGTTGGTCAGGAACTTCAGCCGCTTGTTCGTCGCGGCGTCAAAGTAGCTGATCCGCCGCAACGGGTCCGGATACGCCAGGGCCGACTCGATGGCAGTCAGTAGGACGGTCTGATCCGAGCGCACCCCCGTGGACTTGTCGACGGGATGCGAGTAGCGCCGTTGGCGCAAGATGTTCTTCTTGGTTCGCACGACGAAGAACGACGAGCAGAGGGTGAACACGAAGAGACGTTCGAAATCGACGTAGGCCCGATCCATGACGTAGAAGGCGCCGGGCTCGGGGAGGAACTCGTCGAGGATGTTGACGTCGTGCGTTTTGCCAGCGG
This sequence comes from Bryobacterales bacterium, assembly GCA_965224215.1. GTDB lineage: Bacteria > Acidobacteriota > Terriglobia > Bryobacterales > UBA6623 > CBDCYS01. The sequence continues at coordinate 94,616 of CBDCYS010000053.1, read as the reverse complement.
TAATGCGGATAAACGTGGGGATGTTACCCCGCAGGTCCAACAGCGTGTGCATCTTCAGGGCGGCCTTGTGCCGGCGGAACTTGGCCCAGGGGAACAGCGAGAGGCACAGATCGATGGTGGTCGAGTCCAGAGCGTAGAGACTTTGATCGAGATCCACGCCGATCGGATCGCGGGCGTACAAAGGCCGCGCGATGCGAATCAAGACCTGGGCGAAATCGACATAGATCCGCCAGTCGCGCGACTCGTTGGCGTCGGCCAGTGTGGAGCGCGCCACCTGGGAGCGGAATCCCCTGTGGTAGAGCTTGGCGCCGAGCGAACGCAGGCACGCTTCGATGTCGCGCAGGCTTTCGCGGTAGGTCAGCTGGGCGAACGCCATGCAGAGGAACTGATCCCAGCAGGAAAAGCCGCGCCATCTGCGATCCCCGTCGTAGCGGCTTACGCAGCGGCGGAATTCGCGATCCGGAAGGAAGCTGATCAACTGGGAGAATACGGTGCGGCCGAGGTTCATGAACCATTGTCGGCCGCCTCCGAAGTCGTTCCAGCCGTCCTTCGCCGTTCAAATCGCGGCAAGGGGAAAACAGCCCTAAGCTATGCTGGAACAATCAGTTGCCGCTCGCCAGTGAGTCGTTAACCGGACAGTAGTGATCTAGATTCTAGGCCGGTTTGTGCCCGCAGTCAAAGACGGTCGTGGCCGTGACATTGCTACATAAGAATGGGAGCTGACTTTGCGCCACGCGTGATAGGATTCGGGTAATGGTGTCGATTAAAGAAGCCACTGAGTGTGCTATCGCCTTTGCGATGGAAGCTCTCGGCCCAGAAACGCACTACAGGTATTCGGCTTGAAGAGGTCGAATCGACGACCGTGAGCCGCAATGATGCGTGGCTCATCACGTTGAGCATGTATGCCCCAGAAGGGCCGAACGAAAGCATCGTTGCTAGACTCGCCGGGGCCGGCAAACGGGAGTACAAGAGATTTACTGTGATCAAAAGTGATGGGGACGTCAGGTCCATGAAGATCCGCGAGCTGGCCAGTGTTTGATGCTTGACGAGGATCCATTGAACTCCAATCACGTTCGACCGCTTGGATGGGGTTAGATCAAGAAGCAAGCTTTCAAACCAGCAAGTCGTGGATCACGTTTCCGTGAACGTCGGTCAACCGCATGTCGCGGCCACTGAAATGGAAGGTTAGCTTCTTGTGGTCGAGGCCGAGCAGGTGCAGCATCGTCGCGTGTAGGTCGTGCACTTCAACCTTGTTCTCGACGGCGAAATAGCCGTACTCGTCCGTCTGGCCGTAGGTCGTTCCGCCCTTGACGCCGCCACCGGCCATCCACATGGTGAAGCCGAAGGGATTGTGGTCGCGCCCCACTTTATTGACATCGCCGTCGCTTGAAAGCTGGGCAGTTGGAGTGCGGCCGAACTCGCCTCCCCAAACGATCAATGTTTGATCGAGCAGCCCGTGGGCCTTGAGGTCTTTGATGAGCCCAGCGATCGGCTGGTCGACAGCCTTGGCATTGATGCGGTGGCCTTCGATCAGGCGCGCATGCTGGTCCCAACGGTCCTGGCGGCTGCGGCGCGGGGTCACAAGTTCCAGAAACCGAACCCCCCGCTGGACCATGCGGCGGGCCAGCAGGCACTGCCGGGCGAAGGCTTCGGTTTCGGGCTCGCCCAAGCCGTAGAGCTTGCGCGTTGCCTCGCTCTCGGTGCTGAGATCGATCAGATCCGGGACCGTGGCCTGCATTCGAAACGCCAGCTCGTAGTTGGAGATCGTCGCCTCCAGCTCCGAGACAGCACCGAAACGGTCGAGCACGCCGCGATTGAGCTTCCGCAACAGACCGAGCTTGTTCTTCTGCACCTGCGGATTCGTCTCACGGGCCTCGATGTCCGCGATAGGGTGCTTGCCTTCGCGGAAAAGGGTCCCCTGGTAGGCGGCGGGCAGAAAGCCGCTCCCGAATAGATCCATGCCGCCAGGGGGAATCAAGCCGGATTCCAGGACGGCGAAACCAGGCAGATCGTCGCACTCGCTTCCCAGACCATACGTTGCCCAGGAGCCCATACTGGGACGTCCTTGGAACCCCGAGCCGCTGTGCATGAAATAGTTGCCGGCGGTGTGCTCGGAGTGATTGGCTACCATCGAGCGGATGATCGCCATGTCGTCGACGCAGGTGGCGAGGTGAGGAAAAAGCTCACTGACATCGGCTCCGCATTGGCCATGCTTTTTGAACTCGAACGGAGACCCAAAGACCAAGTTGCTGATGTTGAACACCGTGGTCGGCGTCTTCATCTTGATGGGGTTGCCGTTTTCTTTGGTCAGCAGCGGCTTGGGGTCGAAGGTGTCCATCTGCGACGGACCGCCGTCCATGAATAGGAAGATGACCGACTTTGCTTTGGGCTCGAAGTGGGGCGCCCTCGGCCTCATGGGGTCGGCGCCGCGGTCGCTGATGGTCGCCGACTTCGCCTTGTCGGCCATCATCGCCGCCAGCGCTAAGCCGCCGAATCCGTTGGCGGTGCGGCACAGCATTTCACGGCGCGAAACGCTCGGCTTACTTGAGTCAATGCGGTGCATCGCTAGTCACCGTTGTAGCAGGTGGAGTTGGACCCGTCAAACCCCACATCAAGATGCGCGGAGCGGCTTGTCACAGAGGTGCCCCGGGTCACTGGTCCACCGGTTCCCTGGTTCACTGGTTGCAGTTGTAGCCGCCAAGAAAGTCTTGATACCCCGTACTCTTCTTGTTTGCCTTGCTGAGCAGGAAACTCATCAGTTGACTCTTGTAATCGGGGACGGCAGACCAACTGACACCACAAGGCCGTGCCGACTGGTGGCAGCCCTTGCAGCTGTAGTTCTGCAGTTGTCCGTCCAGGTTCACGAGCTGCGTGTAGGATTCCAGCGCCGCGTTGATCAAGATATCCAGGTTGGGCTTGGGGCAACCAGGCGACCACTTTCCATTGACCCAATCCCTGGAGCAACCGGCGCTCACATGCTGGGTGCCGATCAATTGGTAGTGCTGGAACACACTTCCCATCCGCCTCATCAGCCTTCGGTACCTGGCGTTCGCCTGGCGGAAAGGGAGCGGAATCGGTGTCGCCCGAGAGACGTCCGGCGGCTTTTCCTTGTCCAGTCTGGCGTGGAACTGGCGATCGCGCTGAACCTGAATGACGTCGGGCTTTTCTCCGCTGAATCCCGATTTCCCGTAGGGCGGGGGGTTGTTGGAAAACAAACCGGAATTGAACGATGGGGTTGGGATGGAGGAGGGGAAGTCGAACCTCGATGGACTGATTTTGACGTTGTCCACCGGCTCGAAGGTCATCGCGATGTGTCCGAAATACGTTCTTCGATGGATGTGGAAGGCGACCAGTCCGACCGTAAAGGTCACGGGTTCGTCACCGCCGTCCGTGAAGCATTCGCCGGCTTGTACCGGGGAAGAGGCGTCCTTCCTCCAAGGCAGGCTGAGAAAGAAGGCTTTGCGGGTGTAGAATCGGCCGCTCTTCCGTTCCTCCTCATCCAGCACTTTCCAAGCAGACTTGTATTCGATCATGCCCGGTTTACCCGGTTGATCTTGCGGCAGTCTCACAAAACTTGGGGGTGGCGCTTGCTTTTCAGCTTTATAGTATTCTTGAGTGCGAACATATTCGAAATATGATCGGTTCAAGCCAACCTGATAGCGCACCGAGTATCCGTTCTGATCGTAGAGCGGACCCACCGGGCCGTGCTTGATGGATTCGCCCGGTTGGTTGATCGCCTGCAGGAGTAGCGCTCCCTCGCTTTCGGCCCGCCTCGCACAGGGCGGCGGCGGCGGGGACTCATACGACGTGATCTTGCCATCCTGATTGGTTACTGGAAAAGACGGCCTGACGGGCAGTTGCCTCCACTGGGGATAATCCGTCGTGCTCTGGTAACCCGGGAGCTCCTTCCAGTTTCCGGACGGCAGAAATACCTGGCCCGTATAAGGCCAAGTCTCCCAGACGAGGGGTTTGGCCGATCCGGGATAAGTGCCGTCGGACATATCGGGTTGGCCGCGGTTCTCGCCGCCCAAGGGCTTCTTGGCAGGCCAATTTAGGGCTATGAAGGATCTCCAGGCGTAGTCAATATACTCCTGGTCGGTCTTGTTGAAGACCGTTGCCGTTTCCGCCGGAGGTCTGAAGATTAAGAGGGGAACTCGTGCCAACTCGGAGGGGCTCGAGGCAGGTGCGCTTAGAACCACTACCGAGATGAATACTGTGCGGCAGGAGAGTACAGCGAGAGTTCTGTTGCTGGGACGCATAAGTATGTCCTAGTCCTAGTGATATCCACAGGTGCCACATTGCACTTCGGTGACTTTATCTTCACTGACCCGGAAGGCCGACCATAAACGGCAATCAACGCGAATCTTCGATCCGCCATTCTAGCAAGACTGGCACTAATATTCCCTAGGCATCGCATTTGTGCGAAACAAATGGATTCCGTCCATATCGCCTCACTATGCGTCTGGATCTACCGTCTCAGACCAATTTCAGAAGATCGAGGCAAATCTGTGGCTGGGGATAACCGGTTTTCGGGGGGGGGGGGGGATCACGGGCCTGTATAGGAGCGGCGGCTCCGAATTACCGCACGAAAATGAACTCGGTCGAGTTCATCAGCACGTGGGCCAAGTCGGCCCAGGGACGCACTTCGTCCTTGCCGGCGCCAACGCGAAGTGCGCGCTGTTCGCCGAGGAATGTAGTGGCTTCTTCAACCTCAGCACCGCTGGCCGGCCGCCCGAACGCAGCAAGAAACATGCCCTGAATTCGGCCGGCGGCGTCCAACTGCTCAGCGGCGACCCGTTCGGCCCAGATACGCGCCTGCTGATTGACGAACTCGTTGTTCATCATGATCAGTGCTTGTGACGGGACCGTCGAAGACCCGCGGCGGCCAATCGTCGAAATCGGCGAGGGATAATCGAACGCAAGAAACATGGGCGTTAGAAAATTGCGGCGCACCTGCAAATAAATGCTGCGGCGGCCATCACCGTCCAAGGGACCGGTTGGCGGCTTGCCGCGGCCGTCCTGATACTCGCTAATGTGGGGCGCCACGCCGGGCCCGAACAGATCGCGGTTCAGGCTTCCTGACACGGCGAGAACGGAATCCCGGATCACCTCCGCCTCGAGACGCTTGACTGGCATGTGATGCAGCAGCTTGTTCCGTGGATCGAGTTGTGAGGCCGGCTGGCCCGCCTTGCTCGACATGCCGTAGGCGCTGCTCAAGAGCATCATGCGATGCATGGCCTTGACTGACCAGCCGCTGGCGACGAACTGCCGGGCTAAGAAGTCGAGCAGCTCGGGGTGCGTGGGACGCTCGCCGGTCTTGCCGAAATTATCGGTCGAGGCGACAATGCCGGTGCTGAAATGGTGCCTCCAGATGCGGTTGACCATGACGCGCGCCGCCAGAGGTAGCCCGGCGCTCGTCAACGTTTCGGCGAATTGCAGGCGACCGCTGCCATTGCGGTAAGGCGCTTGATCCTCGCCCGCGATCACTTGCAGGAACTGGCGCGGTGCTAGCTCGCCGAGGTTTTGGTGGCTTCCCCGCAGATGGATGCCAACGTCGCGGGGATTCTCGTCCTTGCTGATCATCCCGAATGCTGACTCGGGAATCTCGTCCGCGATCGTCCGCCGCTGGTACTGCAGGGTGGCCAGGCGGTCGCGTTGCTCAGCGGGCAGCAATGGAGAAGCACTGTCTTCGGCGGAACCAGGCGGGCGCAAGGCCGCAGCGAGCTGGCGTGCTTCGGCGCTCGAATTCGACCTCGCCGAAACGTTCTCGTAAAGCTCGGTGTAAGCGCCGGCGAGAGTGGAGAGAGAGGAAAGCCCAGGCTTTCCGAGCAATTCAACAACTCTTGGGTCGGGAGCCAACAGAGGCGGCTCCCGCGAATCAGAGAAAACGATCTTATCCACCGCGATGTGACCGACGCGGCTTCGGTCCACGATTTCGAAGTAGCAGCTGCGGCCGATCTCCTTGGTCATGCGGCGCGTAACCCACTGCCATACCCCGGGCTGTCGCGAAATGAAAATTTGAGACTTGTGGCCGTCGGCGTCAAGGGTCACGCGGGTGTCTGGGTTCTTGGGGAAGGGCGCGTCGCTTGCGTTACCGGCTAGCCGAACGTGGACATAAATCTTCGGCATCCGAAACTTGGGGGTCGTCAGACTCCCGACGAGTCGATCGGTGCCGCCGCCAAAAGAGTTCGCAATGCTTTCACCTGCGTAGCCGGCAAGCGGCTGGTTAGGCGGAATTGCGCGGACAGGGCCGGAGCCAAACGCCCGTCCCTCGGCGGTCCAGCCGTCATAGCCTTGCTTGGAGAAATCCTCGAATACAACGTCGCCTCGCTTCAGATTCTCGGGGTGATTTGGATCGGTTTTTCTGCTTAGCTCCGCGAGTGTTTCGCGGATCTCGCTGAGCCGAGCACTGAACGACGCGGACACGGTCTCATCAGCTTCATCCGATGGGGCGTCATCGGGCGGGGCTTCATCCGGTGGCTGAGCCAAAGCCGCAAAAGCGTAGAGCGGGTGATCGGGTTGTTTGGCCGCCTGCCGCAGGTACGCCATCCATCGATCTAGCGTGAGCCGCTCCAGTCCCTGCTCTTCAGCCAGTTCTTCGAGTCGGCAGGGCAAGTCAATCTCGTTCGTCGAAAGCAGTTCCCCAGCCGCCAACAGGTAACGCTTCCATGTTTCGGCAGGAGTTAGGCCGGCGCCGGCCAGCAGCGATTCAATGTTGCGATTGACCTCGGCGACGCGCCCATCAAGCTTCTCGACCTGCTCGGCCTGCGCGGGCGAGCCAATCCATCCCTCGCGAATCGCCGTGCTGTGCAAGATGCCGGCCATCGAGTAGTAGTCGGCCGTCGGGATCGGATCAAACTTATGGTCGTGGCAGCGCGCGCATGCGACCGTGAGCCCGAGGAAGGCTTTGCTGAGAACGTCGATCTGGTTGTCGACTGTGTCGGCGCGCGACTTGTCGGAATCCGTCGGCGAATTGAGGACTTCGCCGAACCAGTAGAAACCGGTTCCCAGCGGGGAATCCCAGTGGACACCGTCTTCCCGCAGTCGTTTGGCGGCGAGCAGATCCCCGGCAATGTGCTCCCTCGTGAACTGGTCGTAGGGCCGATCGTTGTTGAAAGCTCGAATGACGTAGTCGCGGTAGCGCCAAGCGTCCAGCTTGTCGTTGTCGTACTCGTGGCCGTTGGTCTCGGCGTAGCGCACCAAGTCCAGCCAGTGGCGGCCCCAGCGCTCACCGTAATGAGGCGAGGCAAGCAGACGCTCGACAAGCGTTTCGAAAGCACCGGGAGAATCATCCTTCAGGAAATTGTCGATCTCTTGCGGCGTCGGCGGCAGCCCGATCAGGTCGAATGTCACCCGCCGGATCAGTGTGCGCTTGTCGGCCGGCGGAGCGGGAGAAAGCCCCTTCTCTTCGAGTTTCGCCAGGACGTAGTCATCGATCGGTGAAGTGGCCCAGCCCTTCCGCTTGACCGACGCTTTGACGCCGGCATGGGTATCAGGCCGAAGCGGCTGGAAGGCCCAGAACTTGCGGCCTTCCTCAAGATCGATTGCTTCTATCTTGGTCACAGCCGGGCCAGGCGAGTTGCTTCGCGGGTCGGGAGCCCCTATCCTCACCCAGTGCTCGAAATCGCGAATCTGCTCGTCGGGCAATTTGCCGCTCGGAGGCATCTTCAACTTGATGTCGGTGTAGCGAATCGCCTGGATCAAAATACTAGCGTCGGGGTCACCGGAGACGATCGATGTTCCGCGGCTGCCACCCTTGAGCAGCGCTTCCTTTGAATCGACCCGGAGGCCGGCCATGGGTTCCGTTTTCGAGCCGTGGCAGACATAGCATTTTTCCGCCAGCACGGGCCGGATCTTCTTCTCGAAAAATTCGATTTCGTCAGGGGAGAGCTGGGCGGAAAGGTTGGCCCCGAGAACGATGAAGGCCAGAATGCCGATGGCCAGCTCGAAACGGAGAGTTCGTCTAGATTGCATGGCCATGCGGAGCTGACTGCTAGAACCCCGTTTCCGTCCGGCTTCGCTAGGCAGTCTACGTACATAATAGTACTCACCGCGCGGACGGACAAGCCAGCCTGGCGATCCGAAACCGGGCGCGGTGCGGTAGGATGACACGAGCGGCCCGCGGTCGAGTTTACGGCAGGGTCGAACTGCCTTGAGCGCGCCACCACGCACCATGGGACATTGGCAAGACAAGAACGCTGAATGGTACGACCAGACGATGACCTACTGCGGGTGCTGCGGTCTGGTGATCCCGACCAAGTATTGGGAAGCGGAGGTCGCTGGGGAAAAGCACATCTTCTGCTCCCCGGCCTGCGAAAAGCTCTACCGGGACTACTGCCTTCCATCTGTTGAGAACGCGAACTCCGAAACCCCGCCGACCGATTGACCCGATAGGGAGGGAATCTACCGGCGCGAGCCACCTGCTTCCCCCCAATGCGACTTTCAATCCATCGATTTCAACAACTCGTAGAACCGCGTCATAAGGGAGAGCCGCAATCGGCCTCCAGCCCGGGCCCGTAGGGGCGTAGCGTGCTACGCCCGCTGGAATTTGCACATTCCGCAGGCGCGAGCCTCCTGCTTCCCCCCATGCGACTTTCAATCCACCGATTTCAATAGACAATAAACAACTTGTATTCCGTTAAACTCACCAATATTCTCGAGCAATTGCCAGCCCCGCTTGACACGTGGCTTACAATGAGAATAATGACTGGTTGGAATGTCCACCGGACCAACCCGACCGTTTCTTAGCTAAGACAGTTTCGAGTTGCTCTCCGCTTTGTGGGTGATCCCCGCAAGCGGACTTCAGGGAAAAAGCGGGACGATTCCGAGCGTGGAGCCAGCGGGGGCGCTGGTACGGCGCAAGGAACTGTTTCCGCTCCTTTTTCGTGAAGGAACGTTTGTAAGGCTCCTCCTTGTTGCTCCCCTCGGGGGAGGAGGCCAAGGTCAAATACGATGGGAGCAGGAGGGCCCTCCATCATTACCCGAGCGCGAGTGAGTGGTCTAACAGTCCGGCGGCCGAGTTGGCCGTCAGCCCGCAAGGCAAGAGCAGATGCAGGAGAAAGCCGGAAGAACCCAGCGAGACCGCAAGAGCTACGTAAGAGCCGAAGAACTCAATAGCCGGTTGCTGAACCGTGAGACAAAAACGAACCGAGCGAGCCGTGCGACAACACTGAGCCGTGCGACAAACAATGAGCCGTGCGAGATCAATGTTGCCCCGCAAGCTGACTAACAGAACCGCGTCCCAGGGGAGAGCCGCGTCCCGGCCAAAACAGGCGAACAAAAGGCGTATGAACTTTCTGAAATCCGCTCAAAACCGCTCAAAACCGCTCAAATCCTCTCAAAACCCGCCAAAACCGGACACCCTGAATCAGCCGCCATCCCAAACCCTAGCGGCGGAATGTGCGAACTTGAGCGGGCGTAGCACGCTACGCCCCTACGGGCCGGGTTGGAGGCCGATTGCGGCACGCAAGAATGCGCGAGGCCCGGAGTTTGCATAATGGGAAACGCAGCATGGCGGAGCTTTTGATTTCGTCAAGGATCCGCGGCGGTTTGCTCGCTGCACTTTTATTTTCGGAACGAAGACCGGGCGACGCAACCAGAATGGTGAACCGATGAAACTGAACCAGCATGCGCCACCAAGCTCAAGGCGCGATTTCCTGAAAGCCACGGCCGTTGCCGTCCCGATTCTTTTGGGGTGCGGCCGCAAGACCGATCCGAAATATCCGGTGTTGGGAGAGGGGGAATTTGTGTACGAAGCCATTCACGATTGGGGTGAGCTGCCCGGCAACATCAAGTACGGAAACACGCACTCGGTCGTCGAAGACCAGCAGGGATTCATCTATGTACACCACACCGTGCATGAGGACAGCCCGAGCGACCATGCGATGGTCGTTTACGATCCGGACGGGAAGTTTGTGACGTCATGGGGAAGCGAGTTTGCCGGCGGAGCCCATGGCATGCAAGTCCGCAAAGAAGGTGGCGAGGAGTTTCTCTACCTGTGCGACATCGGACGTAACATCGTTGTCAAAACGACGCTGGCCGGAGAAGAAATCCTTCGCATTGGTTATCCCACGGAGTCAGCGTCCTATCAGCCGGACCCCTCCATCGACGACGGACGGCGCTACGACGACGAAGGGAGCTTGATCTACAGTCCCACCAATCTGGCCGTTGCTCCCAACGGTGACATCTATGTGACCGACGGCTATGGGACCTACTTCATCAATCACTACGACAAGGACGGCAACTACATCAAGACCTTCGGTGGACCGGGTTCCGAGCCGGGCCAGTTGATTTGCCCGCATGGGATCTGGCTCGATGAGCGCGAGGAGCCGCCGCTGCTGGTGGTGGCTGACCGCGACAACCACCGACTGCAGTGGTTCACGCTTGACGGGGAGCATGTTAAGTTTGCCTACGGCGTCAAGCGGCCGTGTCACTTTGATGAGCGAGACGGGGTGCTGCTGGTCCCCGATCTGGTCGCTGAAGTTACGCTGATGGACCGCCAGAACGAAGTAATTACGAAGCTGGGCGTGGGCTTGGCGGACACGGGCGAGCGCCGCAACAAGTCACGCGAACACTTTCTGCCTGGGAAATTCATCACGCCCCACGGCTGTTGTTACGACCACGAAGGCAACATCTTCATCACCGAGTTTGTGGAGATCGGGCGGGTCACGAAGCTGCGGAAAGTGGTTTGAGCGCTTCGCTCCGGCCCGCTGCGTGCCTGCGGTCAGGAACGGCTTGCGTTCAAGAGAGAATGAACGTAGAATCCAGTAGGCTAGGATCCCAAATGGAAATCCTGGATAGATGCGTCAACTGCAGCATACGACCGCACAGGGGCTTCTTTTCATTTCCGACCGGCTTGGTGAACGCTCCGAGGCCGGTTGCTCCCTAGAATGAGTAAGTTACGTCGAATCAACGCCCATTCATAGTACGACTCCCACTAGCTTCCGCCAAATCTCTCCTTTAGTTTCAATAACTTAGAGCCTCTTTTCGTTTGTATACCAGATTTTGTACCAAGCGATGTGCCGAAATCCAGCTTCGCGGTCGCTGCATCGAGGATCTTCTGGAACGAGCGGACAAACGGTGCGTAGTGTTTTTCGGTGGTCTTGATGCTTTGGTGACCGAGCAAAAGTTGCACCGTTCGCAGGTCCTCTCCCTGCTCCAGAAGCCGGACCGAGAACGTATCTCGAAACCTGTGAGGGTGGCCTTCGACGCCTGCAGTCGCTAGGACTCGCGAGATCGTGCGCCGGACGTTTCCGACCGCCGTAGCGAGCTTCGACTTTCCATTCCAGAAAAAGTACTCACCCTCGATCGGCAACGTCTCCAGCGCCTCGATTGCAGGCGGACCAAGCCTTAGGTAGAGCGGCACACCGGTTTTCATCACTCGTAGCAGCATCTTTCCAGTTTTGAGGTCAACGGATGTGCGCGGGAGCTTGACCGTGTCGGAGATCCGCAATCCCGAGTAAAGCATCGCCAAGAGCCGTAAGGAACTGGAAACCTTGCGGGCCTTCTGCGCCTTCGCCCAAAAGAGACATTGGATCGAGGAAAACTTCGCTAAAGAACTTGCACCGCCAAAGGAAGAGCGAACCCCTACCCTGCCCTACACGCGCACCGCCCTTAACCTGCCCGGAGGCGTCCGTTTGCCCATTGAGGCGACGGAAGAGGCGATCCTGAACTCGATGCTGCGGGCGACGAGCATGGACGGACACCAGGGGAGCCGCGCGGACGCGCTGCCGATTGGGCGCTTGCGGAAAATCCTGAAACAGTATGGACGGTAGGAAGACGGCCAAGAGTTGGCCGAAGTACGGGCCGCGCCCCTAGGATTCCGGTTCGAGGTGGTGGTGTGTGTCCTCATACGCTGGTGCGGCTCCTTCCTGTGGCGCATGGAACGTAATAAGGAGCCGTTGATCGTCAACATTGATCAGACGAATTGCGCCCTAAACTCTAGTGGCTCAGTCCTGCGCTAGACGTTTCATTCCGCCTGCGGAAGGTTCCTGTTGCCACTCATCCTGCCCCTGCACGCCAGGCGGAAAGTCCGGCCAAGTTTTTTCTAGCGTAAGGGACCCAAGGATTTTCTACTGCGCGCGCGCGCAGTAACTTTTCCTTGGGTTCGGAGTTCCCCACTCTCGCCGAGAGACCTGCTAAGGCCCCATGGACTCCGGGCCAAGTTTTTTCTTCTGAGTCTGTGGAACTCCTCCCAAGTTTTAGCTACAGAACCTGGAGCCCAACTCATCTACAGGCCAGTGGTTCATAGTTTCTGCTTGGGGTTGTCTTGACAGGTTCAGCTTTAGGGCGACGCGAGAGTGCCGGGCCGGTGTCGCCTGCTCGCTTTCCTTGACCTCCTGTTCCGCTGACCAACGGTTTCCACAACCCCCGTTCGTTTGGACAACTATCCTGCGGGGGACCGGCACGCGCTCTCACGGTTCGGTAAACACAGCCTGACTTCGGGGTAGCGATCCGCTATTGAGGAAATCAACCTACGAGGGAAGAAACGCGACCGTAGCCATTCCTCGGTGCTGCGCCGTGGGAAAGGATCTATCCAGATTAGGGCTCTACGCTCGAGCCAATGGGCAAGAAGGAGACCTTTTCATTCCCCAGCCGGAGAAATCAGGTTAAGTGGCTTGGTTGTAGTATTTTACGAACCAACAACCACTGATTGTTGGTGGTAACGAGATATATCATTAGTTATCATTAGTTATCGGTGGACGAGCGCTTTGTAGTTCGTTTCGGGGGGGCTGCCGTCAGGTTGCCCTGGAGAGATTCCAAACGCTTTTGATATTCGTTGGTGGAGACTCGCAGCATCTGCCTATCCTCGCAGTCGATCGACTGGAGGAACACTCAGGTCCGGGCGTGGGCGCACCCGAAAGAGGACCAAGATCAGCTTCTCAAGAAGGGACCACAGACCAACGGCGTCAAGCAAGGGGTTGAGGTAGTTGGTCACCACACAATAGTGGCTGGTCTTGCGACCTTGATGATGCCGGGCGTGATGGTGTACCGACTGGACGACGCCGACGTCCTGGAGGAAAGAAATGAGGCGGCCGTTTTCGCGGCGGCTCCGATGCGCCCACTTGTGAATCTCGTTGGCGTTGACACCGATAGCGACGACCAGCATGACCTCCCAGATCAGGCTGTTCAGCAACCACGCCACAAGCAGGGCGATACCCCCCATCTCCAGTAGAATGTCCGCGCTCTGGAACCAGGTGTGTCTCGTGAAGTAGGTCGGTTGATGGTGGTGGAGGATGTTCGGCCCAGTGATCAACTTCCCGGTGATCGGCCAATTCTCCTGCCCGCAAGCATCCTCCAACCAGTGGAAGAACCCCGACAGAAAGTCCGCGATCAGTATGCAGGTGACAGCTTTGATGAGCACCACGGTTTTCCCCTATTTGTTTGTATTGCATCGTTGATCGCTTTCAAGAATACGAGGCCTTGGAGAGCCTTACTAGAGAAGTGGTGACAGTTTATGAACTGTCACAGTTGTCAAGGCTCTCGAATCGTACCGAAGCAGGCTCTGCGGGGCGGCCTCACAGGGGCGAGAGCCCCGTCACTCACCGCCGTCAGGCACTAAAAACCCGGAAGAGCCTTATGAAGAAATGTGAAGGGTTTTCTGAGAGGCCCATTGCGCTAGTTCAGCCCTGCGAGAATGTCACTTTCTCTTTTTTTTGGGAACGGCAGATCAGTCAAGGCCAGTCGTAGAAAGACCTTCCCTTCGAAGATCTTTTCCATAACTGCGCGGTTTCGTTTGACCCGGTCGGGTGTCCACTGGGTCTTGTGGCACTGCATCGAGTGGTAAGCAGGCTCCGTGTATTCGCTTGCCTCGACCGCGGTGGTGACGAAATCGTCCGCTAGCCCGAGCACCGCTCCCGGGTACAACGGTTCCGGAAGATTCCTGAGCAGCGATTCGGGCCAAGCGGCATAGTAGAGTTTCCGCGGAGGATGCCGGAGCTTCGCTCGCTGCTGGAAAACCTGGGTCGTTACATCATGCGCCATGCGGTGGTCCGGATTGCCCGTAATGCCGTCCGGCCCCCACGTGATGACGACGTCAGGCTTTACTCGGTCGAAGATCTCCCGCAAGCGCTCCACGATTTGTGGGATTGCCTGACGGGTCGAGATACTCCCATCCATAAACTGCATCAGAAAAGGCTCATGAATACCCAGAGCCCGGCAAGCGCAGCGGGCCTCTTCCTCGCGCGCGGCGCCTAGCTTCTCTCCTTTGGGAATGTCGGTGTTGGCGTTGCCGATCTGTCCCGAGGTGACCACCGCCAGATAAACATCGTGACCCTCGTTTGCGTACTTGGCGAGCAGTGGGGCGACGACGGATTCGTCGTCCGGGTGCGCGAACACGGCGAGGGCGGTACGCTTCGGTGCGCCGGGAAGGATGCCGACGCAAGACAGTAAGAAAACGGTGAGCGATCTTACGATGAGATTCTCCAAATGGGGCCTTCGACGTAGGCCATAACGACGAAGGTTGCCGTTCGCGGGCGAGGTCGCGGCTGGCGGGCCAATTTCATCAACACCCAGCTGGCCATCGGTAAGATCAATGATTTTCTCCTTCTGCCGGATGTTCTGATCCGGTGACACACCGGGCATCTGCGGCATCTCCCGTTGGGTCTTCCTGTATCTCACGCGCACAATCCACCTCCACCAAAACCACCGAAGTCTCCACCAAAGTCGCCCCCAGTGAGGCCAGAAAAATCCGGGCCGGCCATGTCGCCGGAACCAAGGTCACCAGCTCCGAGTTCAGAACCACCACCTTCAGCAGACCCCGCTTCAAGACCCTCTGCGAAAATTGCACCGGCTCCAGCGTTAACATCGGAGGCCGACGAATCGGCCCTGAAGCCACCTCTGTTCCGCCACAGATCGAGCACCATAGCGCGAAACGAACCTAGCCAGTATATGAAGGCGGCAAACAAACCGCAAAGGACTAACACGTCGCCCATTTGATCCATAGTTTTAGCCTCCTTGGTTCGGAGGATACCTGGACACGGAAGATGAGACCATACGGAGAGTGACAGTTTCTCAGGTGTCACAATACTGAAGACTACGGAAGCCGAGGAGAGTCGGAGTGGGCGTGTAACTGGAACCGACCTGCGAGAAGATCTGTCTTGGGCAGCTTGGTGGAACCTGAATTATGCACAGATTCGGCGTAGCCATCGTCGATGGAGTTGTGGCGATAGCGGCACTCGTGTCAACTCAGTGATTTCGCAAGTCGTCTTTTCTGCTGTTTCCCTCCCCGTTTGAGCCGCCTCCTGATCCCGGCAGGGCAAAAGCGGGCTGGCAAGCGGCGTGTTCCCAGTACGTTGCGGCGAGTGCATGAAATTTTATGCATGGAGTGCCCCTCAGCTCAGCGCACCCTCCACCACCGGCGCCAAGCTCGATCCCGGCGGCCCCATCGCCCGCAGCCGTCGCATCAGCCGTTCAAACAGGCCCTTTTCCTGATAATGATCGCTGTAGCTGACACCCGTTCTGCCGGCGTGCCGCCAGATCTTGGCCGCCACGAACAGAAAACGCAGCCGCGCCGTCGCCAGGGTGGTGTGCCGCAGCGTCTCCACGCTGGCCTGGGCTTCGCGGTTGAACAGCAGCAGCCAGCAGTTGCGATTGTAGGCCAGCATGGCCAACTGAAAGTGATTGCGGTTCATGTCAAAGCGGCGCGAGGGATGGGCCGCCAGCCCGGCGTCGTTGTTGGCCTCCTTGATCAGGTTCTCGGCTCCGGCGCGCTGATTGTAAAACCACACCACCGCCGCGATCGGCTCGGCCAGATTGGTGACAAACACGCGGTAGGTGTAAGCGCTGGTGGCGAACAACTGGTATTGCTCGGCCGCGCCGGCCTTGGGCTCGTTTTCGTAACGCAGTGCCAGGAAACGGCAGGCCCGCGCCCAGCCTTGCGGTTGGTAGAGGAATTCGCATTCCGCGTCCGCGTCGGAGCGGGGGGAGGGTTTCCATTCTGCTTGCGGCAAGCGCTCGACCAGGCGCCGCGTTTTGCGCGCCACGATGACGAACTGACAAGCCGCCTTTTCATAGGCCTCCACCGCCTCCCAGCAATAAAAGCCGGAATCGGCCCGCGCCAGGATTTTCTTCACGCCGCCCGGCAAAGTCCGGAAAGCGCTCTCGAGGTGGGCGGCGATCTGTCGGCCCGTGGGCCGGTCGCCGTTGCGCAACCCGCCCATCAGGTATTCGCGCGTCTCGGCCAGGAAGGTCAGTATCGGCTGGTAGCTGCGCTTGCCCTTGTTCTTGGGGTTGTAGCTCTTGCGCCCGCCCATCTGGCGGCCGTAGAGGGTATGCACGGTGGTGTCGGTGTCCAGCGTCACCGTCTCCAACTTCACGTGGGCCGCGGCCCAGACTCGTTCCCGCAGCTGGCGCTGAATGGAAAGGATCTGCTTCGCCACGTTGAGGTGCAGCGAGGCCAGAAAGCGCCACAGCGTGGACTGCGGCGGCAGACGCATCACTTGCAAGATGCCGGTCAGGATGGGGTCGCGAGCGATGAAGCGGAGTTGGTTGAGCCGCGCAAAGCCGACATAGAGGCCGAGCACGAGGGCCAGCACGAACTGGTAGGGGCTCATGGCTCGGGTGATCCGTTTGGTCGTGAGGGTTTCTTCCAGCAGCGCTTGGAAGCCGAGTTTTTCGAGCAGGGTGGCGACGGGCAGCAAGCCGCCGTAGGGAGTCAGATTCTTGCCACGGAAGTGATAGGGCGTGGCAGCCCCGATTTTATTGGGCCGCGGGGCCCTCGCGCCGGGGCCTTGTTTGACGGGCCTTCGGGAGCTATGCTGTTTTCGTTTGGTAACCATTTGGGTGACCTCCTTGGGGTTGACTGGCGAAGCTGAAATCTTTGCCAGCCTACCTTTTTACCCCATGTTTTCGGGGGTCCCCAAATGGTTCCTGGCGGCTCAGCCCTCACCAGGTGCACCGGCAGTGCATAATTCAGGTGTAATGCATATCCGAATCAGCAAAGAAAGCGAGGTCACGATCCGTGAACAACTGATTGCCCAGATCGTGCACTTGATTGCTACGGGGCAATTGAAGCCTGGTAACACCCTGCCTTCCGTGCGGGCCTTGGCCAGGAGGCTAGGAATTCACCGCAACACAGTCAGTCAAGCATATCGACACTTGGCGGACGATCACTGGCTGATAGGACGCAGGGGGAGGCCTTCGGTAGTGCGTTCGCCGGGCGAACCGGTGCGCTCGCTGCCTGGCAATCACCTCGATGAACTCATCAACAGCTTTGTCCAAAAGGTCAGAAAACGCGGGTACTCACTCCAGGAGCTTCGGCAGCACGTTCGTGCACGGCTACTGACTCAACCCCCCCGACCATCTGCTTGTCGTTGAACAGGAGCTTGGCCTGCGCCACCTTCTCCGAGCAGAGTTCAGGGACAAGCTGGCTTTCCGCGTCGAGGCCTGCTCGACAGACGAGCTTGCTTTGAACCCCGATCTGGCGATTGGTGCGCTTGTCGTAAGCCCGTCAGGCGGGATCAAGTACTTCGAGACGCTGTTGCCCAGGGATCGGCCGGCCATCCCTATATCGTTTTGCACGGTCAATGAGCACGTGGAGGTCATTCGGGAATTGCAGCAACCCTCCATCATCGTGCTCGCATCCGTCAGTGAAGTCTGCCTGGAGGTTGCGCGAGGAGTGCTGAGTGGGGTGGTTGGCCAGCGCCATTCACTCCAGGTCTACCTCCTAGCAGGGGCAAGACCTCGCTTTCCAGGTACCGCCGATATCGTCCTTTGCGACTCAATCGCTTATCCCCTGTTGCGTCCTCGGTTCAAGGGGGGAAACGTCATCCTCTACCGTCTTATAGCACCCGACTGCTTGGAACACATTTCGTCAATAATGACGGATTCTGCGTCGGATGATGCACCAGGCAACGACCATGAACGAGAGAAAGCTCAAGCACGGAACCGCTGAGGGAAAGCGACATGTAGAAGACGGTGCCTAGGGTGGTGTCGTCGCGGGTGAGGCGGGAGCGGTGGGCAAGTTGGCCACTCCGAAGTCCATCACGGTGACATGGCCGCCCTCGCCCTCGACATACTCCAGCGTCAGGTAGCCCGCCCTGACCTGACGGAATTGTACCGCTATGACGGATACCTGGTGATAACAAGCCGTCGGGTCGGGAACTGGCGCGGTGGCCCGTCAGGACCTGGCTTGGCTGTATCCGGGGTTTCCCCCTTCGTGCCCGGTTAACCGTGTCCGTGGCTCCGTTTCCAGCTCCCGCCACCTCGTACGCAGGATGAAGATTTCCTTCACTACGCGCTCCTGCACACTTCACGACAAGGTTTATGAGACCTATCCGATCGGAGTTGCTTTCGACGACAGCTCGGAAGCTGGGATTAATCAACAGTTATCCGGGGACACGCGCTATGTAGTTCGTTTCGGGGGACTTAGTCCTGCTCGCGGTCGCGGAACTCTTCGTACCAGTTCTGGATGATGTGAATCGCCCTCTCTTCTGGCTCATCCTCATAGTCGACCGGCTCGATGAGCACGAATCGCTGTCCGTCAGCCGAGACGTCATACGCAGGCGGCGTTCCCGTTGGGTTCAAGTAACGACTCTCGAACAGTCGAGTGATCTCCCCGACCTCAAACCTCTCTCCGGCGCCCACTTGAGCCACCATCAGCTTGTTGTCTTCGACAAATAACAGCTCTTGGCCGTCGCGGCTCCAAGCCGCGTCTCGCCGTCGTTCCGCGAAACCTGGACCCTCGCGCCTCCCTCGGGAAAGGGTCGTGGGGGTTGTTTTTGGGGCTTGCTCCTTGCCGCGGCCGTTCTTCGCGGTGCATACTAAGAGGCTTCTTCGACGTCCGGGCTTACCGCAGGGCGCCCCGTGGCCGCCCGCAGGTGCGTTTAGTATCGGAACTCTAGTCGTGGAACCCCTAAGCATGGAGCGCATCGGCGTCCTCGGAGCGGGAATCCAAGGCTCTTGTGTTGCTCTGGAACTCGCACGACGCGGTTACCAGGTCGATCTGCTGGACAAGAACGAGCTTGCGATCACTCAGGCGAGCCTACAGAACGAGGGCAAGATCCATCTGGGGTTTGTGTATGCCAGCGATCCATCGCTTCGTACTGCGTCGCGGATGCTTGACGGATCGCTCCGCTTCGCATCGCTTCTAAACCGCTGGTGCGACTTCGAGGATCTGCGCGATCACTTGTCGACCCCCTTCTTCTACGGGGTTCACGTGCAATCACTGCTGTCACCCTCACAGATTGCGCACCACTTCACCGTAGTCAGAGATCTCTATATGGAGATGCCCCAAGGTGGCGTCCCCGCTTACCTCGGTCTGCCCGCCACGTTCTTTTTCGATCAACTCTCTCGCCGCGACGCTCGGGAGATCTTCGGGTCGCCGGACGTCGTTGCTGCCTACCGCACGGTCGAGTATGCCGTCGATCCGGTGTGGGTAGCCCAGCGTTTGCGAGAGGCCTTGCTCGGCGACCCGCGGATTACGTGGTGTGGGCAAACCGTCGTTGACAGCGCGGGCTTGGGCAATGACGGTCGAGTTCATGTCACGTTCAGAAGGAACGAGGAGGCCTACCGTGAATCGTATGACCATGTGGTCAATTGCCTCTGGGACGGACGGCTCAAGGTTGATGATTCGTTTGGCCTGCGGTCTTCCGGAGACTGGCTGTACCGTTTCAAATTGGCGATCACGGTCGAGCTCGCTCGGCCGCGCGATTCTTTGGCGTCGACGACAATACTGCTCGGCCCCTTCGGCGACGTAGTCAACTTCGCGAACGCGGGCAAGGTCTATCTGTCTTGGTATCCTCACTGCATGCTTGCAATGGCTCACCATCCACCGCCGCGCGAATGGCAGCCTGATACGAATGAGCTCAAAGCCGCAGGCATCGCGCCCATAACCCTAGCCGCGCTTGCGCGCATTCACGCCGGCCTGCGTACTGTTTCTTCCGAGGAGATCCGGGCTGAAAGAATCGGCGGCGGCATAATCTGCGCACGCGGCAGGACGGATATCACTGATCCTACGAGCGGACTCCACAATCGATTTGACATCGGAGTTCGTTCGCATGGAAACTATCACTCCGTAGATACCGGCAAGTACTGTATGGCACCTTATTTCGCGGCGCAAGTGGGTCGGCGAATTGCCGGAGCGGGCTAAGTGGATTCGCCGGGCGCAAATCGTCATCGTGATTTCGTGCTGGAGACGGTGTAGCGCCCCTTCCGTTCGAGAAGACCATCACAACAATGTCTCCCGGACAGTGCAATCGGTAGCCCGGAGCGGCGGTTGATAGGAGGAGGATGTCCATGGCAGCGAAGGTCGCGGTTTGTGTTCCCGTCTACAAGGGTGCGGCGTTTGTGCGAGATGTCCTCTCCGGGATTCAGAACCAATCGCATCGCGAACTGGAGGTGCTGATCTCGGTGGACCGGGGGGATGACGCCTCGCTCGAAATCTGCCGCGGCTTCACGGAGGACCGTCGATTCCAGGTCTTCGCGCAGCAGGATCGTCTGGGATGGGTTCGCAACACGAATTACCTTCTCGATAGAGTTGACACGGAATACTTTTGCCTCGTTTCGCACGACGACCTGATTCATGCTACCTACGTCGAGCGACTCCTCCAGGAACTCTCGCGATTCCCCGAGGCCGCGGCGGCTTTCTCAGACATATGCACGTTTGGTCTCGCGGAGGACTGCATCATCGAGGATTCGCTGACCGGCGGCAAACTCGAGCGCGTGATGCGCTTCCTGTCATCCCACTTCGATGCGGTCGCGTTTCGTGGCGTTGTGAGACGGTCGATCGCGGGCGGCCAGCTCCGGTTGAGGGAAAACGCGTGTGGAAACTTTGGTGCGGATACGATCTGGAATCTGGAGCTGGCGTTTCGAGGGACGCTCCAGCGAGTGGCGGAACCGCTCTATATCAAGAGACTTCACGAATCGTCGGAGCATCATCAATGGAAATTGCGGACCCGGCCCCATGCCTTGTCCGCCTGGATCGAGCACTGTGCTCAATGTGCGGAATTAGCGTTGAAGGAGGGCTTCTCCGCAGAGGAGCAGTGTTTGCTCCTGTGTGTGTGCATGAGCCGGACGGTCGAGATGACCAGGACATTCTGGCCTTACGCGCAGATCACCGGGATGGAAACTGTGGAACGCGGCGCACTGCTGGGGCGGTGGATGACAAAGGTATTGGGCATCGCGCCCGGTCCGGACCAAGATGCTCTTTCCGCGCTGACCCGTGATGAAGCGAGGCCTCTGTTGGCGGAGTTTTGGGCTCGTGAAGCGGAGGACAAGGCCGCTTCCGAAAGGTTGGCTGAGGCGGAAGTCGCGGCACGGGCGGCGGTTCGGCTGGACCCGAGCGCAGCAGGCGCCCACGCTCTGCTCAGCAGAATACTGGCTCAGCGTGGTGTGGCTTACGAAGCACTCCAACTCGGACAGCGAGCCATTGAGCTTTCGCCGGACAACCCACATTTACTGTCCAATCAGGGCGGATTATTGGCGCACCTCGGTCGCGCGGAAGAGGCGCAAACGTACGAAGCCGAAGCCGCCAGGACGCTGGAGATCGGGGCGGCCTACCGGCGACAGCTTTGTACTGTCTCGGCGCCTGAGGCGCGCGAGAACGGGAAGGTCGCGACCGGGCGGAAACTCGAGACCAGAGGCGCCGTGGCGCGAAGCCCGTTGGCGGACGACGAGATCGCTCAATACCGGCGCGATGGGTATGCAGTCGTCACGTCGCTGTTGCGAGACTCCGATTTCGAACGGATCGACCGCGCGATTAAGGACTTGGTTGACCCAGCCCTATCGTCCGGAAAGCATGATGGCATTCTGGATTTTGAGCCCGAAAGCTCGAACGGACGGCAGGTCGTCCAGCGGATCTTAAGCCCTTTCGATCAGCATGAGACGTTTCGCGGGTTGGCAAACGATAGCCGAATTCTGGATCGCATTGAGTCGCTCATCGGGCCCTCGATTCAACTTCATCACAGCAAGTTAAACATGAAGGGCGCGCGCGTCGGCTCGGCTGTCGAGTGGCACCAGGACCTGACTTACTTTCCGCATACGAACACGGACCTTGTCGCCACGTTGATCTATCTTGACGACGCGAGTGAAAAGAACGGCTGTCTCCAGGTCGTTCCTCGTTGCCACAACCGGTTTCTCGATTGCCACACCAGCGACGGCGCTTTCGCGGGAATGGTGACGGAAGACATCACATGTTACCGGAAGCCCGTTGCGCTGGCAGCCCCGGCCGGCAGCGTGATTTTCATGCACTGCCTGACACCTCATAGCTCATTGCCGAACCGCTCGTCGACGTCCCGGCGAACACTGATCTACGAGTATCGAGCCGGGGATTCGTATCCGATCTACTATGGCCGGCCGGCAGCCTATCCAGAGGGAGAGAAGCGGCAGCTACGGGCGGAGCCGTCGCTGTACGCCCGGTTTTCCGGTCCGCCTGCGCTGATGCCGAGGATCGCGGCTGACTTCAAGTCTATTTTCGCGCTGCAGACCGAGTCGAAGAAACGGATGCGGGCCTAGCCTCGTGACCATCAGATTGGCACTATTGATGTCTCGGTGGACGATGCCCTTTTCGTGCGCCGCTTGTAGACCCTGGGCGGTTTGGATGGCGATGTCTAGCGCCTCCTCCAGCTTCAGGGGGCGAGCTTTGATCTTCTCTTTGACCGTTTTCCCTTCTAGATAGGCCATCGAGAGGAAGGTTTGCCCGTCAGCTTTATCTATCTCGTAAACAGTGCGGATATTCGGATGATCCCAGCGCCGCCGCCGCTTGCGCTTCGCGAAGGAAACGCTCCTTGTGCTCCTCGTCTTCGAGAATGTCCGAGCGAAGGAATTTCCGGGCAACCGGGCGCTTGAGTTTGAGATCCTCGGCCTTGTAGACCACCCCCATGCCGCCCCGGCCGAGTTCGGAGAGGACCTTGTAGTGGCTGATGGTTTGGCCGACCATGTCGGCTAGATTGTACCTCGCTTCAGATAGCTGTTGATTACAAGCCGTAGGGTCGGGAACTGGCGCGGTGGCCCGTCAGGACCTGGCTTGGCTGTATCCGGGGTTTCCCCCTTCGTGCCCGGTTAACCGTGTCCGTGGCTCCGTTTCCAGCTCCCGCCACCTCGCACGCAGCGTGGGGATTTCCCGCACGAAGTGGAAGTCGTTGCGGTCGTCCGGGAGTAGGGGCAGACGAAATCTCGTACGGAACGGACTTTATCTGCGCCAACGGTGGCGACTTGTGCAATGGACCGGTATTTCGGCTAGAAGGAACAGAAAACCGGCGTAGGATGTACAACCAGGAGACGCTACACTCTAGTTGCCCGCCCTGATGCGTGATATCGAGACTCTTGTTATCGCCTTCGCCGATTTTGCCTGGGGGCCGTGGCTGCTGGTCTTGCTGCTCGGCGGCGGAATCTTTTTCCTGATCTATTCGCGCTTTCTCCCCTTCCGTTACCTGCGGCATGCCCTTGACATTATTTGTGGGAAACAGGGTATCCGCTTGACTCAGGTGCGGGCAACATATTGGGGTCATCCCACTTCGCAAGAACGGGGTCGTTGCCGTAGATCGGTGGTTGGGGCGCAATAGACGGCGTACGGCGGCCCCCTACTCGGGGTGCTCTTGTCGGCGCCTTCCCACGACTTGCGGACACTCTAACGCCGTACGGCGCGCCAAACGGCCCTGTCAGCAGCCGGTCCTCACGGGGCCTTTTTGGTGGGACACCAGATATTGGGGGTACCTGAGTCAAGCGGATACCCACCTGTGGGAAATACGACGACCCGCGTGATCCCGGCGACGTATCGCACTTTCAAGCCTTATCGAGTGCCCTCGGGGGCACCATTATACAAAGACATCACGGATGTCCTGGTGCTGGATGATTTAAAACACATTTCCGCAAAGGATCGTGAGAGGCGGATTGCCGCGTTCGCAGGAGAGAACCCCGATCTCATCTATGCGAATACCGTCGTCGCCGGCGAGTATCTACCGTCTTTAGAGTTTTGGGGGCTCCGGTCGTCACGCACATTCACGAGCTCGAGAAGAGTATCCGGAAGTTCGCCAGCGCCAATGGATTGCTATCCACTCTCCGACTATCGGAGAAGTTTATCGCGGCTTCGGAACCGGTCGCGGAAAACCTGATCGCCAATCATGGGGTGAATCCCAAACGGATCGAAACAACCTGCTCATTCATCCAGCCGTCCCAGCGTGAAAGCGGCGAAACCGGTCGCGCCCACGCAAGAGGGTTGCTTCGCCTTGGCGCGGAAGAGGTCGCTATATTTGCCTGTGGTACACGGGACTGGAGGAAGGCGCCCGATCTCTTTGTCGAAGCCGCTGCGGGCGTGCTCGCTAGAGGGATTTCCAATTTTCGGTTTTTCTGGATTGGCGCCGCGGTCACGGATCAGTACCCTGGCCTTGAACCGAGTCTCGTTGGCCGGGGATTGGACCGCCATGTGACATTCCTCGGCGAAAAAGAGTCCCCTCGCGACTACTTTCCGGGCGGTGACGTCTTCCTGTTGCCTTCCCGTGAGGATCCCTTCCCGCTCGTGTGCCTCGAAGCCGCCGACTGCGGACTTCCCACGATCTGCTTTTCGGATGCCGGCGGCGTGCCTGATTTCGTGGAGAATGACGCTGGAATTGTGGTTCCTTTTGAAGACGTCGAAGCGATGGCAGGCGCCCTCGCGCGTCTCATAGAGAATCGGGGCGAGCGCGAACGGCTCGGCTCGACAGCTCGCCGCAAGCTGCACGAAAGACATACCTCCGAGGTCGCGATGCCGGCGATTTTCCGGGCCATGCGCGACACTGCCGGCAGCCCGCCCCTCGTGAGCGTCATCATTCCCAGCTATAACTACGAGCAATACCTTGAGCAACGTCTTGAATCGATCTTCAGCCAGACATTTCAGGATTTCGAAATCATCGTCGAGGACGACTGTTCGACGGACGGAACGATGGATTTGTTGTCCAGGTACGAAACCCGCCCGAACCTGCATGTTGTCCGCCACGACAAGAACCAGGGAGTCTTCGCGATGTGGAGTGAGGGCCTAAAGGCGGCGGCGGGGGAAATCATATGGATTGCCGAGGAGGATGACCTGTGTGAGCCGGATTTCCTCGAGAAACTGTTGCCGTTTTTCGACGACGATCGAGTAAAGCTCGCTTATTGCCAATCCGCCGTAATCGACACGGACGGTTCTGTCGTAGGAGACTACACCCATTGCTTTCCGGAACTCTCGGAGACGAAATGGACAAAGCCCTATGTGCAATCGATCGAACGGGAACTCCGCGACGGCCTAGCCATCAAGAATTTTATCTTGAACGCGAGCGGCGTGCTATTTAGAAAACCAGATGCGAAGGAGGCCAGTCGACTACTGAGCATGTTTTCACTCTCCGGCGATTGGTTTTTGTATCTTCACGTGCTCAACCGGGGTCTGGTCGCCTATTCTCCCGAGAAACTTAACTATCATCGGCGCCACTCCAACAGTCTCATCGGCAAGCAAGCCAACTTCAACCAACTTGTCTCGGAAGCCGGAACAATCCACCGGCACCTTCAAGAGATTTACACATTCGACGAGGAATTCGTCAAACAAATGTCCACGCAGTGGTCTGCAATATGGCGGGACACAAACCCGCGCGATCCGGAATCGGATTTCTGGGAAATTTATGGCAACATGCAGCCGAACGGCCAAAAGAAAACCTCGGCGATGCCTTTGGAAATCTGAGTGGCTCGAAGCGGATCTTATTTGTTTGAACACTCCGGCGTATGCCCGATCTGTGAGGCAGAGGTCACCTTCGTCGCGGAGCACTCCTGGTTCAGAGATCATCTCCTCTGTCCCCAATGCACGTCGATACCGCGAGAAAGAGCGGTCATGTACTTCATCAATCAGTTCTATCCCAATTGGCGTGGATTGAAAATATTTGAGATGGCTCCGGGGAACCGCGGAACATCCGTCAAACTCGCGGAGGCTCCTGGCTACGTGGCTTCACAGTACGACCCCGCTCTTTCCCCCGGCGAGCGGAGTCCGGACGGTTGGATCAACCAAAACGCGGAAGCGTTGACTTACGAGGATGAGACGTTCGATCTGATGGTGACGCAGGACGTATTTGAGCACCTCTTCGACATCGACGCCGCTTGCCGTGAAATAGCACGCATCTTGAGGCCGGGCGGCGCCCATATTTTCACGACTCCACTCGTCAATAAAACGGAGCCCACGGAATCGAGGGCCGTACGCGGCTCGGACGGCGCGATCGAGTATCTGGCTCCGCCGGAATATCATGGAAATCCGGTAAATCCAGCCGGGTCCTTGGTCACGTGGCATTTTGGGTTTGATCTGGCCGCGAGAATCGTCGAGGTGGCAAAGACACCGACGATTGTATTCTCTCTTGACCGCCTGGACCTGGGTATCCAGGCCGAGTATATAGAAGTTCTTGTCAGCCTAAAGACGGGGACGAACAAGACAGGGGATCCGTCCCTAGTTTCCCCGAGTGCAAAGTAACGCTGCCGGGATGCTCCGCCGGAGTGGCCCGCCGAGGCTCTCTCTGCACGTTCCGCCTCCGGCACACGTCTCCCATACGTGGGAAAAGTGCGCCTTCTGCGATCGATCTTCATTCTGCTGCTCATCACGCAGTGCGCCCGGGCAGACCCCGCGGAGCGATTTTTCCGAAGAGGCCAAAAGGCGGCGCGCGAAGGCAACGACGTCAACGCCTATCTGTTCTTCGCCCAAGCCAAAGCTTTCAATCCAACCGAGCGCCGCTATGCCATGGCGGCTGACATGGCTCGAAAGCGCGCTGGCCAAACTCTGGCGGGTCTCGGAGATTTGGGCGCCGCCGCGAGCATCGATCCGGCGAATGGCTTTCTGCTCGCGGCAGCGGTGCCTAGCCAATCCACGCCGGAGCCGGATGCCACCGACAGCCTGATCGACACGACACGGAGGAACCCTCGGCGGCTCAAGGGGCCGGTCGAACTCCAGCCCGCTACCAAGACGACTAGCTTCAACCTGAAAGACAAGGTCTCCGTTGTCTACGAAAAGGTGGCCGAGGAGTTCGGCCTCATCGTCATCTTCGACTCCGACTTCGACAAGGACCGCGACGTTCGGCTGGTCCTCGACGAGCGCGATTTCACGCAAGCGGTTCGTGTTCTGAACGAGATCGCGCTCGGGTTTGTTGTTCCACTGAATCCGCGCCTGTTCTTGGTCGCCGAAGACACGCAGGCGAAGCGCAGGGACTTGGAGCCCGTGGCCACGGTGATCATTCCGATTCCCGACGCCATGACCGACGAGGAAACCCAACAACTCGGACAGATGGTGCAGCAGATTCTCGATGTCAAACGCCTGCAGGTCGACCGTGTTCGGCGCCAGGTCGTCATGAGGGACACGGTTCATCGCGTACGGCTTGCCCAGGCACTCTACGACCAGCTCTCTCATGGACGAGCGGAAGTCCTCCTTGAAATCGAGCTGCTCGCGACGAACACCAACGATCAGCTCGACTTGGGGGTTCGTCTGCCAACTAGTTTTCCGCTGACAAATTTCTCTTCGGTGTTACGGGCTGTTCCCCCGATGGTGACAGGCGTCCCGATGATCGGCTTCGGCGGGGGTAAGACCGTCTTCGGCCTTGCGATCGGCGATGCCGGACTGACCGCCCAGCGTATGCAGGGCTCGGCCCGCTCGATCTCGACGCTGCAGCTTCGCTCCGCTCATGGACTGCCCGCCGAGATGACAATCGGCGAACGTTTCCCCATCATCAACGCCAGCTTTTCCGCCGTCGTATCGAATCAGCAAATCGATGACAGCATTGCGGACGGGACCTTCCGGCAACCCTTCCCATCGTTTACCTTCGAAGATCTGGGAATCACGTTTTCCGTCACGCCAAACGTTCACAGCGCGACGGAAGTGTCCCTGGAGATGGAATTTAAGGTCCAGCTTCTTTCCGGCGCAAGCACCAACGACATTCCGATTCTGTCAAATCGGCAATTCACATCCTCAGTCCGGCTGCGTCAGGGAGAGGCGGCCATGGTGAGCGGGATGAAAATTTACGAACAACGCAACACTCAATCCGGCATGGCCTGGCTTTCGGAAATCCCGTTTCTGGGGAGACTGTTCCGTGACGAATCAAAGAGGTTCAATGAAAGCGATCTCATCGTAGCGATCCGCCCCCGCATCGTACGGCTGCCGCCGGCCGAGGTAGCAAGCTCCGATGCCCTGCGCTACGGCCCCGAGACACGGCCCCTGTCCGCCTTGTAGCAAAACCCCGGGAAGCAACATCAGAGCCCCAGGCGGCAGCCTGGGGTCAAGTCTCCTCCAATACAGCGATTGGTTTTTAGCGCCTGAAAAGGCGTCCTCGTCCATGGTTCATCCTGGTGCGGTTCATCCTGCCTCAACTAGCAGTTCCCTAACGCACGACCCCGTGCCCTACGTCGCTAAATCCGCCGGCCGATTGGTTTTTAGCTCCGATGACGGGGCCTGCTTTCACCGAAGACAATACAATAGACTTGGACCATCTACCAAGCGCCGAAATCGTTAAGAGAAGAGCAAAGGGGCTAGCTCAGGGTTGGCAGGCTTCGGTCAGAAACGGTTGGTGCGAAACGCCAGCGGACAAGAAGCCCGAGGAAGCGAGCCTCCCCAAGAAAATGAGGCCGGCCTAAATGTCAGCGACTCAGAGCGAAGCTGCCTCGAAACGAACAAAGGATACGGGGCCGTGCTGACGAAGACTACGAGGGGCCACGCCTCAAGGCTTCTTTGCAGCCTGCTCCTGCTAGGGCTTGCCTCCGCTTCTCTTGCCCAGATCCGACAGCACCCTTCCAGGGCACGCTCCCATCGGCCAGACGTTACCTTCAGCAATCAAATCGTCCGCCTCTTCCAAGATCGTTGTCAGGCCTGCCATCATCCGGGCGGGAGCGCGCCTTTTTCGCTCGTCGAGTACCGCGAGGCCTGGCTGTATTCCGGTGCGATCAACGACGCCGTACGGCGGCGTTACATGCCGCCTTGGAAAGCGATCCCGGGGTTTGGCGAGTTTCAGTACGAGCGCCGACTCACGGATCGCGAACTCCAGCTCATCGTGCGATGGGTGGATTCCGGCGCACCCGAGGGCGACCCTCGGCAGTTGCCCGCCCCGCTAGAATTTCCCGCGGGTTGGCCACTCGGCGAGCCCGATCTGATTCTCAGTTCCGAGGCACGCTATGTGCCGGTACGCGGGGAGCGGGATGATCTGCGTTGCTTCAGCTTGCCGACAAATCTGCCCAGCGACAGCTTTCTGAATCGCATAGAAATACACCCCGGGGCCGCCGAACCTGTTCACCATGTGTCTCTCGCGGCGGACTACACGGGAATTTCGGCGTCTTTTGGTGACCCGCAAGATCCTCAACCCGGCTACGACTGCTTCGGAGGCGTCGGTTTTGCCTCCGAGTTGTACTTGGGGACATGGGTGCCCGGGACTGATCCGCAAGAGCTTGCCTCGGGGCTAGCCTATCCGCTGCCCGCCGGCGCGCGCATCGTCATGCAGGTCCATTACCACCTCGATGACACAAGCGTGGCCGGCCTCACTCGCGCCGACTATTTTGGTGAGCCGCGTGTTTCAGGCGGAGCGAAAGCCCTCCAAGACGGGAAGTCGCTCCTGTCGGACCGAACTCGCGTCGGGTTGTATTTCAGCAACGAGCCCTCGCCGCAGCCGCTGCTGACCTTGTTTTTCGAGAAGAGCGATTTCGTCATTCCCGCGGGTGAGCCGCGCCACGTCATCACTAAGAGCATTCGGCTTGGCCGCTCCGCGAAACCGACGCTGTATAACGTGCTTCCGCATATGCACTTGTTGGGCCGAGAAATGAGGCTCGACCTGATCCCTCCCGAGGGAGATACAAAGACGTTGAACTATATCGACGACTGGGTTGACTTCCCTGCTGACCCGGAGTGTACAAGCGCAAATGACAACGATGAGTCCGCCGACCCCCTCGCCAACCCCGAAGAGACCGGAAGGGCCGCGGGGAGTTCGACTGCGGCCACATTGATGGCAATCGTGTTACCTGAATTATGCACTGCGGCGTGGACCTGAGGAGGGCTGAGCCGCAAGAGACCATTTGGGACCCCCGAAAACATGGGGTAAAAAGGTAGGCTGGCAAAGATCCCAGCTTCGCCAGCCAACCCCAAGGAGGTCACCCACATGGTTACCAGACGAAAACAGCATAGCTCCCAAAGGCCCGTCCAACAAGGCCCAGCCGTGACGGCCTCGCGGCCCAATAAAATCGGGGCTTCGACGCCTTACCACTTCCGCGGCAGGAAGCCGACTCCCTACGGCGGCTTGCTGCCGGTGGGCGGGAGGGCGCTGATCTGAGAGCCTGGCTATGCACTAGCCGTAACGCACTGGAAACACGTCACTTCCGAGCGAGGTTTTAACGACGCGGATTCTGGGCGGGAAGGGAAACCGGACACGGAGAAGCCCAAAGGCCAGTTGCCGAGCTACCACCTCACGACGACCGCCAACCCGCTACGAACGCAGCCACACTCGCAAAGTGAATCTGTGCATAATTCAGGTGACATACACTGCGGATTCTCCCGGTTTAGTCGACCCGCCGGGGGACAGCTTCTCGTTCCTCGTGGAAGACGTCGCGGGCAATACGACGACGGCCCTCGTCACCATCCGTTCCCAGAACGACGCTCAGGGCATCTCGGGCCAGCCCGGTTGCCAACATCATCATGGCGACCACGATCAAAAACAACGATCTGGCCATCGAGCTGAGCGGTGCGCCGGCGGAAGAATTGGGCAACGAAAATGAGCTGCCCGTGAAATATTCTGTCGAGAGTCTGCCCACGCTGGGAAAGCTTTTTGACGGCGCGACGGAGATTACGGCCCCGGGGACAGATCTTTTGGGCACTACTGTCGACTATGTGCCGACCCTCAACCTCACGGGGTCGGACGGGTTTGACTTCAAGGTGCGGCCCGCGGCGGATTCGCACTCGTCGTGCAGCCCAAGCACGTTGCTAGATCCGGCGTGCAACACCGTCTCTATCGAGATCCTGGATACGCTGCGGTTCCAGTTTACGACCGAACTGAGTCTGCCTCTCCAGATCACCCTCTCTTCGACCGGCGGAGCAGCAACCTCGGGCCCCGCTGAGTTGAGTCTCGGGCCGGTCGAGCTGGTCGGCAACCCCGGATGGACCCCAGCGGACGACCTGCTGCCTAGGCCCCGCAGCGGTCATGAGTCGGTCGCCGTGACACTCTTTGACGGCACCAATGCAGTATTGTCCATTGGAGGCGACAGCCTGGGTGTGAACGTCGATGTCTACGACCAGGACAATGACGCCTCTCTGGGAACCATCGACATGCAGTTTGAGCACGGCGCTGGATTCACGGCCACCAAGCTCCAGGACGGCAGGGTGCTCGTCGTCGTCGGCACGGGTCCGCTGGGTGCAGACGGTCAGGAGTCCGTAGTGGGGGCCGAGATCTGGCGTCCCTCGGCGACGGTCACCAACTGCACCAACACCGATCCGATCGTAGTAACAACGGCTGAGGATCATGGTTTCCTCGACGGCCAGGAGGTGACCATCACGGGCGTGCTCGGGAACACAGCGTGCAACGTGGTCTCGACCACCGTCCTATCACCAATCCTATCACCAATAACCGACAAAACGTTTACCATTGCGCCCGATCTTCTCGGGGGCAATCTGGGGGACTACCTCAGCGGTGGGCGGGCTGCCACTGACACTGCTCTGCTGGGTTCGTTCACCGCCACGGACGCCCTGACCGACGGCCGCGACGGCCATACGGCAACCCTCCTTCCACCGACGGTCGCCAACCCGAATGGAACCGTCCTGATTGCGTCTGGCCGGCAGGTTAGCTTCGCGGCGGGGGATCCCCGCCTGGCTGAGTGCGGCTTTAATACCGGTGTCCTCGGAAGCGCGGAGATTTTTGACCCGGCTGGCAACGACGGCCTGGGCAAGTTTAACCCGGGGGCCACGGGCGATGCTTTCTTTGAACGCGTCGCAACGCTTGTGACGACCAATCCTCTTTTGGATCCCCCAATCCAGCAAGTACTGTTCACGGGATCGGCGTTTCCGCCTGGCACAGGGAATTTCGGTACCGTATCGAATGACGTGGACATTACCACCTGCAGCGGTGCCGCAGGCGATGGGAAGATTGGCACCACATCCGAGGCCATCTCACCGAGAACTAGATCGTCGGGCACTACTGGGCAATTGTTGATTGGCGACGCATTCACGGCGCCCTTTGGCTCGGTGATCGTCACTTTCCCTGCCACCAAACCCAACGCGTTCGGTTTCTTCACGCCCAACATGGGAACCGCCGAGACGCTGACCGTGACCGTTGACTTCACGGTTGGAAGCCCGCAGGTATTTAATTTGAACCAGACCACGTTCGGTTCTGACGTGATCTTCTTCGGCTTTTTCGATACGTCGGCCACGATCGAAACGTTAACTTTCGACGGAGCGATTGGAGCCAGCACCGCGAGAGTACTGATTGACGATCTGACGGTCGGCACGGCCTTGGTGGGGACGACCGGGCAGTTCAGCGGGTCCAGCGGCGCGTTTTCCGGTCCCGGGTCGCTCAATGATTTGTTCGACGGGCCGGAGGGGGAGTTTCTAGCCGCGCTTGACGTCTCAGAGACGTTCGACTTCGACTCCGCTCCCTCGAACGGGTTTCCTGGTCTCATCGAGGGGTCGAACTTTAACGCAAATGTTACCCCCCCAGGCCCGCTTGTGGTCACGACGAGCCCGGATCATGTTTTCCCCGACGGCGAGTTCGTGACCATTATGGGAGTCGAGGACAACGATGCCTGCAACGTAACAGCCAATGCCATCAGCTTCTTAACCGATGATACGTTTGAACTCAATGGCACGACCGGCGACGGGGCCGTCGGGACCGGTGGGACGGCTTTCCAAGTTGGATGCGCCCCTGGGTTTGCTTTCGCCAAATGCTTGCCGGTCGGTAGTTGCCCAACCGGCTTGGCAGAACTCTACGATCCGACGTCAGCGACCCCGAGCTTCGGGCCCGCAGCGACGCCACACGCCCTGAAATCCCATACCCGCCAAACGGCCACATTACTCGCTGATGGACGGGTTTTGGTTGCCGGTGGCGTTTATGACGATACCACTGACTTTGACGCGGAAATCTACGATCCCGTGGCCAACACGTGGACCTGCGTTGGCGACGTAACGGACGACAAATGTGTTGCTGCGGGCCCTAAGGGCCTTCAAAGCCCTCGGCAAGACCACTCAGCCGCGCTGCTGTCGAATAACAGCGTTCTTCTCACGGGCGGTTTCAGCGCCGGAGAGACCACCGATACGACAGAGATTTTCGACCCGGCCGCTGGAGATTTCACAGCGGCTGCCAGTATGAGCGTTGCTCGGCAGAATCACGCCAGCCTCCTGCTGGGTGACGGCAGTCTCATGGTGACGGGGGGCAGCGACGATGGTGCCTCTTTAAAGTCGGTGGAATTCTTCAACCTGGAGTTTCCTGACCCGCCGGATGTCCAGACGACAATAATTATTACGGACCTGCCGGACTTAGGCACCCTGTTTGATGGAGGTGTAGCGATCACTGCGACTGGGTACACGGTATTGGACCCGAGCAACACCGTGACGTTCATCGCCACCAGCTCCGGGTCGACTAGCTTCGGCTACTCGGTTACTTCAACAACAGGTTTAGTTACCACGGGGATCGTGGACTTATCCATAACGAATGTGTTGGAAGTCACACAATCTTGTATCGTAGCCGGGCGCGTTGTGGGGTGCTCGCCGATCGAATGCGACGATGGTGTCGATAACGACGGCGACGGGGATGTAGACTTCCCGGCGGACTCGGGTTGCAGTAGCGCAATTGACGATAACGAGAAAATTGAATGCGCCGATGGTGTCGATAACGACGACGACGGAGATGTAGACTTTCCGATGGACTCGGGTTGCAGTAGCGCAAGTGACGATAGCGAGTAATTTTGAGAGTTTGAGTTAGAGGATTTCAGTTTCAGCGACCTGGCCTCACGGTTCGGGTCTTGGACAAAAACCAAATAAAGGGGGGAATTCCGGGTTTGTAGTGGGTGGATGGCGGCCTGCCCAGGCCGGCATGCGACAATTCCGGGATGCAAGATCACGAGTTGTATCGGCGCATCCTCGGAATCGAGGCTCCCTGGCAGGTGGACTCGGTGGACTTAGAGCTGGAGGCGGGAGAGATCCATGTTCATCTGGCTCATCCGGACGGGATGGATTGGCCGTGTCCGGAATGCGGCGCCTCCTGCCAACTCCACGACCATCAGCCCGAGCGGCAGTGGCGACACTTGGATACGTGCCAATATCGTACGATCCTGCACGCCACCCCGCCCCGCAGTGAATGCCCCGAGCACGGAGTGCGCGTGGTGAAACTACCCTGGGCCGAGCCCTCCAGCCGCTTCACGACGCTGTTTGAAGCGCTGGCGATTGAATGGCTCAAGGCGGCCAGCCAGAAGGCAGTGGCCGGGTTGTTGAAGCTAAGTTGGGACGAGATTCACGGCATCATGGAGCGAGCGGTGAAGCGGGGATTGGAGCGCCGACAAGCCGAGCCGGTCACGCAACTCGGTGTCGATGAGAAGGCCTTTCGCAAGGGCCATCACTATCTAACCTTGGTGAACGATCTGGCACGGGGGCGGGTGCTGTACGTGGCTCAAGACCGCAAACAGAGTAGCCTGGACGGATTCTGGGCGACCCTGACGCCGGAGCAAATCGGCGCGGTCGAGGCGGTGGCCATGGACATGTGGAATCCCTACATCGCCTCGGTGCGGGAGCACCTGCCGGAAGCCGACGGCAAGATCGTCTTCGACAAGTTTCACATCGCCCAGCATCTGGGAGGCGCGGTGGACAAAGTGCGCCGGAAGGAGAACAAGATCCTGCGCGCGGCCGGAGACGACACGCTGGTGGGAACGCGCTATGACTGGCTAAGGCACCCGGCACGGATGGAGCCCAAAGACCGGCGAGCGTTTGCGGCCCTGCGGGACAGCGGCTTGAAAACGGCGCGGGCCTGGGCTTTGAAGGAAACGATGATGGCGTTCTTCGACTACCGCTACGAGCGGCCAGCCCGAAAACACTTTCGCTGGTGGCACAACTGGGCGGTGAGGAGCCGCCTGCAACCGATGATTGAAGTGGGCCGGATGCTCAAGCGGCGCTTTGCAAACATCGTGACCTACCTGCGCCACCGCGTCACCAACGCGACCAGCGAATCCTTGAACGCCAAAATTCAGTGGGTGAAGTACACCGCCCGGGGTTTCCGAAACAAACAGAACTTCGTCAATGCCATCTACTTCCACTGCGGTGGGCTGAACCTCGCTCCCTAGCCACTAAAATGCCGGAAGAGCTAATAAAGGAGAGCATCGTGCATAAACAAATCAAAGGAAAGCGTAATTACTTCTGGATGGCGCTCCTACTGGCGGGTGTCCTGGGCCTGGCGGGAGTGTCGGATATAGCGAAAGCGGATGGCTTGCAAGCAGGGTCGTTTCGGTTGACGACCATGCGGGCGTCGCCAGGAGGCATCGGCTGGACTCCGCTGGTGGCGAACAACGGCGTCGTGCTGACAGTCAGCGGCGGCGACTTCAACTTCCGTCAGGTATTTCGAGGCGGGGAGAACCCGGCGTTCAAGCCCTATGACTTGGAAGGTAACCGCCTTCCCGACGGCGTTTACAAGTGGCAGATAACATTCCGGCCCGACCGGGTCACTGCCGTGGACGACGGCATATCAGGCCGCGATCCCAAACTAGTGGAAAAGCTGACGAGGCGCAGTGCGTCGCGCTCGCGCTCGAACCTGAGAAGCACCCGGCAGTTGCGAATGAGCGACTCAGGGGCTTTCAGTATCATCAACGGGGCCATTCTCGACCCCAGCATCCCGGAACCAGGCGTCGCCCGGCCCACGATTACGAATAACGGGCTCACGAATGGCGGCCAGAGCCCCGAGGTGAACGAGTAAGGCAAGCAAGCATCAAAAAAGACAGTTAAAGGAGATAGTGGCCATGAAGACAATCAAAAAGACTTTTTCCACGGCAGTTCTAATGGTGGCCGCGGCTTGCTTGGCATTCGTTCCCAACGCAGCGGCGGACCAGGTGATCCTGGATGACCTCATTGTTGACGGCAGCGCCTGTATCGGGTTCGACTGCGTCAACGGTGAGAGCTTCGGGTTCGATACGATCCGCATCAAGGAAAACAACCTGCGGATCAGGGCCCAGGACACCAGCAATTCGGCGAGCTTCCCGACAAATGACTGGCAGATCACGTTTAACGATTCGTCGAACGGCGGCGCCAACAAGTTCTCGATCGACGACATTGACGGCGGCCGCACGCCGTTCACGATCGAGGCGGGGGCTCCGAGCCATTCGCTTTATGTCGACGACGGCGGGCGGCTCGGTCTGGGCACGTCGACGCCCGTGGTCGACGTCCACATCAAGAGCGGCAACACGCCGACGCTGCGCCTGGAGCAAGACGGCTCGAGCGGCTTCACGCCCCAGACCTGGGACGTGGCCGGCAACGAGGCCAACTTCTTCATCCGCGACGCCACCAACGGCTCGACGCTGCCGTTCCGCATCTTCCCCGGCGCGCCCAGCAACGCCCTCACCATCGAGGCCAGCGGCGACGTGGGCCTCGGCACGACCTCGCCGGCTGCGGAGTTTCACGTTTCCAAAAACGGAGTCTCCAGGTTCTTTCTAGAGAACAGCGCCGCTGGCACCACCTGGGGCATGCGCACCGACGGGGCGGGCAATTACGTGTTGGGCGAAGCGGGCGTGGCCGACCACGTGGTCATTGATACCAGCGGCAACGTGGACGTGATGAACGGCAACTTGACGATCATGGGCCAGTGTGCTGACGAGAATACGGCGCCGATGGCAGGAGATGGTTGCGACTTCGTGTTTAACCCCGCTTACGAACTGGAATCGATCGAAGAGCACGCGGCCTACATGTGGGAGAACAGCCATCTCCCCGCGATCGGTCCGACCCCTGAGGGGAAACGGATTCCCCTCAATATGCAAAAGCGGCACTTCGGCGTGCTCAACGAGCTGGAGAAAGCGCACATCTACATCGAGCGGGTCAACGAGAGACTGAAGGAGAAGGAAACTGAACTCAGTGAAATGAGTGACCGGCTCGCTCGGCTGGAAGCAGCTTTGCTCGGCAACTAACGGGGCGGGCGTCGTCCCGGTGGTACGGAATCCGCCAAGGCGTCGTCCGGAGGAGCTGGTTCGGACCTCTCGAAAAACAAAGGTAATCATCATGGACGGGACGGGAGATTTCTCCCGGCCCGTTCTTTTTTGCTTTCGTCCAGTGCCCTGATGATGCTCAAACTTTTCCGTGAATTCGAACCGAACCATCGGTGCCGGTGCGGTATGGGCGGGCGCGGTGGCCCGCCCTAATTCCCGGCTTGCCGTCGCTGGACAAATCTTCCGTAGAATAGGACTCCGGCCGGTTGGTACAATCGGGTCTACCCCTCGCTCGGCCATTGCTTGTACGGTGTGAAGGATGTGTCCATAATTGTTCCGGCCTAGAACGAAAAGAAGGGGATGCGAGACGGCATAGAAGGCCTTTGGAACGAACTGCGGAAATGGGGACCGCACGAGGGCTTTCCTGGGAAGAGAGCTGTTCACGATTTGATTGAGGCCAAACAACTTGATGGCAATCTAGAGCTTCTCCCAGTTCATCATATCCCTGTAGCGCCACGACCATAATGGCCTGCTCCCGCAAGCGCGTTTTTGTCGTGGGTGCGCATCTAGCCAACGGTGGGGCGTACATGGCCTACCAGGTCGGAGTCATCTTGCATCGGCAGCGAATCGGATACACTATTTATTGGCCATGGCGTATCGGGCGACCGGTGATCTGGAGCAGGCTAAGTTTCATTTGGAACGGCGAGGACCGGTCGGCGTGCGTCCCAAGGATCCTCTCGTTGACGGCCTCAGCGGCCTGATTCAAGGAGAGAGGGTTAATCTCATTCGCGGCCGGCTGGCTTTCGGGGCCGGGCAGTTTGAGCAGGCCGCACAAGCATTCGCCAAAGCAGTCGATGCCGACTCGGACAGCGTTCGGGCTCGGGTGAACTTCGGCGTCACGCTGGACAAATTGGGCCAAAGGGAAAAAGCTGTCGAGCAGTTCGAGGCGGCTCTCCGGCTTGATTCAAACAATCCAACTGCTCATTTCAATTTGGGAATCATCATGGCCCAACAGGGCAACCACCAAGCAGCGATCAAACATTA
Organism: Bryobacterales bacterium; assembly: GCA_965224215.1. GTDB lineage: Bacteria > Acidobacteriota > Terriglobia > Bryobacterales > UBA6623 > CBDCYS01. The sequence goes on along the minus strand of CBDCYS010000053.1, from coordinate 56,522 downwards.
CGGATCTATGGTCGAGGTTAGGCCGAAAGACCTCGAAGCAAACCGCGAACTTGCAAAGTCATTGCTGAAAGTCGGACGCCTGGAAGATGCGGCCCAAAAGTTTTCTGTGGTGGTGGCGCTCGCACCGGGCGACGAGTCATCCTTGATCGAGCTGGCGGATCTGATGGTGCGCGGTGGCCGCTACAAACAGTCGATCGACTTACTTTCACGGGCGCGCGAAAAGTTTCCAGAAAAGCTCCAAACCATGCAATCGCTGGCCCGGCTGCTAGCGGCTTGCCCCGACGCGAGGCTTCGGGACGGGTCACGAGCGTTGCAACTGGCAATGAAGGCCTACAACACGAAGGGTGTGGTCGCCCACGGAGAAACCGTCGCTCTCGCGTTAGCGCAGCTCGGACGCTGCGAAGAAGCCGCTCAATGGCAGAATCGTCTCGTCACAGCAGTGACGCGGGCAAAGGATTCGGACTTGGCGGCGCAGCTGAAACAGCAGCTCAATCGGTACGAAAACGGAGCGCCGTGTGCTTTCCCCGCAAGCACCCAAGACTAGTGTTACATGTGTGTGCACCGGGGAATTTTGAACAGCGTAGGCGTTCAACAGCGCAAGCGATCCCGAGGAAGAACCAGCCCACAACAATCACGCCCAAGGGCCACGGCCCCACAGCGTTCTTGCAGAATTCCAAGCAAGACTCAAGCAGCATCACGCTCTCTCCCAACCAAGCCCTTGCTGCACTTTGGGTACGCAAAATGGTGGGCAAAATAAGCCGAACAGGGGGCGAAAGCGGGGGTTTAGCAAACGGGCGGAGGCCCGTAAGTTGTTGAAAGAATGGTGAGGCGGGAGGGACTCGAACCCTCGGCCCACGGCTTAAAAGGCCGTTGCTCTACCAACTGAGCTACCGCCCCCCGATGGGGAACCCTGACAGGGAAGATGACAGAGAAGATTTCATTTATCGTATCACCCAAGTCTCAAGGCGGTCTCGCGGGCGTTGTCAAGGGCGCTAGGAAGATGTCCGGCTCCGAGGCATCGGCCGAAACCCGCGCTGCCGGCTCCGATTAGTCCAACTCTTCACGGCGATATTGCGGAATCGGTATAGCCTCTTCGACCCAGCGTGTGCCGCTGTGGACTTGCACGGTTGCTACAACAACATGGGCGGTACACCGGAGGCACCAGAAACAGCCTTACTAAGCCCCTATCCGTAACACTTCTTTGGAGTATTGGACTGCTTGCTCGATATCACGCCGCTCCTGGTCGATCAGGAACTGTTTGAATTCGGGACTGTCCGAGGCTGCTCCCGCGGGTCCTGGTGGAACGTTGCTGTATTCGACCCCGGCGTGAGCGAGGTTTTCGAAGCCCGCGAAAACCCAAGCGGGAACATCGCGGTAGCGTTTCCAAAAGTCGGGCTCGCGGTAGTTGAACACTCGCGGCGTACGCAGGTTAATGATCTCTAAAGAAAACGGCTTGCCGGGGCACAGTTCCGTAAAGCGTTTGGCCCATCGGGCGATGTTGACGTTGCCCTCTCCCATCGTGACCCACTGCGAAGCGGCGCCGCTGGGGACTTCCCAAATCGCCGAATCGCGAACACCTGTCGTGACGCAATAAGGAGCCAAGGTTTCCAGTGTGTGTAGAGGGTCCTCCAGTGTCCAGGTAGCATTGCCGGGATCAATCAGCGCGCCAACGTAGTCTTTGCCCGCCTCTTCGATTAGCGTCTTCAGTTGCGTGGCCTGCAGATCGCCTGCATGGTTTTCTACCGCAATCATCAGGCCCATGTCGAGAGCTTCGCTGCGGACGGATTTGCAGGCCTCGACGGTGTTCTCAATATGGGCTTCAATGGGCAGCGGTCCTTCGCGATCATTGGAGCTGCCCAGATAGCAGCGCACCAGCTGCGACCCTACTTTCTGCGCGACGCCAAACATTCGCAAGAGCTGTTCCCGAGGCGTGCCGTCGCTTTTGTCAAAGCGCGTCGAGGTCGGACAGATCGACCCGAAACCGACTTCGATGTCCAGGCCTAGCTCATCGGCGCGCACCTTAACTTTTTCGAGGTGCGCGTTTTCGAGGCTGCCGAGAAATCTAGGCTCGGAGAAATGGACGAGCTGAACCCCGAGCCCGGCAGCATATTCCAAAAGCTGAAAAGCGCTCCAGCCCTGAGATCGCAGCCCGAAAAGATCCAAACCTAACTTCGTCGGCGGGGCGCCCGCTGTAGCCAAAGAGCCGGCCACCGCACTCGCGGTGGCAGCTGCGGGGCCGGCCAACCCGCTGCCGGCGGTCATCAGAAATTGGCGGCGATTGACGTCCGCCGCGGAAACGGGAGAGGCGTACATAACAGGCACATCGTAGCGGATTCGGCACTCGGCCGTCAGTCACCTCTGGCTCGGCGACCCTTGCGCCACTTGCCACCAGCTAGGACGACATAGCTACGTTTTCCAGAATGCTTCATCTAGCTTTATTTGGCACAACCGACTGATAGCGGGCAGAACGGATAGCCACAATTGATCCTGATGAACGATAATTACAGTGATCATCGGCAACGTAACGACTTGACCTAAGTCCGCCAGTCAACGAGGCTGCATCCACCCAGCCGTTACTGCAAGGTCACTAAGCAGAATCCCTATGACCCTAGACGAACTCGAGCGAGAATTTTCTCCCCTGCGCGACCGCGTGCAAGCGATTCGGGGGTATCTTTGACGTCGCCGGCAAAAAACCACTACTAGAAAAGATCGAGAAGCAAATCGCGGATCCGGCTTTTTGGAACGATTCCGCCAAGAGCCAGACGGTGATGCAAGAGCGCAAGCGTTTGCTCGCGGCCGTTGAGACCGAGCAGGCGATGGGACAGGCGGTGGCCGACCTGGACACGCTGTTTGAGCTGGCCCGCGAGGGCGAGGCGGTCACCGGCGATATCGAGTCAGAGATGCGCTCGCTTCGGGAGCGGGCCGATGTTGTCGAAACCGAAGCACTGCTCTCCGGCCAGAACGACCATCGCAACGCCATCGTCGTTTTGCACGCAGGCGCGGGCGGCACCGAGGCCCAAGACTGGACCGAAATGCTGCTGCGCATGTACCTCCGCTGGGCCGAGCGGGAAGGTTTCAAAGCAAGTGTCACGGACACGATTCCCGGTGAGGAGGCCGGCCTGAAATCAGCGACCTTTACCGTCGCCGGCGAGAATGTTTACGGGTTGCTGCGGTCGGAAGTCGGGGTTCACCGGCTTGTTCGGATTTCCCCGTTCGACTCGAATGCCAGGCGCCACACATCGTTCGGGTCGGTGTTCGTCTACCCCGAGATCGACGACGAAATCAAGGTGGACATTCGCACCGAGGATTTGCGGATCGACACCTATCGTTCCGGGGGAGCCGGCGGCCAGCACGTCAACCGAACCGACTCCGCCGTGCGGATCACGCACCTGCCCACCAACATCGTCGTGCAGTGCCAGAACGAGCGTTCCCAGCATAAGAACAAAGCCTCGGCGATGAAGGTTCTCCAGGCGCGGCTCTACGACCATGAGATGAAAAAGAAGCAGGTCGAGGCCGACAAGCTCGAAGCCACCAAATCGGACATCAACTTCGGCAGCCAGATTCGCAACTACGTCCTGGCCCCCTATCGCATGGTCAAAGACTTGCGCAGCAAACTGGAGAGTGGCGATGTCGACCGCGTACTCGATGGAGATCTCAGCTGTTTCATGCACGCATACTTGGTCTATGACAAGACCGGCAAGCTCGCCGGTGAAGACCGCGAGATGGAGTAGGACGGTTCATGAGTAGGGAAGTTCAAAGATAGACCCTAATTAGGGACAGCGGCGGGCGAAATGCGAGAATGCTCGGCGGCAGGTTTACGTCGCGGCCTCCTCGTAGCAGCGGCGTCTGATTGGATATTCTTGAACGAAGTGCTGCCACCATGAGAGCTTGGAACGCGTTTTGGGCCTTGGTTGTAGCGGGCCTTCTGGCAAGCACGACAGCTGCCGTAGCCGCTGAGGCAGTTGATCGGCCGGATGTGCTGTTCATCGCTGTTGACGACCTCAACAATTGGGTCGGCGTTCTCGGGGGGCATCCCCAGGCGAAAACTCCACATATCGATCGTTTGGCAGCGCGGGGAATGCTCTTCGCGAATGCCCATGCCGCCGCCCCAGCTTGCAATCCATCGCGAGCCGCCCTGTTGACTGGAGTACTTCCGTCGAGTTCAGGGGTCTACACCAACCTGGAGGATTGGAGAGTAGCGCCGCAGCTGAAACGCGCTACCACTCTGCCCCAATACTTCCGGCGTAACGGCTACAGGACACTCGGTGGGGGTAAGATTTTCCATGCTCACACCTATTTTCGAGAAGGGTTCATTGGCTTCCAGCAGCCGGAGGCGTGGGACGAGTTCTATCCATCCAAGATGCGCCAATTGCCGGACGAATTACGCCCCCACGGCTGGCCGATGAATCGCAACCCAGGGATCATCTTCGGATTGTTCGACTGGAGTCCGATCAGCGCGGAAGACTTCGCCACTGGAGACGGGCAAGTTATCCGTTGGGCGGAGAAGAGATTGGCCCAGGAGCACGAAGGTCCGCGGTTTCTCGCCGCCGGAATCTATCGTCCGCACTTGCCGTGGTACAACGCACAGCGCTACTTCGACATGCACCCGCTGGAGCGCATCGAGTTGCCGGCAACCCGGGCTGATGACTTAATGGATGTGCCCTTAGCCGGGCAACGCGGGCTCCAGGTGGGTATGCACGAATGGGTCTTGAAGAACGATCATTGGAAAGCAGCGGTACAGGGCTATTTGGCGAGCATCAGCTTTGCTGACGCCATGGTGGGCAAGCTGATCGCCGCCTTGGACCGCAGCGGGCGGGCAGAGAAGACGGTCATTGTGCTTTTTTCCGACCATGGCCTCCATTTGGGCGAGAAAGGGCACTGGCGAAAGTTCAGCCTTTGGGAAGAGTCCACGCACGTTCCACTCATCATCGTCGCCCCCGGTGTCACAACAGCGGGGTCGAGCACCCGGAAACCGGTGTCGCTGATGGATCTATATCCGACCTTGGCGGAGTTGTGCGGTATCGATATCCCCTCTCATCTCGAGGGGAAGAGCCTGTTGCCGCTGCTGCGCGACCCCAAGGCGGATTGGGACCACGCCGCCATCACGACTTGGCAGCGGAACAATCACGCTGTTCGTACAGAGCAATACCGCTACATCCGATACGCTGACGGCTCCGAGGAACTCTACGACCACGCAACCGACGCTCACGAGTGGACCAATCTGGCTCCGGACCTGGCATACCGCGATCTGAAAGAACGGCTAGCCGCACGCCTACCGAGAACCAATGCCGCTCCGGCGACGGGTCAGTAGCCCTGAACCGGAAAACGCGGCGAAACAGCCCCGCGGAAGGCCCTGAAACAGAGCCACGCCCGCAAGGGTGCGGGTCAAGGGGAGTCCATGTGTCGGGGCCTCTATCGGATTGCGGTCACTGTCAGAGTGGAGGGCACCTTTGCAAGACTGGACCGCACCCTTGCGGGCGCGGCTTTGCTGAGCACCCCTCGATGGCCACCTCCAGTTCCGGACGATTGCAGTCGGGCGGGCGTGGGACGTATACTTTGCGGCAGTGTGGACTTCCTTGGTGATCGGCGGGCTGGCTATATGAAACCGTTCTTGTCTCTTGTTTGTGTACTTGCTCTTTTCGGTTGCAGTGGCAGCGACCAGCCTCCCGTGGTGCGTTTGGTGGACGAATTCGACGCCGACTCGGTCCAGGGCGCACCGACATCGAAAGCGCCCGAGCCACAGGCTCTATGGAATTTCTCCGAGCCGGGGGAGGCCGACTCTCCTTTGCTCGGTTGGAAGGCGGGTATCGGCGTGTCAGGGCTCAAGGTTGTCGACGGGAAGTTGACCGGCCGCACGACGAGCGCGACGCCGATCATCTATGCGATGCGCCCGGACACAGTGGACGAGTCCGACCTTTTTCATTCGCTCGAGGTCAAGGCGCGTACCTCTGCCGCGGCTGAGATTCGGGCCCACTTGGAACCGCCGCCTCGCCCGCCAGCACCGCCGGGACAACCCAAGCCCCCGTCGAAATCCGAGGAACCTGACTTCAAGAATCTAGCGGCCGCCGAGAATTTCAACTGGCTCATGGAAGGCCGACTGGACGGCGATTGGGTTCAATCGGTGACGCTGACCCAGGCACAAGTCCGCAGCCTGGGAGGGGTCAAGATGATTCTGCTCCGCCCAGCCTCGGCGGCGGGCGTAACGTTCGAGATCGAGTCGATTCGTCTGATCTCGCAGCGCGAGCACCGCGCCTCGATTCCCTCCGGAGTCGGGTGGCAGGGGCTGGGAGAAATCTTTCGCGAAACCATCGTCTCGCGTTCCCCGGAAAGCTTCGTGGTGGACTTCGACATTCCCCCTAACGCCCGGCTCGATATGCACCTCGGGACGGTCGAGGAATCCGCGGTGACCTTTCGCATCGATGACGTGACAGGCGATGACGTGACAGGCGATGACGTGACAGGCGATGACGTGACAGGCGATGACGTGACAGGCGAGGAGAAGCCGCCGATTCTTGAGCGCACGATCACGACGCCGCAACGCTGGGAATCGGCGACAGTGGACTTGTCGCGGTTGGCTGGGCGAAAACGCTTACGCTTTTCACTGGATGTCGAGCAGGAACGTCTGATCGGGTTCTGGGGGTCGGCGGCGATTCGCGGCCGCGGCGCCCCGCCGGGGCTTCGCCCCAGCCGGTTGCGGGCGGTTCGGTGCCGCCCCAAGGCGTCATCTTGATCATGATTGATACGCTGCGGCGGGACCATCTCGACGCTTACGGCTATGAGCGCGAAACAGCGCCAAACCTGGCGCGCATCGCGGGCGACGGAGCCTTGTTCCTCGACAATATCTCGCAAGCGGTGTGGACGAAGGTTTCGACGCCGTCGATCATGACGTCGCTCTATCCGCGGTCGCATCGCGTGCAAAGGGTCCCGGACAGGCTTTCGGCTGCCGCCGTTACCGTGGCCGAGGTCTACCGCGAGGCGCGAGGCCGGCTACGCGACGGCGGCGTTTTGCTCGAACCCCTTTACCGGGAGGTTCACGAACCTGCACCAGGGTTTCGAGGAGATGCACGAGCACGGGTCGCTGAGCGGGACCAACGGAACCAAGACGGCGCGTCCGGTGGTCGACCGCGCCATCGGCTGGATCGAGAAGCGCCCGAGCACGCCCTACTTCCTGTTCCTGCATCTGTATGACCCGCACAGCCGTTTCGAGCCGCGGGCGCCCTACAACACGTTGTGGTCGGAGGCAGCGGGGAAGGAGACGCACGAGGAGCAGCGCAAAGCGGCTCTCGCAGCCGCGAAGAAGAAGGGGGAAGACCGGCCCTTCAATGAACTGCCGTTTCCGGAGGATTTCGAGGCAGCGGGTCTCGACGCGGAGGCTTGGATCGAGTACGAGAAGGGCTGGTACGACGGCTCGATCCGCGGGATGGACGCCGAGATCGGGCGGTTGACCGAAAGGTTGCGCACGCTGGGGATGGAACGGAATACGCTGATCGGCATCGTGGCCGACCACGGCGAGGAACTTCACGAGCATCGAAAGATGGGCCACGGTCACGCGGCTTACGGGGAACTGGCGAACGTGCCGCTGATACTCTATCGGCCGGGAACGATTCCGGCGGGCGTGCGTGTCGAAGAAACGACGCGCAGCATCGACCTGATGCCGACGCTGCTCGTTTCCAGTGGTCTGCCGACCCCCGGGAATGCTCAAGGACAGAGCCTTTTGCCGCTGGTCACCGCGTTTCGAGAGGCGAACGGAGAAGGCGCCAGGGAAGCGGCGGCGGCTCTCGGCTGGGAGTCGCGTCCGGCGGTTACCGAGGAACATGCCCGAGACGACAAGGACGACAAGGACGATGAGTCCTACGCGCTCGTCTTCGAGGGTTGGAAGCTGATCCACAACGTGAAGACGAAGGACAAGCCAGAGTTCGAGTTGTTTGATCACCGCGCGGATCCGCTTGACGCAACGAACGTTGCCGAACAGCACCCCGATCGCATCAAGGAACTGGAGGCCAAGCTCGCTGCCTGGCGAGAAATGGTAACTGAAGCGAAGCTTCCTGACGACGAGTCGACCGAAGGCATGAGTTCGGAAGAGATCACGCGGCTGCGCAGTTTGGGTTATATCCAATAGGGCCGAAAGGGTTTTGTCCGTAGCAGATACTTGGTCCCATTGGATGTAGTGGCATATCGCATGCTGTCCACATCCGCCCCGCGCCTTCACCCTACCGGACTGCCCGCAGGCTTCCGCCCTCACCGGCGCAATAGCCGACCACTTCTCCAACGGCGCCACAGCACACGAAGAACGCGATCATCGGCATCGCCAGAAGCAACTCGGACCGGTTGCGCTTTCTCGGCCACATGGTCCTGATCAGTCGCGTCAGAAGCAAGAGCGGCAGGACTGTCGCCGCAAAGCCCGCGTAGGTCAGACGCGCCGCAAGCCCTTTGCCGGAAACCCGCATGGCCGCGAATGAACGAGAGTAGAGATATTTCTGAATCGTGAATTCGCGAAACGAAAACGGAGTCCGGTGATGGATCAGCATACCCGGGTCCAAGTGGATTCGCGCGCCTTCTCGCCGCAGCTTGTCGATCAGAAAGCTTTCCCACCGCTCGGCGAAGCGCTTGTCGCCCAGCGGGAGAACCGCTTTTTTGTAGCTGAGGTTGACTCCAGGAACAGCCGCCCCCTCAGCACCCGATACCTGAACAGCGCCGCCCGGGCCCGATGCCAGGGGAGGCATCGACGATCCGTACTCGAGCAAGAAAAATGCCCAGTCGAACAATGACTCGCGGCTGGCATTCTCCACCGGACCAGCCACCACATCGTAGCCTTGCGCATGTGCCCTCAGAACCTCTGCGGCCCAGCCGAGGGGAGCCAGGCAATGGTCCTCGATCACGGCGACTACTTCGGCCCGCGACGCCTTCATCCCGTGCCAACGCAAAGCCGGGATCGAATGATCGTAAAGCTCGCGCTCCACTTTGACCCAAGGAAATCGCCGTTTGATAACTTCGGCGGTGCTGTCCCTGAGGCGGTCACACACGATCACTTCGATTGCCTCTCGATTGTTCTGCCGCTCCAGCGCTTCGAGGCATTCCAAGACAAACCGCTCCCCGTTGACGGATGGAATCACAACCGATAGCTCAGGCTGCATCAGAAAATCCTGTGCTCACTGGATCCGCCGCCGAACAAGTACCCACAGGCCTCTCCCAGCGACCACAGTGAATAGGAGAGCATGACCCATCCGACGGACCTCGCCAGTTGACGTCGGGCACCCGGCTTGCCGCCGAGCGACTGCCAAAGCCGGCGGAGCAGTATCCATGGCACGAGCGGGGAGGTGAGGCACCGCACCAAACGTTCGGCGAATCCCAGTTGCGGGTTTCTTTCCGCGGCGAACCAGCGGCCGTAGTGAAAACGTTGGAGGAGGACTTGCGATAGCGTTGGATCGCCGCAATAATTGACAGTCGCCGAGCCCGCTCTCCAAAGTGAAGTTCCTTGGTTTTGGAACCGCTCGTGGAGCGCGGAATCCCAGGCACCGTGGCGGAGCAGATCGTCGCATTCAAACAGTGTGGATCTTTTGTAGGAGCAATTGGCTCCAGTCAGTTCTGCGACCTCCCTGTTGTCCGCCCCGCGGTCATCCAACGCACCGAGTTCGGCCGTTGGCATGTGACGTCCGTACTCATAGAAAAAGTCGGCCCATTGAAACGCGGACCCACCCTCGCCCGGATCGAATCCGACGGGCCCTCCGATAACGGGAGCCGACGCCTGCTCCGCGTGGGCCTGGCGCAGAGCTTCCACCCACCCCGGGCGCGGCACCATCCACGACTCCAGGTTCGCCACAACATCTCCCGTTGATTCCCGAAAGCCCTCCCAGCGAAGCTGCGGGATCGACATCTTCTCCTCGAAATGAAAAAACTTGACAGCGGGGAACTGTCCTGAAAGGAGCGGGGCCGGGTTTACGTCGGAGCAGTCGAGGACCAAGACCTCTTCCGCTGATTGAGCGGCAAGCGAACGCAGACACATCTCCAGCGTCTTCGGGGTATTGTAAGAGGCCACGACGGCGGAGACCGTCGGCTGCGGCAGCGGATCGCTCAACCCCTGCCTGCCTTTGTCGCTACGGAGAAAAGAGTGTGGCCTCCAGGCGGGCGCCAGCCACAGCCCAAGATCAGACGCCGCTCAGTGTTCCAGTAGGCCGTCATCAATCGAGATTTCCAGTGGTTCGCCGGCGGCGGCTCGAGGTGCAAACCTACATCTCCTTGTGGCGCCGGTTTGAGAAACACCTTCAAGTCCGCAAGTACCGACGGCAGCCAGTTGACGCGCGAAAGGAAGACGATGTCCAACCCGTGGCCCTCTAGAGCAGCTCGAAGCTTCTCCGGTTCCCACTGTTGATAGTCGCCGCTGTCACGATGCTTTTTCCGGCCGATTCCCCTGCGGGCGGCTGTTCGAATAATCAAAGTGCCGCTCTTACTAAGAAGCCTGGTGAACTGATCGAGTGCTCGATCGGCGTCCGGCGCTGAGAGGTGTTGTAACACGTCGGCGCAGACGATGATATCGAAGGCGCCGGCCGCAAACGGCAGCGACGTTAGGCTCGCTACCGCTGCGCGCTCCAAGCCGCGCCGGGTGGCGTAGTGCAATCCGTCCACTGACAGATCACACCCGAACATTTGCGCTTGTTCCCACAGCCCGCCGCATTCCTGTAGAAACCGGCCCGTACCGCAACCGGCGTCGAGCACTCGGGTTGGAGCCGGCACGGCGTAGCGGGACGCCAGCTCCAACGTCATTCGCCGCATAGCGTCGGTCCAAGGATGTTTGTCCTCCAGCTCCGACAGGCGCTCGTAGTAGAGAGGAGCCAGTATCTTCGGCGGCTTCTTCGGCGTGTGGTCGCTCATGGGCCGTGATTCTTACTGAGTCCTTCGACGTTGCCCATGTCGGGCGATCCTTTCGGAAGGCTAGATCCAGCACCCGCGGTCACCCTCCGGGCTCCCTGCGGCCCGACTCAGCCATGCCCTGCCAGGGAACCGAACAACGAGGGCCACTTGGAAGCATACAACTCTACAGAAGGACGCATCCTCATAGCGCCGACCCGTTGGAGCCAGAATGCCTGGAGTCGTCTCCTGATTCCTTGCCCTGTTTCAAATCTTTCACACTCTACCCTTTAGAAAGGAGATCCTCGCCCAGCAGACTGACCTTTTCCGCCTTGGCCCATTTCAGGCTCATCCTTGGATTGGAAAATGCTGGGTGCGGGCGCCACCGCGGCAATTGACGCCAAGATCACTCACATGGTCGATTGCCGCCAGGAATCCGGAGGCTCCTTCAAGATATGCACGCGCTCCATTCGCTGAAGAAAAAGTTTTTCGCGCTGAGGCGCGTGAACCGTGCGCACTGGCTGATGCGAGAAGTAGTGTTGGCGCTGCCCCTCGAAAAAGTCGAAACCCACGAGGTGGATGGAATCAAAACGATTGATCAACGCTCTTGCCATGACGACGCAGGTGAGGCCGGTGGAAGGCTGCCTGCCTGCAAGTTCCGCCAAAAGGGCGCTGTAGTCTTCGCCCGATAGAGCGTAGTCGGGTCGGCGTCCAAATAGGTCCTCGCACTTCTGGGAGCGATCGTAGCGGACGTAAGGACGCGTGCACCATATCTCAACGTCGGTCTGAATCGAACGAGGCTCGATGTCAAGCCACATGTTGGACCCATAGATCTCGTAGCGGCTACCCGCGTTGGACGACGAGACGAAATTGTTCAGCCGAAGAATGACTCCAGGAAACGCGTCGATTCGGTGGGGAGCAATCTCCTGAATAGAGGGCCCGTTGCCGACGATCAGAAGATCATCCACTAGTAGTGCCTGCGGCAATGAACCAGAACACGATTATAGCCACGCTTTCGATCGTGTACAAACTTGCTCGGTGTGAGCGCGCGTAAGCCCCCGTTTTAGTTCAATCACCAGGTCTAAACCCACCGCCTTTCAGGCGGTCAGCTTCAAGCAGTTCTGGATGAGAATGGGGGGATAGAAGAATATCGGCGAGAAGCGCATTCGGTCTACGACATCAAATATCACCTCATATGGATCACGAAGTACCGCTACAAGGTGTTACGGGGCAGGGTGGCAGAGCGGGTGCGGGATCTGATCCGGCAGAGCTGTGAAGCGAGGGGAGTGGCGGTGATCCGGGGCGCGGTGTCGCCGGATCATGTGCACATGTTGGTGACGGCTCCGCCGCAACTAGCGCCGTCGAAGCTGGTGCAGTACCTGAAGGGGCGGTCGTCGCGGCGATTACAGGACGAGTTTGGAGAGTTGCGGAAACGGTATTGGGGCCAACATCTGTGGGCACGCGGCTACTTTTGTGCGACGGTGGGCGCGGTAGATGAAGAAACGATCAAGAGATACATTGAGAGCCAGAAATGGGATGAGGACGGGGAAGGATTCAAGATTACAGCGCCCACCAAGCCTTGAGCCGGCTGTGAGCCGGACAGCTTCAGGCGGCTTGAGCCGCAACCCCGACTTTCAGTCGAAACGTAACCCACCGCCTTTCAGGCGGTGGATGTTTAGTTAGAGGCTCCGGGCTTGCACTTAAGCCACGTTCCGTGGGCTTGGTGTCCGAGGCCGGGCCGTTTACGCCCGGTGAACGCCGGCTGTCAAGGATCGTGAGCCGGTTCGATTTCAAAGGGTTTCTCGCTATGTAAAGCAAATCCAATCTGTCGCGCCATCAATGCCCGTAGCTCGAGCACTTTCATCGAATGGATCAGCCACCTCGATAGCAGTATCCACGATAGGCGCTCGGCGATCGTCGGCTGAGTAGAGGGTATCCCGAGCGGAAATCCAAAAGTTGCGGACTTCGAGTTTCGGAAGTCTAAACTGGTGCTTCAAGTGATTCGACGATGACCACCCGCCGTGCAATCGTTTCCCCATCCGAGCACAGCGTCTTCACCGACGAGCACACCGGAGCCATTGTCCACCAGCTCACGAACGCTCCGCACGTGAGCCACCCGACCTACTTTCTGTGCAGCTCGTTCACACCCGGTCAGCGCTCGGTCATCTTCACTTCGTATCGCACCGGCCTGGCCCAACTATTCGAAGCCGGCTTCCCCGACGGCGAAATTCGCCAGTTGACCGAGGGAGCCGCGATACACCCCTTCTCTCCGATCATTTCGCCGGGAGGCGGAACCGTGTTCTTCGTCAGGGGAGGCTCGATCTGGGAGATCGCACTCGACTCCCTCGATGAACGGCTCGTGGCGAAATTCGACGGTCAGCTCGGTGAATGTTCGTTGACCGCCGCCGGCCGCTGGTTTGTCGCCGCCTGCCGCGGACCAGCCGGATGGGGTATCGTCACTGGCGGGACCGACGGCAGCGAATCGCGTTTCTTCTGCTTCCCCCGGACGATCATTCATCCGCAGTTCTGCCCGCTCGATTCCGGCTGGATCGAATTCGCCGCCGATCCCGCACCACGCATGCACCGAATCCGTCGCGATGGCAGCGGCCTGGAATGTCTCTACGAACACGACAACGACGAGTTCGTCGTTCACGAGACGTTCCTGGGAACCAGCGGCGACCTCGTCTTCACCGTTTGGCCGAAAGCGCTCAAGCGCATAAACTGGACGACGCGCGAAATTTGTACCATCGCTAAGTTCAACGCCTGGCACATCACCCCGAATCGCGACGGAACCAAGATCCTTTGCGACACCAACCACCCCGACACCGGCCTGCAACTGGTCGATGTCGCCACCGGCGCCCGCGAAACGATCTGTCTCTCGAAGGCCACCGGCCAAGGATCGCAGTGGCTGCGCTCCCGCTATGCCTTGGCTGAAGACTGGGAAGCGGCAGCCGTCGCGTCAGAAAAGAACAAAGCGCTCAGTTGGATGGAGATGCAGGGCGACACGGTCTACGGGCCCCAGTGGACGCACCCTCACCCGTCATTCTCCCCGGACGAAACAATGGTCGCCTTCGCCAGCGATCAAGGCGGCCACACCCAGGTTTACGTCGCCGAGCTGCCAGAACAACTGCGACCGCCCGTTGCCTGACGGTTCTCTCGAGCCCAAACGCACGGAAAGTAGCAACAGAGCCGTAGGCGGAAGGCTGCGGTCAAGCCCCGGAAACGTTAGGGCGTTTCCTAACAGCCCGCCCGCCCCGACCCTGCTACGATGGGCCTTGGGAGGAAAAAGGAAAGCATGAGCACAACCACAAGGCGAATTCTATTGGTAACCGCGGCCCTAAGTCTCTGCACGATCGCATGGGCGCAGCAGCAACGCAAGAGCCCCCACGAATCAACCTCGGGCACCATTGCAGACAAGAAAATCACAGTCGAGTACGGGCGTCCTTACAAGAAGGGACGTAAGGTTTTCGGCGGGCTTGAGCCCTTAGGGAAAGTGTGGCGCACGGGAGCCGACGAGGCGACGACGCTGACCACCGAAGCCGATCTGATGGTCGGCGAAATTCACGTCCCGGCAGGCACCTACAGTTTGTTCACCATACCGGACAACGGTAAATGGACTCTCGTGCTGAACAAAACCGCTAAGCAGTGGGGCGCGTTCAAATACGACGAAAGTCAGGACCTGGGACGCACGGCGATGAAAGTGTCGACCGTGGACGCTCCTCTGGAGCAACTCACGATATCGATCGAGCCAACGTCCGGCAAGAACGGCACTCTCAAGGTGGCCTGGGACCAGACCGTGGCGACCGCCGAGATCATGGTCCACTGACCAACAAAACGAGCAAATGCTCGGCATCTGATCGCGGTCGGATCGTTGCCGATCATTTCAGAAAAGCTCCGATGGCCGGATAGAAGCGAGGACGCAAGCCCACGCTCCCGAGTTTGGCCTTTCTGAGGTGGCACGCGCCTCCCGGCGAGCGGGGTCGGCCCCGGACTCGGCATCGCCCTGGGCGCTGCCTGCCTCTTCCACATTGCGTATGTTCTTAGCCGCCGCCCCCTGGAGCCCCCGGGTAACCAATCCCTGCCCCGCAGACGTCATTTGATAGAATGCCCACGTGAAGGAGTGTGTCTCGATGAGGGTGTACTACCGGTTAGTCCTATTGCTTTGCGTTTTATCGCTGGCAGTGTCCCCCGATTCCATTTCGGCGGCGACTTGGCCGTCCTGGCGCGGCCTTAGCGCTGACGGTGTCTCGCCGGAAACGGGCCTGCCGTCGAGCTGGACGCCCGGCGGTGAAAACATGCTGTGGAAGGCCGAGATCGGCGGAAGATCGACCCCGATCGTCTTCGACGGACGGGTTTGCATCAACACGCTAGCCGAGCCGGATGATCCCACGAAGTGGCGAGAATGGATCGCCTGCTACGACGCCGACACGGGAAAACAACTCTGGGAGTATCGCTACAACATATTCCAGACTGACATCCCGCACCATCGCGTTGGTTGGGCCAATCTGGTGGGCGACGAATCGACAGGCTACGTCTACTCACATGGAGTCGAAGGCGTGGTCCACTGCTTCGACCGTCACGGCAAGGTTGTTTGGTCTCGGTCGTTCGGGGAAGAGGTCGGGCGAATCTCTGGCTTCGGCGGCCGCACGGTGAACCCGATTCTCGATGGCGACCTAGTGATCGTTAGTTTCCTTTCCGCCGGCTGGGGATCGACCTTCATTCCCCGCCATCGCTTCTACGCGCTGGACAAGAAGACCGGCGAGACGACCTGGATCTCCACACCCGGGCAGGCTCCGAAAGACACCACTTACTCCACCCCGATTGTCCGCGAAATCAACGGTCAGCGCCTCTTCCTTGCCGGCAACGGTGATGGCGGCGTTTACGCGCTCAAAGTATCGACGGGTGAGAAGGTTTGGGCCTTCCCGATGAGTTTGCGCGGACTCAACACCTCGATCGTTGCGGATGGCAACTTGGTCTACGCGTCGCACAGCGAAGAGAATGTGGACGGCAGCACGGCGATGGGTCGGCTGGTTTGCCTGGACGCCAGCCAGGTAAGCGAAGGCAAACCCAAACAAGTCTGGATGGTGGACGGCTTTACCGGCGGATACGCCTCACCGGCCGTTCACGACGGTCGCTTGTACCACGTTGACAATTCAGCCAACCTTGTTGCATTCAACGCCAAAACGGGAAAGCAGCTCTGGAAGCACAATCTCGGCATCGCCCAAAAAGCTTCGCCGGTCGTCGCCGACGGAAAGATTTATGTCGCGGATGTCGACGGCAAGTTTCACATCCTCAAATTGAATGGCGATGAAGAACCGGAAGTGCTCGACCTCGACGAGTTCAAAGCCGAGGACGGCAGTGCAATTCAGATCAATGGGTCGCCGGCCGTCGCAAACGGGCGCGTTTACCTGCTGACCAATACCGAGCTATACGCTATTGGCGGCAGGAAGGAAACCCCGAATCCTTCGAGTCTTCCCGAAGCCCCAAAGAAAGCCGCTAGCGGAGCGAAGGCTGCGTACGTGCAGGTCGTCCCCGCCGAAGTAGTACTCAAGACCGGCGGAAGTCAAACATTCCGCGCGCGCACATTCGATGCCGCCGGACGCTTGATAGGTGAGACCAACGCGCAGTGGTCCCTCGACGGGCTCAAGGGGGCGATTTCTTCATCCGGAGCACTTAGTCTCGACCCCGACAACGTATCTCAGGGCGGTCTCGTCGTGGCAATGTTGGGCGAGTTGAAAGGCTCGGCGCGCGTCAGCGCACGCCCTGTCATCGCTTTCCAGGAAAATTTCGATGCGCTACCGGAAAAATCCGTGCCCGGCGGCTGGAACGCGGCTCGAGGCCGCTTCCAAGTAGCGCTCGACGGTGATAACAAAGTCTTGAAGAAACCGTCCGGGAATCCTCGCTCATGGAGAACCACCGTCTACATCGGCGATCCGGAGGCATCAAGCTACGTGATCGAAGCTGATGTCAAGGGCAGCGAGCAGAAACGCCGAATGCCCGACATCGGCCTGGTTTCCCACCGCTACACCGTTGCGCTGATGGGGAACACGCAAAGGTTGATGATCCGCACCTGGCTATCGGAGTTGAAGCGCTTCTCCAAGGAAGTTAAGTTCCGCTGGGATCCCGACGTTTGGTACCACATGAAAGTGCGGGTTGACCCATCGGGCGAAAAAACTATGGTCCAGGCCAAAGTGTGGAAAAAGGGTGAGGCAGAACCGGCCGAGTGGTCTATCGAAGCCGAAGACACCATTCCCCATAGTCATGGAGCACCCGGGATTTATGGCTATGCATCGGCCGACATCCTTTACGACAACTTCTCGGTGAGCCCGATCGGGGATTGACTCCTGCCCGATCCAACGAAAGAAATCAGGCAGTCGAGACCAAATAGACGACAACAGGTAAACAAACAATATGCGAAAACGCATCACGATGACGATCTCGCTCGGACTGAACCTGGCGCTGTTCACAGCCCTGCCCGTCTTGGCCGGAGACTGGCCAATGTGGGGCGGCACGCCGAACCGCAACATGGTCTCGAGCGAAAAAAATATCCCGCGCAATTGGAACGTCGAAGATAAGACCAACATCAAGTGGGTCTCCGAGCTGGGATCGCAATCCTACGGCAACCCGGTCGTGGCCGGCGGAAAGGTTTTCGTCGGGACGAACAATCAACTGCTGCGAAATCCCAAACACGGCGGCGACCGCGGCGTGGTGATGGCCTTCAACGAGGCGGATGGGAAGTTCCTTTGGCAGATGACGCACGCGAAGCTGGCCTCGGGGCGCGTGAACGATTGGCCCGAGCAGGGCGTGTGTTCCTCGCCGGCCGTCGTTGGGAACATCGTATATTACGTGTCGAATCGCGCCGAGGTGATGGCCCTCGACACGGAAGGCTTCCTCGATGGCGAAAACGATGGTCCGTACAAAGACGAGAAGGATACATCGGAAACTGACGGCGATATCGTTTGGTCCCTGGATATGTACGACGAGCTGGGCGTCTTCCCGCACAACATGGCGGCTACCTCTCCATTGGTCGTGGGCGACATTCTCTTCGTCAATACCTCGAACGGAGTGGACGAAAGCCACGTCAATATCCCGTCACCCCGGTCCCCCAGTTTTCTGGCACTGAACCGGCATACCGGCGAGATCCTTTGGGAGGACAACTCGCCGTCGGAAAACATCCTCCATGGGCAGTGGGCTTCGCCAGGATACGGCGTGATCAACGGCAAAGCGCAGATTGTCTTTGCCGGCGGTGACGGCTGGTTGCGCTCGTTCGAGCCGAAAACTGGAGAATTGATTTGGAGCTTCGACGCCAATCCCAAGGATTCAGAATGGAAGCAGGGCCGGGGTGACCGCAATAACATCATTGCGACCCCGGTGGTTTTCGAAAACATAGTGTTCGTCGCCGTGGGGCAGGATCCCGAGCATGGAGAAGGCGTCGGGCATCTGTGGGCGATCGACGCGAGCAAGACGGGAGACATCACTGAGAGCGCGGTGGTCTGGCATCATCCCTTCCGGCGGACAATCTCAACAGTCGCGATAGATGACGGCATCGTCTATGCCGTCAACTTCAGCGGGTTCTTCCACGCACTCGACTTGAAAAGTGGCAAACTGCTTTGGGAGCATGACATGCTCGCCGCGGTTTGGGGCTCCCCCTACGTCGTCGACGGCAAAGTTTTTCTAGGAGATGAGGACGGCGATATGACCGTGATCAAAGCCGGCCGCGTGCTAGAGGTTCTCTCGGAAATGAACTTCGGCAACACGGTCTACGGCACGCCGGTCGTCGCCAATGGCGCGCTTTTCGTGATGACCCGTTCGCACCTTTACGCAATTTCAAACAAGTGAGGCGCATCGCAAGCCAGCACAGTAGCGGCCGGCAATCCCGCCGGTGCAGCTAGCTAGTCTTTTGAAGTAGCCAGTAGAGCAGCTTTTCAACGAGCCTCTAAAATAGCCTTTGACCGGGCCTTTAGAATGGCCCTTGAATGGGCCCCGACGGGGCACAGGATCGTAACCCAGGGTGGAGCGAAGCGCAACCCAAGGTGCAAGCTCCGATGCGAGAGCCCTGAAGGGGCGTAGTAAAACAAACGCTGGAAGGCCGCTCCTCTTGTGCCGAAAGAGATACTGACAACTCACAATTGCAAACACGGCTCCGAAACCACTCACCAAACAATACATCCCCATGGAAACTGACATTTCACCCAGCCTTGAATCCAAAATGGCCGCAGCGCGCGAGCGCCTCGACGCCCACGTCCGCGAGATCGTCGGCTGGCATTTCAACCCCGAAACCGGCTGTCCGTTCTGGCTCGAATACGCCGCAACCCGCAACTGGGACCCTCGTGAGGAAGTTCGCGGGATTGATGACCTCAAGCGCTTCTCCTTCTACTTCAACGACGAGTGGCTGCGCGGCGGACCCGTTCGCCGCTGGGTGCCGAAAGGCTTCGCCCACAAGCCGGTCTACGTCTTCGAGACCGGTGGTACGACGGGCGTCCCAAAATCGCGCATCAACATTGAAGATTTTCGGACCGACTACTCCGATTTCAGCAAGACCCTGCCGGACGAGTTTTTCCCGCCAGGATCGGACTGGCTGCAACTGGGCCCCAGCGGACCGCGACGGCTGCGTCTGGCCATCGAGCATCTGGCGCAGGTTCGTGGCGGCATCTGCTTTCCGGTGGATCTCGATCCCCGCTGGGTCATCAAGCTGATCAAACGCGGCGCCATCAAAGAGGCTGAGGCTTACAAAGACCACTGCATTGATCAGGCGATCACCATTCTCGACAGCCATCCGAACATCCGCTGCTTGTTTACGACGCCGAAACTACTAGAGGGCTTGTGCGACCGGATCTCGCTCAAGGAGAAGGGCATCACCGGCGTCTTCTGCGGCGGCACGGAGATGACACCACAGTTCAACCGTTTCGCTCGCGAAGAGCTGCTCGAAGGGGCCTACTTTACACCGACCTACGGCAACACGCTGATGGGTCTGGCCTGTGGCAAACCATTCGATCCAGCCGATGACTACGCCATCATTTACTATCCGCCGCAGCCGCGGGCACTCATCGAGGTAGTCGACCCCGACGACATGGATACCGTGGTCGGCTACGGCGAAACCGGACGCGTTTTGCTAACGACCCTGACCAAGGAATTCTTCATGCCTCGCTTCCCCGAGCGCGACGAGTGCGAACGCGAGCCGCCAACCGAAATGTATCCCTGGGACGGAGTCCGCAACGTCCGCCCCTTCTCGAAGAGCGGCGGCGCGGTAGCAGTTGGCGTGTATTGATCGAGCAGTTTGCGGGTGATGTCACAAGGTCCACGAGTGGCTCGCTTCTACTCCGGCACGAGCCGCACCTGGCGCAGATCCATGACAGTGTTACCAGCCAACCGTTGCACCTTCAAGCTCAAAACGTGTCGGCCCCCTGCTATCGCGAGCTTGCCCACCTTGCGCCAGAGAAAGTTCTGCAACGGGCGATGAGAGAGGACCACAATCTGCAAGTGCTGGCCCTGTTAGAAAACTGGGCTCGCTAGTTCGGTCGCTCGGACTCGAAAGCTCCGCCGAAGTGATTGCCGATAGGCTTGCGCCCAAGGAATCCTTCCTCGATCCGATGCCAATAGTCAATGGAATCCTCGCCCAATTTCCAGCATAGATACACTTCCTCATTGCCCAGCAAAGCCGGGAAATCAACAAGTCCGGTATCGAGATCTTTCACCAAGCAGCCGCTGGCCTCGATTTGGCCGATAACGTCTCGAAGGGCACGTAACGCCGCGTCCTTCGTGCGCCTCTGCTTGAGGATCGCGGCCGGGTTGATTTCCGAGCCTCCCATCATGTTGATCCGCTCGCTGACGCCACGTAACTCGTCGTCGATCGTTTCGACCTGGCGCTTTGATTCGATCGCCTGCTCCAGCCACTCCTTCACCGTGGGGATCAAATGCTGGGCTTCTTGCAGAGTGAAAATCTTACTCATGGTTGAGCTGACTCATGGTTGAGCTGACTCATGGTTGAGCTGCCTCATGGTTGCGCTATGTTGTCTGGCGCGTCGCGCCGTAAAGCAGCCAGCTCGTAATGGAGACGCTAGAGAACTAAATGGTGCCGGGACCGTCGGGAGAAAAACCTCGCAATAGCTCGTCTGCGTCAAGATTCATGAGATCGTCCATTCCGAAGAGCCAATCGCGACTTCGTGGAACCTGGTCGCGGTTTGGCCGCGCCTCAGCAGTCCGCCTGCTATACACCCATGACTTGGACCGAGACCGAACGGCTGCGAGGACCGTCCAACTCCGCCAAGATAATACTTTGCCACGTCCCAGCAGAACCTTGGTATTGCGGACTTGCAGCGAAACCGAGGGGCCAAGGAGGAGCCCGCGCAGGTGCGAAGCAGCGTTCTGCCGCTCGCAATCTGAGTAAGCCGGATCGTCATGACGCCATTTCCCATCGGGGCCAACGAACTGTTCGAGTACGGTGCCGATGTCGTGGAGCAGAGCGTCTTGCCATTCGTTGATGAACACAGCCGCTGTCGTATGCAGAGACTGCAAGTGAACGATTCCGTCTTTGACTCCGCTCTTGCTGACGATCTCGTTGATTCGATCAGTCATGTTGATGAGCCCGAACTTCTCGTTCGTGATCCAATCCGCAATACGCACGAAACTATTCATTCCAGGGATCGATGGGCCTGATTCGGCCTGAGCGGCACTGGTAACCATCTTGGACTTCGGTATCGCGCTGGCGCTCATCGGATGCAGTCTCCTAGGAATGAATTGTCTGAAAAATCGTACCCAAAGGCAGCGTACTTCGAGGTGAGCCTAGAATCCGATAAATCACTGGACAGAAACGTATTATAGCTGATGCGACCATCTTTTTCGGTTTACGGAGTTGTCTGTGTCAACGCCAAGTAGAAATGTCCTAATCGCTGCCAAGTAGAAATGTCCGCTTTGGGGCAGGTGGCTGGAGAGGCGATGGTAGAGTGGTTGGCGTTGAGGGCAGGGTCGCGCCTGCTCTTGATGCCCAAGGCCGAAGCGATGGAGCTGGCTCCCAAGCAATCGGCTGAAGCAGACGACCCTCTGGCCTCCCGGTCAGAGGGTTTTCTGTTCGTGACAGAGATTGCTTTGGTGCAGCTTCGGAGCGGAGGCCTTGGGCTTCGCCAACGCGACGATCGCCGGGCGCCGTTTGCCCGGCGCTCCCCATAGCGTCTTGGTTTGGCAGCGACTCCTAGTCCTGCGTATCGTCTCGCCGAGCGCCGGATGCCTGCGCCGCTTGCCACACAGGCGGGCTGTCTTTCAGATCGAAGTCCTTCATCCAGTCGCTGCTTCGCTTGCCGGCAGCTTTGCCGCCAGCCTTCTCGGCCGCTGCCGCAGCGGGTTCCGCCTGGGCGCTCTTGGGCTGCGGGCGCTCCGATTGGGGCTGCGCGCCGCAGCGCTTCAGCGCCAGTTCGTGCTTGCCGCAGCGCGCGGCCAGGACGCCGTCCAGCGTCTCTCCACCCGCACTCGGCTGTTTCGCAGACCCGGCACAATCGCCTTGCGGTCGATTTGATAGCTCTTTCCCCGGAAGCGAATCGTGTAGTCGTTGGCGACCCGCCGCGTCTCGACGTGGCTCAGCGCCGAGTCCAGATCGTGCTCGGGACCTAGCTCGCGATGCGCCTCGTCGGGGGGAGCCGGCTGCACCCGCAACGTGGCGTTCCACCAGGGCAGAAACTCGCTTTCCAGGTAGGCGTTGGCCTGTTCGATCGTCGTGGCCCCGGCCACCCGCAGACCCTTCACCAGGCGGTCCTGGGCGGTGCCAAAGCTGCGCTCGACGCGGCCTTTGGCCTGCGGCGAATAGGCCGTGATCGATTCGATGTCCAGCTCCTGGAGCGCCCGCCCGATCTGCGTGGGAGGCCAGAGCTTGGGGTCCTCGCCGGCGCTGTTTTTGGGCGTGTTGACAAACAGGCTGGCGCGGTCGGTGTAGAAGGCTACGGGTCGGCCGTTTTGTTCCAGATACGTCTTCAGCAAACGGCGATTCTCTTCGCCCGAGTCGTGCCGGACGAAGCGCGCCAGCAACTCGCTGCTGGCGTCGTCGATCATGCCGATCAGGTACAGCTTCTCCCCGCGTCCCTCCAGCCAGTCGTGCTCGGAGGTGTCCCATTGCACCAGCTCGCCGCGGCAACTGCGGCGGGGCCGCCACGGATGCGGGCGTCCTGACTTGCGGCGGCGGGGCTTCCACAGGCCCGCGGCGGCCATCCAACGGCGCAGCGTTTCGCGGCCGACTTGGACGCCGTGGCGCTGCTCGAGATACTCCGCCGCCAGAGTCGGGCCAAAGCCGGCGTAGACGGGTTGGGAGAGGATTGCCACGGCTTGTTTTTCCGCCTTGGCGCTGAGCTTGCGGTTGGACGCGCGGCCCCGCGCGGCATGGACCACGGCCTGGTCGCCTTCGCTGCGAAGCTTCGCCAGCAGCCGCCTCAGATGCCGTTCGCTGAGGCCCGTCTGCTGGGCGGCCTGCTTTTGCGTGATGAGTTTTTTGTCTGCTTTGCGCAGCGCCACCAGCCGGTCGCGCTCTCGTTGTGTCATTAGTAGTTGTCCTTGCTTGCTCACCCCTCCAGGCTGACCTTGTCAATAGGACATTTCTACTTGGCACGTTTAGGACATTATCACTCGGCAGCGACATTTACGGAGTTGTCTGGCAAAAGATGAGAATGGGGCTAGCGCGGAGTTAGCGCTGGAGCCGAACGAGCAGTTGGTTGGCTCCCGCTTCCACTTTGAAATCGAGGCGTGCGTCCAGATCGACGACAATCCGGGCAATAGCTGGGTTGAGTTTGAACTGCGCCCAGCGGACACCTTTTACGGAAAACTGATTCAACGTGGTCGAGCGGTTGCGCCCGGGTGTCTTTACAAGCGCCCCGGCAAGGTCGATGACGAGCCGGTCGGGTGCGCTCAGAACCATCGTTTTGTATTGGGCGGGCTTGTCGGTGGCAATCGCGATTGTAACCGCGCCTCCATCGACTCGGATCTCGACGCCGTTGAGCGCAATCAGCCCTGCCGGCGCAGCCGCGGGTGCTGTTGATCGAGCTGGTCTTGTTGCGGGGCGGCGTTCAGTGATTTGAAGTTCTTTCGGCTTCGATTCGAGCACGACGCGAAAAGTAACCATGTCGGGACCGGCTTTCGGCCGTGAACTTCCGCGGTTCCAGTTGCGCATGCTGTTTGGGTCGCTGCGATACCCTCGCCTCGAAGAACGCGAAACTCTCCATTAGGCGGTCCTTTGGGGTTGACGGCCGGCGAGTTCTGGTAATAGTCGGCCGCGTACCAGTCGCCTGCCCACTCCCAAAGGCCGTTCGCGCCTGCGATCACGCCATAGCCGTTGGGCCGCTCGGCGGGGCGGAAGTTTTCGTCTTTGAGCTTGTCCTCGGGAACCGGCGGTTCGTCGCCCCAGGGGTATTTCTTGCCCTCCAGGCCGCCGCGGGCTGCCTTTTCCCATTCAGCCTCGGTGGGAAGCCGGTAGCGGTTGCCCGTTTTCTCACTAAGCCAGTGGATATAGTCTTGGGCGGCGTGCCAAGTGATCCCTGTGACGGCAGCTTGATCGCCGTCGTCGGCCGGGCTGTGATGCTGGGGTTGAAAGGCACGAAACTCGCCGTTCAAAACGGGTCGTTTGCCAATCCAAAACTCGCCGGTCTCGACACGATGGGAAGGCTTTTCCCAGCCCGCCCCCTCTTCCGAACCCATCACGAATGCTCCTGCCGGCACTAGGACGACTTCCGGAACCGGAAGGTCGGGTGGCGCTGCTCCCATCCCAGCCACGGTTAGCACGGCGCAGCAAATGATTCCGCGGATCTTCATCAAACGAAGAGTTTATACCGCCGGCCATGGTCAGCGAAAGCTGCGGCGGAGAGAACTGAAAGTCCTGGGAACAAATCACTTGGACAAATGAGGCGAACACCGGTAACCGGCGGCTCCCGTGACATGGCAGAGTCAAGGAAGAAGAATCCATTGTGATGCTGCGATTCCGCACAAATTCCCTCGGCCGAATGACGAGGCACGGCATCTCCGTGTGCGCTTTGGCAACGGTGTTGTTGTGTTCCGCTCAGGTGCAAGAATCGCCTTCGCCCGCGGATGAAACTGTGCAGAACGAAGCTTCGAGCAGTCAGAGTAAGGCCACCTCTGCGTCGAAAGAAGAGGCATGGAATCGGGCCCTTGAGCGCGGGCAGGAGTTGGCGGGTGAAGGCCGTCATGTTGAAGCGGAGAACTCTCTGGTCGAAGCGCTGAAGAGCGCGGAGCGGTTCGGACTGAACGATCCCCGTGTTGCCGCCTGCCTCAACGGCTTGGCCCATTTCTACCAAGCTCGGGGCAATCGTGAAGCGGCTGAGCCGCTCTATCTGCGTACGATCAAGATCCTCGAATCGAACCTCGGCTCCCGCGACATCGAAACCGGCAACGTCTACCTCAATCTGGCTGAGTTCTATCGCGGTGCGGACCGTTTCTCCGAGGCAGAGCCGGCCTACGAGCGCTGGATGCAGTCGCTCGAAACGAGCTTAGGCGCGAATCGCGCCGCGCTGATTTCCCCGATCAATAGCTTGGCGCTGGTCTACTACCTGGAAGGCCGTCACGAATCCTCGATCGGATTGCTCGAGAAATCGCTCTCCATCGCGGAGGAAACCTTCGGTTCTCGTCACACTCAGACTGCCGATTGCCTGAACGATTTAGGAGTAGTCTACGCAGCCGGAGGCCGGCCTGCCGAAGCCGAGCGAACTCTGTTCCGGGCACTCGACATCCGCGAGAGACTTTTGGGCTCGGACGATCTGGCCGTCGCCCGAACCCTATCGCATCTGGGGGAAGTCTATCGCTCGCGCCTCCATTTCGCCGAAGCGGAACAGACACTTGTTCGGGCGCTTTCGATCGGCGAGAAGCACGAAGTTTCCTGGCAGGCCGAACTCGCTACGCTGCTGAACAATCTCGGAGAGACCTACAGGGTCCAGCGGGAGTTTGAGAGAGCCGAATTGGTTTTGACGCGATCGCGGAAGATCTGGGAGTCTCTCTCAGGGCCGGATCATCCCGAAACCGCGACAGCCATTTATAACCTCGCATCGCTGCACCGGGATCAGGGCCGCTTCGACGAGGCGGCCGAGCTGTTTCGGCGCTCGATCGACGCATTCGAAAAGGCGCTGGGTCATGGCCATCCCAAATCGGTCACGGCGCGGGACGCGTATCGGCAGTTGATCGGGGATGCGGGGCGGGCTGGTGAGGCTTCGCGGCAACGAACAAGAGTTGCGAGTTCGAACTGAGACTCATGCGCTCCGCTGCTGCATCCATGGCGGCGGCTCAGGCGGATGAAACTTCTTCCGGTTCGGCCTTTTGGGCTCGAGCCTGCGCGGCCCAGTAGTCCAGCGCGGTCTTAAGGGCCTTCGGCTGCACGGGCTTCGCGAGGTAGTCGTCCATACCGGCATCCAGGCACTTTTCCCGGTCCCCTGCCATAGCGTTCGCGGTCATGGCAATGATGCTAGTATGCCGCGAGGTTCCTTCCATCTGCCGAATCTCAGCGGTTGCCTGATAGCCGTCCATCTCCGGCATTTGGCAATCCATCAGGATCATGTCGTAGGAGCTGTGGCGCACCCGGTCGACGGCGTCGATTCCGTTCTCAACCACGTCGGCGGAATAGCCAAGCTTGTCGAGAAGACGGACGGCGAGCTTTTGGTTCACAGCGTTGTCTTCGGCGAGCAGAACTCTGCATTGCCGGCGAGACTCTTCCGACAAAGGAGACTCAACGCTAGGGTCTTCTACAGCCAGGATCTTTCGTGATGGATCGAGCGCCAGATGCACAGCCTCCGCCAACTTTGGCGACAGGATGGGTTTTGCCAGTACGCCGCAAACGCCGGCGAGGCGAAGGGCCGCCGAATCAGGCCGATTCGCAAAAGGACACAGCAACATGACAGCGGTTTTCCTCAAGACGGGATCGTCGTGGATTTGCTGTGCCAGCTCCGTGCCGCCTATATCGACGAGCCCGGTATCGATGAGGGCCAACTCGTAAGGGGAGCCAATTTTCGTCTGCTGATAAAGCTTAGCTAGGGCCTGCTGGCCCGTGGTTACCACAGTGGGGCGGACTTTCCAACTTCTCAGGTGGTATTGGAGGACCTCCGTGCTCGTCGGATGATGATCGACGATGAGCGCCCGCTTGTTTTCTAAATTCACACGCTCCGGCTGCTCGTCTTGACTTGCTGGTTCTTCCAGCGGCAAGGAGAACGAAAAGGTCGAGCCGCTTCCCAGCGAGCTTTCGACTTCAATCTGACCATTCATGCCTTCGACGAGCTGCTTGCAGATCGCCAGGCCCAAACCAGTTCCTCCGAACCTTCGTGTTGAGGTGCCGTCAGCTTGAACGAAGGGGTTGAATAGCTCATCTTGGGCCTCGGGAGGAATGCCGATCCCGGTGTCGCGGACGGAGAACTCCAGAACGAATCCTTCGACGGCTTCTGGCCGTCGAGCAACTCGAACAACGACCGTGCCCCGGTCAGTAAACTTGACTGCATTGCCCACGAGGTTCAACAACACTTGGCGGAGTCGGGAAGGGTCGCCTCGGGCCGTCGTAGGGACATCGCGTTCCACGAAAACAACTAACTCAATCCCCTTGGACTCGGCGCGCTCGGCGAGCACCTCGACGGAAGCGCCGATAACTGTGTAGACGTTGAAATCGATCGATTCGAACGTGAGTTTGCCCGCTTCGATCTTCGAGAAATCCAAGATGTCATTGATGAGATCCAGCAGTGATTCCGAGCACAGACTGATCGTTTGCGCGTACTCACGCTGCTCGCTATCGAGAGGCGTTCCTAGTAAAAGACCCGCCATTCCCACGATGCCGTTCATGGGCGTTCGCATCCCGTGACTCATTGTCGCCAGAAACTGACTTTTCAGCCGGGTGGACTCAATGGCTGCGTTCCGCGTAGCGGACAGCTGGTATTCCGCACGGGCCCGCTGGACAGCGTAGCGCAAGGTTCGCTGCAGGGTGTCGCTATCGACGTGCTTCTTGACCAAGTAGTCTTGGGCGCCCCGCCTAACCAGCTCTAGGCCTAGCTGTTCGTCTTCCAAACCCGTAAGGAGAACTACCGGCACCTCGGGCCGCAGCTCGTGCAGTCTCAGAAATGTGTCGATGCCCTCGCTATCAGGGAGCGTCAAGTCCAGCAAGACGACCGAGAGGTCCTCCGAACTTTGCAGACACTCCAGGCCTTCGGCCAAAGTCGCCGCGGTTTCAAGTTCGACCTTTCCCTGGAAAGCCTCTTCGAGGAACCCTTCGATCGCGCGCCGAAACGTCGCGCTGTCCTCGATCAGCAAGATCCGCAGTATCTCGTTCATTGGCTCAGTCACAGCTTCTGCCTTTGGCTGCCGGGCACTCCGCTCTTGTGCGGTTGCTGCCTCGGTCGTAGCTTAGGCAACGCCCCTACTTAAGAGTTATCGACTCGGCGGTCTGTTTTCTGATGCCCAACTACTCGGTGACTTTCATTCGTTGGGATGCTGGGACCAAGGAGGGCTCTTGCATTTGATTGACTCGGCCCGGACGGCACAAGCGCGCCGATCAATCCTGGACCCGGATCTTCAGGGTTGACCCCATGTCAAAGCGGGGAGGCCTGCGCTTGCGGATCAGGTCCGTTTGCTCTGACAGGGCAGTGATCAGCAGGGGCATCGCAATCGTCGAATCGCAGTGGCAATTGACCATCTGGGCGCCTTTGGCAAGCTTGCCCCAGCTTTGGGACTCCTCAAAGGTACAGCCGGAAAGCCCGCCCCAGTGCGGCGCATCGGTGACGACTTGAACTCCGTAGCGATGGCCGGTTTTGTTCTTGTTCATCAAGATTGCCACCACTTCTGTTTGTTGAACATAGTTCTTGGGAGTCCCGCCACCGAAATAAATGACCCCGGTTGCGGGCGAGTCGGCAACTACATTCGTGATCTCCAGGACATCGCCCATCATGTCGAACATAAGCCGATTCTCGCCGCGGTGGCGGCTCTCGGCCACGCCGATTCCGATCGAACTGTCGCCGATGGCGGGACAGAACAGGGGAACTCCGGCCTTTGCGGCGGAGGTCACAATGCCTTCTTCTGGGCAGTCCGCCAATTCCTTCCCCAGCAAATACAAGAATTCTCGGGTCGTGTAGTTGTGCGACTGGTCGAGACGTGAGGCGAAGCTTCCGATCCACAAGTCGTGTTCGCGGAATCGGACTTCGTCGGCGAGCACGTCGTACATTCGATCGACCATATGGTCGCCCAGGCGTTCGTCGTCCATCTCCGCCGAGCCCTGGTAGTGGTAGAAGCCTTTGGTCTCGTGGATATCATGAAAGAAGTTGGCTCCGGTGGATGTCAGAACATCAATCAGCCTGTTCTCGATCATAAAGCGAATCAAGCGCCGCATCCCCGCCGGCACCATTGCCCCGGATAGTCCCATCAGGATGGTGCATTCAGGATCAGCCAGCATCGCCTTCCAGACTTCGAACGCTCGCCCTAATTGACGGCCCTGAAACCCGGTTTTTGCCATCCCTTCAAGCACGGCGGAGGCGCTCTTGTCCTCGCCAATCGAGAACGGCTGGGTTGGGTGGCTGAGAATCTCTTCTTTGGTGTGATGCATGGTTGGGCCTCGAATTACGCTGGTTTTAGATGAGACATGATCGGGAGCCTTGTCCGGCACTGAGCCGGACTCCGCTAGGTTGGTCAAGCTGTGTCGTGATTCGGTGCGCCGGCAGGGAGACCCTCCAAACTTTTTTGGGTTCGTTGGGAGGTTGCCGGGCCGCGAGATGGTTGGGAAGGCGTCGGTACGAACCGCAGCCGCCCAGCGCCCATCGTAACAAAAGGCGGCGAAGCCTTGCGAATCTGGCCTGCCGATCCGACAATAGGGTTTGGCTCGGGCTGGCCTGCGGCGCGCCCGAGCCGCCATGGCAAACGGCGGATGCAAACGTGACGCACATGATTCACTCCACACACGCTTGACTCCAATGATGGTTGACTCCGCACAGACTGTTGCGTTCGACGACCTGGCGTTGGTTGCCCAGGCAAAACGAGGGGACCGTGCGGCCTTCACCGAACTGGTCAACCGCTACGCCCGCAAGATATTCCGGCTGGCCCGCCACATCACCAAGAACGACCAGGACGCTGAAGACGTTCTCCAAGAAACCTTCCTGAAGGCTTACTCGCGTCTCGAACAATTCCATGGTGACTCGAAGTTCTACACCTGGCTGGTGCGAATCGGCGTTAACGAATCATTGATGAAGATTCGGCGGCGCAAAGACGGCAAGTTCGTGGCCCTGGACCAGGAACTCGAGACCGGCGAAGGGACTCTCGTGAAGCAGTTGCGCGCCGACGTGGAGAATCCAGAAGAGCACTACAGCAGGGAAGAAATACGCCAGGCCCTTTCGGGCGCCATCGACAGTCTGGCCGAGGCCTACAAGACTGTTTTTGTGCTCAGGGACGTCGATGGCTTATCGACGGAAGAAACCGCCGAGGCGTTGGAGCTTTCCGTGTCCGCGGTGAAGTCCCGTCTGTTGCGGGCGCGATTGCAGTTGAGAGACAAACTGAAACGAGTATTGGGGGGAAATGGGCACTACGCACAAATTCACCTGTAAGAGCCTATTGGAAGAGTTGAGCGGCTACCTTGATGGCGAACTCAGTCAAGAGTTGCGCGCCAGTCTGGAAGCTCACCTCGCCAAGTGCCCCGACTGCTGGGTCACGTTCGACCAGACGCAGCGGACCGTGGAAATCTCCCGTAGCGTCGAGTGTCACCCGCTGCCGGAAGATGTGCATCAGCGGCTTTTGAGTGTATTGGAAAGCCGCTGGCAGGGTGGCCGGGAGTAGGTCAGGAGATTTCAGTCGGCCCGGCAGAGGCGCGGACGGAAGTCCGCGCTCATCGTCATGATCGCGGCGAACACTAGTGAACTCTCTTTGGTTGCGGTTCATGTTGGTTATTGCGCGGGGCGTTAGCAGATGAGAATATTTTTTCGCAGTTTCCATTGGGTCCTGATAGCAATCATTTTCAACCTCGCAGGTGCTCAGGCCCAAACCTCGGCCGACTCCTTCTCCTGGCCCGACGGCAATCAGGCGGCGCTGAGCTTGAGCTTCGATGACTCGCGCACGAGCCAGGTCGACGGGGGCACCGCCCTGCTCAACCGCCTCGGTGCTAAGGTCACGTTTTACGTCGTGCCCAGCTGCGTCGAAGAGCGCCTGCCCGGGTGGAAGGCCGCCGTCGCGAGCGGGCACGAGATTGCGAACCACTCGCTCAACCATCCTTGCACCGGCAACTTTCTTTGGTCTCGGGACAACGCGCTTGAGTCGTACACGATCGAAACGATGCGCGATGAACTCAGACAGGCCAACCTGCGCCTCGACGCTTTGCTCGGCGTGAAGCCCCAAATCTTCGCCTACCCGTGCGGACAGACGTTTGTCGGAAGAGGGCGTCAAACACGAAGCTACGTGCCGGTCGTTGCTGAGCTGTTCGCCTCAGGTCGGACTTGGCTCGATGAAACCGCGAACGATCCGGCGTATTGTGATATGGCGCAGTTGGCATGCATCGAGATGGACGGCAAGAACTTCCCCGAAATCAAGGCCCTGCTTGACCAGGCCAAGCAGTCCGGCCACTGGCTGATCCTCGGTGGCCACGAAATCGCCACTTCCGGCCTGCAAACGACGCGCGTCAAGATGTTGAAGAAGCTGATTGAGTATGCCCGGAACCCAGCGAATCGCCTCTGGATGGCGCCGGTAGGGACTGTCGGCCAATATGTTCTCCAACAGCGATGAGGTAAGGGCTCGGGTCCGCGGATTGGGCGCTCCCTCGGGGCCGGAATGCGCTATGCGACAAAGCTTCCGCCTGACGGCCGGAGCCCCGGCCTCGACTTCAGCGACTTCAGCCCAGTCGGGATCAGAGGGCCTATTATATTCGTAGCGTGACCCCGGAACCATTCTACCGCCGATTCTCAGCTCTTCTTGCGCTGTCCCTGTTGTTGACCGTCTCCGCCCTGGCTGCCGCCCAGACCGCGTCGTCGCAAGCTCCCAACATAAGACCTCCAAACATCGTCTTGTTCAACATCGACGACTTGGGTTGGATGGATATCGGCGCCCAGGGAAGCACCTTTTACGAGACACCGCAAACCGACCGTCTCGCCAAGGAAGGCATGCGCTTTACGAACGCCTACTCGGCTTGTCCGGTCTGCTCGCCGAGCCGGGCCAGTTTGATGAGCGGCAAGTACCCGGCGCGGGTACACTTTACCGGCCACATTACCGCCATTTTTAGGCACCGCTATCCAGAGCATGGGCGCATTATCCCGCCCGATGATTACATGTATCTCTCGCACAACGAGGTCTCGCTTGCGCGCGCGATCAAGCCGGCCGGCTATGTCTCGGCGAGTATCGGCAAGTGGCATCTGGGGTCGGACGAGTACTGGCCCCGCAAGCACGGTTTCGATCTCAACATTGCGGGTCACACGCACGGCAGCCCGTCCGGGTATTTCTACCCCTACCTCAATCTCAAGCAGCCTTGGAACTCCGATATTCCCACGCTCACAGGCGGTGAGGACGGAGAATACCTGACCGACCGCCTCACCGATGAGTCGATTCGTTTCATACAGGGCAACAAGGATCGCCCCTTCTTCCTCTACCTGCCCCACTATGCCGTCCACACCCCGATCCAAGCTCAGAAACCCCTGATCGAAAAGTATGAGGCAAAGCTCAAGACCGACAGCTCACAATTCAATGCCGCTTATGCCGCCATGATCGAGAGTGTCGACCGCAGCGTCGGCCGCATCATGGAGACGCTCACCCGGCTCGGGCTCGACGAGAAAACGGTCGTCATTTATACGTCCGACAATGGGGGCCTTTCGGTGGTCACGCGCAACCACCCTTTGCGGGAAGGGAAAGGTTATCTCTACGAGGGAGGAATCCGTGTGCCGCTGATTGTGCGCTGGCCGGGGACGATCGAAGCTGGCACGGTGAGTGACGTTCCGGTCATTGGCACCGATCTCTACCCCACGATTGCGGAGATCGCGGGAGACAACGCCCGGCCCGGCAAAGTCGTCGACGGGAAAAGCTTGATGCCGCTGCTAACCGGCAAAGGCGAATGGGACCGCGAAGACTTGTATTGGTACTACCCGCACTACAGTCCTCAAGCCAAGCAGCCGGGAGCGGCTGTTCGGTCGGGTAATTACAAGTTGATCGAGCACTACGATCCGCCGGGCGTCGAGCTCTACAACTTGGCCGAGGACATTGGGGAGAAGGTGGACCTTGCTTCAAAGATGCCCGACAAAGCAGCCGAGCTGAGCAAGAAGATTCATGACTGGCTGGAGGAGTCGGGTACGATCATGCACACCGAAAACGCGGCGTATCGGCCGTAGGGTTTCGGCGGCGGAGTTCAGGCCTTCTTTTTGAGCGCGTCCTTGCGAATCTGGAGTTCCAGAAACTCCCCGATTGAGTCCCGCAGACTGAGCGGGCGCATGTCTGTCCAGACGCCTTCGATATACCCCAGGAGCTCCGCCTTGGCTCCGGTTTTGCCGACGTCTTTCTAGCCCAACGGATTCTCACGGTCCGCCGGCCAGATGGAGTAATGCTCTTCGTGGTTGATGACTACCTTATAGATGGTGTTATCTTCTCGATCGTCGAACCAACTCATCGCGTCTTCTCCCGAAAAACAGAATCGTTCGACGATTATGGCACAAAAAAGCCTCAGGGAAATAGGTTCATACTGTTTCTGTTGTTCGGAGAAGCCCAGGTGAGCACCGACCACGTCTCTGCCGCGCGGATCGAGTTCGAACGCTCGTTGCTTACATCCAACCCTGTCCCGAAACTCCGGGATCTCGGCGACCCTTTCGACCTGCACCTGCTGTTCTGCCTCGAACTCTGCGCCATCGTGCGATGGGGTCCCAGCGGCCCCATCTCCCCCCCGCGTTTGCTGTCAGTCGCCCAACAGGCGGCACGGCTCGGAACAATCCCGGTAGCGACACCCATCTCGCTCCGCAACACGCTCAAGCAGCTCGAAACCCGTCTGCATCAAGCCTCTGCCTGGCAGCCGTCAGTACCGTTGTGGTGGAATCCTCTCCCCGTGCCCACCTCCCTAGAGCTGCTCTGGGAACGCCTGCAGAGCGAGTCTCACTCGTTCTCAACTGTTCTCTCACATTCGGGACTTTCGGCCAACTTCGCACACTCGCCCGGTAGACACCTGTCCGGCGCAAATCGGTCCAAAGCCAGTCACTGCGAAGCGAATCAGTCTCAAGCGAATCAGTCTCAAGCGAATCAGTCTCAAGCGAATCAGCCTCAAGCGAATCAGCCTCAAGCGAATCAGCCTCAAGCCAATCAATGGATAAGCTCGCCATCTCTAATAGCGGCTCCCCTTGTTCGTGCCCTTCATCGGGAGCTGGAATCCGCTTACCAATCTGGAAAGCTGCATCTCGAGCGAGGAACCGTAGGACCCCATGGAACCGATTCGCCTAGCCGAGCCGACTACGCCGGTTACTTCTCGGGCACCGAACAAGCGCTCATCGAAACCCTGCCCACGACGGCAGTCGCCGTTCAATGGCTGTTGCACGCTCTTTGTCCCACCATACAGAAAGCGATTCCCGCCAGCGATCTTTTTGCTCCGCGGAACGTTATGATCGCTCACTACCCGGCTCCCTCGACCGGCTACCATCGCCACATCGACAGCCCCAGCGACCAGCATCAAAGCGGAAGGCGCTACACCCTCGTCGTGTATCTCAACGGCCCCGAACAGGAATGCGTAGGAGGTGACCTGGCCCTGTGGGCTCCGAACCGCTCGACGAGCGAACCCCCCACCGCCGTCTTCTCCGCTCGATCCGGTTCGGCCGTAATATTCGATTCGCGAACAATCCCGCATCAAGTCAGTCAGCTGCAGCACGGCCCGGCGCGCTGGGCTTTGACGTTGTGGCTCCATGCCGCGCCCGCCCGCGCCCGGACCCTCTCCGCGCCCCCGGAATTGACGCTTCGCGACGCCTTGCTACCCCTCGAAAGTCCCCCGCTGCCAACCGGCCGTGTCCTCTTTCACGAACTGCCCTTCCGCGAAATCCGCTTTCACGAAAATGACGGCGACCCAGCCGGAGTGCTCGTCGTTCGCCCAGCGGGCAACGACACCCCGCGAGCCGGTCTCGTGTCAACCGTTTACCGTGGCGGACCACTCCTCGATGCCTGGTGCTGGCACCATATCGAACTCGGATTCGACCATCTAGTCCTTATCTTTGACCGTTTGGAAGAGCCGCAAGAAGCCGCCGCTGCCGCCCGGCTGACTGCCAAATATAGCGCCACCCAACTGACCGTTTGGTCGGGCGCGGAGGCTAGTCGAGACCGCTGGCCGCAAATCTGCCAAGACCCTGACCAGCACGAGCTACTGCGGTTCGCCCATTCCGGCTCGTCTTCCCATGCCGTCGCAGCGCGACAAACTTTGAACGCCGGCGCGGCCTTGCAGGCGGCCAAGAGAGATGAGTTGGGAGGGACTCCCCTGGACTGGGCTGCTGCACGTCGATGCCGACGAATTCTTCTACCTCCAGGGAAACGGCCGGGGTGGCGAGACCGTGAGGAGCCACTTTGCGGCAGCGTCGGGCGCAAATCTCCACCTGCTTCGCTACGTAAACCACGAGTTATTGCCGCCGACTCCCGAGGGCAGCCAGCCGTGCTTCAAGCTCAATCCCCGGGTGGCAGCCGCGCGTTTCGGCCGACAGGGCTGGTCGGCAATCGCGAAGGATCTCCAAATGGAGCAGAGTGACCCCAGGCCCTATTTCAGCAGCTATCACAACGGCAAGTCCGCGTTTTTCGTCTCAGCGGGCCGCGCCGCCGCCGGAGTTCATAGCTGGGCGCTCCGCCCCGGCCGCGCCCCAGCGAACAAGCGCTTCCTGGCCGGACCCGCGATCCTGCACTGCCACTGCCCCACCCCCGAGGCCTTCCGGCAGAAGTATCTGGCCAAAGCGAAATCGCCAACCCCCGCCGGACGCCTCCCGTTCGAGTCCTCACCAATGGAGGCCGTTGCAAGCGATCTGATCCACGCCCTGCGACAAGCCGGAGCCGGCGAGCAAACAGTAGAGCGGCGCCTCGACGAGCTCTACCAAACCCTGACATTCTTCACCGAACCCGAACGAAAAATACTAGACGAAGCCGGCCTGATCCTCCGGCCCCATCTGGAAGCGCCCGTTTGATGGAATAGCCCGTTTGACGATCCAGCCCAGCAAAAATATCGGGCCCTATCCGTGGCGCAAGTTGACGCCCTCTGTACACCTATTGTCCCGTTCCGTATCATCGGTCGATTGTCGCCGACCGATGCTACCTTGACAATGTCGCCTCAAATCATGCCAAGCTCAATGCCGCGCAGAACGGCGCGGGTGCGGTCGCGAACACCGAGCTTAGAGAGAATGCTCGATGCGTGGTTCTTGATCGTGCCTTCCGAGCAGCCCAGTGCTTCGCCAATTTCCCGGTTGCTGAACCCGCCCGCCATCATGCGCAGGATTTCGGCTTCGCGCTTCGTCAACGGGTCAGACAGGTCGAAGCTATCGAAGGAGGAAGCGGCGCCTTTGAGAACGCGGGTTGCGCGCTCGGTGATCGCGGGACGGATCCGTGTCTCGCCGGCGACCACGCGCCGTATGGAATCGGCGAGCTGATCGATTGAAACATCCTTGAGGAGATAACCTTTCGCGCCCGCGCGAATGCCTTGTAACAACGCCTCGTCGTCATCAAACGTGGTCAACAGGATCGTCGGCGGCAGGGGCATGACGCGCGCCAAACGGCGCAGCACTTCGATCCCGGAAAACTCTGGCAATCGGATGTCGAGTAAAACGCAGTCGGGCTTGTGTAGAGGAATTCGTTCCAGCGCTTCCTTCCCATCGGCGGCCTCGGCGGCCACCTCAATATCGCCGGTGGTGGCGATGAGGCTGCGGATACCGTGGCGCACGAGGGTCTGGTCTTCGACAAGCACAACCCGGATCACACTACCTCCAGTGGAGTCCAGATGTCGACGCTGAACCCGGCGCCCGGTTGCGTCACCACGGAGATGCGGCCACCGGCTTGCTCCACGCGCTCGCGCAGACCCTGGAGACCGTTGCCCATCGTGTAGGCGGCCGCGCCTTGGCCGTCGTCACGCGCCTCGAGACGGACCCCGCTATCGTCCAGCCGCAGCGTGATCCAAAGATTTCGGGTGCGAGCATGCTTGATCGTGTTGGTGACGATCTCTTGCGCTCCGCGGTAGAGCGCATGCGCTAAGGCGGAATCGGAAACTGTGAGTTCGCGGTCGAAGGACAAGTGAATCGCGGGCGATTCGACTCCAGCGACCAATCGCTCAATCGCCCCGCGCAAGTCCACCTCCCCTCTGCGGCGCAGAGTACTTACGGCGTCGCGAACGTCGTTGAGCAACAGTTTCGCAACAAGCTGGGCGTTGTCAACGTGCTTGCGCGCCTCGTCCCCGTCGGATCGCGACGCAACCTGCAGGCTCACCGACAACCCCACGAGATGATGCCCCAGGCTGTCATGCAGCTCGCGCGAGATCCGCAGCCGCTCCGCCATGCGTTCGGATTCAGCAAGCAGGTGTTGCACCCCCGTAAGCTCGGCGTTGGCATAGCTGAGTGCGCGTCGCGAGCGATTTTCGGCCGCCGCCAGATATCCCATACCGTAAGCCAAAAAGCTCCATCCACAGACGTAGGCAAGCCCAAGGATGAATACCGCGGGCGGCGGAACGTCCCCAATTTCGTGCTGCCACTCTTTGTCTTCGCCAAACGCCCAGGAGTGCACAAACACCGCTGCGACCAACATCGACGCTCCCAGCCAAGCCAAGCCCGTCCGTGTCGGCAGCAGATAGCCCATTTCCGCCGCGACGATGTAGAGCAGGTCCGTGCTCAGCAGAAGGCCTAGCACGACTTGTAGCGCGAGCAAGACAAACCGGACGCGCTCGGGCCGGTCTTCAGCCAAGGGCCGCGTGGTCCGCCAGAAAGCCGCTAGGAAGGCCACGAAAACAACAACCTGGGTAGCCAAGACGGCCCAAAAGACCAGTTCGATCTGAAGAGGATCGAGTTGGCCGTCGGTCCAAACGGCGATCTTCTCTCGTTCAGACTGAAAGACCTCGACCGCCTCCCCTAGCGTAACCATCGACGCCACGAAGACGGCGCTGACACGAAACACCATGAACGAATTCGGCAGCATTTCCCTCTAGAGTAGACCACCGCGCCCCAAACTCCCAGTGCCGAAAGTCATGCTTTTTTGCTTGACCTTTGGCACATGGCAAAACCGCGGAAAGGCCGTAGTCTCAGAGGTAGAAAAGCCCGCCGGCAAAAGGCGGGCCTCAGGAGGAAACCATGAGACGCATTTTCATCGGACTACTGTTGCTCACTTGGACGGCGACGGGGGCGGCATCCCTTTCACGGGCGGAGACGATCGACGTACATATCGGCAGCGACTCGGACCGCGCCGCGGCGGTGTTGCGTGAAGAGCTGAACAAGAAAGGCGCGGAACAGAATCTTTCGTTTCGCCTAAACGAAGACGACTTCACGATCAAGTTCATTGTTGCCTGGAGGCGCGGCGGCCCGGGCTACAAGTCGCCGTGGGCTCGGGTCGATGTCTATAGCCGGGACGGCATGCCGCAGTTCAGTGTCGACCGCGAAGGTCGCGCCTTCACGCGGCGCCGTGGGCCGCTGCGCCAAAGAAATCGTGAAGCTGCTTCCGAGTCAGTTGCCGAAGCTGACTCGGAGCCGCCGTGACGCCCGGCCCGTTGGCCGCGAGGTTGACGGGCGTGGCGGTTGACGAGTAACCGGCATTGGGCACGCGCTGGGCTTTCCGCCCAGCGCCGGTCCATCTGATCCCCATTTCACAAACCATCTTTCTAGGAGGAAAATATGACCATACGTAAGCGGATAGGAATCGTTTTGTCTCTTTTTCACGCTGGGAGCGTTTGCGGGCGCTCCGGCGGCGGCACAAGACGTTGAGATGGAGCTGATCCGCTCCGAGTGGCCGCTGTTCCGCCAAGCGGACGGCGAGTGGGTGGTGCTCGGCGAGGCGCTTGTCTTCAACCCCGCCGGCGGCGCGGGACTCAGCCGCGTCTTGCTGGAGGTGCTTGGCAACGACGGAACGATCGTTGCAACACGACCATATGTCCCGGCCGATTTCGACGACATGGTTGATGGCGATCCGGGGCTCAGCGCCGGGCAAGGTGCCGCGCTGTTTCTCTGGACTACCCTGACCGACCCCGCGCCGGCGCGTGCGCGCGTGCGGATTGAGCTGTCCGACGCCCGTACGTTTGACCGCGAGGTTCCCTTGTCGCTCTTCGAGCCGGGATTCCAGGCCCACCCACCGGTGCGCGGAGGGCCCTGGGTGGCCCACAATAGCTTCGGCGCGGCGTACCACTGGCTCGGGTCGCTCTTCGCAAAAAGCGCCAGGCAGGCCTGGGTGGCACAGCGCTTTGCCATCGATATGGTTCTCCTCGACTTTGACGGCAACCTGTTCCCCAATACAGGAGCGCCGCCGGCGCTGGAGGATTTCTACGCGTGGGGGCAGTCAGTTTCCGCGATCGCGCCGGGACGGGTGGCAGCCATCGAGACGCATCACGTCGATCAGTCGTTGGGCGAAACCGACGGCCAAAATCCTACCGGCAACGTGGTTGTGATAGAGCATGCTCCCGGCATCTACGGCTGGTATGCGCATCTGATGGAGGGATCGGTTGCCGTCGAACTCGGCGAGGAGATCGCCGCCGACGCCGTGCTTGGCCGCGTGGGCAACTCGGGGAACACGAACTTCCCTCACTTGCATATTCATCTTTCCGACCGTTTTGAGTTCGCTGAAGCGCAAGGTTTGCCGCTCACGTTCACCACCGGCCGCATGCTGGTCTTCAACGATCAACTCGACGACATCGTCGATGTGCTGCCGTTGGAGAACAGCGCCTTGCCAAACGACGCTCCGTTCATTGCTCCCGGAGCCATCGCTGAAGCCGGCGTGGTTCA
Organism: Bryobacterales bacterium; assembly: GCA_965224215.1. GTDB lineage: Bacteria > Acidobacteriota > Terriglobia > Bryobacterales > UBA6623 > CBDCYS01. Next base: position 16,797 of record CBDCYS010000053.1, on the reverse strand, counting down.
TGCGGCTTCGTGGCAGACGGGCCCATTGGCGCCCGGCCAGATCTTCTCCATCAACGGCGAGGGGCTCGGCCCCCGCAACGGCGCGGTGGGCCAGTTTGACGGCAACGGCAATCTTGACCGCGAGGCTGGCGGTGTAGTCGTTCTTGTCAACGAAATGCCGGCACCGGTGTTCTTTGCCGCCGCCGGCCAGATCAATGCCCAAGCGCCCTTTTCGCTCCAGCAGGCGTCTGAAGCACGGGTCAGCGTGTCCTACTTCGGCGAGTCCTCGAACGAAGTGGTCACGAGCGTGGCGGCGACGGCCCCCGGCTTGTTTGAGTATCCGGGCGAGCAAGGTCGCGTGTTGGCCGTTCACACCGACGGCTCGCTCAATGCACCCGGCCACCCCGCGCGGGCCAGGGATATCGTGGTTCTCTACGCAACCGGCGAAGGCATGACGACCCCGCCCCTGGGCGATGGCGTGCGCGCGGCGGATCCGTATCCGCGGCCGGCGGCGGAGGTGACCTTGCTCATCGGCGGGCAGCCGGCCGACCTGCTCTACGCGGGGAGCGCGCCTGACTTCGTTGGTTTGATGCAGATCAATGCACGCGTGCCGGGCGGCATGAGCGGGGAAGTGCCGGTGACCCTTGCCGCCGGGACGCAGGTGAGCAAAACAGTCTCACTGTCGCTAGAGTAGCCTACAGTTCCTTGTCAGCGGTGTGATCCCCTTCGCGTCTACTTCTCCGGCGTCACTTGCGCATCCGAAGCAGGGCAGCGTCGCAGTTACGCCGGACATGCGGGTGAATCAGGGAAGCGTTCTGGGGCAGGTCGGCAACTCCTGCAATACGAGCCAGCCGCATCTGCACCTCCATGCCGAGCGCGGTGGTGAGCCGGGGCAAATCCTCACCGGCGAGGGGGTCCCGATCGAGGTTAGGCGGGCGATTCCTGGTACGGAACAGTTTGTTCCATGGTCGCTGATGCGCTCCGAGATAATCTTTTCTCTGTAAGACCCGCTGCGGCTCAGCGAGACGCCGATGCGGGCTCCGGGCCTGTCGGCCGCAATTGGACGAGATTCCGGGCCCGGTGGCGACCAACCTAACGAGCAGGAACTTACTGGCAAGGGCAAACTGAGCCCCAAGCGATTCGAAGGATTTGGTGGGCCCTGTAGGATTTGAACCTACGACCGACGGATTATGAGTCCGTGGGTAGGCGTTCATGGCGTTCTGTGGAGTCCATTTATCAATGACTTACGTGCCCAGCCATTCCAAACCGTCCACCAAAGGTAGCCATTGGCCACCGGCTTGGCTACCAACGTGGCTACCCTAAGGCGACGGGTCCCATTGGGCCTTTTCGAGTTCACGCGCCCCAAAAAACCCAAGCGCCAGAAGGTATGATTAAGCACCTGCCAGAAACGCGCGAATTTTTTCAGAAAATTCTCGGGCGCCACTTTTCGCCGAGGGCCCGGGGGGCCAGCGGTGGGATGCCAGCACCGCTTTCTTCTCCGACAGCGGCAGGTCGTTGCAGCGCACAGAATGCCAAGCTGCTTTGGGTGCCGAGCGCGTCGGAAGCTGCGTCTGGGAAGACTCCATTGCGGTGCGATAGCCGCGCGTGAAGCGCCCTATCGCATGTACGTCACAATTAGCCCAAATAGTTTCCAGATCCTAATGGCGAGTAGCACGATCGCAATGCCCCCGCCGATTAGGACGAACACGCCTGTGAACAACTGCAAGGCGCTGTGAGTCCAGCGCTTAGAAGGCGGCCCGCAAGCCAGGCTGTCCGCGATGTGCAACAACCTTGGGCGTCTCAGTTGTGCAACCCACTCGATCTCAGAGAATCTCTTCACCGACGGTGGGCAGAAGAGCTTGTAGACCGTCGTTCCCAAAACGAGCATTACGGCACTGACAAAAGCCCACAGTGTCTCATCTGAGAGCGTAAGCTTCGTCGGGAAATGGGAGAAGAAAACACTGGTGGCGGACTCCAGCTCCCGAATGGTTTGAGTGGCAGCGTTGAGTTGATCATCTAAGTCTTCATGACCAAAGATCAGCAGCTTTGGGCAGGCGGCGCGCTGTTTGACTTGGACGGGAATCTGATCGGAAGATTGCCCCGCCCCCCGGGCGGAGCGCACGGCATGGCGGCTACCGATTCTGGAGATGTTTACTCGGCACAGCTCAGCGGCTCGGTCAAGAAGTTCGTTAGAGAATGACGGTTACGGCAGCGGGCGGCAAGGAGTGCCTAGGCTCAACCTCGATCAGGTTCAATTAGCTGGACGCCGCCGCACGGGCCACCCGTGGCATTCTCGACTCCATTATCGCCCGGGACGTTCCACTCCTGAATTCGGGCTCCGTCCCCGAACTCTGCCGGAACTCTGTACCACTCTCTACAGCGTGTTCTTGAAAAACCTGCCATCCTTCATGATGACCTTGAGGTTTTTCCGATAGTCCCGGAGTACGGTGAGATCCTCAAGGGGATTGCCCTCGACGATCAGCAGGTCGGCATAAGCCCCGGGTTCGATAACGCCCAGCTTGCCATCTGGGTAAGGATCCAACCCCGCCGCCATCAGGCCCATTTCCTTGAGCATCTTGCCCGGGTTGTAGGTCGCATGTTGGAGGGCTTCGAAAGGCGTAAAGCCTAGCTCTGTTTCCACAATGACGTTCTCGATATTGTGCTTGACAAACTTCGTGCCGAATGTGTCGCCGCCGGACACAATGAAAACCCCGTGTTTTCTTGCCCAGGCAGCAACTCGGTGAAAACTTTCAAAGACTTGAGTTGCCTTCCTCTTTTGATCCTCCGACAAATAGCTTGGCATCTTCGACGGATTTGAGTAAGCCTTATAGAACAGGAAACCCTGCAAGGACCAGACAATGCCTTCCTCCGCCATCCGCTTAACGGTCTCCTCGCTTATCAGCGCGCCGTGCTCAATACTTTTGACGCCGGCATCAATAGCACGATTTACGGAACGGTCGTGATAGGCATGGGCTAACACGTATGTTCCCGAGTCCTCAGCCGCTTCAACAGCAGCCCGCATCTCATCCCCGGTAAACTGCGTCACATGCAGCGGATCGAACACGCTGGATACACCTCCACCAGCCATTAGTTTGATCTGGGTAGCCCCCTTGCGGAGATTGTGGCGGACGGCTTTCAAAATCTCGGCACGACCATCAACCACATAGCTGGTTTCGGTCAGTTCAGAATAGTCACGAAAATCGATCGGATCCGTCCAATAGCCAAGATCTGCATGGCCCCCCGTTTGGGAGAGCCAGGGTCCGGATGGGTAGAGCCGCGGGCCGGGAATACGCCCCGCCCTAATCGCCTTCGCAAGCCCTAGATCGGGTCCGCCTGCTCCTCGTGTCGTCGTAAACCCTTGTTCCAGGAACAGCACCAGGTTGTGAGCTGCGATTGCGCCAATCGCGTAAGCGTCCCATTCGTCCCTGCCGTCTAGAAGGCCCTCTGCGGTCGCAAGATGGGAATGCATGTCGATCAGCCCCGGCATCAGCGTCCGCCCGCCGCCGTCGATGACGGTCGCTCCGCCAGGGGCGCTGATCGACGAGCCGATCTGCCTGATCAGGTTTCCTTCGATCAACACACTCTGGTTGTTGTTGAGACTGTCGGTCGTACCGTCCCAGAGGTTGACGTTCGTGATGAGGACACGGTTCGGCGTTTCGTTTTGAGCCCAGACGGGCGTAACAGGCAATAAAGCCAGAATTGCAAGTGGCAAGTTTGCGAATCTCGATAGGTTAGTCATGCTTCGAAAGGATAACACCTCAACCAGGATCCTCGCCGTAGAATGATCTCCCAGCCACGGAAATAGGGGCCTTCAAGCTCCCACTTGCGGCGGTCGTTCGAACGAAAAACAAACGCGCCTTTGCGCGTGCCGATCCAAAGTGTGACGGGCATTGCCATGAGCCTATTCTAGTCTCAGCTAAGTACTTATCGGCGGTCGGGTGGTCGGCTCGAATGTCGTCGAGCTTTGGCGGTATTGCTGCCAGCCAGTTCGAGAATTCGTCAAGGGCAGACCTGACGGTCTGCAGGCCGAACCTGTTGGTAATATCAACGCCGTGAACGCTCGCGAACAACAGACCCAAGCCGACGTAAGACACACCAAACAGGGGCACTTCACTCAAGAACCTCAGCTTCTCCCAGTTAACGATGCGGTCAAACCGGCCAAGCCCGACCGTGTCCGCCCCGTCGTTCATCTCATCGTGATCCTTGGCAAATCTAAGGTTCCGCAGACTTGTAGAGCGGTCAATTCTGGCTTCCGATAACCAAGAGTTGCTTAGAGTCGCGGCAAAGAGGATTGTTCCCCGGAGGTTCGCCTGGCTGAGGTTCGCCCCGGTGAGGTTTGCCTTGCTGAGGTCGGCCCTGTTGAGATCGGACCAGCTGAGGTTCACCTCGATGAGGTCTACCCCGCTGAGGTCCGCCTTGCTGAGATCCGCCCTCCCTGAGATCGGCACGCCTGAAGCTCACCGCGCGGAGGTTCGCTCCGCTGAGCTTCGCCTCGCTTAGATCCACACCGGTGAGGTTCGCCCCGCTCAGGTTTGCCCCAGCGAGGTGTACCCCGTTCAGGTTCTTTCCTCTGAGGTCCGCGTCGCTCAGGTCAGGGTGTTCCCCCCTGTGGCGGCGCCTCCAGTCGTTCCAGCTTTCGACACCGATGGTGAGTTCCGCCAAATGTTGTCGGTTGGCCATGACCCTCCTAGCTTAGTCCGGTTCCGAATACCCAGGGCAGCGAGCGGCTCTTTAGGTCGGGCAGGTTGGCGGAGTCAATCGCAGAGGTCTCGACGCCTTGCTCGACTGTGTTCACTTCCAAGGGTTGTTCGTTCCCCACGGGTGGGCTTGTGGCTTCGTCCATCGCTCACAGCCGCGCGAAGCCTTGCGCGCGAGAGATTGTAGCCTGATTGGTCCACCGAGCGCATGCACCGCTACGGTCTGTGTCGCTGGCGAGTGATAATGTCCTAAACGTGCCAAGTAGAAATGTCCTATTGACAAGGTCAGCCTGGAGGGGTGAGCAAGCAAGGACAACTACTAATGACACAACGAGAGCGCGACCGGCTGGTGGCGCTGCGCAAAGCAGACAAAAAACTCATCACGCAAAAGCAGGCCGCCCAGCAGACGGGCCTCAGCGAACGGCATCTGAGGCGGCTGCTGGCGAAGCTTCGCAGCGAAGGCGACCAGGCCGTGGTCCATGCCGCGCGGGGCCGCGCGTCCAACCGCAAGCTCAGCGCCAAGGCGGAAAAACAAGCCGTGGCAATCCTCTCCCAACCCGTCTACGCCGGCTTTGGCCCGACTCTGGCGGCGGAGTATCTCGAGCAGCGCCACGGCGTCCAAGTCGGCCGCGAAACGCTGCGCCGTTGGATGGCCGCCGCGGGCCTGTGGAAGCCCCGCCGCCGCAAGTCAGGACGCCCGCATCCGTGGCGGCCCCGCCGCAGTTGCCGCGGCGAGCTGGTGCAATGGGACACCTCCGAGCACGACTGGCTGGAGGGACGCGGGGAGAAGCTGTACCTGATCGGCATGATCGACGACGCCAGCAGCGAGTTGTTGGCGCGCTTCGTCCGGCACGACTCGGGCGAAGAGAATCGCCGTTTGCTGAAGACGTATCTGGAACAAAACGGCCGACCCGTAGCCTTCTACACCGACCGCGCCAGCCTGTTTGTCAACACGCCCAAAAACAGCGCCGGCGAGGATCCCAAGCTCTTGCCTCCCACGCAGATCGGGCGGGCGCTCCAGGAGCTGGACATCGAATCGATCACGGCCTATTCGCCGCAGGCCAAAGGCCGCGTCGAGCGCAGCTTTGGCACCGCCCAGGACCGCCTGGTGAAGGGTCTGCGGGTGGCCGGGGCCACGACGATCGAACAGGCCAACGCCTACCTGGAAAGCGAGTTTCTGCCCTGGTGGAACGCCACGTTGCGGGTGCAGCCGGCTCACCCCGACGAGGCGCATCGCGAGCTAGGTCCCGAGCACGATCTGGACTCGGCGCTGAGCCAGGTCGAGACGCGGCGGGTCGCCAACGACTACACGATTCGCTTCCGGGGAAAGAGCTATCAAATCGACCGCAAGGCGATTGTGCCGGGTCTGCGAAACAGCCGAGTGCGGGTGGAGAGACGCCTGGACGGCGTCCTGGCCGCGCGCTGCGGCAAGCACGAACTGGCGCTGAAGCGCTGCGGCGCGCAGCCCCAATCGGAGCGCCCGCAGCCCAAGAGCGCCCAGGCGGAACCCGCTGCGGCAGCGGCCGAGAAGGCTGGCGGCAAAGCTGCCGGCAAGCGAAGCAGCGACTGGATGAAGGACTTCGATCTGAAAGACAGCCCGCCTGTGTGGCAAGCGGCGCAGGCATCCGGCGCTCGGCGAGACGATACGCAGGACTAGGAGTCGCTGCCAAACCAAGACTCTATGCGGAGCGCCCATCGGGCCGATGCGCTGAGTTGGCAGTCGCTGCCAAACCAAGACGCTATGGGGAGCGCCGGGCAAACGGCGCCCGGCGATCGTCGCGTTGGCGAAGCCCAAGGCCTCCGCTCCGAAGCTTCACCAAAGCAATCTCTGTCACGAACAGAAAACCCTCTGACCGGGAGGCCAGAGGGTCGTCTGCTTCAGTCGATTGCTTGGGAGCCAGCTCCATCGCTTCGGCCTTGGGCATCAAGAGCAGGCGCGACCCTGCCCTCAACGCCAACCACTCTACCATCGCCTCTCCAGCCACCTGCCCCAAAGCGGACATTTCTACTTGGCAGCGATTAGGACATTTCTACTTGGCGTTGACAGTGGCGGTAAAGCAATTGCATGTGCTAGAGTCAAGTGCTACACTAGGACGAGGTACGGCGCATAGTGGACACGCGGCGGCACGCGTGGCGCGACGTCCGAAGAGGATCTGCGGCAAACGGTCGGATGAAGAGGCGAAGCGCAGGTGCGGATGTCAGCGGTCTGCATGGAAGAAAAACACAAGGAGGTTCGGATGCAACGCAAACTTTTTGGTTTAGTGGTGATGCTGGCAGTTGTGGTGATGGCTGCCGAGAAGGGATGGTATCCGCATGAAGGCGGCCTGCTCAAGTACCGCGTAAATATTCGCTTTGGCGAGGAGCCCGACACGATGCCAGACGGCTGGAAGTTCGGGCGCGTTTCAGCGGTGGCCACCGACGCGGCAGGCCAGGTCTACGTTTTCCAGAGGGGACCCAAGGCCGATCCGATTGTCGTCTTTGACGCGAAGGGGAAATACCTGCGTTCCTGGGGGAAAGGGATGTTCGGCAACCCCCACGGGATGCGAGTCGACCGGCAAGGCAACGTGTGGGTAACCGACAACGGTGATCACCAGGTCATGAAGTTCACGCGGGACGGCAAGCTGCTGCTGACCCTCGGCGTCAAACGCAAAGCCGCTACCGACTCGCAGCACTTCAATCGTCCTACCGACATCGCCTTCGCACCGACCGGAGAATTTTATGTCTCCGATGGCTACGGCAATTCTCGAGTCGTAAAGTTTTCGCGTGAGGGCAAGTACATCAGGGACTGGGGCAAGAAAGGGAAAGGTCCCAGTGAGTTCAACACGCCCCATTCAATAGCCGTCGATTCCAAAGGATTGGTTTATGTTTCCGATCGCGAGAACAACCGTATCCAGATCTTCAATCCTGACGGCAAGTTTCTGAAGCAGTGGAATCACCTCGGTGCCACGCAGAACATATTCATCACGCCAAAAGACGAGATGTGGATCATCACTCACCGCACCAACATTGAAAATCTTACTTACGACACCCTTGCCGGTCGTATCATGAAAATCGACCTGCGGACTGGCAGGATTCTAGGTGCGATGGAGAGCCCCGGCCACTGGATCGATGTGACCAATGATGGGTTAATTTTCATCGGTAGTTTGACCGGGAACGTCTTTCGTTGGTACTCCGGGTGGCTCAGTCACGGCATGGGTGAGGAAGAGGGACTGGCCCCGTCCAACTAGTCGTCTGAAATGACTGGAAATGGCTTGCCTTCCAGATTGTTATTGTTAAGGAGTATCATATCTGAATCCGAGGTGCAAATCGGAAACCACACTTCATACGCCTGGCCGCTGCCGCTCAGACACTGAGCGTCTTCGTCTGCGGCGGTAGACCACTATCGAGGAGAGACTATGATAAAGCTGAAGGTCAACGGCATCGACCGAGAATTCGACGGCGATCCGGCCATGCCCTTGCTCTGGTATTTGCGTGACGAGCTAGGTCTGACCGGGTCGAAGTTCGGCTGCGGGACGGGCCTTTGTGGTTCTTGCACCGTCCACCAGGGCGGCGCCGCAGGGCGCTCGTGCATCACCCCGCTCAGGAGCCTGGAAGGCAAGGAGATCACGACCATTGAAGGTCTGAACGGGGAACACCCAGTCCAGAAGGCCTGGACGGCACATTCTGTTCCGCAATGCGGTTACTGCCAATCCGGACAAATCATGCAGGCGGCCGCATTTTTAAGTGACAACAGCAACCCCAGCGATCAGGACATCGACACCGCTATGCAAGGCAACATCTGCCGCTGCGGAACCTACCAGAGAATCCGCGCGGCCATCCATCAGGCGGCGGAGGAAACGGCATGAAACGCATAGAGAATATCAGCCGTCGCGGCTTTCTGAAAGGTGTCTTCAGCGCCGGTGCGATGGTGCTCGGCGCCCGCCTTTTGCCTACCGAGATGCTCGCTGCACTCGAAGGGGCGGAGTTCCAGCCCAGCATCTGGATCGGCCTTCAGGCCGACGGCACGCTTCGCATCGTGACCCATCGCTCGGAGATGGGAACCGGCACCCGCAGCAGCCTGCCTCTCGTTGTCGCCGACGAGATGGAAGCGGATTGGAGCCGTGTCAAGTTTGAGCAGGCGATCGGTGACAAGAAATACGGAGACCAAAATACCGACGGTTCCCAGTCCATTACCCTCTTCTGGCAAGTAATGCGCGAAGCCGGCGCGACGGCTCGGCTGATGCTGGAGCAGGCCGCCGCGAAGAAGTGGGGCGTGCCGGAATCGGAGTGTACCGCGCGGTTCCACGAAGTGGCCCATACCCCGAGTGGTCGGAAGTTTGGGTTCGGCGAATTGGCGACTACCGCCGCCGGCCTCCCGGTTCCCGACAAGTCCGCGTTGAAGCTCAAAGAAAAGGCGGCCTACCGCTACATCGGCAAAGACGTCCCCTTGTCCGACGTGAAGGACCTTTGCACGGGCCGTGGCACGTTTGGTATGGACGTCAAACTTGACGGTATGGTGTATGCGTCGATCGAGCACCCGCCGGTTCTGGGTGCCAAAGTCAAGTCGTTCGACGACAGCGAAGCGAAAAAAGTCCGCGGTGTGCAAGACACGGCGAAACTGCCTGAGTTCAAACCCCCTTACGGCTTCCAGCAACTTGGCGGTGTAGCTGTCATCGCTGACAACACCTGGGCCGCCTTTCAGGGGCGCCAAAAGCTGAAGATCGAATGGGAGCTGGGGCCACACGCAAGCTACTCTTCAAAGGCCTACAAGGATTATTTGCGGGAAACGGCCCGCAAGCCGGGCAAGGTCACTCGCAATATCGGTGACGTGGATAAGGGCTTCGCCGAAGCCACCAAGACGATGGAGGCGGAGTACTATACGCCTCAACTGGCGCACGCTCCGATGGAGCCGCCGGTTACTCTGGCTGACTTCAAGGACGGTAAGGTAACCCTGTGGTCGCCGACGCAAAATCCTCAGGCCGTGCAGCAAGCCGTAGCTCCAGCGCTGGGCATCGAGGAACAGGACGTCATCTGTCACGTCACTTTGCTCGGCGGAGGCTTCGGCCGCAAGTCGAAGCCTGACTACGCCGTCGAGGCAGCCCTTCTATCGAAGGAGCTCGGCAAGCCAGTCAAGGTCGTGTGGAGTCGCGAGGACGATATCCGTTTTTGCTATTTCCACGCCCCGCGGGGGATGTACGTCAAAGCGGGAGTCGGGGGCAATGGCAAACCGACTGCGTGGCTACAACGGACCGTTGCTCCACCGATTGGCTCCATGAACAACGTCGATGCGGTCCATCAAACATTTGAGGTGGGGATGGGCTTCTCCAACGTCCCTTTCGACCTGGCGAACCACCGGGTTGAGGTCGGACCGGCTCCGGCCCACTTCCGCTTCGGTTGGATGCGCTCGGTTGGGAATATTCCGCACGCCTTCGCCGTCTCGTCCTTCGCTGACGAGCTGGCCCACAACGCTGGCCGCGATCCCAAGGACTACCTGCTCGAACTGATCGGCGAGCCGCGCAAAATCGATCTGGTGGCGCAGGGCATCTCGCGAAGGGCCGCCGATCCGAAGTTTCCGTATGACACCGGTCGGCTGCGGCAGGTGATCGAGCGAGTCGTAGCAAACGCCGGTTGGGCCAATCGTCCCTCAGGAAATGGCCGCGGCTTCGGGATCGCCGCTCACTATAGCTTCCGAAGCTACGTGGCGACGGTGGTGGAAGTGCAAGTCGATAGCTCCGGCAGGCTGAAGATCCCGAATGTGTGGACGGTAGCAGACTGCGGCCAGATCGTACATTCCGAACGCGTGCGAGCACAGTTTGAAGGGGCACAAGTGTTCGGTGCCAGCTTGGCCTTGATGGGCGAGCTTACCGCTTCGGACGGCCGCATCGATCAATCGAACTTTCACGACTATCCAATGGCGCGGATTCACCAGGCGCCGTTCCATACACATGTCGAGATCATCGATAGCGATGCGTGGCCGGCCGGCGTCGGTGAACCTGGTGTGCCGCCGTTTGCACCGGCGTTGTGTAATGCCATTTTCGTAGCGACCGGCAAGCGCGTCCGTGAATTGCCGCTTTCGAAGCAGTTCCGGGTGTGACGCTCTGCTGCGGGCGGCCAGGCCTGTGTGCTGTTCATGCTGCTTTAACGGCCGGTGCATGAGGCTGACGGACGGTCATGGTGAGTTGATGCCCCAGATTGTGGCTGCTTAGGTGGTGATCAAGTCGGGGTTAGTTAAGCGAGCCGCACAAGATTTGGCACGTGAGTTCTCTTTTGCGTCGCTGCTTGCAAAGCTAATTCGTCGGAGTGCAGACGGACGCTGCAGGCCGGAGGCTCGCTGAGACATTACTTACAGTTGACAGGAGGGTTGCTTGGTGCGTAAAATACTAAACGGGGGGAGAAAGCGTTAGGGCCGTTGGCGTTTGGGCAGGCTGGGCAGGGCTACTGAATCCGCCTGTCGGAAGCGACGGCATAGATTTTTAAGGAGTTCTTAAATTTGGGTGTGGTCGCAAAAGGGGGCGTCAGGTCATTTATGAGAGTTCTGATTACTGTTCTTCCACTACTTGTCGGCCTGGCTACTTTGTCAGCGGACACTGTCCCGCCGTTCGAACGTGACGTCGAGCCCCTGCTCAATCGGTACTGTTTTCAATGTCACGGTGACAAATTGCAAATGGGCGACCTGAACCTTAGCAGACCGTCGCTCATGCTCAAGGGTGGCAGCAAGGGTCCTGCTGTACAAAAAGGCTCGGCGGAAGAGAGTCTCTTGTATCAGCGAATTTCCGACGACCAGATGCCGATGGGCCCTAAGAAGCTTACCGACGATGAAAAGCGTGTGATCAGAGAGTGGATTGATGCCGGAATGCCGGCTACCACATCGGAAGAGGTAGTATCGGCATCAAGCTCGAAAGCCGAACATTGGGCATATCGCGCCCCACAGCGTCCGGCGATTCCGAATGTTCGCGACGCGGCCTGGGTCCGTACGCCGGTGGACGCGTTCGTCCTGCAAAAACTGGGGGAGAAAGGGATTCGACCAAACGCCCCGGCAGACAAGATTACTCTTCTGCGCCGCGCTTATCTTGTGCTCATTGGGCTGCTGCCCACACCTGACGAGGTCAAGGCCTTTTTGGCAGACAAATCGCCCGATGCGATAGACCGTGTCATCGAGCAACTCTTGGCGAGGCCTCAGTACGGCGAGCGTCTGGCCCGCAGGTGGCTCGATGTGGCTCGCTATGCTGAAACGAATGGTTACGAGGAAGACCTGGGGAAACCCAGTGCTTGGCGATACCGCGATTATGTGATCGACTCCTTTAACCAGAACAAACCCTTTGACCGTTTCCTTACTGAGCAAATCGCTGGCGACGAGGTCGAGGGTTCCAACGCGGAAACGCAGATCGGGACGACGTTTCTCCGACTGGGCACCTGGGATAACGAGCCGGCCGACGAGCTGCTGGACCGCTATGATCAACTCGACGATGTTCTTGACGGGGTGGCGAGCGGCTTCCTCGGCATAACCATCAAGTGCGCGCGATGCCATGACCACAAGTTTGAGCCCTTCTTGCAGAAAGACTACTACAAGCTCCTGGCGACCTTCGAACCGCTCAAGCGGAATGCCAAAGGCACCTCCGGAAACGCCTTGGATCTGGACGTCCGGGTCGGTTCGGAAGCGGAGCTGGCTGCCTACGACGAGGCGATGGAGAAGGTGGACAAGGCGATTGCCCCGTACAATCGCCTGATCACAAATCTGCAGGCGGGCCTGCTCCAGCAGTTGCTGAAGGGGACGGACGAAGCAGAGAGAGCGGCTGGAATTCTTAACTCCTTCGATACGATTCTGGCCTTCCGCGCGATGACCGCGGGCAAGCAGCGGCAACGGCCCCCAAGGGGAACACAGAAAGGGCTTATCGAGGCGTTCGAGAAAGAAGTGGAGCAAAGGATGCTGCGCTACACGACACCGGAGGAAGCCGCCCGGTACGAGGAGTGGAGCGACAAGATCGCTGAGCTCGAGGCCTCACGCCCGGAGCCGCCACAGCGAGCCTACATCTGGCAGGAGTTCGAAAACCCACCGCCGACCCACGTCTTTCATCGCGGAGCTCCCTCGGGCAAGATACTGGCGATGACCGGAGAAATCGAACGGGGCGAAGGTGGTTCGGAAGTGGAGGCGGGCGTTCCGGCCGTGCTCGGAGCATTGCCACCCGCCGAGCCTTGGCCTGCCGATCGGCCCACATCGGGCCGCCGACTCCGGCTCGCGCGGTGGATGACTCAACCAGATAACCCATTAGTCGCGAGGGTGTTTGTGAATCGCTTGTGGCAGTGGACGTTTGGAGAGGGCCTGGTCTCTAGCGCCAATGATTTTGGGGTGATGGGACAGCGGCCCAATAACCAGAAGCTGCTCGATTTCCTAGCTACGGAGTTTGTCCGCTCGGGCTGGAACATCAACGAGCTGCAGCGGCTAATCGTGGGTTCGAACACATTTGCTCTTTCTACGGCGTGGGATGACCAGGCCGGCAAGGCGGATCCGGATGGGACTCTCTACTGGCGCTGGAAAGCTTGGCGGCTCGATGCGGAGGCCGTCCGGGACTCTACTCTTCAGGTCAGCGGTCTTCTTAATCTGGAAATGCACGGTCCCAGTATTTTCCCGGTGGTTCCAGATGCAGTAAAGGCCGTATCCCCTGGTCAGAGTCTTCGTCTGTGGATCGAGTCGAGCGCAGAACAGGCGAACAGAAGGGGCGTCTATATTTTCCAGAAGCGCGGCCTGCGCGTGCCCGAACTAGACCTAATGGATCTGCCCGACTTGGCGCAGAGCTGTGAGAGCCGGAGAGTTTCCACGACCGGCCCGCAGGCTCTGATGTTACTGAACAGCGACTTTTCTTCGGAGCGGGCTGGTCACCTTGCAGCGCGTCTCGAGCAAGAAGCTGGGCAAGACCGTGGGGCGCAAGTTCGACGGGCGTTTGAGTTAGCTCTAAATCGTGCTCCGAACAGCGACGAGGTCGACCACGCGCTGAGTTTCCTTTCGCAGCAGGCGCTACAGATTGAGTCCGACGCAAAGGCCGCCGGCAAACCGGTGGCGGAGCTTTTCATCGTCGGCCGAACGCCTTGGCAAAATGCCCGTTCTCTTGCGTTGCGGGCCTTCTGCCTGGTTCTGCTGAACAGCAACGAGTTTTTCTATGTGAACTGACTGAGCTAACCGAAGGAGGTTTGTTATGCGTATAAAAGATTTATCTCGCACGAATCAGATGCTCACCCCGTGTGGAAAAACGCGCCGTGAGATGCTCTGGGAGGCGGGAGGTGGTTTCGGGGGCACTGCGCTCACGTACCTTCTCGCTCAGTCCGGGTTCTTCGGCGACACCGCACAGGCGGCGGGTTCGGCGACAGCGTCGCCAATGGCGCCCAAGAAGCCGCATTTCCCGGCCAAGGCGAAGTCCTGCATCTTCCTTTTCATGTACGGCGGTGTCAGCCAGATGGACACTTGGGATCCGAAGCCCGAGCTGAACAAGCGCCATGGGGAACCGATGCCAAGCATGGACAGCGACCCCCTGCTAAAACTGCGTGCCAAGCGCCTCGGTGCACTGCTCGGCAGCAGGCGCACGTTCACCAAACACGGTCAGTCCGGCATAGAAGTGTCCGACTGGTATCCAAACGTTGCCCGCCATGTCGATGACCTGGCAGTCATCCGGAGCATGCACGTAGATAGCTTCGCTCACGGCCAGGGGTTACTGCAGATGAACACCGGTTTCGTCCGGCTGGGATATCCAAGTATGGGATCTTGGGTTACCTATGGACTTGGTTCCGAGAACCAGAATCTGCCGGGTTTTGTCGTGATGTCGGATCCACGGGGCGGTCCCAACGGAGGTGCGGCGAACTGGGCCACCGGGTTTATGCCAGCCCACTATCAGGGTACGGTGTTCCGTTCCACGGGGAGCCCGGTGCTCTACCTGGATGGACCTAGTGACAGGACGCGGGAGCAGCAGCGTAGGCAGGTTGACCTGCTTTCGAAGCTCGGTCATCTGCGGCCATCGCCCGGCCCCGAAAACCAGGAGTTGAGGGCGCGAATCGAGAGCTTCGAGCTTGCGTTTCGCATGCAGGCGTCGGCGCCAGAGGCGGTGGATCTCAGCAAGGAGACCGAGGAGACGAAAAGGCTCTACGGTCTCGACAAGGAAATAACCGCGCCCTTCGGCCACAACTGTCTGATCGCGCGCCGGTTGGTCGAGCGGAACGTCCGTTTCATCGAACTCTACTCAGGTGGCGGCGGCAACAATGGCAACTGGGACGCCCACAAAGACGTGGAGGAGAACCATGGCTTGCACTGCCCCGAGACCGACCTGCCAATCGCAGGGCTGCTAACGGACTTGAAGCGTCGCGGTCTCCTCGATGAGACGCTCGTTGTTTGGACAAGCGAATTCGGCCGTATGCCGGTCGTCGATACCACCCGTGTCGGTACCAAGGGCCGGGGCAGAGACCACAATCCGCGGGGCTTCACGATATGGATGGCCGGCGGCGGAGTCAAAGGCGGTCAGGTCATCGGCAGCACTGACGACTTCGGATACGCAGCGGTTGAGAACCCAATCCACGTTAATGATCTGCATGCAACGATCTTGCACTTGATGGGGATGGATCATCTAAAACTGACCTACTTCCACAGCGGCCGGAACATGAGGCTCACCGACGTAGCTGGTCGTGTTGTTGAGGAAGTGCTCGCTTAGAACAACGAGGGGACGGCTAGTGGAGAGTGTGTCCAGTCAAGGCTGGCATGTTCAGTGGGAGACAGTCCCACCGGGGTAAAAGTCAGAGCCCCGTAGCTTGGGTTGCATCCGTGTGGAGGAAACGAAGCCGATGAAGCCAACTGACAAAGCCATCCTTGGGATGGTGAGCAAGTCACCGGGCCGTAACAAAAGTGAACCCATAGGTGGCCTCGAAAAGCTAAAACCCCGGAGGCCGAACCCTCTTTCCACGGGTGAAGGCAGCATGGCCTGGCGCAGACTGACTGCAGCGCCAGTTCACTCCGGCGGGGTGCTAGGGACAGCACGGTGACAAGGGCATGCTAAGCAACTGGAGAAGCCCTCCTCGTCCCGTCGAGAAATTGGCGGAGCAGGGAAGCCGTATAACTGGCGAAAACCAGGAAATCGGTGGAAGGCGAGAGGATGGCGGCTAGGTTCGTAGTAGTGAGGAAGCGGGGTAACGCCCGTGGAGCGAAGGAGCCTTGCTGCACATTGAAGTCTTGGTCAACACAGTGAGGCAGGGGCGAAATGATAAAAGCGTCCGGTAGTCTGCAGGATCTGAGACGAAGACTATACGGCAAGGGGAAGGCTGAACGGACTTGGCGTTAACCCAAGGCCTCGGTCGGAAGCGGTGGAGTAGTCAATGGCGAGAGCAGACACCTGGATTCGGGTGACGGCTTCCGAGCTGTCGTCGAAAGCAACTCCGATCGGATAGGTCTCATAAACCTTGTCGTGAAGTGTGCAGGAGCGCGTAGTGAAGGAAATCTTCATGCTGCGTGCGAGGTGGCGGGAGCTGGAAACGGAGCCACGGACACGGTTAACCGGGCACGAAGGGGGAAACCCCGGATACAGCCAAGCCAGGTCCTGACGGGCCACCGCGCCAGTTCCCGACCCTACGGCAACGCTTCGACGTTCGCAAGTGCAAGGACTTGGACGGTCCTTCCTGGTAAGGCAGACGGGAGCCAGTGCAGGGAAGGCTGGACGCTGTATCGGACCGACGGTCCGAAACTGAAGGGTACGGACGTTCCAGCCGACTTCGAATATTACAATTGGGTGGACCAACACAACGTAGGGGGATTCGGAGCGAAGACGCCGATTGCCACCGGATCAAACTCCGATGCACTTCTTGCGCTGAACCCGGCGACAAAAGAGTGGACCACGCTGCGTGTACCCTATCCGCTCGGCTTCTTCTCACGCGGTCTGGACGGCCGCATCGACGATCCAGACGCCGGATGGAAAGGCCGGGCGCTGTGGGCGAACTACGGAACGAACTACATCTGGCACACGGAAGGGGAAAAAGGCACCACAGGCAAGTTCGTAAAATTCCAGATTCGGTCGGATCCGATGGCGAGATAGCCTGACGACGCCAATTGGTTAACCTCTTTGCGGAAGGATAGCCACGAAGGAACGACGAGCGCGATGGGTGCCTCCGAAAC
>CBDCYS010000052.1:0-130406 GCA_965224215.1 Bryobacterales bacterium | reverse complement strand
CCCCGCTACAGCAAACTGCATCGCTAAATTCGACGCAATTCCATCGTCTGCACGGACGCCTGGCCGCCACATTCGCCTCAGTTTCCTGGCACAGGTAAATCCGAGATCTCCCGCCAATTGAACAGCTAATTCGTTGTCAGGCAGCACATCCCAAAACACTTTTTCTCCGGAATGTTTCGCCAATATACTTTCAATCAACATTCGCGCTTGCCCCGGCTCGCGAGCCACGCAAGGCCCCAGGAAATGCGCATTCGATCCCGGCCTCGCCATCACATACCCGCCCGGCGTCCGAAAACACTCTTGCGGAAATCCCCGCAGCAGTGAGCACAAGACCGTGGTCCGGTCCACACCGAATGCCTCCTGGTCCAGCGCGGAAATAGTCTCAACGTCCACCAGCGGCCACGGGTCCTGTGCGGCCGACTCGCGCCGAACTGGCCCCGCCGTCCCGCTCCAACGCTCGATCAGACATTCGTCCCGAAATCCCAAGCTGCGGTAGAGGGGATAGCCCATATCGGTGGCGTCAAGCTTGACGATTTCAACGCCAGCGCCATCGAGATACGCAACCGCGTGCTCCATCAGACTCCGCCCAATGCCGCGCCGGCGGCAGGCGGGGTCGACCAGCATCATGCTAATCCAGGCCAGCTTTCGGCCGTAGGAAATTGCCGTCACCGTACCCACGACACGACCGTCTTGCTCATAGACCCAACACCCCTCGGGAGCCAACCCAATCACTGTCAGCCAGTCTCGTTCGACCTGGTTCCACCCGGCGGCCTCCTTCAGCCGCATCGCCGCCGGTATATCGTTCTCTACAAACGCCCGAATCACGCCGCGCTCCGCCGTTTCTCGTAAAGATACGCGGCGCCAATGGCTAGTCCCGCAACAACGACCGTGATCGCAATCGAAGTGTAGTCGCGTGCCTGCACCTGCGACCCGATCATCGTACTAACAAGCAGGGCCGGCGCCCGCCCCAAGCCCGAAAGAACGATGAACTCTCCGAAGCGAAAATCCGTCAATCCAACGCCGTACGAAAGACTATCCTTGGGCATCCCGGGCAGCAGAAACAGAAGAAACAGAGCCGACCTGCCCTTGCCCGTGTCAAGCGCATGGTCCATCTTCTCCAGCCTCTTCGCGCCAATGATTTTCTCTACAACCGGACGTCCCAGCAGCCGGGCAAATGTGTAGGCCAAAGCAGACCCCAGCATGATCCCGATCCAGGAATAGAGGAACCCAGCCCAAACGCCAAAAACATACCCCGACGCAATCTGAGTGACCTCCCCCGGAATCGGGAACACGATGACCTGGCCAATCTGAACCGCTATGCAAATCAGCGGCCCTCGAATGCCGCTGGCCCGCATTTTTTCAACAAGCTCGTCGTAGTCGCTGAGCTGCCCAATCAGCCCGGATTGGTACGCGAAGTAGACGCCCGCCGCGAACGCCGCCGCCAGCAAAATGGCTATCAACTTCTTCATGAGTAGGAATTCATAGGTGCGAAATTCATGTTTTGACCCGCATATTTCATCCGCTAACGTGGAGCGATGGAGCCCGCCTCAAAAGACCTTCTTTGAATCCAGCAAAATCGTCACCGGACCGTCGTTGACAGAATCAACGTCCATCATCGCTTGAAACACACCCGTCTCCACCTTCAGACCCCGATCCCGCAGAAGCCCCACGTACAGCTCATACAACGCTTCGGCCTCGCGCGGTGCCGCGGCGGCAGAGAAATTCGGCCTGCGGCCCTTGCGGCAATCCCCGAAAAGCGTGAACTGCGAGATCACCAGCACCGAGGCGCCAACGTCTTCAACCGAGCGGTTCATTTTTCCATCGGCATCTTGAAAAACCCTCAATCCCACCGTCTTCTCCGCCAAGTACGCTGCATCAGAGGTACCGTCCTCCTGCCCCACGCCCAGCAGTATCAACAGCCCTTTATCGATCGCCCCAACAACCTCGCCGTCGACCCTCACTTCGGCGCGACTCACTCGTTGCACGACAGCTCTCATCCCTCGATTCCAAACCCAGACCCAACGGCCTCAAATCATCGTAGCGGAACCAGTAAGTAGTTTTTTTACACTCGCCTGCGGGTTTTCTCTGCCCGAAGGCGTCTCGCACCCGATCGCTCGACGGCTGGTCTTGCGATATAGTTCACACAGAGACAATGATTGAAACCCGGGCCTATGCGCGAGCCGGCTTGCTGGGGAATCCTAGCGACGGCTACTTCGGCAAAACGATCGCGTTTGTCATTCGCAACTTTCGAGCGCGAGTCTTGCTGTATCCCAGCGCACGAGTCGAGATCAAGCCATCAGCAGGAGATGTCCCGATTTGGGGAAGCCTCGATGACCTCCGCCAAACCACGCGCTGGCGGGGCTACTATGGCGGTATCCGCATCATCCAAGCGGTCGTGATGCGTTTCATGAACTACTGCGCCGAGCAGGGCATCGAGCTCGCCGACCGAAATTTCACGATCGAATACGAGTCCAACATCCCGCAGCGTCTCGGCTTAGGAGGATCGAGCGCCATCATCACCGCAGCCTTGCGGGCACTCATGCAGCACTACGAAGTAGCAATCTCGAAGCCCATTCAAGCGAAGCTCGCTTTAGAGACCGAGACCCAGGAACTCGGCGTCGCAGCCGGTCTTCAAGACCGCGTCATTGTGGCTTACGAGGGTCTCGTCTACATGGATTTCGCGAAGAACCTTATGGAAAAGGACGGCTACGGCAACTACGAGGAGCTGGACCCCGGACTGATATCCAACATCTACGTCGCCTATCGAACGAGTCTTAGCGAGGGAACCGAAGTCTTCCACAACAACATCCGTGCCCGCTATGAATCCGGCGATCCGTCCGTCCTCGAAGCCATGGAGCTGTGGGCGGAAATCGCCGCCCAGGGTCGCCAAGCCCTCATCGACGGCGACTACGAAAACCTCTCGCGCTTGGTCAACGCCAACTTCGACCTGCGCTCTCGCATCTACCGAATCAGCGCCGGCAATCTCGAAATGGTCGAGGCCGCGCGCAGCACCGGCGCCACCGCGAAGTTCGCCGGCTCCGGCGGAGCAATCGTCGGCACCTACCGTGACCAAGCTCAATTCCAACAACTGCGTGAAGAGCTAGCCAAGATCGGCGTCGCCATCATCCTGCCGAAGGTAGTGGCTGACGAGTAAGCTTAGCTAACCGCGATCAAACCTCCCCCACGCACGGCTAGTTGATACCCTAAACAGGCCATGCACACTACTGGCCCCCAAGCCCTCCCCTCGCAAATCGTCTACCTGCTGAGCACGCTGCTCCTAGCCATCTGCCTCAGCACCTGCCCGTCCCCCGCTCCGCCCTACTCCCCGCAACAAGCGCTCGAAACCTTCCAGATCGAGGACGGCTTCCACATCGAAATCTTCGCCACCGAGCCCGACATCCGTGACCCGGTCGCCATGGAAATAGACGAGTTCGGACGGATCTACGTCCTCGAAAGTCCAGGCTACCCGCTCGACATTGAAACCGCCGGCGGCAAAGTGAAGCTCCTGACCGACACCGATTCGGACGGCCTGCCGGACTCCGCCACCGTTTTCGCCGACGGACTCACCATGCCCACCGGCATCCTCCGATGGAAGCAAGGCATCCTGGTGACCGACCCGCCCAACGTCCTCTACCTCGAAGACAGTGACAACGACGGCGTAGCCGACATTCGACGCATCGTTCTCTCCGGCTTCGCCTTCACCAACCCGCAACACACCGTCAGCACTCCGCTCTATGGCCTCGACAATTGGATCTATCTATCCAATGAGGGATACACCACGGCCAAGGTTTTCCCCGACAAATTCGGCGACCCCGGAGGCGAGATCCACTACCCCGATCGTCCCGGCGGCCCGGGCCTCGCGATGCAGCGCCGCAGCGTGCGATTTCGCCCCGACACTTTTGAACTCGAGTGGCTGGCCGGGTCTTCTCAATACGGCCAGACCTTCGACGCTTGGGGGCACCTGGTCCAGCACAGCAACTCCAGCCACGCCCGCCATGAAGTGATCGCCTCCCGCTATCTCGAACGCAACCCCAACCTCCGTCTGGCCCGCCCCTGGCACAACATGTCAGACCACGGTGACGCCGGTTCGGTCTACCCCATCACCGTGAACCCACGGTTCGAGCTGCTGACCAGCGCCGGACAGATCACGTCGGCAACCGGCCTGACTCTTTACCTGGGAGGAGGATTTCCGCCCGGCTTCGAAAACGTTTCTTTCATTGGTGAACCCGCGCACAACTTGGTTCACGCCGACGTGTGGGAGCGCGCTGGCTCCACTTTCGTCGCCCGGCGAGCCCAGCCCGAACGCGAGTTTCTGGCATCGACCGATAGCTGGTTTCGGCCCGCGAATTTCTACATCGGCCCCGACGGAGCGCTCTACCTGATTGACTACTATCGCCGCGTAATCGAACATCCCGAATGGACCTCCGCTGAAACATACGAGTCCGAGCAACTCTATGACGGCACCGACAAAGGACGCATCTACCGTATCGTTCCCACCGATGGGCTGCCGCTTGCGCGAGGCATCCAGTTAGGAGCGGCGACCGGCGAGGAGCTAGTCCAGCACCTCGACCACCCCAATCTCTGGTGGCGGCGCAACGCCCAAAGATTGCTGATCGATCGCCACAGCGAAAGGGCCGAACCCTCGGGCACCAGCCAATTTCTGAGCCAGATCATTACTGAAAGCCAATCAGCGGCCGCCCGTGTTCACGCCCTGTGAACGCTCGATGGCATCGGCGATCTCGATGCGGCAACTATTGAAGCGGCTCTAGCAGACCCTGAACCCGGCGTCCGCGAAAACGCCATCATCCTAGCCGAGAGCCGGCTCACGAAATCGCCGCAAGCCGCTTCGCCACAAGCAGCCTCGCTACTCACCCAGCTCTTGAACATGAAGGATGATCCCGACCCCCGAGTCCGCCTTCAACTCCTCTGCACGCTCGGCTATGTGGAAGGCGCCGCCGCATCGAAAGTGCGCGACCAAGTCCTGCTGCGAGACATCGAAGATCCATGGACCCAGATCGCGGCCTTAAGCTGGCCCTCGACTCAAGCAGACGTGCTGCTCACCCAAGCAACAACTCACGACGGCCTCGCAGGCACGAAAACCGAAGCCCGCCAAGGATACTTCCGGCGGCTGGGTTCGCTCGGAGGTTCCAGCCGCGACAGCAGCCAAATCCGCACCCTTGTCAACACGATCGCGAAACCCGCCAAGCCCGAAGCAAGCTGGTGGCGCGCGGCCGTTCTCGAGGGCCTGGCAACCGGCCTGCAAAGCGGCGAAGAAGAGACCGAGCCCAGCTCGGAGACAAAGCCCAACTCCGAAACCCTCGACTCAGCCTCGAGCGCCAAGCTGCTAGCGCTCTTTACCGAGACCGACCCCGCTATCCGCCGCGCGGCCGTCAGCGTACTCGAATCGGCGGGCCTGGCGCCCGGAAATGCCGCCACACGAAAAGCGATCCATCAAGCAGCGGGTCTGGCCCAAGACGCAGAAGCCGACCCCGAGCACCGCGCCGACGCCGTTCGCCTGCTAGCAGTCGGCGGCCCGCAAGCCGTCAAGGCTGCGCTGGCCTCGCAGGCATCGTCTTTATTGCATTCTCAGCAATCCTCTGAGGCATCGTCGCGGGCATCTTCCCCGTCATCAACTCCATCAACCTCCCTAGAAGACCTGCTGGCCGCCCGCATCGACACATCCCAACCCGAGCCCGTGCAGGCTGCGGCGGTCAAAGCCTACGGCCAGCTGGACGGAACCGCCCCGGCCGACTTCCTTCTCGAACGCTGGCGATCGATGACCCCGCGTGTCCGGCGGGAAGCGGTACAAGCCCTGGTCAGCACCCCGGAGCGCATCACCAAACTCCTCGATGCCATCGAAGAGGGCGCCGTGCAGCCCTGGGCCCTCACTTCCGCCCGCGTTCGCATCATGATGCAAGAAGACCCCGAAGTCCGGCAGCGCGCCCGGCGGCTGATGCTCGCGCCGGAAAAGCAAAGGGAAGAAGTCGTCGAGCAATACCGCGCCGCGCTTAGGCTAGAAGGCAACCCGGCCCGGGGAGCCCAAGTCTTCGAGCAAGTCTGCTCCAAATGCCATCTACTGAACGGTATCGGACACGAGGTCGGACCCGATCTCGAAACCATCCGCGGCCGCCCCACCTACCTGCTGCTCAACGACATTCTGATGCCGAACCAATCGATCGCCCAAACCTACGAAGCCTACGTCATCGAAACGCAAGACGGACGCACCATTGACGGCGTCATCGACCCCCAAAGCCCCACCTCGATCACCCTGCGCCGCGAAGGAGGAGAAGAAGACACCATTCAGCGCCAAAACATCAAAACCATGTACGCCAGCGATCTCTCCGCCATGGCCGCCGACCTAGAAGAGCAAATCACCCCCCAACAAATGGCCGACCTAATCCGCTACATCAAAACCGCGAATTAAATCCGAACAATCCGAACAAGGAGGATTCAGAGCCCCGAACCAAAGTGACGGGCCCCGCCAGTTCCCCGAAGCACAAGAGGTCGCCGCCGAAGGTGCAAGCAATATCATCAGAGCCGCCGGCGTAAGCCTGGCGCGAAGCTAGAACGCAATGAAATCCCTGCCACCACAACAGAAGTTGATGGGAGTAACATCAGAGCCGCAGGTGGGAACCTGCGGCCAACCGCCCGAAGGCCCGCGGTAAGAAACCCGGAATCCCGCTGGCCAAGCG
Organism: Bryobacterales bacterium; assembly: GCA_965224215.1. Lineage (GTDB taxonomy): Bacteria > Acidobacteriota > Terriglobia > Bryobacterales > UBA6623 > CBDCYS01. Next base: position 123,714 of record CBDCYS010000052.1, on the reverse strand, counting down.
CCCGAAAACCCGGCGGCCAAGCGCCCGAAAACGCAAACCTGGTTTCTACAGCGTCTTCAGCCGTCAGACAGTTTGCTAATGTTGCTCATCGCCACCCAAGCTTTTTGCGCGGTGATCCGAACAGTGTTGTCGTCGCTTTCAAGCTTCGGGAAAATCACCGCCGCGGCTTCGGCGGTTCCGACCTTGGCAAGGCCGATAATCGCGGCGCATTGCCAATGCCCCTCGTCGCGTTTGAGAGCCGCCTGGTAAATGGTTACGGCGCCTTCCGTATTGCCTTGCTCAACCTGAGCGTCGGCGTAACGAAGCAAGCTGTCGGTGTACTCGGTCTTCTGCCACTCCGACAGTGAGTCGTAGTCAGGCAGTTTCACCTGGCCTCCCGTCTTGCCGATGCGGGCGGCGGCCTTCATGCCCGCCATGGCAATGGTGGTGTCCGGCGACTTCATGGCGTCGAGACACGCGATGATCGCCTCTTCAGCGCGGCGGTGGCCGAGAGCGGCCAGGATGCGTGGCTTGAAGTCCGCGGCGGCATCAGGAAGCGCGGCGAGCAAGGCTTCTTCCGATGTCTTGCCCGGGATTCGCTCCAGAGAGAAGACGGCTTCTTCTCGAAGTTTCGGGTCGGCAACGAACTTCGCAATCACCGGCACGTCGTCGGTCGTGGCGAGAAGCGAGACGTGCCGCAGGGCCGCTACATTCTCGGCGTGATCGCCGCTGCCCGCGAGAACTTCGAGCAACTTGCCGACAACCTGCTGGCGCTTGTCGGACTTTCCGGGATTATCCGGGCGCCCGGCGTTTGCCCGCAGGCCCGCCGGGTTCACCTCTTTGCCGACCGAGTGAACGATGTTGTTGAGAGCTTCGGCGGCGGCTTTTCGAACGCCTGGCTTGTCGGCGACGAGCAGCTTACTGAGAGCCGGGATGACCTCGGGGTCCATCTCGGCGGCGATATCCCATGCCGCAAAGCGGACGTCCGCGTCGTCGCTTTTGATGTCAGCGAGGAATTTGTCTTCCTTTTCGGCGGCTCGGCCTTTGGTGGCCGCTGCCAGAACCGCGGCGGCGGCAGCTGAGCGTGCGAGCAGGCTGGTTGTGTCAGAACTCGTCATGATTGATCTCCGATTCGAATTTTGTCCTCGTTCACCTGGCGGTCAAGCGCCCCGTCGATGCTTACAGATGCCAGGGGCCTCGGCCGGGGCGGCTCAGCATGCGGTTGGCTTCCTGGTCGTTGCGGACCTGCTCGTTGACATAGTCCCAATCGAGCTTGCGCCGCAGGCGGTAAGAAATATTGCCCAGGATGCACAGCGTCGCCACGCGGTGCGCCGATTCGATGTGCATGATCGGTTTATCGCGAGACTTGATGCAATCCTCGAAGTTTTCGAAGTGCCCGGGGCTGCGAAAAACCTCGACGCCGCCATGCGGAATCTTGTAGTCCTTCGCCTTCTGCTCGGTGTCAGTGAAGTGGCGATCCCCGTAGGTGACGGTGAGTCTGCCATTGTCGCCCCAGTAAACCGCGCCATATTGAGCTTCCATCTCTGCGGACGGCACGCCCGGCTGCGCCCAGACCAGGGTCCAATCAGGGTCTTTGAATTCGTAGGTCACCGTCATATGCTGCGGCGAATCGTACATTCCATCGTGATGCGGCTCACCCGTTGCTTCGACGCTGACTGGGCCTTTGTAGTCCGCCTTCATGATCCAATTCGCGACGCTCATCACATGGGCGCCACGGTCGCGAATCTGACCGCCGCCGAAATCGAGCATCCAGCGAAACCGCCCGTGCGTGCGCTTCTCGTTGTAGCTGATACGCCTGGCGGGGCCGATCCAGTTGTCGAAGTTGAGTCCCTCGGGCGCCTCGGCGTCGGGCGTCCAGTCGCCGACTGGATTTTCGTAGTGCCAGCACAGAACCTTGCGCACCGTGCCGAGTTGCCCGTTGCTGATGTATTTGTTGGCATGGTAGGCGGGATCTTGCGAGCGTCCCTGAGAGCCGACCTGCACGACGCGGCCGTAGCGTTCGGCGGCGGTGACCATCGCCCGGCCCTCTTCGGCTGTCTTTGACGCAGGCTTCTCGACATAGACGTCCTTGCCTGCCTGACAAGCCATGATCATCATCAAGGCGTGCCAGTGGTCTGGCGAGGCGATGACGACCGCATCGAGGTCTTTCTGTTCCAGAAGTCTTCGAAAGTCCTTGTAGAGCCGTGGCCTGCCGCCGACGGCCGTCGCCGCCATGTCGAGACGGCTGGAGTCCACGTCACAAAGCGCCGTCGAGAGCGCCGGCCGCAGGAAGCGGTCGCCCTGTCCGCCGAGGTTCTCCCACGGCACGATTTTCTGATCGAGACCCGCCAGGGGCCGGAGAAAGCGGCGGCCTCGGCCTCCGATGCCGATGTGCCCGAGGTTGAGCCGGTCGCTGGGCGCGGGGCTGGCAATGACGGAGCTGGGAACGATCGTAAATCCGAGGGTCGCCGATGCGGAAGAGGCAAGGAAAGTGCGCCTGGACGTCTGTGTGGAGGTCTTTGTCTTTGTACTCATGTTGGGAGGTCGTCCTTCACTTTTGGGTCGTGCCTGTTGAAATGGGGACCGCCCGATAGTATACCCCTACGCGACTACGAGGATGGCAACTCTTTAGTGGACTGTGTCGAGGTGACGTCGTCCCGGAGGCCGACGCTGCCCGCTGGGAGGCGCCCGCCACGTCAGATGGGCTCTCTCGCCCGAGACCTGAGTTCTTCTAGTTCTCTTCACCGGCGGCTATTTCTTCTTCTGCTTGTCGTAGGGTGCGCCGGTGCCGGGGGAGCCATGAAGAACTTGCTGCCGTCTTCAAACGTAACGCCCGTTCGCGCGCGTGGAGCGATCCTTGGCCTGATAGCCGTCGACGATCACGACCTGGCCGGGCAGGATCGCTCGCCCAAGGCCCCCGGCCTAGTCCTCTTCGACTTCGTCGCCTTCGCGTTCGCGCTTGGCCGCGGCAATGACCTTTTCGGCCACCTGGTGCGGCACGAAATCGTAGTGGTCCATTTCCATCGAAAAGCTGCCGCGTCCCTGGGTCATCGATGTCAGCTCGTTCGCGTAGGTCAGCATTTCCGACATCGGCACCTGGGCGCGGATAAGCTGGCTGGAACCTTTGCTGTCCATCCCCTGGATGCGGCCGCGGCGGCTGTTGAGATCGCCCATGAGATCTCCGGCGAAATCGCTCGGGGTGATGACCTCGACTTTCATGATCGGCTCGAGCAGTGCCGGATTCGCCACGGCCATCGCCGCACGGAACGCCTTGCGGCCCGCCAGCTTGAAAGCCAGCTCGGATGAGTCGACGTCGTGGTATTGGCCGTCATAGAGACTCACTTTGAAATCAACGACAGGGAAGCCCGCCAGGTAGCCCGCGGAGGCGGCCTCAATGATGCCCTTTTCAACCGCTGGAATGTAGGTCTTTGGAATCGCACCGCCAAAAATCTCGTTCGCGAATTCGAAATCTTTGCCGCGCTCGAGCGGCTCCATGCGGATACGGCAATCTCCGAACTGGCCGTGCCCGCCGGTTTGCTTTTTGTGGCGGCCCTGCACCTGGGCTTTGCCCCGGATGGTTTCGCGGTAAGGGATTTGGGGCGACTTCAGCTCGACGTCGACGTTGTAGCGTTTCTTGAGTCGGCTCACGATAATCTCGAGATGCTGCTGTCCGTTGCCGCCGAGCAGAAATTCCTGAGTTTGAGGGTCCCGGAAGAACGTCAGGGTGGCGTCTTCCTCCAGAATCTTGTGGATCGCATTGCCTAAGCGGTCCTCGTCGTGGCGCGTCTTGGGCTGGATGGCATAGGCGATCGCCGGGGTTGGAATCACCGCTTTGGGGAAGAAAATAGGGCTCCCCTTGACTCCAAGGCTGTCGCCGGTCAGGGTGTCTTTGAGTTTCGCTACCACGCCTAAGTCCCCGGCGTGAACAGCGGTTACCGGCGTCAGCTCCTTGCCGGAAATAACGGCGATGCGGGCAAAACGCTCGTCTGAGTTTTTGGAATGATTGTAAACATGGTCATCGTTGTTGAGAACTCCCGAGCCCACTTTGAAGTAATTGACTCGGCCCGCGAACGAATCGGCCACCGTCTTATAGACGAAGAGGGAAAGCGGCTCGCTATCGGAAATCTTGCGCGTGAGGACGCCGTCGGCGCCGTCGCTGCCCTGGACCTCGCCGCGAGCGGTTGGCGGCGGGATGTATTCCGCCAGAAAGTCGAGGTAGGCATCGGTGCCAATGTTCTCCGTTGCGGATCCGCACAGGACTGGGAAGATTTTGCCATCGGCAAAGCCTTTCCGCAGGCCAACCAGGATCTTCTCGGGCGGCAGCGTCAGCTCTTCCAAGAACTCGGTGAGCAGATCGTCGTCATTCTCAGCGACCATCTCAATCAGCGCTTCTCGGGCCGCTTCGGCGTCGGCGGCCAATTCGCTCGGGATATCGCCAACCTTCCCCTTGCCGCTACCGGCTCGTTCGTAGGTGTAGGCTTTCATGCCGATGAGATCGATCACACCCCTGAAGTCCTTTTCCGATCCAATCGGCAGTTGAACCGGGATCGAGCCGCGGCCCAGTATCTCCTGTACCTCGGCCAGCACGCGCGCGAAGTCGGCGCGTTCGCGGTCGAGCTTGTTGATGAAAACGACCCGCGGCTGTCCGTATTCCGCCGCGAAGCTCCACACTTTTTCCGTTTCGACTTCGATGCCGGCAACGCCATCGATGAGGATCAAAGCGGCGTCGCCTGCCTGCATTGACGCTTTCGTCTCGTTGATAAAGATGTTGTAGCCCGGGGTGTCGATGAAATTCAGCTTCCGGTCTTTCCATTCGACGTAGGCAAGGGAAGAGGAGATGGACTTTTTGCGAGCGATCTCTTCTTCGTCGTAGTCGGTGACGGCATTGCCTTCGTCGACCGAAGTCAGCCGGGTCGTTACGCCGGTAGTGAAAAGGCAAGCCGAAACCAGGCTGGTCTTTCCGCTATCACCGTGGCCCGCAACGGCGATGTTACGCACATCTTTACCTTCATAAACCTTCATTCGTGGTGGCTCCCAATCTTCAGAACGCAGGACCGAGGAATGACCTCTTTGGAGTCGAATAGAACCGGCTCATGCAGGGTTCTTGACTCTGGCCGGCGCCGCCTCGGGTCTCGGGCTCAAGCGCCCGTCCCTCTATTGTTAGCGAACGCGGGCCGGAATACAACGTTGGGGCCGAAGATGGCTCAAGATGGCCGTTCGATATCAAAAAACGCTTAGCGGATCGACGTCGACGACAAGCGCGGTGGCCGGCCAGTTATCCCCCTCGGCGAAGTCGCGGGCTTGCTTAATGAGCCCGCCCAGCGCTCGCCGATTCTTGGCTTTGATGATGAATTGAAAGCGGTAGTCTGTTTTCAGCCGCGCGACCGGAGCCGCCGAGGGGCCGAGCAAGCGAATTCCCTCGGGAACCTCTCCATGTAAGTAGCGGCCCAAGCGTCCGCTCATGGTCAGTGCGTCCTCCATCTTCTTGCTCCTGACAATCAGGATCGCCAGCGGCGCGAGCGGGGGGTAGTGCAGCATGCGGCGGAAATGGATTTCCTTCTTGTAGAATCCGTCATAGTCCTGATCGGCGGCGAAGCGGATGGCGTAGTGGTCGGGGTTGATGGTTTGCATCAACACGCGGCCAGGAAGATCGCCACGTCCGGCGCGGCCCGCGACCTGGGTCAGCAACTGGAAAGTGCGCTCGGCAGCACGAAAGTCGGGCATCCCGAGGCCGACGTCGGCGGCGACCACCCCGACCAGCGTTACGTTGGGGATGTCGTGTCCTTTGGCGATCATCTGGGTCCCGACCAGGATGTCGTACTCGCGATTTCGAAAAGCGTTCAGCACGGTTTCGTAGTGGTCTTTGCCGCGAACCGAGTCACGATCCAATCGGGCGATGCGAGCCTCGGGAAGGGTCCGCCGTAAGTAGTCTTCGACCTTCTCCGAACCGCTCCCGATGAAATAGATGTGCTCACTCTCGCATTTGGGACACAGCGAGGGAACCGGTTCGGCGTAGTCGCAATAGTGACACTCGAGCTTTCTGGCTTGGCGATGGAACGTCAGCGTGACCGAGCAATTCTGACACTCGATGCGCTCCCCGCAAGAACGGCAGGCAACGTAGGAAGAGAACCCACGGCGATTGAGCAGCAACATGACCTGCTCGCCCTGCTCGAGGCGGTTGCGAATCGCCTCTTCGAGCGCTCTCGAAAACAAATCCTGGCGGCGCGTTTCGACGAACTCCAGCCGCATATCGATGACGTCGACTTTGGGCATCGGACGCCTTTCGATTCTCTCGGGCATGGAGAGTAGTTCGTACTTCTCGCGCTCGACGTTGTAGCGCGACTCGAGGCAGGGCGTCGCCGAACCGAGCACTACCGTGGCACCTGCTTTCTGGGCGCGGACAATTGCTACGTCGCGGCCGTTGTAGCGAGGGGTTTCGTCCTGCTTGTAGCTGCCGTCGTGCTCCTCGTCGACGACGATCAGGCCGAGGTTTTCGACGGGAGCAAACACCGCCGAGCGGGTACCCACCGCCACACGGGCCTTTCCTTGGCGAAGGCGCCTCCACTGATCAGAGCGCTCCAGTCCCGAGAAAGCGCTGTGGAGAATCGCCACTTTGTCGCCAAAACGTCCGAAGAACTGTGCGGCGACCGCGGGGGTGAGGGCGATTTCGGGGACCAACAGGAGAGAGCTTTCCCCTAGGGAGAGCGCCTCCTCGATCGCCCGAAGATAGACCTCGGTCTTTCCCGAGCCCGTGACGCCATGGATGAGAAAGGTTCGATACTTCCCGCTGCGGATCGACGAGCGAATCGGTTCCAACGCGGCCTTCTGATCACGATTCAGCGTTACGGCCGGGGGCACGACGCCGAGCCCCATGCCGTTTCTGGTGTCGAACTCGTTCCAAAGTTTCACGACTCCGGTGCGGGCCAGCCGCCGGGCCACGGTCTTGGCGTCTTTTCGCAGGGCAACAAGAATTTCGATTTCGTGAGCACCCGGCTGCTCGCGCAGAAAGTCGATGAGCCAGCGCTCTCCTTTGTTGAGCCTTTCTGGGTTTAGTTCTTCTGGGCTGAGTCTTTCGGGAGCCTCCTGAAGATCGGCGAGCGCCACCATGAGCCGCCCCGAGCGACTGAGCGACGGGTCTTTGCTAGCGAGGATCGGCTCGATTGTGAGCAGTCCTTTGCGTTTCAAGCTTCGCAGCGCCGCATCGGCTCCAGGGATCTTGCGTTTGAGATGCTGCTCGCTGAGTGAGCGCTTTTCCAGGGCATGGAGCAGCAGGGCCGCGGGGTCCTCGGTGCCGGGAGTGATGAACTGGCGGGCCGCTTCGACCCCGCTGGGCGTCAGTGAGACGACCTTGCCGGCTCGGGTTTCCCCGGCGAGCGGCAGCATCGTCCGCAAGACTTCTCCAAACGGGGCGCAGTAATAGTCGGCGATCCAGCGGCCCAGATCAAGAAGCTCCGCCGTCAGGGCCGGCTCTTCATCGAGCAATCGTAGGACCTCGCGGGCTTGCTGGCGAGGGGCCTCTTGGTGCCGACGAAGAACGACTCCGGTCAACTTGCGGGCGCCAAAGGGCACGACCACACGAGAGCCCGGCTGCACGCGGTGATGCAGTGTTTCGGGCAATCGGTAGGTAAAGGGTTGGTCAACCGGAACGGGAAGGGCGACGTCACAGAACTGCGGTCCACTCAGACGCATGCAGTACCGATTCTAGCGGATCAGTTCGCAAGCAACTTCTCGCGCCCCGCTTTCAATCGGGCATTGGATCGTTGCTCGGGTGCGGCCTGGCAGTCCCGGTGCGGGCGTCGTGCTGATGCAATCTGCCTCCGAGCCAGGCGACCCTCAAAAGAATTCCAACAGGGAACCGTTTACCTGACCAAAAAAACGATGACAGTTACGGCCAGAATAGCCAAGATCGCCCACTGGAGAGATTTGTTGCTTTTCGGTTCCTGCTTCATGACGGACATGGGGGTTTGTCTCCTACAAAAACGCGCGGAATACTACTTAATTCCTTTTTAGGGGACAGAAGATGTGACGCCTATCAGGGCTGCGCCTAGATTCCCGGCAGGGTTCTCACTACCGTGAGTTAGGCAAACACCCTATCAGGATTTATGTGATGCCGCCGAGCAAGCGCGGTCAGGGATAGGAGGCCTCACCAGAGTCGGCCAGCCTTCTCGTTCTCAGGTTCCAGTCATTCCGGCTCTGGCCGATTCAGCGTCTGCCCTACCCTGCTCCGAGTACGCCACGCATGTAGCCGTAGGACTCGGCCATGCCCGGCACCGGGTCTTCGGCTTCCGCTTCCCATTCCAGCGCTACGTGACCGTCGAATCCCAAATCGACTAACGTTCGCAGAATGGCGGGGTGGTCCAAGATTCCGCGACCGACGGGAACCTTGGGGGGCTCTTCGCCGGTGGCCGAGACGTCTTTCATATGAATATCGAATAGTCGCGAGCGGACGGTCTTGAGCGCCTCCACGGGATCCTCGGCAAGCCGGAAGGTATGGCCGACATCGACGCAACAACCGATGCGTTTGTCGAGGCCGTCGATGAGCTTGAAGACGCCAGTCGGAGAGGGGAAGTTCTCGTCCTCGGGGCCGTGGTTGTGAATGGCGACTTTGAGATCACCGTAGTCTTTGATGACCCGATCGATCGCTCCCAAATCATCCCGTTTCGGGGCGGAAACGGCCATCGGGGAGCCGACATCCCGGCAATAGTCGAATGTGTCGCGGATCTGCTTTTCGTCGTTTTCAAGCGATAAAACGCCGCATCCCATGAGCGTCAATCCGGCGTCGGCGATTTTTCGCGCCACAGCCTTGCGCTGGCTCTTCGAGCTTTCGAGTGGCAAGTGCGTGGATTTGAGCGAGATATAGCGAATGTCGAGCCGCTTCAACGCCACGATCGTTTCATCGAGGGTAAGCTTGCGGGTGGTGTAGGAGGTGAGTCCCACCTTCAGCCCTCCAAACGGATCGCTCGAAGTTTTCACGGGCCACTTCGGTGGGGCGGCTGGCATACCGAGGGCGCCGGCTAGTCCCAATGCGGATAGTTTCATCGCGTCGCGGCGGTCAATTTTCTGTTGCGTGGACATAGGGATTCTCCTGTCTTCAACAGGATAGCTTTTTCGAGGACGAAGGCAACGCGGCGGCGAGAATGTGGGAGTGGCGAAGCTCAACCCAGGGGGATCGCCGATTCGCCAATTTCGACGCTGCCGTCAGCGATCAGTGAGTCAATTTCCGTTCGGCTATAGTTCAACTCTTCCAGTACTTCGATTCCGTGCTCCCCGGCAAGCGGCGGAACGCTTCTCAGTCCCGGCCGGTCGCCGTCGAACCGAAGTGGAAATCCCAAGTTGCGATAGTCGGGGATGCGAGGATGGGGGCAGGGAGCGAGCATACCGCTGGCTCGCACCTGCGGGTCATCGACGACTTGCGCAATATCTTGGATCGGCGAACAGGGAACACGATGCTGCTCGAGAACAGCGCGCAGCTCGGCGGTCGTTAGCTCCGCCGTGCGTGCTTCGATGATCTGGTGAAGCTCGTCTCGATGAGCTACCCGTGTGGGATTGTCAACGAACCGCGGATCGCCCGCAACGTCGCTCAGCTCCAGTGCCTGACAGAGCCGCGCAAAGATGGCCTCGTTGCCACCGGCGATCATCAGCTCACCGTCTTGCGTCACAAAAGCCTCATAGGGAGAGATCATGCCGATGCCCGAGCCCATGCGCCCTGGGACATTCCCGCTCGCCAGATAGCCGTAGAGGTGATAGCTGATCCAGCCAAGAGAAGTATCGAGCAAGGAAGCTTCTATGTGAGTCCCCTTGCCGGTCCGGTCGCGGTCCCTGAGCGCCGCTAAGACGCCGAGTGCGATCAAGATTCCCGTGCCCAGATCGACGACGGAAGCCCCGGCGCGGGCAGGCGGCCCGTCGGGATGGCCCGTGATGGACATGAATCCGGTATAGGCCTGGATCAAAGGATCGTAGCCGGGCGTCTCCCGGAGAGGGCCTTTGGATCCAAATCCGGTGACGGAAGCATAGATGAGCTCCGGCCGGCGCTGCTTGAGCTCCTCGTACCCGAACCCCAGCGATTCGATGACGCCGGAGCGGAAGGCCTGGACGAAGATATCCGCCGAATCGACCAGGCGATCAACGACCTGCTTGCCGCCATCGGATTTGAGATTGAGGCAAATGCTTCGCTTGTTGCGGTTTGCTGAAAGGAACAGCGGCGTTTCACCTTCCCAGAATGGCGGGCCCCAGGTTCGCGCCGGATCGCCGCCTGGTGGCTCGATCTTGACGACGTCGGCGCCGAGGTCGGCCAGCATCTGCGTGCCGTAGGGGCCGGCGATGTTCTGAGACAGGTCGACGACCTTGATTCCTTCCAAGGTTTTCATGGTAGAAAAAGGCACGCCTTTTTAACGCCTAACATTTAACGTCTAACAGCCGCAACCAACGGAGGGTCGGGAGGGTGGACCGGATGGAAACGCCGGCGCGATGACTGGAGCGGGTTTTCTGGCTGGCTGGCGCTTGGAGGTTCTCGCGGTCCTGCTTGTAGATCTTTTTTCGCTGCGGAGCGTGGACTTCCGTCCACGCCTCTGTCCGATCTTCTGGCGTTTTCTTTGGTCATTCGCCTAGAACAGGGGCTGGCCGATCATGCCCTCGGCCGGGGGCAGTCCAAACTCGTTGAGAATCGTAACGGGCAGGTCCTGCAATTTGGGTTGGGATACGGGGCTCTTCCTGTTGCTCAGAAATACACCCGGCACAAACTTCGGCGCGACACAATGGTCGCCGATCCAGGCGTCTTCGTTGTCGACGACGGTTTCGGCCGGCACGGCTCCAAGCGGTGTCTCCCAGGACGCACGGTAGGGCGGCCTGTAGCCGATGATCATATCGGGCGCATATTTCAAATTCGTTCCCTGATAGTCCGTCGCCGGTACGCTGACTTCTTCAACGACCTGCTCGCCGCTATCGGGATCGCGAAACGCCAGCAGCCTTTCGGTCAGACGCCCAATCAGCTCGTCACTTTCCTCGCCCTCGGAGACAATGCCGCCCCGCTCACGTCCCAGCCGATTCAAGTAGAGGCTATTGAGGCCCATCGCGTAGGCCTGCGTGCGCGACCAATCAACGTGCGGGAACATCTCCTCGTCGCCGGTGTTGCGCGGGTCATCGAGGGTGAGGAATCCCTCGCGCATCAAGATCGTGTTCAGGTGAACCGCGCGGTCGAAGCTGGTAAAGCCGTGGTCGGACATGACGATCAGCGTCGTCGATTCGTCAATCCGCGACATCGTCTCACCGACAACCCCGTCAATCGCTCTGTAGAACTCCAGCAATTCCGTCTCGTATTTCCCCCAAAGCATGTGGGCGTTTTGGTCGACGCTCGAAAAATAGTAGAAGAATAGGCCCGTATCGAATTGGGCAAACTCGCGTCGAAACAGCGCGATACTCTCGTCTTGAACTTTCGTTGATTGCTCGATGAATTCCTCGACCGAGAGGACTCCTTCGCGAAATGCATTGGTATCCTCGGCCATGCCTTGCGTGTAGAAAAGTCCGACATCGGCGGCCATCTCGCTGCTGTAAGTGTCCGGCGTCGAGATCGGAAGTTCAGGTGCACTCGGGTCAATGTTGACCGGGGTCACATAGAGCTGAAAAGTCGGCCGAACTTGCTTCAGGAACAGACGAACAATCCCTGAAGCGCCCATTGCGTCTCCAAGAAGAGGGAACCGGGCGTGAATCCACTGGGACCATTCTCCTTCCTGGAGAACGATCGTTTGGCCGTCGACATCGAAACGGGCAACGGCTTCAGTCGGGTCACGATGCATGGTGATGACGGCAGAGGACACCGGCCGGCTCTTGAGAAACGAATTGACCGGGCCTTCGACCGCAAGTTCCGTGCGGTGCTGGAAAGGAGGCACGCGAACGACTTCTCCGCCAGGAACCGAGCGTGTTTTCTCGGATGGATCATCTGTAAAGAAAGTGAAAGAACCGAACGTCCCCCGCATGTCGGGCGTACCCATGCCCGATAGCGAACGCGCGTCGCTTTCCACCGGCGGAAAGTTCGCCGGCATTCGAATCATCGTGACCGGAACGCCCATTTCCGTCAGCATCGGCCAGAACGGATCACCCTCGCGATGAGAGCTGATCTCGCCGGCGGAGAGTGGAATCACGTAGTCGCCCACCTCCCAGATTTCTTCGGCCTCGTCGGTTTGTGCCATCGACGAAAAAGGCATGCGCGTGAAAGGATCGCGGTGAACGAAATCGAAGATCCCGTGGCCGCCGGGATCGCGGCCGGTCGTCACGGTGGACCAAGCCACCGGGCTCTGCGGAGGAATCGTAGTCGCGAGCGGCTTGAAGTCGCCTTCCTCGCTGAGCCGTTTCAGGTTCGGCAGCTCGTCCCAGTGGCGCTCCAAGAACTTGGGGTCCATTCCATCGACTCCGAGGATGACCATGCGTTTGTCGGTCGACGAGGCTGGTGGGCCTCCGCAGCCGGGAGCGATTGCTGATGCTGCGACCGCAAATACTACGGCAGCTAACGCCCAGAGTAAGTTCGACGGCTTGGCGGACCGTCGGCCCTGGCGGATGAGGCGCGCCGAAGCGGTTGACCCCTCCCTCACGGTTGGGGCTCCGTCTTGGCGGCTACCGCTAGGTCGTGGCCGTCCATGTAATCGGGAGCCTTGAGCCCGAACAGCGTCAGCGTCGTTGGCGCGAGGTCCTCAATTCCGGGGTCTTCCCGCTCGAACTTGCGGTTGCAAAAAACAACCCCTGGCACCATCGGTGGATCGACGCAATGGTCGCCGCTCCAGGCTTTTGTGTTGTCCTCAAAAACCGAGGCCGTCACCGTTCCCGTTGCGGCGGACCAGGAATTGCGATAGCCCAGGTTGTAACCGATCACGATATCAGGGGCGGCTCCGGCGTAGGGTCCCTTGTAGACCCGTTCCTTGGTATAAGCACGCTGGATAGCCACCGTGTTGCGCTCGTCGTCGAGCAGGCCCGTGAACCTTTCCGCTAGTTCCTTCTTGAGGGCCTTGGCTTCCTCGCCGGGCGCGACGATGCCTTGCGCCTCGCGTCCTTTTTGATTGATGTAGACACCGGCCAAACCGAAAACGTAGGCCCGCGTGCGGCTCCAGTCGACATCACGCAGGTAAGGTGCGCCTTGGGTCGCGTCGTTCTTGAGGTGCAAGTAGCCGTTTTTCAGCAGCCACACGTTCAGATTCACACCGCGCTGAAAAGACTTGAAGCCATGATCGGAAAGCACGAAAAGCACTGTCTCATCGTCGACATGCGCCAGCGTCCTTCCGACGACGTCGTCCATTCTCTGATAGAGATCGTCGATCACGCCGGTGTAATCGCCCGTCCCGTTAGCGTTCGCTTTGTGGGCCGGGTGGTCGGGCTCCAGATAGCGGTAGAACATATGCTGCACGCGGTCGCTGGTGTCAAAGACGCAAGCCACTACGCCCTGCTTCGTCTTATCGAGAGCGTTAAAGAACATCGACTTGCGCTCTTCGAAAATGGAGTAGGCCTGGTCGAGGAACCCCTGTTCGTCGATCACGCGCTCGTTGAGCGCCCAAGTGTCCTCGGCCAAGCCCAGCGTCGAGTAGGTGCCGAGCAGCTTGGCGAGGTAGGTTGCATAGTAGATCGGATGCGAAATCGGCAGTGCCGGGCTTTCGGGGTCAAGGTTGATCGGCGTGATGTAGACCGAATACTCGGGCTCGGTCGCGGTAATCAGAAATCGCGCCACGCCCTGGACCTTGACGCCCATCCCCGCCCGAAACGTCAATTGCACCCAGGGCGAATACTCGTCGCGCTTCAGGGGGTGAGACCGACCCTCGATTTCGAGCGTTGCCGCTCCGTCAGCGCCGTTGGGCGTGATCTGGAAATCGATCTTCATCGGCCCCGTTTCTTTGATCGGATTCGATGGGCCCTCGATCGTTCCGTGCAGGGCTTTTCCGTTGCGGCGCAGTGGAAAGCGCATTCCAGACTCAAACGAAGCCTCCTCAAGCGCGGTAGAGAATTCATAGAATGTGCCCTGCGTCCCAAGCAGGTCCGGCGTACACATCGCCGAGAGCAGCTTGCCGTCGAACTTCTCGGGCGGGAACGTGATGGGAACACGCAGTACCGTGCATCCGACCTGATGCTCGCCGAGGATATTCCAAAATGTGCGGCTCTTGCGGCGCAACTCGACCGTGGGTTTGTCCAGGGGAATTCGCCACTTTCCGATCTTGAGAAATTTCTTGGGCTCGCCGACACGCGACGAGGAGAGTTCCGGCACATATGTCCTCATGCTGCGGTTCAGGAAGTCATACATGTTGTGCTTGCCTGGATTCACACCGGTGGCAAAAGTTGACCAGGCCACCGGCGAGAGCGGCGGGAACGTTGTCCGCAACCGGCTGTAAGAGCCCTGTTCGCGCAGCTTCGCTAAATTCGGCAACTTGCCCTCGGCCATGAAGCGCTCCGAGAGATCGGGGTCGAGCCCGTCCAGCCCCACAAAAATCATTTTTCGAACGCGAGCCTTCTTGAGCCCCTTGCGGCGGGTCAGGGCCCGCCAGGCCACGCGGAATGGCCAGATCAGCAGCGAAGCTGCTCCCATGATGAAGGCGATCAGCAGGCTGAGAAACGAGCCCAGGAAGGCAAATCCCGCGCCGGGACCGATGTAGGCAAGCTGGGGCGGGTCGGTTGGAAGCGGGCGATGCGCCGAAAGGTAGAGGGCCGTGGCGAAGGACACAGAAGCCCACAGGACGAGGAAGCCAAAACGCAGGGGAGTCAAGATGCCTGGCTCCTTAGGCCTGAGCCTCCCCAGGCTTTCACCCGGTGCTGCCAATCCCTTCACCGTATCTTGCCCTCGACGAATGGCACTTCCAGGACTTTTTCATGTTGGATGGGACCGTGGCCGAAATACCCTTCTTCGCCGAAAAGCTCTCCGTGATCGGCCGTAATCGTTATGTAGGTATTCTTGGGGACGATGTCGAAGAGCTCTTCAATGACCCGGTCCAAGTATTTCACCGCGGCGACTTGACGATGCTGCAGCTCTTTCATCTTCTTCTCGTCGAAGAACTTTTGTTTGGATTGCTTGAGTTTTCCGCCGACAACGTGTTCGTCCAAGTGCTTGAAGACTCCGTGGACGCCGCTGATGCGGGGCCAGTCCTCGGGCGGCTCGTCGGGCAGCGCGTAGGGGTAGTGCGTCTCGCCGACGTTGAGCAAATAGAACGACGGGCGATCTTTGGGAAACGTCATCTCCTTGAGGATGGCCCGCATGTCGTTGTGCTTGTTCATCAACCGGAACGTGTCGAAGCCCTGGTTGAGGATTGTCCGCGGATTGAGCACCGGCAGTGACACCCGCGCATGTGTCCGGTAGCCCATTTTGTCCCGGAGAAACAGCGGAAAATAAAGGCGAGGAACCAGCGATTTGAACTCGATATTCTTAGCGCCCAGCCGCTCGTTGTACTTGAAAAAATCCTTCTTGTAATACTCGGACGCGAAGACGTTCTTGGGACTCTTGTGAGGCAGCAGCCCCATCAGCAGATTGAAGTGCGAAGGCGCGGTCCAGGAGGCATAGGACCAGCGCTTCTCCACCTTCCCGAGTTGGCGCATTACCTTCGGGCGGCCACGAATAAACGAATCGTAGCGGCAGCTATCGAAGATGATCAGAATGTAGTTATTGTGGACCGGGCGTTGCTTTCTGACTGCCATAAAGTAGAGCCCAGTATAGCATCGGGCAAGTTGGTTGCTGTGACGGCGCGGCGTTGTCGATGGACGGACGGATTTGACCCGTCCCTTGCGGTCCGGCTTCTGACCGGGGACTCTGAATCGGTCCCTGAATCTTCGCCTCGAAACTGAACTATCTGTCGTTGAGCACGCTGCCGGGGTCCAGGTCCAGACCGCTTAGCACTTCGGTAACGACACGGCCCCCGGGGTGCGCCCTTCCCAGCAGAACGTACTCGCCATGGTCTTGGCGCCAGGTGCTGACTTCGCTGTCACGGGGATCAACAAGCCAGTATTCGGCGACGCCGTACTGAGCGTAATTCTGGAACTTGACCACAGTGTCATGAGTGCGGTTCGACTCGGAGATGACTTCGATAATCAGGTCGGGAGGCCCGTCGATGAACTTTTCTTTGACGATGGATTCCCGCAGCTTTCTAATGAAGCAGAGGTCGGGTTCATAGTGAAGGTGGGGTGCGAGTATCACATGAGTGGGGCTTGAGAGGAACAAACCCGAGTTGTGCTGCTCGACAAAGGAACCTAGACGAATTCCTAGTCGCGTGCATATCTTCTGATGGCGTGTAGCGGGCGTGGGTGACATGACCAGTTCGCCGTCGACGATTTCGGTACGTCCGGCGTCGTCGGGCCAGTCTTTGATGTCGTCCCAGGTCAGTTTTTTCGCGGCGACGCTCATTGAATTTCTGATCCGATTCTAACACCGATCGAGTCAGCCCAATTAGGGTTAGTGGCTGATCCACACGGCGCGGAAGCGCCGCAAGGTATACGATGGAATTGTGGCCCGATCGACCTGGGCGGCAGCACTGATATTCGCGGCGTCTCTGACGCCGGTTTGTTGGGCGCAAGAGTCGGTGGAAGACCTGCGGATGCGTGCGATTGCAGGGTACCGCGAGGGGCGGTTCGACGAAGCGTTCAAGCTGGCGAACCAGGCCATCACAGTAGCCCCTTCCGATCCCACGGGGTACTACATCCGCGGCTTGGTATTCGAGAACCGGCAGGAGCACGACAAAGCGCTGGCGGACTACAGCCTGGTCGTCGAGCTCAGCCCGAAGCTTCCCCTGGCCTACAGCCGCCGCGGAGCACTCCATCAAACGAGGCGAGTTTGCCGCTTCGATCGCCGACTTCGACCGCGAAATTGAGCTAGAGCCATCCAAGGCGAATAATCATTGGCAGCGGGGTATTTCTTATTTCTACGCCGGGCGCTACTAAGGATTGCTCGAAGCAGTTCGAGCTTGCTTACAAGACGGCCAACCCGGATGACTACGAGAACAGCATTTTTCAATTCTTGTGCATGGCGAGGGAAAACAGCGTTGAGAAAGCGCGTAAGTCCATGCTCAAGATCGCGGGTGATAAGCGGGTCCCGATGAGGGAAATTTACGAGCTATACCGCGGCAAGGGGACGGTGGAGGCGGTCATGAACGCGGCGGAAACAGGGTACCCCAACGCCGACGAACTCAACGACCGGCTATTCTACGCGCACCTTTATGTAGGTCTCTATCAAGATGTCTCGGGAGAAGTCGAGGCCGCTCTCGGTAACGTGGCGCGAGCGGCCGAGAACTTCCCGATCGCCCATTTCATGTGGGATGTCGCACCCATCCACGCCAAGCTGCTGCGGAAGCAAGAAAGAGGGAATTGACGGATCTCGACACTCGGCATGCGTTCCCACTTTCAGCTAGCGGTCTCCTCGTTCAATCGATGGCCGCTGACCTTTGTGGCAACTCTTGTCCTCGGGTCGGTCTACAGCCTGTGCTTTGTCTCTAGCCTGGGGCTTTTCTCCGCACCGGCCTCGGCAGCGGACAAAGCGAAGCAGAAGAGTTTTCGCGACCCGGCCCCTCCGAAAGTTCACGATCCGTCGGGCAAACCTGCCCCCGCCCCCAAACCTCACCCGGACGTCACGTAGGGTCGGGAACTGGCGCGGTGGCCCGTCAGGACCTGGCTTGGCTGTATCCGGGGTTTCCCCCTTCGTGCCCGGTTAACCGTGTCCGTGGCTCCGTTTCCAGCTCCCGCCACCTCGCACGCAGCATGAAGATTTCCTTCACTACGCGCTCCTGCACACTTCACGACAAGGTTTATGAGACCTATCCGATCGGAGTTGCTTTCGACGACAGCTCGGAAGCCGTCACCCGAATCCAGGTGTCTGCTCTCGCCATTGACTACTCCACCGCTTCCGACCGAGGCCTTGGGTTAACGCCAAGTCCGTTCAGCCTTCCCCTTGCCGTATAGTCTTCGTCTCAGATCCTGCAGACTACCGGACGCTTTTATCATTTCGCCCCTGCCTCACTGTGTTGACCAAGACTTCATGTGCAGCAAGGCTCCTTCGCTCCACGGGCGTTACCCCGCTTCCTCACTACTACGAACCTAGCCGCCATCCTCTCGCCTTCCACCGATTTCCTGGTTTTCGCCAGTTATACGGCTTCCCTGCTCCGCCAATTTCTCGACGGGACGAGGAGGGCTTCTCCAGTTGCTTAGCATGCCCTTGTCACCGTGCTGTCCCTAGCACCCCGCCGGAGTGAACTGGCGCTGCAGTCAGTCTGCGCCAGGCCATGCTGCCTTCACCCGTGGAAAGAGGGTTCGGCCTCCGGGGTTTTAGCTTTTCGAGGCCACCTATGGGTTCACTTTTGTTACGGCCCGGTGACTTGCTCACCATCCCAAGGATGGCTTTGTCAGTTGGCTTCATCGGCTTCGTTTCCTCCACACGGATGCAACCCAAGCTACGGGGCTCTGACTTTTACCCCGGTGGGACTGTCTCCCACTGAACATGCCAGCCTTGACTGGACACACTTTCCACAAGCAACCGAAGCCGCTTCCTTCGGGGGCGGTGACGCACGAATGGAAGTCCTTTCTTGGCCCTTCTCACAAGCCCGTCTCAAGCGAAACCAAACTATTGAAGAGGTTTTCCGAATCCGGGCCGCCGAAGGTCTGGGAGATGACCAAGGGGACCAGCTACACCTCGCCGGCCATCGCGGGCGACAGGCTTGTCTATATTCACCGAGTCGGAGACAGGGAGTGGGTCGAGTACCTCCATCGGGAAACGGGCGAGCTTTATTGGCATTTCGAATACCCAACAAATTTTCGCGACCGTTACGGCTACAACAATGGGCTGCGAGCAAGCCCGGTGATCGACGAGGAGCGCGTCTACACCTACGGGTCCCAGGGTCAGCTTCATTGCCGGCGGCTCGACACCGGAGACCTGATATGGACACGCAACATCGCGACGGAGTTCAAGATCAAGCAGGACTTCTTCGGGACGGCCAATACACCGCTGATCCAGGGCGATCATCTGATCATCAACGTTGGGGCTCCTGGCGGACCCACCGTAGCCGCGTTCAACAAGCACAGCGGGAAGATGGTTTGGGGAGCCGGTGAGGAGTGGGGCGCTAGTTATGCTTCTCCGATCCCGGCGGTTGTCCACGGAAAGCGGCGAGTGTTCGTTTTCGCGGGAGGCGAGAGCCGGCCGCCGGTCGGCGGGCTGATGGTGCTCGATCCGGTGACCGGTCAGATTGACTTCACGTTTCCGTGGCGCAGCCGAACGTACGAATCGGTGAGCGCGTCGAGTCCAGTAGTCATTGGCAATCAGGTTTTTATTTCCGCTTCCTATCAAACAGGTGCTCTGCTCCGTGACATGCCGCCCGGAGGAGGGCGAAGAGTTGCTTGGGCCAACTCAACCTTTGACTTGCACTTCACAACGGCCGTGCATCGCGACGGCTATCTCTACGGATTCCCCGGCCGCAACGAGACGGACGCCGCGCTGGCCTGTGTTGACCTCAAGACAGGACGCGAAAAATGGCGCACGGTGCTGGAGTGGAAAGAAACAGTCGAGGTCCAAGGGAAGAAGAAGGAAATGGACGAAAGCGTTTTCCGCGGATCGCTACTTTTGGTGGACGGTCAGTTTCTGGCGATCGGAGAACATGGGCACCTGCTCTGGTTGGAGCTGACGCCGGAAGGGGCCCAGGTGCTTTCCAGGGCCTCGCTCTTTCAGGCTCGCGAAACGTGGGCGCTGCCGGTGCTTAGCCGGGGTCTGCTCTACGTTTCGCAGAACACACGCGGGTCATATGACAAAAAGCCGCCCCGGCTGATTTGCTATGACCTGCGCGCCACGAAATAGCCGGCACTAAAGCCAAGCCCGCCTGACCGAACGGATCCGAATATCCGCGCGTTTGCGGGTCAAGAGGTGCGCCCGCTTTGGCTGGGAGGCTAGAATCATCTTTAGAGAGTATTCGCCGCCAATACTTGCGGGCGAATTGGCCGGCCGCGGGCCGGTGACGAGAAAGACAGGTTAGCGCCAACCCATGAAAGTCTTAGTCACAGGGGCCACCGGATTCGTCGGACGAAGGCTTTGCGAGGTATTGAACCAGCGGGGTCATGCGGTCGCCGCCCTCTCCAGAAACGGGTTCACGGCCAAGCAAAAACTTCCCCTCATCGATCAGGCGTTTAGTTGGCAGCCGTCCAGCGAGCCCGCACCAGCGGAAGCGTTCGAGGGGGTCGATGGAGTCATCCACCTGCTTGGCGAATCGGTGCAAGGCCGCTGGAACGCCTCGAAAAAGGCGGCCATCCGTGACAGCCGGGTCATTGGGACGCGGAATCTCGTCGCAGGCATTGCCGGGCTCGAATCCCGTCCCAAAGTTCTCGTCTCGGCCAGCGCGATTGGTTACTACGGCGAGCGCGGGGATGAGGAGTTGAGCGAGGAATCAGCGCCGGGAGACGATTTTCTCGCTGGCGTTACGCGAGAGTGGGAGAGCGAAGCCACCGCTGCGGAACGGCTCGGCGTGCGGGTTGCCTTGCCGAGAGTTTCGGTTGTGCTGGCTCCGGGCGGTGGGGCGTTGGGAGCGATGCTGCTGCCTTTCAAGTTGGGTGCGGGCGGCCCGCTGGGCTCGGGTCAACAGTGGTGGTCTTGGATCCATCGAGACGATCTAGTTGAAATGATGATCAAACTACTGGAGAGCGATTTTAGCGGGGCGATAAACGGAGCGGCTCCCAACCCGGTGCGCCAAAAGGAATTCGCGCAAGTTCTGGGGAAAATTCTGCGGCGGCCATCCTTCATGCCGGCTCCGGCCTTTGCGCTAAGAATCGCCCTAGGCGGGTTTTCTACCGAGCTACTTTCTAGCAAGCGGGTGTTCCCAAAGGCCGCTGACAGATTGGGGTTCGCGTTTCGATACCCGTATTTGGAGGGGGCACTCCGCGAGGCGCTGGGCCGCTAGGTTCGCGAGGAAAAACGGTCTATTCGTTGGGATTCGACCGGATTTTTAGCCAGAACGAGCTACTTCACTTCGCACGGCATGGACCGATAACAGCTATAATATTTGAGGCTGCTCGGAGAGTCCCTTCGCCGAGAGTCTCGACGCAGGCCGCGACCATGAGCACTTTCTGGACCCTCTGGATTCCTATTATCCTCATCGCCGTTTTTTGGTATGGGTACAACGCCGGTGGCTTCATCGGAGAGTGGCTTCAAGGGCTCATCGACCCTTTGCTGCATCTTGGCCGCGCTATTCTCAATTTCATCTTCGGACTTTGAAACGGCGGTCCGCGGTGCTGCAGGCCACGACGCTGAGCGTGGACTTCCGTCCGCGCCTCGGTCAGGTCATCTAGACGTTCCTTCCGTCATCGGCAAACTACGGACCCGGGCTCGCTAACTAGAAGATCTTCTTCGTGAGTTTCGGGATCTGGAATCGTCCTGTGTCGGACGCAACCATGACCGCCATTACGCCCGCTTGAATCGGATCGGTGACGACAAGGTCGGCTGCGCGGGGCACGGACCCGGCCATGTTCAGGGATATGACGAGCAAGCCCTTTTGCTGGACTTCCCGCACGGCATCTTCGATATCACCGCCCATCAAAGCTCCGGCCAATACGACGACCCGGGCGCGCGGAAGGCGAGCGACCGTCCGCACAGCCTCCGCCAGGTCTGCCTCGCCAACTAGCGGGATCGTATCCACCGAGATTCGCTCACCCCGAAGGTTGTGGCGATCCGCCTCTGAAACTGCTCCCACGGCAACCTGGCCGACCTGAGCTCCACCGCCAATGATGATGATTCGCTTGCCGAAGACTTTCTTGAGCGTCCGTGTCTCTTCAACATGCACCACGCCGGGCAGAGCCGCCAATTGATCAATTAACGAAGCCGGTGTACCGACCCCCGAAATCTCAAAGAATACGGACTCGATCGGCTTCTGGCTGTCCAGAATAGCGACCCATGTAATGTCGCCGCCGGCGCGGGCAATAGCCCCCGTCAGCTCGTGAAGAGCTCCCCGCTCGTTTTTGACCTCGATAGCCAGAGCAAGCGACTCTTGATCTTCTCCAGAATCTGAATGTTCCATGTCAGCGAACCGTCCGTGAAAGCGGTGATAGCAACTCAGTTGAAGCGAGAACCTAGGCGCTTAGGCACCGTCGGATGGTCGCTGCTGCCCTTCAGTATACCGAGGCAACTGCAGGTATCCGCACGCTGGCCGGCGGGTGGCGGGCATGGAAAGCGGCCGACAAGTCCGCCCAGCGCTAGTCCTGCGCCAGCCCGCATTTCCCACCCCCTGACGGGGGAGCAGCCAAGCTCAAAGGTTGGCAAGCGCCGGACTAGCGTTATTGGGGCAAAGTGGCCGTTTCTCGGCGACTTTCGCTGCTTTTCCGAGCACTAGTTGCGAAAAAATTCGGCTGCAGGCGCAGCATCGCGAGTCTCGGCTACTCATAAGTTCTTTTATTACAGTGATTGAGGTGCTCCCATGGCAGGACTTGGCAGATATTGTCAGGTTTTTCGGTTTTTCGCCTTGGCCGAGCCCAGCCGGCATTCTTTGCGATTTGCGCATTGATCGCCTGCCAGTCGATTGATTCACCCCTTTCAGAATAGAGGCACTATTGCAGATGTCAAGCGGCGAGAGAGCATGTCTATTGAAAACACGGGGGATATATTTTTCTGATTCCGTGACCGGCACGGACCATGTCCAAGTTTCCGTTGAAAAAGAGCGACTCGGTTTGCATTTTCATCTAGCCCCCGTTGTGCGTTTGAGGACGCTGGTTGGAGCCGACGACATTGGAGCCGACGGATAGCTGCATCCGTTGCAGCAACTGTGGAATCTCAGCACTCCGCCTTCCAGGCTCGGTGCGGTCATGTCTGAGCGGCCCCCCCTCCGGCGAAAATCGTCGAACCTTGTCTTGAGCTCGATCCGTGTCTTGAGCTCGATCCGTGTCTTGAGCTCGATCCGTGTCTTGAACTTGATCCGCGTCTTGAACTTGATCCGCGTCTTGAACTTGATCCGCCACGCGATACAATACTCGGAGACTCAACACAGGAGGAATCCACCCTATGCCGACGACCAGCAAAGACATCAAGCAGGGCAGGCGTCAATTCGTCAAGGCCGCAGCGGCAGCCGTTGCCACCGCGCGGTTCCGGATTCTTGGCGCGAACGACCGTATCAACCTCGCTGTCGTAGGTTTAGGCGGGCGAGGGAGGAATCATGTTGACTACTATTCGACACTCAGTTCGGAGTGCCGTCTTGCCGCCGTTTGTGACGTCAATCAAGCGGCCCGCGAGCGTGGTACCGCTCAAGTGCGGAAGCTCAACAACTACGCTCCGAAAAACTACTCCGACATGCGGGAGCTGTTCGAGGACAAAGACATCGACGCTGTGTCGATTACCACTCCAAACCATTGGCACGCGCTGGCTGCGATTTGGGCGTGCCAGGCCGGCAAAGACGTTTACGTGGAGAAGCCGGCCAGCCACAACGTGTTCGAAGGACGCCAGATGGTGGCCGCCGCACGCAAGTATGGACGCATGGTGCAGGTCGGATCCCAAAGCCGCTCGATCGCCCACAAAATCCGCGCGATCCAATTGCTGCGAGAAGGCGCCATTGGCCAGGTTTACCACGCCCGCGCGCTCTGCTTCCGGCGCCGCTTTTCGATTGGACACACGCCGGACACCGCCGTTCCTCCAGGCCTGAACTGGGAGCAATTTCTCGGACCGGCGCAGTGGCGGCCCTACAGCGAGAACAGGTTCGCCTACAACTGGCACTGGTTCTGGGACACGGGTAACGGCGACATCGGCAACCAAGGCGTGCATGAAATGGACATCAGCCTTTGGGGGCTGGGCCGCACCGGGTGGCCGCGGTCCGTCTCTTCCATCGGCGGCAAATTCGTTTGGAAAGACGACCAAGAAACGCCCAACACACAGAACACGACCTTCGATTTCGGCGATGCGCAGATGAGTTTTGACGTCCGCAATCTGCCGACCCCGCCGGAAGGGCTGGCCCCTATGACCGGTCCCAACTATGTCGGCAATATCTTTTTCGGCAGCGATGGATTTCTGGTGCTTGACGCCAAACGATTCCAGGTCTTCAAAAGCAAGTCCGGCAACCTAAGCGGCGCGGAGGTTCGGGGCGCGAGCGCCGGCGGCAGGGACAAGTTTGAGTTGCAGGTGGAGGGAGCGGTGGAGGAACCACGCGGTACCGAGACCACTCCGCACATGAAAAACTTCCTCGATGCCGTCCGCAAGCGGGACCACACGATTCTGACAGCGGAAGTCGAGATCGGAGCGCGCTCGGCAGCCTACTGCCATCTGGCCAACACCGCCTATAGGATGGGCCGTACGCTGAGAATAGCCGAGTCCAGCGGACGATTTATCGGCGACGAAGAGGCCAATGCTTTTCTGACTCGCAACTATCGTGCCCCCTACGTCGTGCCCGAATCGGTATAGAGCCGTAGGGGAGCGTTTTCGCGGTGCGCGGTATTGCTGCCGAGCGGATACCCACTTTGCTCCATTCCAGCCTCCAGCCTTGCGCCTAGCGCGATGTTCTTGGCCTTGAGTTCAGCGATCCTGTGGTGAAGTCCTGCTATCGGGCCGACATCTCTTCGACGGTATACCTTTTCTGGATGTGCTGGTTGCAATTCACGTCCCATGCTTTGAGATGGAAGACGAGCACACGTTTCGGCCTGCCGCTGTAGTCATGGTCGGTTACGCGCTCGAGAAGATCGGGATCATCCTCGATGAACTCGGCCCTACCCCAGAGCTTAATGCGGTGCTGGTTCGGGTAGTCCATCAGGAAGATATACGCCTTGTCGTTTTCTTCGAGATTGCCCAACGAAATATATTGGGAGTTACCGACGTAATCGGCCATCCCCAGGGTCTTGTCGTCCAGCACTTTGAGGAACCCAGGGGGGCCTCCGCGATGCTGGATGTAGGGCTGGCCGTCGGCGCTTGCCGTGCCAAGGTAGAGTGACTCGCGTTTTGCGATAAACTCGGTGAGCTCGGGCGTCGCGGTGTCGCTCCAGCCTCCTCGTTGCTCCATTTTGGAGTAGGCGGTTCGCGACCCTCTCGCTTCTTGGGCGGCCTTGACGGATGGGGTAAATGCAATGTCGCTGATTGGGTGGGTCATGTCTCGCTCCTCGTCAAAGGGAGGGCCGCCGTTTCCGACAGCGGCGGCCCTCAAGATCTGCGTTGATTCAAGCGGCGGCCTGATCGTCTCGCCGAACAACATTCTTGTCGAGGAAATCGCGCATCAAGCCGGCAATCACTTCCCCGTCTTCTTCCAACGCGAAGTGCCCCGTGTCGAGCAAGTGGAAGTCGAGGTTCTTCAAATCGCGCTTGTAAGGCTCGGCGCCTTCGCCTGGAAAGATGTAATCATTCTTTCCCCATGCAACTAGCATCGGAGGCTGATGCTGGCGGAAGTAAGCCTGCCATTCGGGATAGAGCGGCGGATTCGTTCCATAGTTGTAGAATAGCTCGATCTGAATATCCTTAGATGGGTATCCGGTTGACTCAGGTAGCCCCAAGATGTAGTATGCCGGCAGATGGAAGATTACCCTCAGAACCTGACAGAATTCGAGTCCCGTTTTAGTTCAATCACCAGGTCTAAACCCACCGCCTTTCAGGCGGTCAGCTTCAAGCAGTTCTGGATGAGAATGGGGGGATGGAAGAATATCGGCGAGGAGCGCATTCGGTCTACGACATCAAATATCACCTCATATGGATCACGAAGTACCGCTACAAGGTGTTACGGGGCAGGGTGGCAGAGCGGGTGCGGGATCTGATCCGGCAGAGCTGTGAAGCGAGGGGAGTGGCGGTGATCCGGGGCGCGGTGTCGCCGGATCATGTGCACATGTTGGTGACGGCTCCGCCGCAACTAGCGCCGTCGAAGCTGGTGCAGTACCTGAAGGGGCGGTCGTCGCGGCGATTACAGGACGAGTTTGGAGAGTTGCGGAAACGGTATTGGGGCCAACATCTGTGGGCACGCGGCTACTTTTGTGCGACGGTGGGCGCGGTAGATGAAGAAACGATCAAGAGATACATTGAGAGCCAGAAATGGGATGAGGACGGGGAAGGATTCAAGATTACAGCGCCCACCAAGCCTTGAGCCGGCTGTGAGCCGGACAGCTTCAGGCGGCTTGAGCCGCAACCCCGACTTTCAGTCGAAACGTAACCCACCGCCTTTCAGGCGGTGGATGTTTAGCAGTGAGGAGGCCTGCCGGGAGTATCTGTTCCGGCTGCGCTGGCCGGACGGTTTCCGCTGTCCGGGTTGCGGTTGTGGAAAGTCGTGGCCTTTGCGAAAAGTGCTGCTGCAGTGCGCTGCGTGTGGGCGCCAAACCTCGGTGACCGCCGGGACCATCTTTCAGGACACGCGCAGCCCTTTGCCGTTGTGGTTTCGTGCGATGTGGTGGGTCACCACCCAAAAAACCGGAGCCAGCGCTTTGGGACTGCAAAGAGTGTTGGGGCGCAACAGGTACGAAACGGCTTGGACCTGGCTGCACAAAATGCGGCGCGCGATGGTGCGGCCGGGACGGGATTTGCTCGCCGGGACGGTGGAAGTCGATGAAAGCTACTGGGGCGGGCTCGAAGAGGGCCTGCGGGGCCGAAACCTGAAAAACAAAGCATTGATCGCAGTAGCCGCTCAAGAGGATGGGCGGGGTATCGGCCGGATTCGCATGAAGAGAATCGAGGATGCCTCGGGCGAGAGCCTGTTGCCTTTCGTGGAGGAGTGCATCGAGCCGGGCAGCGTGGTGCATACCGACGGCTGGCCCGGTTACTCCGGGTTGAAAAAGGAAGGCTACGTCCATCAGGTCACAGTTGTCAGCAGGCAGGAGCAGTCCGCGTCGTAATTGATGCCCCGCGTCCACCGCGTGATGTCACTGCTCAAGCGCTGGCTGCTGGGCACCCATCAGGGCGCCGTGAGCCACAAACATCTGGACTACTACCTGGACGAGTTCACCTTCCGTTTCAACCGCCGCAAATCCAAAAGCCGCGGCAAACTCTTCTATCGGCTCGTCCAGCAGGCGGTAGCCGTGGATCCCGCGACTTACAAGATGATTGTTCACCCGGTTACAGAACCCAAGAAAATCCCCAAACCACAAGATATTGGGGCTACCTGAGTCAACCGGATACCCATCTATCCTTATTACCCGGCCGGTCGAGCAAGAACTGGTCGTTGAACCAGTTATCCGGCGCGATGGTTTCCGCGTCTCGGACACCGTGGGTGTACTGCCATTTCGTTGCTTCGATCGTCAGGAGCGCGTCACGGAGAACCTTGGCGTTCTCGGGGGTCTTGTCGTTCCAATAGGCCTTGATCGGCTTCCAAAAATCTAAAAGGCCTTCGTCGTAGGCATTGCCGTTCTGGACGATCAGAGCCTCTACACGTTCGGGGCGATTGGCAGCAACGCGGTAGCCGACCGGGGCGCCGTAGTCCATCAAATAGATGCTGTATTTGCTGATTCCCAGCTTGTCGATGAACTTCTCGACCACCTTGGCGATGTTATCGAACGAGTACTCGAACTCGTCGAGGCTGGGCATCGAACTGGCTCCGAAGCCGGGAAAGTCTGGGGCGACGAGGTGGAAGCGATCCGACAAGCGCGGAATCAAGTTGCGGAACATGTGCGATGAGGTGGGGAAGCCGTGTAGCAGCAGGATAGTTGGAGCGTCCGCTGGGCCCGCTTCCCGGTAGAAAATATCCAAGCCGTCGATCTCGACGGTGCGATGCATGGTTTTGCTTTGGTTTGAAGTGGCTGTTTCTTGCATGTTTCTATCTCCTCTCTTGGGATTTGAATCGAGTGGGTTGAACTTCAAGAGCCAGACCGGCGAAGTTCGCTCTCGCCAGCCCGGCTTGTGCTTTCAGGCGGTTTTCAAGAGCAGATTCGGTACGGTGGCAAGATGCCCGAGGCCGAGTGCCTCAACCGTAGCCGCCTGTACTGGCTCCGTCGCGCCGTTCAAGGTATCGGCGCCAAAGCCGGCGCCCACAACTGTCCTTGCGGCCCGAGCACCCTTCGGGGTGACGATCAGCTTGGCGACCGCTTCGGCGATGTCGTGAGGGTCCGGCGCGGCCGACCCTGACAGCATGCTGTTGAACTGCTGGAACATGGCACCGGGGATCTCCCCGACCTGGCCGTACTCGGCCACCCGCTCGGTGTCGGCGGGCTGGGCAGCACTGGAGTACATTTGGGTGGGATAGGCGCTCGGCTGAACGAGAGCCACATCGATTTCCTAGCTGTGACACCTCGTAGCGGTAGCTGTCGGTCAGAGCCTCAACCGCGAACTTGCTCGCACCGTACAGCCCGAAGAACGGGAAGGTGACGCGGCCGAGGATCGAGCCGATATTGATGATCAGGCCGTCATTCTGGCGGCGGAGATGCGGCAGTACAGCGCGAGTCACCCGATGCAGCCCGAAGACGTTGACATCGAACAAGGCTGTCGCCTGCTCCGGCGTGAACGCTTCGGACACGCCCGCCGCCGCGACACCGGCGTTGTTAATCAGAACGTCGATGCGGCCTGCCTTGGCGATGACTTCGGCCACAGCTCGATCGACCGATCTGGAGTCGGTAACATCCAACTCGACGACTTCGATGTCTTGGCTACGGAGTGCATCCGCGTGATCGCGGTTTTTGGCGTTGGGGTCGCGCATCGAGGCAAAAACTTTGTGGCCCGCATGCGCTAGAGTTTCGGCAGTGTCACGGCCAAAGCCTGTGGATGCGCCGGTGACAAGGATAGTGTTCGTCATTGGGTAGTCTCCTTCTTGGTCAGTTCTGGTAAGATTCAGCGGACAAAAGTCTGGCTGGTTAACCTGGGGAATACACGTGGAGCACCAAACTAGGAGAAAGGGCGTTGTTCACTGATTCTATTGACTTTGTCTCACTTCATACGGATTGATAGGCTTGCACGAATTTTAGTCAAAGTAACGAGTTTTCGTTGACAGGTGACGAAATCTCGTGTCTAATGGGTGCAGTTCATGAAGATGGTTGAAGCTCAAGATAGTGGGGAACAAGTCGAACCTCGGTCGCTCAATTTGGACCTGCTTCAGTCCATTTCTCTCGCGGTGGCGAAAGCTCGCGACGTTGAGACCGTGCTGAAGATGATCGTGACGGGGCTGGCCGAGGAGGCCTCCTGCACACTGGTTCGCATCTGGCTGACCGCTCCTGGTGACATTTGTGAGCGCTGCGGGTTGCGGGCTGAGTGCCCGGACCAGAAACGGTGTCTGCATTTGAAGGCCAGTGAGGGCAGGCCGACGACTCCCCTGAGCGGCGATCGATGGTACCGCATGGACGGTGACTTTCAGCGTTTCCCGCTGGGCATCCGGATCGTTGGGCGCATCGGCGCGAGCGGGCAGTCCGAACACCTCTTCGACACCGCCGGCGACCGGCAGTGGATCGGACGCGATGACTGGCTGCGCCGCGAAGGCATTCGTACGTTCGTCGGGCATCCACTGCAGTTCCGGGCGGAGATTTTGGGAGTGCTTGGCGTGTTCACCCGAGAGCGGCTGGATCCGGAAAAAGTGGCCTGGCTGCGGCTCTTCGCGGACCACGCCGCAGTAGCGATCGCCAATGCCCGCGCGTTCGAGGAGATCGAGCAACTCCATCGCCGACTCGAACTCGAGAACGAATACCTTCGTGAAGAAGTCAAAGTCGCCCACGGTTTCGGTGACATGGTCGGCCAAAGCGTGGCGCTGAGAAAGGTTTTGGACCAAGTCGGTCTGGTGGGACCAGCCGATACGACCGCGCTGATCTGCGGGGAATCAGGCACGGGCAAAGAGCTGATCGCGCGGGCGATTCACGAGCGCAGCCGCCGCAAAGATCGCCCGATGGTCACGGTGAACTGTGGTTCCGTCCCTCGGGAGCTGTTTGAGAGCGAGTTTTTCGGCCACGTTAGGGGTGCATTCACCGGGGCGATCCGGGACCGCGTCGGCCGCTTTCAGCTAGCCGACGGCGGAACTCTTTTCCTGGACGAAGTGGGCGAGATCCCGCTGGATCTGCAAAGTAAACTTTTACGCGTCCTGCAGGATGGGACCTTCGAGAGAATCGGCGAAGAGCGCACGCGCAAAGTGGACGTCAGAGTCATTGCGGCGACCAACCGGAATCTGAAACAAGAAGCCGCGGCAGGACGGTTTCGCGAGGATCTTTTTTATCGCCTCAGTGTGTTCCCGATAGACGCCGCCCCTCTGCGAGAGAGGCCGGGCGATGTGGGACTATTGGCCGCTCACTTCCTCGATCAGGCTTGCCGGCGGCTGGGTGTGCCGGCGCAACGGCTCAAGCAGCGGCACGTCGAAGCTCTTGCCAGCTATGGCTGGCCGGGCAACATCCGCGAGCTGCAGAACGTTGTTGAGCGCGCGGCCATTGGGGCAAAATCAGGTCCGCTGGAGTTTGACCTGCCGAAAGACTCGCGTCCGCAACAAGGCGCATCCGGCGCGGAGGAGAAGTCAAGGAGCCGCACAAGCGGCATCTTGAACTACGGTGAGCTCAAGCGGCAGGAGCGCAATAATCTCCTGGCGGCGCTGGAGGCGACCCGCTGGAGAATGTCCGGTCCAGCCGGAGCAGCCAAGCTCCTGGGGCTCAGACCGACGACCCTGGCGTCGAAAATCAAAGCGCTGGGATTGCGAGAAGACTAAACGGAATGCCAGGACTCGCGATGATAAGACAGCGCAATCGTAGGGGATCCATTTCTGGACTCCGAGGCGTCTGAAACCATGACCGACCCGGTCTTCGATCGACGAATGATGCGGTGTTGTATCGAACTAGCCGCTTCAGCGAAAGAGTCGGGCCACAGCCCGGTCGGCTGTGTCATCACGCTAGAAACAGAGATTATCGCGGAGGCCGGGGAGCTATGTCCTGCTGGGAGCAACCCATTCGCGCACGCGGAGATTCTGGCGGTCGTAACGGCTATACGAGTCGTCGGCCAGGAGAAGCTTTCGGGAACAACCCTCTACACAACGAACGAGCCGTGTTTTCTCTGCTCGTATTCCATTCGCGAAGCTCGGATCGGCCGCGTGGTCTTCTCGGTTGAAACGCCGGAGATTGGCGGGGCTACGTCGCGGTACCCGATTCTCTCAGCCCGTGACATAACCCGATGGAGCACGCCTCCACGAATCGAGCAGGGCTTGCTGGGCGACGAGTACCGCAAGACGCGGCGTGAGAAGGGGAAAATCAGTAAAAGCTGGGACGCTTAGAAGTGGCAGGCTGCGCGAGCATTTTCTGCCCGTGCCGGGTGCGTTGACGCCCGCTAGTTTCCAGCAGAAGAAGAAGAACTCTTTACTTCTCGGGTGTTTCCTCTTCGGTCTCGCCTTCGGCGCCGGCTTCGGCGGCTTCGGCATCCTGCTGCTGTTTCATGCGATCCTCACGCCGTTTTCGGCGGTCCTCGGCGCGCTTCTTCAGCTCGGAACCGAGCAGTTCGATCAAGGCCAGCTCCGCACCGTCCCCTTTACGGGGTCCCAGACGCACAACTCTGGTATAACCACCTTCTCGTTGTGAAAAACGAGGGCCCAAGGTGTCAAACAACTTTTGCACCGCTCCCGGCGTATTGAGAAAAGCGGCCGCCTGGCGGCGTGAATGGAGCGTGTCACGCTTGGCCAAGGTGATCATCTTTTCGACAATCGGCTTCATGGCCTTCGCCTTGGTGATGGTGGTCACAATGCGGTCGTGCAAAATGATATTGGTCGTCAAACCACGCAACAGTGCGCGGCGTGCCGAAGGGTCACGCTGGAGCTTAAATCCGCCTTTCCTATGCCTCATGTAACCCCTAGACCTCGACCTCTTCTACCGAGCTAGTGACAGGAGCCACCAAGCGGCCATGTTCGTCAAATCGCATGCCCAGCCCCAAACCCAACGTCCCGAGGATTTCTCTGATCTCGTTCAGCGACTTGCGGCCAAAGTTCTTGGTCTTGAGCATGTCGGCTTCGGTTCTCACAACCAGATCGCCGATCGTTTGAATATTGGCGTTCTTGAGGCAGTTGTAGGAGCGGACGCTGAGTTCGAGTTCCTCCACCGAGCGGTTCAAGTGCTCGTTGTAAAGTTCGGCGGCAGCGTCGGTTTGAATTTCTTCCGGGGCCGCTTCTTCTTCGAAGTTGATAAAGATCGTCATGTGATCTTTGATCAGCTTGGCCGCGAGGCCGACCGCATCTTGCGGTGTAACGGCTCCATTCGTCCACACTTCGACGGTGAGCTTGTCGTAGTCGGTCATCTGACCCAGGCGAGCTGCTTCGACCACGTATTTCACTTTCCGCACCGGTGAGTGCACCGAATCGATGGGAATATAGCCCAGCGCAAGATCATCGTCGAAATTCTTTTCAGCGCTGACGTAGCCGCGCCCCTGTTTGACACGCATCTCGACGTCGAGGATACCGCCCTGACTCACGGTGGCGAGATAAACGTCGGGATCGAGGATTTCGACGTCGGAATCAGCTTCAATCTGCCCGCTTTTAACTTCACCGGCTTCGGTTGCCCGCAGCCGCATCGTTCTAGCTCCTTCCCCGTGCAGCTTCAGGGGGATCTGTTTCAAGTTGAGGATAATATCGGTGGCATCTTCTACCACGCCCGGGATCGGACTGAACTCGTGCGAGATGCCTTCGATTCTGACGGCAGTGACGGCGGCGCCTTCAATCGAGCTCAATAGCGCTCGCCGCAGGGAATTGCCGATTGTCGTGCCAAACCCGCGTTCAAAGGGCTGGGCGCTGAACGTACCGTGAACCGGCGTCAGTATGTCACCGTCGGTGGCGAGACGCTTCGGTTTCTGGAATCCTTTCCACATTACCATGTGTTCTCCAAGTTCATTCAAGTTCCGGGCAAGGTGCTCTCGGCCCACGAAATGCTGTTTTGACTATCTGGAATAAAGCTCGACGATCAACTGTTCATTGATCGGTATCTGCACCAGTTCATCCCGGCGAGGCTGACCGGTGACCTTGGCGTTCATGTTCTCCCGGTCGACTTCCAGCCAGGCGGGAGTCATCATATGAGACGTGCTCTCCAGAGCGGCAGCCGACCCGGCGTGCTTGCGATGGGTCTCGCGAATCGCGACCAGGTCACCGGGCTTCACCAGATAGGAAGGAATGTTGACCTTCCGCCCGTTCACCTCGACGTGGCCATGCGAAACGATCTGTCGAGCCTGAGCGCGGCTTGCGCCGAAACCAATACGGAACACGACGTTATCCAGGCGGCGCTCCAGCAACGCAAGCAGGTTCTCACCGACCACGCCCTTCATCCGGGAGGCCTTCTGGTAATAAGTGCGGAACTGCCGTTCCAGGATACCGTAGATGCGGCGCACTTTCTGCTTCTCGCGAAGTTGCAAGCCGTAACCAAGCATCCTCTTCGGGCGTGCCGTCTTACCGTGCTGCCCGGGAAAGTAGTTGCGTTTCTCGATCGCGCAACTCGCCCCATAACATCGCTCGCCCTTCAAGAAGAGCTTCATTCCTTCCCGCCGGCATAGTCGGCATACCGCAGCTCTATATCGCGCCATTTTTCACTCTGCTAACCAATTTCATAACAATTTTTCTCAGTGTACTTCGATGAACCCAGATCAGACTCGCCGCTTCTTGGGCGGGCGGCAACCGTTATGTGGTATCGGCGTCACGTCTCGGATAGACTTGACGGAAATACCAGCGGTCGTCAACGAACGAATCGCTGATTCACGCCCTCCGCCAGGGCCTTTCACTCGAACCGTGACCGAGCGCAGACCGTGATCCTTGGCGGCATTCGCGGCCGTCAAGCAGGCTTGCTGAGCCGCGAAGGGAGTGCCCTTTTGCGAACCACGAAACCCAAGGGAACCGGCGCTCGACCAGGAGATTACTTTCCCATCCAAGTCACTGATCGTGACAATCGTGTTGTTAAAAGTCGCCTTGACGTGCACAATTCCCATGGGAATCGACTTCCTGACGCGACTCTTGACTTTTTTCTTGCCGGGCTTTGCTTTTGTCTTTGACTTTGCCATCGTTCCTCAACAAACAGTTTGTTTTCCGTATCAGACAGAACGTCCAATTACTTCTTCGCCAGTTTACGCTTGTTGGCGATCGCGCCGCGTTTGGATCCTTTACGAGTCCGCGCATTCGTGTGGGTCCGCTGACCACGAACCGGCAGACCGCGACGATGACGCAGCCCACGATAGCAGCCGATTTCCATCAGGCGGCGGATATTGAGGGCAATCTCTTTGCGAAGATCACCTTCCACCTGTCCTTCGGCTTCCAAGATTTTCCTCAAGCTCGTGATCTCATCGTCCGTGAGCTCGCCCATCTTCTTGCCGAAATCGATTCCGGCGCGATAAAGAAGAGACTTCGCCCGCGTACGACCGATGCCGTAAACATAAGTCAACGAGATCTCGGCCCGCTTGTCATTCGGCAAGTCAACGCCTTCAATGCGTGCCATGGCTTAGTCCATCCTCCAAATCAGTCCTGCGATTTGCGCGTCCGTCATCAACCCTGCCTCTGCTTGTGCTTCGGGTTCTCGCAGATAACTCGCAACACACCCTTGCGGCGAATCACTTTGCACTTCAGACACATTTTCTTAACAGAAGCTCTTACTTTCATACTCAGTACCGTTGCGTGATCCGCCCTCTACCTGTATCGAAAGATGACAACTCTACGCGCACTTTATCACCCGGCAGCAGCCGTAAGAAATCATTGCTGTGGCGACCCGATACGTGGGCAACCACATTCGATTGATTCTCAAGCCGCAGTTGAAACAGTTCATTTGGCAAACAGCCCATGACGGTAGCCCTCACTGTCACGGCTGTCTTGTCGTCTCTCTCTTGCGGCAAGTTCTTCCTTCCAACTCAAGCGGTCAGGACCCAAGGTCCATTGTCGGTGATGGCGACGCAGTGTTCATAATGCGCCGCGTTAGAGCCATCAGTGGTGACTGCCGTCCAGCGGTCACCCAAAACCCTTGTATCCGGTGCGCCGGCCGAGACCATGGGCTCAATCGCCAGCACCATGCCCGGCCGCAGCCTGGGGTTACTGAGCCTACGGTCAATGAAATTTGGGACATTCGGCGCCTCGTGCAGGTTCGTGCCAATCCCGTGACCGACGAACTCCCGCACGATGGAAAAGCCGTTTCCTTCGACGTAGTTTTGAACTGTTCCACAGACATCAAATAGTCGTCGTCCGGCGACCATCTGCTCGATGGCAAGATCAAGCGACTTTTCAGTCACTTCGAGCAGCCGCTGGGTCTCGGGCGAGATCGTGCCAATCGGCACCGTTGTCGCCGAGTCACCGTAATAACCATGCAGTTGCACGCCCATGTCGATCTTCAGAATGTCGCCATCCTTCAATACACGCTTGGCCGAAGGCACTCCGTGGACCACTTCCTCGTTGATTGAGGTGCAGAGAACCGTCGGGAAACGCTTGCCGGCTGCCTGAACGTAATAGCCCTTGAACGCCGCGCGAGCTCCGGCCTGAGTCACTCGTTGCTCGGCAACATTCTCAAGGTCCAATGTCGTCACGCCTGGTTTCGCCATACCCGATAGCTCGGTCAAAATTTCGCGCACCAACTGGCCGGCGGCGCGCATCTTCTCCAATTCAGCCGGGCTTTTTCGGATGATCATCCGCGTTTCAAAAGCTCAAAAATTTGCGCCGAAATCTCGTCTTCGGCCATGGTACCGTCGATCGAATGAATCCGCTCACCCTTATCCCGGAACACTTCGAAAACCGGCAAGGTCTGACGCTCGTAGGCCAATAGACGTTCGCCGATGACTTCCTCACGATCGTCTGTTCGCACGACCAAATGCGCCTGACAGACATCACAGGCGTCAGTACTCTTAGGCGGATGCGTGTGAATGTTGTAGATGGCCCCGCACTTCGGGCAGAGTCGCCGACCGGTGATTCGCTGAATAAGTTCATTATAGCCAATCTTAATCTCGATCACCGTCGGCCGCTGGCCCAGCGATCCCATCAAACCGTCGATCTTCGCCGCCTGTCCCGCGGTTCTCGGATATCCGTCCAATAAGAATCCGTGCCGGCAATCATCTTGTCGCAGTCTAAAATCCGCCAGCCCATTCACCATTTCGTCGTCGACAAAACGTCCGGCCGCGATTTCCTCTCTCGCCTTTTGACCTAGCTCAGTTCCCTGCCGGATCTCATCGCGAATCATGTCGCCCGTTGAGATCTGCGGAATCCCGTATTGTTTTGCTATTTTCTTCGCCTGCGTTCCTTTGCCCGCTCCAGGCGGGCCAAACAGAATAACGGCTCCGATTCCGTCCGCGTCCACAGCACTCATACTGGCGCTTCTCGAATCCAACCTATTTCGCGCCGAGTGGCCTGACTAGGCGAACGACCGCCTCCCGCGAATTCTTCCGGCACGCGGAGTAAAGCCTTCATAGTGCCGCATTACCAACTGTGCTTCGATCTGGTTCACTGTATCCATGGCGACGCCGACAACGATCAGCAGTGACGTTCCGCCAAAGTAAAAGTTGACGTTCAAGCCCTCAAGAATCCAGCGCGGAAACGCCGTGTCGGCCCAATTGCCAATCAACGGCAAGTGATGCACTCTGGCCCCAGCGATCATCAAATCCGGAATCACCGAAATCAAGGCCAAGTACAGGCCACCCACCATCGTGATCTTGGTCAGTATTGCGTTAATATGGTCAGCGGTCGGCTTACCTGAGCGGATTCCCGGCACGAAACCGCCATACTTCCTCATGTTGTCGGCGACTTCGGTTGGGTTGAAAATGATGGACACGTAAAAGAAGCAGAAGAAGACAATCAGCCCGACGTAGAGCAGCTCATACAACGGCTCGCCATAGGCAACAGTCGACAGCAGATTCGTTAAATAGGGGCTGTCCTGAAACACCAGCGTCAGAGTCTGGGGAAAGGCCAGCATCGAAGAGGCGAAGATCACCGGGATCACCCCGCCCGAGTTTACCTTGAGAGGCAGATGTGTCGACTGCCCTCCCATCACGCGGCGTCCTACAACGCGCCGCGCATACTGCACCGGGATGCGGCGCTCGCCACGCTCAACCAGCACGATAAACGCTACGACGACAACCATCATGACCAGGATCAGAGCCAGTTGCGCCATATTCCATTGGCGCGTCACGAATACGTTCTCGTAGATGTTCCTGATAGCGCTTGGCAAGCCGACGACAATACCCGCGAAGATGATCAGCGACATGCCGTTGCCGATACCCCGGTCGCTAATCTGCTCGCCCAGCCACATAATGAAAGCAGTGCCGGTGGTCAATGTCAGCACCGTCATCAAGACAAAGCCGAAACCCGCCTCGCCCAGCCCGCTACGCTGCAACATGAAGGAGATGCCCGAGCCTTGGATGATGCTGAGCCCGATCGTCAAATAGCGCGTCCACTGCGTGATCTTGCGGCGGCCGAGCTCACCTTCCTTTGAAGCTTTGCCAGCGTCGGGATCACAATCGTCAGCAACTGCAAGATGATCGACGCCGTGATATAGGGCATGATCCCCAGAGCGAAGATCGTCAGCTGACTGAGCTGCCCACCGGAAAACAAATCCATGAACCCGAGCGCGGTGCCTTCGGCCTGCTGGAACAGGCGCTGCAACTCTTCCGTATTAACGCCAGGAGTGGGAATATGCCCGCCAATGCGATAGACCGCCAGCATCGACAGCGTGAAAAGCACGCGGCGGCGCAAATCCGGGATCCGGAAGACGTTAACGATGGTATCGACAAGCTTCATTGAACGACTAATTCCACCTTGCCGCCGGCCGCTTCGATCTTCTCACGCGCGGATTTCGAAACACGATGCGCGGTCACCGTGATTGCCCTGGAAAGCTCGCCGTCGCCGAGGACCTTGAGACCCTCCCCCAGCTTCTTGAGCATCCCCTTTTGGCGCAAAGTGTCTGCATCGAAAGTGTCGCCTTCGAGCTTGCCAAGCTGTCCCACGTTGACGATGGCAAATTCTTTCCGAAATATATTATGGAAACCGCGCTTTGGCACGCGCCGCACGAGCGGCATCTGGCCGCCCTCAAACCCGCGCTTGCTGGAGTAACCAGTGCGCGATTTCTGACCCTTCTCACCGCGGCCCGAAGTCTTCCCGAGCCCGGAACCGAAACCCCGCCCAACTCGCTTGCGGCGATGATTCTGCCCCTTCGGGGGATGCAATTCACTCAGGTTCATTTCGTTACTTCCACCAAGTGAGGAATCTGGTTGATCATACCGTGCGTGGCGTCATCGTCAGGCCGCACCACGGTCTGATTGATGCGGCGCAAAGCCAGTCCCTTCACGACCTTTTTCAGCTTCTGGGGAGAGCCGATTGGGCTTTTGATTAATCGTATTTTCAGTGTGCCCGGCATTCTTCTCCCCCGGCTACATAGTCTGCGGATCAATCCCGCGCATGGCAGCAACCTCATTCTTATCTCGAAGCTGCCCCAGCGCCTGGAAGGTCGCCCTAATCACGTTGTGCGGATTCTTTGAACCG
This sequence comes from Bryobacterales bacterium, assembly GCA_965224215.1. Taxonomy (GTDB): domain Bacteria; phylum Acidobacteriota; class Terriglobia; order Bryobacterales; family UBA6623; genus CBDCYS01. The sequence continues at coordinate 85,453 of CBDCYS010000052.1, read as the reverse complement.
ATCGATTTGGTCAGAATGTTTTGGATGCCGGCAGCCTCAACGACCGCTCGCACCGCGCCTCCGGCGATCGTCCCCTTCCCGGCTCGAGCCGGCTTGAGTAGCACACGGCCGGCGCCGAAAATGCCGAGCACTTCGTGCGGAATCGTATGGCCGAGGACATTCACCCTGACGAGTCTCTTCTTTGCTTTCTCGATCGCCTTACGGATCGCCGCGGGCACTTCCTTGGCTTTGCCGCTGGCGAAGCCGACAACATGCCGCTCCGGATCACCAACAACAACCAGGGCAGTGAAACTCAGGTTCTTGCCGCCTTTGACCACTTTGGTAACGCGGTTGATATTGACAACCTGATCTTTCAGGTTCAATTCCGCAGGATTCACTCTTGACGTATCGCTCATGGACTCGCTTTCGCTAAATGCCGCTCTTGCCTAAAATTCCAGCCCGCCCTTACGGGCCGACTCCGCCAGTGCCTTGACCCGGCCGTGATAAAGATGCCCGCCTCGGTCGAAGACTACGTTCTTGATGCCTACTTTCGCGGCGCGCTCGGCAATCCGCTTACCCACATCCGTACCAGCGGCGATATTGCCGCCTGATTTGACCCCGGAGTCTTTGTCCAGCGTGCTCGCTGACGCGATGGTTTTTCCCGCCGCGTCGTCAATCAACTGCACATAGACGTGCTTGAGCGACCGATACACGGCCAACCGGGGTGTCCCGGCCGAACCAGCTAACTTCTTGCGTATCCGGCGGTGAATTGTCAGCCGCCGTTTTTGTCTCGATGGAGGACTATACATCTGTTTACCCCGAACTCACGCTGACGCCCAATCGATAGCCAGGAGCCAATCCGCGCCCGGCCATTGAAAAACGATCCCTACCCGCTCTCCGACTAGGTGGCGGCTCCGGTTTTGCCTTCCTTCTTGCGCAGAATCTCACCGGCGTAGCGTACACCCTTGTTCTTGTAAGGATCCGGCGGCCGCAGCGCCCGAATCTTGGCCGCTGTCTGACCAACCAGCTGCTTATCGATTCCAGAGACCGAAATGGGCGTGGTGTTGCTGACCGCTTTCTCAACCTGGATTTCAATTCCTTCCGGCATCAGCAGCTCGATCGAATGCGAATAACCCAACGCAAAAACCACGACCCTTCCGATGACCTGAGCCCGGTAGCCGATCCCAACAATCTCCAGACGTTTCGTGAATCCGCTCGTCACGCCGGCCAGGGCATTGTCCGCCAAGCTGCGCGCCAGCCCATGCAGCGCGGCGTACTTATTGCTTGCCCGGGTCGCGGTCAGCGTGCCGTCCTCCAGCTTGAACTCGATTCCCCGCGGAATCGGAGAGGTCAACACACCCTTCGGTCCTTGGACCTCTAGTTGACCTTCCTTGATCGTGACCTTCGCCCCGGCGGGTAGCGAAATCGGCTTGTTTCCAATTCTCGACATAGACGTCTACTGGCCTGCTACTCCGCCCACCACTTCTGGCCCACCACTACTGGATGTTACAGAGAATCTCCCCGCCGACTCCCGCGGCGCGCGCCTGTTTACCGGTCATCACTCCCTTGGAGGTGGTGAGGATATTGATACCCATCCCCCCGATAACCCTCGGGATCTTGTTTGAACTCGTGTAAACACGTCGCCCACACTTTGAGACCCTATCGATGCGGGTTGCGATCGGCGATTGGTCGGGATTGTACCGCAAGTAGACCTTGATCGTCCTCACGTGACCCTCTTCAGCAACACGGTAGTTGGCGATATACCCTTCTTGCTTGAGTATCCGCACAATCTCTATTTTGACCTTCGAAGCGGGAATCTTGACCTTGTTATGCCGAGCGCCAAACGCGTTGCGAATCCTGGTCAGCATGTCGGCAATTGGATCAGTTAGCATTATTCATTCCTCTGTAACGGACCTGATCTACCAACTACTCTTGGTCACGCCAGGTAACTCGCCGAGCAACGCGAGATCCCGGAAACAGATCCGGCAAAGCTTAAACTTCCTGATATAGCCGCGGGGGCGCCCGCATCGCAAACAGCGGTTACGAAGCCGAACCTTGAATTTCGGCTTCTTCAGCTCCCTGACAATCTTTGCAATTCTCGCCATAGCTCACAAACCATGCTCCGAGCAAAGCTCTCGGCAAATTTCTCCAACCCGCCCTAAGAAGTGCGGAAGGGCATCCCCATCAATCGTAGCAGCGACAGTCCCTCCTGGTCCGCTCTCGCGGTTGTCACCAGGGTCACATTCATTCCCTTCACGTGCTCCACCTTCGAGTACTCCAGTTCGGGAAAAACCAGCAACTCGCGCAACCCCACCGTATAGTTGCCACGCCCGTCGAAAGACTTTGTCGGGATGCCCCGAAAGTCCCTGACACGCGGAAGGGCAATGCCGATAAGACGGTCGAGAAACTCATACATACGATCCCCTCGCAGCGTCACCGTCACTCCGATAGGGACCCCTTCTCGCAGCTTGAAAGCCGCAATCGATTTCTTGGCCTTGGTAATCACCGGCTTCTGCCCGCTAATCTGGGCCAGCTCGGCTACGGCGCCGTCCAGCAGCCGCGCGTTCTGCACAGCCTCGCCCATGCCAATATTGAGCTTGATCGAGACGATCTTGGGGATCGCCATCGGGCTCGGGTAGCCGAACTCTTTCTGAAGAGCCGGGCGAACCTCGTTTTGATATTTCTCTTTCAACCGCGGTGTCATTTTTCGCTCAGCCGGTTCGTGCCACCCCGGCCTGTCTCCAACCCGCCGACTTGCCGAATCGCAAGTTCGCCGCCTCTGGCCTGGCTATTTCTTATCGATCGGGCTGCCGCACTTTCCGCAAACCCTGGTTCGTCTTCCGTCATCCTCAATATGCGTGCCCGTGCGAACCGCCCCGCAACTGGGGCAGACCAGCAACACGTTGGAGATAGCAATCGTGGATTCGCTTTCAGCGATGCCACCTTTGATTTGTTTCTGCGGATTGGGCCGCACGTGTTTTTTCACCATCATCACGTGTTCGACCAGCAACCGGCCTGTGTTGCGGTTCACCTCGAGGACGCGGCCTTGCTTGCCTTTGTCACGTCCGGCGATCACCTCAACCGTATCTTCCCTGCGAATGCTTGTCTTAACCATTTGTGTGCATCACTTCTGAATACGTTACTTCTCTGAATACGTTACTTCCTGTCATTCGAGCTTGCTAAGTCAATCGATCTTGCTATGCCATTCGCCGTTCCTACAATCATTCGATCTTGCTAAAGAACTTCCGGCGCCAGCGAGACAATTTTCATGAATCTCTTATCTCTGAGCTCGCGGGCCACCGGACCGAAAACGCGCGTGCCAACCGGCTCGCCCAGGTCCGAGACAAGAACAGCCGCGTTCGTGTCAAACCGGATATAGGTGCCATCCCGGCGCCGCGTCTCCTTGCGGGTCCTCACAATCACGGCGCGAACGACCTGGCCTTTCTTGACTGCCGAGTCGGGAGTGGCCTCCTGAACCGAAGCTGTCACGACATCGCCGAGGCCGGCCTTCGAGCCCACATCACCGCCACGCGGGAGAATACAGCGCAAACGCCGCGCACCGGAATTATCCGCGACTTCAAGCCGTGTGCGCGAACCAATCATTACTTTGCACTTCCTTTGCTATTTGAGGGCTTCGTTGCGGCGGGCTCATCAGCGCCAGCTCGCTGCGGCTTCCAAATCACTTCCGTCAGCCGCCATCGCTTCAGCTTACTGATCGGACGGCATTCCACGATCGACACCTGATCCCCGACCTGAGCCAGCCCCTTCTCGTCGTGAGCGTAGAACTTACTCTTGCGCGTAACGATTCGCCGGTACAAGGGGTGCGCCACTTTGCGCTTCACCTCGACCACGATGGTTTTCGCCATCTTCGCGGACACCACAATGCCCACCTTCTGATTCCCGTGCGTCGCTGCTTGCTCAGACACCGCCATCCCCTCTTACTCCTGCCCTGCCGCTTCACTCGCCGCGGCACGCTGCCGTTCCACCGTCAGCAGGCGAGCCAAATCCTTCCTGGCCAGGCGGTACTTCTTGACGCTGTCAGCTTGCCCCATCTTCATCTGGAAACGAAGCCGAAACACTAGCTCTTTCGCCTCGCGCTGCTTGGACTCCAGCTCGTCGGCCCCAAGTTCGCGTATCTCACCGGCCTTCATACCAGCCCTCCGGAATGGCGGCTGACGAAGCGAGTCGAAATACTCAACTTCTGAGCCGCCAGCTGCATCGCGCGCTTAGCCATCGCCTCGGGAACCCCTTCCATCTCAAACATCATGCGACCAGGCTTGACGACAGCCACCCACTGCTCGGGCGCGCCTTTGCCCTTTCCCATGCGCGTTTCCGGCGGTTTCTTCGTGATCGGCTTGTCAGGAAATATTCGAATCCACATTTTGCCGCCGCGTTTGATGTGGCGATTCATCGCCACACGAGCGGCCTCGATCTCGCGGTCGGTTACCCAGCCAACCCCCATCGCCTTCAGCCCGTAGTCGCCAAACGACAAAGAGGCGCCCCGCCACGCTTTTCCGCGGCGCTTTCCGCGCTGTTGTTTGCGGAACTTTACCTTTTTGGGCATTAACATGGTTCAGTTCCTCGCTTGTCTGTTTTCGACATCAAGTGTTCGTCTCGAATCGAATTGTCCTATTCGGCATCCTCGGGCTTGGCGGCAGGCGTTTCGGCGGCTACCGCTGGCTCCTCGTCTACTTTCACCGCTGGCTCAATCTGGGCTTCAGTCGCGGCAGGTTCTATCGCGGCAGCGACCTCGGCCGGCGCGACAATTTCAGCCGCGGGTGCAGTCTCGGCGGCAACGCCCCCAAGCGGCGGCTGGATCGGCGCGGGGCCGTCAGCGGCAACAACAGGCGCGGGCGCTGAAACCGCTGGCGGCGCGGGAGCAGCTCCGGGCGTTTCTTGGCGGCTGCGGTCAGTAGCGCGAGTCGTCCTGACGCGATCGCGTTCCCTTTCGGCCGCGCTTCGTGCCTCACGGCGCCGGGCCGGCTCAAGCTCTTCGACTTCACCCGACGTGCGCCCCAGCACCTTGCGTTCCAGAATGTCGCCTTTATAAATCCAGCACTTCACACCAATCACGCCATACGTTGTGAAAGCCTCTGAAAAGCCGTAGTCGATATCCGCCCGGAGTGTCTGCAATGGCAGACGCCCCTGCAGGTACCACTCACTGCGGGCAATTTCCTTGCCGTTGAGCCGTCCTGCCACCCAAACCTTAATCCCCTTGCAGCCGAATCGAAGCGCCGAATCGACCGATTTCCTCATCGCACGCCGGAAGGCGACACGCTTGACGATCTGCAATGCGACCGACTCGGAAACGAGCTGAGCGTCAAGCTCGGGGCGATGCACTTCTTGAATATCGATATAGATTTCGCGCTTGGTACTATCTTGTAACTCTTGCTTGAGCTTCTCGATCTCGGAGCCTCGCCGGCCAATAATAATGCCAGGGCGTGCCGTTCGAATCGTAATACGCAGCCGATTGCCAGGGCGATCAATTTCGATAGAGCTGACGCCCGCGGCCTTGAGCCTGCGCCGCAGATCGTCCTTGAGTTTGAGATCCTCGTGCAGCAGCGTGGCATAGCCCTGCTTCGCAAACCAGCGCGAACGCCATGGCTTCGTGTAGCCTAGCCGAAATCCGTAGGGGTGTACTTTTTGTCCCATGAAGGATGCCTATTAGCTGTTTTCCTCGGTGTCGCTTCGGTTGTCGGATACAGTGACGACGATGTGAGCCATCGGATGTCTGTAGCGGTGCCCACGTCCCTGCGCGGCCGGCCGCATGCGGTAGAGCCGCGGGCCTTCGTTCACGTAAGCCTCTGAAATCACCAGCTCATCCACGTCTACGTCGCTGGTATTCTCCGCATTCGCAATCGCCGAGCGCAGCAATTTCGCCAACTGCGGAGCGACGCGCTTGTTCGTTTCCCTGAGAATAAGCAGAGCGTCAGAGGCGCTACGGCCCCGAATCAGGTCGATGACCAAACGGGCCTTCTGGGGCGAAACCCGAGCGTATTGTAGTCTTGCGGTTGCCTGCATCGTCTGACTCTTCTCTGACTAGACTCGCTTCATTCCAGCCGCGGCCACCCTTCTAGGCCCGCGCCGATTTAGCTCCGCGGTCGGCGTGTCCGCGATAGGTCCTGGTGGGCGCGAATTCACCCAACTTGTGCCCCACCATGTTCTCGGAGAGGAACACAGGAATGAACTTGCGTCCGTTGTGGACGGCGATCGTATGACCAACCCATTCAGGAAGGATCGTCGAACGCCGTGACCAGGTCTTGATGACCTTCTTCCCTTGCCGAGCATCGTGAGCGGCTATCTTCTTCGCCAGATGCTCGTCGTAAAACGGTCCCTTTTTTAAAGAACGGCCCATGAATAAACGCTTCCTCTTCCAGCTACTTCTTTCTGTTCCGGCGGGTCACAATGTACTTGTCCGTCCGGGGGTTGTTTCTGGTCTTAAATCCGCGAGTCGGTACGCCCCAGGGAGTCACCGGATTCCGGCCTCCCGAGGTCTTTCCCTCTCCACCCCCATGAGGATGGTCGACCGGATTCATCGTTACGCCACGATTGTGAGGACGACGCCCCAGCCAGCGCGTTCGACCAGCCTTACCCCAAGAGGTGTTCCCGTGGTCCACATTACCGACTTGCCCGATCGTCGCCGCGCAATCGATGAGAACTCGCCGGATCTCGCCGGAGGGAAGCTTCAGCAGCGCATAACCGCCCTCTTTGGAAACCAGCCGAACTTCCGAACCCGCCGCGCGTGCCATCTGGCCACCCTTGGCCGGCCGCAATTCGACGTTGTGGACAATCGTCCCGGGAGGAATATTGCGAAGCGGCAGAGAATTTCCAACCAGGATATCCGCCTCCGACCCAGACATCACTTTCATGCCCACCTTCAGGCCGGTTGGCTGCAAAATGTAACGCTTCTCGCCATCGACATAATGCAGCAAAGCCAGATTCGCGGACCGATTCGGATCGTAGTCGATCGCGGCTACAACCGCCGGAATTCCGCTCTTGTCGCGCTTGAAGTCCACGGTTCGGTAGCTCTGCTTGTGCCCGCCGCCGCGAAACCGAATGCAGATCCTGCCCTTACTGTTGCGGCCGCCCGAACGCGTCTTTCCCTTCGACAGCGCTTTTTCCGGCTTGGCCCGGGTGATCTCCTCACGCGACACCGTTGTCTGGAAGCGCCTGGTCGGAGTCGTCGGCCGGTAGGTTTTGATCGGCATAAAACGTAAGCTCGTCTTCTAAGATTTTTGCAGCCTAGACCTGGGCGTATTCAACCATCTTCTCGCCCTCTTTCAGCTTCACGTAAGCTTTTTTCCAGTTCGCGCGATACCCAAAGTAGCGGCCGCGCCGTCGCATTTTGCCAAGATAGTTCGCCGTGCGAACCTCAGCAACCTTGACCTTGAAAATCTTGAAAACCGCGTGCTTGATATCCGTCTTGGTGGCTTTCGGGTGAACTCGAAAACACATCGTATGCTGGAGCGCGCGAATCCCTTCGGCCTTCTCTGTTATCAGAGGTCCTTGAATCACGTCAAAAGCAGTCATCCCAACACCTCGCAACACTTCACCGCTGTGGCCTCGGAGATGATGACCGACTTATGCCCCAGCAAATGGTAGGGGTGAATATCCTGCCCGCCCATCAAAGTGACACCCGGAATATTGCGGCACGACAATCTCAGATTGTCGTTGGCGCCGTCATCAACGAGCAGAACCGACTCCCGGGTCTCGAGCTGCCCCAGCACCTGGGCAAATTCTTTCGTCTTCGAACTCGCCAACTCGAAGTCCTTGACGATCTTCACGTCGCCGTCGGCCAGCCGCGCCGACAAGGCCGACCGCAAAGCTCCCAGCGTCATCTTCCGAGGCAGGTGATAGCTGTAGTCCCGTGGCTGCGGCCCATGGACCGTGCCGCCGCTGCGCCATAACGGTGAGCGGATCGTCCCAGCCCTGGCCCGGCCGGTACCCTTCTGCTTCCAGGGTTTGCGGCCGCCGCCCCTGACCTCCGCGCGGCCTTTGGTCTTATGAGTCCCAGCGCGCTGGCCTGCCCGGTAGTGATGAACCGCTTGATAAATCAGGCCTTCATTCACTTCCGCGCCAAATACCTCGTCCGCCAGCTCAACCGAGCCAACGACATTGTTCCCAAGGTCCACTACGTCTACCTTCGGCATAGCCCTATTTCCACGTCCTTCGCACAACTACATAGGCGCCATTGGGGCCCGGAACGGCTCCGCGCACCAAGATCGTGTTGTTGTCGGGATTGACTTCCACAATTTCCAGATTTCGGGCCGTGATTCGCTTGTTTCCCATCTGGCCCGGCAGCTTAAGGCCCTTGAACACCCGCGACGGATAGGAGCTTTGGCCAATCGAACCTGGCGCTCGTTTCGACATCGAGCCATGAGTCACAGGACCGATCGTCTGTCCGTGGCGCTTAATATTGCCTTGAAAACCGCGGCCTTTCGAGTTAGCGATCACGTCGACTTTTTCGGAAACCTGGAACTCCTGAGCCAGAATTCGGTCGCCTGCCTTGAATTCCGCGTCTTCCGAGCCCGTCAAACGAAACTCCCTCAGAAATCGCCCGGGCTCAACTCCAGCCTTCTTATAGTGGCCGCCCATGGGACGCTTCACATGTTTCGGTTTGACGAATTCCACGTAGCCCAATTGCACCGCTTCGTAGCCATCCTGAGCAGTCGTCTTTCGTTGAACCACCACGCAAGGACCGACCCTGAGCGTCGTCACGGGCACAACCCGCCCGGCATCAGTGAAGATCTGCGTCATCCCGATCTTTTTTCCTAAGATTCCCGGCGCCATCAGTTTGCCTTGCTTACCTTGTCTACTCGAATTGCCTGCAGCTCAGTTCGTCAGCAAGCTAAATTTTCTACAACCGGGAGCATCAGCTCCCAAATGCCTTGATCTCGACATCTACGCCCGCCGGAAGATCCAGCCGCATCAAAGCGTCGACGGTATCCTGAGTGGGCTCCAAGATATCGAGCAGGCGCTTGTGAGTGCGAATCTCGAACTGCTCCCGAGAGCGCTTGTCACCGTGCGGCGAACGCAGTACGGTGTACTTGTTCTTGACCGTTGGCAACGGAATCGGTCCTGCTACCTGCGCGCCCGTGCGCTTGGCCGTATCTACGATCTCACCGGTCGACTGATCGAGCACTCGATGGTCGTAGGCTTTGAGCCGAATTCTAATTCTTTCTTTCGGCATGAGTTATTCAACAATCTCCGAGACCGTTCCGGCGCCAATCGTGCGGCTGCCTTCGCGAATCGCAAACCGTAATCCCTTCTCCATGGCCACCGGACTAATCAGTTCCACGTCCATCGTCACATTATCGCCCGGCATCACCATCTCGGTGCCTTCCGGCAGTTGCGCCACTCCCGTCACGTCCGTCGTGCGGAAGTAAAACTGCGGCCGGTAGCCGTTGAAGAACGGCGTGTGCCTCCCGCCCTCGTCCTTTTTCAGCACGTACACTTCACCCTTGAACTTCGTGTGCGGCGTGATCGACTTCGGCTTCGCCACCACTTGCCCGCGCTCCACTTCGTCCTTCTCCAAACCCCGCACCAGCAGCCCCACGTTGTCGCCCGCTTCGCCCTGGTCCAGCAGCTTCTTGAACATCTCCACACCCGTGATCACCTTCTTCTGCGTCTCACGGAAACCGACGATCTCCATCTCTTCGCCGACCTTCACGATGCCGCGCTCGATACGCCCGGTCACCACCGTGCCGCGTCCCGAGATCGAGAAAATATCTTCGATCGGCATCAGGAACGGCTTGTCCCTCTCGCGCGCCGGCGTCGGGATGTAGGAATCGACCGCCTCCATCAGCTTGTCGATATCCTTCTCGGCTTCCTCGTCGCCATCAAGCGCCTTCAAAGCCGAGCCCGGAATCACCGGAATGTCATCGCCCGGGAAGTCATACTTGGTCAACAACTCGCGCACTTCCAGCTCGACCAGCTCCAGTAGTTCCGGATCGTCCACCGCGTCGCACTTGTTGAGAAACACCACGACGTAAGGCACGCCCACCTGCCGCGCCAGCAGAATGTGCTCGCGGGTCTGCGGCATCGGACCGTCGGTTGCCGCGACCACCAGAATGGCGCCATCCATCTGCGCCGCGCCGGTAATCATATTCTTGATGTAGTCGGCGTGACCAGGACAATCCACGTGCGCATAATGGCGATTCCCGGTCTGATACTCGACGTGCGCCACGGCGATCGTGATGCCGCGCGCTTTCTCTTCCGGCGCATTATCGATCGAGTCAAACGAGCGAAACGACACGCTGGAATCGTGCTTCTGCAGCACCTTGGTAATCGCCGCCGTCAGGGTCGTCTTGCCATGATCAATATGCCCGATCGTCCCCACGTTTACGTGCGGCTTACTGCGATCAAATTTCTCCTTCGCCATCGCTTGTCGCCTCTCCTAACTCGCCGAAGCCGCCGTCGGGACGCTTAACCCTGTTTCAGGGAGCCGACCGCACTTCAAAACTAGTGGAAAACTCCCCGCACCCGCCCAATAACTTCTTCCGCTACATGGGCCGGCGCCACTTCGTATCCTTTCAAATGCATGCTGTGCGTGCCGCGGCCCTGTGTTCGAGAACGCAGGTCGGTGGCATAGCCGAACATTTCCGCCAGGGGAACCAGGGCCTTGATGATCTGAGACCCGCCATGCAACTCCATCCCCTCGACTTTTCCGCGCCGACTGCTGACATCGGCCATCACGTCGCCCATGTATTCTTCGGCGACGACCACTTCAACCGCCATCATCGGCTCAAGCAAAACAGGACTGGCCCGCTTCACGGCATCCTTGAACGCCATCGATCCGGCAATCTTGAACGCCATTTCGGAGCTGTCTACTTGGTGAAAGCTGCCGTCGTAGACCGTCGCCTTGATGCCGACCATTTCATAACCGGCCAAAACGCCGCCTTCGAGAGCTTCCCGAATCCCATGCCCCACCGAGTTGATGTACTCACGGGGAATCTTTCCGCCGACGATGTTGTCCACGAATTCGAATCCGCCACCAGGCAAGGGCTCAATTTCAATCTTGCAATGCCCATATTGGCCGCGGCCTCCGCTTTGACGGACGAACCTACCCTCACCCTTCGACTCTTTGCGAATCGTCTCGCGGTAGGCGACTTGCGGTTTGCCGACATTCGCCTCGACCGCGAACTCGCGCAGCAGGCGATCGACCAGAATCTCCAAATGCAACTCGCCCATCCCGGAAAGAATCGTCTGGCCGGTATCTGCGTCGGTATTCACCCGGAAAGTCGGATCCTCGTGCGAGAGCTTCCCGAGAGCCATGCCGATCTTCTGCTGATCGTCCTTGGTGCGGGGCTCGATCGCTAGAGAAATTACCGGAACGGGGAACTCGATCCGCTCCAGAATAACGGGCGCATCAGCGTCGCACACCGTGTCGCCAGTCTGAACTGTCTTGAGCCCAACCGCGGCAACGATCTCGCCTGAGCTCGTCGATTCTACGTCTTCCCGCTTATCGGCGTGCATCTGCAGCAAGCGCCCAATGCGTTCGCTACGGTTCTTCGCTACATTAAACACGCTGCCGCCGGCTTTCACCGTGCCCGAATACACCCTCAAGAACGCCAGTTGCCCGACGTAGGGGTCGGTCATGATCTTAAACACCAGCGCCGAGAATGGCTCCTTGTCGTCCGATTGGCGCGAAAGCACTTTCTCGCCGGAAAGGTCGGTACCCTGAACGGCCGGAACATCCAGCGGAGAGGGCAGAAAGTCGACAACGGCATCCAGAAGGCGCTGCACGCCTTTGTACTTGAACGCCGAACCACACAGCACCGGCGTTATCTTCAGGGCGATCGTCGCGCGGCGCACCCCGGCCCGAAGATCGTCGTCGGTGATCGTCGCGCCCTCGACGAATTTCTCAAACAACGCGTCGTCTTGCTCGGAAACCTTCTCAATCAACTTCGCACGGCGCTCGATTGCGGCTTCCTTCAAATCATCCGGAATCTCGCCAACCTCGTATTTCGCGCCCAGCGTCTCGTCGTTCCACAAGATCGCCTTCATGTCGATCAGGTCGACGACGCCGCGCAGCGAAGACTCACTGCCAATCGGGAGCTGAATGGGCACCGGATTCGCCTTCAGCCGATCAATGATGGTTTGCACCGCGTAGTCGAAGTCTGCACCGACCCGGTCCATCTTATTAATGAAGCAAACACGGGGAACGTTATATTTATCCGCTTGACGCCAAACCGTTTCCGACTGCGGCTGGACGCCCGCTACAGCGTCGAAAAGGGCGATCGCTCCGTCGAGGACCCGCAGGCTGCGCTCAACTTCGGCGGTGAAGTCGACGTGCCCGGGAGTGTCGATAATGTTGATCTGGTGATCGCGCCAAAAGCAGGTGGTAGCAGCGGAGGTGATCGTGATGCCGCGCTCTTGCTCTTGCTCCATGTAGTCCATGGTCGCGGTGCCGTCATGCACTTCGCCCATCCGGTGAAGCCGCCCGGTGTAGAAAAGGATACGCTCGGTCGTTGTGGTCTTACCCGCATCAATATGCGCGGCAATACCAATATTCCGATACCTCTTGAGTGGAACCTTGACCGGCATAACGTTACTTCCCTTGCCCAAACCTGAACAGATCCGCCATGCCCTCGCGCTTCAGATCTCCCTTACCAACGATAGTGAGCGAACGCCTTATTGGCTTCCGCCATGCGATGAACATCCTCGCGTTTCTTGATAGCCGCGCCACGGCTCGCCGCCGCCTCAATAATCTCCGCGCAAAGCTTTTCCGGCATGCCCTTTTCCGAGCGCGCCGTCGCGTAGTTGATGAGCCAGCGAATTGCCAGGCTGGATCGGCGATTGGTCGCGACCTCGATCGGCACTTGATAGTTCGCACCGCCTACGCGCCGTGACTTCACTTCGACAACCGGCTTGCAGTTTTCAATGGCCCTCTTGAACAGTGGCAGCGGGTCTTCTTTCGACCGCTCGCGAACCATGTCCATTCCACGGTAAAAAATGCGTTCGGAAACCGTTTTCTTTCCGTCCTTCATCAGACAGTTAATGAACTTCGACACCAGCGTGGAATTGTATACGGCATCCGGAACCGGGCTACGATGCTCAATCTCTCTTCTTCGCGGCATGCTCTTTTTATATCCTTAATATGTAGTCCGATCCTTCCTGTAGTCCGATCCTTCGCGATCCGTTCCGGCAGTTACTGCTTCGGGCGCTTGGCCCCGTATTTACTGCGGCCCTGCCTGCGGTCGTTGACGCCGGAAGCATCCAGCGTTCCCCGGATGACGTGGTAGCGCACACCCGGCAAATCCTTCACGCGGCCGCCGCGGATCAGCACAATCGAGTGCTCCTGCAGATTGTGACCCACGCCGGGAATATAGGTTGTTACCTCAATTCCATTCGTGAGCCGCACGCGCGCCACCTTGCGAAGAGCCGAGTTCGGTTTCTTCGGCGTCACCGTATACACCCTCGTGCACACACCGCGCCTCTGCGGACATGCCTGCAGGGCCGGACTGGCCGTTGCGAATTTCGGCCGCTTGCGGCCTTTGCGTACTAGCTGGCTAAACGTCGGCACTCAATCACCCAATAAAAGACATCGCTCGCCCTCGCCACCGGCCATGCCGCACTCATTCGGCAGGTCGGCAGGCACGGACGCTCCGCCTTACATTCTCACTTTGATTGCATCAAGCGCGCCACCCTAACAGGACTCACCGGCGTGAGTCTTTTCGACGGCGCAACAGTCAGAGCCTCTCAACTCGCTCCTGAGACCCTTAGACCTCTTTAACAAACAAAACCCACCACGGTCAGCTTAGGTCACAACAAACCTCTATTGTACTCTAAGCTGGCTGTCCACTCAACCGAACTGTGAAGGAGCCGGTAGGTAGTGGGACAGCAGCAGACACACGCTGACTTCCCATCATGTTATCGGAACCCAAAGCAACTGTCAACCACAAAGTGGTGGTTGTCGCTGCCGAGTGATAATGTCCTAAACGTGCCAAGTAGAAATGTCCTATTGACAAGGTCAGCCTGGAGGGATGAGCAAGCAAGGACAACTACTAATGACACAACGAGAGCGCGACCGGCTGGTGGCGCTGCGCAAAGCAGACAAAAAACTCATCACGCAAAAGCAGGCCGCCCAGCAGACGGGCCTCAGCGAACGGCATCTGAGGCGGCTGCTGGCGAAGCTTCGCAGCGAAGGCGACCAGGCCGTGGTCCATGCCGCACGGGGCCGCGCGTCCAACCGCAAGCTCAGCGCCAAGGCGGAAAAACAAGCCGTGGCAATCCTCTCCCAACCCGTCTACGCCGGCTTTGGCCCGACTCTGGCGGCGGAGTATCTCGAGCAGCGCCACGGCGTCCAAGTCGGCCGCGAAACGCTGCGCCGTTGGATGGCCGCCGCGGGCCTGTGGAAGCCCCGCCGCCGCAAGTCAGGACGCCCGCATCCGTGGCGGCCCCGCCGCAGTTGCCGCGGCGAGCTGGTGCAATGGGACACCTCCGAGCACGACTGGCTGGAGGGACGCGGGGAGAAGCTGTACCTGATCGGCATGATCGACGACGCCAGCAGCGAGTTGCTGGCGCGCTTCGTCCGGCACGACTCGGGCGAAGAGAATCGCCGTTTGCTGAAGACGTATCTGGAACAAAACGGCCGACCCGTAGCCTTCTACACCGACCGCGCCAGCCTGTTTGTCAACACGCCCAAAAACAGCGCCGGCGAGGATCCCAAGCTCTTGCCTCCCACGCAGATCGGGCGGGCGCTCCAGGAGCTGGACATCGAATCGATCACGGCCTATTCGCCGCAGGCCAAAGGCCGCGTCGAGCGCAGCTTTGGCACCGCCCAGGACCGCCTGGTGAAGGGTCTGCGGGTGGCCGGGGCCACGACGATCGAACAGGCCAACGCCTACCTGGAAAGCGAGTTTCTGCCCTGGTGGAACGCCACGTTGCGGGTGCAGCCGGCTCACCCCGACGAGGCGCATCGCGAGCTAGGTCCCGAGCACGATCTGGACTCGGCGCTGAGCCAGGTCGAGACGCGGCGGGTCGCCAACGACTACACGATTCGCTTCCGGGGAAAGAGCTATCAAATCGACCGCAAGGCGATTGTGCCGGGTCTGCGAAACAGCCGAGTGCGGGTGGAGAGACGCCTGGACGGCGTCCTGGCCGCGCGCTGCGGCAAGCACGAACTGGCGCTGAAGCGCTGCGGCGCGCAGCCCCAATCGGAGCGCCCGCAGCCCAAGAGCGCCCAGGCGGAACCCGCTGCGGCAGCGGCCGAGAAGGCTGGCGGCAAAGCTGCCGGCAAGCGAAGCAGCGACTGGATGAAGGACTTCGATCTGAAAGACAGCCCGCCTGTGTGGCAAGCGGCGCAGGCATCCGGCGCTCGGCGAGACGATACGCAGGACTAGGAGTCGCTGCCAAACCAAGACTCTATGCGGAGCGTCCATCGGGCCGATGCGCTGAGTTGGCAGTCGCTGCCAAACCAAGACGCTATGGGGAGCGCCGGGCAAACGGCGCCCAGCGATCGTCGCGTTGGCGAAGCCCAAGGCCTCCGCTCCGAAGCTTCACCAAAGCAATCTCTGTCACGAACAGAAAACCCTCTGACCGGGAGGCCAGAGGGTCGTCTGCTTCAGCCGATTGCTTGGGAGCCAGCTCCATCGCTTCGGCCTTGGGCATCAAGAGCAGGCGCGACCCTGCCCTCAACGCCAACCACTCTACCATCGCCTCTCCAGCCACCTGCCCCAAAGCGGACATTTCTACTTGGCAGCGATTAGGACATTTCTACTTGGCGTTGACACCACAAAGTGGTGGTTGTGGTGGTTGCAGCCAGGATTCGTGAAAGTAGGCCCACGATAACGGCGAAACGCCGCCGTCGGGTTGCATCGCGACGAAACCAACCTCTTGCCCCCGAACCTGTCGAGCCAAGCCTTCGCACGCAACTGGTCGCCCACACAACCCTGCCCAGCTGACAACGGGCTATTTTAGCTGGCCAATCAGGTCCTTGGGGGCGGTCGCCCGGATCGGCGAATTTGCGTAATCGCGAAGGTTTCTGGTGGCTATGACGTCCGCTCGGCAGGCAACCGCTGACGCCACTTGCATGGCCTCTTCGAAGTCGCCCATCGGCAGGTTGGCGGCGTAGTGAAAGCTCTTTGTATCGATCGGCGCAACCTCCACAAATCGCGTCAATCTGATCAAGAAATCCTTGGCACTCTTCCCGCTTCGCTTGGCCGCTAGTTTGTCGAGAAGCTGAGCCGACGCCTCAGCAAAAGGAGCGCGGTCCAGCGCGAAATCGAGGACAACATCCAGATCGAGTAAAACGATCACAGACTATCACCGATACTTTTTCGCTAGTCGCTCGTAGCGCTCCTCGTCTCGATCGGCAGGTCGAAACAGCCCGCGCCATTCTTGTGAAAACGACGGGTTCGTGTCAACGCTCATTTGCCGAAGACCATCTTCTATGAGCCGAGAAAGAGAGACGCCCTGGCGCCGAGCATACTCCTTGGCCTTAGGCAGGACCTCTTCGTCGATCGTGACCGTAAGCTTTGTTTTCACATCATCCCCCACTTTTGTCACGGCAGATCCTTCCCCATGCATCAGGTTTTCACCGCCGCAATTTTTCACCGCCGCAATTGATACGTGTACCTTCTACTAGTATACGTATTCTGCATGCAAAGACGCCTCTGGAGGCGAACGGACCCATGCTACAGGGCGGTGAAGCAGTGCTCCGATCGACCGGGAACTCATTGCACAACCACATTTTCGACCTTCCGCCCGGCTTTTGCCTCGCCGGAATTGAGATTCAGCCATGCGATCTCCCCTTTCGACCGCCTGAACAGAATCCTCGACGGAGGCGATTGGTTCCAACTCGCCGCCTGCTTCCCAACTCACCTTGACGGAACCCCCTTGGGCGTCTATGCTTACCAAGGACAACGCGCTGCCGATATCCTATCTAGAATCTTCATCCGACCGGCACGGGCCGGCACGAGAATGACTAGGTCGTGTTAACACTAACGTGGGATCTCGAAACGAAGAGCCTCGACGATGAGGGCGAAGTGGAGGAAGGCGAGGAACATCACGTCGAGCTTGTCGAAGCGGGAGAAGATTCGGCGGAATCCCTTGAGCCGGCGGAAGAGTCTCTCGACCTCGTTGCGGCGGCGATAGAGTACTCGATCGAACTCCCACGGCTCCAAGCGGGTACGCTTGGGCGGCACGACGGGAATCCATCCGAAATCCAGAGCCAGTTGGCGTGTCTGATCGTCCTCATAGGCGCCGTCCATGAGCAGCGGCAGCGGCTCGGGCAGTGGCCCCAGACCGCCCAGCAGCTCGCGGCCATGCTGGGCGTCGTGAGCTTGGCCGGGCGAGAGAGCGAACGTTATCGCCGTTCGAGCATCTGCGGCAACCATATGAATCTTGGTGGTCCATCCGCCGCGGGATTTGCCGATCGCCTGCGGACCGGTTTTTTTAACGCACCGGTGCCGTCGGGATGAACCTTCCCGATGGTCGAGTCCATCGACACGGCTTCGATTTTGATGCGGACCAGTTGCTCGCGCTGCAGTTTCTCGAAGACGGCGTCGAGCACGCCGTTCTTCGATCAGCGGTTCATGCGGGTGTAAATGGTGTGCCAGTTGCCGAAGCGCTGGGGCAAGCCGCGCCATTTGCCGCCCTGCTCGGCGACATATAAAATCGCGTTTAAAACCGTCAGATTCGACAGGTTCACGTTGCCCCGCTGGCGCGGCAAAACCGGCTTGATGCGGAGGTATTGCTGCTCGGTGATTTCCATACATCACCAGTATAGCAGCTTGTCCAGATTAGTGTTAACAGACCCTAGCGAGAACGAATAGAATGCCCCCAATTAAAATCATGTCCGCCGCCGAAGCCGCCGCCCTCGTGCCGGACGGCGCGGCGATCGGCATAACAGGTGGCGGCGGAGGCATGGTTGAACCGGACACCCTGCTCGCGGCCATCGAAAAGCGCTTTCTCGAAACCGGGACCCCCCGAGACGTCACGCTCGTCCATTCGCTGGGAGTCGGCGATCGCGACAAGCGTGGAGTCAACCGCTTTGCCCACGAAGGCATGACCAGGCGGGTTATCGGCGGACACTGGACTTGGTCTCCACGAATGCAACAACTCGCCCGCGACGAGAAGATCGAAGCCTACGTCCTACCCGCCGGCGTCATCACGCAACTGATGCGCGAAATCGGTTCCGGCCGCCCAGGGCTGATCACCCACGTGGGGCTGGGGACTTTCGTCGACCCTCGCATCGATGGCGGAAAGATGAATGCCCGGGCCCAAGACGATATTGTCGAACTCATCGAACTAGACGGGCGAACGTTGCTGCGCTACAAGCCGTTCCCGGTGGGCGCGGTCTGCATCCGCGGGACAGTCGCGGATTCGGACGGCAATATCAGCCTAGATCAAGAAGGCGCCACTCTTGACGCATTCGCTCTCGCCTTGGCCGCGCGCAACAGCGGCGGCAAGGTTCTGGCACAAGTTCGCTCCATCCTCGGGCGAGGAGAAATCCCGGCGCGCTCCGTCCGTGTACCCGGTGCGCTTGTCGACGCCGTCGTCGTCGATCCGGAGCAATCCCAAAGCTTTGCTTCGTTTCACGATCCCTCCTTGTCGGGCGAACGCGCACGTAATTTGTCGGAACAGCAACCGCCTCAAGCGTCAGGACCTTTCAACGAACGCCAAGCGATCGCCGGCCGGGCCGCGCAGGAGCTGCGAGACGATGCCGTGATTAACTACGGGTTCGGAATTCCCGACGGCATCTCAAAGCTCGTGGCCGCGCGCGGGCAGCTCGACCGCTACCAACAAACGCTCGAACACGGCACCTACGGCGGGACACCGCTCGAGGGGGCATTTTTTGGATTTGTCCGCGACGCCCACGCGGTCATTGACTCGACGTCGCAGTTCGATTTCTACAGCGGCGGAGGCCTCGATATCGCGTTTTTGGGCATGGGAGAGATGGACGAGGCCGGCAACGTGAACGTGTCCAGTCTTGGCGGCGTCACGGTCGGACCCGGAGGATTCATCGACATCGCGCAAAATGCGCGCAAGGTCGTCTTTTGCGGAACGTTTGAAGCGAAGGGAACCCAGCTTGTGTGCGGCGGCGGCAAGCTGCGGATCGGACGCTACGGAGAGGTTCAAAAGCTAGTGAAGCAGGTCAACCAAATCACCTTTAGCGGAAGCGAGGCTCTTCGTACCGGGCAGGAGATCATCTACGTGACCGAACGGGCAGTCTTTCGCCTGACCGATCGCGGCTTGTTACTCGAAGAGATTGCCCCCGGCATAGACCTACAACACGATGTTCTCGACAGGATGGCTTTTCGACCAGTGGTGGACGCGACCCCGCGAATCATGTCCCCGGAATTCTTCACGGCGCCGGTCTAGGAATGAACCAAGAACCCGTCCGCCTCGCCCTCATCGGCGCCGGCGAAATCGGTGGTCGCCATCTCAAGCTGATGGCCGCCGAACCCGATTGCCGCCTCGTCGCCATTGCCGACCCTTCTCCACGAGCCGAGGCTATCGCTGAGGAGCTGGGTTGCTCCTACTACGAGCGGTATGAAGAAATGCTCGAAGGCGTGCACCCCGAAGGCGCGATCGTTGCTGCCCCGACTCCCCTGCACGCGCCGATTGGAGTAGCCTGCGCCAAACGCGGCGTTCATATGCTGATGGAGAAGCCGGTCACCGACACAGTCGAGGCTGGACACGACCTCATCAAAGCAGCCGGCAAAGCCAGGGTCCAAATCGCTGTGGGTCACCATCGGCGTTTCGATCCCGCGGTCAAAGCGGCCCAGGCGATCATTGCGAGCGGTGAAATCGGCCGACTAGTCGGAATCTCGGGGATCTGGGCTACCCGCAAGCACGATGAGTACTATGGTGCCGATTGGCGACGCCAAACTGGCGGGGGACCCATTCTCATCAACCTGATCCATGATATCGACATGCTGCGCTTCTGTTGCGGAGAAATTGAAAGTGTTTACGCTGAAACGCGCAATGTCGAGCGCGGGCTCCAAGTCGAAGACAGCGGAGCCGTCATGCTGCGATTTCGAAGCGGCCCGATCGCCACCACCACGTTGTCCGACACAACCCCGTCGCCATGGGGATGGGAACGCGCGAGCGGCGACAATCCAAGAACTCCGGGGGTCCCCGAAAACTGCTTCCGCTTCTTCGGCACCGAGGCGTCGTTCGAATTCCCCAATATTGCCGTCTGGCGCAATCCCCCGGCCGCCGAGCCAAGCTGGCTGCAACCGCTGGAGAAAGTAGCCCACCCATTGCCCCAAAGGGCCGCGCTGGCGGAGCAACTGAAACACTTCTGCCAAGTCGTTCGCGGAGAGGCCGAGCCGCGAGTGAGCGCCGCCGACGCACTAGCTACCCTGGCGGCAACAGTCGCGCTACTAGAGTCAGCCAGCCGAAAACAGCCGGTGGAGCCAGTCTTCAGCCTGGACAGCTAGTAAATTGGACAGGGGGGATTCAATCTGGGCGAGCGAAATCCCGGTTCAAGGTCGCTACGTTCGTGACGCTACGTCGAGAGAAACGCCTATCAGTAGTGATAACGGCATGCAAGGATACGGATCCTATCCTGCTGAACGTGGTAGATCAATCGATGTTCCTGATCGATGCGTCTTGACCAGCAACCACTGAACTCATGCTTCAACGGCTCCGGTTTACCGATGCCAGAGAAGGGATCGCGTTGGACGTCTCGGATCAAACGAATGACACGGAGCGCTTGTGCCCGGTCTCGTTCCACCCACCAGGCAAGATCTTCGACGCCGCGGAATCAAATTCTAAGCTTTTCAACAACCGCCACTAGCGACAGGCCCTCCTGGCGCTGCTTGGATTCCAGAAGTCGTCGCCTCATCTTCTCGGACTTAAGCAGATAAGCCGTCTCTCGCTCCGATTCGATTTCGCGCCACAAGGGGATCGGCACGATAACAGCGGTGGGCTCGCCGCCTGCGTCGGAAACGATTTGGATTTCGGTGTCCGCCATGATTTCAGTTTACTCGTTCAGGAATTTGGGCGCAGTCGCCGCTTGAGCGAGCAGCGAGAATGCCGCTCTACTTTGCGGGCCTGCAACTCCTAAGCCACCGCCTCGGCTAGTCGTGCTCTCTGGTTGTCCCAGCTCAGCACGCAGAGAAAAGCAAAGATCGTCAAGGCGGGTATCACGGTCCAAGGGGGTCCGAACAGAAAAGAGAGGAACGGCAGTGGTACGGCCAGCGTAGCCGCGATAATCCGCAGCGCGGGAGTGCCCGAGCGGAACAGAACCAGCCAGATCGGCAACAGCAAAATCGCCGCGTCGTAAACATAAGCGTGGGCGTGGTCAAAACACTGCCCAACAGCGCAACCGACAGCCAGCGCCACAACTCCACTCGCCACGCGCCGAGTAATGTGACGACCACCACCAGGCCAATCAACAGAGCGGAGACCCAGGGCGAATGCAGTCCCAAATTTGCCGCCACGCTCTGAATATTAATCATCAACTCCGGAGCCGGGGACAGCCATTCCAAATCGTCCCGCTGCAATAGGCTTACGTATTTCTCGACGCCGCCGAACCCGCCTAACACCAAAAAGATACCTAACGCGGTGACGGCGGCCGCGCAATATCCCGCAAAGATCCTGAATCTTCTTTGAAGAAGGATGACAATCGGCAGCAGGAAAAAGAGGTGAAACTTGATCAGGCCCAGCCCGAGAACGACGCCACACCAAAAATCAAGCTTTCGATCCGCCAGCACGTAGGCGCCAATGCCAAGGGCCAAAAGAAAAACGCAATCCTGGGCATTGGTAACACCCGCCGCCGTCGGAAAATAGATGGCGCCGAAGATCATGGCGTCCCAGCCGAAATACCGGCCCGCCCAAGCCCAGCAAAGCAACAGCAGCACCGCTTGAACAGCAAGCCAAACCCAGAAGGCCGCACCGAACGGCAGAAAGGAGAGCGGCGCTAGGACCAGCGCGTAGTAGCTCGGCCGGATAAACGGAATGACATCTTCGTTGTCCGGCGCCAGGGCTTTCTGTATCGGCCTTTGAGCATCGAGGTCGTAGAGCCTCTCCGCCTGACCTTGACCTACTAGAGTGGCTCCCGTGTAGAAGCTCAAGAAGTCATGATGACGGGCCCTTTGAAAGGTCAGCGTACCTTGAACAACCCAAAAAATCGAAAGCACGAGGACGAAAACAAGGGTTACGAGCGGAACGCGGCTGGCGGCGGGAAGCGTGGGCATGGAAGCGCGGACAAACTAAAACGGAATCAGCAAAGATCCGCCGAAAGGATCAAGACACCACGGCGGGTGTGTCAGGTCGCGCGGACGGCGAGATCTGCAAAAAAAGCGAACCTGACTGCAGCCCCGCAGCCACGAGTTTGCCGTTTCCGAACGCCCTCCCCGTATCGGCCACAGCCTTATTTCTACCGTGGCCTACCAGGGCATTTCGCGTTTCGTAAAACGGCGGCCTTTGTTCGCCGTTTCCGGCGAGGCCCCAGCCCCGATCATGATGCCCTCTTTGATCATTTCCTCGACGTCGTTCTCGCGAACGGTGTTGAGGAAAGCGATCTTGTTCGCCTTGCAGGCATCACGAACCCGAGCCCGAGCGGCCCGCATCTCCGGATGCAGCGACCTATTCGGACCGTGGCCGTCAGGAAGGTTGAGCGACATACCCATGTCGCCCGGGCCCCATTCGGCGAATCCAATCCCGGGAACCGCGGTCACCTTCTCGGCGTTGGCGAGACAGTACTTATCCTCGACCTTCAACCCGAGCAGGAATTCTCCATCAGGATTGAGCGGCCAAGGGTCTGCCTTTCGCTGATATTCTTCCCTTGAAACTCCCCAGATCCCAGACGCATAGCCCTGGCTGCCGTTGCCGAGCAGTCCTTCGCCAAGTTCAGAAACGACCGGTTTGGCATGCGGATAACGCGCCGCGCGCACCATCCACTTGATCGCCTCCGGCTCGCGAGCGTGGCAAAGAAGGATGCCGTGAATACCGCAGGCCAGCGCTTGCTGCACCACCCAGAAATTGGCCCTCATATGCATCTCGTCAATTCCCAATACGGGAAGCGTCGCGATAACGCCCGGCGTGCGATGACCGCTCTTGGTCGGACCACCGTCGACCAGGCCTTTCATGAATCCACGCAGCGCCGTAAAGTCGAGCGCGCCGTGTTCCATTTCGTAGTTGAGATAGTCGGCATGGGTTTGCGCGGCTTTCTTACCCTCTTCGTAGCCACCGTGTCCGCCGCCGTAGTAAATCGGCTGGCCTGCCGCCAGCAACTCGACGGCCTTATTGACACGTTTCGGTGTATAGGAAGAGGTCTTGGCGGCGCTAGCCACAGCTGCGGTCAACAAAGGAGTTGCAAGAAATTCTTTGCGGGTCATGGTCAAACGATATACCCACCGCGTCGACCACGTCAACCACTCGTTCTTGGACGCCAGAGAGTCTGGCCGGTCAGTTGACCTGTCCGGTCGATTTCGGGTCGACGCGGCATCGACAATGCAATCACGGAGTGCTCATGCCGCAATCAGTTTGTAAAACCGCATCGGCTTGACGATATACGATAAATCATATATTATGATCTTGTGGCGGCTACACCAATACGTCTCGCCGATGGGCCGAAAAGCCATGGACGATTGGCGCAAACGCGACCTAGCAATCGGTCGCCCTCGGGCCGACTTGGATACGTTCTTGAAAAACCTCGTCAAGCTGCGGGAATGGGAATACCCCGTCATTGACAACTTGAAAGGGGAACGCTAGCGCGGCCTGTCGGAGTTACGCTGGAAATCCGGACGCACCCCGCATCGGATTTTTGGATACCACCAGGGGGAACTCGAGAATTTGATGTTAGTTGGTTGCACTCATAACGAACGAAAATATGACCCGCCAGATGCACTGGAAACCGCACTGCGCAGGCGGAGGGATATTGAACAAGGAAGGGCTACTTATTGTGAATATCAACTCATCACTGACCCGTGAATTGGGGGAGAAGCAGTATCGTGACGCCTATGTAGACTCACAGATTCGCGTCAGCTTGCCTTTTGAGATCCGAGCGCTTCGCAAAAGCCGCGACAACATGACGCAATTGGCGCTTGCAGAGAAAGCGAAGATGTCTCAACCGCGAATCTCCGAGATTGAATCGCCCGGAGAGCGCAAACTAAATATCGAAACCCTTCTCCGTCTCGCTTCGGCATTCGACGTAGCTCTCGAAATCCGGTTTGTCCCGTTCAGTGAATTGGTGGACCGGTCCGAATCCTTTGATCCAGAGACATTCGACGTGGCGAGTTTCGAGGACGAGATAAAAGCGCTTGAACAAGAGTCATCCGTTGCCGCGCTAAACGGCTCCGCCTCATCCAGACGCTAGCCCGCCGGATCGAACCCGACCACGAGCCTATCTTCGGTCTTTCCTGTACCAAGCCGAATCATACCGTCTAACTTGCGGGGAACGAGAAACCAAGCTTCGGGCCGTTTCCAGACTCATTGGTATAATCAAGGGGTTGGACCACCCCTCCCGTATTTCTCCCCCGACAGCCAGGTCTTCGCTCGTTTTATTAGCGCTCTTGGTGTGTATTGGGACCACGACGGCTTGCATTGTCCGCACGCGAACGGAGAAACTGCAGCCGGTCGCTCTGCGAACAGCAACGCTCGATGAATTAACCGAAAAACTGCGGGTCTTCGCCGACATTCAAACCATGAGATCGACCGTCGACCTGCGGCTTTCCGTGGCCCTCGACGGGCAATCGAAATCGGAAGATGCAAGGAAGATCCGGAATTTCACGGAAGTGCGTGGATTCGTCTTGATCCGGCGGCCCTCATCGATTCGCACGATCGCGGAGCTACCCGTCGTCAAAACCACGGCCTTTGACATGGTCTCGGACGGCAGGATGTTCAAGGTCCACATACCCCAAAAGAAAAGGTTTCTCTTGGGCAACGCCCAGTCGGAGTCAACGTCGGAGAACAGGGCCGACCGGGTTCGTCCGCAGCACATTCTTGAGGCCCTGCTGATTGACCCGCCACGCGAAAATGAAAAGTATCGGTTCCTGGAAAACAAGCTGGAAGGCAACGCCCCCTATCAGATTGTCCATTTGCTAAAAAACGGTGCCGGAGGCAAGCTCAGCCTTTCCCGCAAGCTGTGGTTTGACCTGGCTGGGTCGGAAATCATGCGGCAACAAATATTCGATGCGAACGCTGATTTGGTCACCGATGTCTACTACAGCTCTTGGGCGCTGGATGGGTCACTGCCGTTTCCGGGAACGATTTTTCTGTCCCGCCCCAAGGATGGATATGACCTTGAAGTTCGAATCGACAAGGCGGGATTGAATCAGAACATTCCCGAAAAAGGATTCGATTTGGAACCTCCCAAAGGCACGGACGTCGAACGGATAGGGGACAACCCTGAGCTAGACCGCAGCCCCGAGCCAGATCATAACCCTGAGCCAGACCGCAACCCTGAGCCAGGTCACAGCCCTGAGCCAGCAGATCAAGGAAAGCCCGCCCCATGATCAATCGCATTGTGGTGCAGAACCTGCTGCATCGGCCTATTCGAACCGCCCTCAGCGTGCTTGCCGTCGCCGTGGAAGTGACGATGATTCTGATGATCGTCGGGGTCTCGGAGGGCTTGCTGTGGGAATCGCAGCAACGCAGCCGCGGCGTCGGGGCCGACATTGTCATTCGCCCCTCCACCAGCAGCGCGGCGATGACCCTCAGCACGGCCGACATATCAGACAAACTGGTCGAGAAGCTGGCGCAGACGTTCCCCGAAATCGAGATCGCCACGGGGACGACGCTGACTTCGATGGGCAATCTTCAAACCGTCACCGGCGTCGACTGGGAACGTTTCGAACAAATGGCGGGTGCTATTCGCTACTTCGAAGGCGGCCCCATGCAAGGCCCCTACGACGCCATCGTCGATGAAGTGTACGCCAAGTACAAGAAGGTCAAGACCGGCGACGAACTGCATCTGCTCAACCACAAGTTTCATATCACGGGGATTGTCGAAACGGGCAAGATGTCCCGCATCTTCATCCCCATCGAAACGATGCAGGAGCTAATGGGCTGGCAAGGAAAGCTCAGCCAGGTCTATCTCAAGCTCCACGATCCGGCTAACACCGAGCAGGTGATCGCGAAGATCAAGGCCATACTGCCAACCTACCCCATCTATGCGCTCGAGGATTTGCTTTCTCAAGCCTCGGCCGATCTGCGCTCGATGGCGTCGCAATTCATCAATGTCATCATGGGTGTCGCGGTCATCATCGGGTTCATGGTGGTGCTGTTGTCCATGTATACCTCGATCCTCGAACGCACACGCGAGATCGGAATCCTAAAGTCCATGGGAGCTTCCCGCACCTACATCATCCGCATCGTCATGCGCGAAACCATCTTGGTGTGCGCGGCCGGAATCCTGGCAGGCTACGGCTTCAGCTATAGCGCCCAGGCGGCCATCGCAGCGTATTACCCCCTAATCACGGTGTTGATCCTGCCGGAATGGTTGTTCTGGGGCGCGCTCATCGCCGTGATCGGATCAACACTGGGGGCCTTTTACCCCGCCACAAAAGCGGCTCGCCAAGATCCTATTGAAGCTCTCTCCTACGACTGATAGAGAAAACCTGTGCCTACTGAACCGACCACTACCGAGTCAAGCGCCACAAAACCGAGCGCCACTAAGCCTGAAGTTTCTAAGCCAGGCGGGGAGCCGATCATTGACGCCGTCGGGTTGACGAAGATTTACCACATGGGGGGAGTCGACGTCCCTGCCCTGCGCGGAGTCGACCTGGAAGCCCAGCCGGGTGAATTCGTGGCCATTCTCGGACCGTCGGGTTCCGGAAAGTCCACTCTATTTCATATCATCGGGGGCCTGACGCCGCCGACCGGCGGCCACGTCAAAGTCGCGGGAACCGACCTGGCCACCATGACCGACTCCCAGCGCACCACCATGCGCAGAAAGGAAGTCGGCTTTGTTTTCCAGCGATTCAACTTACTGCCGACTCTCAGCGCCGCCGAGAATATCGCGATTGCGAAAGACATCGCGGGGAATCGCGGTGAGGACAAAGATTTTGAGGACGTCCTGAAGATCCTCGGGATCTCGAATCGCCTTCACCACAAGCCTTACGCCCTTTCGGGAGGCGAACAGCAGCGGGTAGCGATCGCCCGAGCCATCGTCAATCGCCCCCGGATTCTGCTGGCCGACGAACCCACCGGAAACCTCGACTCACAAAACTCCGAGACGGTTCTCAATACCCTCAAGGAACTCAATCAGCGCTTCGGCCAAACCATTCTGATGATCACGCACAACCCGGAAGCCGCCAGCTTCTGTACCGACAGAATGGTACATATGCACGACGGCCGAATCGTCGACGGCTGAATTTCCGATGAAGCCACTCGGTGATCGGACAGAGATGAAATGAGGAGATTCGTCATCCGGGGAGTGAGCTAAACTCCCCAAACGGGCTTCGCCGCCTGCGGTGGCGATCCCAGGTTTTTTCCACTAAGAAAAAAAGGAGATGACGAGCCATGAAAAACAATAGCAAAACTTTCAGAGAAGTGTCGAAGCAAAAGATGATCGAACAAGGCCTAAACGTCGTAGCCGGGGTGGATCTGGGCGATAAGCACAGCCATGTCTGCTTGATCGATCTGGACGGCAACATCGTCGAGCGCAAGAAGCTGAGCACCTCGCCGGCAGCGTTCGAGCGCTACTTCGGCGGCTGGGCCGCGATGCGGGTGGTGCTCGAAGCCGGCTGCCACGCCAACTGGATCTACCGCTTGCTCGAGCGGCTGGGGCACGAGCCGCTGATGGCCGACACGCACCGCCTGGCGCTGATCACCCAATCGCTGTCGAAGGACGATCGCAGCGACGCCGAACGGCTGGCCGAGTTGGGGCTGCGGATGCCCGAGATGCTGAACGCCGTCGAGCCCCGTTCGCTGGCCATCCAATGCGACCGCGCCGTGCTGAAAGCGCGGGAAACCCTGGTCGAGACACGCACGAAACTGATCAACAGCGTGCGCGGCACCGTGAAGAGTTTCGGGGGCCGCTTGCCGGCTTCGAGCAGCGAGGCCTTCGTAAAGAAAGCCAGTCCCCAGTTGCCCGACGAGCTGCGTGTCGCGCTCGAGCCGTTGCTCGAGGTGATCCAACACGTCAGCGCCGCAATCCTCCGCTATGACAAACATATCGAGAAGCTGGCGGAGGGAAAATATCCCGCCACGCAAGGTTTACGCTCGATCCGCGGAGTGGGACCGATCACCTCGCTGGCATTCGTGTTGAATCTGGACAACGATCCGCAGCGGCTCGGGAGCAGTCGAGACGCCGGACCCCGCATGGGGCTGCGGCCCCAGCGTCGCGACTCGGGCGAACGCTCACCGCAGTTGAGTATTACCAAAAGCGGTGACCGATTATTGCGGCGACTGCTGGTGCAATGTTCGCAATACATTCTGGGATATCACGGGGAAGATTCGGACTTGCGGCGCTGGGGACTGGGATTGGCGGCACGCGGCGGCCCTTGCGCGAAGCGCAAAGCGATCGTGGCGGTGGCGCGCAAACTGGCTGTGCTGATGCATCTGCTGTGGCGTCAGGATGTGGACTTCGATCCGTTTTACCAGACGAACCCGCGAGCGGCAGGCTAGCGCTGAGAAATGCGAATCTTAGCAGACCGCTGCGAGCAGCGAATCCCTTTCCCTCTGCTGGCAGGATTCCAGATCGGTCCTCGCCGTCAAGGGTTCGCTTCGCCGCGCTCGGCGCGCCCTGGACTGCTCCGGGCCGATCGGAGAGCAGGACTTATATGAGGGAAAGGGGATCACCGGAACGAGCCGCCTGCCGACCGCTCGTGTGTCGGCTGTCAGCCGCGAACTCCCTCCCGAGCGAAAAAGGAAGGCGGCATCGAATGCCAAATGGAATCAGGCCCGGGACGGCAGGAAGAACGTCGGATCGAGGCAGGCAAGTAGAAACGTCGGATTGAAGCAGGGAAGTCAGAACGTCGGATTGAAGGAGGTTGAGGAATCGTAACACCTGAATTATGCACTGCCGGTGCACCTGGTGAGGGCTGAGCCGCCAGGAACCATTTGGGGACCCCCGAAAACATGGGGTAAAAAGGTAGGCTGGCAAAGATTTCAGCTTCGCCAGTCAACCCCAAGGAGGTCACCCAAATGGTTACCAAACGAAAACAGCATAGCTCCCGAAGGCCCGTCAAACAAGGCCCCGGCGCGAGGGCCCCGCGGCCCAATAAAATCGGGGCTGCCACGCCCTATCACTTCCGTGGCAAGAATCTGACTCCCTACGGCGGCTTGCTGCCCGTCGCCACCCTGCTCGAAAAACTCGGCTTCCAAGCGCTGCTGGAAGAAACCCTCACGACCAAACGGATCACCCGAGCCATGAGCCCCTACCAGTTCGTGCTGGCCCTCGTGCTCGGCCTCTATGTCGGCTTTGCGCGGCTCAACCAACTCCGCTTCATCGCTCGCGACCCCATCCTGACCGGCATCTTGCAAGTGACGCGTCTGCCGCCGCAGTCCACGCTGTGGCGCTTTCTGGCCTCGCTGCACCTCAACGTGGCGAAGCAGATCCTTTCCATTCAGCGCCAGCTGCGGGAACGAGTCTGGGCCGCGGCCCACGTGAAGTTGGAGACGGTGACGCTGGACACCGACACCACCGTGCATACCCTCTACGGCCGCCAGATGGGCGGGCGCAAGAGCTACAACCCCAAGAACAAGGGCAAGCGCAGCTACCAGCCGATACTGACCTTCCTGGCCGAGACGCGCGAATACCTGATGGGCGGGTTGCGCAACGGCGACCGGCCCACGGGCCGACAGATCGCCGCCCACCTCGAGAGCGCTTTCCGGACTTTGCCGGGCGGCGTGAAGAAAATCCTGGCGCGGGCCGATTCCGGCTTTTATTGCTGGGAGGCGGTGGAGGCCTATGAAAAGGCGGCTTGTCAGTTCGTCATCGTGGCGCGCAAAACGCGGCGCCTGGTCGAGCGCTTGCAGCAAGCAGAATGGAAACCCTCCCCCCGCTCCGACGCGGACGCGGAATGCGAATTCCTCTACCAACCGCAAGGCTGGGCGCGGGCCTGCCGTTTCCTGGCGCTGCGTTACGAAAACGAGCCCAAGGCCGGCGCGGCCGAGCAATACCAGTTGTTCGCCACCAGCGCTTACACCTACCGCGTGTTTGTCACCAATCTGGCCGAGCCGATCGCGGCGGTGGTGTGGTTTTACAATCAGCGCGCCGGAGCCGAGAACCTGATCAAGGAGGCCAACAACGACGCCGGGCTGGCGGCCCATCCCTCGCGCCGCTTTGACATGAACCGCAATCACTTTCAGTTGGCCATGCTGGCCTACAATCGCAACTGCTGGCTGCTGCTGTTCAACCGCGAAGCCCAGGCCAGCGTGGAGACGCTGCGGCACACCACCCTGGCGACGGCGCGGCTGCGTTTTCTGTTCGTGGCGGCCAAGATCTGGCGGCACGCCGGCAGAACGGGTGTCAGCTACAGCGATCATTATCAGGAAAAGGGCCTGTTTGAACGGCTGATGCGACGGCTGCGGGCAATGGGGCCGCCGGGATCGAGCTTGGCGCCGGTGGTGGAGGGTGCGCTGAGCTGAGGGGCACTCCATGCATAAAATTTCATGCACTCGCCGCAACGTACTGGGAACACGCCGCTTGCCAGCCCGCTTTTGCCCTGCCGGGATCAGGAGGCGGCTCAAACGGGGAGGGAAACAGCAGAAAAGACGACTTGCGAAATCACTGAGTTGACACGAGTGCCGCTATCGCCACAACTCCATCGACGATGGCTACGCCGAATCTGTGCATAATTCAGGTAACAGCGCAAAGGGACAGACCGAGTTCGCGGCGACTGCGAGTCCACGCCCGGTCCGCAGAGGCCGAGACAGAGAGAGCAGCGCCGCTAGATCGAACTTCATAGAGCACCGCGTCCTCAGCGACGACCAACGAGTGCGGATGGAAGCCCGGTCCAACATCCCATCAGCTGAAAATTCTTCACTCCTCCCTTGACAATGCCGAGCCTCCTCATGGAAGGCGTGGACGGAAGTCCACGCTTGCCGCAGCCGGAAGGCTGCGGTCGACAGCTCGAACATCTGGGGTTAAACGAGAGGAACTATAGCAGCCGGAAGTTCACTTCCACATTGGCGCGAACTCTCACCGGAGTGTTGTCCTTTTTGCCCGGCACGAACTTCCATTGCTGCACCGCGTCAATTGCCTTCTTGTCGAGACCTAAACCAAGACTGCGGACCACGCGGATGTTGTGAGCCTTGCCGTCCTGCCAAACTTCAATCGCCAGGACAACCGTTCCCTGATACTTGGCCTTGCGGGCTTCCTCGGAGTATTCGGGCTCAACTTTGTAAGTGAGCCGCGGAGCCGAAACACCTCCGCCAATGCGGAAGACGCCGCCGCCGATGCCACCGCCCGAACCAGGCCCTACCCCGGCTCCGGTACCCGATCCGACTCCGGTTCCACGGCCGGTGCCGATGCCGCCGCCCACGCCAGGACCCGACGAAGGTGGACCGATCTTGCCGAACGGATCTCCGAACACGCTCATGTCAATCTTCGGAGCCTGCGCGTACTCTTGAACGATCACGGTGGGCTCGACCGAGAGCTTGGGATCCAGATTCTTGATGATGGGCGTAGGAGGCGCTAGTTGCTTGGTGTCGAAGCGCGGCAACTTGCCTTTGCTTTGTGGCAGAGGTGAGTTCTGGCCACCGCCGCCGCCGCCGCCGCTGTCTTTGCCGGAGGGTTGGTTTTCCAGTTCCACCAAGAACGGCGAGATGTCAAAGTCCAAGACCAGGTTGATCGAATCACCGGTGATGTCCTGCACAGGATTCGCCGCCGACATCAGAAACGCAACCGTCACGATCAAGACATGACTGATGGCCGACGCGGAAACACCTTCTCGCTTGTGGTCGTAGGCGCCCCAAATGCTTTTCACCGCGAGTGGCTTGGAACTGACCTTCAGGGGCGGCAGATTTTTTACCGCCTTCGCCTCACGCATCTGACGGGGCAGCGATTGAAACCACCCCTCGTGGACCGTAGGGATAACCAGCCTGGCAAACACCGCCTCATCGTCGCCCCGCATGATCGGTTTGCCACGATACGTCGGCAGCGGCTCCTGCTTGCCCGTCAGTTCCTTGAGTTGCTTGCGGAACGAGGAATACCAGGGCTCGAAAACCGTATCGGTCAGCAAGGGTCCCAGCGTGGGTTCAGCAGAAACGTTTTTGGAAGCCGTATCCATTCCGTTCGTGGAAACCGTATCCATTCCTATGTTCGGTGATGTATCCGAGCCCGCCGTTTCAGAAGATATATCCAGCGCCGGGTCACCAGATGCCGTCGCTCCGTTTAGGGATTCTTGAGTTTCCATTATATCCGTAGCCGTTGGGGGCATAGCGCGCGTCAAGAGATCTAGTAGATTGACGATGTGCCGGGCCAGTCCGTTTCAACGAATCTTAGTTCACCACAGAGGTCCCCCTCCGAGCCACACTCTTCCCTACTACTTAATTTACCATGTTAGACCTAGCACTCTGCCGAGGCAAGCGGCCAGGACCTTGACACTCGTAAATTTAACACAGACCGGGTCGGGGAGTCTGACTCAAAACACCCGAGCCTCAGTCCTGCTTACGCGCGTCGGCACTCTCCGCCTCGGGCTCCAATGAAGCTCTGGCCTGCCTCGCGTAAATACTGTCCGGCACCTGCTCCAGATATCGCTCCCAGGTCCGCGCCGCGAGATCACGGTCGCCGGCTTTCGCATGGATCGTCGCCAAAACCCGGTAGCTCGACTCGATCAAGGGATCCAACTCGATTGCCCGCGCTAGCGTGTCGATGGCTTCGGCCACCTTGCCGTGCGCATGCGAATCTCGGTTCGATTTACTACCAAATCAATGACGGCGCCAATGCGGCGGCGGCGGGCATCCTTGCCTGCCATGCGTCCGTCTCCGGCCGCACAGAGGCGCAGCGTGCTACGCCCGCAACGTGGACTCCCGTCCACGCCAGCGCGGCTCGTCTGATTTCTTGCCGTGGGTCTTCTGCGGGAGGCAGTTCCGTCGACCTGCAAGTCAATTTCCAAGCACCCAACACGCCGATACCGCCAAGAACCAAAGGCCAGTCACGGAACTGGAAAGGAATATCCCCTCTGTTTTCAACAAATGTTTCCGCCCGATGCTTGACATCCGCAATAGTGCCGCTATTCTAAGAGCGGTGAATCGATCGAATCATGCACAAACCGTGCTCAAACAAATGCAAAGGGCAGGCTGGGCTTACGAGTACCCGGAAATTCAAAAACCCTGACAAAATCTGCCAAACCCTGCAATCGAATTTCCTATACTACTGAAACAAAGCAGCTTACCAGAATGCCGAAACCCACGACCTAGCTCGGGAAGCCGAAAAGTCACATGAAAGTGCATCGAAAAGTCCAAGGAAGTCCTCGAAAACAGCACACTTTGCACTAGGTACGTTGAGCAAGGCGAGCAAGCGCAACGAAGTAGTGGCGGGCCTGTTGCGTGCTTCCACCGTCAGGTGGTGAGAAATGCAGGCGCTAGCTCAAAGGCTGCGTTTTCAGGAGCTGCGCGTCGGCCTTGTCGCCGTCGAACGCCGTCATCAACACCTTTGAGCCGGCGGAGACGTCCACAAGACCCGCGACGGGAACTCGGCCATCAGCCCGGCTGTGGGCGCCGCGGATCGGCCTGCCGTCGGCAGTCGAAAACTTGACGTGGGCGTTCGGCAGAGCGGCCATGGCAGCCGAGGCCGCCGCGGCGACCGACATCTTCGTGAACTGGCGCCGGTTGACGCCGGCGGATGAGACGGAATTGTTGTCGGGCACTGAGGTCAAACTCCTTGGTGAAAGCTTCCTTGGCTAGGATACGCGATTCCGCCGATGGAGGAGGTTTGAGGCAGCCTGTCGTGGGTGCCACACCGCTCCTGGCTGTCCACAAGGAAGTCGTTGAGATTCCACTAGCGCCTGGTTGTAGAGATCGGCCCCCTAGTGTTTCGCCGCATCCGCAGGCGAGCAGAGTGAAAGATCGTAGGTATCTCCGAGCCTCCTCATTTCATCTCTGTCCGACCGCGAGGAGTTTTTGTACACTTGCGCTACTATTGGCCGGTTTGCGTTCCCCTCACCCCGCGCCTTAAAATACCGAGTGGATCGAGCAGTTCTCCAAGAGGTGATCATGCCTACTGAAAAACACCCTGCCGAAAAACACATGCCTGTCGAAAAGCAGATGAAACGCAGAGACTTTGTCAAATCCGCCGGGGCAGCCGGCGCCGTCGTGGCGGCCGCCCTGCCTCGAGCGAACGCGGCACCTGGGATCCTCACCGCTCAGGCCGCCGGCGAGAGGGTGAACTATGGCTTCATCGGACCCGGAAGCCGCGGCTCACGCTTGCTCGGCCGGCACCTCCAGCACATAGAGGTCGGCAGGTGCGCAGCCCTCTGCGACATCTACGAAAAGAATCTCAAACGGGCGATGCGCGTCTTCAAGGGGAAGGAGGAGCAGCCCGATACCTACAGCGACTACCGAGAGATTCTCGACCGCAAGGACATCGAGGCGGTCTTCATTACGACGCCTCTGTTCATGCACTACCCGATCATGAAAGACGCGCTGGAGGCTGGCAAGCACGTCTTTTGCGAGAAGTCGCTGGTGTTCAAGCCCGAGGAAGTCCACGGTCTGCGCGAGCTCCACGAAAAGTACCCCGACCAAGTCATCCAAGTCGGACTGCAGCGCCGCTACAGTTCCTACTACGCGACCGCCAAACAACTGATTGACCAAGGCGCGATCGGCAAGGTCACGCATATCCATGCGCAGTGGCACCGCAACACGAATTGGCGGCGGGGTGTCAAGGACCCCACGCTCGAAGAGCAGCTCAACTGGCGCCTGTACAAGAAGTATTCAGGCGGTCTCTGCGCCGAGCTGATGTCCCACCAAGTGGACGTGGCCGATTGGATGCTCGGTTCGACTCCTAAATCGATCGTCGGCGTCGGTGGTCTCGACTACTGGAAAGACGGCCGCGATATCTTCGATAACATCCAGCTCATCTGCGAGTATCCCGGCGGCGAAAAGCTGCTTTACAGCGCCATCAGTACGAATCGCCATATTGAAGGCCGGCGTGTACCGGGCGATGGCTGCCGCGAGATCATCATGGGTACCGATGGCTCCATCGAGATCACGCTGATTCCTTACGGTGAAGGGATGTGGTTCCGCGACCCGATGAAGGTGAAGATGGGTGTGGAGGATAGACCAAAGGAAGACTGGGTGGCCGGGGCTACGGTCGCCGACACGCTGGAGCAGGGCGAGGGTTTGCCGATCATCCCCGGGGCCAAGGATCTGAACTCTCCTGACGTCGGCTTCATCGAAAAAGAGATGGAGTTCGCCAAGCGCTGGCTGTACCAGAAGGGCATCATGATGCCCGAGGAAGATAAAGATCCGGAGTACAAAGAGCTCGAGACTTTCCTGATCGATGTGCGTGACAGCGGCAAACCCAAGGCCGACATCGAAGTTGGGTTGCAGGACTCGATCGCCGTTATCCTGGCTAATAAGTGCATGGAAGAAGAGCGCAAGATCTACTTCTCGGAAATCGAGGAGATGGGCAAGGAGAAGGTCAAGCTCACCGAAGGAGCCAGCGGCAAGCGGGCGTAGGTGACCAAAAATGTCACCGAGGTTGACGAACTATGGCTCGCCGCCGAGTCATCCGAGCTGTCATTGTTGGTGACGATGATCGCTCGCGGTTGGCCAAACTCCGAGACCTTCTAAGTTTTCGGGCGCCAGCCTTAACTCGGGCTAGAACAGTGATCACCTAGGTCAGGATGAGCAAGAAACCGGTAGCCATAATCAGCGGAACCACGCGAAAAGGGGGAATAAGGGGCGTTACTGTTTCAGGATATAAGTGTTTCGGTCGACCCCAACATGTTGCGTTTGCACCGCTGACCATACTGGCCGGAGCTAACAGCTCGGGGAAATCCAGCGTTATGCAGCCGCTGCTCCTGCTGAAGCAAACTCTGGAGGCACCATTCGACCCAGGACCTTTGCTGTTGGATGGCCCGAACGTCAAAATCACTTCAGCGGATCAGCTTCTGTGCCAACGGGTCGGGGGCAAACATGCAAAGTCCTTTTGGCTAGACGTTGACTGGAGTGTCGATGCTGGTCTCAGGCTAGAGTTCACCGACAGAAATCGCGGCGGATTCAGGCTGACAAGTATGACAGGGCGGGTTGAGGATCGTGCCGTCAAGTACTACGTCGGGATGCCTCAGAACAGAATCCGGTCAGTCCTGGGCGATCACAACGTAAGCATCGAGAAGGCCGTACTCCGACTGGTTGAACTCGAAGGTCCTGGCAAGTGGAGAGTCAATCGTGAGCGTTGCTTCTTATCGTTGCAATACTGGCGCGGCAACCGGCTA
Source organism: Bryobacterales bacterium (assembly GCA_965224215.1). Lineage (GTDB taxonomy): Bacteria > Acidobacteriota > Terriglobia > Bryobacterales > UBA6623 > CBDCYS01. Next base: position 49,190 of record CBDCYS010000052.1, on the reverse strand, counting down.
ATTTTTCAAACGGGCATTCTCCCGGCTCAGGCGATCGAGCGTGAGCTGCCTAGGTTGATCCATCTTCCGGGGCTAAGAGGCAGTCCAGAGCGTACATACAAGACGAACTCTGTCGGCGATAGCTTTCCAGGGACCTTTCAAGAATACACCGCAAGTGTGGTGCATAGATGGCAAGGAACCGATCCAGACAAACTGTGGACAGCATGCAAAGCGTTGGAAATGATGGGGCTCACTTGGCAAGTAGAGGCCGTCCGATTGGACGACGTACGCGTTGAATTGCGCGTAGCCAGGCTACCCTCCAGTGATGGAGCCATCAAGCGTGATTTAGTGAGTATCGCGGATGTCGGACTCGGGGTTTCTCAAACCCTACCTGTGGTTGTTGCCCTGACCGCAGCAGAGCCTGGCCAGATTGTGTACTTAGAGCAACCCGAGATCCACTTGCACCCGCGCGCGCAGTTGGGACTTGCAAAAGTACTTGCGGACGCCGCAATCCGCAGGATAACCGTCATCGTCGAAACCCATAGCGCACTTCTCTTGAGAGAACTGCAGACTCTCGTTGCTTCCGGGCAACTCCCCGCAGGAGCTACGAAGCTCCACTGGTTCACAAGGAACGCTACCACAGGTTACACAACAGTGCAGAGTGCCAATCTTGATCAGAATGGCGCATTTGGAGAGAGTTGGCCTATCGATTTCGGTAAGATCACGCTGGACGCCGAATCCCGGTATCTCGATGCGGTTGCAGGAATAAGCCATTCTCGATGAGCAAGAGAGGGTCGCGACTACTTGTTGTTGATGCTGATGTTCTTCGCTCGTCGGGACAAACCAAACACCCTGAATCTGCGTGCTGTCGAAACTTACTCTCGAAGGTCTTGTCCATTTGTCACCGAGTTATTCTAAGTGAAAGTCTTCAACAAGAATGGCTCAAACATGGCTCCGCGTTCGCTATCGGGTGGTTCTCGATGATGACTGAGAAGCGCAAGGTTGTTCTGCGGAAGGACGCCGAGATACGTCGAATTGACGCTCGCGAGGCCGTTAAACCTGAATTATGCTCTGCGGCGTGGACCTGCGGAGGGCTGAGCCGCAAGAGACCATTTGGGACCCCCGAAAACATGGGGTAAAAAGGTAGGCTGGCAAAGATCCCAGCTTCGCCAGCCAACCCCAAGGAGGTCACCCACATGGTTACCAGACGAAAACAGCATAGCTCCCAAAGGCCCGTCCAACAAGGCCCAGCCGTGACGGCCTCGCGGCCCAATAAAATCGGGGCTTCGACGCCTTACCACTTCCGCGGCAGGAAGCCGACTCCCTACGGCGGCTTGCTGCCGGTGGTCGGGAGGGCGCTGATCTGAGAGCCTGGCTATGCGCTATGCATAAACTTTTAGGCACTAGCCGTAACGCACTGGAAACAAGTCACTTCCGAGCGAGGTTTTGACGACGCGGATTCTGGGCGGGAAGGGAAACCGGACACGGAGAAGCCAAAAGGCCAGTTGCCGAGCTACCACCTCACGACGACCGCCAACCCGCTACGAACGCAGCCACACTCGCAAAGTGAATCTGTGCATAATTCAGGTTAAACAAGCCGGCCTTTCCAAATCTGAGCGTCGGGAAGCGGAGAAGGACATCCATCTAATCGAGGCTGCCCTATCAGGCGACCTAGTCGTAAGTTCAAAAGACGCTTCAGCGAAACGTGTGTTCCGAAAGATATTCCAGGGCAATAGCCAAATTCGACACGTTATGTGGTTGAATTCCGTTAGCGACGCGACAGAAACTGATGTTTGGTTGGCGGAAGGCGCTAGGCGGGTTCCTGAGTTCACTCTCGGCTTCGGGCAACAGTGAGCCGGGGTTCCGGAGCGCTGCCTTGTTTCGCGACGACGGCTATGGTCTCTGATGCCCGATCGCGGCGATTCCGCTTGCGGCAAGATTGCCGCGAGGTCGCCGAACCGCATCTTGTTAGACTGTGGCGTGGCCCGCATTTTCACCCGCTGACGGGCCTGGGGAATCCTCGTGGCCGATCAACTCGACAACCAGAATGAAGTCGCTGGCGCCGAAGACGAATCCCCTCCGATCCTGGGCTCGTGGCGACGCGCCTACACTGCGGTTCTGATCCACTTGGCCTTTTGGATCGTCGTCCTCTACGTCTTTACCGTCCGGTTTGATCTGCCGCAATGAGACTGCTTGACTGGTTTGTGCTGGCGCTTTCGCTCGTCAGCATCATCGGGTACGGCTTGTATCGCTCGCGCGGCAGTGGTTCGGTCCGCGACTACCTGCTGGCGGGCAAGAGCATGCGCTGGTGGGTGATCGGGCTTTCGATCATGGCCACGCAGGCCAGCGCTATCACCTTCATCGGAACTACAGGGCAGGGCTACGTCGACGGCCTGCGGTTCGTGCAGTTTTATTTCGGGCTGCCCATCGCAATGGTGATTATCGCGGCGGTGGCGGTGCCGTTTTTTCATCACTCCGGGGTTTACACCGCCTACGAGTATCTTGAGAATCGCTTCGACCGCAAGACGAGAATCCTCGCCAGCCTGATTTTCCTCGTGCAGCGCGGGCTGGGTGTAGGGTTGGCGCTTTACGCGCCGGCGGTCGTTCTTTCGATCATGGTCGGATGGCCCGAGTGGGCCACGATCGTCACAATGGGCGTGCTGGTCGTCGCCTACACCTCGGTCGGAGGTATCAAGGCCGTGATGTGGACAGACGCGCAGCAGATGACGGTCATGCTGCTGGGGATTGCAGCGGCTTTTTTGGCGGCCGTATTCACCTTGCCCTCCGACGTATCGTTTGGGGACGCGCTCTATCTTGCCGGAACCTCCGGAAAATTGCAGGCGGTGGATCTCTCCTTCGATTGGCAAAACCGCTACAACCTATGGTCGGGACTGATCGGCGGCACCTTTTTGGCGCTGGCGTATTTCGGCTGCGATCAGTCGCAAGTGCAGCGTTACCTGACCGGCAAATCGATCCGCCATATGCGCTTGAGCCTGCTGCTGAACTCGATGGTCAAAGTTCCGCTGCAGTTCGTGATTCTGCTGACCGGGGCGATGGTCTTTTCGTTCTTCTTATTCGAACAGCCGCCACTGCTTTTTAACAGTGTCGAGCGGAGCGGGCTGGAGGAGTCGAAAGATCCCGCATACGCAGCGGTCCAAGAAAGATATGACAAGGCTTTTACGGGACGGCGGGAGGCAGCGCAGGCCTTGTTGCGGGCGGAAACGTCCAGCTCGCGAAGCGCGTTTTCTGAAGCGGAAGCCGGGTTTCAGGCGGTCCGGCAGGAAGGCATCTCGCTGGCGGTGGAGCGCAAAGACGGCGCAACTTACAACGACACGAATTATATTTTCTTGACCTTTGTGCTGAACTATCTTCCGGTTGGCCTGGTGGGGCTGATCATGGCTGCCGTTTTTGCCGCGGCGATGTCGAGTATTTCGTCCGAGCTGAATTCGCTGGCCGCCGTCACGGTAATGGACCATTACCGCGTCTACATCCGCACACGCGCCGACGATCGTCACTACGGCACGGTTTCGAAAATTGCGACCGTGTTCTGGGGGCTTTACGCCATGGCTTTTGCCGGCTTTGGGGCGCAACTGGGTTCGCTGATCGAGGCGGTGAACATTGTAGGGTCACTGTTCTATGGCTCGATGCTGGGGGCATTCGTGCTGGCGTTTGGCCCCTGGCGGGCGAACGGCAACGGGGCTTTCTCCGGCATGCTGGCGGGGTTGGCTGCTGTAGCTTGGGCCAGCAGCAACACCGGTATATCTTTTCTTTGGTACAACCTGGTGGGGTGTGTTGTGACGGTGGTTGTTGGGTTGATCGTTAGCCAGGCGGGGACTTCAGCCGATCGGCCGTTGCCCGAGCCGCGCTAGACGATCGGGTCGGGTGCCGTGGCTTGCGCCAACTCGGGAACCGATACTTGGCGGTCACCAAGCGAAAGCAGCCTTTAGACCAAATTCCACTCTCGCCGGGCCGATATGGGGGAGAGCGGCACCATGGTCAGAGTTACCAGACTCAACGGCGCCGAGATCGTCGTCAACGCAAGCGTCATCCAATCCCTCGAATCGACGCCGGACACGGTGGTCCGGCTGCTCAATGGCCAACGGCTGGTGGTGCGGGAAACGGTCGATGAGGTCATTGGGAAGGTCATCTCCTATCAGAGGGAGCTACACCAACCACTGCGTCGAGCGGAGACCGAGGATCCAGACGGCGACACCGTCCGCTGTGGTGACAGCGAAGAATCATGAGGATCGACTGGGGAACGCTGGCCGGCCTGATACAGGCTTTTGGCGGGATCGCCGCGGGGGCTGACGCTCGAGGGGGGGTCTCTCTATGAAATCTTGCAGCCGACCGCGGCTTTGATCGTGTTCGGAGGGACCTTCGGCGCGACCTTGATTGCCGAACCCTTCCCTATCGTCCGGAATGCCTGCCGGCAGCTTTTGGTGGTCTTCACTGAGCCTCGCTTTCGGCTCGAAACCGCCGTCGATGAGATTATTGGCCTTGCCAACCAAGCTCGGCGGCATGGCATCGTTTCTCTTGACAAGAAGTTGCAGGAGATCTCCGATCCGTTTCTCTACAAAGCGATGTCATTGGCGGTGGACGGCACCGACCCCAAAGACTTGCGGAGCATACTGGAAAACGAAATTGATCAGGACATGGCCCGGCGCGAAGCTGAAGCACAGGTGTTTGAGTCCGCGGGGGGCTTCGCTCCAACGATCGGCATCATCGGGGCGATCCTCGGTCTGATCCAAGTGATGAAGCACCTGGAAGACATCAGCGAAGTCGGCAAGGGAATCGCCGTCGCGTTCGTGGCTACGATCTACGGCGTCGGAATCGCCAACCTGGTGCTGCTACCGGGCACCAAGAAGATCCTCGCCCGAGCGCGCCAAGTGGAAACGGTCAAGTGCTTGATGCTCGAAGGCGCGATCGGCTTGGCCGAAGGTATGAACCCGAGGCTAATTCGGAGCCGCCTGGAAGCGTTTGTGGAACCCACAAATAAAGAGCACACGGATGAGTCGGAAGATTAGCGGATGCCCAGGAGCTGACCTACGGCGAGAGGAACGAGAAAACGGAGGGCGCCCCGCAGTGATCATCAGGACCGCTGGCTCGTCTCCTATGCCGACTTCATCACGCTGTTATTTGCGTTCTTTGTCGTTCTGTTTGCGGCCTCCAATCTTGACGAGAGCCGCGTAGCGACCTTGGCGGAGTCATACTCATCCTACCTTCAGGGAACTCCGCCGAAGACGCTTCCCGCCAGCTCCAGCGTCAGCGATGCAGGCGGCAACCCGGAGCGAGACGAGCACAACATCCTCACAACGGCCGAGCTGTTGCCCATCAAAGAGAGTCTCGAAGAACGGCTGGCGGGGATGGTCGGTGAGGGCAAGGTCTCCATTTCATTGCACCCACGCGGACTCGTCTTGAGTCTGCGCGAGGCCGCATTCTTCCCAATCGGCAAGGCGGCGTTTCGTGTCGGGGCGCAGGACATGCTGGAGCAGATTGGCAGCACGATTCGGCAAATTCCGATGCAACCCATCCGGCTCGAGAGTCATACCGACAATGTCCCGATTCACAACGAAGAATTCGCATCGAATTGGGATTTGTCGAGCTGGCGGGCGATCGAAGTCATGAATTTGCTCATGGACCGCTACGGCATCGCTCCGGCCAGACTTTCCGTTGTCGGCTACGGCGAGCTCCGCCCGGTGGCGGATAACGACTCTGCTCAAGGCCGCGCCGCCAACCGGCGGGTGGATATCGTTATCCTTAGCCGCTCGGCGGCCGCCATGGCACCAAGACAAGCACTATGAACGCGAGCAATATAGGCCGCACTAAATGTGGGGATATCATCGGCAGATGTGGGACCAAGGGGACGGATGTGACACCTGAATTATGCACTGCGGCGTGGACCTGAGGAGGGCTGAGCCGCAAGGGACCATTGGGGACCCCCTAAAACATGGGGTAAAAAGGTCGGCTGGCAAAGATTCCAGCTTCGCCAACCAACCCCAAGGAAGTCACCCACATGGTTACCAGACGAAAACAGCATAGCTCCCAAAGGCCCGTCCAACAAGGCCCAGCCGTGACGGCCTCGCGGCCCAATAAAATCGGGGCTTCGACGCCTTACCACTTCCGCGGCAGGAAGCCGACTCCCTACGGCGGCTTGCTGCCGGTGGTCGGGAGGGCGCTGATCTGAGAGCCTGGCTATGCGCTATGCATAAAATTTTATGCACTAGCCGTAACGCACTGGAAACACGTCACTTCCGAGCGAGGTTTTAACGACGCGGATTCTGGGCGGGAAGGGAAACCGGACACGGAGAAGCCAAAAGGCCAGTTGCCGAGCTACCACCTCACGACGACCGCCAACCCGCTACGAACGCAGCCACACTCGCAAAGTGAATCTGTGCATAATTCAGGTGACACCAAAGGGCAGATGTCGCCGCAAGAGGCAGATGTGACACCAAAGGGCAAATGTGGCCTCAAGGCCTCGTCACCAGGCTCCGAAGTGGCGTTGCGCTGTGTGTTTCCCCAAATACTTTCGCTTTCCTGAATTCTTTGCCCAGTACCAGACCGGACAACCCTACATATGAAGCAATGCACGTTACATATAATCTGTTGATCATAACCCTGTAATATGATCGCAGAAGATCGCCGAATGAGATGTAAACTGTTTATCCTCAACCACTAGCAAGTATCTGCGAGCTGCAAAAAAGTACCAGGATACGTAAGTGGGGTCAGTCCTTCTGTACTAGCGACCGTAGAGTGAACAGCTCAGGGCCGAAAATCGAAAGTTTGGCCCAAAAAAGGTACAGAGGGTCCATCTTGAACCCGCAGTAAGCCTGATTGCCAGAAGCCCTTTCCCGGGTTAGCCTAGATTCATGGACAGACCCAGAAAGATTGGCTCGAACCGCCAAGCGGAAAGAAAAGCCCACAAGTGCCTGGTCAATGACGATAAGGAAAATGGAGGTTGCCGTGAGTGATCATCAGCTAAAAGATCTTATGGAACAGTTGGGGGATGCGGTCCACGAGACGCTATCCGGCTCGAATAGGATGGCGGACATTCTCGACGACATCAAGCGCGCCGGATATTCGGTCTCTCTGTCGGTAGACGCAACCTTCTCTGAGCCTACCGGAGGGACTGACTTTCTAGCTACCCCGGAGGATAACGCAAACGCAATGCCTGTTCCGCAAATGACCGCGGCTGGCGGCCTGCCGTGGACAGACACCGATGAGTCCTTCCTGCGCGCGCTTCGCATTTCTGTATAGCCCCAGCGCGACCGGCGGCACCAGCTGAGCGCGAAGAGGGTTCCGGTAGCTTGGGCATTGCATTACCCTCGGCCATCGCCATCGCCAGAAACAACTTGACCGGCCAATTTCGTCCCCGGCTCTGAATCGCATACAGCCATTCGGCATCCGCACCTAGCGAACCGTTCTTGCACTCCTCGGAATCGTAGTCAGTTGCTCGCCGCTTGTCGGCAACTCGCTTGCGATCACCTATCGCCCTGCACATTCTCACCACATTCTCACCGCTTGCCGCGGCTTGTGATACCTGAATTATGCACTGCGGCGTGGACCTGAGGAGGGCTGAGCCGCAAGAGACCATTTGGGACCCCCGAAAACATGGGGTAAAAAGGTAGGCTGGCAAAGATCCCAGCTTCGCCAGCCAACCCCAAGGAGGTCACCCACATGGTTACCAGACGAAAACAGCATAGCTCCCAAAGGCCCGTCCAACAAGGCCCAGCCGTGACGGCCTCGCGGCCCAATAAAATCGGGGCTTCGACGCCTTACCACTTCCGCGGCAGGAAGCCGACTCCCTACGGCGGCTTGCTGCCGGTGGTCGGGAGGGCGCTGATCTGAGAGCCTGGCTATGCGCTATGCATAAACTTTTATGCACTAGCCGTAACGCACTGGAAAGACGTCACTTCCGAGCGAGGTTTTGACGACGCGGATTCTGGGCGGGAAGGGAAACCGGACACGGAGAAGCCAAAAGGCCAGTTGCCGAGCTACCACCTCACGACGACCGCCAACCCGCTACGAACGCAGCCACACTCGCAAAGTGAATCTGTGCATAATTCAGGTGATACCCGGCAGTCAACAAGATCTCCGGCAGACTCACCTATAATGGTCAACCGTCCCGTCCATCCCTATGGCGACCGCACTTCACTGGCTTGATTGGGTTGTCATCCTCATCTATTTCGTTGGCATTGTCGCGATCGGGTTAATTGCCTCGCGCCGCGTCAAGAAGACGGCCGACTACTTGTCAACGCCAAGTAGAAATGTCCTATTCGCTGCCAAGTAGAAATGTCCGCTTTGGGGCAGGTGGCTGGAGAGGCGATGGTAGAGTGGTTGGCGTTGAGGGCAGGGTCGCGCCTGCTCTTGATGCCCAAGGCCGAAGCGATGGAGCTGGCTCCCAAGCAATCGGCTGAAGCAGACGACCCTCTGGCCTCCCGGTCAGAGGGTTTTCTGTTCGTGACAGAGATTGCTTTGGTGAAGCTTCGGAGCGGAGGCCTTGGGCTTCGCCAACGCGACGATCGCCGGGCGCCGTTTGCCCGGCGCTCCCCATAGCGTCTTGGTTTGGCAGCGACTGCCAACTCAGCGCATCGGCCCGATGGGCGCTCCGCATAGAGTCTTGGTTTGGCAGCGACTCCTAGTCCTGCGTATCGTCTCGCCGAGCGCCGGATGCCTGCGCCGCTTGCCACACAGGCGGGCTGTCTTTCAGATCGAAGTCCTTCATCCAGTCGCTGCTTCGCTTGCCGGCAGCTTTGCCGCCAGCCTTCTCGGCCGCTGCCGCAGCGGGTTCCGCCTGGGCGCTCTTGGGCTGCGGGCGCTCCGATTGGGGCTGCGCGCCGCAGCGCTTCAGCGCCAGTTCGTGCTTGCCGCAGCGCGCGGCCAGGACGCCGTCCAGGCGTCTCTCCACCCGCACTCGGCTGTTTCGCAGACCCGGCACAATCGCCTTGCGGTCGATTTGATAGCTCTTTCCCCGGAAGCGAATCGTGTAGTCGTTGGCGACCCGCCGCGTCTCGACCTGGCTCAGCGCCGAGTCCAGATCGTGCTCGGGACCTAGCTCGCGATGCGCCTCGTCGGGGTGAGCCGGCTGCACCCGCAACGTGGCGTTCCACCAGGGCAGAAACTCGCTTTCCAGGTAGGCGTTGGCCTGTTCGATCGTCGTGGCCCCGGCCACCCGCAGACCCTTCACCAGGCGGTCCTGGGCGGTGCCAAAGCTGCGCTCGACGCGGCCTTTGGCCTGCGGCGAATAGGCCGTGATCGATTCGATGTCCAGCTCCTGGAGCGCCCGCCCGATCTGCGTGGGAGGCAAGAGCTTGGGGTCCTCGCCGGCGCTGTTTTTGGGCGTGTTGACAAACAGGCTGGCGCGGTCGGTGTAGAAGGCTACGGGTCGGCCGTTTTGTTCCAGATACGTCTTCAGCAAACGGCGATTCTCTTCGCCCGAGTCGTGCCGGACGAAGCGCGCCAGCAACTCGCTGCTGGCGTCGTCGATCATGCCGATCAGGTACAGCTTCTCCCCGCGTCCCTCCAGCCAGTCGTGCTCGGAGGTGTCCCATTGCACCAGCTCGCCGCGGCAACTGCGGCGGGGCCGCCACGGATGCGGGCGTCCTGACTTGCGGCGGCGGGGCTTCCACAGGCCCGCGGCGGCCATCCAACGGCGCAGCGTTTCGCGGCCGACTTGGACGCCGTGGCGCTGCTCGAGATACTCCGCCGCCAGAGTCGGGCCAAAGCCGGCGTAGACGGGTTGGGAGAGGATTGCCACGGCTTGTTTTTCCGCCTTGGCGCTGAGCTTGCGGTTGGACGCGCGGCCCCGCGCGGCATGGACCACGGCCTGGGCGCCTTCGCTGCGAAGCTTCGCCAGCAGCCGCCTCAGATGCCGTTCGCTGAGGCCCGTCTGCTGGGCGGCCTGCTTTTGCGTGATGAGTTTTTTGTCTGCTTTGCGCAGCGCCACCAGCCGGTCGCGCTCTCGTTGTGTCATTAGTAGTTGTCCTTGCTTGCTCACCCCTCCAGGCTGACCTTGTCAATAGGACATTTCTACTTGGCACGTTTAGGACATTATCACTCGGCAGCGACAAGACGGCCGACTACTTCCTTGGAAACCGAGGCTTCAGCGTCTGGATTATCCTGGCGCGGCTTTCGGGGTCGGCACGCACGCGGAAATGCCGGTCTCGCTTGCCGGGGCCGTGTTTCAATCCGGCTATTCCGCCATTTGGTACCAGTGGAAGAACCTGTTCATCACGCCGTTTTATTGGATCCTCGGTCCCATCTTCCGCCGCACCCGCCGAACGACCATCGGCGAGGTTTATGAAGACCGCTACGGGAATGGCATGGGCGCGGTCTATACCCTGTTTGCGCTGTCGTTCTTCACGTTCAACATGGGAGCGATGCTGAAGGGGGCGGGCAAGCTCGTCAGCGTGGCGACAGGAGAGGCCGTCACCCCCAACATGGTGGTCGTCGTCATGACCGGCACGTTTCTTGCCTACAGCTTGGTCGGCGGGCTGGTTGCTGCGGCGTATACAGATTTCGTCCAGAGTTTTTTCATCATCGCGCTGTCTTTCCTGCTGATTCCGCTGGGGCTTGAGCGCGTTGGCGGTTTCACGGGTATCCACGAGAGCCTGGATCCACAAATGTTGTCGCTGGTCACTCCGGGGGATGTCGGGGTGTTTACGATCTTTATGCTCACGCTGAACGGCTTGATTGGTATTGTCGCCCAGCCGCATATGCTGGCCGCAATCGGCACGGGCAAGGACGAGAGAACCTGCCGAATCGGAATGGCCTACGGAAACTTCATCAAGCGCTTCTGCACGATCGGCTGGGCCCTGGTTGGTCTAATCGTCGTGGTGATGCTGGCACAGAACGGCGAGATGCTGGCGGATCGGGAGGACGCCTTCGGTTACGCCACCCGCGAGCTGCTATTCCCCGGGGCCGTCGGCCTGATGATCGCCTGTGTGCTGGCCGCGAACATGTCGACTTGCTCGGCTTTTACCGTCGACGCCGGCGCGCTGTTTACTCAGAATTTCTACCGCCGCTATCTTGCCAAGGACCGCCCAGACCATCACTATCTCAACGTGGGACGCGTGGCCGGGGTGTCGGTGACCACGCTGGGCGTGCTCTTCGGACTCTACGTCGATGTTGTGCTGGAGGCGTTTCTTTTCACTGAAACGATTTCAGCGTTCATGGGGATCAGCATGTTCGGCACGATTTCCTGGAGGCGAGCCAATCGCTATGGGGCTTTCGCCAGCCTGGTGCTTTCAAGCGTCCTTTTCTTCTTTCTCACCTATCAAGAGTTTGGCATTCTGCTCAGATGGGAAGCTTCTAATTTTGGAATCTCGCTGCTGGTCGGCTTTGCCTCACTGGTCGTCTTCAGTCTGATCACCAAGCCAGAAGACAAGGCGGCGCTCGATCCCTTCTACGAACGGCTGGCCACGCGCAGCTATCTGGACGAAGCCAGCGGCGAAGAGAAGACCATCACCGAGGAGGGGCATGATTTGCTCGTGGCCAACCTCTTCAATCTTGCCCTCAGCAAGGGATGGGGGCAGTTCTACCGCAGATTCCGGGTCGACCTGAACGGGCTCGCGTTAGCCTGCGTCGTGGTCGTCGCTTTGATTGCGCTGGCGAAGGGTATTCTCTACCTGCCGTAGCCGGTACCCGCGGCAATGTTATTGAGAAGGCATTGGCCTAGCCTGCCTGCATCATGAAATCAGTGCCAGACGTGACAGGAAACGCGAGAGCCAGAATCAGAGCCGCAGGTGGAAACCCGCGGTAGCGCCCGTTTACGGACCTTGGCGAACTGAGCCCGGTCCTTTTGGGCCGGGTTTGCAAGAGCGGCCGGCCACCCCCAGGGTGGGCGAGCGCGGCTTGGGGTGGGGCGAAACAGGCCGCCTCCGGCAGGCCGCGCTCCCAACTCCTAATGCATGAAAATGGCACTATGTCTTCGAAATTAACGAGAATTTCCAGCTCCGACTTGACACACCCCTTACAATGAGACTAAGAGACCGGCAGGAATGTCCACCGGACCAACACGACCGTTTCTCGTCCGAGACAGTGCGAGTTGCTCTCCGCTTTGTGGGTGATCCCCCGCAAGCGGACTTCAGGTGAAAAATCGGGACGGTTCCGGCCGCCAACGCCAGTGGGGTACTGGCTGTGGCGCAAGCGAGCTGGGTCCGGTTTTTAGTTTCTGAAGAAACGTTTGCAAGGCTCCTCCTTGTGGCTCCCGTCGGGGGAGGAGACGGTGGTCTATCGCGATGGGAGCATGAGAGGCCTCTCAACTAAAGAGACTCAGAACCGCAGCCGTAAGGGAGCGGTTACAGCGTGTGTCCAATCGGCTCGCGCAAGAACACAAAGTTGAAAACAGCCAAGCAGCGGTCGCCGAACCCGCCTTTTCTTGCTGTGGCGTACGGCTCCGCCGCGCCGCGTTGGGTCTCCAGACCCACCATCCGGCGAAGCGGTCTGAACCCCGCGCCCCACCCGGCGGTTCCCCAATTCGAGTGCGGGAGAAGTGCGCCCCGCACAAAAAAGCGAACAAACGGAGAACAACTTTACTGAAATCCGCTCAAATCCACTCAATGAGGATCCACTTTCACGAGCCCGCCTCCCCGTGGCGGAAGCTCTCAGCTTGCGCCACGGGGGCGGTCGCCGCACGCAAAGAGATGTCGCCAAGATGGCGACACGGCACGCAAGGATGCGGGCGCCACTTCACGCGGCGCGCGGCTCCTGCTGACGGGCCCCTCACGCACTTCGTTTCGTCAGGTGGTGAGAAATGCGGGCTAGGAGTCTGTCCCACAGAAAAAGCCAGCAAGGAGTGGAATGTTTTGCATGGAAGGGCGAAACTAGAGGCATGGGGACCAACTACCGGCCTTATGAGCCTGATCAGCCGTTTTTATTTCCGCCGTCGCCGCGGGACTGGCTGCCGCGGGACCACCTGGCCTATTTCATCTCCGATACACTCGATCAACTCGATCTGAGCGCCTTGCACCAGCCCTACGAGGGCGACGGCCGGCGCAATCAGCCCTATCACCCGACGATGCTCGTCAAGGTGCTCGTCTACGCCTACGCGACGGGCGTGTTTTCGTCGCGCAGAATCGCCAGCAAGCTGATCGACGACGTTGCACTACGCCTGCTTGCGGCGGGCAATCAGCCCGACTTTCGCACCATCAATCGCTTCCGTCAGCAACACTTGGAAACGTTTGGCAAGCTGTTCGTCGCGCTCGTGCAGCTGGCCCAAAAGATGGGTTTGGTGAAACTGGGGACGGTGGCGCTGGACGGCACGAAAATCAAAGCCAACGCCTCCAAACACAAGGCGATGAGCTACCAGCGCATGAAGGAAGAAGAGCAACAGCTCGAAAAAGAAATTCAACAGTTGCTCGAGAAAGCGCACCAAACCGACGCCGCCGAAGACGAACTCTACGGCCCCGGCAAAAGCGGCGACGAGCTGCCGCCCGAGCTGCACAAACGCGAGCAGCGGCTCGAAAAGATCAGGGAAGCCAAGCAGGCGCTGGAAGACGAACAGGCCGAAAAAGACAAGCAGCAAGGGCGCCATCCCGGCGACGGCAAAGTGGCTTCGGAGACGAGACCGCAAGGCGGCTGTTCGAAATTCAAGTGGGAGTTCGGTGAGCCAAAGCCGCAAGCGCAACGCAATTTCAGCGATCCCGAGAGCCGCATCATGAAGTCGAAGCAGAGTTTCCAACAGTGCTACAACGCGCAGGCGGTGGTGGAAGAAGGCCGTCAGTTGATCGTGGCGCGGCAGGTGGGACAGAACGCGGCCGACAACGGGTCGCTCATCGAAATGGTGGATCAAGTGGAGCAAAACACGGGGAGCAAACCGGAGTGTTTGCTGGCGGACGCGGGGTATCGGAGCGAGAAGAACTTTCTGGCAATGGAGGAACGCGAGATCGAGGGCATCGTGGCGCTGCGGCGGGAAAGCAAGGCGGCCCAGGAAGAAAAGAAGCAAAACAACAAGGCCACCGAAGCGGCGAGCGAGCGCATGGCGAAGCGCCTCGAGCAGCAGCGCGGCAAGCAACAATACGCGCGCCGCAAAGGGATGGTGGAGCCAGCGTTCGGATGGGTGAAAGAGGTGTTAGGATTCCGGCGATTTTCGCTGCGGGGTCTCAAGAAAGTACAAGGAGAATGGAGCTTGGTAACGATGGCGTTGAACCTGCGGCGGATGGCGAGGATGGAGGCGCTCCCGACGGCGGCCTAAGCGGAGCGAAGCGTGAAAAAAGCCGCCCACGGAAGCCGCTATCGAGTCACAGAGGCGATGCTGTTGCCGCAACGAAGGATCGCATCCGGATCGCAGCCGGACACTCGCGTTGCCGACCTCAAAAATCCAATCTCGCCCCCGTATTACCTTCGTGCCGGATTTCTGTGGGACAGACTCCTAGCCTCAATACTCTTCACTTAAGCATCCTGACGCAGGATGCGAAGTCAGTCCGCTCACGGGACAGCGCGCCAGGTGGTCGCAGTTTGTAGCTGCTCATCTTGCGCTTGACGCCACGCGGACGTCGCATCCCCCGGCTCGAGTGCACGCGCTCGTCCAGGAGTTCCCTCAAGACCGCCTCATCAAACGCTTCCTTGTCCCGAGGGGGGGATCGCGACCGCGCGGGCCAGCTTGCGTCGTACGACCCGCACCGCATGCAGGTACGATAATCGATCCGGATCTTCGTCGGCGCGCAGCGCCGCCTCGTGCATCAACCCGCGGATCGCGAAATGCGCCATCAGTAATCCGTAGAACTCTTGCCGCACCAACTCCGGCGTCTTGCTGCGCAGCACGATCCGCGCGCCGCGCAGATGCGTCTTGAGTTCGTCGAGCGCCCCCTCAATCTCCCAGCGTTCCGAGTACAGCGCCGCCAACTCCACCGCCGGCGCTTGCGCGGGATCGAGAATCGTCGTCAGCAGTCGATAGAACTCCTCGGCGTCGTCAATGCCCTCGAGCTGATACTCGATGACGCGCACAGCGAGCGGCCGCCGGCGCTTGCGCCGGTCGGCTTCCGAGGCGTAGATCGCGCTGCGGTAGGAGCCATCGGCGAAGCGCTCGAGCACGTCCAAGCGCAGATGTTTCTTGGCTCGCCACAGCAGGTGCGCGCCCGTCTCGCGTGCTTGCCGCCACAGCTGATAGCCGAGGAAATTGCGGTCCGCCAAGCACAGCATGCCCTTCGCGAGCGCCGGCAGAACCTGTTTGGCGAGCGTGATCTCGCCCCTCGCGCAGGGCCCCATGCGGCTGGCGAACAGCACGTGCGTGCCGTTCTCCAGCAACGAGACGAAGCGCAGTTGCGGGAACGCGCTGGCTCCCCGCGAGGCGCCCGGATAGCCGAACGCCGTGCGGTTGGCGGCCTGATCGGCGACATCGAGCGTCGAACCGTCGAGCGAAACCAAACGCCATTCCCGATAAAACAATCCGCACGTCTTTTTCATCGCCAACGGTCGCACCAACTCGTCGTGCAACTGCTCGACCGGCTCGACCCCCAATCGCGAACGGCCTTGCGAGATCCCCGAATCGCCCGCCACTTTGAGCGGCGCAGCGGGATCCTGCAGCCACTGCAATCCTTCCAGCAGGCAACGCAGCCCCTCGCGGTAGGACGACTGCATATACAGCGCCAAGGCGATGACGTAGTAGACCATGACAGGTGCCGGCAAGTCGCGTTGTCGCCGCGAGGCCCGGCCGCAGTCTCGCAAGACGCGATCGACCGCGTGACGCGGGAACCAGTGCGCGATCACGCCCAAGCTGATGTAGTCGGTAATGCGACTGCCGGCGGCAGTGCTGCTCTCGTTCGTGCCATCTGAGACCTCCTGTTCTCCGAAACAGTATGCCACAGAAATGTTCTGAAGTGAAGAGTATTGCGGCTAACGCGCTCCTTGCAGTTTCCCGGGATGAAAGTGCGACCGTAGGATAGCCCGGTAGAATATCAGGGTATGCGCTGGTTCTTCTCGCAGAGTGCTCCCGCCGTCGATCGGCTCTTATTCGTCGAAAGCGGGCCGCGTAGCGTGACAGAGGCCGTTGCGCCTCGAATCAGGAAACTGTTTGGCGAGGAAGTCCCGATTGACCTGTTGACCTGCCTTCGAACCAACCCCGCGGGCCTGAGCAACGACGGCCTGGTCGACGACGACCTAACCAGCGACGGCGCCAGACTGGGCGCCGGTCGAAACCAAGACGCCGACGCCCCAGCGCCGAAGGTGTGGCGCGTGACCGATTGCGCCGACACCGACTCGCGTTGGGAACTGTTGTGGCGCATTCGCTACGAGCGTCATGCAGTGACAGCGATCATCTGCGCCGGCAGCCCCATCATGATGGCTTGGAAACTGGCGACGGTCGCCCTGCTGCCGTCAAAGTTTCTCATTGTCAACGAGAACGCCGATTTCTTTTGGCTCGACCGCAGCCAATTGAGCGCCCTGACTAACCTTCTTACTCAAAGGGCTGGATTGCAGCAAGATCTGGCCGTGCGAATCATCGGGCGGGCGATCCTATTCCCATTGACGCTGATTTACTTGCTTGGATTCGCAGCCTGCGTACACAGCAGGAGGCTGGTCAGGACACGACTTGGCATTTAGACCGTGTTCTCGAAAGCCCCGAATCGCCAGCAGGCCCTTTTCCGGCCGATCCAGCAGGTGCGCTGGTCTGTGCAGTCAATCAGCTGGTTTGCAGCGTCTCAACAGCAACCGATACAATCAAGAAAGCTTAGCGGGATCTCACTAGCCCGCTTCCGGATTCCCATTTTCCACTTCCGGGTTTCCCGTCTTAAATTGCGCCGGAGAGATGGCCGAGTGGTTGAAGGCGCACGCTTGGAAAGCGTGTGTAGGGGTAACTCTACCGAGGGTTCAAATCCCTCTCTCTCCGCCATTTATTTTCTGTAAGTTGTTTATAATTAGATTGTTACAGTATATTCTGTTTTTCCGGTCTTGCTTTGGGTCTGTCGCATCCCTCGAGACGTTGTCCAATCCATCCCGCCAGCGAGCGGTTGGGCGAACCTTCGCCGACACGGGCGACCGTCGGCTGAGTTGCGAGGCGCAGAAAGTGTCGAATAGCTGTCGTTCGCCAAAACTACGTAGCCGTCTCCCACGTCCTCAGCGATGGTTGGGTAGGACTCGGTGTTCCGAGCTAACGGAGTTTGGAGAAGTCGAGTTGGGCCTTATGCTTTTTGGCACCCTTCCCGACCAGGACGAAGTTCCACTGGCCCAGTCTTAGCTCTTCCGGTGGGTCGAAGATGAATTCATACATCACGCTGCCGCTATCGAACGCTCCAGAATTGTTGGCGAGGGTGACGTTTCCCACTTGTACAACGTTCCACACCTGGGGCCCCATCACGTAATCAGAGCCTAGCTGCGTTTTGTTGACCGGCTGAATGATCTCTCCATCCCGTTCAAGGACCATATGGGTCTTGCCAGACTCGAACTTACTTTCAATTCGAGAGATATTGTCAGCACCAACTGCTGAGATCGAGACGATTACTTGGATCCTACCTAGGCCTGGCAACTGCTTCGCATCCTCAACGTTGAACTCCCGCATCTCGTGAGCAGCCTTGGCGGCTGCCATTGCCACTCTCTCACTTCTCCTTGTCTGAAATAGATTCGCACCCAGGATACAGGCGGTGATTCTCCACTGAGCCATCTAGGAATTATGGCGGAAAGGTCTTAAGATTACGTATATCGGAGGTCCAGCCCATGTCGCGGGCCGCCCGGCAGAACGGGCGATTTGGCCCGGTCGTTTTTGATGCTTTAAAGCAGGTGCCTATAAAGCATCATAGCCGTACTCTGGAGACATTTGCAAGACCTCCAGAGCACGGTCGGGTGCTTGATGTAGCGGCGCGCGGTCACCTCGAAGTTACTGGCACAAATCGCGTGTGCTCATTTTGCCTCGTTTGCCTTGCCGCCCTGCTGCCCGTACTTCGCCGGTGACACGCTGGTTCCACTGACGATGCTCGGCCGGCGCAGATCCTCGACACGCCGCAAGGCTGCGGACAAAAAATCAATCTCCATGGCCTGGCGGCCGACTTTGCGTTCCAACTCGGCAACGCGGGCCTGGGCTTCGCCTCCGGGCTCGACCCGGATGCTGCCGCTGGGGCGGCGTCCGGGACCCGGAAAGGCTCCCTCCACGCCGTAGCGCTCCACTTGTGCCTGCCAGTCGTAGAGCTTTTCGCGTTTCACCTCGAGCTCGCGCGCCAAGGCCGAACCCGACTCACCGGCTTCGAGCCGCCCGACGGCCGCCAGCTTGAATTCCTTTGTGAATCGTCTTCTAGACAATCGAACCTCCTTACCGTTCCCTGGTCCATTGTCCCTTCTTTCACGGTCTCACTTTTGGGGTCTATTCCACTCTGGCTGCTAAAGAGACCGCTCAGTATCTCACTCTACTTTTCGCCCCGAACCGAAAGGCTGGCAGACCGAAAAGAGCCGATGTCACTGAAGCGCTCCGCCTGGAAGCCGAGGGTGTGTCCCGCCAGCAGATCTACCGACGGTTGAGCAAGAACACTAGGGATGAGCAGCACGCCCTCCGAGAGGCCATGCGTATGCGCAAGTATCGCCAGCGCAAGCGTTCGTAGGTCAATTTGAGCGACGCAGCCCAAGCCACCTGAGATGGCCTTCCAATCTGCCAACTGCCGTGTCAAGTGTCAGGCACTGCTTGGGAATTCTATTTTGGTACAACCGGAATTATGCACAGATTCACTTTGCGAGTGTGGCTGCGTTCGTAGCGGGTTGGCGGTCGTCGTGAGGTGGTAGCTCGGCAACTGGCCTTTTGGCTTCTCCGTGTCCGGTTTCCCTTCCCACCCAGAATCCGCGTCGTCAAAACCTCGCTCGGAAGTGACGTGTTTCCAGTGCGTTACGGCTAGTGCATAAAATTTTATGCATAGCGCATAGCCAGGCTCTCAGATCAGCGCCCTCCCGACCACCGGCAGCAAGCCGCCGTAGGGAGTCGGCTTCCTGCCGCGGAAGTGGTAAGGCGTCGAAGCCCCGATTTTATTGGGCCGCGAGGCCGTCACGGCTGGGCCTTGTTGGACGGGCTTTTGGGAGCTATGCTGTTTTCGTCTGGTAACCATGTGGGTGACTTCCTTGGGGCTGGCTGGCGAAGCTGGAATCTTTGCCAGCCGACCTTTTTACCTCATGTTTTAGGGGGTCCCCAATGGTCCCTTGCGGCTCAGCCCTCCTCAGGTCCACGCCGCAGTGCATAATTCAGGTACAAGAGATGCTGCTAAACCTCTTTCATGCGCGGTAATACATCTTCAACAATCCATCTAGTTGCCGTGTCCTGCCTGTCTTTAAGCTGCTGGACTTCATTCAATAGGCTCTTCATGTCGGCGTTTTCTGGATTGCGGTTTTTGATGGCCGATAGTTCTTGCTGAGTCAGCATCGTAGGTACTCCTTCGAGTCATGATACCTGAATTATGCACAGATTCACTTTGCGAGTGTGGCTGCGTTCGTAGCGGGTTGGCGGTCGTCGTGAGGTGGTAGCTCGGCAACTGGTCTTTTGGCTTCTCCGTGTCCGGTTTCCCTTCCCGCCCAGAATCCGCGTCGTCAAAACCTCGCTCGGAAGTGACGTGTTTCCAGTGCGTTACGGCTAGTGCATAAAATTTTATGCATAGCGCATAGCCAGGCTCTCAGATCAGCGCCCTCCCGACCACCGGCAGCAAGCCGCCGTAGGGAGTCGGCTTCCTGCCGCGGAAGTGGTAAGGCGTCGAAGCCCCGATTTTATTGGGCCGCGAGGCCGTCACGGCTGGGCCTTGTTGGACGGGCCTTTGGGAGCTATGCTGTTTTCGTCTGGTAACCATGTGGGTGACTTCCTTGGGGTTGGCTGGCGAAGCTGGAATCTTTGCCAGCCGACCTTTTTACCCCATGTTTTAGGGGGTCCCCAATGGTCCCTTGCGGCTCAGCCCTCCTCAGGTCCACGCCGCAGTGCATAATTCAGGTGATACTATGCCGCTCTTTCAGGCTCCGCTTCTTCACCTCCGGTAGCGCAAGCAGATCCGATATTTCCCAGAGCCGATCAGTCACGCCAGCCACGATCGCTAGTGTCACTCGCAGGATTAAGTGAATCTTGGGAAGTTGTAGGCGAAGTGGTTCAGCGAAGTAGCTCACCACCAAAGCGTGACAAACTCGAACCCGTTACGCCAACTTAGTCCCACTCAATTTGTACATCTTGCCGAACGCTTCGAGCGGGCCCAAGATGAGAAGCAGAGGAGGAAACATTATGCCCACCAAGGCGGAACTAAATGAAGAAATCAGCGAAACAGTGGAGATTCTCACTGCTGCCTACGCGCCGGAATCGAGCCGAGAAGATCTAGCTGAGGCTGTCGGAAAGGCCCTCAACACTCTTGAGTTTGAAGATGAGGGCGAGACCTGCGACGACGATGAGCAATACCCGGACGAGGAGATGGTCGGCGACTAGACCTCTGGAAGGCCTGAACGAATGGATGCTCTCTACTTCCGAGTCTCAACAGATCGCCAGACTACCGAGAACCAGTTCGGGGATCTACTACAGGTAGCCGAGCGGGACGGATCTGCTCGCGATTGGAAACGAATCGAAAGCTGCTTTCCCGCTGTATCCACGAGGAAGCCGTGAGTGACCGATCGGTCTATTCCGTCAATCCAAGAATCGTCACCGAACTCTCCGACCTCTGCATTTACGTTGAACCGCGCATATCCGCAATCACAATAAGACGAACGAGAAGGAAACTCTGCAAAGCGAGTCCTCCGACGGCGGAAAGACCTGGTCGATGCCGCATCCGATCGGCGTTTGGGGGTACCCGTCTCACCTGCTGCGTCTTCGAGACGATCGCCTGTTGATGAGCTACGGACATCGGCGCGACCCGCTAGGCAACCAAGCCCGCGTCAGCGAAGACCACGGCCGCAGTTGGTCGGCGGCTATGAGCATCTCGAGCGACGGAACGTCCACCGACTTTGGATACCCCTCGACGGTCGAGCTGGGCGACGGATCACTCCTAACGGTCTGGTATGAGCTGATGGGAAGCTCCGCCGCCGACCTGCCGCACTACAACACGCGTGGCCGCGACGAGAAATGGTTCAAGATGACGAGCATGCTGGCGGGCTCGGTCCTGCGGCAGGCGCGCTGGCGAATCGCGGGTTAGCGAACTACCCAGGCTTTTTCTGAGCCAGCCACCCCCTATAGCCGGTCCGCCCCATCGGTCAGCCAAGCCAAATCAAACCGTGCCACCGTCACGTATTTCACATGTGTACCCCGATCCGTCGGCGTACCCCGCTCGTAGATGCAATAAATCGTCCCATCCGGCCCCGTAGCGAGATCCGAATAGCCACCGACCCCGGGGTCGAGCGACTTCTTGACCGGCCAGGTCTGACCCTCGTCATAACTGAGCTTCACGGTCACGTTTTGTCTTTTATAGCTACCTTCCGGGTGTTCCGGATCCCGAGGTTCAGTGCTGTCTGGATTGGCGAATAGAATGCGGCTCTTCGTGTCCCCCGGTTGCCCCGAAAGCCGAGTCAGGCTGGCCATGCAAACCGGCTCCACGAGCTCATCATGAAATACCGGTGTGCTCCATCCCGTCGCGCCGTCGTCGCTGTAGGAGATCGCCCGGCGGTGCTCGGGCGACTCGTTCCGGATGTTTAGCACAACGCGCCCGTCAGTCAATTGCAAGGCCAATGTCTCGCTGGGGTTCTTTAAGTCGGGATGACGCACGGCCACGTCCCCGCGCTCCCAGCTCGCCCCATGGTCGTCGCTGTAAATGACGGAAACGATCGACGGCCGATGCGCGTGACCACCCGTTCCATCGGAGAGCCAAACCGGTACAACCAGGCGGCCGTTTTCAAGCTGGATTCCGTGGCCGGGTCCGGTAGCCAGCACCTTCCAGTCGTACTCGGAACTGAACTTTTCGAAAGTACTCGTAATGTCGACGGGCTCGCTGAAGGTCATCGCGTCATCATCGCTGCGCATGTAATACGCCCGAGCGTATTCGACGCAAAAGAGAAAATGGAGGACTCCGTTTTTGCTATCAACGACCGGAACGATATTGTTGTAGGTCACCTCGCCCGGCTTGGCAAGGTCTTGCGCGAATGCCACGGCGTTCTGCTGGATCTCTCCCTGCACGCTCGCGATAATGCGCGGATCTTCCCAGTTTTGGCCGCCGTCGGTGCTTCGCCGCATCATGATGTTCTGCGTGCCCCAATCGCCGGAGGAGCTCTTGCGCGCTTCGACGAAGGCGAGGACCGTTCCTTTCGGGGAAACAGCGATCGCCGGTACGCGGTAGTGAGCGTAGCCGTCGGTTTCAGCTTCGAAGATGTTGACTTGCTCAAACAGCGGTTGGGCGGCCGGTGCCTCAATATTTTCTCCGCAACCGGCCGATATCACCAGCGCAAGAAGCCAGACAAGCTTGGGTTTCATGATAAAAGTTCCTCTACAAACCTTCTCTAACCAGGATTGCCATTTTGGATCTTGGCCTCCCCGATTCTACGTTCATTCTCTCTTGAACGCAAGCCTTTCTTGACCGCAGGCACGCACCGGGACGGACCGAAGTGCTTCCACTGGACCCTTTCGTTCTCCGAAGGGGACAATTCGTCGGTCGGAAAGCAGTTTTTCAGACACTCCTCCGAGCTTCAACTCCGCAGCATCCAGATTTCGCACTCGCGAGCGACCGTTCTACCCGCTCGGCAGTGGCAGCGCCCAGATCCTGTGCAGCATGTCGCCGAACAGCTTGCGGTTCAGATGTCCCTCGGCCAACAGCAGCCAGTAATAGCGCGCATGCTTCACTAGCCGCCCGCCCGTCTTCATCAGCCGCTGCTGCAGGCTCGTCAGCGACCAGCTCTTGATGCGCCGCGGCAGTCCCAGTCGCCGCCAAAGATTGCCCAGGTTGTAGGCCAGAACGGCGAGTTGCAGCCGCACTTGGTTTGCCCGGAAGCGATGGCACGACAGCCGCGTCCAGTGAGTCGCCTGCTTGCCTTCCTTGATCCATTGCTCGGCCGTGCCGCGCTTGTTGTAGAAGCGCACCAGCGACCGGCTGGGCAAGCGCATGTTCGTGACGATGAACCCGACGCGAGGAAACAACTCGCCTTGGTGGTGCTCCACCTTGGCCACAACCCGCCGGGGCTTCGACCAACTCGCGGCCTGATAGCGGAAGCTCTTGTAGCGCACCAGCGGCTTCAGGCTCGGCCTGCCCGGCGGACGGAATAGAATGTCTTCGATTTCCAACTCCAAGTTCTTGTTCGCCGGGATGCGAATGACGTAGTCCACTCCGCGATCCTCCAATGCCTCGTAGATCGCCGGCTTGGCGAAGGCGGCGTCGGCGCGGAACGTCACTCGCTTGCCTTCTCCCTGTTGGCGCTCGATCTCGGGCAGCAGCAGTTCGTCCCAGTCCTCGGCGCTGGACACGTTACCCGGTCGCAGCTTGGCCGCCAGACAATCGCCGTGCTGGTTGAACAGCAACAGCGGGTGATAGCAGGTGGACTCGAAATGGCCGTTGTAAGCGCTGCCTTCCTGTTGGCCGTGAACGGGGCTTTCTGTCGAGTCCATATCGAGCACGACACGCTCGGACTCGTCCTGCGCTTGCGCTTGAGCGAGCAACTCGCGGTTGACCGCCATCAGCCCAAGCAGGTTCTCTTCACTGGCCAGCAGCTCTGCCTCGAAGCTTTGCAGACGCGACGTAAGCGCCCCGCCGCGTTCCCAGTTCTTTTTCGAGCCGAGCAAGCGAAAGGTCGGATCGGCGGAGACTCGCACGGCATCGTTGAGATTCTGGTAGCCTGCGAGGCGGCTGTAGACCGATTGCCGCACCAGATCGACGAACGGAAACTTCTTGTTTGTGCCTTGTCGCGAATCCGTCAGATGCTCGTCGATCAGCTTGCCCAGTCCGAGCCGCTCGTCCAGTTCCCGAATGAGAATCAGGCCACCATCCGAGGTGACGCGCGATCCTTGGAAATCGACTTTGAGAAATCCGTTGAAGGTGAGCTGAAACGGCTTGTTTTCTTTTTCACCCATTGGGTGTTGGCCTCCGTGCGTCCTGACAGGGCTCGATCCCCTATCAATAAAGACGCTGAAGACCGCTGGAAGGTCGGGATGCCGAAGTCAAATTGGAAATGCGGGTGAACAGGGTCGATCCAGCCGCAAGGGTTCCAAGAGTAGGCCGCTATTTGAACAGATGAAAAAGGATGCTGCTCTGAGAAAGTTCGACCGCCTCTTAGTTTGGAAGGTTTCTCGCCTGGGCCGTGACATGAGGGAGGTGATCTCCACTGTCTACGAACTCTCGGACTTAGGAGTGACTGTTGTGCCGGTCAAGTCCCAAACCGGTCCGATCAACTCCACGATGGGCAAGCTGCTTTGGGCGATTCAAGCTTGGTTTGCGGAGATGGAGAATGAGGAGCGATCGGAGGCGATCAAGACTGGTCAATCCAGAGCGATGGCTTCCGGCAAGTCTGTCGGGAGACCAAGAGTGATCTTCGACCGCACGGAGGTAGTGAAACTTCGTAAGGAAGGCCTGAGCTGGTCTCAGATCGCCGCAAGAACGGGAGTGAGCATCGGAACAGCGCGTCGTGCATACCGGGATCTGACAGCTGAACTGGTTTCATGAATCGCTGAGCAGGATTCCGACCGCGAGAGAGTAGGAAAGAAGATAGCGGGGAACAAGAAGTTTAACCGCTAAAATCGTCTGCTCAGCTATCTGTAAGATGGTCTTCTTTTGCTAGCCAGTGAGACCAGGCTAAGCGTCTTTGCTGGGGCAACGCTACGGACCAAGAGTGGCTGATTGCTAACGCGAACCGGATTTGAACGAAGCCTGACGGCAAACGCTTCGCGTGGCTCCAGGTCAGCCTCATTGGCGAATAGGGTATGGTGGTCGCGGAGAGCAGCTCATGGAGCGTCCCGCTGTGGAAGTGGTCGATCTGGTCCGCGCCGCCGGAGAGCGTTTCGTCGAGAAGAGTCGCGGCTGGCTCAGCGGGCAGCATCTCAAAGTGCTGTCGGCGATCGAGCGTTGCCGCACCGCTAGCCTGTAAAGGCAATGATCCAGCCGGTGAAAGTCCGGTCGCGGTAGCCTCCCCAAGGCTGCCGTGTAGTTATATCCGACTCAAGGAAAGGGTGACCTAACTTGGGAAAAGCTCGGAAGTAAAAGCCCTCGGCGGCCTGAGATGTTATTTCGAGGTCGGATCGGTCCAGGGGGGCGAGCAACCACGCGGGCCGTAGCATGAAGCGAACTCTGCAGCGTCGTGAACCCATTCCGTCGGAAACCGATGGCGGAACAGTGGAGGAGCCGACCTCGTTAGACGAGGGGGAAGGCCTTTGGGATCGGGGAAGGATTGGGGATTTGCACCCGAACTCTCCTCCCGGCGTAGGGGAGATGGCACGTGTGGAAGGATCGTTGACCCAAAGCAGGGAAGGTCTTGGAGTCAGCCCAGATCAGGTCGTCGGGCAAAGACTCGCTGTATAAGCAGAGAAACTGTGAAATCAGCGTGAGACTTCAAGACTGGCGGATCGGGACGTAGTAGCGCTGAGGCGAGGGACAACACAACCCTAGCGGAGCAAAGGTTCCGTGGGCACGGGGTGGTGGCTCGAAGGGCCGGAGGCCTGGGCGGTTGATAATACCGACCCGAGTAGTAGGCAGGACGGCACCAGGGCGACGAAGGCTTTGTCAAACCAGGAGGCTGGCGGGAATGCGGACCTGGCGTTTAAGCCGCTGGTTCTTCTGGGCAGGGTTGACCGATGAGGCGCCTCGGCTTGAAGCCGTACTGGGGAAAACCCGACGTTTACGGAATTTTAGGGAGGGCGGTGGAACCGCAGCTTGAGACGGGCGCCTACGCCGGCGCTTAATCGACATTGCGAGTCCCGTTGGGACGAATCGGCCAATCTCAAGGCTGTGCGCCACTACTCTACCCGACCAAGGCCGAGGATACGAAGCTTGAGCGTACAGTGGCGCTGAAATTTTTGGCCGCTCACCTACTAGAGGACGAGGAAGCCCGTAAGGTTTTCAACAGAGAAGCAAAGGCCGCCGACGGACCAGCCGGTCGCGGTCCGGGTGGTCCGGAATTCAGTGGGTGCCGAGGAAATGCCGTAGCCTCCTTGGTTAATTAGCTATCTTTGCGACGGCCCTTTCCTTCCCAGAACTGAATACACGTCGACCACCTGATCACGCCGGCAGACGAAGATTCGGTCGTAATAGTTCGTGGTCATGTCAAGATTCGAGGTGATCAACTCGAACTGATCGCCCAGCTTCGGCTCGGGGTCGGCGTGTTCCCAGCGAAGAGCGCCGTACTCGGCTCCCGCTCGGGCCACTCTCAGATCCGGGCGTCCTTTGACTTCGTCGGTCGGCTGTGTCGCGGATTTATTCCCGGCATCGATGGCGACCTTATTCGGATAATGCTTGCTAATGACCGTGGTAAGCACCGTCAAAGAAACGCCAAAATCATCATAGGGTTCCGCACCGTCCTTGCTGCCGATGTTCTTGTACTTGCTGTCCATGAGCGCGTAGGAGCCCGCTTGCAGCTCGGTCATCCCTTTGATCTCGCTGTCAATGTTGTAGGTGCCCGTGCTGCCACCGGTAACGATTGCAACCGGTAGTCCGGCCGCGCGGCAAAGCGACACCGATTCGAGCAGCAAGCCGATTGCCTCCTCGGAAACCTGTTTGCGCTTCTGCCAGCCATGAGTATGTGAAGCCGCGCCGGAGTAACCCATCAACCCGGCCAGTTTCAAATTCTTGGCCTTCATCGCACGTTTGCTCAGCTCGACGGCTTCGTGCCCCGGCTTAACTCCTTGCCGCCCGATTCCGACGTCGTTATCCACGACCACATTCACCGTTGTCTCAGCGGTGCGGGCCGCTTCATCGAGTTGGTCGACGATAATCGGATCGTCGATGGCCGTCATGAACGTGGAGTCCCTCTTGGCCAGTGCGACGACACGGCTGATCGTATTGGGCCCTGCCGGCTGGCGCGTCCACAGAATGCCGTGCATGCCGCCGTCGATCATCACCTCGCATTCGGAGATGCTGGCGCAGCACAGACCGATCGAGCCCGCTTCGATCTGGCGCTTGGCGATTTCCGGGCTGCGATGTACCTTGACGTGAGCGCGAAGATTGAACCCCGTTCGCTCGCAATGGCCGGACATTGCCTTGAGGTTGCGCGCGAACACCTCTTCGTCAAGGATGAGGTTCGGCGTTGGCAAGTCAGCTTTCGTCAGGCCTCGAAAATCGCGCCGTGCGATCTTCGCTTCTAGTTCAGCGTGGCTGTAGCCCCGCCGACTCGTTGCAGCGAGCATCACTGGGGCGTGTGTTCGGCGAGTAGCGCTGCTCGCGAAAGCGAGCGAACTGCTCACTGCGGTAGTCGCCAAGAAAGACCGTCGCGTCATGGTGCCTCCTCAGGGAATCCAGTACGGTTGACCGGAATCCAACTTTAGCAACATCTTACAGTTACAGAATTTCCAATTTGGAACTCCGACTCCAACATGGTACTCCCTGTCTTCTCCTGAAGGCAACGAACTTGCTCCGTAAAGCAGGCCACGGCCAGCCGCTCCGCCTCACACAGATGGGAACCCTTCGATGCGTGGCAGAGGGACGACGAGCAACGTCATGAACTTCCAGCTTCGCCCCGATCCGCTTGCGAAGTGAACGGATCGCGACCATTCGGTTGCTTTAGACTTTCGGGCCAAGGATGGAAGCGTTTGGACTCAACCAAGTGTTGCAGCTATGTAATTCAACATGGATGGGTATCCGGTTGACTCAGGTAGCCCCAATATCTTGTGGTTTGGGGATTTTCTTGGGTTCTGTAACCGGGTGAACAATCATCTTGTAAGTCGCCGGATCCACGGCTACCGCCTGCTGGACGAGCCGATAGAAGAGTTTGCCGCGGCTTTTGGATTTGCGGCGGTTGAAACGGAAGGTGAACTCGTCCAGGTAGTAGTCCAGATGTTTGTGGCTCACGGCGCCCTGATGGGTGCCCAGCAGCCAGCGCTTGAGCAGTGACATCACGCGGTGGACGCGGGGCATCAATTCCGACGCGGACTGCTCCTGCCTGCTGACAACTGTGACCTGATGGACGTAGCCTTCCTTTTTCAACCCGGAGTAACCGGGCCAGCCGTCGGTATGCACCACGCTGCCCGGCTCGATGCACTCCTCCACGAAAGGCAACAGGCTCTCGCCCGAGGCATCCTCGATTCTCTTCATGCGAATCCGGCCGATACCCCGCCCATCCTCTTGAGCGGCTACTGCGATCAATGCTTTGTTTTTCAGGTTTCGGCCCCGCAGGCCCTCTTCGAGCCCGCCCCAGTAGCTTTCATCGACTTCCACCGTCCCGGCGAGCAAATCCCGTCCCGGCCGCACCATCGCGCGCCGCATTTTGTGCAGCCAGGTCCAAGCCGTTTCGTACCTGTTGAGCCCCAACACTCTTTGCAGTCCCAAAGCGCTGGCTCCGGTCTTTTGGGTGGTGACCCACCACATCGCACGAAACCACAACGGCAAAGGGCTGCGCGTGTCCTGAAAGATGGTCCCGGCGGTCACCGAGGTTTGGCGCCCACACGCAGCGCACTGCAGCAGCACTTTTCGCAAAGGCCACGACTTTCCACAACCGCAACCCGGACAGCGGAAACCGTCCGGCCAGCGCAGCCGGAACAGATACTCCCGGCAGGCCTCCTCACTGCTAAAACGGGCCTCGAACTCTGGCAGGTTCTGAGGGTAATCTTCCATCTGCCGGCATACTACATCTTGGGGCTACCTGAGTCAACCGGATACCCACCTCAACATGAATGGGGAAAACGAGATGAGCATGAGAGTATACGCATCTGCAACGGCATCATCTTCGCGGTGGTCGCCACCCTTCACCTGATCCGTGTGATCGCCGGTTGGGAGTTCCGCGCCGGTGGTTGGGAGGCGCCTTCCTGGGTCAGTCTGGTCGCTCTTGCTACGGCGGGCTACCTGAGCTATCAGAGTTTACGCATCGCCGATCGATCGGAAGAAAGTGGCTGAACCGGCTTCTGAATCACTGGATTCCTGTCCCGCGTGTTCTGCATTCCTATCCGATGGATCGCTTCCGCACCACTCATCCGATCTCGCCGGATGCGTTGGCAGCGCAAGTCCAGATTCGTGCGCGGGGAGCCAGGTGACCAGTATTCCTAGCGGGACCAATCTGGCCGAGGGAGATCGTGGTGTCTTGGTCAGCTCCACGATCTCGCAATGCTAGATCCTCGAACGGATCACCTCCGGGGGCAAACGAGGTCTCTGACCTCCTAGAAGTATGTTTCTCATAGCCAAGTTTTCTTCCGCCTTGCTTGGCGTAGCCCCCTGCGACTAGCTCGTCCGTCAGGCAGGCGGGAAGGGGGTTGAGATCGCGACACAGCCCACCGTTGTTGAACAGGCCGCACGTTATAATATAATTCCTTCTAGCGTCGCGCAGCAGGTGTCGGAGGTACAGCTTGAGACTAGCGTTAGCCTTTTTGTTCGCGCCACTATTGGCTCTGGGACAAGGACCTCTCCAGCCAGGCCCCCAGGCCGCCCTCACCTCGGACGGCCTGCAAGAGGGTGAGCGGCTTTATCTGGCTCAATGCGGACCCTGCCACGGGCCCCGCGGCGAGGGGAGCCGAGGGCCCGGCTTGGCTCGTCCGAAGCTGCGACGGGCGCCGAGCGATGTCTCACTCTACCGGTTGATCCGCAGGGGGGTCCGAGGTACCGAAATGCCTGGTTCGGGACTCGGCGAACTCCAAATCTGGCGGGTAGCGGGGTTCGTGCGATCACTCGGCCGCGTTGAGCAAGAGCCGATTCCTGGAGTTCCCGAGAAGGGAGAACAGCTCTACGCGATGAAGGGAAATTGCGCGCAATGTCACACCATTGACGGCCGGGGCGGAGGTGCCGGTTCGGACCTCACCGAAATCGGCGCCCGGCGCAGCGCCAGCTACTTGCGGCAGGCGCTGGTCGAGCTCGAGGCCGCCGTTCCGAACAATTTCCTGCAAGTGAGAGTGGCCACCAGAGACGCTCGGCGCATTACTGGGACGCGCCTGAATGAGGATAGTTTTTCGATCCAGTTGCGCGATCTTTCCGGCAACGTGCACTCCTTTTGGAAACGTGATTTGGAGGAACTTCATAAGGGTTGGGGTGAGTCTTCCATGCCCAGCTATCGAGCGATCCTGACGCCGGTGGAACTCGATGATCTGGTCGCCTATCTGGCATCTCTTCAGGGCAGACCATGAAAAAAATCCTCTGCGGGCTCCTATTCGTAATTTCACTGGCCGGCCAAGTACCCTATGAAAGAATCCTCCATGCCGACCGGGAACCGGAAAATTGGCTGACATATTCGGGCACCTACCGCTCTCACCGCTATTCCACGCTGGACCAAATCACCCGGGAAAACGTCAGTCGCTTGCAACCGGCATGGATGTATCAGATCCGCGCACGGCACAAGTTTGAAACCTCACCGCTGGTGGTCGACGGGATCATGTACATCACTGAACCCCCGAGCGATGTGACCGCCCTCGATCTTCGAACCGGACGTCCCATCTGGAGCTACCGGCGAAGCCTGCCAGAAGGCGTGATCGCCTGCTGTGGTCAAGTAAACCGCGGAGTGGCCTTTCTGGATGATCAGATTTTCGTGGGTACCGTGGATGCCTACCTCGTTGCGCTTGACGCCAAGACCGGCCGGGTGCGGTGGGAAACCAAGGTCTCCGATTACAAGAGCGCTCACTCGGTCACCGTTGCGCCGCTGGCGGTGAAAGACAAAATCATCGTGGGAATCGCCGGCGGCGAATACGGAATCCGCGGATTCCTCGATGCCTACGACGCCAAGACGGGAAAGCTGGCGTGGCGTTTCTGGACCGTTCCCGGTCCCGGCGAACCCGGAAATGAAACCTGGTCGGGCGATAGCTGGAAACGCGGGGCCGCGCCAACTTGGACAACCGGTTCTTACGACCCGGAGTTGAACCTTATCTATTGGGGGACCGGCAATCCAGGTCCTGACTTCATCGGTGAGGTGCGGCTGGGCGACAACCTGTATTCCGAATGCCTGCTCGCTTTGGACGCCGATACAGGCGAGCTGAAATGGTATTTTCAATTCCTGCCCCACGACATCCACGATTACGATTCGACCCAAGTGCCCGTCTTGCTCGACGCCGACTTTCAGGGGGAGCCTCGAAAGCTGGTCCTATTCGCCAACCGTAACGCATTCTATTACGTCCTCGACCGAGTCACGGGTGAATATTTGGTTGGCAAGGAATTCGCCCATCAGACCTGGGCGAAAGGACTGGATGAGAACGGCAGGCCGATCGAGAATCTAGAAACAGTACCTAGCGTGGAGGGTGCGCTGGTTTACCCCGACGACGATGGCGCGGCCAATTGGTTTAGCCCCTCCTATAGCCCGCAAACGAACCTTTTCTATCAGAATGTCCGCGATAAAGGCGCCATCTACTATCGCGGCGAAGCGATCTATGAGCCGGGCAAACTTTACTTCGGAGCCAGCCGCCGAGCCGTTCCTGGCGAAGATCCGAAAGGATTCTTGCGCGCCCTCCACCCGCTGACTGGGGAACTGGTGTGGGAGTTCCCGCTGCACTCGCCGCCCTGGGCGGGCCTTCTATCGACAGCGGGCGGTCTGGTTTTCTCCGGGACCATGGAAGGCGATTTTTTCGCCGCGGATGCTAAGACTGGAAAGCTGCTGTGGCGCTTTCAAACCGGAGGAGCTTGCTACGCGAACCCCATTGGCTATATGAGTGAGGGCAAGCAATATATTGCCATCGCGAGTGGCGGCGCGTTAATCACTTTTGCCCTCGATCCCGAAACGAAATAGGCTCTCCGAACGCTCGCAAGTCCTCAACTCGAGCAGGCCGAACTACGTACGGGTACTGTTTAGGCTGAATGGTCCGGATGCGTGCAGCCAATGTATTCCGGCCGCGGGGTGTTCCCTTTGTAGTGGAGGTCCTGATGGATGCCGATGTGCGAGGTGTAGTATCCGTTGATGGTCATCTCTTTCAAACGACGGAAAAACGATTCTAACTCCGTGATGGGCTGTCCCTCATTCGCAGCCATGGCAGCCATGACTCGGTCCTGCTGGGAGGAACTGCATTCTAGAAATGGCTTATGGAAACGCTTGTTAGCGTCGTTTTCCACCGCCTGCAGCCCGTCGGTCCAGGCTCGCTGGACAACCCTGCCGCTGTGGAACACGATCAGGTCAATGAACAAGCTGACGTTTGCCGCCGAGGCTCCAGGTGACTGATCGTCCGTGGGGATCATCATATCGGTGAGCCGATCCAGAAGTTCGTTTCGCTCCGGACTGAAAAACTGCAGTTGGTAAGCCGCCGGTGTTTGAGCGATAGCCACCAACTGCGAGTGGGCGGTTTGCAGGTGTTCGGCGAGCACGCCGGCGGTGATGAGTTTCAGTGCAACACGTCGTTTCACTTCGTCGGCCCTCCTTCGTCTTTGAAGTCACAACTCCCCGCGCTTCATCCGCGTGACTACGTGATCCGATGCTCTGGCGGATAATGCCCCGATGGTCAAAGTGGGGCCGTAGCCTCCCGAGGTGACAAAAGACGCCCCATCGACCACGAAGAGGTTTTTCACGTCATGCGCTTGATTGAACTTGTTTAGCACGCGCTTTCGGGGGTCACTTGCAAGATGCCGGTCAGGATGGGGTCGCGAGCGATGAAGCGGAGTTGGTTGAGCCGCGCAAAGCCGACATAGAGGCCGAGCACGAGGGCCAGCACGAACTGGTAGGGGCTCATGACTCGGGTGATCCGTTTGGTCGTGAGGGTTTCTTCCAGCAGCGCTTGGAAGCCGAGTTTTTCGAGCAGGGTGGCGACAGGCAGCAAGCCGCCGTAGGGAGTCAGATTCTTGCCACGGAAGTGATAGGGCGTGGCAGCCCCGATTTTATTGGGCTGCGGGGCCCTCGCGCCGGGGCCTTGTTTGACGGGCCTTCGGGAGCTATGCTGTTTTCGTTTGGTAACCATTTGGGTGACCTCCTTGGGGTTGACTGTTGAAGCTGAAATCTTTGCCAGCCTACCTTTTTACCCCATGTTTTCGGGGGTCCCCAAATGGTTCCTGGCGGCTCAGCCCTCACCAGGTGCACCGGCAGTGCATAATTCAGGTGTCATGGATCATGGAACCGGGGGCCAGAATGCGCGTTGTCACTCGGACATGCTCCGCGCCCAAGGCATCAAAGAGGGCTTTGAGGTTTTCCAGCGCGTCGCTGGCCATCTCAAATGCTCAGTAAGCTGGAGGGCTATACCAGCACGTTGACCGACGTGAAGCCGACTCCCGATGGCCGCCGTGCTGTCGCCGCTTTTGCCGACCACACCCTAGAGGTTTGGGATCTGAAGACTTGTCAGGTGCTCAGCACCATTGAAGGAAACCACGGCCCACTCTCCGCCATTGCAATGACACCGGACAGCCGGCGCATGGTCTCCTCTGCGCACGAGAGATCACTAAAGCTCTGGGATCTCGAGACGGGCCAGCGGCTCCGCACTTTGGAAGGCAATACAGAAGAGTTTGCAGCCGTGGCGGTGATGCCCGATGGCCGCTACATTGTTTACGCCTCCTTAGACCACACCCTCAAGGTTTGGGATCTGGAAACGGACGAGCCGCTCCGCGTATTCAGAGGCCACTCTGCTGGCGTCTTCGCCGTGGCGCTGACGCCGGATGGCCACCGCGTCATATCGGGGTCGGCCGACCACACTGTTAAGGTTTGGGACCTGGAGACTGCTCGGCTGCTCTGCACGTTAGAAGGACACTCTGATTTAGTCGTGGCCGTGGCCGCGAGCCTCGATGGGCGGCGTGCCGTCTCGGCATCCTCCGACCACACGCTTAGACTTTGGGACCTCGACACCGCTATCTGCCTCGCGACCTTCACGGCTGACTTCCCCCTGGAGTGCTGTGCGGTCGCCCCGGACGCCCATACCGTGCTGGCCGGCGACAGCTCCGGACAACTCCACTTCCTCAAGCTGGTCGAATAGCCCAGCCCAAAAAGCTGGAACGTGTTGGACTCCGGCCCAGAATGCTCACCCCGGACATCAGTGCGGTTGCGTTCAAGGGGAGCCCCACCCCCACGCGTAGCGTCTGTCGCACCAGCGGTTTCGTTCTAACGGCGTAGCGCTTGCCAACCCCGCGTCCACATGGCCGTATGGATAGTCGGCTTACCGGACAAGTGGCTGGCCCCACCCTGCTCTGAAATGGCATTTGGGAACAGCTTAGATCCTCTCTCGTCGGCAGGGGTTTGCAGATGGTGCACACGGATGGCTTGGATTGCGACTGAAGAACGCCTTCCCAGAGAAAAGCCGCTTCCGGAAAAACCCCTGCCGAAAATCCTCGCCGGAAAGTGCCGTCAGAAACGTCGAAACAAAGGGGCTTAGATGAGTCCCCACGGCCTCTCTAAAACTGTTGATTTTGGCAAGGGCGGGCGATGAGAGTTGAAGAAAGACGAGGTCCGCCGCACGAGCTGGGCAGGTAGAACTCCTCGACCTAAGTCCAAACTGACTTGCCCCGCTACGTTGCTCCTCCACAGGCTACACCGGGCAAGCCCGGCACGGGGCTGGTTCAACCCTTGCCGACAAGGGACGATTTGGCCCCAGCCCTGCGGCGGAGGACGCAAACTCATGAAAACGACGACTCGTTAGGAGTCAGCAAATCAGCAGGGTCAGTAAAACCTAAGGTGCCCATCTCCTTATCCCTCGCTGGCAGTCTAAAATACAGCGTATAACGATGACACCCTCTGAGCGCCGGACGAGCGATGACCAACCCAGTCCGGTTGTCTTTGCCCTGGCGGCTAGCACCCTAACAGCCCTGATATCAGCTTGTCCGCCTACCTTTTGCCAGCGCCGCGCCCCCAACTCGGCGCCGCCCTGACCCATGTGGCCAGAGCTGGTTCGCCAAGTTCCGCAACCCCGAGCAGGACTAAGTCCCTTGAAACAAACGAGATAGCGCCTGTGGGCCGATAACTGTTGGTTAATCGCGGTAGGGTCGAGAACTGGTGCGGTGGCCCTTCAGGACGCTGGCTTGGCTGTATCCGGGGTTTCCCCCTGCGTGCCCGTTTAGCCCTGTCCGTGGCTCCGTTTCCAGTTCCCGCCTCCTCGCACGCAGCGTGCGGATTTCCCGCACTACGCGCTCCTGCACACTTCGTGTCAAAGCTTATGGGACCTATTCACATGGCGCGACTACCGTGCACGACTGTCGGTAAGCCACCCGGTACTCACTAAAGAGCCCCAGTGTCCGGTACAGCCAAGCCCGGCTCCATCGCTTCCACCCAAATCCCTGGCGCTGACGGGCTCTGCCCAGATGGCGCCGGATCTTCTTTTCCACCCAGTTTCGGATGTGCGAGAAACAGCGGCTCGAATGGCCGATCGCAAAGTACTTCACCCAGCCGCGTAGAATCGGATTGATCGTTTCGATCAACCCGTTCAGCGACTGCGATCGAAAGCTTCGGAAGATCTTCTTGAGCTGGCGCAGCAAGGCCGTCCGTTTCTTGCCTTTCGGCACATACAGCGGCATCCATCGTCCCCGCCTTGAGCGGATCCGACGAAACTCAAAACCGAGAAATCCAAAGCTCTCCCCTTGCTCTAGCTCCACCCGGTGGCTTTTGTCCTCGTTCACCTCCACCTGCAGTTTGGCAAACTCCTCGCGTAGCCGTTTCTCCACCGCCTGCCGCAGCCAGCGCTGTCGTGGATGCGAGTCCACCAGAATCACCAAGTCATCAGCAAACCTGGCATACTCGACTCCCACCCACTGTCCCTGGCGGGTCACTTCTTTCGCCCTCTCCAGCATCTGGTCTACCTCGTTGAGGTACACCTTACTGAGCAACGGCGAAATCACTCCGCCTTGCGGAACACCCTGCTTCCCCGACGCCTTCAGCAGCAACCGCAGCAGCCACAAAACCTCCTCGTCTCTCACTCGTCGCGCCACTTTCTCCAGCACGATATGATGCCGCACTGTGTCGAAGTAGGATCGCAAGTCGAGATCGATCACGTAGGTCTTGCCGCTAACAATCGCCTCTGTTACGCGCCGGATGGCAGCGTGCGCTGACTTCTTCGGCCGGTAGCCAAACGACCCTGCTTGAAAGTCGGCCTCGAAGATCGGTTCCAGGATCAGCTTCAATACTCCCTGGACCACCCGGTCCCGGATCGATGGAATCGAAAGCAGGCGTACTTTGCCCTCTTCCTTGGGAATCTCCACCTTCCGTGCCCGTTGAGGTCGATAGCTGCGCTGCACCAGCTCCTCGCGAAGCTGTTCGAGAAATCCCTCCGCACCCTCGGCTTCGATCGCCTCAAACCTCACCCCGTCAATTCCCGGAGCTCCGTTATTGCGCTTCGCCAGCCGATAGGCCTCCCGCAGGGTTTCCCGTTTGCAGACGTGCGCATACAACCCCCAAAAGCACCAAGTCGATTCAGCCTTCCCCTTGACGTATAGTCTTCGTCTCAGATCCTGCAGACTACTGGACGCTTTTATCATTCGTCCCTGCCTCACTGTGTTGACCAAGACTTCATGTGCAGCAAGGTCCCTTCGCTCCACGGGCGTTACCCCGCTTCGTCGCTACTACGGACCTAGCCGCCACCCTCTCGCCTTCCACCGATTTCCTGGTTTCGCCAGTTATACGGCTTCCCTGCTCCGCCGATTTCTCGACGGGACGAGAAGGGCTTCTCCAGTTGCTTAGCATGCCCTTGTCACCGTGCTGTCCCT
This sequence comes from Bryobacterales bacterium, assembly GCA_965224215.1. Classification (GTDB taxonomy): domain Bacteria; phylum Acidobacteriota; class Terriglobia; order Bryobacterales; family UBA6623; genus CBDCYS01. Next base: position 12,654 of record CBDCYS010000052.1, on the reverse strand, counting down.
ACCACCCCGCCGGAGTGACCGGGCGCTGCAGTCAGTCTGCGCCAGGCCATGCTGCCTTCGCCCGTGGAAAGAGGGCTCGGCCTCCGGGGTTTTAACTTTTCGAGGCCACCTGTGGGTTCACTCACGTTACGGTCCGGTGACTTGCTCACCATCCCAAGGATGGCTTTGTCAGTTGGCTTCATCGGCTTCGTTTCCTCCACACGGATGCAACCCAAGCTACGGGGCTCTGACTCTTACCCCGGTGGGACTATCTCCCACTGAACATGCCAGCCTTCACTGGACACACGTAGGGTCGGGAACTGGCGCGGTGGCCCGTCAGGACCTGGCTTGGCTGTATCCGGGGTTTCCCCCTTCGTGCCCGGTTAACCGTGTCCGTGGCTCCGTTTCCAGCTCCCGCCACCTCGCACGCAGCATGAAGATTTCCTTCACTACGCGCTCCTGCACACTTCACGACAAGGTTTATGAGACCTATCCGATCGGAGTTGCTTTCGACGACAGCTCGGAAGCCGTCACCCGAATCCAGGTGTCTGCTCTCGCCATTGACTACTCCACCGCTTCCGACCGAGGCCTTGGGTTAACGCCAAGTCCGTTCAGCCTTCCCCTTGCCGTATAGTCTTCGTCTCAGATCCTGCAGACTACCGGACGCTTTTATCATTTCGCCCCTGCCTCACTGTGTTGACCAAGACTTCATGTGCAGCAAGGCTCCTTCGCTCCACGGGCGTTACCCCGCTTCCTCACTACTACGAACCTAGCCGCCATCCTCTCGCCTTCCACCGACTTCCTGGTTTTCGCCAGTTATACGGCTTCCCTGCTCCGCCAATTTCTCGACGGGACGAGGAGGGCTTCTCCAGTTGCTTAGCATGCCCTTGTCACCGTGCTGTCCCTAGCACCCCGCCGGAGTGAACTGGCGCTGCAGTCAGTCTGCGCCAGGCCATGCTGCCTTCACCCGTGGAAAGAGGGTTCGGCCTCCGGGGTTTCAGCTTTTCGAGGCCACCTATGGGTTCACTTTTGTTACGGCCCGGTGACTTGCTCACCATCCCAAGGATGGCTTTGTCAGTTGGCTTCATCGGCTTCGTTTCCTCCACACGGATGCAACCCAAGCTACGGGGCTCTGACTTTTACCCCGGTGGGACTGTCTCCCACTGAACATGCCAGCCTTGACTGGACACACTTACCACCAGTAATCTGCGCTGTTTGCTCGTACCACCCTCTAACTAAGAAAGTTAGTCCTGTTTTAAGGGTCAGGACCGAGAAGGTCATCCGCGCCAAATAAAGTTGACGGCCCTGTGCCATTTAATTCTGAAACTGACACCCTTGACACCCTCTCTCAGCCTGGTACCTGAATTATGCACTGCCGGTGCACCTGGTGAGGGCTGAGCCGCCAGGAACCATTTGGGGACCCCCGAAAACATGGGGTAAGAAGGTAGGCTGGCAAAGATTTCAGCTTCGCCAGTCAACCCCAAGGAGGTCACCCAAATGGTTACCAAACGAAAACAGCATAGCTCCCGAAGGCCCGTCAAACAAGGCCCCGGCGCGAGGGCCCCGCGGCCCAATAAAATCGGGACTGCCACGCCCTATCACTTCCGTGGCAAGAATCTGACTCCCTACGGCGGCTTGCTGCTCGTCGCCACCCTGCTCGAAAAACTCGGCTTCCAAGCGCTGCTGGAAGAAACCCTCACGACCAAACGGATCACCCGAGCCATGAGCCCCTACCAGTTCGTGCTGGCCCTCGTGCTCGGCCTCTATGTCGGCTTTGCGCGGCTCAACCAACTCCGCTTCATCGCTCGCGACCCCATCCTGACCGGCATCTTGCAAGTGACGCGTCTGCCGCCGCAGTCCACGCTGTGGCGCTTTCTGGCCTCGCTGCACCTCAACGTGGCGAAGCAGATCCTTTCCATTCAGCGCCAGCTGCGGGAACGAGTCTGGGCCGCGGCCCACGTGAAGTTGGAGACGGTGACGCTGGACACCGACACCACCGTGCATACCCTCTACGGCCGCCAGATGGGCGGGCGCAAGAGCTACAACCCCAAGAACAAGGGCAAGCGCAGCTACCAGCCGATACTGACCTTCCTGGCCGAGACGCGCGAATACCTGATGGGCGGGTTGCGCAACGGCGACCGGCCCACGGGCCGACAGATCGCCGCCCACCTCGAGAGCGCTTTCCGGACTTTGCCGGGCGGCGTGAAGAAAATCCTGGCGCGGGCCGATTCCGGCTTTTATTGCTGGGAGGCGGTGGAGGCCTATGAAAAGGCGGCTTGTCAGTTCGTCATCGTGGCGCGCAAAACGCGGCGCCTGGTCGAGCGCTTGCAGCAAGCAGAATGGAAACCCTCCCCCCGCTCCGACGCGGACGCGGAATGCGAATTCCTCTACCAACCGCAAGGCTGGGCGCGGGCCTGCCGTTTCCTGGCGCTGCGTTACGAAAACGAGCCCAAGGCCGGCGCGGCCGAGCAATACCAGTTGTTCGCCACCAGCGCTTACACCTACCGCGTGTTTGTCACCAATCTGGCCGAGCCGATCGCGGCGGTGGTGTGGTTTTACAATCAGCGCGCCGGAGCCGAGAACCTGATCAAGGAGGCCAACAACGACGCCGGGCTGGCGGCCCATCCCTCGCGCCGCTTTGACATGAACCGCAATCACTTTCAGTTGGCCATGCTGGCCTACAATCGCAACTGCTGGCTGCTGCTGTTCAACCGCGAAGCCCAGGCCAGCGTGGAGACGCTGCGGCACACCACCCTGGCGACGGCGCGGCTGCGTTTTCTGTTCGTGGCGGCCAAGATCTGGCGGCACGCCGGCAGAACGGGTGTCAGCTACAGCGATCATTATCAGGAAAAGGGCCTGTTTGAACGGCTGATGCGACGGCTGCGGGCGATGGGGCCGCCGGGATCGAGCTTGGCGCCGGTGGTGGAGGGTGCGCTGAGCTGAGGGGCACTCCATGCATAAATTTTCATGCACTCGCCGCAACGTACTGGGAACACGCCGCTTGCCAGCCCGCTTTTGCCCTGCCGGGATCAGGAGGCGGCTCAAACGGGGAGGGAAACAGCAGAAAAGACGACTTGCGAAATCACTGAGTTGACACGAGTGCCGCTATCGCCACAACTCCATCGACGATGGCTACGCCGAATCTGTGCATAATTCAGGTGGTATGATTGGTATAGCATAAAGGACGTTATGTTACGTCAATTAAATCACTTACATAGCTAATCCCCTGACCAAGTGCCCGCAGACCAACCGCCCATCGCGGGCGGTTTTTGAGTGCCAACCGACACTAGATGGTGACTCCTTGACAGCTTCGCCAGTTCTGGGCCTACGTCTAGAAGCTTTGGAGCCGCCAAAGCCCCCGAAGCTTCCAAAGAGAAGACCTATAGGCTTTCAGCCGCCGAAGAAGTAGCTCCACGCTTTTGAATCCTCACCCGCGGGGTCATCCCAACCAGGGGAGGGTATCCCCTCCAACAAACATGAAAAAAACCGCTTGCAAAAATAGTTCCGCCACGCTCACTGCGTCGGCCGAACCTGACACTGGCCAGTGGATTGTTCGCTGCTTCAACTGTGGAGCCAAAAACATCATCGCGGTCGCGACAAGAAGCCGGCGGTTGCCGGTTCTGTCGATCGCCGGATGGAGGGAGTAGCAAAAACCGCCGCTACGCGCCAAATCCCCGCCCGTGGCGGGCTTTTTTGATTTTCCGGTACTTACCCCCTTCCGACAAGGGAGAAAATGAGCCACTCAAAAATAGCACTGCTTTGTGCTATTGTTTCGATTCCCCTCCGCGTCCAATCCTGAAACCCCTGGGCCAAAGGCAAAACGGTGACCAAGGCAGACCTCGTCGAAGAAGTGGCACGCGTTGTCGAATGTTCTCGCAGAGAGGCTGCGACGATTGTGGAAACCGTCTTCGAGAGCGTAGCAAAAGCACTGCGAGAGGGCCGAAGAGTGGAGATTGGGGTGCGAGTAGCAATGGAACAGAAAACAGTGATAAGGACTGAACCTCGTGGAGCGCTTTTGCTAACCCCTCCATTTTCAGCAAGATGGGTATCCGGTTGACTCAGGTAGTCCCAATATCTTGTGGTTTGGGGATTTTCGTGGGTTCTGTAACCGGGTGAACAATCATCTTGTAAGTCGCGGGATCCACGGCTACCGCCTGCTGGACGAGCCGATAGAAGAGTTTGCCGCGGCTTTTGGATTTGCGGCGGTTGAAACGGAAGGTGAACTCGTCCAGGTAGTAGTCCAGATGTTTGTGGCTCACGGCGCCCTGATGGGTGCCCAGCAGCCAGCGCTTGAGCAGTGACATCACGCGGTGGACGCGGGGCATCAATTCCGACTTGGACTGCTCCTGCCTGCTGACAACTGTGACCTGATGGACGTAGCCTTCCTTTTTCAACCCGGAGTAACCGGGCCAGCCGTCGGTATGCACCACGCTGCCCGGCTCGATGCACTCCTCCACGAAAGGCAACAGGCTCTCGCCCGAGGCATCCTCGATTCTCTTCATGCGAATCCGGCCGATACCCCGCCCATCCTCTTGAGCGGCCACTGCGATCAATGCTTTGTTTTTCAGGTTTCGGCCCCGCAGACCCTCTTCGAGCCCGCCCCAGTAGCTTTCATCGACTTCCACTGTCCCGGCCAGCAAATCCCGTCCCGGCCGCACCATCGCGCGCCGCATTTTGTGCAGCCAGGTCCAAGCCGTTTCGTACCTGTTGAGCCCCAACACTCCTTGAAGTCCCAAAGCGCTGGCTCCGGTTTTTTGGGTGGTGACCCACCACATCGCACGAAACCACAACGGCAAAGGGCTGCGCGTGTCCTGAAAGATGGTCCCGGCGGTCACCGAGGTTTGGCGCCCACACGCAGCGCACTGCAGCAGCACTTTTCGCAAAGGCCACGACTTTCCACAACCGCAACCCGGACAGCGGAAACCGTCCGGCCAGCGCAGCCGGAACAGATACTCCCGGCAGGCCTCCTCACTGCTAAAACGGGCCTCGAACTCTGTCAGGTTCTGAGGGTAATCTTCCATCTGCCGGCATACTACATCTTGGGGCTACCTGAGTCAACCGGATACCCACCTTCAGCAAATTCGCGTCTTGATGAATCCTCGTTTGTGTCAAACTGCAACCGACCAGCCCGCTGGTCTCACCTGCTCCAGAAGCTGCCATCATCTCCTTCACCATCAGTTGGTTATGGGAGGCCGCTACCGCTTAACACGACTTTTTGGTCCGTTGCTACTCGGAGGCAATTCACAGGCGTTCCACAGCGGGCAGGCACTGCGCCAGCGGAGAACCTCTTCGCTCAAGCGCCTCCAGATACCGCGACTCATCATACAGCGTGCCGTCTTGCCAGCAGCGATACAAGATCTGAATCCATTTGAACGCCAGCGCGCGCACGGCGGCATGATGGTCCTGGCCTTGCGCCCGTTTTTGTTCGTAATAAGCTCCCGCCCACACCGACTGCCGCACCGAAAAAGCCGCAAATTCGTGAAAGGTCTGCCGCAAAAACTTCGAACACGCCCAGCGCACATGGACCCAGTCCTTGTTGCCGCTGCGCTCCCTGACCGGCGCGATGCCGCTCGTTTTCTGCACCTCCTCGGCGCTCTGGAAACGCTCGCGGCGGCTGCCAAAAGCCGCCAGCAATCGCGGCGCCAGAGCCGCCCCCGCGCCCGGCAGCCCCTCGAAAAGAGCATAGTCCTGGTGCGCTTGAGTCAGCTGCGCGATCTGGTCCTCCAACACGGCGATGCCCCGCAGCAGTTGCCGCAGCAGCGCCACCTCGGTGAGCACCCGCGCCCGCCCCGGCTCGCAGACGGCGGCATCGCTGGTCAGCGGCACGGCTTGCCGGATACTGGCGATGCGCCGCTCGTTGCGCTGCAGGTTGTGGCAGCCGTGCCGCTCGAAGAACTTCCGCAGCGCCGAAGGACGCGCCTGCTGGGCTTGGTCCAGCGTCGGCCAGCGCTCCAGAAAATCCAGTGCCACGGGCGTGTCCAAATTGTCAAACCAATTCAGCACCCGCGGGTAGTATTGCTTGAGGCGGTCGGTCAGGCGGTTCTTGTGACGCGTCTTCTCGTCGACCAGATCCCGGCGGTCGGCCACCAGCAGCCGCAGCTGGCGGATCTCGACGGTGTCGGGCCGCAGCGGCCGCAGATGGCGCCGATGATGTTGCAAGATTTCCAGCACCAGTTCGGCGTCCTGCGGGTCGTCTTTCGAACCCGAGCTGTAGAAGGCCGCGCGCAGCTTGGCGACCGCCTGCGGGGGAACCGGATACACCAGGAAATTCTCAAACTCGAGCAGCATCGACAGCAGCGGGCCGCGGCTTTGTTCGAGACAAACCGCGATCGGCGCCGCGGAGAAGCGGGCGGTCAGCTCGCAGGCCCAGGCCTGGACCGCCTCCGGGGTGTGATCGAGAAAACCGCTTTGGCGCTGGCCGGTCACGGCGTCCTCGAGAGCGAACGCATGTTTTTTGTCGGCCCAGTCCAGTGCGAGGAAAGCGCGAAAGACGGGCTCGGGAACGTTGTCTGCCATGGAATCAATCTCCTTGAAGGGGAAGGGTGGAATCGAAAATAGCGAGCCGGCAGACTTGGTTTCCGCGAGAGCCTTATAGTAGAGTCCTAAGAGCGGATCTCGGACACCATCTGAGAATTCGTTTGAGAAACCAAGCGGCTCCCGCTGCTCGAAAAGCTGGGCTCAGCCATCCTGTGGCAAGGATGAACATTCGTAGCAGCGGGATGCCGGCGGGGTATCAGCATGGCAGAGGGAGAGCGGAGATTTCCACAAATCCACCGCGCCGACGAGCCTGTGGAAAACTTTTCCTCAGCAAGCCAGTGCCGGAAAACACCCCGCAAACAACTATAAGGGTGGAGCGAAACGGAACCCTAGGTAGGGAACCCCAAAAGCGCTAAGCCCCGGATGGGGCGGAGGAACAAACCGGCCTGTTCGTCTCGTGAAATAGCGCGATCGGGAGCGCGCGGTCCGTTTCAACGGGCTTTGGCTTAACGCTCTCCGCTCACTCAAGGACGCCCACCTGAACAGAGCCGCGCCCGCGAGGGCTCGGTCCAGCGTGGCAGTGACCGCATCTCCACGGAAAGCACAACGCATCCGCACGCTATTCGCGCTAACATTCAAAATAGCCACTCTTCGCAATCAGGCACAAAGCCCGTGTCTTCCGCGACGGCCGTCCAAGGCGCCTGTCCCGGCCTCAACAACTGATCTAGTGATCGGCAAATCCATCTCGCACTACCACATCACCGAGAAAATCGGTCAGGGCGGGATGGGTATCGTCTACAAAGCCGAGGACACCCAGCTCAAACGCACGGTTGCCTTGAAATTCCTCCCCCCGGGATATGTCGACGATGACGACCGGCGTGCGCACTTCATGCAAGAAGCCCGCGCCGCCGCGGGACTCGATCACCCCGGCATCTGCACGGTCTACGACGTTGGCGAAGCCGACGGCCAAGTCTATTTGGTCATGGCTTTCGTCGACGGAAAGACGCTCACTGAACTCATCCGCGAGGGGGATCTAGGCGCAGTTCGCGCAGTCAACTTGGCGATTCAAATCGGGGAGGGACTGCAAGAGGCTCACGACAAGAAGATCGTCCACCGGGACATCAAGTCCGCCAACATCATGGTGACCCAAAAGGGTCAAGCGAAGATTCTTGACTTCGGTATTGCCAAGGACCTGAGCTCAGGCGACGCCGGGCGCTCGAAGCTCGTGTTCGGCACTCCCTCCTACATGTCACCCGAGCAGACGACCGAGGAGCGCGTCGATCAGAGATCCGACATTTGGTCGCTCGGCGTTGTCCTCTACGAGATGCTCACGGGAGAGCTGCCGTTCCGCGGTGAGTACGAGGCCGCGGTTGTTTACTCGATCCTCCACGAAGAACCGGCGCCGATGAAAACGGGCGCTGAGGACGTGCCCGCGGATCTCAAGAAGATCATCGGGAATGCCTTCGAAAAGAAACCCAAGGACCGCTATCAAACCGTGACGGACATGGTATTAGCCCTCCAGGCTGTCAGCATGCAGATGGGCACCCAGCAGTCGACAGTCACTTCCGCCAGCCTGGCTCCTCCTCCGCCAAGGACTTTGAGCTGGAAGTGGCCTGCGATCGCCGCCGCTGTGGCCGCTCTCGCCGGTCTGGGATTCTGGTTTTCGCCAAATGTCGCGCTCGACTTCGGAAATCGTCCGCCTAGGGCGACCCTGCCGGGACAGACCCAGACGGCGCTCGCGGTGCTTCCTCTTGCTAATCTCTCCGGACGGCAGGACGAGGATTATTTCGCGGATGGCATGAGCGAGCAGCTCATCACTACGCTCGCCCGTATCGAATCCCTTCGGGTCATTTCGCGCACATCCGTGTCGCGCTATAAGAGCACCAGTATTCCGGTCGGGCAGATCGCAAAGGACCTGAACGTCTCCTATGTCGTGGAGGGTTCGGTTCAGCGCGCCGGCGAGCGGGTTCGCATCACGGCCTAACTGATTGATGCCGCGACCGAAGAGTTGGTCTGGACTCAAAGCTATGACCGCGACCTGCGTGATGTACTCTCTTTGCAAAGTGAGGTCGCGCGCTCGATCGCCACGCAGATTCAAGTCAAGCTCAGCCCCACCGAAGAGTTGCGGCTGTCGCGCGTGAATCCGGTGAATCCGAAGGCCTACGAGGACTACCTGCGCGGGCGCTTCTTCAGTAACGACCGCACAAAAGAGGGCCTCGGCAAGGCGCTCGCGCACTATCGCATGGTGGTCGCCGACACCCCTGGTTCCGCGCTTGCCTACGCGGGAATCGCCGACACCTACATCCTCGAAGCGAACCACGGTTTCTTGCGGCCGCAGGAGGCCGCTCCGCTCGCGAAGGAAGCGGCTCTCAAAGCGATTGAGATCGATGACACGCTGGCCGAAGCCTATTCGACACTCGGGTTCGTACAATCGAATTTCGAATGGAAGTGGAAGGATGCCGAGACATCCTACCTCAAGGCGGTCGAACTCTATCCAGGGGATGCGACCGTGAATCAGCGCTACGCGATTTATCTGTCCCGCATGGGGCGGCACACCGAAGCGATCGAAGCGATGCAACGCGCACACGATTTAGACCCCCTTTCGCTGACGATTAACAACGCGTTGGGAGTAGTCCTTTACATGGGTCGCCAATACGAGAAGGCCGTTTCACAACTCCGTAACAACCTCGAGTTGGATGAGAGCTACTACCGAACCTACTACAACCTGGGACGTTGTTACTTGCAGCAAGGTCGCCTCGATGATGCCGTCACATCGTTTGAGAAGGCCTTGCAGCTCTCGGGCAACAACCCCTATTTGCAGGCGTCCCTTGGCCGCGCCCAAGCGGCGGCAGGCAACCGCGAGCCCGCCGAGCAACTCCTTCGGCAGTTCTCCAACCAGGCCCCCACCCAGTACGTTTCCCCAGCAAACCGGATCCTGATTTATCTGGGTCTCGGCGACAAGGACCAGGCTTTCCGATGGCTAGCAGAGGCCCACAAAGAACGCTCCAGCATGCTCTCCTGGCTCAAAGTAGACCCCGATTTCGAGCCCCTGCGCAATGACCCAAGGTTCGATGAGCTGCTAACCAAGACCGGCCTAGCAACCTCGCCCTGACAACGAAGCTCCGCGAAAGACCGCAAACGCAGTGTAGGGGCGCAGCGTGCTGCGCCCGCCGGAACCCCCGCAAATGCTAGGCACCCCCCCCGCCGACCGAGCTCTGACGAAATGAAACCGCAGAGCCGCGGGTGGGAACCCGCAGTCGGCACGGCGGAGCCGTGCCCTGGAGTTCTACATTTCGCAGGCCCCCGGGGCCGGCTCAGGTCTCGCTGGCGGCATGTCAGGACGTCGTTTTCCATCGCCTTCTCATGATCTTAAAAAGTTGTTGAAACAAAATAGGTTGTCGGTTGAGTGTATAAAGTTTCGTTACAAAATGTCAGGAAATGTCATGATATGCCAGGTTTTGAGGGCATTTTCCTTGGTTTTGGGCCTCTCTGATTTCGTTCATTCCTTTAGTGTTTTTGTTTTCAATGACTTGAGATGAGGACGCCGGGCGGGCGAATGTCAGACTCCCTGAGAAAATGGCTGCTTTGGGCCGGATGTTGTGTATTTGTTTGCGGTGACAGTTCGGCTGATCTGATGCTGACGGGGGTTTTGAGGTGATGCGAGGAAAGACATGTCGCCACGGATGGCGACACGGCACCCTGGAAGCGTGCGCCACCTCGCGCGCCCCACTTTTTGTTGTCTCCTGGGCCACTCCCCCTCCCGACTTTCTGCTTGCATTGTAGCAGGCGGAGTTCGGTTTTTCGGTTCGTTAGGCGGCGGTGGGTTGTCGTAAGTGATTACAACGATGCAGTTTAAATATTTTTTGTTCTTACGTGACTGATTACTCGATTTTTGGACTTTCGAACTGCAGGCCCATGCGAGAGAATGTAGAAACTCCAGGGCGTAGCACGCTTCGCCCCTACATAGGGCGGGAAGCCGTGCCGCGATCGGATTCCTTAACGGTTTGTTTCTTCTCACCAGGTACCGTTTAAGTGGTAAAGTTGAACCGTCATGATCGGCACAACCATCTCCCACTACGAAATCACCGAAAAACTCGGTGAAGGCGGCATGGGTGTCATCTATAAAGCCCAGGACACATCGTTAGACCGCCCCGTCGCGTTGAAGTTCCTTGCCGCCCACCTCGTCGCCGATGAGGATGTGCGCAAACGGTTCGAGCGTGAGGCCAAGGCCGCCGCCGCCCTGAACCATCCCAACATTTGCACCGTCCACGAAATTGCCGAGGACAACGGCCGCACTTTCATCGCGATGGCGTTCCTCGAAGGGGAGGCTCTCGACAAGAAAATCGAGGCCGGGCCTCTCACGCTCAAGGACGCGCTTGCTATCGGCACACAAACCGCCCAGGGCTTGCAAGCCGCTCATGAAAAAGGCATCGTCCATCGCGACATCAAACCAGCCAATCTGATGGTCGCCGGAGCGGGCTCCAGGCAGCTCGTCACCATCATGGATTTCGGTCTGGCGCAGCTCGCCGATCGCTCGAAACTCACCCGCCTGGACGAGACCATGGGCACGGTCACCTACATGTCGCCCGAGCAAACCTACGGCAGCGAGATCGATCGCCGCTCCGACATCTGGTCGCTGGGTGTCGTGCTCTACGAGATGGTCACCGGCCAGCAACCTTTCAAGGGCCACTACGACCAGGCAGTGATGTATTCCATCACCAGCGAAGAGCCCGAGCCGATGACCGCACTGCGGACCGGCGTCCCGATGGAGCTGGAACTGCTGGTGAACAAGTGCCTCGCCAAGGATGCCGACAGGCGCTATCAAAGCACCGCTGACATGGTGGTCGATTTGGAATCACTCAGCGAAAAACTGAAATCGGGCAAATCGACGATTCTGCGCACATCTGCTCCCGTGGGGGCCGGCACCCCTGCCGGTCCAAGCGATGCAGGAGCGGGTGTTGTGCCCCGGGTGAGCCAGTCGTTGCCGGCCAGGCACAGGCAGGATCGCAAGTGTCACCAGCGGAGACAGCACACGCGCCCCCGCACAAGGGCGTCTTGGTTGGCTTGTGGCGGCGTTCTGTTTTGTCGGGCTGCTGGCGCTCGCGTTCGTCTATTTCCGCCAGGCCCCTCCTGAGGCTCCCTTGCGCCGATTCGCCTTTACGCCGCCGGAAGGTGTCGACGCTACCGCTTACCGTATCAATGTCGCTATCTCACCCAACGGCAAAACTATCGCCTTTATCACCGCGGGATCGGAGGGAAAGCTGTGGGTCCAGGATCTCGATCAGCGGCAACCGCGGGCGATCGACGGTACCGAAGGAGCTGGGCGACCGTTCTGGTCGCCCGACAGTGGTTTCATCGGGTTTGCAGCCGGTGGGGAACTCAAGAAGGTCTCGGTTCAGGGCGGCTTGGCCATTCGGGTCTGCGAGCTGCCCGGCACAGCTTTTCCTGGAGGAACCTGGAGCCCGGACGGCGAGGTGATCGTCTTCAGCTCCGGCCGCCCAAGGGTGCTCTACGAAGTTCCCGGCCGCGGGGGGGACTCCCAACCTGCTGATCTCGCCGGAGGAGCCCGAGGGGTCGCCGGGAGGCCGACGGGAGTAATCGTCCAGCCCCATTTCCTGCCGTCCGAAGCCGGGTCCCGTGTCCTGGTGTTTACATTCGGGTCTGCGGCCGAGCTGACCATGATGGTTCAGAACTTCGAGACCGGGCAGAGAGAGCTTCTGGGACCTGGCGCAGCGCCGTTCTATTCGCCCAGCGGCCATCTTGTGTATCAATCAGCTCTCACTACCTACGATCTTTGGGCGCTGCCTTTTTCTCTGGACACCTTGAAGGCCACCGGTGAGGCCTTCCCCATCTCCGAGAACAGCCGCGGCCCCACGGTTGCGGCGGATGGAACGCTGGTTTACCTCGACAGTTTAAGCTCAGGGGAGCAGCAACTGGTTTGGCGCGGCCGCCGTGGCGAGAGACTCGGTGAGATCGGCCAGCCGCAGGCAGCTATCAGCGAGCCCGCGCTCTCCCCTGACGGTAAGCTTGTGGCCGTTAGTGCATCAGAAGGCTCGCGACCGGACATCTGGATCCACGATATCTCCCGGTCGGTGAAATCGCGGTTGAGTTTCGCCCCCGAAGACGAGTCACTGCCGGTCTGGTCCCCCGACGGAAAGTAGATCGTCTATTCTCACCGGCACAGCAGCCAATCCGACA
>CBDCYS010000051.1:0-247559 GCA_965224215.1 Bryobacterales bacterium | reverse complement strand
GTTCGCTCCGAACTCGCCAACTGTGTTGAACTAGAAGGTGTGGAGATTCAAACCTGCGCCGAGGATATCGAGAAACGTTTGGACGTCTTCTTGTCCAAGCACTACCCGGAGACCAGCCGCGCTCGCGTTCAGCAATGGATTCGCGATGGGCGCGTCCTGGTCGACCAGGTGGAGGCGCGCGCCTCGCTGCGGCTGCGCGGAGACGAAATTATCGACGTAGACCCCGCGCCGGCCACTCCGCTGAAGGCCTTCGCCGAGGACATCCCGCTCGAGGTGCTCTATGAAGATGACGACATCGTCGCGGTCAACAAGGCCGCCGGGATGATTGTCCACAGCGGAGCGGGCGCGAAGGCCGGAACGCTCGTCAACGCGCTGCTGCATCACTTTTCCAACCTTTCGACGGTGGGGGGCGAATTGCGGCCCGGAATCGTTCACCGCCTGGACCGCATGACCAGCGGCGTGCTGCTGGTCGCCAAGAACGACCGCGCTCACCAAGGTCTGGCAAGTCAGTTCCAGAAGCGGCAAGTTCAGAAGACCTATTGGGCCGTGATCCATGGAGAGATTGGCAAACAACACCCCTCCGCCAGGAAGATCGAAGTCGATGGCAAATGGTGGTTCCGGCTTGAGATGCCAATCGGCCGCGACGCTCACCAGCGAAACAAAATGAGCACGCGCCCGAGCGGCCGGGAGGCCCAGACCGATTTTCGGGTGCTCAAGCAATCGCCAGGCTATGCGCTGCTCGCGGTGAGGATCGCAACCGGGCGGACTCATCAGATCCGTGTACACCTCTCGAAAATCGGCCATCCGGTCGTCGGGGACCGCCTCTACGGTGCCCCTGGCGCTGCCGAGGGCTTGCCGAACGAGGGTTTGCCGAACCGGGCAAGGTTTTATCTCCATGCCCGCCAGATCGGGTTCGTGCATCCGGTCACGGATCAGCGAATTGTGATCGAAGCACCATTGCCGAAAGAATTCACGGAGCTGAGGCGGCTGCTGGAGTTATAATCGGGGTAGGTTCGCGTCCACGAGCAACGGGCGCGGTTTAAACGCACCTGTTCGACGATGTCGGCTTAGCGATTCCGGCTGAAGACTCCGGTTCGAAGATTCAAATGCAAAAGTTAGGCTTACTGCTTTTAGCATCGACGCTGCTGCTGGCACAGGACGGCAAGAACGCCCCCGACTCCTTCGGGGATAACCTCCCCGGCGAAATCGTGGATCCGGGCTCGACGATTCGGGTAGAGGTCGCCCGCGTCCCGCTGCTCTTCACCGTCACCGATAAGAAGAGTCGCTTCATCACGAACCTAGAACGGGATGATTTCGAGGTTTCCGACAACGGCAAGAAGCAGCGCATTCGTGAGTTCGTTCGCGAAAGCGACCTGCCGTTGCGAATCGGCATTCTGGTCGATACTAGCAACAGTGTTCGGGGACGCTTCAATTTCGAACAGGAAGCCGCTATTGAGTTCGTTCGCAGCGTGTTGCAGGAAGAGAAGGACAAAGCTTTCCTGGTCAGCTTTGACACTCGCGCCGAACTGATTGTCGACTTCACCAATAACCCGGACGAGCTGGCGAACGGCATTCGGTCACTGCGCGCCGGAGGCGGCACCGCGCTCTACGACGCCGTCTACTACGCCTCCCGCGACAAGCTGCCCGAGGATTGGCCGCCCGAGCAGTTTCGTCGCGCCCTGGTCATTCTTGGTGACGGCGAAGACAATCAAAGCTCGGTCACGCGCGAGATGGCGCTTGAGATGGCGCACAAGGCCGAGTCGGTGATCTATACTATCTCGACGAATCAGAAACGAGTCCACATCGCGGGCGACAAAGTGTTCAAGAGATTCACGGAGGAAACCGGCGGCATAGCGTTCCATCCGTTTCAAGCTCGTGATCTGGAGCAGTCGTTTGCGGACATCGCCAACGAATTGCGCCATCAGTACTTCATTCTTTATTCGCCGACTAACTTTGCCGCCGATGGAAGTTTTCACAAGGTGCGGATCAAGACCCGCGTCAAAAATACTAGCGTCCGAGTCCGCAAAGGCTACTATGCGCCTTTGCCGGGCGAGGACCGCCACTAAGCTGCCGCGACCCGCCTACGCCGCGCGCAAAACTTTTTTTCGGAATCGCCTGATTCCTCTTTCGCTTTTTGTTCGCCTCTGTTACACCTGAATTATGCACAGATTCGGCGTAGCCATCGTCGATGGAGTTGTGGCGATAGCGGCACTCGTGTCAACTCAGTGATTTCGCAAGTCGTCTTTTCTGCTGTTTCCCTCCCCGTTTGAGCCGCCTCCTGATCCCGGCAGGGCAAAAGCGGGCTGGCAAGCGGCGTGTTCCCAGTACGTTGCGGCGAGTGCATGAAAATTTATGCATGGAGTGCCCCTCAGCTCAGCGCACCCTCCACCACCGGCGCCAAGCTCGATCCCGGCGGCCCCATCGCCCGCAGCCGTCGCATCAGCCGTTCAAACAGGCCCTTTTCCTGATAATGATCGCTGTAGCTGACACCCGTTCTGCCGGCGTGCCGCCAGATCTTGGCCGCCACGAACAGAAAACGCAGCCGCGCCGTCGCCAGGGTGGTGTGCCGCAGCGTCTCCACGCTGGCCTGGGCTTCGCGGTTGAACAGCAGCAGCCAGCAGTTGCGATTGTAGGCCAGCATGGCCAACTGAAAGTGATTGCGGTTCATGTCAAAGCGGCGCGAGGGATGGGCCGCCAGCCCGGCGTCGTTGTTGGCCTCCTTGATCAGGTTCTCGGCTCCGGCGCGCTGATTGTAAAACCACACCACCGCCGCGATCGGCTCGGCCAGATTGGTGACAAACACGCGGTAGGTGTAAGCGCTGGTGGCGAACAACTGGTATTGCTCGGCCGCGCCGGCCTTGGGCTCGTTTTCGTAACGCAGCGCCAGGAAACGGCAGGCCCGCGCCCAGCCTTGCGGTTGGTAGAGGAATTCGCATTCCGCGTCCGCGTCGGAGCGGGGGGAGGGTTTCCATTCTGCTTGCTGCAAGCGCTCGACCAGGCGCCGCGTTTTGCGCGCCACGATGACGAACTGACAAGCCGCCTTTTCATAGGCCTCCACCGCCTCCCAGCAATAAAAGCCGGAATCGGCCCGCGCCAGGATTTTCTTCACGCCGCCCGGCAAAGTCCGGAAAGCGCTCTCGAGGTGGGCGGCGATCTGTCGGCCCGTGGGCCGGTCGCCGTTGCGCAACCCGCCCATCAGGTATTCGCGCGTCTCGGCCAGGAAGGTCAGTATCGGCTGGTAGCTGCGCTTGCCCTTGTTCTTGGGGTTGTAGCTCTTGCGCCCGCCCATCTGGCGGCCGTAGAGGGTATGCACGGCGGTGTCGGTGTCCAGCGTCACCGTCTCCAACTTCACGTGGGCCGCGGCCCAGACTCGTTCCCGCAGCTGGCGCTGAATGGAAAGGATCTGCTTCGCCACGTTGAGGTGCAGCGAGGCCAGAAAGCGCCACAGCGTGGACTGCGGCGGCAGACGCGTCACTTGCAAGATGCCGGTCAGGATGGGGTCGCGAGCGATGAAGCGGAGTTGGTTGAGCCGCGCAAAGCCGACATAGAGGCCGAGCACGAGGGCCAGCACGAACTGGTAGGGGCTCATGGCTCGGGTGATCCGTTTGGTCGTGAGGGTTTCTTCCAGCAGCGCTTGGAAGCCGAGTTTTTCGCGCAGGGTGGCGACGGGCAGCAAGCCGCCGTAGGGAGTCAGATTCTTGCCACGGAAGTGATAGGGCGTGGCAGCCCCGATTTTATTGGGCCGCGGGGCCCTCGCGCCGGGGCCTTGTTTGACGGGCCTTCGGGAGCTATGCTGTTTTCGTTTGGTAACCATTTGGGTGACCTCCTTGGGGTTGACTGGCGAAGCTGAAATCTTTGCCAGCCTACCTTTTTACCCCATGTTTTCGGGGGTCCCCAAATGGTTCCTGGCGGCTCAGCCCTCACCAGGTGCACCGGCAGTGCATAATTCAGGTTACAATCGACAGACAAGCGCGTTGTCCGCAGGAAAAAGGAGCCTACCCAAATGGAGCAGAAAGACCGTGACCGCAGCCTAGAGCTGGCATTGACTGAAATCGAGAAAGCCCACGGAAAGGGGTCGATCCTGCGTCTCGGGTCGCGAGACGTTGTCCCGGTCAGTGCCATACCGACCGGATCTATATCGATCGACTCAGCCCTGGGAGTGGGCGGTTTACCCCGTGGCCGGGTCGTCGAAATCTTCGGACCGGAATCGTCCGGAAAGACAACACTGGCGCTTTCCACTCTCGCCCAAGCCCAAAAACTGGAGGGAATGTGCGCGTTCATCGATGCCGAACACGCCATGGATCCTGGCTACGCAGCGAAACTCGGTGTCGATGTGGACAACCTGCTCGTCTCCCAGCCCGACAGCGGCGAACAGGCCTTGCAGATTGTCGAAGTCTTGGTTCGATCGAGCGCCATCGACATGCTGGTCATCGACTCAGTTGCCGCCCTGGTCCCCCGGGCTGAACTGGACGGCGAAATGGGCGACAGTCACATGGGCCTGCAAGCACGCCTCATGTCGCAGGCTCTGAGGAAACTGACGGGATTGGTGTTTAAGTCAAACTGTTGCTTGGTTTTCATCAATCAGATACGGGAGAAGATTGGCGTCATGTTCGGCAGTCCGGAGACGACCACCGGCGGCCGCGCGCTGAAATTTTATTCGTCGATCCGCATCGACATTCGCCGCATTGGGCAGATCAAGGACGGCGACCGCGTGATCGGCAATCGCACCAAGGTCAAGGTTGTCAAGAACAAAGTGGCCCCGCCATTTCGGTTAGCCGAGTTCGACATCATGTACGGCGAAGGCATTTCGCTCGAAGGTGACCTGCTCGACCAGGGAGTCAGCGAACGAATCGTGGCCAAGAGCGGCGCCTGGTATTCCTACGGCGGCGATCGCATTGGTCAAGGGCGCGAGAACTCCAAACAGTTCTTGAAGGAAAACACGGACATCCGTGACCGCCTGGAAACCGAGTTGCGCCAGGCGCTTGGGCTCATCCAGCAGCCCCCTCCTGAAGTCACCGAATTCCCCGACGAGGATGCACAACCCGGCAACTCGAGGGCAGCCGCGCAGGGGTAGACCGCGAACCGCACTAGCGCTTGGGAACGCATGATAGGGAATAGCTGGCCGATCCGTCAAAAAACCGCGGGGTCTTATCCTCTTGGGTGAACCGTAGGCCGATGGACGCTCGCTTAACCACAATGGTGTTCACCTAACGATTTTGGGCCTGGTTGATTGCCCAATTTCATTGCATTTTTTTTTCGGCTAAAGTCGGCCCTGTCATCAGAGTCATGCGGGCTGTTTTCCTCCGCCCCTTCAGGGCTCCCGCCACCAGGATTGTACCCAGGGTTCCGCTTCGCTGCACCCTGGGCTACGATGCTGCGCAGCTTCGCGGCTTAACGGCTCTCTCGGTGACGAGCTTGGGGCCGGGGGCGGCGGAACGCTCGGGAGCAGTAACCGCTCCCTCACGGTCGCGGCTCAAGGGCTCTCGGCTCAAGGGCTCTCGGCTTGGAGGCTCTAAGTGAAACAGTACTACGCTTATCCCGCATTTCTCACCGGCTGACGGGCTGAGCACATGACAGGCCCGCCATTACTTCGTTGCGCTTGCTCGCCGTGCTCAACGTACTGTCCGAGTACGCGTCTTTGATTCAGTAGAGGTCGTCAAGCAGCGCGCGCCTCGTACTGACGCTCCTCTCGCGCACTTCGCCTCGCCACGCGGTGAGAAAAGCGGGTTAAAGGCGTTCACACGACCGGCGAGGGCCGGGTGTGCGCCCTTGACTTCTCTCGACGGCACCCTCGCGGGCGCGGCTCTGTGACCCTCTCGGGTCAGAACGTTTGAACTACGCCGTTCGCAGGGATAGATACGCCGAAATGTTTCTGCTCACCATCCCACAGCGTAGGCCACCCGCCTCGGGTCCGCGCCTGCGGCCATCGTCCCTTTCTCGAGATCGTACAGGATTCCCTGCATACTGCCTATCGTGTAGCCGTCAATGCGTTCGACCTCGTGCCCCATTGCTTCGAGCTTGCTCGTCACCTCCTCGGGAATCCGGCTTTCGACCTGTAGCTTCATCGCGGAACCGGGTTTGTAGAAACTCGGGTCCGCGACGACTGCGAGCCGCGGCGCCGCAATGGCCTCCTGGATTTCCATTCCGAAGTCGAGAACATTGACTACGGCCTGAAACTGCGTCTGGCCAATCGTCTCTCCTCCTGGTGTCCCAATCGCGAGGACGAATCGCCCGTCCTCCAAAACAATGATCGGCGAGTTGTTCAGTATCGGGATTTGACCGCCGCGCGCGTAGTTGACATGATCGGGGTAGGGCGCGGTCGAGCCGATGCGCGTACCGTTGTTGAACGTCAGCCCAGTGTGCCCGACGACAACGCCGGTACCGAAGGCGCTCCCGTGGGTGGGTGTGCAGGCGACTGCGTTGCCCAACTTGTCGACGATCGAAAAGCTGTCGGTGTGACCTTCGGGATCGATTCGCTCAGAGAACCGCGCCGGGCGATGGGAAGCCAGCAGCGCATCCGCCTTTCCCGCCCTCTTGCCCCCCGGATCGCCAGGCTCCAGATAGGCCACTGCTTTGCCGACGTCGATCAGTTTGCGCCGCTCAGCCGCGTATTGCTTCGAAAGCATGCCCGCTACGGGAAGATCGGTGGTCTTGGGGTCGGCAACATAGCGATACACGTCAGCCTTGGCGACCTTGATGCTTTCCGCGACCAGGTGCAGGAACTCTGGCGAGTTGTGCCCGAGCTTCTTCAAATCGAACCCCTCGATCAGGTTGAGCTGCATTGTCACTTCCAAGCCACCGCGCGAGGTTGAAGGACTGCTGTAGACGTCGTAGCCGCGATAGGTCGTATGAACAGGCTCGGCCCAGATCGGCTCGTAGTCAGCGAGATCGTCCGCGGTAAACAACCCGCCATGTTCTTTGTAAAAGCGGATCACTTCTTCGGCAATGTCACCTTTGTAGAAGCGGTCGAACGCGGCCTGAAGCGCTTCCGACCGCGACTTGCCCTTCGTGAGAGCTGCTCGCTCGGCTTCCACGACTTTCTTGAATGTCGAAGCCAAACCCGGTTTCGTCACCTTCTCGTTAGCGACGGGCATTCGTCCCTGCGGAAAAAACGCGGCACGACTCGATCCAAACTTCTCGAACAACTCCTGGTGGTCACCAATGCTGCTAACCACCGACTCCTCGATCGGATGACCGTTCTCGGCGTAGTCGATCGCCGGCTGCAAGAGCTCGCCGAGACTCATCGTTCCGAAACGCTCGAGTGACGCCACCCAGCCACCGAAAAGGCCTGGCACGGCCCCGGCCTTGATGCCTTTCGCCAGGTCTTCGTCAGTGACTTCGTCGGCGTTCAACGCCTTTGGCGCGGCACCCGTTGCGTTCAGCGAGTAGACCTTGCCGGTAGACTTCTCATAGATCGTCATGAAGCCGTTGCCGCCGGCCCCTGACATTTGCGGACGAACGACATTCAGCGTCGCCAGCACGGCAACTGACGCGTCGATTGCGTTACCGCCCTTGAGCAGAACCTGCATGCCGGCCATTGAAGCGAGGGGATGGCCCGACGTGACCAGGCCGTGCACGCCCGGGATGGAGGGGCGGTGGGCGGTGCGGGGTGTTTCGGCCTTAGGTGGCTGACCTTCGAGTCCGCAACCGGCGAGGGTCGTGATAACACAGGACAACGAAACGGCCAGAACTACGTTTGCAAGTTTCCACATGTCCAAGCTCCTGGAAAGTTGGGACCGTCAATCTTGCCGGTCCCTGCAGTGCTACATTCTGCTGATGTAAGTTCTCCAGCGTATCTATCCACTCATCGCAGCGCATTCGTAGTTGAGGCAGCGTCAGCTGATGTTCCTCAGCCTCACTCAATGCTATTCCCGGGACTTGTGGTAAGGGAAAGAGAGGAGCCTTCTAGAGTCCTTCACTACATGCCTCTGATATAGGGCCCGCCCAGCTTATCTCTCCACTCGTCGCAACGCACTCTCAGTCGAGCGAGCATCTGTTCATGCTGCTTGGCTCCGATCAAGTTGTTCACTTCGTGTGGGTCCGTCTGTAGGTCAAACAACTGCTCATAGACCGGATTGCGCTCAAAATAGCGCACGTATTTGAACCGCTCGGTCCGCACCCCTTCACTCTTAGGAATCGATGCCAGTTCGAAGAGGTGCTCGTGATAGAAATTCTTACGCCAATCAACGGATTCTCCGCGGGTCAACGGCACGAGGCTTCGGCCCGCCATCTCGGGCGGTTGTTTGATCCCCGCTAGATCGAGCATCGTCGACGGAAAATCAATGTTCAGCGCCATCGGAGAAACGCGCGCGCCGTGCCGAGACCGATCCAGCCGCGGGTCGGCGATGATGAGCGGCATGCGGATCGACCCTTCATACATAAGCCAAATTCCGGTTAGCCCCTGCTCGCCGATCATGATGCCGTTGTCGGCCGTGAAAATGATGACGGTGTTGTCAGCCAGCCCTTTGCGCTCCAGCTCAGCCACGACGCGCCCCACCTGAACGTCCACGCCGGTAATCAAGCGGTAGATCCCTTTGATCATGCGCTGGTATTTTTCGGGCGTGTCGTAGCGGCGAAACCAGCGAAGCCGGTTCATCGACACCTGAAGGAAACCGGGCAGTTTGTGAAAATACTCGTCGTCCGGCACGGGCGGAGGCGGAATAGTCACGTCCTGGTAGAGGTCTTCATAGGCCGTGTCGTAGATGTATTGCTTGACATTGTCGTCCTCGGGATGCGGTGCGCTGTAGCTCACCGAAAGGCAGAACGGCTGGTCCTTGGTGCAACCGCGAATGAACTCCACCGAGTCGTCACCGTTGATTTCCGTGAGGTGCTTGATCGTGCCGTCAGCGGCCTTGCGGTAGTAGGGATTGCGGGTCGAACTGGCAATGCGTGTGCGGTAGAAATCGAACATGCTCTCGGGCGCGCGCGGGTCGCTTTCGACGCCCCACTTCCCGACAAAGCCGGTGCGATAGCGCGCTTGCTTGAGCAGCGCCGGATAGCTGCGCTCCATCCGCTGCAGACTCATCGGCGGCATGGTGAAGGTGTAGCCGTGGGTGCGCCGAAATTCTCCTGTAATCTGAATTATGCACAGATTCACTTTGCGAGTGTGGCTGCGTTCGTAGCGGGTTGGCGGTCGTCGTGAGGTGGTAGCTCGGCAACTGGCCTTTTGGCTTCTCCGTGTCCGGTTTCCCTTCCCGCCCAGAATCCGCGTCATCAAAACCTCGCTCGGAAGTGACGTGTTTCCAGTGCGTTACGGCTAGTGCATAGCCAGGCTCTCAGATCAGCGCCCTCCCGACCACCGGCAGCAAGCCGCCGTAGGGAGTCGGCTTCCTGCCGCGGAAGTGGTAAGGCGTCGAAGCCCCGATTTTATTGGGCCGCGAGGCCGTCACGACTGGGCCTTGTTGGACGGGCCTTTGGGAGCTATGCTGTTTTCGTCTGGTAACCATGTGGGTGACCTCCTTGGGGTTGGCTGGCGAAGCTGGGATCTTTGCCAGCCTACCTTTTTACCCCATGTTTTCGGGGGTCCCAAATGGTCTCTTGCGGCTCAGCCCTCCTCAGGTCCACGCCGCAGTGCATAATTCAGGTGTAAAGATACTGGCCCGGCTGGCGGCGCAAATCGCCGTCGTGCAAAAAGTGTTGTCGAAACGCACACCGCGCTCGGAAAGCCGATCGATGTTCGGCGTCTGAATAATGTCATTTCCCATGCAACCGAGCATGTTCCAGCGCTGGTTGTCGGTCATGAGGAAGACGATGTTGGGGGGTTTGGAATCGGCGGCTCCGGCTGCAGGTGTCAGGCAGGACGCAGCCAGCCCCGCGGCTGAACCGGTGAGGAAGTTTCTTCTCGTGCTGTTGTTGCGACGCGTTTGTTTTGCCATTGCTGCGTCCCCGCGTCACCCACACTAGCAGGCTCGAAGGGTTCGCAGTGTGAGAGTTCCTGGAATTGAATCTGGATGCGATGCGGCCGGGCGGTGTCGGCGAAGGCCCGCCCTTGGTATCAGCAAAGGCTTGCGCCTCGCCGGCTCTAATCCCGGCTATCCCCTCGAGTAATTTGGGTGGCCTTTGGCGGGGGAGACTCTCGAAACTTCCAGTCGTCTGGCAACTGCACCACTAAGGCAACGCCGGCGGGTTTAGGATGACTTTCGTTGACCAGAACGAGGCTTTGATTTTCTTCGAACCAGGCCAGCCCCTCCCAGTTTGTCCCGTTCCACTCAGGTGGGGCGATGAGGTCAATATCGATTGGGGGGCCGATCGGTTTGCCGCTTCGTGTGAATCGCTGCAGCCAGTGATATTGATATTTTCTCTCGCCTTTCGAGTTGAAGGAGCTCATCAAGACGATGAAGCCCCAGGTCCCATTGGCTTCGCGGTGCCAAACTAGATCCGGAGCGCGAAAACGTTGTCCGCCCGGCGCCCTTCCTTTGGGTCGCGGAGCACGCAACTCGATGAAGTTCGACGACCGGATGAGTATGTCAACGTCTCCAGGCCTGAGGGTGTGAATGAGCACGATCGGCCTCATCGCCTGGCGCCCTACTTTCCGCCGCAACTGGGCTGGCACGCCCTCATAATCGGGGTAGCCACCCTCCCACAGAACGGCAACTCGGGAGGTGCCGTCAGGCATCGGACGAACCGCCAAGCCCTCCAGTCCGCGTTTGCCAAATTCGGCGAGCGGCGCATCGTAGCTGGCAACAACGCCATCGGGACCAAACAGTGCGCGCAAACGCTCGGAGAGCACGACGACCCTGCCATCACCGAGCACCTCAATCGACTCCATGTCGGTAACCAGATTAGAAGGGAGCTGAACGCTTTCGACCGAGCTGAGATCGAACAGAATCAGCGGACCCTTCTGTCCGCGAATGGGTACACGGAAGTAGGCGCCACGCTTGCCGTCATCCACGATGAGCAGGTCGTCCCCGGAACGCACGACGCCGGACGCCTCGGAGATCGCGAGATTCTCAGCCCCCGGCGCCAAGTACATGAACGGGCAGCACGCGAGGAAAACGAAAAGATGCGCGCGGAGGACGGATACACTCGAACGGACAGAGAGGCCAATGGCTAGGGGCGGGCGCACGGGGAGGGGTCTTTCAGTCACTCATATCTTAGCGAAACACTCGGCAGGAAGCTGTCGGCGGCACTGTGTCTGGCTGCGGGGTCGGCAGAAGTGCTGGGCTGGGTCGGCAGGAGTGCTGGGCTGAGATCAGCACTGATGTTTTGACGCCTTGCACACTCGGTTTCGACAATCGCTGAGCTGAGCGCGGACTGCCGTCCGCGCCTCTGTTGTGGCGGGACGCAGTGGCGTGGACGGAAGCCCAACCCTGGAACGCTTGTCCCTAGAGCAACGTCGGGCAGCCCAAAATTTTGTGCCCTCCAACAGACGTTGAAACAAAAGAGGTTGCGGATTGTGCATATAAACGCCCTGCCTGCGCTTGGCTCATTTCGGGGTCACGGGTGACTGTAAATGTTTGAAACAATGGGGCGTCGGTTTATTTTGGCTTTCCGTGACTGGCGGAGCGGGTTTCGAGCTCGAGAACTTTGCCGCCTCTCTGATTGCAAAAGCAGTCGCAGCCGCACGTGCGAGCAGCTAGCCCTTCGCTTCAGAGCACCGGCCACTGCCGAAAATCGAGGACGTGGGGCGAAGGGGAGATGGGATAATAGCCTCGGTCCCTTTCGGGGATCTCAGGAGGATTCCGTGATGGTTCGTTTTGTGATGGTCCGTTGTTTGTTATTGGCGCTCGGCCTGGTGGTGAGCGGGTGCGCCGGTGATGAGCAGTTCAATGGCAAATGGGTGATCGATGCCGAGCCTCCTCATGCTCGCGCGCTTTGGCTCCACATCACGGGGGCTGGAACGGACCAGCTCGCGGGCCGCTTCGTGGGCGGGGTGGCCGGCCGTTCGCAACCCCTAATCGACGCGACGATTGTGGACGGCGAGCTGAGCTTCCGCAGTGAGCGGTATCTCAAAGACAGCAAGCGCTGGCTGCGTGCGACTACAAGCGTTCGCGTCGTTGACGATGATCCGAGAGGGGAAGATGACTTGCACGGGGCGACCGACCTCGTAGGGGAAATAAAGTTAGCCGAGATAAAGCCCACGGTGGATATAGATTGCACGGAACGACTCGGCGCGACGGCGATGAGATCAAAGATGAGATCATGTGGGTGGGGCGGCCGTCCGAGGCTGTCGCCGATCGCGATGACGGGAGCTGGTGCGAGGGCAAGCCGGTCGTCCTGTTCGATGGCAAGGACCTATCCGCGTGGCATGGGCAGTCGCCTGGTGGCGAGAAAACGTGGCGCGTGGACAAGAAGATTCTGCGCAACTCGAATCATGGCGACATGCTGGTCTCGAACGAAAAGTTCTGGAATTTCAAGCTGCACGTGGAATACAACGTTGCGCCTCACAGCAATAGCGGAATCGGCTTGCGCTCGCGCTACGAAGTGCAAATTCTCGACGATCACGGACAGCCGGCGTCCATCCACGGCAACGGCGCGGTCTACAGCACGATCAAGCCCAGCTTGAACGCCAGCTTGCCGGCCGATTCCTGGCAGACTTTCGATATCACTCTTATTGGACGCGACGTGACGATTGTCCTCAACGGAAAGACAGCGATCGACAAGCAGGTGATCGAGGCGCTCACCGCCATTGCCACCGATTCGAATGAGAGGGAACCGGGGCCCATTACGCTACAGGGCGACCACGGGCCGATTGCGTTTCGCTCGATCGTGGTGACGCCGCTGGTGAAGTAGGGGCGTTGAGGGGGTAGGGGTCTGGTGGGCAGGAGCCTCTGGGGCAAGGGCGTTCGAGGTCCAGCGCCGGCCTCTCGCAAGCTTCGATCGTCAGACGATGGGACATGCCAGCTTGGCTGGGCTAGCAGCCCGTGGTGCAAGTCCTTCTACGCGAAAAAGGGTACAGCCACCGATTTTCGTTGTCCGTTTTTGTTGGGATTCGCCTAACGAAAATCGGATGGCAGTCCCCCATTTCGCCCGCGCCCACTTCTACCAAGAGCTGCTAGGCTCCGGGGAGTTCTTCTTGAAAGGTTGCCTCGGCGAACGTAAATAGCTGAGATTCTCTGAACTCGAAACGCCGGAACTCTTCGAGATAGAAATGCCTCGTTAGGTGCAGGCCGAGGCACGGCTCAGCGGATGTGGCGCCGCCCTTTCGGCGGTTCGCGGGCGCGACCGACAGGCTGATGATTGTGTTCCCAGAAATCCTTCGCGAAAATCGCAGAAGATATCCTGCACCTTCGAGAACCGCGCATGGACGATTTGGTTGTGCGGGTGAAATGGTGCATCGCCGGATGGATAATCGTAGTGCGCGAAATCGATCTCGACTTCAAAGAGTCCGCTGCAGCTTTGACCGTGGTCTTTATCAATTTCATCGCTTGAGATGATGTTGATTCGTTTCATGAAGCCGTCGTGAAAACCATTGAAATAGTCGAGGACTTTGGCGGCCTCGGCCACGGATGAGATTCGAAGGATTGACTGCTCAGTCATTGAGAGGCTCGCCTGTCCACTTATTGATCGAGGGAGGACGCCATGACCCTCTTCAGCGCAGCTATTTGCCCTGAGTCCGAGCGTTTCATTAAGTAGCGAATGATCGGGCCGATGATGCGCCAACCCAACGCTCGCATCTCACAGCGAGCGCGTAAGGTGACGCGGGTGCCGCCTCCTTCAGACTCGCATGTGTACTCATGGTTGCGCTTACGCCGCCCTGCTGCGAGCGCAAAACCAGCCGCCGGGGAGGAGACCACACGACAATAGTGGACTGCCGCTCGGCTCCCCGGGCGCGGGAAAAGACCGTTTGGCCCTCGACGGGGCCCTCTGGTTCGGGTCCGCGCATCTCTTCGATCCCGTTCATCCATGTAGGGGCCTGCTTCCAGTCCGTGAGGCCGGCCCAGACCTCTTCCACAGGGCGGCTGATGTGCTCAATCGATTCGAATCCGTTGCTCATAGAAGATGCGTCTGCGTGCGTACCACAGGCTTCGCACAAAAGGTGCTAGTGCTGGGCTTGGGGCGATGGATTGAAAATCAAACTTGCTGCTATTCGGCTGGTCCACTGTTAACTTTTTCTACTCATCAACGTTTTAGAGACGGAACAACTTGCTTGGAATACTCGTAGGGAATATAGCAAGAGGAGGGAGTGCCATGTCGAGAGTTGCCGCAATACTGACTGCCGGCCTCGTACTTTTCGTCTGGGGCTGCGGGTTCGACGTTCGTGCCGGCAGCGTCCACGAGGACTTCGACGAAACGGTCCAGCTTGATTTCGACGGCGAATTCTCGCTGCAGAACGTCAATGGATCGGTTCAGGTCCAGACATGGGATCGCGACGAGGTCCGCATCAAGGGGGCAAGAGGGCGCCGAGCCAAAAGCTCTTGAAACGAATCGAAATCGAGGTCACCGGGGAAGGCAGTCGAGTTAGTGTAAAGACGCGGCATCGCAAGCGGTGGAGCTTTTTCGGCATGGGCGACCCCTCAGTGCACTATGAGATTTGGGTTCCCGAGCTCGCTGAGGTGGAAATAACGACGGTGAACGGCCAGGTGGAGATTGACAACCTCGTGGGATCCGTTCGGGCGAAAACCGTTAACGGAAATGTCCGTATTGATCAGGCCGAAGGTGATGCCACCGCATCCACGGTCAACGGCAACATCGAGGTCCGCTATAGCGAGCCGCCCGAAAGCGGCACTCACGAATTCTCGACGGTGAACGGTGGCATTGACCTTTATCTGCCTTCCTCGGCGGGCGGCAGGTTCAAAGCCAATACGGTGAACGGCGGCATCGAGACGGATTTCCCGTTGGTGGTCAAAGGCGGGAAGTGGGGCGGCCCGAAGCATGTCGACGGTCGCGTAGGAGACTCTGACGCCAGCTTCGAGCTCAAAACTGTTAACGGTGGGA
This sequence comes from Bryobacterales bacterium, assembly GCA_965224215.1. Lineage (GTDB taxonomy): Bacteria > Acidobacteriota > Terriglobia > Bryobacterales > UBA6623 > CBDCYS01. The sequence continues at coordinate 232,682 of CBDCYS010000051.1, read as the reverse complement.
TCAGCGTCCAACAGGTGGGCGTGAGCATCTGATTTAATTCGGCTCAGAATTCGATGTATTGATGCCCGCCTTTTCGCCGAAACCTAAGGTGCGCCTTCGGTTTCATCCTGGTAACATGTAAATGGTCTTTGGAGGGCTGAATCACATGAGTCGATGCGTGCATTGGATGCGCTGTTGGATGGCGGTCCTGTGCGCCTTTAGTGTGTGCCTCGGCGTGTGTAAGGCGCAGCAACCAGCCGCCGGCGAGCTGCCGCAGATCGCCTTCCCCGAGCGCGCCGCCGTCAACCAATACTGCGTCGCCTGCCACAACAAAACAGCCAAGACAGCCGGGCTGGCTCTCGACGCAATTAACTCCGACGCCATCGACCAGCACCCCGACATTTGGGAAAAAGTCGTCCGCCGGCTTCGCGCCCGTCAGATGCCGCCGGCCGGCATGCCCAGACCCGACGAGCCAACCTACGACGCCGTCATCGCCTCGCTGGAGGCCTCGCTCGACAGCGCTGCCGCGGCCCATCCGAACCCAGGCAGAACCGATACCTTCCGGCGGCTCAACCGAACCGAATACCAAAACGCGATCCGTGACCTGCTGGCGCTCGACGTCGACGTCTCCGCGCTGTTGCCGGGGGATGAATCCAGTCACGGCTTCGACAATGTGACTGTCGGCGACCTTTCCCCAACATTATTAGATCGCTATATTTCCGCGGCCGAGAAGATCAGCCGCCTGGCCGTCGGGCTGCCCAGCCGTTCTCCGGGCGGCGACACAATTCGCCTCGCTCCCGATCTCACGCAAGAAGAGCACTTCGATGGGCTTCCGCTCGGCACCCGCGGCGGCGCGGCGGTTCCTTATACTTTCCCACTCGACGCTGAGTATGACATCGAGCTTCGACTCACGCGCGACCGCGATGAGCACATCGAGGGCCTGACAGAACCCCACGAAATAGAGCTGCTATTGGATCGGGAGAGGGTGCGGCTATTCACCATCAAGCCGCCGCCGCGAGGCGAGGACCATCACACGGCGGATCGGCATTTGAAGGCCCGCGTTGCGGTGAAAGCCGGCCCGCACACGCTGAGTGTCGCGTTTCTAAAGAAACCCTCGGCACTGCTCGAAACCGCGCGGCAACCCTACCAAGCGCACTTTAATTACTACCGGCATCCTCGCATCCAGCCGGCGCTTTACTCGATCTCCATTCTCGGCCCCTACGCTGCCCAGGGCGCCGGAGACACACCCAGCCGCCGCCGTATTTTTGTCTGCCGGCCCGACAGTGCGAACCCAGCTGATTCGAAGGAAGATGAAGGTTGCGCGAAACGCGTCCTTTCGACGCTGATGAGGCGCGCATATCGCCGGCCCGTTACCGACGCGGATCTCGAACGGCCGCTGAAGTTCTACCGCGATGCCCGCGAGCAGGCCGGCGCATCTGGAGATTTCGATACCGGAATTGAGATGGCTGTGTCGGCCGTACTGGTGAGCCCGAGCTTCCTGTTTCGTGTCGAACGAGACCCCGATGGCGCGGCGCCAGGTTCGGCCTATGACCTCAGCGACGTGGAGTTGGCGTCGCGGCTCTCCTTCTTCCTGTGGAGCAGCATTCCTGATGATGAATTGCTCGATGCGGCGATAGCGGGCACCCTCAAGAAACCCGAGGTGCTCGAACAGCAAGTCAAGCGAATGCTGGCCGATCCCCGTTCCGGCTCCCTCGTCAACAACTTCGCATCGCAATGGCTCTACCTGCGCAACCTGGCGTCGATCCGACCGGACATGCGTTTGTTCCCAGACTTCGATGACAATCTGCGGCAAGCCTTCCGGCGGGAAACCGAGCTGTTCTTCGAAAGCATCCTGCGCGAGGACCGAAGCGTGCTCGACTTGCTCAAGGCCGACTACACGTTCTTGAACGAGCGCCTGGCCAAACATTACGGAATTCCGAATATATACGGCAGCCGTTTCCGGCGCGTATCTCTTGGCAAAGACAGCTTGCGGGGCGGCATATTGCGCCACGGCAGCGTTCTCACGGTGACCTCCTACGCGACACGGACCTCGCCGGTCATTCGCGGCAAGTGGGTGCTGGAAAATATTCTCGGTATCCCGCCCCCACCGCCACCCGCGGGCGTCCCCGCTCTGAAAGAAAAAACGATCGGGGGGCATCTTTCGGTCCGTGAGCGATTGGCTGAGCACCGCGACAATCCCGCCTGCGCCGGTTGCCACAACCTGATGGACCCGGTGGGCTACCCACTCGAAAATTTTGACGCCGTGGGCCGCTGGCGAACCGCCGACGGCATCGCGCCGATCGACGCTTCCGGAGGGCTCCCCGACGGCAGCAAGTTCGCCGATCTCGCCGGACTCGAGAAAGCCTTGCTGCGTCGTCCAGAACTTTTCAGCGGAACCGTTACCGAGAAGCTGCTGACTTTCGCGCTGGGCCGCGGAGTCGAGCCCTACGACGCACCGGCCATCCGCAAAGTCGTGCGCGAGGCGCGGGCCAACGATTTCCGCCTATCTTCGCTTATCCTAGGAATCACTGCTAGCACACCGTTTCAGATGAGGAGGTCACGATGATCATCACCAAAAAGGCTCTGCCGAGAAGGACTTTCCTGCGGGGCATCGAGGCGTCTCTAGCGCTGCCGCTGCTCGACGCCATGGTTCCCGCCATGTCCGCGCTGGCCTCGACCGCGGCCAATCCAGTGCGCCGCTTGGGCTTCATCTACGTACCAATGGGATCGGACCTCGCGCGCTGGACTCCTCGTAGCGAAAAGGACCTGAGCGAACTTTCACCCAGCCTCAGCCCGCTCGCCAACGTGGTGGATCAAGTCACGGTCCTGAGCAATATGGAGTTGAAAAACTCCTACCCCGGCACGCATGCCACCTCGAACGCCGGCTTCCTCAGCGCCGCCAAGGCAAAGTGGACCGAAAGCACCGACTATCACCTGGGTACGACCGTCGATCAGGTCGCTGCCAAACAAATTGGCCAGGAGACGCAGTTGCCATCACTCGAGTTGGCGATGGATCTGCTTCAGACGGTCGGCCAATGCGACAACGGCTATGCCTGCGTTTACCAGAACAATCTGTCGTGGTCGTCCCCGACAACGCCGCTGCCCTCCGAGGCCCACCCGCGCATCGTTTTCGAACGCCTGTTCGGCGAGGGCGGCAGTCCGGAAGACCGCCGCGCCGCATTGCGCAGAAGGGCCAGCCTTTTGGATTGGGTGAGCGAAGACGTCGCACGCCTCCAGAATAAACTTGGCGCGGATGACCGCAACAAAGTCAGCCAGTATCTGGAAACCATTCGAGAAGTCGAGCGCCGCATCCAGAAGGCCGAAGCACAGACGGCGGACAACGAGCTCCCCGATCTCGATCGCCCCGTGGGTGTACCCGCCTCCTACGCCGATCACGCACGGCTGATGTTCGATTTGCAAGTGCTGGCGATGCAAGGCGATGTGACCCGCGTGATCACCTTCCAGCTTGCCCGCGAAGCGAGCACGCGAACCTATCCCGAGGCAGGAGTGACCGACCCGCATCACCCCACCTCGCACCATGGCAACAACCCGGAGAAGATTGCGAAGATCGCCAAGATCAACCAGTTCCACGTGTCGCTTTTCGCCTATTTCCTCGAAAAACTGAAGGCCACGCCCGAGGGCAACGGCAATCTGCTCGACCACTCGCTTTATCTCTATGGAAGCGGTATGGGCAATCCCAACGTGCATAGTCACACGGGCTTGCCGATTATTGTCGCCGGGGGCGGAGCGGGCAAGCTCAAGGGAGGCCGTCACATCAAGTACGCGAAGCCGACCCCGCTGGCCAATGTCCACTTGACGCTGCTCGACAAAGTGGGAGTGCGCCTCGACTCCTTCGCCGACAGCCAGGGCAAGATCGAAGAAATGGTCGACCCACTAGCCACCTAATGACAGAAACCCCAAATGGCCGGACAGAGGCGCGGACGGAAGTCCGCGCTCCAACGAAGCCGAGGACCATCTAGCCAGGAGGCGATCGAAATGCGTCAGAAAACGTTCAACTACTGGGGAACAGCGCTACTGTTCGCCGCAGCGAGCCTTACCGCGGCAAGCCTCACGGCCGCACCCTCTATCTCCCAGCTAGCCGACGCCGCCGAAGAGCGCGACACTGCAAACATTCGCACGCTGCTCGAACAGGGTGCTGACGTCAACGCACCGCAGGTCGACGGCATGACGGCCCTCCACTGGGCGGCCTACCGCGACGACCTCGAAGCAACCAAACTCCTACTCAAAGCGGGCGCTGACGTGGCTGCCACGAACCGTTACGGAGTGACACCGCTGCCGCTGGCCTGCACCAACGGAAACGCCGCAATGATTGAGCTATTTCTCGAAGCCGGAGCGAACGCCAACACCGCCCTTCCCGGAGGGGAAACCGTATTAATGACCGCCGCGCGCACGGGCAAAGTCGAGATCGTCAACGCACTGCTCAAGCGCGGAGCTGACGTCCACGCCAAAGAAACTCGCCGCAGGCAGACGGCTCTGATGTGGGCCGCTGCCGAAGGGCACACGGAAGTTGTCGAGGAGCTGATCGAGTTTGGAGCCGATGTCAATGCACGATTGGCATCCGGATTCACACCCGTGATGTTCGCGGCGCGCGAAGGACGCATCGCTGCGACGCGCGCCTTGCTTAAAGCGGGCGCGGATGTCAACGATACCATTCGGCCCCCGAAGGACGTGCCGAGCCAAGCCCGCGGCTTCCGCGGGGCACCCCGTTTCGGCGCAAGCGTGTTACTCTTGGCGGTCCGGAACGCCCATTACGAGCTAGCGGCAAACTTGCTGGAAGCCGGCGCGGACCCCAATGCCGACGGACCCGGCTATACGGTACTGCACGAGATTCCGCGAGTCCGAAACCCCGGCGTCGGGGATAACGATCCGCCTCCCGACGGTTCCGGCAACATGGACAGTATTGAGTTCGTCAAGAAACTTGCCGAGCGCGGGGCGGAATTGGATGCCCAGATGACGAAGAAAGTCAATCTCGGCAACACACGCTTGAATAAAATAAGCGCGACGCCCTTCATGCTGGCGGCGCAATCGGGTGACACCGAGCTGATGCGCACGCTGGCCGCCTTAGGCGCTGATCCACTGCTCACCAACGCGGACAACAGCACGCCACTGATGGTCGCGGCCGGACTCGGGGCACGTTCGCCCGGCGAGGACGCCGGCACCGAACCCGAAGCGCTGGAGGCGGTCCAAGTGGCCCTCGATCTCGGCAACGACATCGATGCGGTCGACAACAACGGAGACACCGCCATGCACGGAGCGGCCTACAAGAATCTGCCGAAGGTCGTCGAACTGCTAGCCGAAAAGGGAGCCGATATCGAAGTCTGGAATCAGAAGAACAAGTACGGCTGGACTCCTCTGAACATCGCCGACGGCTACCGCTTCGGCAACTTCAAACCGTCGCCCGTGACCATCGAAGCCATCGTGAAAGTGATGGCAGCCAACGGCGTTCTCCCGCCCGAAAACCGCGAGGCGGTTACACAGCAGATCTATTAGGACAAGCGGAACTGAGACCCGCGGCAGGTGAGGGACTCAGAGCCGCGGGTGTGAACCCGCCTCACGTCGACCTCAGCCCCAACGTAAGGGCTGAGCGGGCTACACCCGATCCCAGCCCGAACCCGGCCTTCAGCCCTTTACGGCCTGCTCCTGCTGGGTCACTTTGAAGGCTTCGATCATCTTTTCGAAGTTGAGGGTGTCGATGTCGATTGTGAATTCGACTTTCGTGTCGGCTTCGGTGACGCCGATGCTGTCTAAGAAAATGATCAGGCCGGGGTTCTTAGCGCCGATCGTTAGCCTGCCCATCGCTAGCAGGCCTCGGGCCGCGTCGCTGAGGAGCTTAGCATCTTCGGCGGTTGTGAAAAGGCCTTCGGCTTTGAAGTCGAGCCCATTCATCATATCGAGCGCGAAGATGCTTTGCTGCATGGTTTTCAGGATGCGCGCCGCCGGCAGCTCTTCCGCTCCCGGCCCGTCGGCTTCCCCTTCCGGCATCAGCTTGCCCGGCTGTTCGGAAACACCCCAGATTTGATTAGTGGATTCGATGGTTTCGGCCAGAGTCAGCAAGGCCGTGTTGTCCACCAGGCTCGCGCCGCCGTCGAACCTGCGGTCTAGAGCGTTGAGAACCATCTGTCGCGGACCGATGACGGCCGTTGTCCCGTCCAGAAAAGATAAGGAAAACCACACCGGATCGGGTGTCTTGATTTCATCAAAGGTCTCGCTCTTTGGGGCATCGCCGCCGCTCTTGAAATGGTAAACAGCAAGCCCGCGGTACTCGGTCGATTCCGTCGATGTTTTTGCCAGAATTTCACCCAGAGAAATGACATCAAACTGGCCCCGCGCTAGTGCCAGAAACGGAAGATTCGCCGGCGTGCTCAGATGCGAAGAGTCTCCCCACGACGCCATCAAAAACCGTTCGACATGCCGCCGCGGATCGAAACCCGAGACGGAGACGAAACTATCAATGGCTCCGCCGAAACCGCTCCCGGTTCCCCCACCCTCTTTCTCGAGGTACTGGTAGAGAGGCGCTTTGGTCATGCGGGTCACATCGACACCCATTAATGATGTGGTTCCGGGAGGCATCATGGCTGCCAAGTCACGGTCGACCACGATGACTTGCGCTTGAGCGTTGGCCGGACAAAAGATCTGCCCAGTCAGGGCGAACGTGACGACTGCTGCCGATACCAGTGAGAAAACCCGTCTTTGCATTAGGAGCTCCTATTCCTGTGAACTGCTTGTGCAACTGACTTCAATAATCCTTTCGAGCAAATACAACAACGCTTGCCACCAACATCACAGCCGCAAATAGACCGGACGTTACCAGCGGCATCCAGGTTTCGATCTCCTTACCCATGAAGGCCAGCCGCGCCATGTCGCCGATACCTGGAAATTTCGGGAAGACGTAGTAAAGCCCAGTCACCAGGTCCCGCGGCCATTGCGAGTTGAAATAAGGACCAATGTTCTCGTGCTGCGAAAAAATCCCGCTGAGCAGCATCACAAAATACGTCACCATGGTCGCCAGAACCGCGCTGTGCGAAATCACGGAAACGAACAGAACTACGGTCAGCAGCACTCCAAACGCGAACACGGCCAGCGAGGCTGACGCCAGAAATCCTGCCTGCCAGATACCGGTTTTTAGACCGAGGATCGCCCAGGCTCCGAAGATTAAGTAGAAAAGGTTGGAGCCGATGACCGCCAGCGTGCCCAGGAATTTCCCAAACAAGAGATGGGACCGGCCCACGGGTTTTGAGAGCAGCAACTCGATCCGGCCCGGCTCAAATACGGTTGGGATCAGCCCAGCCGATGCAAAAACCGAAAAGAACAACCCAGCCGTGAACAGAAACACCGAGACACCGCCCAAAACCAGGTTCACGGACCTGCCCGAGTTCCACGCCTTGGCCGCCGGTGAAATCCTGCCCAAAAATCTTGATGGCCGCCACTCCCCCTTCCACAATGTCGACGTTGAGAACAAGCAAGAAAAGCAACATCAGAACGGTCGAGCAACCGAAGAATCCCCAAAAAATCTTTCGCGAGAGCGACTCACGAAACGTGTCCATGACCAGGGCGCCTGTCGCGGCGGCGAAGCTAGCGATCATCACTCTTCCTCTGATTCTCCACCGTGCGTGATTCCTCAATCGTGCTCATGAACACGTCTTCGAGCGTCGAGCGCTGACGCTGCACCTCTTCAATCTGCGAGCCGTGTTTGCGCAGGATGTCGATCCCTTCGTTCAACGCTTCGCGGTCAATGAATTGCATGCGAACCATGCCGTTGTTGGACTCGATGCTCGCCGTCTTTGCGCGAAGCTCGTCAAGCGTCCCTTCCGGCGCGTCGGGCGTAGAGGCGTGGTAGCCGCTGCCCGAGGTGAGCTGGTCGATGCGTCCGGTCAGCGCTAATTCGCCGCGCCGTATAATCGCCACCTCATCGCAGAAAAGCTCGACTTCCGCCAGCAGATGCGAGTTCAGAAAGATCGTCGTACCTTCCTTCTGCAGCTCCTGGAGAATGTCGCGGATCATGCGCCGCCCCACCGGGTCGACGCCGTCACCGGGCTCATCCAGCATCAGCAAGGATGGCCGGTGCATCAGTGCCTGCGCCAGCCCGAGCCGCTGCAGCATGCCTTTGGAATACTTGCCGATGCGAATGTCGGCCCAGTCAGCCAGTCCTACGCGCTCTAGCAATTCGCCCGCGCGATTGATACGTTCGGCGCGGTTGGTCCCTGAAAGGGCCGAGTAGAAGTGCAGCATCTGACGGCCGGTGTTGTAGGTCGGGAAGCGGTGATTCTCGGGCAAGTAGCCGACCTGCCTGCGGGCTTCGGGCTGGCGGCAGTCCTTCCCAAAAAGCTGTGCCGCGCCGGCCGTTGGAACGATCGACGACAGCAGCATCTTAATGAATGTCGTCTTGCCCGAACCATTCGGACCGAGCAGCCCGAATGCCGTCCCCGCTTCTAGCTTGAGAGAAATCCCATTGACCGCCTGGACCACCCTCCGCGTATAGAAACGCCGAAAGTGCTTCGTGAGGTCTTCGGTTTGGATGACAGGAGAGGGGACGCTCATGCGAAGGGTTACTGTATTCCCTTACGAATTGTAACGCTCCGAGGTTCCCTCGCCCCTCGGGGATTCACCCGAGAGGCGCTGGCTGCGAGGGCTTGCGCTAAGGTAGTGCGCCAGAAAAAGCGCAACATAAAGATATCGGTCGGGGAGAGCGGAAGCCCGTGAAACGGGCTGAAGGACGGTTGCGTGCACCAGCCGTAAACGGTTGGCCTAGTAAGACCAAGCCGCGTGAACGCGGCTCAAAACCACAGCATCACGCCGCGTATGCGGATCGGACTGTCAATCTTGCTGCGCAAGCAAGCAAGAGACGACTCACTATAAAATATGGTCTGATTGGCGCACTCCACTAGTCACCAAAGATCGCTTTGAACTCGGCGAACGACGCGCGAAAGCCGTCTTCGAAGGTGCCCCCGTCAGGCCGATAGACGCTCTCGAGCGAGACGACGCCCTGGTAGGCGTCTCGTTTCAGTCCGGCCGCGATGTCGCCGAAATAGGGGGCCATTTGAGCGTGCCCAAACTGGCATTGCTCGACGCTGGCTTTCGGGATATCAACCCGGCAATCCTTAACGTGCAGGTGTCCGCGGTAGCCGCCACTGAGTGCGTCGTAGCCGTTGGGGTAAGCCGGTTCGTTGCAGTAGAGGCTGTTGCCGGGATCCCACAGGACTTTGAGGTGCTTGCTGCCTAGCTCGTCGATGAGCTTTCGTCCCAGGTACGCCGACGTGATCATGGCGTTGTTGCCCGACTCGACGACCAAAGTGACGCCTGCGTCTTCGGCAAGCTGGACGGCCGGTGCGAGCAGTTGCAACAGCTTCTCCCAGGCGCCCGTGCTGACGTTCCATTGCTCGGCGCCACCGGAGCCGAATAGGATCATCTCTTTCCGGAAACTCATGATCCGAACAAGATCGCAATCGAGGGCCTTCGCTGTGTCGATGCAACGCTGGAGAGCCTCCATCTGAGCGTTGTGTGCTGCATCGCCGAGGTTGGTCTCTCCGACCAGGAGGCCGGCGAAGATGTGCCGGGTTATGCAGCACACTTTCATACCGTGCTGGGCGAGCAGGCTCTGCGCGCGGGCCAGTTCTCGGTCGTCGAGGTCTCCTATTTCTTTGTCCCAGAGAAATTGCAGCTCGGCGTATTCGAGGCCGAACTCCTTCATCACGTCGAGCGCGTGTTCGAACTCGCGGCTGATTCCGTCGGTTATGACTCCTAGTTTCACTTGCTGCTCCTTTGGTTCCTTGTCGGGCTGACGCTTGGCCATCGGCCCCCTACTATGTCGCTTGCTGGACCGCTGCAGCCCAAGCAGTTACTCAGAGCTCCGCGCGTTAGCCCGGGGTCAAGCGGGAAACCGGTGCACACTCGGAGCGCGGGTTTCCACCCGCGGCTCTGATGTTCTGGTGTCAAACTTTGTTTCGCGTCGGGACTTCCGAGCCTTCGCGGTTCCTTACTGCTACCCCTTCACTGTTACCATTTCACTTCGGTGCCGGCAATCTCTTCCAGCATTTTGACGATCGACCAGTTGTCCTCGTCGGGGAACCTCGATATACCGGCCTGGAATAGCTCGTAGGCGGCGCTTGTGGTAAACATGGCGGCTCCGTTCTCGCGGGCGAGTCCCATGGTGATGCCGAGAGCTTTGTACATGGTCGTGATCTGACTTCCGGTTCCTTTGAACTTGCGGTCCATGATGAGGCGCGCGCAATTTTCAAATAGCGGACTCGCCACACCGCTGGCGTTGAAGACCTCGAAGAGCGTCTCTCCCTTGACTCCTGCCTTGTGGCCCAGCACGAGCGACTCGAAGATGCCGGCGAATGTCGTCCCGATGAAAGCTTGCAAGGCGGCTTTGACGGTCTGTCCGAGGCCGATTTCCTCTCCGACATGGAGGAGTTTTTTGGAAATAGCGTCTAGGACATCGCGCTGCGCGTCGAGGACGTCCGGCTTGGCGGCTGCCATCATGGTCAGCGTGCCGCTATCAGCGCCGCTCTTGCCGCCGCTGACCGGCGTATCGATCAGGTGAACGCCTTTCTCCGCCAGAGGAGCTTCGAGCGCGCGGACCTCCGAGGGCAGAATCGTCGCCGAGATGATTACGGTTTTGCCGGCATCGAGACCCGCCAGCAGCCCTTCGGCCCCGAGGACCACCTCGCGGACCTGACCACCGTTGAGCACCATGACGAACACGGTGTCGCAAGCCTTGGCCAACTCGGTGCAGTTCGCGGCTCGGCGTCCGCCAGCCGCCTCGAAATCAACGAGCTGCTGCTCCCGGAGGTCAAAACCCACCAGCGGAAAACCCGCCTTGAGAATGTTCTTGGCAATAGCTAGACCCATGTCGCCCAGGCCGACGACCCCTACTGTTTTCATTTGATGTCCCCTCTTTTCTATGTCAGAAGTTGACCAGCAATGATAGCCGAAATGCGCGAGGTTTTGTGTCGACCGGCGGGACGTGGCGCAGACTCTCAGCTTGCCGCGTCAACAATCGTGTCGTCGCTGGTCAAAAGTGCGGGCACTGCTTTAAGTGGACTTAAACCCGGATCGAGCCGGGCTGGTCGGGCGGGCCGAGGAGTACCCTGGTCGAGCGCACAGGCGCGTCCGGAGAGGGTCGATCAGGCGGGGCGGAGTCTCGGCCATTAGCCGCCGGGCACCCGCCTGGATCGCGCTAAGGGCTACCCTTCAAACTTCCGTAGCCGATGCAAGCGTTTCTTCCCATCTGCAACATGACCCCAGTTTTCCAGCTTGCGATTCGCTTGGATCATCTCTTCTAGCGAGCTTATGGCTTTGGGATACTGACCAGTTGCCTCGTATATCCGCGCCAGCAGGCTATGGACGATGCCTTTGTGTTTCAGGTTGTTACGCTTTAGTTGCAGAGCCTTGAGCGCATACTCTTCAGCCTTCTCGTAAAGAGAGGTTTCTTGCTTTCGAAAGATCGCTCGCGCCCACGACGCGTAGACTTCCCCCTGGTGATGTGGGTCGCTGTTGAGTTTCAGGCTCGTCCCGTATGCCTCTTCCGCCTTTTCCCAGCGGTCGCTTTGCTTGCTCAGCAGGTTGCCCAGCGAATGCCACACCTCCCCCTGATGGTGTGGGTCGCTGTTGAGTTTCAGGCTCGTCCGGTGTGCCTCTTCCGCCTCTTTCCAACGCTGGGGCTGATTGTTCAGCAGGTTGCCCAGCGAATGCAACACCTGCCCCCGGTGGTGGGGAGCGCGGTACCATCTCAGGCTATCGAGCATTGCCCGTTCGGCAGTCTTCCAGTCACGCTGGCTCACTAGGCCGCCAAATAGATGGGCGGCGATCCCATAGATGTCTCCTGGTTTCCCTTGTTCCCAAACGGCACGAAAATGGCTTTCCTCGGTCCGGCAGTCACCACGGGAGCGCGCCGCCATGCCCCGCAGGAACAGCAGTTCGGCCGGCAAGTGCTTCAATCGTTGCTGTAGTTCGGTAGCTAGATAATCCGCTGCTAGGGCCGTCGCCGCGCGTTTCGAATCGGCACCGCTAGCTTCGCGCCAAACGTCAACTAACTGCTGAACTCCATGCTGCATCTGGTCAGGGATCAGTGTCCGCTGATAAGCTGCCTCCCAAATCGCCTGGCGCTTTCGATAGGAAGTGATCTGCCCGTTCGGAGAGCACGATTCGGCCGCTTGTTGGGCGAGCGCAGCCAATCGTCTACGCAGCTTCACCACGGTGTCACCTGAATTATGCACAGATTCACTTTGCGAGTGTGGCTGCGTTCGTAGCGGGTTGGCGGTCGTCGTGAGGTGGTAGCTCGGCAACTGGCCTTTTGGCTTCTCCGTGTCCGGTTTCCCTTCCCGCCCAGAATCCGCGTCGTCAAAACCTCGCTCGGAAGTGACGTGTTTCCAGTGCGTTACGGCTAGTGCATAAAATTTTATGCATAGCGCATAGCCAGGCTCTCAGATCAGCGCCCTCCCGACCACCGGCAGCAAGCCGCCGTAGGGAATCGGCTTCCTGCCGCGGAAGTGGTAAGGCGTCGAAGCCCCGATTTTATTGGGCCGCGAGGCCGTCACGGCTGGGCCTTGTTGGACGGGCCTTTGGGAGCTATGCTGTTTTCGTCTGGTAACCATGTGGGTGACCTCCTTGGGGTTGGCTGGCGAAGCTGGGATCTTTGCCAGCCTACCTTTTTACCCCATGTTTTCGGGGGTCCCAAATGGTCTCTTGCGGCTCAGCCCTCCTCAGGTCCACGCCGCAGTGCATAATTCAGGTGTCAGAATCCAGCTCCTGCTCAAGCTTGTTTAGCAAATGTGGACGGACATCCTCGGCTAGTCTCCACGTGCCATCCCATCGCGGCAACACACAGCTAAGTTTCTTCAAGCGCCAAACCACAGCTTCGGCAGCTGCTTCTTGCGGCGCCACCGCCCGAATTGCTTCAACCGCTGTCGCGTCATCGAGCCGCAGAGCCGCCGCGCACACGAGAAGGGCCGAGCGCATTTGCGGCTCGTCGGCTAGCGACTCCAAATATCGATCCGCCACCGACCCCGGATTATTTTGATCAGTTTCCATAATCAGCCAAGTGCCTGGGACTCAACTTCGTCCAAGTCAGTCTAACGCTTTTGTCCGACTCACCTGGCCCGATTCTTGCCAGGCTTCATTATCACAGTGGCTTTCGATATACGTGTAGACCCGGGCCGGGGCGTCGAGCAGGTCAAGGGCCCCGATTCTCTGAGCAATCTCTTTACGGTCGGATTCGTCGTACCCGTAACGGCTCTCAAGGTGAACCTCAACAACTTCCAGCGTAAACGAGGTGAGAGTCAACTCGTGAAACCTCACTCCCTTGATCGCTCCCGGTCGCTGCGAATGGGGGCAGACCAGCAGAAAGATGTGCCCCCCTCGTTCCATAGACTTTTGATCTCGGGAGACAATCGTTTCCACGATCGGATCTAGGGTGTTCTCTCGATACTGGTCCACCTCGGCTACCAAGGCAAACTTTTTCTCAGGTTCACTATGCACGTAATCCTTGAGACGCCGCATAGCTTCTGAATCGTCCCATGTTGGGGGGGCTTTACCCCATTGGACAAAGAGTTGAGCGATCAAGTCTGAGATGTTGTAGGCAGTTTCGGTCGGTGCGGCATCCACCCGAGCGAAAATACATGAGTCTTCGTTCCGCGCCCAACTTTCAAACCACTGCACCACTTGTCGAGCATCCGAGTCCGATGAGCTGTGAAGAAAGTACATTGAGGAGAGGACGCGTCCCAGGGCGTCTTGCAACTCTTCAACAACTTGGTCGCGGTCGATGAGCGTCTGTTTCGCTAATTCGAGATCTAAAAGGCGTCTCGCAGCGTCTGGGAGGTTTGGGTTCTGCCCCACAGGCGAGTGGAACTTAATCTGTGCCCAAGGAGCAGCCCATCGCACCCGCCCGCCGGAGAGTCGCTCTAGCTCGGGCATCAGTTGCCGTTGCTGGGAACAGAACCACCGTAGCTGCCAGAGCGTAAGGTCACGGACTACCGAGGATTCATCCCTCCATTCCAGCTCGAAAACCAGCTTTTCAGGCACCTGGGGGTCTTCAGGTCTGATGCGGGATCCGCGGACCAACGCATGCATCGTTTGGTGCAGTTTCGAAAGCGGCTCTAGTTCGAAGAGCCGATGGCGGCCTAGGTAATAACTGGCTCTAATCGCGGATACGTCCAACAGATCAGCGGTGGCCAGGAGAACGCCCAGTAGTTTTACTCGCCCGCGGTTGTTCCCATATATGTAGTCATCTTCATCCAATTTGAGAGCAAAATCCGTCCAGTGAGCCCGTGCTACCTTTGCGATGGCCTCACAGGCGGCGTTGTCTTTGATCGGAAGTTCTACGGAAAGCGGCTGCCCATCGGGCGACGTCACCTTGTTTCCCAAAATCAACTGATAGGAATACTCCGCATGCTTTTCACGAGCGTCAGGCACTCCAAGTTGCATGCCGATGTCATGCAGGTGACACGCTGCTATCAGAACGAAAATCTCTTGAGCTGTTAAACAGTTCGGGGTACCAGGGATTCGGAGCGATGCAGTCAAACTGTCTAGGTTGCGCTCAACCTCCCGAATGTGCGGCTCACCATGCACCGTGAATTGCTCAAGGCGTTGCGAGGCCCAAATATTCGCGGACGCTTTGCAGATTTCGTCGAGCTCAGCAGCCAGATCAGGCTGCTTTTCCGCAAGGAATCCGTAGAGTTCTCGGGGCATTCGTTGGTAGTATTGGGTTTTTCGAAGAAAATCGACGGGGGATTCGATTCTTCCGGTGGTGGCGCTACGCCTCTGTGAACGCCTGACCTATGGTAAACAGAAGATGAGCCTCGATACAACTCTTTTTTTGAACTACGGGGGGGGCATGGCCCCGTGTAATTCTCGCGGGCACCGGCTCAGAAGGGTTGTTCTACGCCGAGCGATTGGACTGTGACATCTCGCGCTGGCGCTTGACGTCAATGTTGAGGCGCTGGATCTTCTGATTGAGGGTGGAGAGCGCGACTCGCAGCGTCTTGGCGGCTTCGGTCTGGCTCCAGCCGGCTTTCTCCAGTTCTTCGAGGAGCACGCGGCGCTCGAACTCTTCCACGATCTCGAAGAGGCTCGCACCGGCGGCGGGCTTGAATGTCACCGGCATGCGCATTGTCTCGGCTCCGCCGGTTCCCAATAATGTCTCGGGCAGCAGGTCGGCGCCAATCTCGGGAGCCGTGGCCAGCACTACCGCGCGCTCGACCACATTCTCTAGTTCCCGGACATTGCCCGGCCAATTGTGGTTCATCAGGATCTTCATCGCCGCCGGTGAGAATCGCAGCGATGAATGGCCGTTGGCATCGAGGAACCGCTCGTTTTCCTGACAATACTTATCGAAGAAGTGACCGACCAACAGCGGGATGTCCTCGAGACGCTCGCGCAAGGCGGGGAGTTTGACCTGGATGACGTTGAGGCGATAGTAGAGATCTTCGCGGAAAGAGCCGTCGGCAACCAGCTTCTCCAAGTCGTCGTTGGTGGCGGCGACGATGCGCACGTCGACTTTTACCGATTGGCTGGCGCCAACCGGCATGAACTCTCGCTCCTGTATGACCCGCAGCAACTTCGCCTGCGTGTCGACGCCCAGGGTACTGATTTCGTCCAGGAAGATCGTTCCTCCGTCAGCCACATCGAAACACCCCCGGCGGGTCTGAATGGCTCCGGTAAACGCGCCGCGCACGTGGCCAAATAGCGTGGATTCGAGCAAGTCCAAAGGAATCGAGCCGGTGTTGACGGGTACGAATGGCTTGCCGGCTCGCGGAGAATTGGCGTGGATGGCTTTGGCGATCAACTCTTTGCCGGTGCCGCTATCCCCGTGAACCAGCACGGTCGAGCGGCTCGGAGCGACCTGACCCACCAAGTCGAAAACGCGCTGCATGGCGTCGCTTTTTCCAATGATGTTCGAGAAACTGAAGCGAGCTTTCAGGACACTCTTGAGATGAGCATTTTCGCGTTCCAGACTGCGGCGCTGAATGTGCTGATCGATTTCGAGAAGCAGCTTTTCGTTGTTCCAGGGTTTGGTGAAAAAATCGGTGGCCCCGAACCGAATCGCTTGCACCGCCGTTTCGATCGAGCCGTAGGCGGTCAGCATGACGATCGGCGTTTCCCGGTCGCGCGAGCGGACATCCTCCAGCACGTCGAGTCCGGAGCGATCGGGAAGCATCAAGTCCAGCAGGACCAGGTCGAAGCTCTTGGAATCCAGGGCGGCAATACCGGCGGCTCCATCGGACGCGGTCGAAACCTCGTATTGCTCCAGCTCGAGCAATGTCTCGAGACTTTCGAGAATCACGTCTTCGTCGTCGATGATGAGGATGCGGCCTTTGGCCTTTTGGGCGGACTCAGAAGAAGGCCTAGGCCGCATTTCTCACCACCTGACGGCCAAAGCACGCAATAGGCCCGCCATTACTTCGTTGCGCTTGCTCGCCGTGCTCAACGTACTGTCCGAGTACGCCTCCGCTCGTCAAGCGGCGCGCGCCTCGTACTGACGCGCCTCTCACGCGCTTCGTCTCGCCACGTGGTGAGAAATGCGGCCTACTTTCCTGGCCAGCGGCAACTCGATTCGGAATGTAGTTCCTTGCCCCGGCGCACTCTCGACGCTCAAGGTACCCGAGTGCTCGCGAACAATGCCGTGGCTGACGGCCAAGCCCAGGCCCGTGCTGCGGTTTTGGGTCTTGGTTGTGAAGAAGGGATCGAAGATCTTCTTCAGGTGCTGAGGATCGATGCCGGATCCGGTGTCGCTAACAATCACGGCCGCCATGGCTCGGTCTGAGCCGGAGTCGAGACCGCGAGTTTCGACACGGAGACGGCCTCCCTGGGGCATCGCGTCGCGCGCGTTTATAAATAGGTTAAGGAAGACCTGCTGCAACCGTCCCGAGTTGCCGACCACTTTGGCGGCATCCGGATCGAACGCGGTCTCCACGGTGACTCTGGCTGATTTAAGCTGCGGCTGGACCAGATCAAGCGTTTCTTCCACGACCTGACCGAGATCCAGTTCGCTAAATTCCCGCAGCGAGGTGCGAGAGACGTTCAAGAGCGAATTGACGATTTCGCTCGCGCGGAAGGTTTGGGAAGTAATCTTGTCGAGAATCTTGGTTTGCTGGGGATCACCTGTAATGCGCTTGGCCAGCATCTGCGCGTAACTCGAAATCACAGCGAGCGGGGTGTTGACTTCGTGCGCGACACCGGCGGCCACCAAGCCAATCGAGCCCAGTTTGTCTGCCTCGACGAGTTGCTCTTCCAACTCTACCCGTTCGGTCACATCATCAATAATGATGAGCCGCCCGATATGATCAAAGTTCTTCGCCACCAGCGGCGCGATGGCCACGTTGAGAATCCGTCCCTGGTCAGCGGGCCGGCCCGACCCGTTGGAACCATATCCATTCGACCCCGAGACGTTGGAATTCGACCCGTTGGAACCCGATTCGCTGGAACTGGGCTTTGGCTGGAACTCGGCCGGGAATTCACTGGCGCGCAGCGGAAACTTGTATATATTCTGAATGCCCGACTCACCTCGCACTTTTTGGAGTTCGGCAACCAGCGGCCCCGGCAACAGCTCGATTAGCCGCCGGCCCACCGCGACCTCGCGGGGTATGCCGAACGTCAACTCGAGCTGAGAGTTCCAGCTTTCCACGCGCTCATCCTGATCAAGTGCAAGGATGCCAACGCTAAGCGACTCAACGATGTTTTCGTTGTAGTCTTTGAGACGTTCGAGCTCGGCTGCCTTTCTCTCGAGCGATTGCACCAACCGGGAGTTCTCAAGCGCCACGGCGAAATAGCCCGAAACCGTTTGTACCAGCGAAAGATCTTCGCTCGAAAGATAGTCTCCCGCCTTCGTCCTGCCCAGTCCGAGATAGGCGATCGCTTTGCCTCGCACGCGGCAGGGGACGTAGTAGTTCAGGTCCAAATCCAGAATCGCGTGGCGGGCACTGCCAGAGCTGGCGTCGGGCCAGCGAGGGTTTTCATAAAACAAGTAAGGCCGGCTGCCGCTGTTCGGAGTCACTGCGGCAGCCAAGTCGGGCGCCAAGAAACTCAGATCCAGCCCATTGCCAAGTTCAATTGCCGCCCCGTGAGCATCGGTAAGGCCATGACCCCAGATCAACTTGAAACCGCCGGCCCCAAGCGCCCGTTCGGGGTCGGGAGCAACGAAGACAGCCAGCCGGCGCAGCGCCAGCGTCTCGACTAGGCGATCAGAAAAGCTCGTGACAGCATGGTCCAGGTCGGTTTCGCTGCTCAACTCGGAGGCGAAATCGACTAGTGTCCGGCGGTAGTCGTAGCGCTCGCGATAGAGACGTTCTTCCAGCTTGGTCTGAATCCAGCCTCGCAGCGGCTGAAAGAGCAAGGCCGCGGCGATAACGGAGAGCACCCAAGTCGCAGGCGTTAGCTCCCGCAGCGGCAATTCAACCATTCCACCCAACAAGAGAGCGAGCCCGTAGAAGAGGGCCAATAGCGTCGTCGTCGCGAGCGAATAGGCTACGCCTCTTCGGAAAATGACATCCACATCCATCAAGCGGAACTTGACCACCGCATACGCGAATGTCAGCGGGATCAGCCCCAGCGAGAGAACCGACAGACTCTGGTTCGGCCCCGGCACTTGACCCGAGACGTAGGGGACCAAGTAAAAAACGGCAAACGGAAGCACGCCCCACAGAGTGCCCGTAGCCAGCCATTTTCGCTGCTGCCGCAGAATGACGTTCTCACTCGCTCCCCGCCAAACGTTAAGCAGGATAGCACCGGCCACGAAGTAGACGCCCAGCAACCCGTACTCGACTCTGTCGAGCAGTTGGCGCAACTCAACGAGCGAAAGGTCGGTTTCCACCGCGCCCATCGCGGTTAGGTGGTGCAGGACGAGCATTAACGTGACGGGAACATATCCCGCCAGCGCCAGCAGTTTCCGCGGGGCCGAGGCGAGTTCAGAACGTGGAAAGATCAAGCAGAAATGCAGGAAAACGGCAGGCACAAGGAGAGTCGCCCAGACGTCACCCCAGTAGATGAAGCGGTCAAAGCCCGTCGTAGACCCGGTGTAGCTGAAGCAATAGAGGACGAAAGAAGCCAAGCAAAACGAATAATAGTGGCGGACCATGGGACGCATGGTCCGCCGTGCAAACACAAAGACCCCGATTGCGAGGTAGGTAACGCCCACCAACAACTGGAAATAGTAGACAAGCGGCTGGCTGGTTGACGCTGCGCTGATGATGAGCGAAGCATCGAAGTCGACCCCGTCGCGGGAGACGCCGTATGCCGCCCGCTTCCAGACTCCAATGCCCGTCAAGATCCGCGGAACATCGAGCGACCGGCCAACCCTCAACTGGTTGATGCTCAGCAAACGGTCCCCGGGTTGAATTCCGGATTTCGCCGCTGAGCTACCGGACGCTACGTGGGAGGCAACAACCCCGGCGTCGCCGTCAATCCACACCGTGCCATCATCGGGAAGCTCAAAGACCTGCCGCTGGTGATAGTTCACCACGGCAGCCCCCACCAAAGCGATGGTGGCAACCACCATCAACTTGGTCAACAGCCGTGTCTGGAGCCCCTGCTTCATTTTTCGTCGACTGATTGGTAGCAGGCACACCCCACGCTGCTACGTGCATCTACTTACTAGCACGTAAATGGCCAAAGTTGGCCCTGAAACCATTCGCGTAAACCCTTGTTTTCTTAGCGTCTTGTGAAGACCAGCTCGACAGCGGCCTGCTGCGAAATACAATTTTCCGGAGATCCGCACATTCAATCTCTGAAATTCCGTATATGCATCTTTGCGGTAAGTAGATGCATGTTTACGGTAAAAGGTGTTCCCGGAGGTAGTATCGAAACCGGTTGGCAGCGTGTTCGAGGTAGTAGCAGCGAAGGTTTGTCGCCACGAATGCCAGTACAGTTCGTCCGCAGAGGCGTGGCAAAGCAGCGCGCACGTATCAGCGGGACCAGCGCAGCCGGAGCTGACGCTCAGAGCCCGCGGGTGATCACGAGGTCAAGCGGGCGAACACGCGCAACACACACGGCGGGTTCGTGTGGCAGCTCCCAGATTGGTGCCAGACCTCGCTCGGAGAGAGCCTTTCGTTGATGGAACAGACGGGAGTATGTCCTTTTGCGCCCATCAGAGTAGATAATTTTACTTGACGGTCCACGGTCAGACCGCCTAGAATTTAAACTGGGTAGCCGGATTACTTCGCGGGATCACCCGCAGGCCACATGCACCGGATCTCAATGACGGTAAATCGCGTGTTTCGGGGGGATGTATGAGTATTGGCCGTAAGCTGCTATCGGGATTCGTATTGCTGTCTTTCGCGATCCTCCCTCTTCTTCGGGCGCAAGGTGCGGAGGAGGAGCCACGCCAACTAACTCGCAGGCAGGAACGAAAGCGTCTCAAACAGCTACAAAAGGAACTAGAAGGGCCATTCAAAAAATGGCTTAAAGAAGACGTGCGCTACATCATCACGCCGGAAGAGCGAAAAGGTTTCCTGCGGCTGAGCACGGCTGAAGAGCGCGAGAACTTCGTCGAGCAGTTTTGGATGCGCCGGGATCCGACTCCGGATTCGATGGAGAACGAATACAAAGAAGAGCACTACCGCCGTATCGCCTACGCAAACGACCGTTTCGCATCGGGAATTCCGGGCTGGACAACTGACCGCGGCCGCATCTACATCGCGCACGGGCCGCCCGATGAGATCGAGTCTCATCCCGCCGGCGGCATGTATCAGCGGCCCTACGAAGAGGGTGGCGGCACCACCTCGACTTTCCCGTTCGAAATGTGGCGCTACCGCTGGGTTGAGGGTGTTGGCCAGGACGTCGTGTTGGAGTTCGTGGACCCCACCATGACCGGCGAGTACCGGCTGACATCGGATCCTTCCGAGAAGGATGCCTTACTGCACATACCCGGGGCAGGCCTGACCTTGTCGGAACAGATGGGCATGTCAACCAAATATGACCGCTTTACCAGGACCGATGGCACCCGGATGGGAATGCCGCTCGGGGGTACCCAGAGCAGAAAATACAACCAGTTTGAGCGGCTGCAACTGCACGCCGACATTTTCAGGCCGCCGCCAGTCAAGTTTAAGGATCTAGAGGCGATCGTCGAGTCCAGGATCGAGTACAGCACGCTGCCATTCCAAGTGGATGTGCATTATGTCCGCGTGACCAACAGCGCGGTGCTGACCAGTGTTACGGTCCAGTTGAACAATCGGGATCTGGTTTTCAGGGAAGAGGACGGCCTGCACAAGTCGGTCGTCAATATATTTGCGAGAGTGACCACGGTCACTCGCCGCATCGCAACAAATTTCGAGGACACGGTCACGATTAGCACGACCCCCGAGCGGCTGCAGCAGGAAACCGAGCGCCAATCGATTTACCAGAAGGGCGTACCCCTAGCTCCGGGCATGTATCGCCTCGAACTGGTGGTCAAGGACATCGTCGGTGAGACGATGGGGACCCACAGGTTGGCGTTGAAAGTGCCGGAATTCGATGACGAAAAGCTTGCCATGAGTACCCTAATCCTGGCGGATCGAATCGAACGCGTCCCGACACGCTCTCTGGGAACCGGGCAGTTTGTGATTGGCAGCTCGAAAGTGCGTCCCAGGATTGGCGAGGAGTTCAAACCAACCGAGAAGATGGGGATCTACATGGAGGTCTACAATCTTGGCGAGGACGACTCGACCGCCCGTCCCTCGGGATCGATCAGCTATCAGATCGCAAAACTCGACGAGCCCGACGACCTGCTACTGGATTTTTCGGAGCCGTTCGACAAGATTCGAGGAAGCTCTTCCCGCCAGACTGTGATCGAGAAGCTGCTTCCGCTCAGCAACCTCACTCCGGGCGAGTATCGCTTGAGTTTGAAGGTTGATGACAAAGTCAAGAATGAAACCTTAACGCCAACAGCGACGTTTAAGATCAAGGGACAGTAGTCTCCCTTGGAGGCCTGGAAGTATTAAGTGAAGACCAAGCCGATGGCTTTTAACGGATCGCTCAATCGCCTGCTTCCGGGTGCGGCGGTTGCTACAGCTCTGATCGCCCTCCTGCTAGTGCCACCGGCCCAGGCTGAAATCAGCGGCACCGTTGGGGGACTTGTGCGTGACGAGCACGGTGTCCCGCGGATGGGTGCCATGGTCTCCTTGCTCACCCCGCAAGGCCGTCCGATCAAGCGAGTCTTTAGCGACTACAGAGGAATCTTCAAGGTAGACAACCTTTTCCCCGGCGATTATTCCATTCGTGTCACTCTGGACCGCTTCCTGCCGCTGCTGAAGCAGAACGTTCGCGTCGAGTCCGGCCGCAAGACGATCCTCGATGTCAACCTACGAGGCGTTTTCGCGAGCCTTCAAATGCTGTTTCCCGACGGTGGTGAGATTCGGGACATGAGCGACGATTGGAAATGGGTCCTCAAGACGGCCAGTACGACCCGTCCCGCTTTGCGTTTCCTTCCAGAAGAAAGTAGACGCGAGATGCATACAGTGATTCGCAAGGTCGCCGGAAACTTCAGCGACACGCGGGGCTACGCACAGGTCAGCGCCGGTGGAGGAGCGCGTCAATCGGGGCTGGCTAACGAGACCGATCTTGGCACGGCATTCGCGGTCGCCACCTCTTTGCTGGGCAACAACGACCTGACATTCAGTGGCAATTTGGGCTACGGGTCCACCACGGGTGCGCCCTCGGCGGCGTTCCAGACCAGCTTCAGCCGCCAGGTGGGCGGTGTTGCGCCGGAAGTTTCCATTACGGTCAGGCAGTTGCAAGCACCCACGCTGGCGGGTCAATCGACTTTCGGCTCGGCGCCCAACCAAAGCCGCGCCGCGCTGCAAATCCTTACCCTCGGCTTCGGGGACACGGTTAAGCTTGGCGAGACGGTCCGGTTTGAATACGGCTTCCTCTACGAATCGGTCAGCTTCATCAACCGGCTTGACTTCGTGAGTCCTTACGGGCGGCTGATCTACAACTTAGGTAACAACCGGGAGATTCAGCTAAGATACGCCTCGGGCGTTCCGCAGACCGCCGACTCCGCAACGGGCGGCGAAGCGCTTCGTCAACAGGTGTCGACTCTGGGATTGTTTCCGCGCGTTTCCCTCCACGACGGCCGGGCTACCGTGCAACGCACCGAGCACATGGAAGTTGCCTACCGTCAAAAGGTTGGCGAAAAAGGGATGCTTGAAGTTGCCGCCTACCAGGATTCGCTCAGCGACGCGGCGGTCACCGCGCTGGTACCGGGCGGCCACTTTACGGACGGCAATATCCTGCCGGATCTATTCTCGAACAGCTCGACCTTGAACGCTGGCCTGCACCGCTCCAAGGGGTATCGTGTTTCCTACGCAAGGGAGCTTCGCGACCACCTGCAAGCAGCAATTGGGTATGGCTCAACGGGCGCTTTGAGCCCAACGCGCAGTGGTCTTGAGACGCCTAGCGTCGATGAGTTACGCAGCTCGTTGCACATGCGTCCGGCCCATATGATTTCGGCTTCAGTTTCCACTAAGCTGTCGAAGTCGGGAACGCGTATTATTTCTTCCTACCAATGGTTGAATCAGCAGGCGGTGATTGCGACGGACCTTTACAACGATTTCGCGGCTCGATCCGATCCTGGTCTCAATATAGTCATTCGCCAGCCTCTGCCTTTCGGAGGCTCACTCCCCGGCAAACTCGAAGCGACCGCGGACTTCCGAAATCTATTGAAAGCAGGATACGTTCCGATCCAAACCTACGATGGCCAACAGATGTACCTGCTTCAGGCAATCCGCAGCTATCGGGGCGCTCTAAGCTTCATATTCTGATCCCTTCGGTGCTCCGGCGGCCGCAAGAGGTAGACTGAATCAATGAGATTGTTTGTCAGTTTGGTGATCGCGCTGGTGGTCTGTTCCCCCGCTGATCTGCTCGCCAAGAAAGAGCACACCAGTCTGCGCGTCATCGTGCAGGACGGGCAAGGCAATCCGGTTCCGCGCGCAAGCGTTTTGGTTCGCGAATTGAAGGGCAAGAAGTTCGACAAGATTGGACATACCTTGGAACTCCGGACCAGTCAGCAGGGTACAGCCCCCCTTCCGCCAATGAAGCAAGGACGCGTGCTGATCCAGGTGACCGCCAAGGGCTTTCAAACGTACGGCGACACGGTCGAGTTGACCGAACTGGACCAGACTGTGACCATCACCCTGAATCCGCCCAGCGAACAGCACTCTGTACATACCGCCAAGGCCGCGGCCAAGAATAAGTAAGTCCAGCTCGAAGGGGGCAACTAGCTCGAGCAGCAAGATTGGGGAAAGCGCATGCGTTTATTCGTTGCACTGGAATTGAATTCAAAAGTAATCGCCAATCTTACGGATCTAGTTCGCCGCCTTCGCCCTTATGCGCCACTGCAATGGGTGAATCCGCAGAACATGCACGTGACGCTGAAATACGTCGGCGACTGGCACTCCAACCGTCTGGATGAGCTGATTCACAATCTCAGCGACGTTCGGTTGCCCGCCACTGAGCCGGTGCTCAGCGTTCCCCTTGCTGGTCTTGGCTTCTACCCGAACGCCCGCTACCCTCGGGTGTTCTGGGCCGGCGCAGAGAACACGACGGCTCTGCGCCAACTGCATAGCCGGGTGGATTCGGCTCTGCAGCCGCTGGGCATCGCTCCAGAGGTTCGCCCCTACCAGCCTCACCTGACGCTCGCTCGCATCGCTGACGAGATTTTATTGGACGATCTCTATAGGGCAATTGAAGACCTGCCGACTCGCGAATTCGGACTGATCAATCCAGACCAGTTCGTTCTTTTTGAAAGCTCGGTGACGCCCGCCGGCCCCATCTATCGAAAGGTCGCCGAGTTCACCTTTGTCCCTCAGCTTGGGAAGACCGCATCCCCGGCGGCCACGCAGCCACCACGATCTTTCTTCGCCAACAGGTACTGAGTACCAACGCCTGGCGCGGTGGACTAACGCTGCAGGTCAGCGATCCGCCGCCGGATTGCGCGGCCCTCAACAGCTCTATTCGGCAGTATCGAGGCTCGGAGGACACTCTCGCCCGCGATTGCCTCCTGGGGCTCTGAGTGTCAAACTGCAGGCTATTCGTCCATGGTGGAGGAACATCTACCATGACGGCGGTAAAAAGCCACTGAGTTGCGTTTGTGGCTAGAGTGGTGAAGGTAGGATACTGCGGTGGGACCTACTCGAGGAAGTATGACAACGACTCCACGCAGGAAGCATGAGAAGCGGTCGCCCCAGTTGGAATGAAGAAGAATCGCTGAACTCTTTGCAGCACGTCAGTGGATTCCCGTCCCAATAGATCGCAGCAAAGCCCAAAGTTGAACCCATCTTTCGTCCGGCCGAGAATCCAGTTCAGGGCATCTTCTCGCGAACGTTTCGGGCTGCGGGTGAGATCCTCCAAAGCTTGAATCAGAACCGCCCCCGCCAGCCTTTGGAGGGCCGGATCAGCAGCTTGAACATTCGGAACCCTGCACTTCGTCGATGTCATTGCCATACGTGATTCCATGATTGCAAGTTCGACGGCGCGAAGGAATGGGACCTTGGTACCGATCTTCGCTAGGGGCACCCTCCTAGCAAATCTATAAGGCTCTCGACATCAGCGGACCGGGTCGCAGCTGAGCCAGCAGGGCATTCACGATCGGCACAACCCAACTCCATGGATCGCTTATTGGATTTCGCCCAACCAGGGCAAGCTTTCGAGCCATAAGAGGCTGCACGGATGCTAGAGACTCTGAGGCGCCAGCGGCTCAAACGCCGGACCTTAGAATAATCGGGGAAGTAAATGGACGAAGCGGAGGACGGACGTCAACCGCGGCAGGACATAGGCCATGTGGACGATTGACGGATCTATCGAAAAATGCATAGAAACGGATAAAACGGGCGCATTCGGTCTAGCCGTGAGAGGATCGATTCTGGATTCCTCAGCGTCTGACGGCCGGAGGACAGTGCGGGAAACTCGGGCCTAGCTGGAAGCTAATTCAGCCGCTTCCTCAACAGTAGCGTCATCATGCACCATCGCTGAAAGAGCTCGGATCATCGCCATCGGTTCCGGATACTGCCAAATCGTGCGCCCGAAAACAAGGCCCGACGCCCCGGCCTCGAGCACCTCGTCGACTAGCCCCAGGGTGGACTCGAGCCCAGTACCGCGCGTCGGCCCTCCAGCAATCAAAATCGGGCGGCCAGTTGATTTAACGATGTTCCGAAAGCTATCCGGATCGCCTGGATAGCGCGTTTTGATCGCGTCAGCACCCAGTTCGGCGCCGAGTCTGGAGGCCAGGGCGACTTCGCTGGCAATGTCGACCGGCAGTCCGCCGTCGCCGTTTCCGCTGAAATCCATATGGTTGTCCATCATGTGCTGGCTCAGCATTTCAGCCAAAACGGGGACACCCCACGTTCGGCCCTCCGACGCCACGATACCGACCTTTTCCAGCTCGGCTGTTTCGTGCGGCGCTCCGACGGTTGCATTCACAACCACCGCCTCGACGCCAAGACGAACGGCTTGTTCCACACTGCTGAACAATTCCATCGGACCCGAGCCCAGCGTACTCACGCAGCCGTCAATCCGCAGTATGATCGCCAGATCTCCGACCACTTCTATCGCTTGCTCGAGAATGCCGGGCGTGACTAAAATCCCGTCCGCTCCAGCTTGGGCGGCCATCTTAATCACTTCGACTGGATCTTCTAGCCCTCGCACAACACCGGCGGCATTGCCATGATCGACGGCAACGATCACGACGCGGCCTGTCCTTAACAGACGCCGCATTCGCAGGGTTTTTCCAATCGACACGGTCTTCATACTATATACCTTTAGTGCTGAAGCAAGGCCTTTGCCCAAGGATTTTGATAATTTCTCTCTCGTTTTCATTTTCATAGTGCCTTAGTGGCCAGAAGAGGTCAACTTTGGCGTTGACTTCCCGGCAATGTTCTGGCTTCTTGTCCGCTGAAATACCCGCTGACGTTCAGCGTCGAATGCCATTAAATGGCTGACGTTTAGCTCGGTACAGTTTCCGCCAGGCCGCGCTTGAGGCTCATCTCAGCTGCCCAGCCCCGCATCAAGAGGCATCGCCAACGGGTCATCAACGAGAAAATCCAGGCCTCTCATTTGGTTGACTGCTTCGGAAACCGCCCGCTCGATTGTCGGCTCAACCGTGATCACAAACGGAAGCTCATCCTTGTTGTGGCTGGGCTCTTGCAATACGGCATCGAGGCTAATGCCCGCCTCGGCTAGGATCGCCCCCAGTTTCGCAATGATTCCGGGGCAGTCCCTCACCCGAAATCGCAGGTAGTGAGCCCGCACTTGATTGTCGATCGCAATCGGCGCATGCTGCTTCAAATGTGAATGGGCGAAGGGTGAGACGCGCTCGGGGCTGCCGTTGACGATCTCCCTGGCCACTCGCATCAAGTCGCTCACGACGGCCACGCCGGTCGGCGTCGGGCCCGCGCCGCGGCCATAGTAGAAGGTGTCGGCCCCGTGAACGCCGCGCACCCAGATCGCGTTGTAAGAGCCGTCTACATGCGCCAGAATCGTGTTTTTCGGAATCAAGGCTGGGCGAACCGATAACAACAAACCCTCCTCCGACTGGTGGGCCGAAGCAATGAGGCGAACCGTTTGACCCAGCCGGCTGGCGTAGGCAAAATCGATCGGGCAGATACGGCGAATGCCTTCCACATAAATATCTTCCGGAGAAACCCTCACCCCGAACGCCAGAGCGGAAAGCAATGCCAGCTTGGAGCGGGCGTCGTAGCCGTCCACATCCGCCGTGGGATCAGCTTCCGCGTACCCAAGCTGCTGAGCCTCGCCGAGAACGGTCTCCAGCGCATCACCCCTGCGCTCCATCTCGGTAAGGATGTAGTTGCACGTCCCGTTCAGGATTCCGACCATCGACTCGACACGGTCACCGGAGATTCCTTCCCGCAACACGGAATGAATCGGAATCCCGCCGGCCACGCTGGCTTCCATCGCCAGGCAAATTCGCTTTTCGATCGCTTGATCCCAGATCTCCGCGCCCTGCTCAGCCATCAGCTCCTTATTGGCCGTAACGACGGATTTCCCCCGCTCGATGGATTTCCCGATGATATCCGCCGCAGTCGAAGTACCGCCGATCAGCTCGGCGATGACTTGGACATTCGGATCGTCGACGACTTCCTGCCAGCGAGACGTTCGCTTTGCGTCGGGAAAAAGACTCAACTCGTCCGGTGGGCTCTCGATAACAGATCGTGAACAGACTGTCTCGACGTGCAAGCGGAATCCTAGTTTGGCTTCAATTTGCGCGGCGTTATCGGCGAGGATACGCAGCGTCCCCCGGCCGACGTTTCCCAGTCCGATGACACCGACGTTGATTGCAGACACAGATCCCTATTATACGAGCGCTCGAAAAACGAATCTCGCCGGTAGGGAGTGGCGAAGCGTTGGTGGCTTCCCGCCGGCACTCTTAGGACGAGTCAAGAGACTTAACAAGCCGCGGAGAGGAGTTTCGAACCCGTCGTGGTTGACCGCCGGAACCTTCGGGATTGCGTTGGTCCAGCGGAATTTTCGGTTTCGACGCCTCGAAGGGCCGCGGGTCAGCATCCGGTTGGAATGCCCTCCAAAGCGGGGTGGCCGCCGCATCGAACTGCGTCATCGGCCGAAGCCCCAGGATCAGCTCGATCGTTCGCAGCACCGACGTGGTCGAATAGTGCGTGTGATCGACCGCCCCCCGCCGAGCATATGAACTCGCGATCAACAGCGGCGAGCGGTGGGAGTCCACGTGATCGGCTCTGTCCTGTGAGTCGTCTTCCAACACAAAAATAGCGGTCCGCGGCCAGAATCGGCTACGGCTAACGGCTTCGACAAGACGCCCGAGCGCGTAGTCATGCTCGGCCATCATGGACTCTGCGGTCGGCAAGCCCGGCGCCCGGCCCGCCGTATGATCTCCTGGAAGACGAACCAGCATCAATCGCGGCAGCTCCCCGGCTGTCTCAAACTCGGCGAGTTCCCGCAAGAACTCATCGACGCGCCGGCCATCCGCGTAGTCGAAGCGAAAAGGAACAAACTGGCGGTCGGTGAAAGGAGCCAATCCCGGATCTTTGACCTTCACGCCGCGTGCGGAATCCTCAGCCCACAGCCCATAGCTGCGAACCGCGAGCCGCGCCGCCAAGGCGTTCGACCAAAGGTAGGCGGCAGGGGGGATGGCGGCGGATTCCCCGCCCTCGAAGTCGTAGACTTTGCGCCGCCGGCCGTAGTAGCTGGGCCACAGCTTCTCCACGAAGTCATTCGCGATACCGGCCACTGACCAATTCTGCCCGTCAGCGCTGACGTCACCATTCACATAGAAATTGTCGAACAGGACGAATTCGCGAGCCAGCCTATGGTGGTTCGGCGTGATCGATTCTCCGAAGACAGTCCGTTGCGGATCCCCGTTTTCTTCCATAATTCCGCCAAAAATCTGATCGTAGGTGCGGTTCTCCTTGATGACATAAATCACGTGCTGGATCGGAGATTCCGCGCGCGGCCGGGTGGGGATTGGATTACCTGGCGGCACCCCTGCGTCGGAAAGCAAGCGGTCGTCGTAGGGCGTATTGGAGATTACCTGGAGGGTGTGCGCATCTAACTCTTGCAGCCCCAGCTCTGGCACGACTCCGAGTGAACCGGTCTGGACCGCCGCGACGTACTGTACCTTCTTGCCTCGTTGCGTTGGGTCGGGCCCGTCCGGGGCGGGGTGGGAACCGGCGCCTTTCCCGCTCAGATAGAGCAGCCTGCCGTCAGCAGTGGCCACCGCGTCGGTGGGATACCACCCCGTCGGAATCGCACCAACGACGCTGGAACTCTCCTGCGAAACATCGGCGACAACGATGGCATTGTTGCCGGAGCTGACCACATACAGACGGTTACCGTCCGGACTCAGGGCGACCGCTGTTGGCATGGACCCCGCCGGAGCCACCGGAGTTGGCGAAACGGATAGGGTTTCGATTTGCCGATACCTGCCGCCCTCGGTCACACCGAGCACCGAGACGCTGTTCGTATTGGCGCAGGCCACAAAGAGCCGGGCAACGATCGGGGGGGCACTTTCATCCGCTTCCAAGCGCCCGGGCCGAAGCAGCATATCGGTCGGATGCGCTCCGGTCGGAATCTTCTCAATCAACCGGCCGTCGCTCAGGCTGTAGACGCCAACGGAGGATTCCCCCCAGTGGCTGACCAGCAGCGTCTCGCCGACGGGGCCGATCAGCATTCTGTAAGGCCGAAAACCAGTCAAAAACTCCTTAACGACGAAACCCGTTGCGGCGTTCATCACCGTGATCGTGTTGCGAAACACGTCGGCCGAGTAGAGGAATCGTCCCTCCGGTCCCAGCACGACATCGCCAACGTGGTCGGACGCCCGCCGTCTCTCGGGAGGTCGGACAGCGAATTCTCTTTGGGGCGTGAGTTTGCCCTCCTGGAACCCAAACTCGAACACGCTCACCGCGGATCCGCCGCCGACGTACAGCTTGTCCCCGGCCTTGTTGAACACAAGACCATGCCAGCCATCTTTTAGGGGAGTCCGCGCGCTTTCGGTCAGGCTTGACAGGTCGATCACGCTGAGCGTGGGGGGAAGAAATCCGCCGTTGAGCACGACCGCATATTTTTCATCAGGCGAAACCGCCAGCGACATTGGCAGAGTACTCAAGGCAATCTGTTTGCCGGCGGGCGTGAGATTCCACCCACTCGGCAGGATTGTACTGCCGTCGGTCTGCGGGCCGATGGTTGTCGCGGGGGTTGCTTCGAGGGTTTGCCTGACTTGGGAGAGAACTTGCGGCGGAAGGAGAAGGGCCAGCCCCACAACGGCAGGCGACACGCAGGCGGCCCAGGAAGGTTTGGAAGGTGAGAAACCGCCGGGCTGTTTCAGATGATGGCGTCTCGTCACAAAGCCAACCCTAGTCACGAAGCCAGTCAACGATCAGTTGCGTCAGTTTATCGGATTGCCCGGTTTTGAAGATATGCTGCGCGTGGGCATTGCCTTCGAGAACGACGAGCTTTTTGGGTTCCGGCGCAGCTTCGAATTGCTGTTTCACATTGCTTACCCGCGGGTCCCCTGCGCTGACGATGAAGAACTTGTTTCCTTTGAGCTTTTCGGGCGTGCCAATCGGCGACGCAGCCAGGAGGATCAGGCGATCGATTTGCCCGTTCTTGGAGGCCACGGCAGCCTCAGCGGAAGCGCCGCCACCCATGCTTCCTCCAACCACCGAGACGCGTTTCGCTCCCGCCCCGTGAAGGTATTCCACGGCCCCCAAAACATCCTGAAAGAGTGCCCTGCCCTGATTCCCGGCTTTCGACTTCCCATAGCCTCGAAAGTCGATGGCTAAGACTTGGAGGCCTTCGCCCGCTAGCCGGGTTGCGAGCTGCTCCCAGCTTTCTTTGTTGAATACGGCGCCATGTGCTAACACGATGGCATGATCGCCTTCTCCATAAAGATTCCCGTAGATGCGGCCTTTGTCTTTCGTATCGAAAGAAACTTCCCGAAACGAAGAAGCTACTGCCGCGCCCAGCAGTAGGCCCGCGCCGAGCATGAACAAACTGCCCAGCAAGAACAGCGTGCCGAGCAGTTCAACGTAGGCCACGAACGGTATGACTCCAAATCTCACGGTTTCTCGCTTCTGTTTTGGTTCGGTGTGGTCCGCATGTCAAGAAAATGGGCGAGCCGTTCACTCGGCGCGGAGTCGCATTGTCCGTAAAGCGTTTTGCGTTCGACTACCGCTGACAATCTCACCCGAGCCTGATTTCACCCAGTCTATCGTGCTCCACGCAGAATATCAGCAATGATCGCATTCCATTCAGGAAGACAAAGGACAGCTGGCCTGGAGTCTCCCTTCCAGGTGGCTCAGCGAATGAGAGATCCGGGAACGTCGGGCCGTCAGCCCCCATGACCAGGCAATCTCTAGTAAATTGATAGAGATTGAGTAATGGACGTTTCCTTAAAGGGTGAGTACGCGCTGCGGGCGGTTTTCGACCTGGCCGGCCGTGCAGGCGCGGGACCGGTGAAGATCGCCGAAATAGCGGCCCGTCAAGAGATTCCACAGAAGTTCCTGGAGCTGATTCTGGCCCAGCTCAAGCAAGGCGGCTTTCTCGGTTCCCGCCGCGGCTCGGAGGGCGGCTATTTCCTGGCTAAGGAACCGGAAGCGATTTCCGTCGGCGAGATCCTGCGTCAGATCGAAGGACCGATCACGCTGGGGCACCGTTTAGGCGACAAGGCGCCACCGCCGGACTCCCCATTCCCCGAATTGTGGGATAAGGTGGAACGAGCTCTATCCAGCGTCATTGATCAGACCAGTTTCGCGGACCTGGTCGCTCGCTGGAAAGAAAAAAGTTCACATCAGGCGGCCAATTGGCAGATTTAGGGCGCGAAAGCGGGTAGTCTGAAAGTACCCGCAATTCGAAATCACGACTAGTCTGAATGTAGCAATCGTATGGCGCAGATCTTCGAAGACAACTCTTACAGCATCGGCCGCACTCCGTTGGTTAGGCTCAATCGTGTCGCCTCCGGCGCTCCCGCGACTTTGCTCGGCAAGGTCGAGGGGCGCAATCCGTCCTACTCGGTCAAGTGCCGCATCGGCGCGAATATGATCTGGGACGCCGAGGAGCGCGGCATCCTTAAGCCCGGCATGGAGCTGGTCGAGCCGACCAGCGGCAACACGGGTATCGCTCTGGCCTACGTCTCAGCCGCCAGAGGCTACCACCTGACCCTAACCATGCCCGAGACGATGAGCATTGAAAGGCGGCGCGTGCTCAAGATCCTCGGCGCCAAGCTGGAGCTGACAAGCGGAGATGAGGGCATGGAAGGCGCCATCCAGCGCGCGCGCCAATTGGTCGAGTCCGACCCGGATCACTGCGTCATGCTGCAGCAGTTCGAGAATCCGGCGAATCCAGCGATTCACTTCAAGACTACGGGACCGGAGATTTGGAACGACACCGACGGAGCGATTGACGTCCTGGTAGCTGGCGTGGGGACCGGCGGTACGATTTCCGGGATCTCTTGGTACATCAAGCAAAAGATGGGTAAGCAGATCGTATCCGTCGCGGTTGAGCCGTCCAAAAGCCCTGTTATTTCGCAGTCGCTCGCCGGGAAGCCGCTACAGCCTGGTCACCATCATCAGATTCAAGGAATCGGGGCGGGATTCATTCCCAAAACTCTTGATCTATCGGTCGTCGACCGCGTAGAGCAGGTGAGCGACGAGGAAGCTATCGACTACGCCCGGCGCCTGGCCCGACAAGAAGGGCTGCTCTGCGGGATTTCTTGCGGCGCTGCTACGGCGGTTGCTTGCCGAATCGCCAAAGAGCCCGAGTTCGCGAAGAAAACGATTGTCGTGATCCTGCCCGATGGCGGCGAACGCTATCTCAGCAGCGCGTTGTTCGAAGGGCTCGGGTGAGCGGGTGAAGCAGCACCGGCCAGAATCAGACGCGAGCTTGATTTGATTCAGTTACTCGGAGGGTATCGAGTTGATGTCTGGCGACACGAGGCAAAAGGAGGAAGCCATGAACCCAAAGGTCCAATTCACGCAGCTCGCGATTGTAGTCACGATATGTATTCTCTCGATGCCCCGGGGAGCCGCGCAGGAAGCCTCACCGAGCCAATCGGAGGCGTCGGCGGGCGACGAGCTCGGCATGGGGAGAGAACTCGGCTCCGCAACCTGGGCCCGTTGCGCGGAACACCTTTCAAGTCCCGGCGCCAAGGTGTATGAGCTTTCTCATGTCCGCTCGAATACGATGCCGCTCTCGCCTTTCGCGGGTCCTTTTGAGATCAAATACCTTCCCACAGCCGGCCTTCCGGAAACGCCGCAGACATACAACATGGACGTACTAAACGAAAACGCCAACCCCGGACAGCAGGGCACTCAAATCGACGCCTTCGGGCACTTTGCCTACATTGACGAAGCCTGGGACGGCACGGAGCCCGCTTTCGCCGAAGACGCACGCTACTATGGCGGGTTCACTCAGAAGGACGTGAAACCGACACCCGGCTCACCCCTCCTCAAACTTGGCATGGAGAAGGTGCCGCCGATCGTCACTACCGCCGTTCTGCTCGACGCAAGAAAGCACGTGGGTGGCGGTAAGCCGATGAACGCCGGTGAGGTGGTTACCGCGGATCACATCGAAGCGATGCTCAAGGCACAGGGGCTCGGTGAGCGAGGCATCCTTCCGGGTGACGTGGTGTTCGTGTACACGGGCTGGAGTGACCACTACCGAGATCCCGACACGAAGAAGGTATACTACTCCATGGCGCCCGGCCTCTCGTACGACGCAGCGAAGTATCTCGGCGAGCGGCGCGTCGTCGCCGCGGGATTGGATACCCCATTCATGGATCCCATCGCCGAGGGACAGCTTACCGGGGACGCGGGCCCACCTGCTGGGACACCGGAAGGGATGCCATTCGCCGTCCACTACTACTTTCTAACTCAAGCTGGAATCTACGGCCTTGAGAACCTCAACCTGGCGAGTTAGCGCGGAACCAGGTAGCGACGTCGTGCGCGATGATCTTGCCGCTTCGAAAGAAGGGCAGCTCAGGATCGCCGATCCGTCCGGTGGCGATTGGCGCACCTGGACAATAGGATTCTAATCTCACGCCGTAAATCGGCGTTTTCGCGCTTCGTCCAAGGCTACGGCGATGATGATCACCGCGCCTATGATGGCCTGTTGCACGTAGGGATTGATGCCCAACAGGTCGCTGCCGTTGGAGAGCAGTCCCATAATGAAGGCGCCGATCAGAGTGCCGACGACACTGCCCTCGCCGCCGCTCAGGCTCCCCCCGCCGATCACCACTGCCGCGATGACGAGCAGCTCATAGCCTTGTCCGGCGGTGGGCTGGCCGGTCATCAGCCGCGAGGCTTCGATCATCGACGAAACGCCGGTGAGCATCCCCAAGATGGCATAGACCGCGATCGTGTATGCGGCAACAGGGATTCCAGCATAAATCGCAGCGGCCTTGTTGCTGCCGATGGCGTAGGTATAGCGGCCCAGCTTCGTCGAGTGCAGGACAACGTAGGTCAGAGCCGCGCAGACCAGCAACACAGGCAGGACCGTTGGTACCGGACCAATCGTCCCTTCTCCGAGGAACTTAAACTCTTCGGGGAGCCCGCTTACTGGAAGTCCGCCGGAGATGATGAGCGTCACTCCGCGTGCGATTCCCAGCGTTCCGAGGGTCACGATGAACGGAGGGATTTTCAGCGATACGGTCAAGAACCCGTTCGCGAAGCCCCACATCGCCCCGCACAGC
Organism: Bryobacterales bacterium; assembly: GCA_965224215.1. GTDB lineage: Bacteria > Acidobacteriota > Terriglobia > Bryobacterales > UBA6623 > CBDCYS01. The sequence goes on along the minus strand of CBDCYS010000051.1, from coordinate 197,539 downwards.
ACGGCGACCAGCATGCCCGTACCCATTCCCCAACCCGCCACCATGCACATCGTGCCCATCGTCCCGGAGAAGGCAAGAATCGCACCCACCGAGAGGTCAATGCCGCCAGAGACGATCACCAGCGTCATCCCCAGGGCCATGATGTTGATCACCGCCGTTTGACGAACCACGCTCGAGAGGTTGATTGCGGTGAAGAAATGAGGCGATGCGATCGAAAGGAAAATGAACAGCGCGATCAGGCTGAAAAACGGCAGCAGCTTCTGAACCATCCCGGCGCGAATGTTCACTTGCCCACCGCCGCGTAACGCATGATTTCCTGCTGCGTGGTTTGCCGCGGAAGCTCCGTCACGATCTCACCGTCGCGCATGACCAGGATTCGGTCCGCTACCTGAAGGATCTCGGGCAGTTCGGAGCTGACCATCACGACCGCCTTGCCCTTGCGGGCCAAGTCGTCCATCAGAGCAAACACCTCGGCCTTGGCACCGACGTCGATGCCCCGCGTGGGCTCGTCGAACAACAAGATCCGGGCGTCCCGGAAAAGCCATTTTGCGATGACGATCTTCTGCTGATTACCGCCGCTGAGCCGGCCGGCGAGCTGTTCGATCGAAGACGCCCGGATGCTCAATTTCTGGCGGGACTCTTCGGCAACTTTCTGCTCCGCAGAGTTCAACACGAACCCCATTCGACTGACAGCGTCCATGTTTGCCAGCGTCACGTTCTCACGCAGCGGCAGGGACAACGCCAAGCCGGTCTGCTGGCGGTCTTCGGTGATCAAGGCGATGCCGGCATCAACGGCGTGGCGCGGCGACCGTATCTCGATCGCTTTCCCCTCGATCGAAATCGAACCTTTCAAGGCTGGCGTGATGCCGAAGATCGTCTGGCAAAGCTCCGTTCGCCCCGCCCCCATCAGCCCGGCGATACCCACGATTTCGCCCGCGTGAACGCTGAATTTCGCCCCAGGCACATCAACCTTCAGTACCTCTTTCCCCGGTTCGAGCGATTGACGCTCATAGATATGCGAGACTTCGCGCCCGACCATGTGGTGAACAATGTCCGCGGTAGAAAGCTCCGAGAAATCTCCGCTGTGAACTGTGTCGCCATCGCGCAGGATCGTGACTCGGTCGGCGATCTCGTGCAATTCGTCGAGCCGATGAGTGATGTAGATAATTCCGATGCCCCGCTCCCGCATGCTTCGAACGATCTTGAACACTTCGACCGTCTCGGACTCGGATAGCGAGGAGGTCGGCTCATCGAAAATCAGCAGGCTCGAAGCACTGTGCAGTGCTCGGCAAATCTCGACCAGTTGCTTCTGCGCCGGACTCAGATCTTCGGCCCTCCAATTCGCTTGCAACGGGAAGTTGTGCTCCTCGATCAATGCCGCGGTTTCCTTTTCCATACGCCGCTGGTCCATGAGCGGACCGTTGCTCAGCTCGCGCCCGAGAAAAACGTTCTCAGCAACCGTGAGATGCGCCGCCAGCAGGGATTCCTGGTGAACCATCGAAATCCCGATCGCGTGAGCGTCCGCCGGGCGGCGCAAATGGACTTCTTCCCCGCGCCACTTCATCGCCCCGCCGTCGCGCTCTAGCATGCCGGCGACGATTTTCATCAGGGTAGACTTGCCCGCTCCGTTTTCGCCTACGAGGGCGTGTACCTCGCCTGCGCTCACCCGCAGAGCACCATTCTTGAGAGCCGGAACTCCCCCGAAGTTTTTTCGAATGCTTTCCAGATCGAGTAGCATTGCTTGGCTGCGGTGCGGGATCAGGTCAAGTTCGCGCGGAGGCAAAAGGTGCGAGGGCCAACAGCCCTGAGACAAAAGACCCGAACACGATAGCAATGAAGCAAGGTATCACAACTCGCTGATGATTTGCGAAGTGTTGATGTTTCGGTAGCGTCGCAGTTTGAATTTCGAAGTCCGATGAATTCTTCGTGTCTTCGACCGAACATCTCTCGATCCAGGCGGTGCTCGATGTTTCCGCGTACTTGCCGGCACGCATGGAGCCTTACGCCGACCGGGGACTCTTGGCGGGGGGGGCCGCGCCCTGGCACGCTTGACCCCAGACTCCCGTCTGGGGCTCTGTTTCTGCTTTCCTCCTTGCTGTTTGCTGGGTGTTAGTCCCCGGCTCCTAGGTAAATGAATCGCCAGATGAAAAGGGCTGACAGCACGTAGACGAGCCAACTGACGGACTTGTAGTCGCCCCGCAGGACCTTCAGCGCGGTGTACGTCACAATCCCGATCGCTAGACCGTTCGCGATGCTATAGCTGAGGGGAATCATTAGGATCGTCAAGAACGCCGGGATCGCGTCGGCCATGTCGTCCCATTGGATTTCTTTGACAGTCGACATCATCAAGCAACCGACAATGACCAAAGCCGGAGCTGTCGCGGCGATGGGAATCAGGCCCACGACCGGAGCGACGAATAGCGATGCGGCAAACAAGATACCCGTGACGACCGCCGCGAAACCCGAGCGCCCGCCCGCGGCTACTCCGGCAGCGCTTTCGATGTAGCTGACCACGGTTGAAGTCCCGCACAGCGAACCGAACGTCGTGGCGGCTCCGTCGGCGAGAAGAATTCTGCGGATTCGCGGAATCTTGCGCTCACCGCTAAATAGCCCCGCCTTGTTCCCGACCGCCAGCAAGGTGCCCACATTGTCGAACAGATCCACGAACCAAAACACAAACACAATTTCCAGGAACCCTAGGCTCACGGTGGAGGCGACATCGAGTTGTAGGAACGCGCCTGAAACTTCGCTCCATTCGTAGCTTGGGACATTCCATTGAACGAGCCCAAACAGAGCAGCGGCTCCAGTCGTCAACAATATCCCGATGACCATGGCCCCGGGCACTTGCCACGAGAGCAACGCCGAAATGATCAACAGCCCGAACAACGCGAGCAGCGCATTCGGTGCGGAAAGATCGCCGAGCGTGACGAGCGTTGACGGGCTCGCGGTAACGAGCCCCATGCTGCGGAGGCCGATCAAGGCCAGGAACAAGCCGATACCAGCCCCAACAGCGGCATAGAGGCCCCGCGGAATGGCTGTGACGATCGCTTGCTGAACGCCGACAAGGGTCAGCAACAGGAACATCAGCCCGGAGATAAATACCGCCCCAAAGCGACCTGCCAAGAAACGCCCATCCCCAGAACAACCGTGTAGGTGAAGTAGGCATTGATCCCCATTCCCGGCGCGAGTGCGATCGGGTAACGAGCATAGGCGCCCATCAAAACGCTACCTACCGCGGCGGAAATGCACGTCGCTGCCGCCACGGCTGTTGGCGGCATCCCGGCTTCGCGCAAGATCGACGGGTTGACGACGATGATGTAGGCCATCGTCAGGAAGGTCGTCAATCCCGCCAGAATTTCGGTGCGCCAATTGGTACCGAGCTTTTCGAACTCGAAATAGCGCTCCAGTTGATGAGTGAGGTTCATCGTGTGAGCGAATCGTTGCCGATTATGGCAGAACAATTTTCATGCGATCGGGCAGAGGGTGAACGACAGGCAGTGACCGCATTCCCATGGCGGCCCCGGCGCACCGACGACTCTCGACCGCACCCTTGCGGGCGCGGCGCTGCTCGGCCTGGTTGCGCTTCAGCCGGCTTTCAGCCGCCAGCCGATAGCGGAGCGCCCAGCAGCACGGAGTGATCTTACCCCCCAGGCGATCAGGTGTTGCGGCGCGAAATTAGATCACACACCGGCTGCAGTATCGACTCCTTGGACACGCGGGAGGGAAGCGTTGTCAACACCACGCAGACCCGGTCGACGTCCGGATCCGCCCAGGCGATCGTGCCGGTGGAGCCGCCGTGGCCGAACGTTGCCGGCGACGATTCGCGGCCAAACTGGCCGGGCTTCAGCGAGAAGCCAATCCCCCAAGGCTCGTTGAGTCCCTGGTTTTGGTCGACGATCATCGACGCGGCGGTTTCCGCCTTGAGCACATTGCGGTCTGGATGCAAGAAGGCGTCGAGCATCCTCGCGATGTCAGGGCCAGTGGAGTGCGCACCGCCCCAGGGCGTGGCCAGATTTCGCCAGTAAGGGCTGTTCCAGTCCCAGCTCGTCGTGTCTTCCCCGCCTCCGCCATAGAGCGGCTCCGCGTGTTCCACCTGGGAGCGCGGCGATTCAGAAATGTCGAATCGTCCCAGCCCCAGCGCGGTATTCCCCATTCCGAGGGGCTGAAAAACCTCTTGCTCGAGGAATTTCGGAAACGGTATCTTTGTGACCCGCTGGGCAATCTCAGATGCCAGAAGGAACCCCATGCTTTGGTACTGAACGCGAGTCCCTGGCTTGAACAGCAGGGGAGTCTTGATCGCTCTGGCGACGAACTCTTCGAGCGGAGCCTGGCGCTTGCGAAGCTCGATGTTCTCGGGCAACTGATCGGGCAGTCCCGAGGTATGGGTCAGCAGGTTTTTGATCGTGATTGACTTGCGGTCACCGTCCTGAAACTCGGGAATGAATTTGTGTACCCGGTCGCCGAGCGACAATTCTCCCCGGTCGGCGAGGACCATCATTCCCACCGCGGTCATCGGCTTGGTGATCGAGGCAATCAAGAAGGGCGTATCGCTACTTTGAGCCTCCCCGAAGGCTTTTCGGAAGGTAAAAGTGTTGCGGCGCACTTCCAGAGACGCAGCACGGAGTTTCCTCCTTTTAACCGCACTGAGAATGAGGTCCGCAGCTTCCTTGTTGTCACCCCGCAAACCCGCCCTGGATGCCGTCATCACGATGCCCAGCCCCAACGCGCCGTCAATGAAATCTCGTCTTCGCATGAAAAAGTAGCGACGAACCCGACTGGGAAAATTTTAACACGGTCTGGTGTCGGGCGCATCGGGCAGGTGAGCGACATTGCCGTAGCGACTCACTGCCTGGGCGAAAACAGGGGCTGTTGACTCTGTTTCTTAGTGGTTTTCTTGTCTTTTGCGACTACAATATGCGTTAACTGTTGACCCTACGCGCCTCGGTGGAGGCTCCTAAGGAACTCGTAAGTTCTTTTATTTCAGTGATCCGGCAATCTCGATTGCGGGGTTTGGCAGATTCTGTCATGATATTGCCTTTTTTGGCCTTTAGAGCCAACTCAGCTTTTCGTTCCTTCGTGAACTGGCCTTTTGTGAACGGGCGTTTGTGAACGGCGCTGTGAACGATCGCCTGCCGGCCGATCATTTCACCGCTCTCAGCATAGCGGCACATTCGTGTATGTCAAGTCCCGAGCAGGCGCATTTGTTGATAACAATGGGATTATTCTCTTGCAGATCAGTGAACGTGGGCACGCGACGCGCAAGATTGCCGGTCGCTACCAGTTCGACGGCTGGCTGATTAGTAGACGCTCAATCGTCCGAGCCAGTGGGGGTCGCTTTTGCGGCAGCCGTGCTCGAGGCTCTTTGCGAGCCCCCTCCATACAACGCACGATAGACGGCCGCGTTGCGAAGGACGGCTTGCACGTAGTCTCGGGTCTCGGTAAACGGAATGGTTTCGACGAACTCCTCGGCTTCGGCGAAATCTTCCCAGATCACCCACTCATCGACACGATGCTCACCGGCGTTATAGGCGGCCAGGGTGTATTCAATGCGGCGTTCAAACTGATCGTGAACTTGCCGGAAGTGAAAGGTTCCTAGTCTCAGGCTGGTGTCGGCGTGGCGGAGTTGGGCTGTCGAGAAACCCTGGATTCCCAGTCGCCTCGCTAGGCCTTTTCCCGTTCCCGGCATGATTTGCATCAATCCAAGCGCACCGGCCCGCGATCGGGCGCTGGGGTTGAATTCCGATTCCTGGCGAATCAAACCGGCTATCAAGTAGGGATCGAGATTGTGGGGCTTGGCGCGGGCGCGTAGCTGCTTCGCGAACGGCATGGGGTAGAGCCGCTCCCAGAACTCTCGCGATACCGAATCGAGCGGCAGGCGGAGGTACCCGAAACCATAGCGCTTCATCGAGCGCAGCGCCCGGTGATGCTGGCCCCGCTCGGCATATTGCCGCGCCAGCTCCAGACCGATCCAGTGTGAGTCGGCTTTGCGATAGTCCCCGGTTTGCAGTTCGCCAGCCGCCAGATCGCCCAATCCCAAAGCGTGAAGCGTGGCTCCCCGACCGATCAGGGCCGCCACCCGCGGTGACTGGTTTTCGGTGAGCGAGCGGGCTTTCGGGAGACCGCTCAAATAGCCGGGGATTTGCTGAGAGGGCTCGGCGGCGGCAACGGCCTTCTCAAGCCGTTCTCTGGCGCGACCAGCGTAGTAATAGTTTGAGAATCGCGCCATGATCGTGGAATAAAGCAGGCGGGCCCGGCCGGGGTTTCCTTTCTCTTCCAACCGCGCCAGCCAGTAAATGGCGTTGCTCACTGTTGCGGAGCTGGGGTAGATTCGAACATGTTCTTCGAGTAGTGAATGTGCCCGCGGATCACGGTCTAAATATGCCCGCCAACAAACCTTCCAATGGGTTTTGGAAGCGTGCTTGCCCCGCGGAAAGGCACGAGCGGCTCGTTCGTAGTATTCGCGGTATTGTTCCGGCTGATCTTTGAGGAGGTAGTAATTTCCGAGCGAGAAAAGCGCCTCCTCGTACCATGGCGATTTCGGATACATTCGCGCCAGCTCTTCGGCCCGTTCTTTAAACTCTCTGATCCGGTGGAGGCGCCGGGCGCACTCGCCGAGGTAGTAAATGCGTTCGGCGTCGAGTTCCGGATCGGCGATTTTGAGCGGCTTCAGATGTCCGTAGGCCTTCGTCGTGTGGACCCGCCGGTAATCAGATGAACCATGCCGAACGAGCGCTTTCTCGCGCTCGCCGCCCTGGAGGTGGGGCGTTGCCAAGCGGAATTCGAGTGAAGCCTTGGCGAACTTGCGGGCTCCGAAGAGAGCATCGCCTCTGAGAAGGCGCCACTTTGCGGGCGCGTCAGGATACTGCTTGCCGAGCTGGCGCCGCAGGATATTCAAGTGACTCTCCGCGTCATCAGTCTGAGCGGAAAGCGGGTAGTGATAGTAGACTCTCCGGTAGGCTCGGACTGCCGGCAAGAGGCGACCCGCGATGTGTTCGATGCGGGCCAGCAGGTAGAGACGAACCGGCTCGGACAAATCGTCTTTCGAGGCGTCGAGTAGTTTCTTCGCAGCGGGGAGTTGCTCGGCGCGAATCAGGCTTTCGGCTTGAATGCGAATCACAAGGCCGCGGAAACGGCTTTCGCTGAACCGACTCGAGAAGGCAGTCGCGGCTTGAACTGCTTGTGGATGCTGATCGGCTAACGCCAGGCTCTTGACGTGATGATACGCCGCGTAGTCGGCGAGATCTCGCAAGCCCTTCGCGGCACGCTCTAGATGCTCGGCCGCAGCGGTGTAGTTCTTCGCTTCAAAGTCGCCCATGCCGAGGCCAAATTCAGCGAGGGCTTTGTTCTCGGCAGAGGATTGTAGGTTGGCGTAGGCCAGCAGTTTCCGGCGGGAAGCCTTCGCTCCGGATTTCAGATAGTCGCGGCTGAGCTTTTGCAGCTCAGCGGGAACTTTCGCTTCGGCGTTCGTCCATCCCCCGAAAGCGGGGAACAGGAGCGCCAGCGAAAGTAGGTACCTTGTCATCGGCTTCTCGGGACCGGCATCTCAGGGCCGTATCCCAGGAGCAGATAGATACAATCGGCAGACCCGACTTTTTTATTTTACGGCATTGCCCCTCGAGCGCGAGAGTTTTGGGTAGTCGGTAACTGTGGAAGGCCAAACCCGGATCGCTTCTGCATAGGACATTTCTACTTGGCGTTGACATCGCCACTCCGGCAATCGCCACTCCGGCCTTTGCGATACGCTGCCGTCCAGCCTACAATTGCACCGGACAACTTCGACAGCGGATAGCCACTGAAAAACTTCATTACCACCAACAATCGCAGATGCAAGGGGTCCGGGTCGCCGGTCGAAGCAGGCGAAAACCGAGCCGACTCAAGGACCTGGACCTGAGAAAATCGGATTGTTGGTGGCATCGCTTGTTATCATTAGCTATTTTTTCGGCGTGGAATCGGGCTGTCGTGGTCGGCCAAACCATCTCGCACTACAAGATCACCGAGGAGTTCTCGGTGGAGGCGCCATGAGTGTGGCCTATAAGGCCGAGGACTTCAAGCTAAAACGCGCGCCGCGCTGACCTGGGCTTGTTTTCGCGCTCCCGGCGGGCTTCGCCAAGGCGGATCCTTTCCGTTGTTCCCTGGATGGGCCGTCACACTACTCTTCGGCAATGCAGTAGAGGTTTCGCTGCCCGCGCAGAAACAGCTCGCCGCCAGCGACGGCGGCCGAGGCGCTGAAGCTCTCGTCGAGCTGGTTGACTGCCAGCATCTTGGGTAGGTTAGCGTGACTCATCACGAGCGTTGTTCCTTGGCGATCGGTGATGTAAAGGCGGTTGGCGGCGCCCACCGGTGAGGCGTACACGTTGCGGATGCCGCCGAGCCGAAACGGTCCGGTCCGTTCTTCACCGGTTTTTGCGTCCACGCGTGAAAGGATCCCCTGGTAGTGGCGGAGGAAGTAAAGCGAGTCTCCATACAGCAATGGCGATGGTACGTAGGGCGTGCCTCGTCTGCGCCTCCACACGACCTGGTCGGTTCCGGTGATGTCGCCCTTGGCGCCGTCGAGGCGTATGGCGAGCATGGCCCGCGTGTGGTAGCTGCTGGCGGCGTACACCATGCCGTCCGCCGAAACGGGTGACGCGACGATGTTAGCCGACAGCCCGCCACATTCCCATATGACGTTGCCGGTGGCCAGATCGTAGCCTCGAACGCGATTGGTACCGCTGATGATGAGCTGCGGCTTGCCGCCGTGCTCGACCACGATCGGTGTTGCCCACGACGTGACCTCTTCCCGCGCGACCCTCCACCGCTCTTCGCCGGTCCGTTTGTCGAAGGCGATCACAAATGACCGGCCTTCGTGATCCCAGTTGATGATTAGCGTGTCGCCGTGGAGCACTGGTGAGCTGCCCTCGCCGTGCGCGTGCTTGGTCTGCATCTCACCGAGGTCTGCTTTCCACTGCAGCTCGCCGTCCAGGTCGAGACCATAGAGCCCACGCGAGCCGAAGAACGCAAAGACATGCTCGCCGTCGGTGACGGGCGAGTGGGATGCGAACGTTCCGGTGTAATGACCACCCTCGTGCGGGACCTCCGTATGCAGCGTCCGCTGCCACAGAATCTTTCCCCCGCGGCGGCTGATGGCGAGCACCATAAACCGATGATGCTGGGTCACCGGCACGCTGTCATGCGTGCCATGGGCGCTGTCGTACCTTGGTTCCATAGGATCACCGTAAGGTACGGCTGCGGTGATGAAGACGCGATCGCCCCAGACGATCGGCGTCGAATGGCCACTGCCGGGCAGTGCGATCTTCCAGCGTATGTTCTCCGTCTCGCTCCATTCCACTGGTGGGTTCGCGTGCGGTGCGGCACCCGTCCCCATGGGGCCGCGCCACTGCGGCCAGTAATGATCACCATCTCCTGCCGCCGCCGGCAGCACCAGCAGACTGCAGATTGCGAGGATGAAAACGCGCACTCCTACCATGGTGTTCCCGAGGCTATCCTTCCAGAGCAACGGGCTGCGCACCCAGTAGTCAGTCAGTACTCCGATCACGAATCAGCCTCAAGAGAGACCGACGAAGTAACCTCATCTTAGCGCTGGCCCCAGGGCACAGCGGAACCCAATGCCGACGTTCCAGAGGTCAGGTCTGACCCTTTAAACCTTTTCACTTTCCTTGGGGCTTTGCCCTAGGGAGAAATTTTTTGATGTCCGACTACAGTGCCGGCTCGCTCTGAGCTGTCGCCTCCCCCCTTGATCGCGACGCTTCCACAGCCACGCCTTCCATTAAGTTGTTCGGTGGGTCCCGCCGGTTGGTCCATCCCCGACTCCCCGCCGGTTTATCCCGGCGCTTTCGTACAGATAACTTGCCTTCGCGCTGGGTTGGGTAAGGGACCATCCTCAAGCTGCTATGCTCGCGATGTGAGCGTAGAGTGCGCTGCGTCTGACAGCGGGTTCATTCTTCGAGGAATCGAAGGTTACCCTTACGATGTAGTCTTGGAATCGGCCAATCCCGGCTGGAGCGCCAGACCGACGGTCGAGTCGGGTCTCACAACTCGGGACAGCGCGCTGACACGCGCTCTGGCGGTAGAGCGACTGCTGCGACACTCACTGGGAGACGAGGTTCAACTGGCGGCCATCATGGTCGATGTGGACTGAGCTCTCGACGGCTGTCCCGAGTGACGGCGCATACGAACCGGCGCTCGCCGATGCCGGTCTCCAGCGTAAACACCGTCCCGAAGCTTCACGTCGGAAGGTCTTCCAACTTGGCGGTCTCGGTCAGACTCTTTTTTCATCATTAGATGCTGCCGTGGCTGGCAGCCATTAGGGCACGCAACCGCTGGGCGCGCTGCGGCTCCCGAAGCTTGCCAAAAGCTTTCTTTTCGATCTGGCGGATGCGCTCCCGGCTCAGCCCGAACTCGCGACCAATCTGCCCCAGTGTATGTCCCTGATCGAAGCCGATTCCAAAACGCATCCGGATCACCTTCTCTTCCCTGGGAGACAGAGTCTTGAGCACACCGGCGGTTTGCTCACAAACGTCCGCCTCGATCGCCCCATGGATTGGTGAGCGTGCTTCTTGGTCTCCGAGCACATCAGCTAGCACCGCTTCACCGTCCGCTCCAATGGGAGTATCCAGTGAGGGCGGAGCTCGAAAAATCGATCGCATTGTTTCCACTGTTTGGATCTTCACCTCTAACCGCTGTGCGATTTCTTCATTCGTTGGCGGGCGGTAAAGCTCCTTTTCGAGCTGCCCAATGACCCGCCCGAGCTTGTTGACCCGTTGGCACATATGGACCGGAAGACGCAGGGTTCGCGACTTATCCGACAGGGCGCGCGTGATGGCCTGCCGAATCCACCAGTGGGCGTACGTCGCAAACTTGAAGCCCCGGCGGTAATCGAACTTTTCGGCCCCGCGCATCAGCCCAATATTTCCTTCCTGAAGCAAGTCCAGGAAATCCAAACCGCGATTCACATATTTCTTGGCGACCGCGACAACCAAACGCAGGTTTGCTTCGACGAGAGCCATCCTGGCCTGTTCGGCTTGGGCCTTGCCCGCACGGACCTGCTGCTGAGTTTGCTGGATCTCCGCCACCGTCATGCCGACCTCAGGTCCGGGGCACGCCGTCGTGCAGGTTGTTCTGCTGTCTGCAGCCCACTTCCAATCCTGTCGAGGTTTCTCCAGCTTCTCCTCGGCTGCAACGAGTTCCTCGGTCGTCTCTAAGAACTCGACTGCAAATGCCTTCCAGACATCCAGGCGGAAGGGAATGTCACGGCTAGCACACGACAACGCGACCTTGCATCTTGCCCGGCGCCAGGCGTGTCTGCGCCGAACGGCGACGCTCGGGCGCCGCCCGACGCGCGTCCCCGCGGCTAGTTTCTCGAACTCTTGAAACAATTGGGCGACCCGCGCGAACTTCTTACGAAGCATTTTCTCCCGGCGCGTCTTCGCAGACCCAGCATCATCCGCAGTTCCAAGATGGAAAAAGCGTCGCTGGTTCAGTTGATTCTTTCTGAGCTTTTCATCCAGTTCAAGCAACTTTCCCCAAAGCCAAGAGGTTCGCGAGAGCGCTTTTCTCATTCGTCGATTGCCGCGCTCCATGTTCCTGGCCAGCCGGACCTCGTCGTCCCGGTTCAGCAGCGGTATCGCACCCATTGCGGTGAGATACAACCGCACGCTGTCTTCCCCCGGCTTTCCCGACCGATCGTCTCCGTTGCGGTTTTCCTGCCAAACCAACTCCTCGCAGTCGGATGAGTCCTCCGAAGCCAGGGGGGGTAACGGAGGGTTGCCCGATGATTCGCTATCCCTCAAGCGGTCCAAGAAGATGCTCTCTGAGACTCCAGCCTCTCAATTGCTAGACGCCAACCTTCCCCTTCTGGAAGGTTGATCTGCGGTCGTGGGCTGGGAGCCAAGGTTTTACCGCAGCCAGGTGCCTTTTACATTCTCGAGCAGTTGCTCGAAACACGCTTCACTGTCACCAATGATTGCACTGTAGCAGAACCCTGTGCCATTCCAACGCGCTGACGGTAGCCGCTCGATAATTTGAAGATGCGAGCGATAACCAGGGCAAGCACCACCAATGCCTGGTGGTCACCCCTAATCAAATATCCCTGTTTTCGTTCCTTTGTTCCGTGCTGGCGGCCGGCCTGCTCGCACTGGGCGGCTACCTCGCCCTTTTGCTGGGCGGCTTTCTGGCACAGTTCGCCTCGATCGTCGATGGCTGCGATGGCGAAGTGGCGCGGCTCAAGTTCCAAACCAGCCGCTACGGAGGGTGGCTCGATGCGGTATTGGACCGTTACGCCGACGCCTTGCTGCTTTTCGGCCTCACCTGGCACGCTTATGCCGACAAGACCGATAGCCTCATCCTGTTGACCGGATTTCTGGCGATTATCGGTTCCTTTATGGTGAGCTATACGGCGGACAAATACGACCGCCTCATGCGCAACCGCATCCGGCACAAGGGATTCCGTCTGGGCCGCGATGTCCGTGTCTTTCTGATATTCCTCGGCGCCCTGTTCAATCAAGCTCCTTTGACGCTCGTGATCATTGCCGCCGTGATGAACGTGGAAACGATACGCCGCCTCATCGTCTGCCGGGACCATGGATAGCGTAGAAAGCGCAAAACAAAGAATCAGAGCGACGATCGCGGCTTCAAAGGTCCCGGAAGACCCTCTGCATGCTGAAAACACGCTTGCGTGGGTGTTAAGGCTCGATGCCAAGGCCGGACAGGCATTGCAGATCGCCGCTCTCGCTCACGATATCGACCGGGCCGGTGAGAGCCGGAAAGTGCGTCGCTGCGACTATGACGACTATGAGGCATTCAAGGCTGCCCATGCGCGTAGCGGGGCGAACATCCTGCGAGCGATCCTCGACGAGTGCGGCGTGGCCAAGGCCACTGCGGACGAGGCTTGCCGGCTGGTAGTACGTCATGAGGTTGGAGGCGATTACCGCTCTGATCTGCTGAAGGATGCGGATAGCATTTCGTATTTCGAGGTCAATATGCCGTTCTACTACGAACGCGAAGGCTGGGAAGAGACGAAGCGTCGTTCTATTTGGGGCTATCGGCGTCTCTCAGTGCGGGGGAAAGAGATCGCGAAGAGCATGACACCTGAATTATGCACTGCGGCGTGGACCTGAGGAGGGCTGAGCCGCAAGAGACCATTGGGGACCCCCGAAAACATGGGGTAAAAAGGTAGGCTGGCAAAGATCCCAGCTTCGCCAGCCAACCCCAAGGAGGTCACCCACATGGTTACCAGACGAAAACAGCATAGCTCCCAAAGGCCCGTCCAACAAGGCCCAGCCGTGACGGCCTCGCGGCCCAATAAAATCGGGGCTTCGACGCCTTACCACTTCCGCGGCAGGAAGCCGACTCCCTACGGCGGCTTGCTGCCGGTGGTCGGGAGGGCGCTGATCTGAGAGCCTGGCTATGCGCTATGCATAAAATTTTATGCACTACCCGTAACGCACTGGAAACACGTCACTTCCGAGCGAGGTTTTGACGACGCGGATTCTGGGCGGGAAGGGAAACCGGACACGGAGAAGCCAAAAGGCCAGTTGCCGAGCTACCACCTCACGACGACCGCCAACCCGCTACGAACGCAGCCACACTCGCAAAGTGAATCTGTGCATAATTCAGGTGACATACGACGACGAGGCATTAACACGCCTGCTAAAGGAGGCGATTCGAGAAGCTGGCCGCAAAGGGTGACCATGTCCCGCGGATCGACTTCAAGCATGTGAATCGACAGACAGGCGAAGTCAATCGGGACCCTGATGAACCTTGAAACGATACGCCCGCGTCATCATCTGGCGGGATCGTGCGTAGTAGAAGATGCGCGAAGCGAAGAGCCAGAACGACGATGGCGGGATGATCCGAAAGTCCCGGACGACCCCCTCCATGGTGGAAACACCCTTGAGTGGTTGTTGAGGCTTGATCTCAAGGCCGGGCAAGCGTTGTAGATCGCCGTTCTCGCCCATGACATCGACCGGGCTGAGTGGTAAGAGTTTGGACCGACGGCGAAACTGGAGCATCTCGACACTCTCAGGAAGGGTGTCGAGGTCTGGAACCGGTGGAGGGAGCAGAATCCGGAAACGAGGCCGGATCTCACACAGGCGGACCTCCGCGGGGCCAACTTGGTCCTAGCGAACTTGAGCGGGGCGGACCTCCGCATCGCAAAACTCCGGGGAGCGAACCTAACGGGGGCAAATCTCAGCAGGGCGACACTCAGTGACACCGACCTCAGCAGGGCCGCGCTCAGGGAGGCAAACCTCAAGAACGTAAACCTCCGTGGCGCCGACCTGATCGCGGCTAACCTCCGGGAGGCGAACCTCATCCAGGGTGACCTTATCGGAGCGGTCCTTATCGACGCGGCTCTCATTGACGCCGATCTCCGCCAAGCGGACCTGCGCGGCGCAGTCTTCAGTAGTGCGATCCTGCGTGGTGCAGATTTCGGCGGGGCGGACCTCAGCAAGGCAAGGGGTCTTACCCAATCGCAGATCAATGAGGCACGCGGAGACGAGGGTACAAAGCTGCCCGACGGGCTCCATCGCCCGGCGCCCTGGCTGGACAGGGCGGAGGCACAATGATCAGACCGACGTGCACTGTCGTGAACATCTAGACTTGATTTCTGAAAGCACCTTGCCTCCATGGCAAACCCAAAACATCTCGACGTGCTTAAGCTGGGTGTCGAGGCCTGGAATCGGTGGAGAGCCGCGTCAATAAAGTCGGCATCGATGAGGTTCGCTTCCCTGAAGTTGGCCCCAATGAGGTTTGCTCCGCTCAGGTTCGTCTCACGGAGGTTCGCTCTGCGAAAGTTCGCCCCACTAAGCTCCGCTCCGAAAAGGACCGCCCCACAGAGATTCACCTCCACGAGGTTCGCCTCGCGAAGCTCGATTCCGCCATCCACCCGCTACAAACCCGGAATTCCCAAATTCCTTGGCAGACGCCGGCTGCCGGTTCTTCCGGCGTGTCGCCGAAACTCGCCCGATCGAAAAAGTTGTTCCCGCGAGCTTCAAGAAGTGTCCTATGTCTATTTGGGTTGACTAAGAATCTCCAGCCGGGTTGCAGCACTCACACTTGATGAATCTTGTCAACCAATCATATGTCGGCATACTTCATTTGCTAGCCGGAACAATTTGTGTGAAAAGGTACATGGGGCATAGTGCGTGCAACCGGAAAAGTACCGTGTCCGACGCCCACTAACCAGGATTTCCATTTTGGATCTTGGCCTCCCCGATTCTACGTTCATTCTCTCTTGAACGCAAGCCTTTCTTGACCGCAGGCACGCACCGGGCCGGACCGAAGTGCTTCCACTGGACCCTTTCGTTCTCCGAAGGGGACAATTCGTCGGTCAGAAAGCAGTTTTTCAGACACTCCTCCGAGCTTCAACTCCGCAGCATCCAGATTTCGCACTCGCGAGCGACCGTTCTACCCGCTCGGCAGTGGCAGCGCCCAGATCCTGTGCAGCATGTCGCCGAACAGCTTGCGGTTCAGATGTCCCTCGGCCAAAAGCAGCCAGTAATAGCGCGCATGCTTCACTAGCCGTCCGCCCGTCTTCATCAGCCGCTGCTGCAGGCTCGTCAGCGACCAGCTCTTGATGCGCCGCGGCAGTCCCAGTCGCCGCCAAAGATTGCCCAGGTTGTAGGCCAGAACGGCGAGTTGCAGCCGCACTTGGTTTGCCCGGAAGCGATGACACGACAGACGCGTCCAGTGAGTCGCCTGCTTGCCTTCCTTGATCCATTGCTCGGCCGTGCCGCGCTTGTTGTAGAAGCGCACCAGCGACCGGCTGGGCAAGCGCATGCTCGTGACGATGAACCCGACGCGAGGAAACAACTCGCCTTGGTGGTGCTCCACCTTGGCCACAACCCGCCGGGGCTTCGACCAACTCGCGGCCTGATAGCGGAAGCTCTTGTAGCGCACCAGCGGCTTCAGGCTCGGCCTGCCCGGCGGACGGAATAGAATGTCTTCGATTTCCAACTCCAAGTTCTTGTTCGCCGGGATGCGAATGACGTAGTCCACTCCGCGATCCTCCAATGCCTCGTAGATCGCCGGCTTGGCGAAGGCGGCGTCGGCGCGGAACGTCACTCGCTTGCCTTCTCCCTGTTGGCGCTCGATCTCGGGCAGCAGCAGTTCGTCCCAGTCCTCGGCGCTGGACACGTTACCCGGTCGCAGCTTGGCCGCCAGACAATCGCCGTGCTGGTTGAACAGCAACAGCGGGTGATAGCAGGTGGACTCGAAATGGCCGTTGTAAGCGCTGC
The DNA here is from genome assembly GCA_965224215.1 of Bryobacterales bacterium. Taxonomy (GTDB): domain Bacteria; phylum Acidobacteriota; class Terriglobia; order Bryobacterales; family UBA6623; genus CBDCYS01. The sequence continues at coordinate 181,304 of CBDCYS010000051.1, read as the reverse complement.
CTTCCTGTTGGCCGTGAACGGGGCTTTCTGTCGAGTCCATATCGAGCACGACACGCTCGGACTCGTCCTGCGCTTGCGCTTGAGCGACCAACTCGCGGTTGACCGCCATCAGCCCAAGCAGGTTCTCTTCACTGGCCAGCAGCTCTGCCTCGAAGCTTTGCAGACGCGACGTAAGCGCCCCGCCGCGTTCCCAGTTCTTTTTCGAGCCGAGCAAGCGAAAGGTCGGATCGGCGGAGACTCGCACGGCATCGTTGAGATTCTGGTAGCCTGCGAGGCGGCTGTAGACCGATTGCCGCACCAGATCGACGAACGGAAACTTCTTGTTTGTGCCTTGTCGCGAATCCGTCAGATGCTCGTCGATCAGCTTGCCCAGTCCGAGCCGCTCGTCCAGTTCCCGAAGGAGAATCAGGCCACCATCCGAGGTGACGCGCGATCCTTGGAAATCGACTTTGAGAAATCCGTTGAAGGTGAGCTGAAACGGCTTGTTTTCTTTTTCACCCATTGGGTGTTGGCCTCCGTGCGTCCTGACAGGGCTCGATCCCCTATCAATAAAGACGCTGAAGACCGCTGGAAGGTCGGGATGCCGAAGTCAAATTGGAAATGCGGGACTAATAGAGAGTGAACCTTATTGAGGTCATGGGGAAACTCACTAATAATAAGTGTTATTCGATGTACTACTTCACGCTGCTGGTAATAGGCCGCCAGGCGCATAAAAGGGCTATAAAATACAGGCCGAAAGAGATGCGAATCCACTACTGTCCGGTTAAAAGTCGAATAGAATCAGCTGGTTAGGGTCATCGAGTAAGTTTTCGTGGGAGTCGGACGGCTGCAAGGCCTGTAAAATGGGCGTTTTCTCGAAAAGGGTAACGCTGAGAATCTGTAGAATTTGGTAGCGACTCGCCTCCAGGCCCAACCTCTTGCGCGCGATCGCGACCAGTACGTAAACCGAGACCGCGATCCAGATTTGCGTCTTCACGGCGTTCTCGCTGGTACCGTAAAACTGCTTGATCCGCAGGAGCTGCTTGATCCACTTGAAGAACAACTCGATCTGCCAACGCGACTTGTAGATGCGGGCGATGGTCAGCGCCGGGAGCGCGAAGTTGTTGGTCAGGAACTTCAGCCGCTTGTTCGTCGCGGCGTCAAAGTAGCTGATCCGCCGCAACGGGTCCGGATACGCCAGGGCCGACTCGATGGCAGTCAGTAGGACGGTCTGATCCGAGCGCACCCCCGTGGACTTGTCGACGGGATGCGAGTAGCGCCGTTGGCGCAAGATGTTCTTCTTGGTTCGCACGACGAAGAACGACGAGCAGAGGGTGAACACGAAGAGACGTTCGAAATCGACGTAGGCCCGATCCATGACGTAGAAGGCGCCGGGCTCGGGGAGGAACTCGTCGAGGATGTTGACGTCGTGCGTTTTGCCAGCGGTAATGCGGATAAACGTGGGGATGTTACCCCGCAGGTCCAACAGCGTGTGCATCTTCAGGGCGGCCTTGTGCCGGCGGAACTTGGCCCAGGGGAACAGCGAGAGGCACAGATCGATGGTGGTCGAGTCCAGAGCGTAGAGACTTTGATCGAGATCCACGCCGATCGGATCGCGGGCGTACAAAGGCCGCGCGATGCGAATCAAGACCTGGGCGAAATCGGCATAGATCCGCCAGTCGCGCGACTCGTTGGCGTCGGCCAGTGTGGAGCGCGCCACCTGGGAGCGGAATCCCCTGTGGTAGAGCTTGGCGCCGAGCGAACGCAGGCACGCTTCGATGTCGCGCAGGCTTTCGCGGTAGGTCAGCTGGGCGAACGCCATGCAGAGGAACTGATCCCAGCAGGAAAAGCCGCGCCATCTGCGATCCCCGTCGTAGCGGCTTACGCAGCGGCGGAATTCGCGATCCGGAAGGAAGCTGATCAACTGGGAGAATACGGTGCGGCCGAGGTTCATGAACCATTGTCGGCCGCCTCCGAAGTCGTTCCAGCCGTCCTTCGCCGTTCAAATCGCGGCAAGGGGAAAACAGCCCTAAGCTATGCTGGAACAATCAGTTGCCGCTCGCCAGTGAGTCGTTAACCGGACAGTAGTGATGCGAATCATATTCCCCTGGATTAGTTCGCGGGCTTGATTACACGATAGGGTTGGGTAGCCGATGGGCTGAGCCGGTTTCGTACCACCTGAATTATGCACTGCCGGTGCACCTGGTGAGGGCTGAGCCGCCAGGAACCATTTGGGGACCCCCGAAAACATGGGGTAAAAAGGTAGGCTGGCAAAGATTTCAGCTTCGCCAGTCAACCCCAAGGAGGTCACCCAAATGGTTACCAAACGAAAACAGCATAGCTCCCGAAGGCCCGTCAAACAAGGCCCCGGCGCGAGGGCCCCGCGGCCCAATAAAATCGGGGCTGCCACGCCCTATCACTTCCGTGGCAAGAATCTGACTCCCTACGGCGGCTTGCTGCCCGTCGCCACCCTGCTCGAAAAACTCGGCTTCCAAGCGCTGCTGGAAGAAACCCTCACGACCAAACGGATCACCCGAGCCATGAGCCCCTACCAGTTCGTGCTGGCCCTCGTGCTCGGCCTCTATGTCGGCTTTGCGCGGCTCAACCAACTCCACTTCATCGCTCGCGACCCCATCCTGACCGGCATCTTGCAAGTGACGCGTCTGCCGCCGCAGTCCACGCTGTGGCGCTTTCTGGCCTCGCTGCACCTCAACGTGGCGAAGCAGATCCTTTCCATTCAGCGCCAGCTGCGGGAACGAGTCTGGGCCGCGGCCCACGTGAAGTTGGAGACGGTGACGCTGGACACCGACACCACCGTGCATACCCTCTACGGCCGCCAGATGGGCGGGCGCAAGAGCTACAACCCCAAGAACAAGGGCAAGCGCAGCTACCAGCCGATACTGACCTTCCTGGCCGAGACGCGCGAATACCTGATGGGCGGGTTGCGCAACGGCGACCGGCCCACGGGCCGACAGATCGCCGCCCACCTCGAAAGCGCTTTCCGGACTTTGCCGGGCGGCGTGAAGAAAATCCTGGCGCGGGCCGATTCCGGCTTTTATTGCTGGGAGGCGGTGGAGGCCTATGAAAAGGCGGCTTGTCAGTTCGTCATCGTGGCGCGCAAAACGCGGCGCCTGGTCGAGCGCTTGCAGCAAGCAGAATGGAAACCCTCCCCCCGCTCCGACGCGGACGCGGAATGCGAATTCCTCTACCAACCGCAAGGCTGGGCGCGGGCCTGCCGTTTCCTGGCGCTGCGTTACGAAAACGAGCCCAAGGCCGGCGCGGCCGAGCAATACCAGTTGTTCGCCACCAGCGCTTACACCTACCGCGTGTTTGTCACCAATCTGGCCGAGCCGATCGCGGCGGTGGTGTGGTTTTACAATCAGCGCGCCGGAGCCGAGAACCTGATCAAGGAGGCCAACAACGACGCCGGGCTGGCGGCCCATCCCTCGCGCCGCTTTGACATGAACCGCAATCACTTTCAGTTGGCCATGCTGGCCTACAATCGCAACTGCTGGCTGCTGCTGTTCAACCGCGAAGCCCAGGCCAGCGTGGAGACGCTGCGGCACACCACCCTGGCGACGGCGCGGCTGCGTTTTCTGTTCGTGGCGGCCAAGATCTGGCGGCACGCCGGCAGAACGGGTGTCAGCTACAGCGATCATTATCAGGAAAAGGGCCTGTTTGAACGGCTGATGCGACGGCTGCGGGCGATGGGGCCGCCGGGATCGAGCTTGGCGCCGGTGGTGGAGGGTGCGCTGAGCTGAGGGGCACTCCATGCATAAAATTTCATGCACTCGCCGCAACGTACTGGGAACACGCCGCTTGCCAGCCCGCTTTTGCCCTGCCGGGATCAGGAGGCGGCTCAAACGGGGAGGGAAACAGCAGAAAAGACGACTTGCGAAATCACTGAGTTGACACGAGTGCCGCTATCGCCACAACTCCATCGACGATGGCTACGCCGAATCTGTGCATAATTCAGGTGTCATGGAACCCGCCAGGCCGACTGGATTCGCTACTTCCCCGTGGAAGAGTGCCTTCTGCATGTCGCTTGGTTGTTTGTTGAGAGCTGGACGGGGTCGGGACGCTAGGCTGTTAGTCTGCTCTTGCTTATACCTGAATTATGCACAGATTCACTTTGCGAGTGTGGCTGCGTTCGTAGCGGGTTGGCGGTCGTCGTGAGGTGGTAGCTCGGCAACTGGCCTTTTGGCTTCTCCGTGTCCGGTTTCCCTTCCCGCCCAGAATCCGCGTCGTCAACACCTCGCTCGGAAGTGACGTGTTTCCAGTGCGTTACGGCTAGTGCATAAAATTTTATGCATAGCGCATAGCCAGGCTCTCAGATCAGCGCCCTCCCGACCACCGGCAGCAAGCCGCCGTAGGGAGTCGGCTTCCTGCCGCGGAAGTGGTAAGGCGTCGAAGCCCCGATTTTATTGGGCCGCGAGGCCGTCACGGCTGGGCCTTGTTGGACGGGCCTTTGGGAGCTATGCTGTTTTCGTCTGGTAACCATGTGGGTGACCTCCTTGGGGTTGGCTGGCGAAGCTGGGATCTTTGCCAGCCTACCTTTTTACCCCATGTTTTCGGGGGTCCCAAATGGTCTCTTGCGGCTCAGCCCTCCTCAGGTCCACGCCGCAGTGCATAATTCAGGTTATACGGTTGTTTCAGCAAGCCCCAAAATGTAGGGTAGGGCGTGGCCCGGCCGCCGTTTCCGAAGAGTCTGCGTCAGTTTCAGGTGGAGTTCGCGACCGAGGAGGCTTGCCAGAAGTACCTGGCTGCTTGTCGTTGGCCCGACGGGTTCCTTTGTCCTCAGTGTGGGCATCGGCAGGCCTACATTCTCGAGCAGAAACTACGGTGGCAGTGCGCGGCGTGTCGACACCAGGTCTCGTTGACGTCAGGAACGGTGCTCCACAATACGAAGACCCCGCTGACGGTTTGGTTTTGGGCTGCGTACCTGATGACAACTGATAAACGAGGTGTGTCGGCGCTGCTACTGCAGCGTCAGCTCGGCCTGTCGCGCTACGAAACCGCCTGGATGATGTTGCACAAACTGCGACGGGCCATGGTGAACGCAGCTCGCGAGCCCTTGCACGGAGAAGTAGAGGTCGATGACACCTGGATTGGCGGCCCGCAAGCAGGTTTGCGAGGCAGCCGGCAACTGAAGGGGCGCCGTGCGGCCCTTGTGATGGTCGCTGTTGAGAAACGCGGGAAGCGCTCCGGGCGCGTTCGCATGTCCGTTATTCCAGACTTCAAGAAGGTGACGATCGACAGGTTTCTTGCCCAGAACGTTGTTCCCGGCTCGACCATCTACACAGACGGTCTGAAGACCTTTACCGCCCTCGAAGAGGCCGGCTACAAACACGTCTCTCGTCCGCAACCTCACCGGACTGACTTGCGGAAAGGCGCCAAGTCGGTGGTGCCGCTGGCGGATCGTGCCATTGGCAACCTGCAGCAATGGCTGACCGGAACGTACCACGGCGTGAGCCGCGCTCAGCTTCAGGTTTACCTCGATGAGTTCGTGTTTCGACACAACCGCCGCAAGACCCCAATGGCAGCCTTCCAAACCCTCCTCGGTCTCGGAACTCAACACGCTCCTACGCCTTACGCCCACATCCGCCGCGCGCGTGACCTGGACAAGACGCGATGACCTCCACCCCAACATCTTGGGGCTTGCTGAAACAACCGTATAAGCAGGAGGCGGCTAGACTGCTGGGTCGCCAGTTCAAGCCTAGGCTAGCCCCGCCGCGACGCCACGAGGCCGGTCAAAGTCCTCTCGTCTTCCGGGTGAATCGCGCCGTCTGGCAGCAGCCCCGTGTTCAGCAGAAGATTTGCGTCGTAGCCCGCTGCTTTCTCTTGGGTCGCCCGCACCTCAGCCAAGCCCCGATGCTTTCCATCATGGCGCTTGTCATATCCCCACACGCCGGCGGGCTGCAGGGTGAAAAGCAATTCCTTGGGCTTGTCGCGGTTCAGGGTCCAGGCCGCCGCGGCCGGCGCCCCCCCGATCAGGTTCTGACCGGGCTGCTCTTCGTGCGTTGTGAAATCCTCTTGACCATTTGCGCCTTCGCCAAATCTGATCAACGCACCGGGGGCGGCTTCTTGAACTCGCTGGTAGCTTTGCTCGATTAAGAACAATTCTGGACGGCTGTAGTAGCCCATAACCGGGTACAGCCATAGGCCGGCGAGCGGCTCGTAGCGGTAAAGAATTTCCGCGAGCTGCTCGTCGATGAACTGCAGATACTCCAGAAAATCCTCGTCGCGTTCGAGCCGGTACTCGGGCGGCGTCTCCTTGTAAGCGGGACGCGCATAGGGCCAATCGATCTGAACGCTGTCGCGCGAATAGAAGAAGGGATGATTCCAATCGAGCGCGTAGGAGTAGGAAAGGAATAGCCCCAAGCCCCTCACCCGGCAAGCGTCGGCCATCTCGCCGACCAGGTCGCGGCGGGCCGGCGAGTTCAAGCTGCAAAAGTCGGTCGTATTCGTCCGAAACAGGCAAAAACTGTCCGGCGCACGAGCGCTGAAGTTGATGTAGGAGGCCCCGGCTTCGAGCGCGAGATCGGTGATGCGGCCAGCGTCGAAATGGTCCGCGTTGAAGGTTCCCTTGAGCTTGAGATATTCGCTGGGCGAAATCTTGTCGTCAAACTGCACGTAGTCGCCCCGTCCGAGCTGCGCGTAGACACCGTAGCGGACCGATAGGCCCAGCTTGGATTGCCGGAACCAATCCAGGACCGCTTGGCGAGGGTCTGCCGCATAGACTTCCTGGCGTCCGGCGAGGAATAGCGGAGTTTCCGTTGTTGGATTCGGGTCGCGGCACGCGGAGCCGGTGACGAGGGCAGCTAGTGAGCCAGCGGCCGCGCGGCAAAGAAAGTCTCGGCGATTCAGCATTGGACTTTGGGTGGGGCTTATTGGTCCGAGCAAAGCTCGTTCAGGATCTGAGAAGTCTCGATCGTGAAGAAATGCGACCCCTCCCTGCCAGGTCGAGGCTCTGTTCAGAGCCTAGTATAGTTGTGGCAACGGCGGCTGAGCGATTTCGCCAAGAAGGGCGACAGGATACGGGGCGCAGTGCCGGACACGCAGCTACTTTCCTGTCAGCTCTTTCGCAACCGTTCAAAAAAAACTCGCGATCCGTGGCCCCAAGTGCGGCCCGATTGCGCCTATCAGGGTAAGAAGTAAAAAGAACCGAAAACTACTCCCCCTGGGGAAGGCGCTCTTCGGAGTTGCCTTCCCCTCCTTTTTCCCACTACCGGCCTACAATGAACCGCGCTCTTCAGTTGCTCTTGCTCTTCGTGGCAGCCCTCGCTTTCTTTCTGGGACCAGTCGGCACCCTAGGCCGGCAAGATGACCGTGCACAACCCCCTTGGGACTGACAGGAACGGACACTCAGGGCCGCGGGGACAAGGCAGCGCGGACAGACACTCAGAGCCGCGGGTGGCAACCCGCAGTCGAACTGCCTCGGGCTCCCTGACTTGACCGTGCGGTCAAACTGTACTGCTTTTCTCGGCTTGACCCCACGCTCCCGGGTGGGGCTCTGAGGTGCCGTTGGGAACTTCGATAGTCGCTCGCGGGGCTCAGCAGGCAGCGGGCTTCTGACTCCACCACCAGCTAGAGCGGCAGGATCTCTTCGCATTGTCTTCGGTCATGTTGCCACTGACAGGAACAGACACTCAGAACCGCGGGGGACAAGGCAGCGCGGGCAGACACTCAGAGCCGCGGGTGGCAACCCGCGGTCGAACTGCCTCGGGTTCCCCGACTTGACCGTGCGGTCAAACTGTACTGCTTTTCTCGGCGTGACCCCACGCTCCCGCGTGGGGTCTGAGTGTAGTTGGGAACTTCGATAGTCGCTCGCGGGGGTTCAGGCCAAGAGCCTAGCCCATCACCAGCTAGAGCGGCAGGATCTCTTCGCGGTCGGGGTCAAACTTCAACCGGCGCTTCTGTAGGTAGGCGATGTTGCCCAAATGCGATGCCTGGGCCGAGCGGTGTCCGATCCAGACGTCGCCGTTGGGGCGCTTCCGGCTGCGGACGCAATCGATGAAGTTGTTGACATGGTCTTCGGTCATGTTGCCTTCGAATGGGACGATGGTCGGCTCGCCGCCACCCGCCGGGTAGAATTCGTATTTTCGGCGGTCAATGTAGAGCCTTCCTTCGGTGCCGGCCATCTCGACCGCAGCGCCCCTGATGCCGGGCGCTAGCGTACCTTCGAAGGTAGCGCTCCAATCATTTGGATACTCGAGAACGACGTTGATCGTATCGGGCGCGGTGCGTCCATCCTTGTAATGGTAGACACCACCGGCGGCGACCGCCGAGATGGGGTTGTCCTGCCCCATGAACATGTGAACCGCGTCAATCCAGTGGGTGAATAGGTCGGTGATCTGTCCCCCGCCGAAGTCGAGGTAGGCGCGAAAGTTGGCGTACCGTTGCGGGTCGTAGTCCCTCCACTTGACCGGTCCCAGGAAGCGGGCCCAGTCGAGGTTCGAGGGCAGAGACTGCAGCTCGGGCGGCGCCAAGCGCAGGTGAGCGCTGTTGCCGTGCCACCAGGTGCGGGCGAGAGTGATCTTACCCAAGCGGCCCGTGTCAAAGTACTCCTGCTTGGCCCTTAAGTAGTGGTGCGCGGAGCGCTGCTGCATTCCAACTTGGCACACCCGGTTATTGACTCGGACGGCCTTGACAATTTTCGGGCCTTCCTCGATTTTGAGCGTCAGCGGCTTTTCAACGTAAATGTCTTTGCCTGCATTCGCAGCGTCGATAGCGATGCCGGCGTGCCAGTGGTCCGGTGTGGCTACGAGGACTGCATCGACGTTCTTGAGATCGAGAACCTTTCGGTGATCGGAGAATCCGTGGGCTCCGGGGGCGACCGAGAGAGCCTGGTCGGTTCGCCCAGCATAGACGTCGCAGACGGCGGTTACCTCAACAGTCGAGTTCAACTGAAAAGTCTTCATGACGTTTCGGCCGCGTCCGCCGGCGCCGATCAGCCCCAAATGGACCTTATCGTTGGCTCCGAGGATCTTGGAGTAAGAACTGGCGGTCATAGCCAAGGCACCTGTTGCGGCGGTTCGAAGCATGTGTCGACGATTCATTTTGGTGTCCCGCATGGCTGAAATCATAGCATGCTCCCTGGGGTCAACCACTGTGAAGTAACGGTCGGCCCTCAGTTTTCCAGAGACGCAAATCGACGCTCAGAGCTGCGGGTGGCAACCCGCGGTCGAGCCGCATGAGGCGCCTCGATTCGTATTCGCGGTCGAACTGTCGTGTGTTCATCGGCTCGACCCCGCGCTCCCGCACGGGGCTCTGATTGTCCTACCGCAAGGCCAGCCTCGTTAGCGGACTCCAGCAAGCGCCAAGCACGATCCCGCTACCGGCCACTAGTCCCGATCGAGGTTTTGAAAGATCTGCTCGATGTTGACGTTGATGTATTCCTGCAGCGGTGGCGGCTCACCAAAGATTGGCCGATAGGTCTTGTTGTTCGCGATGAGGAAATCGCCATAACCATCCGCGGCAACTGATTTGAGCGACGCCGCTGTGATCGAACCCTGCAGCTCAGCGAGCCCCTTGCCGCTGCTCTTACCTGCAGCGACACGCTCGGTCAACTCTTCCAAATACCCCCGGAAGTTGCTTAGCCGCTGGCGGTCAGACTGCACCGGACCATGTCCCGGCAGGAGGCGGTCGAACCCTAATTTCTCGACCGACCCAATCGTCGATGGCCACTCCTTCGGATAGCCGTCGCCAATATAGGGGAAAAACCCGTGGATCAAGTCCCCGCTCGCGATCAGCTTCGTCTGGGCGGAGTAGACCACGACGTCACCGCTGGTGTGGCCGCGCCCGTGGAAGCTGAGTTCCAGCTCGTCATCGCCGTCCTTGATGACAAAAGATTTCTCAAAAGTGATGGTCGGCAGGACCGACGAGAAATACTTCATCTCTTCGGCGTACGCTTTGAGCTGCTGGATCTGGTCCTGGTAGAAGTCGCTTTCGGCACTGCTGCCCGCGTCGCTACGCTTCTTCTCGGCTTCTTCGATGAACTTAGGGACGTCCTGTTCGAGCTGCAACTTGATCCGTTTTTCCGTTTCCGAGGCGATCATCTGCTTGGCCGGGACGCTGGAGATGATGTCGAGGTTTGGGAAGGCTTTCTCGTAGGCAGCGACTCCCTGGGCGTGGTCCCAGTGGAAGTGGGTATTCACGATGTAGCGGACCGGCTTGGGGCTCACCTCTTCCCTTAGTTGTGCGATCAAAGCGGCCGCGGCCGATGGTTTGGAGTGCGTGTCCGCTACGACCAGATGTTTGGCGCTCTCGAAGATTGTGGCGTTGCTGTTTGTCAAAGCGGCGGGGCGCGCGAGCGCGGAGTAAACCCCCTCGTCCACCTTCTGGATGTCGAAAAGTTTTCGGGGTGCTTTCGCGGATTGAGCGCGGGCCACCGTGGCGCGAATGGCGCTCAGCTCGACCAGACCAGCCCCTGCCCAAGTTCCTAGCAGAGACGCTAAGAAACCACGGCGGGTTTTGTGATTGCGGGTCTCGTGGTTGTGGTGGCCGTGGTTGTGGTGACGGTGACTATGGTTGTGCATGGCCGACTCCCGCGGGTTGTTGCTTTGGATAGATGCCGCTCTAGCTATTGATTGATCCATTCATAGCTACCGCTTGCTGACGCGCGCGGCTCCGGGTTATTGCACCTGTTCGCCAATGGCCTTGATCATGGCACCGCATTGTTTGCGTGCTTCGCCCAGGCCCTCTGGGGTCGGGCTACCCGATCTAACGTAGTCGATCACGACCTGCTCGGCGGCGGCGAATGCTTCACAGGAGCGAGCTACGGCCGAGGCAATTTCGTGCGGAATCGTCGTGACTCCGTTGCAGTCGCCGTGGATCAGATCACCAGGGTGAATCGTGATTCCTCCAACATTGACCGTCACATTGAGGTCGACGAAGTGCGGGTAGCCGTGCGAGCAAATGATACCGTCGGCGAAGCACGGGAATCCGATCGCACGCACCTGGTCGATATCGCGGGCCGCGCCGCTGGTGATCATCCCGGCGGCGCCGAATCCTTTGTAGCAGGAGGTCATCACTTCGCCAAACGTAGCGGCGACGGGCGGGTCGTCGAGGTCTTGAAAGACAACGACTACCGGTTGCGGTAATTCGGCGAATTGCTTGACCTGGGCGTCTAGCGACGCATAGATGTTACCGCCCCGGGGCGGAGCCGCGGAACGGAAGGTCGCGGTCGCGGCGTACCCGACCATTGGGGGCATTTCCGGGAAGCAGGCGCGGATGCGGCCGTCCATATAGCCCGCGGTTTGGGAGCGATTATTGAAGACCTCGATCACGTTGCAGATCGTCGGAGAATCGTTCTTGCGGAGCAGATCAAGATCGGCGTCGGATAATTGCGGAATGTTCACTGATGATTCCTTTGTGGCTGGTCGCGAGATTGGAAAGGTAGAGCTTTCAATTGTACACCCCTATCAGAGACGGGAATGGAAGTGTCAGAGCCCAGACGCGCTGTCAGAGCCCGGAACGCAAGTGACGGGCCAGCGGGCGCGCGCGGGTCCCCAAGCGAGCGCGCGGGTCCCAAGCGGGCGCAGCCAGCGCCGTCGCGGAATGGAGCGGGGTCCTCGCCCGCGGGCTGAGTAGATCGCTTGCTAACGTTGCTGAGTTTATTGCTGTCGCTGGCCTTGCTCGAGTCGCGAGCCTTGCTCGGGCGAGCCTTGCTCGGTTCGCGGGCTCGTGCTCGGTTCGCTGGCCCGTCACTTGCGTTCTGGGCTCTGACAGGATAACAGCGCTGCGGCGGTCTCGTCTGCCGTCTTTCGCCAGCTAAAACCAGCGGCGCAGTCAAGCCCTGCTTGCCGCAGCTTCGATCGCACGGACGCACTTTCCGCCACTGTCTCCAAAGCTTCCGCTAACCCGGACGCCGTCGCTTCCGCCACCAAGAAGGCAGCCTGCCGAACCCCGCCCTCCAGCGCTTGGTGATCAAACACAATCACCGGCGCTCCGCAGGCCATCGCCTCTAACGTCGTGAATGAGAAACCTTCGTGAAGCGTAGGCAAAACGAACGAAGTGGCGGCCCTGTATAGCTCGATCAACTCCGCCTTATCGGCATACTTCCGGTAGTCAACTGAACCGCCGACGGACAGGGCGGCAGCACGATCGATCACATTCACACCGGACGTATCGGGTCCGATGATCACGAGCCGGTGTGGCAACTTCGTGCGCTCTTTCAACTGTCGAAACGCTTCCAGCAACAGCGGCAAGTTTCGTCGCCGTGAAAGCTTTCCGACGAACAAAAAGTACGGCTCGGCGGGAATCGAAGATTCGGCTCCCTTCGCCTGGGGAACTTCCCTGGCAATTCCATTGTCAGCCGGTCGAAACTCGGGGTCCACTCCTGGATAGACGACCCGAATCTTTGAGGGATCCGTCCCGTAGAACCGAACCAGATCGTCACGTGTCGATGCGGAGTTCGCCAACACCAGCCGGGCATTGCGGCAACTGTGGTGAAAGAACGGCGTCGACCTTAACCGGGCCGAAAGTGAAAAGTCATCGGGTCGGGATTCATAGATGCCGAGGTTTGCAACGGCCCCCCGTTCAGCCAGGCTCCACGGCAAGGTGTAGGGCGCGAAGATTAGACCGAAGCCGCTCGTCTTTGGAGGTAAGACGCTTGAATGTAAGACCTTTGAAGGTAAAACTAGGTTCTCCCAAAGCAAAGGCGGCAAGCGGCTCGGGATGACCCGAAACTCGATCGACGGGCCGAATTCGTCTTTTCGAAGATTGGGCTCGGACGGGGTAAAGACGACAATGCGAGAGAAACGCGAGTCGTTTTCCCAGTGCCGCAGCAGGTATTCCAGGTAGCGGCCGACACCGGTGAGAGGTTCGCACAATCGGCGGCCGATGATCGCTAGCTTCACCGGGCGGCATCCCTTTGTTCCGGCCTATGTTGTTGCGGCGTCCGTTGCTGCGGTATCTGTTGTTGCAGTATCAAACCAAGTCTGCCTTCAAGCTGGCCAAGTCTGCCTTCAAGCTGGTTTCTCGAGGACCACCGCCAGAAACTGCGCACGCTCCAGCGGGCAGATCCACTGACCGATCGAATAATAGTGGATACCGAGCAGGACTTCGGCCAACGCCAGCACCGGCGAGTGATCCATAATCCAGGCGCTCAGCCGTACCATGCGATCGACCTTCGCTGAGTGGCTCCGGAACTCGTTGTCAAAATGTTTGAGCATCAACCGTGGATGAAAGACGCCAGCATCCATTTTGTAGCAGCGAACGACCCGCAGCCCATGATGCCGGAAGCGATCGAGAACAACCGACGGCATATCGAGTCCAATATGGCCATCGGGTTCTACGAAGTATCGCTCGTAAAGACCCGGGTGCTGCTTCGCAAATGTGACCAGCGGGTGGGTGCTATCTGTCTCGACCAGGTGGATGGTTTTGCCGCCCGGCTTGAGCACTCGAGCAATCTCCGACAGGAGGCGGTCTTTCTCACCGGCCGCGACGTGGCCCAGGACATGGGACGTCACGACGCAGTCGACGCTTTGATCTCGCAACGGGATGGGAAACAGATTCGCGCGCATTGCCAACTGATAGTGGCGCGCGCAATCTTGTAGCGCGGTCGGCGCAATATCCAACCCGATGGAAGCTCCCGGACGCGCGGCGAAAACCTCGCGGCCCCGCGCGCTGCCCAGGCCGAGAAGCAGACCCTGGCGTGGGACGTAACGATTCCAAAACCGCCATTCTCGCCAGGACCAGTAGGGCAGAAAACGCAGGATCCAGCCCTTGAGTCCCGCCGGATTGCGGTGATACGGGACATGATGCTGAACGTAGTCTTCGTAGAAGGCTTCCGCGTCGTACGAGCTTGGCGACAAGGTCGGGGTACTCATCTATCTACAGAGATCTCAACCGGCCGGACAGAGGCGTGGACGGAAGTCCACGCTAATGCTCAGAAATGCAAGCGTAGCACAGCCCTTGCGATAGTGCTGCTGCTGTCTCAAGCCGACGGCGAAGAGCCGAGAGTTTACCCGCGGTTCAGGTCGGGCGATCAGCGAGAATGGGTCCAAAACTCCGAGGTCATCGTGGTGGGCATCGTTACTTCCGACGTCGAGCTTGGCCCAACTAGCTGGGTGGGCTCCCTTGGTGATCGGATGAGGTTGGAAGCCCGTTGAAACGGGCTGAGGCACGAGTTTGGGTGGAGGCTTGTGAACCGGCCCTAAAAGGACCGGCCTAGGGAATACCAAACCACTTAAACGTGGCTCAGGCGGCGGGCCTGATAACCTGGTGAGAGAGGCGCAGAAGCACCCCGTGGGCGTCAGCCACCGGTACCTGCCTAGATTGCCGGCATCAGCCTAGATTGAAGAGGTTCTACCCTGACAGATCACAAGTTACAAGTCATTCCGCTCGGTGGATTGGGCGAATTCGGCATGAATATGATGGCGCTTCGCTGCGGCGACGACATCATCGTTATCGACGCCGGCTCATTGTTCCCCGGGACCGAACTGCTGGGAGTCGACGTCGTCGTCCCCGACATTTCTTTCTTGCTTCAGAACCGCGACCAGGTGCGCGGCTTGGTCCTCACTCACGGCCATGAGGACCACATCGGCGCGACGGCCTACGTTCTGTCGCAGCTCGATATGCCGCTCTACATGACCAGCTTCACCGCAGCATTGGTGGAGCGGCGCATCAAGGAGCACCAACTCGAAACAGCGCCGACGATCCATCAAGTTCAGCCGAAGGACAAGATCAATCTCGGCTGCTTCGAAATCGAGTTCATCAACGTTACGCATAGCGTTCCGAATTGCGCCATGCTGGCGATTCAGACTCCGGTCGGCATTGTCGTGCATACCGCCGATTTCAAGGTTGACCCCACGCCGGTCGATGGAGCGCTCTTCGACCTGCATACGCTTGCCGAATACGGCAAACGGGGCATCTTGCTGCTGCTCGCGGACTCGACTAACTCGGACCGCGAAGGCTATACGATGTCCGAACGGGCGGTGAGACCTCGTTTGGAGCAGATCTTCACGCATGCGGAAAACAGCCTCTACTTCGCGTGCTTCTCGTCGGCGATCCATCGCATCCAGCAGATCCTTGACGCGGCGCTTCGCGGCGGCCGCAAGGTAGCCTTCGTGGGACGCAGCATCTCGGAGATCAGCGAGCTGGCCCATGACCTGCACCGGCTGAATATTCCCGACGGCTTGCTGGTCCGGCCGGCGGACCTGGCGAAGTTGCCCCGCGATCAAAGGACCGTCGTCATCTCAGGCAGCCAGGGCGAACCACTCTCCGCGCTATCCCGTGCCTCGGTTGGCAAGCATAGGCATGCGGTTATCGAAGCAGGCGACACGGTCGTCCTGAGCGCGCGCCAGATTCCGGGCAACGAGAAGGCGATCTTCCGCATGGTGGATCACTTGGCGCGACGCGGCGCGGACGTCCTCTATGGCGCGATGAATCCGCCGGTTCACGTATCCGGCCACTCCTGCCAGGAAGAGCTGAAGCTGGTGCTGAATCTGCTGCGGCCGAAACATTTCGTTCCGGTTCACGGCGAATATCGCCAGCTCTCGCGGCATCTTTCCTTGGCAGCTGACGTGCTAGGTTCAGAACTCGAAAGCTCCTTTCTGCTGGAGAGTGGCGACGTACTAGAGGTCGATTCCGAGGGCGCACGCCGACGGGATTCCGTCCCGGTCGGGCGAGTGCTAATTGATTCCGGAACGGGAGACGAGATCGTCGAAGAAATTGTCATACGCGACCGTCGGCACCTGTCGGAGTTCGGCATACTCGTGCCGATCGTGGCGCTGAACCGGCACAGCGGCAAACTGGAAGGCGCTCCAGAAATCATCACTCGCGGCTTCGTCGCCGGTGACGACGGAGCGGAACTGCTGGAGGGTGCGAGCGGGGTCGTTACTCGGACGATCGAGAATTCTTCGGGAGAAGAGAAAACCGATTGGGGCGTGATGGAAGAGAAGATTCGCGGGGATCTGAAACGGTATATCAACCGTAAGACGTCGAGCCGTCCGCTGATTTTGCCGGTGATCTTGGAAGTTTAGGCGGCAGGTAGTGGAAGTCATAGGACGCGAAAAAGCGGACAGCCCGGCCAATTTTCTTGGGTACGGTGCTGATCCCTTCAGTTTCGGAGTTGGTCCAGTCGAACGGAACAATGCCCTCAACTGACAGCCACTGGGAAAAAGTTCGGAAATCTACAATATGAAACTGCCCAGACGAGTGTTCATGAAAGGTACCGGACTCGGTGCCCTCCTATTCACTGTGAACGGTAAAGAAGTCTGGCTCACCGCAGCTCAAGCGCGCAGCCGGCGAATCCGGTTTAGTGTCCTCAAACGCAATGAAGTACTCGCGCTGCAGGCCTTCGGTGATGCGCTCCTGCCAGGGGCCGGCCTGAACGGCATCACGCATTTCGTTGATCATCAGCTCGCTGGCGACCCCGCCGACGCCCTCCTCTTGATTCGCCATCTCGATTGGCCAGGCCCGCTAGCGGATTTTGATCAGCAAGGCTTGCGAGCCCTGGACGCAGCGGCAGAGCGTCTTCACGGCGCCAGCTTCGGGAAACTCGGCGGCGACGCTCGCAATAGCTTGATCGATTCGTTGTGGAAAGGGGATGTGGAGGGTTGGGATGGCCCGCCGGCACCTCTCTTCTACCTGGCAGTGCGCTCGGATGCCGTCGACGTCGTCTACGGAACCGTCAAGGGATTCGAGAAGCTGGGCATGCCCTACCTGCCTCACATCACTCCTCCGGAGAACTGGTAACCATGGCGGAAAAAGTCGAAGTCCTCGTCATTGGCGCCGGTGCCGCGGGCAGCGTATTCGCCGCCAGACTTTCCGCGGCCGGCAAACAGGTCCTCGTACTCGAAGCCGGACCCGAATGGAAACTCGACGACCTCATCAGCTCAGAGATTTGGTCCCGCCGAATCAAGTGGCGGGGAGCGCCCGTGCTGAGCGATGGATCCTTGCCCGTCAACAACAACTTCGGCACGGGATCAGGCCTGGGCGGAGCAGCTCTGCACCACTACGCCGTCTGGCCCCGGTTACACGCAGAGGATTTCGACACTCGCACCCGTTACGATCGCGGCTTGGATTGGCCAATTTCTTACGAAGACCTGCGCCCCTGGCACGACTTCGCCCAGCGGGAAGTCGGCATCGCTGGTGACGCCGAAGCCGAGGTTTGGCGCCCCCCCGGCGAGCCCTATCCGATGAAGCCGGTCCCACGCTTCAAACAGGCCGAAGTCTTGGCGCGCGGTTTCGAGAAACAGGACCTCAGGACCGCTCCTCTGCCGCAGGCCATCAACACCGAACCATATAAAGGCCGTGCTCCCTGTATCTGGGACGGCTGGTGCGACGCGGGCTGCCCAATCGGCGCGCTCGCTAATCCCCTGGTCACGCACATGAAGCTGGCTTTGCAAACCGGCGCTGAGGTTCGTACGAAAAGCGAAGTTTCCCGCCTGGTCACAAACGCCTCGGGCGACCGCGTGACCGGCGTGATGGTCCTCGGCAAGGACGGGAAGTCAGAGCTAATCGAAGCCGACCTCGTCATCCTTGCGGCCAATACCGTCCAGAACCCGCGCCTGTTGCTGAACTCAGCGCCAGGCGGTCTGGCGAACTCATCCGGCTTGCTGGGCAGATATATTACGACGCACCTTGCAGTCACGATAGTCGGGTTGTTCGATGAGGAAACCAGCCCCTACCTGGGCACGACCGGAGGCTTACTGCTCAGCCAGGAAGAGTACGACGAGAAGAACGCACGAGAACGCGGCTTCGGATCCTACCAATGGATGATCGCTTAAGCCACCAAGCCGAACGACCTGCTGGGCCACGCCATGGCTCGTCCTGATATCTATGGAGATGCCTTGCACCAATTCATGCAGCGTGCAGCCCGCGGTTTCGGAACGATGACGGCCGCGGTAGAAGACTTGCCGGTCCGTGAAAATGCGGTTGCCCTCAGCGACAAAACGGACAGTCGAGGCCTACCGTTAGCGCACATGAGCCATTCTCCTCACAAGGACTCGGCAGCCCTCGCCGACGCTGCCAGGGAACAAGGTTTGGCCGTAATACGCGACGCCGGCGCAGTTGACGTCTGGAGCCTCCCAACTGGCTCGATGCACATAATGGGCGGGACGATCATGGGGACCGATCCTGCGACATCGGTCGTTGATTCCTACGGGAGAGCGCACGACATCGAGAATCTCTACATAGCAGGACCCGGGCTGATGCCCACCTCGGGAGGCGTCAATCCCACCTACACCGTAACGGCCCTGGCCGAACGGGCAGCCGACCATCTGGTTGCCGAGCTCCCAGCCTCCAGCCCGTGAAACGGATTGCCCCTCTTGCGGCTAAGCAACGAACGTTCCGTGCTCGAGATGCTCTTGTTCGGTTTCGCGATGGTGGGTGTCGCCCGCTGTCGCCATCGGGTACATCCTGTATTGGAGGCGAACGACGGAGGCTGGGGCCTCCTGGAGATGATCACCGGAATATGGAGGCGGTTTGATCTGGTTCGCGCTTATCAAGTGGGCGTTGGCGGCTAAGACCCGCTTAACCTTTCTCACGCGAGGCGCTCACTCCAACTGGCGCCGGCTGCCTCCCGCGCTTTTTCAAAGAGCGGGATCAGACCCAGGCAGAGCGTGCTAGGCTTGGTTTGTTTGCGCCCTCAATCAATGCCGCATGAGTGAAGTGGATCTCCAGTTTGACCCGGCCCGGCGCGGAATACTCTTCTTCTCTCGCGGCCGTGGCCGGGGACACGCCATCCCTGACATGGACATTGCGGCTGAGCTGCTGCGGCTTCGCGAAGACGTCGATATTCGCTTCGTTTCCTACGGAACAGGCGCCGCGACTTTTACCGAATTTGGGCACAGTGTCATCGACCTGGATCTTCCCGAACGCAATTCGGTGCTGGAGACTCTGGTCCGCGCCGGGCACTTGATCGGATGGTTGCAGCCACGATTAATCGTGGCTCATGAAGAGTTCGGAGTGCCGCCCGCGGCCAGGATTTTCGGTACGCCTCTATTGTTTATTACCGACTGGTTCGCCGAACCCGAAAAGCTCACCATGCAGTGTCTTCACTATGCAGACGAAGTTCTCTTTATTGACGAGCCCGGAGTTTACGACGAGCCGGCCTACTTGAAAGGCAAGGTTCGATACCTGGGCCCGGCTTTGCGCCGGTTCACCTATACACGGCACGACCGGGACCGTGCCCGCGAAGAGCTAGACTTACCGCACGATGCGCTCGTGATCTCGGTGTTCGTCCATCCCGGGCGGCGCATTGAGAAGGTCGCGCCGATTTTCGATCTGTTGATGCCGGCGTTCGATTCGATCGAACATCCCAACAAGCGCTTAGTTTGGCTTGCGGGCGAGGACTGTGAAATGCTGGCCAAGCGCACGAAAGATCGCGCGGATGTCATGGTTAGAGATGTCATCGTCAATGCGGAGGACGAGCCATTCGACCGCTTGATGGTGGCAAGCGATCTTGCCATCACGAAGGGGAACCGCAATATCGTTCTCGAGCTGGCGGCTTTAGGAATCCCTTCGATCACACTTTCTCATGGGCTCAATCGCATGGACGATTTCCGAACCTCGCGCCTTGACACGAACATCACGATGCAAGCGGCGGAGATCGATAGCCATGTGTTGCTGGAACGGATGAACGAGATACTGTCATCGCCGGTTGCGGCCGGGATGGAAGGCAAACCGGCCTTCCAGAACGGCGTTGCCGGAGTTGCGCAAAGGCTGGCTGAGAGAATCGAAACACTGTCGGCGAAGGCGGCGAGCACGGAAGCCTAGGCGCCGAATCCTGAACGCGGAATGAACGCCGAAGTATAGAAAGAGCACGCGAGACCTATGGACAACCCTATTCGTATTTGCGTCGGGACCGAACCGTGCACTGAAATTCCGCGCAAGGTTCTCCGGCACACAATCCTCAAGCACGCGAAGTCACCCGAATCGATCGAGTTTCATTCGCTGACCGATGGTCCCGAGCTGGCTCCGATCGGCTCAGCAACCGGATTCTCCATGCAGCGCTGGTACGTTCCGGAGTTCTGCGGTTACGAAGGGCGCGCCATCTATCTGGACGCCGATCAGCTTGTTTTCGCCGACATCCGAGAGCTTTGGGAGATCGACCAGCAGTATCCAAATTCAGAGACTTGTGCCTGGTGTACCTATTTGCGCGGTTTTCCGCAGGCGTCCGTGCTGCTCATCGACTGCGAGAAAGCTCGGCTCCAGTGGCCTTCCTTGAAGGAAACCTGCGACTTCATTTTGGAACAGGGTGAAGCAGAAAGGTGCAACAGATACAGGTGGGCCATGAACGGGGGCTTGCTGAAAGTGCTGCCTCAAGAGATCACGGTCTACTGGAACCATCTCAACGAATATACCCCCGGAGAAACCCGGTTGCTTCACTACACACGCCAGAGCACCCAACCCTGGAGGAATCCAGAGCACCCCTATACGCATCTCTGGAAGGAGCAACTGCTGAGCGCAATTCGCTCGGGCGCCGTCTCGAAGGACGAGGTTCTGGCGGCCTGTGATGCGTCCTCGCCCAACCCCACGCATTGGAAGGAGGTCGTGATGCACCCCTACTGGAGAGGCTGCATGGAAGAAGTGACCTAGCCGAAACAGAGCCGCGCCCCGAGGAGCGCGGCCGAGTCTCGCAGTGACCGTAATTCGACCTCCTGTTCAATCGTCACCAGGCGGGGCCGATAAGAAGCCTTAGTCTGGAACCGCCGTTGCTGGAATCAGTCAGCAGCCCGGCAGCGGCCGGTCGCCGAAACAGGAGCCTTCTTCATGTCTCATGCCATAGGACTGAACACCCCGGACCCCCGGGGTCTCGCTCATCTGTCGAGAGGCTTCCTATCTCGATCTCATGCTCGGCCACAACAGGCCCGGGTGAACGAGGCCCGGGTAAACCAGGCCCATGCGGACGAGAGCTCCAGGAGCCGGATCAGTCTTCGGCTCCGAAGCGACACGTTCGTGCGCCAGTCCGCGCCCACTCAGGCGCTTGAGCTAACGGGCAATGCGACGGCCATCGCGGAGCCGCAAAGTTTTTTCGCTTCCTCGCTCTCGGCCAGGCTGAAGGCTTCCAGCTCCACGTTGGTGCGTCAAGATAGCGACTCAGGATCAACGACGACAGTCCAGAGAGATCGGCTCGACCTGAACGTGCGTTTGTCCCAGTTCTCCTTGAACAGTGGCGACATTGAAGGAATTTCTTCGGCGCTCGAAGGGCAAACCGGAGCGATCGAGAGAGTCTTCGACGCAGCCAGTCTGCTGGGCGACTTCAGCACCGAACTGTCGAACGAGTTCTTAGGGCAGATTCGCTCCGCACTCGAAGGTCTTGGTGGCGAAAACGAATTTCAGAGTCAGGCGACGAAACTCGACCTGAAGATCCGCGTCAGAAGCGAAACGGTCCGCGTCGAAAATGCCGAGGACGGCTCGGTTATCGAGCGAAGTGTTCAGCGGATCGATATCAAAGTTCGATTCGTTTCGTTGACCGTGAGCGGTGAGGTCGGCGAAACCCAGGAACCGATCGAAGCGGACGTGGAAGGCCGCCACGGGCATCTGCGCGGGCTGGGCGCGGTGAAGCGATTCGACGTGAACGGGGGCCGCCGACTGAGCTTCAACGACATTGCCGCCCTAGCGGACGAGGTCATCGACGTCAGCGCCGAACAGGCCGAGGAACAGGGCACGGAACTGAGGGAAACTCTCTTCACCTAGTCGTGCAGCTCCCGTAGAGAAGATGGAGTGACCTGTCCAACCGCGAGAGTCGCGGGTTACGCTTCAAACAGATGCGCAGAGCCGCATCGAGGAGGACAGGTCATGAAAGAGTCTAGCGAGTTCAACAAAGAGATGAACAAGTGCAACAATTACGACAAATACGTCGGGATGGACGTTCACAAAAACAGTATCTCGGTCGCTGTCGCCGCGGCGGGGCGGGGCGCATTTCTACGGCAAGATCGACAACCGGCCTGAAGCCATTCGTCGCTTGATTTCCGCACTCGCCCCGTCTGGTCAGAGGCTGCACTACTGCTACGAAGCCGGCCCCTGTGGCTACGGCATTTGCCGGCAGATTCGTGACACCGAACACGATTGCGACCTGGTCGCGCCGTCGCTGACCCCGCGCAAATCCGGCGATCGCGTCAAGACCGATCGGCGCGACGCGCTGACCCTGGCTCGGCTCGATCGCGCCGGCGAGCTCAGCACGGTCTGGACGCCCTCTCCGGAACACGAAGCGATCCGCGATCTGAGCCGCGCGCGCGGCGACTGCAAACTCATCGACAAACAACTTCGTCAACGCCTCGGAGCTATGCTGCTGCGCCACGACAAGCGTTTCCCCGGGCGCAAGAATTGGACGCAAGCGCACTTTCGCTGGCTCGAGACGCAACGCTTTGAGCAGCCGGCCTCGCAGATCGCCTACGAAGAATACGCCGAGGCGATACGCCAGGCGCAAAGCCGAACGGCTCGCCTCGAGCAGCAGTTGCATGATCAGCTGGAAGGCTGGAGCCTGGGAGGGCCAGCGCAGGCGTTGACGGCGCTGCGGGGCGTGGACTGGCTGGCGGGGATGACGTTGCTGGCCGAGCTGGGCGATCTCACACGCTTCGACTCCCCGCGCGAGCTGATGGGTTTCGTCGGTGTGTGACTTCGTCGGAGAACACGAGCGGAGCGCGACACCGTCAAGGCGCGATCACCAAAGCAGGCAACGAGGAAGCTCGCCGTCTGCTGGTCGAATGCTCCTGGGCGTATCGCTTCCCGGCACGCCGCTCGCGGCTGATTCAACGCCGTGCCGAGAAGGCGTCGCCCCCAGTCCAAGCGATCGCCTGGAAGGCGCAGGTGCGGCTTTGCGGTCGCTTTCGCAAGCGGCGCAACAACGGCAAACACGCGAATGTCGTCGTGACCGCGATCGTGCGGGAACTGCTGGGATTCATCTGGGCAATCGTGATCGAACAGACCCGAACACAACAGGAGAAACAGGGATTGAATGCTTGCTGAACGCTCGAGACGGCCGACAGGGAGACGGCCGACAAGGAGACCGCCAGGGAGACCGCCAGGGAGACGGCCGACAAGGAGACCGCCAGGGAGACGGCCGACAAGGAGACCGCCAGGGAGACGGCCGACAAGGAGACCGCCAGGGAGACCGCCAGGGAGACGGCCGACAAGGAGACCGCCAGGGAGACGGCCGACAAGGAGACCGCCAGGGAGACGGCCGACAAGGAGACCGCCAGGGAGACCGCCAGGGAGACGGCCGACAAGGAGACCGCCAGGGAGACCGCCAGGGAGACGGCCGACAAGGAGACCGCCAGGGAGACCGCCAGGGAGACGGCCGACAAGGAGACCGCCAGGGAGACCGCCATCGCCCTCGATTGACGTCGTAGGCGACCGGCCGAAACCTGTCAAGGGTACGCTTCGCCGCGGTAACCCGCGCCCTTGACAGAACCCGTCCGGCCGCCAAGAGGCACCTTATACGAGGGCGATGGCTAGCTGCCGAGGACGATGGCTAGCTGCCGAGGACGATGGCTAGCTGCCGAGGACGATGGCTAGCTGCCGAGGACGATGAGCTGCCAGCAAGCGGTAGCGATAACGATTTTGGTTGCCGGCTTCGGGCGGCAGCCTCACAAGGTAGGACAAGGAGGACGGCTGACTGGAAACTGAGCCTGCCAGGAGAACCCTCGACTGCGCTAAGAAGCGCTTGATGGAGCGACCTTCGTCAAGGAAGCGCTCGGTTGAACGACCTTCGTCCGTAGAGTGAGGCAGCTCCACGACGCAGACTACTCTGGCGAGAACCCGCGAATATCAGATAGATCCATCGTCGTAAACGCTCTCTTCCACAGGCTGTTCTTCTTGTCCTCGTTCGTTGGCCAACGCGGAGTTGAGGCTCCGCGCGACAGCAGTCGTGCGCGCCAACTTGACAGGTCACACCATATCATCGCAGGGCTCGTCAGAGGCCTGCGGCCTTTCGCCAGACCGACTGCTTCAAGCGAAGGAGCGAAAAGCCGCAGGTCTCTGACGAGCCCTGCGCTACGGGTGTTCAAACTCTAAGCCACGATCTGGGGGATCAGCTCACCGTGAACATCAGTGAGCCGCATGTTGCGGCCGTTGAAGTAGTATGTGAGCCGTTTGTGGTCCAGCCCGAGCATGTGCAGCATCGTGGCGTGAACGTCGTGGTAGGTGACGACCTGTTCCTCGGCCTTGTAGCCGAACTCGTCGCTTGATCCGATTACCTGCCCGCCATGGATTCCGGCGCCTGCCATCCACAGCGACAAAGCGCCCGGATTGTGGTCGCGGCCAACCCCGCGTTGAGAGATGGGCATGCGGCCGAACTCGCTATGCCAAACGACCAGCGTATCGTCGAGCAAGCCGCGCTGTTTGAGATCTTGAATGAGCCCCGCGATCGGCTTGTCAACCTCCGCCGAATGCATCGTATGGTTCTCGACTAGGTTGCTATGGGCGTCCCACGTGTCGACGTTCTGGTTGACAATCGCACCATTGTAGAGCTGCACGAATCGCACTCCGCGTTCGACCATGCGGCGGGCCAGCAGACATTGCTTACCGAAGGCCTCGGTGACCGGATTATCCATCCCGTAGTTCCGCTTGGTCGCTTCCGTTTCGTTTGATATGTCCACGGCCTCGGGGGCGCAAGATTGCATCCGATAGGCCAGCTCATAGGAGGCAATCCGCGCGGCCAGCTCGGTGCTGCCCGGGTACTTCTTGGCATGCTCTTCGTTGAGCACGGCCAGGTGGTCCAGGCGCGAGCGCTGCTGCTCGGGGGAGACGTATTTTTCCGGTGGCCGCAAGTCCAAAATCGGGTCGCCGGCAGAACGAAAAACCGTGCCTTGATACGCCGCCGGCAAGTAGCCCGCACCCCAATTCGCCGGTCCACTGAAGGGGCCGCCGCGATGGTCGTAAACGACGACGAAACCTGGCAGATTTTGATTCTCCGACCCCAGCCCGTAAGTCACCCAAGAGCCGACACTCGGGAAACCCATCAACAAGGAGCCCGTGTTCCACTCATAGTGCGCCACGACGTGATCATTCGAACGCCCCTTGCCCGAGCGGATCAGGGCAATGTCATCGATCATGCCGCCGATGTGCGGGAACAACTCCGAGACCTCGATTCCGCTCTGGCCGTACTTCTTGAACTCGAACGGACTCTTCATCAACGGCCCGGGATAACCCTGGCGGACCCGAACCCGGCCCTTGCTACTCAGCGGCTGGCCATGGTATTTCGTCAGCATCGGCTTCGGGTCAAAGGTGTCGATGTGGCTGACTCCGCCGCTCATGAACAGAGAGATGACGGACTTGGCTCGTGGTTCGAAATGACTATTCCGGGCAGCCAGCGGCGACTGAATGTCACCGGAGCTTTCGCAAGCGGATACGCCAGTATCCGGATCAGCGGCCAACAGGCCTTCCTGCGCCATCATCGCGGCCAGCGCGATCCCGCTGATGCCTTCGCCCGCCTCGAACAGAAAATCGCGGCGAGACATGAACTGCTTCTTGCGTCCGCCATGCAGGCGGCTGAATGGATTCTCCTCGCGGTTTTCGGGCATGATCTTCCTAGTAACGGTGTTCCTAGTTGATGTAGACAAACTCGCTCAGATTCAGCACGACGTCACAGAGGTCGATCAAGGCCGCCAGCTCTGGCCTGACCTCGTGCCGTCCTTCGTGATAATGTGTCTGGCTCGCAAGAAACGTCAGGTTCATTTCCAATTCCTGCGGCGAGGGCGGGCGGCTCAGCGCAATTTCATAAGCAGCGCCGATTCTCGCTTTCGCCTCATCCCCCGCTTTTTCGGCGACCCGGTTGGCAAAGTACTTCGCCTGCAGCAGGAAGAACTCGTTGTTGAGCAGTGTCAGAGCTTGGGTCGGAACGGTTGTGCTGGCGCGTCGCTCGCAAGTGGCGTTCGAGTCAGGCTGGTCAAACACCTCAAACATCGGATATTTGAGCCCGCGTTTCCAGTAGGAATAGACACTTCGCCGCCAGACCCCGGGGCCTTCCTTCGTCAGCGACCATTCGCCCTTCGTGAACGACAGCCGCACGCTCTTGGGAATCGGAGGAAAGAAGGGCTTGCCGCCCATCTCCAAATTCAGGTTGCCGCTGGCGTTGAGCGCCAAGTCGCGAATCGTTTCCGCCTCCAGGCGGCGCTGCGGGAATCGCCACAGAAACTTGCCGGCCGGGTCGGCCTTCTGGTTCGCTTCGTGCGGGAAGCTCGCGGCAATCTGGTAGGCCTCGGTATTCATGATCAGCCGGTGCATGGCTTTGATGCTCCAGCCCTGCTGAACGAATTCGGTCGCCAGCCAGTCAAGCAGCTTCGGGTAAAGAGGCGGCTGACCCATCCGGCCGAAGTTGCTTGGCGTGGCCACGATGCCTCGCCCAAAGTGGAAATGCCAGATGCGATTGACCATCACGCGGGCGGTCAGCGGATGGTCCTCGGAGGCAATCCATTCCGCAAGCGCCCGCCGGCGGCCGGACGAAACACGGTCGCCCTTGGGTGGAATCTCGGTAGGCTCGTCGCCTCGTGACAGGATCGTTACGAATCCCGGTTGCACCTCTTCGCCTTTCGTGCGGTAATCGCCGCCCGGCAGCAGAAAGGCTTGCGGAGGCACAAAGGGCTTGCCGGCGACGGGCAGAAAACTGCCCTCGGCAATACCGAAGTCCTGGCGGTCTCCCTTGCCGGGAAGTTTTTCGTCTCCAAGTCCGTCAGGCGCAAAGCGGTAATCGCCGTCGCTGATTCCCATGGCCCGCGGCAAATCTTCCGGCATCTGTTTTTCGAGCGCTGAGATTTCGGTTTTCAGCTTGGCAATTTCATCTTTATCCGATGCCGGCAGCAATGCCTCAACGTCGGCGGCACGCCTTCAGGCTCATCACCTGCTCGGCCAGTAGCTTCTGCCCAGGCGTTCGCTCTGCTTCGGGCGTATGCACGGCGACTTGAATTTCCTCCGGGAAGTCCTTCAGCAGTTTCTCGAACGCGGCCACCTTGTGTGGCGCTTCTAGCTCCGCGATACGCTCTTTCAGTGGGTCTATCTTGGCCTGGACTTGCAACTTGCGTGCTTCATAAGCAGCGACTTCTTCAGGAGACGTCAGCGGGTACTCGTATTTCACGAAGCTAAAGAACGTCGCCATCATCTGGTAGTAGTCCGTCTGCAGGATCGGATCGAACTTGTGATCGTGGCATCGTGCGCAATTGACCGTCAGGCCCATGAAAGCCCGGCTGGTGGTGCCGATCATGTCGTCGAGATAGCCGTAGCGGTACTGCGGATTGTCTTTTTCGCGAAAGCCGACCGTCGGGCCGATCCGGTTGAAACCGGTCGCGATCAGCGATTCGAATGTGACCTCGTCCAGTTCGTCACCGGCAAGCTGCTCGCGTATGAACTCGTCATACGGCTTGTCGTTGTTGAACGCAGCAATCACATAATCGCGGTAACGCCAGGCGTTGGGATAGTCGTAATCCATCTCGTACCCGCCGCTGTCGGCGTAGCGGGCGACATCGAGCCAATGGCGGCCCCAGCGTTCACCGTAGCGCGGCGATTCGAGCAGGCGATCGACTAGGTTCTTGAACGCTTCAGGTGATTTGTCGTTGACGAACGCCTTGACATCGCTCGGAGACGGCAGCAAACCCAGCACGTCGAGGTAGGCTCTGCGGACCAATGTACGCTTGTCGGCGCGGGGGGCGGGGACCAGCCCTTCCCCGTCGAGTTTCGTCTTGATGAAGGCGTCAACCGGATTGCTATTCCAACGCGCTTCGTCGACCTTGGGCTGGGCATGCCGCAGCGGCTGCTGGAATGCCCACCAGTTGCGGTCCTCGGCAGTAATTTTTCAGCCTTTTCTTGCGGTTTCGCGTCGGCGACTTTGGCCGACTCAGTGCCGGCTTCGATCTTGTCGACATCCCATTTGGCGCCCTGGTTGATCCAGTCTTTGAGGGTTAGAATCTCGTCGTCGCTGAGCGCTCCGCCCATCGGCATGACGGGCCCTTCCATGCCCGAGATCTGGAGGTAAACACGGCTCTCTGAAGCGTCCCCAGGAACAACAGCCGCACCGCGAGTACCGCCCTTGAGCATGCTTTCGCGCGTGCGAAGGTCGAGGTTCGACATCGGAGTGACTGCACCGTGGCAGGCCAGGCACTTCTGTTCAAGAATTGGGCGGACGTCCTTTGAAAACAGAACATCAGCGGCCTGGGACGTCAGGGGAGCGACGAAGACCGAGAGAAAACACAGGATCGCCAGACTGAACCCCGTGCGCGATTCCCATCTCTCGGAGCCCATGTAAAGGGAGAAGTGCATTCGTTAACCTCTTATATGCCGGTGCCGGGTACTACTCGCCAGTTTAGGCCCAGCAAACGTTGATGTCAAAGGCACAGGATGCTGCTTTGCCGCTGCATTCTTGGCCTGCTGTTCTCATCACCTGGCTCGGACAAGTGCGTAACCGCGTGTCAATGCGGCAAGCAGGAATGAGTGTGACACCTGAATTATGCACAGTCTGGTTATCCACTTTACTCTAGTGATGAATCAAGCTATCCTTGGACTCGCGCTGTTGGCGGCGAAGACCGAGTCTGTTGAGCGACGATTTTCCAAAACATCTGGTGGAGTTCACTGAACGGTTTGCCAGCGAGCAAGCTTGCTGCGAGTATCTGCTCGGTGTCCGCTGGCCAGCGGGGTTCGTTTGTCCGAACTGCTCGGCCACGAAGGGTTGGACGACCCGACGAGGCACGATGTTCTGTAGCGGGTGCCGACGCCAGACCTCTCCCACGGCGGGAACCATCCTGCACAACTCGCGGGTGCCGCTGCGGAGTTGGTTTCTGGCCATGTGGCTGGCCTGCACTCAGAAAACAGGGCTGAGCGCCAAGGGTTTGCAGCGTGAACTCGGTCTGGGCAGCTATCAGACCGCCTGGCTGATGTTGCAGAAGTTGCGGCAGGCGGATGGTTCGGCTGGGTCGGGAACGGCTGGACGGAAGTGTCGAAGTCGACGAGACTTACTTGGGCGGCAAGGAGAAGCACGTTCGCGGGCGAGAGCTGGTGGGCAAAGCCTTGGTTGTGGTTGCGGTGGAACTGCAGGGCCGCAAAATGGGGCGAATTCGTCTGCGTCATGTCCCCGACGCATCGGGACCGAGTCTGGTGGGTTTTGTGACCGACTGTGTGGCGTCAGGCAGTCTGGTCCATAGCGACGGCTGGAGGGGTTACCGGGGCTTGAAGAAAGCCGGCTATCGCTATCGGGTCACCCACACAGCGGGAGACTCGCAGATAGCCGCCGAGGAATTCGCGCATGTCCACCTGGTTGCCTCACTGCTCAAGCGCTGGTTGGTAGCGACGCACCAAGGGAAGGTGAGTAAAGTGCATCTGCAAGGCTACCTCGATGAATTCACCTTTCGCTTCAACCGTCGAAAGTCCCGCCACGTAGGCAAGATCTTCCACCGACTCGTCGAACAGTTGGTTCTCCGTAAGGCCTTGACCTATCGAGACATTATCACCAAGCCCCAGCCCACCAACTAGAGTAAAGTGGATAACCAGATATGCACAGATTCGGCGTAGCCATCGTCGATGGAGTTGTGGCGATAGCGGCACTCGTGTCAACTCAGTGATTTCGCAAGTCGTCTTTTCTGCTGTTTCCCTCCCCGTTTGAGCCGCCTCCTGATCCCGGCAGGGCAAAAGCGGGCTGGCAAGCGGCGTGTTCCCAGTACGTTGCGGCAAGTGCATGAAATTTTATGCATGGAGTGCCCCTCAGCTCAGCGCACCCTCCACCACCGGCGCCAAGCTCGATCCCGGCGGCCCCATCGCCCGCAGCCGTCGCATCAGCCGTTCAAACAGGCCCTTTTCCTGATGATGGGTATCCGGTTGACTCAGGTAGCCCCAATATCTTGTGGTTTGGGGATTTTCTTGGGTTCTGTAACCGGGTGAACAATCATCTTGTAAGTCGCCGGATCCACGGCTACCGCCTGCTGGACGAGCCGATAGAAGAGTTTGCCGCGGCTTTTGGATTTGCGGCGGTTGAAACGGAAGGTGAACTCGTCCAGGTAGTAGTCCAGATGTTTGTGGCTCACGGCGCCCTGATGGGTGCCCAGCAGCCAGCGCTTGAGCAGTGACATCACGCGGTGGACGCGGGGCATCAATTCCGACGCGGACTGCTCCTGCCTGCTGACAACTGTGACCTGATGGACGTAGCCTTCCTTTTTCAACCCGGAGTAACCGGGCCAGCCGTCGGTATGCACCACGCTGCCCGGCTCGATGCACTCCTCCACGAAAGGCAACAGGCTCTCGCCCGAGGCATCCTCGATTCTCTTCATGCGAATCCGGCCGATACCCCGCCCATCCTCTTGAGCGGCTACTGCGATCAATGCTTTGTTTTTCAGGTTTCGGCCCCGCAGGCCCTCTTCGAGCCCCCCCCAGTAGCTTTCATCGACTTCCACCGTCCCGGCGAGCAAATCCCGTCCCGGCCGCACCATCGCGCGCCGCATTTTGTGCAGCCAGGTCCAAGCCGTTTCGTACCTGTTGCGCCCCAACACTCTTTGCAGTCCCAAAGCGCTGGCTCCGGTTTTTTGGGTGGTGACCCACCACATCGCACGAAACCACAACGGCAAAGGGCTGCGCGTGTCCTGAAAGATGGTCCCGGCGGTCACCGAGGTTTGGCGCCCACACGCAGCGCACTGCAGCAGCACTTTTCGCAAAGGCCACGACTTTCCACAACCGCAACCCGGACAGCGGAAACCGTCCGGCCAGCGCCGCCGGAACAGATACTCCCGGCAGGCCTCCTCACTGCTAAAACGGGCCTCGAACTCTGGCAGGTTCTGAGGGTAATCTTCCATCTGCCGGCATACTACATCTTGGGGCTACCTGAGTCAACCGGATACCCATCTTCCTGATAATGATCGCTGTAGCTGACACCCGTTCTGCCGGCGTGCCGCCAGATCTTGGCCGCCACGAACAGAAAACGCAGCCGCGCCGTCGCCAGGGTGGTCTGCCGCAGCGTCTCCACGCTGGCCTGGGCTTCGCGGTTGAACAGCAGCAGCCAGCAGTTGAGATTGTAGGCCAGCATGGCCAACTGAAAGTGATTGCGGTTCATGTCAAAGCGGCGCGAGGGATGGGCCGCCAGCCCGGCGTCGTTGTTGGCCTCCTTGATCAGGTTCTCGGCTCCGGCGCGCTGATTGTAAAACCACACCACCGCCGCGATCGGCTCGGCCAGATTGGTGACACCTGAATTATGCACTGCGGCGTGGACCTGAGGAGGGCTGAGCCGCAAGGGACCATTGGGGACCCCCTAAAACATGGGGTAAAAAGGTCGGCGGGCAAAGATTCCAGCTTCGCCAGCCAACCCCAAGGAAGTCACCCACATGGTTACCAGACGAAAACAGCATAGCTCCCAAAGGCCCGTCCAACAAGGCCCAGCCGTGACGGCCTCGCGGCCCAATAAAATCGGGGCTTCGACGCCTTACCACTTCCGCGGCAGGAAGCCGACTCCCTACGGCGGCTTGCTGCCGGTGGTCGGGAGGGCGCTGATCTGAGAGCCTGGCTATGCGCTATGCATAAAATTTTATGCACTAGCCGTAACGCACTGGAAACACGTCACTTCCGAGCGAGGTTTTGACGACGCGGATTCTGGGCGGGAAGGGAAACCGGACACGGAGAAGCCAAAAGACCAGTTGCCGAGCTACCACCTCACGACGACCGCCAACCCGCTACGAACGCAGCCACACTCGCAAAGTGAATCTGTGCATAATTCAGGTGACAAACACGCGGTAGGTGTAAGCGCTGGTGGCGAACAACTGGTATTGCTCGGCCGCGCCGGCCTTGGGCTCGTTTTCGTAACGCAGCGCCAGGAAACGGCAGGCCCGCGCCCAGCCTTGCGGTTGGTAGAGGAATTCGCATTCCGCGTCCGCGTCGGAGCGGGGGGAGGGTTTCCTTTCTGCTTGCTGCAAGCGCTCGACCAGGCGCCGCGTTTTGCGCGCCACGATGACGAACTGACAAGCCGCCTTTTCATAGGCCTCCACCGCCTCCCAGCAATAAAAGCCGGAATCGGCCCGCGCCAGGATTTTCTTCACGCCGCCCGGCAAAGTCCGGAAAGCGCTCTCGAGGTGGGCGGCGATCTGTCGGCCCGTGGGCCGGTCGCCGTTGCGCAACCCGCCCATCAGGTATTCGCGCGTCTCGGCCAGGAAGGTCAGTATCGGCTGGTAGCTGCGCTTGCCCTTGTTCTTGGGGTTGTAGCTCTTGCGCCCGCCCATCTGGCGGCCGTAGAGGGTATGCACGGTGGTGTCGGTGTCCAGCGTCACCGTCTCCAACTTCACGTGGGCCGCGGCCCAGACTCGTTCCCGCAGCTGGCGCTGAATGGAAAGGATCTGCTTCGCCACGTTGAGGTGCAGCGAGGCCAGAAAGCGCCACAGCGTGGACTGCGGCGGCAGACGCGTCACTTGCAAGATGCCGGTCAGGATGGGGTCGCGAGCGATGAAGCGGAGTTGGTTGAGCCGCGCAAAGCCGACATAGAGGCCGAGCACGAGGGCCAGCACGAACTGGTAGGGGCTCATGGCTCGGGTGATCCGTTTGGTCGTGAGGGTTTCTTCCAGCAGCGCTTGGAAGCCGAGTTTTTCGAGCAGGGTGGCGACGGGCAGCAAGCCGCCGTAGGGAGTCAGATTCTTGCCACGGAAGTGATAGGGCGTGGCAGCCCCGATTTTATTGGGCCGCGGGGCCCTCGCGCCGGGGCCTTGTTTGACGGGCCTTCGGGAGCTATGCTGTTTTCGTTTGGTAACCATTTGGGTGACCTCCTTGGGGTTGACTGGCGAAGCTGAAATCTTTGCCAGCCTACCTTTTTACCCCATGTTTTCGGGGGTCCCCAAATGGTTCCTGGCGGCTCAGCCCTCACCAGGTGCACCGGCAGTGCATAATTCAGGTAACAAGCACCTAGTCGACTATTTGGACCGATATACTTATCACTTGAGCTATGGAGAAAACTTCGGTAATGCTGACTGTAAAGTTCCGATTGTTCGATATAACTGGAGATGGGTATCCGGTTGACTCAGGTAGCCCCAATATCTTGTGGTTTGGGGATTTTCTTGGGTTCTGTAACCGGGTGAACAATCATCTTGTAAGTCGCGGGATTCACGGCTACCGCCTGCTGGACGAGCCGATAGAAGAGTTTGCCGCGGCTTTTGGATTTGCGGCGGTTGAAACGGAAGGTGAACTCGTCCAGGTAGTAGTCCAGATGTTTGTGGCTCACGGTGCCCTGATGGGTGCCCAGTAGCCAGCGCTTGAGCAGTGACATCACGCGGTGGACGCGGGGCATCAATTCCGACTTGGACTGCTCCTGCCTGCTGACAACTGTGACCTGATGGACGTAGCCTTCCTTTTTCAACCCGGAGTAACCGGGCCAGCCGTCGGTATGCACCACGCTGCCCGGCTCGATGCACTCCTCCACGAAAGGCAACAGGCTCTCGCCCGAGGCATCCTCGATTCTCTTCATGCGAATCCGGCCGATACCCCGCCCATCCTCTTGAGCGGCCACTGCGATCAATGCTTTGTTTTTCAGGTTTCGGCCCCGCAGGTCCTCTTCGAGCCCGCCCCAGTAGCTTTCATCGACTTCCACTGTCCCGGCGAGCAAATCCCGTCCCGGCCGCACCATCGCGCGCCGTATTTTGTGCAGCCAGGTCCAAGCCGTTTCGTACCTGTTGAGCCCCAACACTCTTTGCAGTCCCAAAGCGCTGGCTCCAGTTTTTTGGGTGGTGACCCACCACATCGCACGAAACCACAACGGCAAAGGGCTGCGCGTGTCCTGAAAGATGGTCCCGGCGGTCACCGAGGTTTGGCACCCACACGCAGCGCACTGCAGCAGCACTTTTCGCAAAGGCCACGACTTTCCACAACCGCAACCCGGACAGCGGAAACCGTCCGGCCAGCGCAGCCGGAACAGATACTCCCGGCAGGCCTCCTCACTGCTAAAACGGGACTCGAATTCTGGCAGGTTCTGAGGGTAATCTTCCATCTGCCGGCATACTACATCTTGGGGCTACCTGAGTCAACCGGATACCCATCTAACTGGATTCCAACTCGCCCTCCTGTTTGCCTTGACTGGTGGCGGCCTGTCGACGGTTTGGATGTCGTCAAGAAATTCACGACTGTAGGGCACTGGAAGAATCGGACCCAGGGTTTCGTTTGGAATAACCGAGCCTACCACTGGCGCAAAGACTACGAATTTGGACAGGTGCTGGACATCCCGGCTGTAGTTCCCTGGGACATGGAACTGGCGCTCGTGGGAATTGACGGCGACCAACAGCAACGGGTGCGGGATCACGGCTGGAAGATTGTCTTAGCGCAGACATTATCTGACCCGGACCGCTATCGGCAGTATATCTGTTCCTCGGCCGCGGAGTTCACGGTCGCCAAGGAACAGAACGTTGCATTGAGAAGCGGTTGGTTCAGCGATCGGAGTGCCTGTTATTTGGCTGCTGGGAGGCCGGTTGTTACGCAGGACACGGCATTCGGAAACATTATCCCGACCGGACAGGGTCTCTTGATATTCTCGAACAAGGAGGATGCGGCCAGGGCTGTCCAGGCCATCATTTCAGACTACGAAGGGCACTCGAGAGCGGCACTAGAGATTGCACGGGAGTACTTTGCGGCGGATCGGGTGCTTGGCGACCTGTTGACGCGGATCGGAATGATGTAACCTGAATTATGCACAGATTCGGCGTAGCCATCGTCGATGGAGTTGTGGCGATAGCGGCACTCGTGTCAACTCAGTGATTTCGCAAGTCGTCTTTTCTGCTGTTTCCCTCCCCGTTTGAGCCGCCTCCTGATCCCGGCAGGGCAAAAGCGGGCTGGCAAGCGGCGTGTTCCCAGTACGTTGCGGCGAGTGCATGAAATTTTATGCATGGAGTGCCCCTCAGCTCAGCGCACCCTCCACCACCGGCGCCAAGCTCGATCCCGGCGGCCCCATCGCCCGCAGCCGTCGCATCAGCCGTTCAAACAGACCCTTTTCCTGATAATGATCGCTGTAGCTGACACCCGTTCTGCCGGCGTGCCGCCAGATCTTGGCCGCCACGAACAGAAAACGCAGCCGCGCCGTCGCCAGGGTGGTGTGCCGCAGCGTCTCCACGCTGGCCTGGGCTTCGCGGTTGAACAGCAGCAGCCAGCAGTTGCGATTGTAGGCCAGCATGGCCAACTGAAAGTGATTGCGGTTCATGTCAAAGCGGCGCGAGGGATGGGCCGCCAGCCCGGCGTCGTTGTTGGCCTCCTTGATCAGGTTCTCGGCTCCGGCGCGCTGATTGTAAAACCACACCACCGCCGCGATCGGCTCGGCCAGATTGGTGACAAACACGCGGTAGGTGTAAGCGCTGGTGGCGAACAACTGGTATTGCTCGGCCGCGCCGGCCTTGGGCTCGTTTTCGTAACGCAGCGCCAGGAAACGGCAGGCCCGCGCCCAGCCTTGCGGTTGGTAGAGGAATTCGCATTCCGCGTCCGCGTCGGAGCGGGGGGAGGGTTTCCATTCTGCTTGCTGCAAGCGCTCGACCAGGCGCCGCGTTTTGCGCGCCACGATGACGAACTGACAAGCCGCCTTTTCATAGGCCTCCACCGCCTCCCAGCAATAAAAGCCGGAATCGGCCCGCGCCAGGATTTTCTTCACGCCGCCCGGCAAAGTCCGGAAAGCGCTCTCGAGGTGGGCGGCGATCTGTCGGCCCGTGGGCCGGTCGCCGTTGCGCAACCCGCCCATCAGGTATTCGCGCGTCTCGGCCAGGAAGGTCAGTATCGGCTGGTAGCTGCGCTTGCCCTTGTTCTTGGGGTTGTAGCTCTTGCGCCCGCCCATCTGGCGGCCGTAGAGGGTATGCACGGTGGTGTCGGTGTCCAGCGTCACCGTCTCCAACTTCACGTGGGCCGCGGCCCAGACTCGTTCCCGCAGCTGGCGCTGAATGGAAAGGATCTGCTTCGCCACGTTGAGGTGCAGCGAGGCCAGAAAGCGCCACAGCGTGGACTGCGGCGGCAGACGCGTCACTTGCAAGATGCCGGTCAGGATGGGGTCGCGAGCGATGAAGCGGAGTTGGTTGAGCCGCGCAAAGCCGACATAGAGGCCGAGCACGAGGGCCAGCACGAACTGGTAGGGGCTCATGGCTCGGGTGATCCGTTTGGTCGTGAGGGTTTCTTCCAGCAGCGCTTGGAAGCCGAGTTTTTCGAGCAGGGTGGCGACGGGCAGCAAGCCGCCGTAGGGAGTCAGATTCTTGCCACGGAAGTGATAGGGCGTGGCAGCCCCGATTTTATTGGGCCGCGGGGCCCTCGCGCCGGGGCCTTGTTTGACGGGCCTTCGGGAGCTATGCTGTTTTCGTTTGGTAACCATTTGGGTGACCTCCTTGGGGTTGACTGGCGAAGCTGAAATCTTTGCCAGCCTACCTTTTTACCCCATGTTTTCGGGGGTCCCCAAATGGTTCCTGGCGGCTCAGCCCTCACCAGGTGCACCGGCAGTGCATAATTCAGGTGTAACGATTTGCTCAGCCACCTGTCTGTATTACCGAATCACTTTCTTGGAATTACCGAAACGGCCGCCTCGACAAGGAGAAGCGACGGGGGCAATAGATCGTCAGCTACGTACCTGATTCCCTCAAACTCGCTGCCTGTATAAGAAGATGAGACAACTGAGCATCATCTGTGCGAGTCCTCCGGTGTTCAATCCTGGAATGCATAGCGTCGACATGGCTCTCTGGAACGTTGTCAAGAGAAACCGCCTTGACTATGAGTGTCGTTTTTATTGCGTACCGGATGTTGAGCCTAGTGTTAAGGTGTTAGCGAACTTGCCATTTGATTACAGGAATACATCCCAACACTTGAATGAGGGTCAAGCTAGCGATCAGATCGTATTCTGGGAGATTTCTTACACAATCGGAACTACCTTCTGACTGAGCTGCTGCCGAGAATTTCGAATGCGTGGCCGGGCCGAACCGATGAAGAGTTGCTCGATACTACCTGAATTATGCACAGATTCGGCGTAGCCATCGTCGATGGAGTTGTGGCGATAGCGGCACTCGTGTCAACTCAGTGATTTCGCAAGTCGTCTTTTCTGCTGTTTCCCTCCCCGTTTGAGCCGCCTCCTGATCCCGGCAGGGCAAAAGCGGGCTGGCAAGCGGCGTGTTCCCAGTACGTTGCGGCGAGTGCATGAAATTTTATGCATGGAGTGCCCCTCAGCTCAGCGCACCCTCCACCACCGGTGCCAAGCTCGATCCCGGCGGCCCCATCGCCCGCAGCCGTCGCATCAGCCGTTCAAACAGGCCCTTTTCCTGATAATGATCGCTGTAGCTGACACCCGTTCTGCCGGCGTGCCGCCAGATCTTGGCCGCCACGAACAGAAAACGCAGCCGCGCCGTCGCCAGGGTGGTGTGCCGCAGCGTCTCCACGCTGGCCTGGGCTTCGCGGTTGAACAGCAGCAGCCAGCAGTTGAGATTGTAGGCCAGCATGGCCAACTGAAAGTGATTGCGGTTCATGTCAAAGCGGCGCGAGGGATGGGCCGCCAGCCCGGCGTCGTTGTTGGCCTCCTTGATCAGGTTCTCGGCTCCGGCGCGCTGATTGTAAAACCACACCACCGCCGCGATCGGCTCGGCCAGATTGGTGACAAACACGCGGTAGGTGTAAGCGCTGGTGGCGAACAACTGGTATTGCTCGGCCGCGCCGGCCTTGGGCTCGTTTTCGTAACGCAGCGCCAGGAAACGGCAGGCCCGCGCCCAGCCTTGCGGTTGGTAGAGGAATTCGCATTCCGCGTCCGCGTCGGAGCGGGGGGAGGGTTTCCATTCTGCTTGCTGCAAGCGCTCGACCAGGCGCCGCGTTTTGCGCGCCACGATGACGAACTGACAAGCCGCCTTTTCATAGGCCTCCACCGCCTCCCAGCAATAAAAGCCGGAATCGGCCCGCGCCAGGATTTTCTTCACGCCGCCCGGCAAAGTCCGGAAAGCGCTCTCGAGGTGGGCGGCGATCTGTCGGCCCGTGGGCCGGTCGCCGTTGCGCAACCCGCCCATCAGGTATTCGCGCGTCTCGGCCAGGAAGGTCAGTATCGGCTGGTAGCTGCGCTTGCCCTTGTTCTTGGGGTTGTAGCTCTTGCGCCCGCCCATCTGGCGGCCGTAGAGGGTATGCACGGTGGTGTCGGTGTCCAGCGTCACCGTCTCCAACTTCACGTGGGCCGCGGCCCAGACTCGTTCCCGCAGCTGGCGCTGAATGGAAAGGATCTGCTTCGCCACGTTGAGGTGCAGCGAGGCCAAAAAGCGCCACAGCGTGGACTGCGGCGGCAGACGCGTCACTTGCAAGATGCCGGTCAGGATGGGGTCGCGAGCGATGAAGCGGAGTTGGTTGAGCCGCGCAAAGCCGACATAGAGGCCGAGCACGAGGGCCAGCACGAACTGGTAGGGGCTCATGGCTCGGGTGATCCGTTTGGTCGTGAGGGTTTCTTCCAGCAGCGCTTGGAAGCCGAGTTTTTCGAGCAGGGTGGCGACGGGCAGCAAGCCGCCGTAGGGAGTCAGATTCTTGCCACGGAAGTGATAGGGCGTGGCAGCCCCGATTTTATTGGGCCGCGGGGCCCTCGCGCCGGGGCCTTGTTTGACGGGCCTTCGGGAGCTATGCTGTTTTCGTTTGGTAACCATTTGGGTGACCTCCTTGGGGTTGACTGGCGAAGCTGAAATCTTTGCCAGCCTACCTTTTTACCCCATGTTTTCGGGGGTCCCCAAATGGTTCCTGGCGGCTCAGCCCTCACCAGGTGCACCGGCAGTGCATAATTCAGGTGACACTTCTGAGAGGTGGCGAGCCACTGGGAATGGCGGCGCTCCCGTCTATTCGATCCCTTTGTCCCAGGGCAACCTGCCGCTCGACGGGCAGACCTTTATTAACCGGCCGTCAATCTCCGCTCCTAGCTCGCTCAGATCTCCGGGCACAACCTTTTCTTGTACTTCCTGGAAGAGCTGTCGTTCCTCGATCCGAATGTGACGGCTGAGCAGTTCGCCGAACGCGGTCAGCAGCTCAATACGCTCTCCTTCGAGGGCGGCGGCAATACGGCCGGCCAGTGATTCCATTTCGCGATGCTGCGCGACGAGCTGATCGATGATCCCATCGGATGCCAGCTTTTCTCGAACAGCTGGGAACAGCACTTCCTCCTCCACCTTGAAGTGGTGGACCAACTCCAACTCGAACATATCGGCCACCATGCCGCAAAGCTCCGCTGCCTTGTCTGGCGAGGGATCGCCTTTCAGGCCACGATCGATCAAGACCGCCAGCGCTAATCCGTGCTGGTGCTGGTGCGAAAGAGGAATCAGGCTGGGGTCGCGCTGCATGATCCCATTCTAGGTGTTCGCTGCAAATCTGGACCAGGTTAGGCTCCACTACCGAGCACCGGACACCGAGTACGAGGGCACTGCGTACAATGAAGAGCGCCCGCGGCCGGGGAGCACGGGCGTACAAAGACGTAGACCGAGAACCCATCAGAACCCGACGCATGCCGCACGACTCGATCACCGAGGACCATCCTGCCGGCGGCCGGCCCAAGGAGCCTCGGCACCTGCCCGAGCTGACCCAATACGCCGGTCTGGTTTGGGGCCTTATCAAAGAGGCCATCGTCGGCTGGCGGATTCACAGAGAGTCCCGTATTGCCGCCGCATTAGCTTTCTACGCCCTCTTTTCGATAGCGCCGGGCCTGATCATCGTGATTTCGGTGGCTTCTTGGACAATCGGCGAAGCGGCGGCCCGGGACGAAGCCTTTGCTGCAATTGAAAACGTGCTCGGCGAAAATGGGGCTGATTTCGTCATTTCCATCTCGGGGAGGGCTAACCGTGAATTCTCGGGAACCGCGGGAACACTGATCGGCCTGGCAACGGTCTTGTTTGGGGCCACTGTGCTGTTCTCCGAACTTCGCCACGCCCTCAATGACATTTGGGGCGTCGCCCCGAAGACCGGCCAGGTCATCCGCGGGTTTCTCTACACACGCATCATCGCGTTTCTGATGGTGATCCTGATCGGCGTTCTGCTTGGAATTACCGTCGCGGCGAACGCGTTGCTGAGCGGGTTGGGCGAACTTGCCGGTCAATGGCTGCAGGTGCCGCCACTGGCGCTTCGCGCCCTGACGCTGGGGGCGACGTTCAGCCTGATGACTCTGGTTTTTGCGGCGATGTTTAAGTTTCTGCCGCAGACGGAAATCGCTTGGGGAGACGTCTGGGGCGGCGCCGCGGTCACTTCCCTGCTCTCCTCAGGCGGAAACTATCTGATTGGGGAGTACTTAGGGCGCAGCAGTGTGGGGTTCGTCTACGGAGCCGCCGGATCCCTGGTTTTCGTTCTCTTGTGGGTGTTCTACTCGTTCTGGGCATTCCTGCTAGGAGCGAAGTTTACTGAAGTCTACTCGCGCCAGTTCGGATCCAGGGCTTGAGCGATAGGGAGGTCCGGCGCCTCCGGTGCGCGCAACCAAACTTTCAACCTGTGGAGGCTGCGGCCTAGTCTCAATCTGTTTACTTAGCAGTTCCGCGGACAGGTTTTCTTGCATGGCGGTGGTCTTGTTTCGAGCATAGTGGAACGCCCGCCGCACATCGCTCTGTGCGGAGACGAACGGGCCGCTTTGCTCCTACGTCCCGTCCGGGGTTCGTCCAGGGTAGTCAGGGCATCGGGGCCGCCATCGGCATGGGGTCACTGCCAGACTGGACCGCACCCTTGCGGGTGCGGCTCTGTTCCGAACACTCGCTCGAAGCCGACCGCCTGAAAGGCAGTCGAGCTTAGAACTGGCGATTGAAACTAAACATCCACCGCCTGAAAGGCGGTGGGTTACGTTTCGACTGAAAGTCGGGGTTGCGGCTCAAGCCGCCTGAAGCTGTCCGGCTCACAGCCGGCTCAAGGCTTGGTGGGCGCTGTAATCTTGAATCCTTCCCCGTCCTCATCCCATTTCTGGCTCTCAATGTATCTCTTGATCGTTTCTTCATCTACCGCGCCCACCGTCGCACAAAAGTAGCCGCGTGCCCACAGATGTTGGCCCCAATACCGTTTCCGCAACTCTCCAAACTCGTCCTGTA
Source organism: Bryobacterales bacterium (assembly GCA_965224215.1). Taxonomy (GTDB): domain Bacteria; phylum Acidobacteriota; class Terriglobia; order Bryobacterales; family UBA6623; genus CBDCYS01. The sequence goes on along the minus strand of CBDCYS010000051.1, from coordinate 140,409 downwards.
ATCGCCGCGACGACCGCCCCTTCAGGTACTGCACCAGCTTCGACGGCGCTAGTTGCGGCGGAGCCGTCACCAACATGTGCACATGATCCGGCGACACCGCACCCCGGATCACCGCCACTCCCCTCGCTTCACAGCTCTGCCGGATCAGATCCCGCACCCGCTCTGCCACCCTGCCCCGTAACACCTTGTAGCGGTACTTCGTGATCCATCTGAGGTGATATTTGATGTCGTAGACCGAATGCGCTCCTCGCCGATATTCTTCCATCCCCCCATTCTCATCCAGAACTGCTTGAAGCTGACCGCCTGAAAGGCGGTGGGTTTAGACCTGGTGATTGAACTAAACGATCATCATTCCATCTCGGGAATCACACAGCGGAAGCCGACTCCATCTCCGCGGCTAGCTGGATCAGCCATCGCCCGAGTCGACACGCGCAGGTAGCGTGGTCCGAATCCCCAAGAGCCACCGCGAATCGACTTGCCTACTCCGTTGGTTGGACCTTGGGGGTCGTCCTCGGGCGTGTTCAGATAGTAGTTGCCGTCAACCCAATCCGAGCACCATTCCCAGACGTTGCCGGCCATATCGAAAAGGCCAAATCCGTGGGCATCGAAACTTTTCACCGGCCCCGTGTAACGCCACCGGTCTCGTCCCGCCGCGTTTCCGTAGTTGGCGTCGTCGTGGCTGATCTCGTCACCCCAAGGGTAGCGGCGGTCCCCCTTGCCGCCGCGAGCCGCGTACTCCCACTCCGCCTCGGTGGGTAGCCGGCCGCCGGCAAATTTGCAGTAGGCCTCCGCCTCCTCGAACGTCGCCGCAACGATGGGACGATCTTCCTTCTTTCCGGGCCCGGAATCAAAAACATGGGCGATGTTCCTGGCGCCGAGTTTGATTTTACCTTTCCCTGAGAGTTCGGCAAACGGGGTGACGTTCGGTGGAGGAGGCATCTGGCGCCGGGTCGCTTTCGCGAACTTCTTGAACGCTCGGATCGTCACCTCGTGACGGCCCATCCAGTATCCTTGCGTGATCCTGACCCGGTGACTGGGTTCCTCGATGGCGTCGCAGTCGGCATCATGAGGAGTACAGCCCATCCGGAACGTTCCAGGAGGCATCCAGACATACTCGAGCTGATCTTTTTGGTTGAGCTTGACGGGGCTGAGCTTGCCGCTGGGAGTGTCCGCGCCCGAGGTGGAACCGGCCAGGCAGAGCAATACACAAACGACCGCGGCAAACGCTGTTCGATGGTAACGTCCGGCTTTCATGGCAACTCTCTAGGCCGACCGAGGCGACCGTATCCAAGGTAATGATAGCAAAGGGGGCCGGATCGCAGCCCGCGAGCGGCTTGATGGTCTCGGAATAACTAGGAAACTTCGTCCGGATAACGTAGCTGGATTTCCCGCAGTTCCCCTATCGGGATTCGCGCGAAGACATCCACCAGCAGCGGATCAAATTGACTGCCGCTCATCTTCTCGATTTCCTGTTGGGCTTTCGAGAATGACTGTGCCGCGCGGTAAGGGCGGTCCGACGTGATGGCGTCCAGCGTGTCCACTATGCTGAAGATGCGTGCCCCCACCGGAATTTCCTTCCCAGACTTGCCTCGGGGATAGCCCTTGCCATCGAAGCGCTCATGATGGGACAACACGATGCGGGCCTCCTCTTGAAAGGCCGGGAATTCGGAGAGCAGGCCGTATCCGATCTGTGGATGAGCCTTCATCACGCGCCACTCTTCCTCGTTCAGAGACTCTGGCTTGAGCAGCACGTTGCGGGGGATTCCGATCTTGCCGATGTCGTGCAGCAATGCCCCCAGCTCGAGGTGATCCAACTCCGTGGCGGTCAGCCCGCAGTGTCCGCCGAATAGCTGAGAGTAGGCCGCGACGCGCTTGGAATGCTGAAACGTTTCGTAGCGCCGGAACCCCAGCATGCGAAAGACTTCGGCGAGGGATTCGGTCGACTCGCGGTTCCCTATCCGCGAGTCGAGAAACAGGCGAAGAGCCTCCCGGAATTCTTCCTCATGGCGCCGCGCGTCTTTTTGCAGATATTTGCCGACAAGTGTGACCACGTCGCTCGGCTTGACCGGCTTCTTGAGGTAGTCGTCCGCGCCGGCTTCGAGGGCATCAAGGGCCAGGGCAAGTTCGTAGAGTCCCGAGACCAGGATGACGGGCAGGTCAGGTTGGCGCGATTTTACTTCCCTGAGTAGGCCAATGCCGTTCATGCCCGGCATGCGGATGTCAGCCAGCACCAGATCGGCCCGCCGGTTCCGTTCCGCGAGATAGGCCAGCGCCGAGAGACTCTCGCTAAAGCAGCGGCACTCTTAGCCCTCGAACCGCAGGACCTCGGCGAGGTAGTCGCGGATGCCCTCGTCGTCATCGACGACCAGGACCGTACTGGGTGATTGAGTAGCCATCGAGGCGTGATGAGACCTCGATGGACTGATCGGCTTTTTTGGGGGGAGCGATTAGCCCGCAATAGCTGCAGGCTGCGGCTTGCCAGGGCAGCGCTCCGTCCCGGAGCCGCGCGCGTAAGCAAGCGGTTGTTTCACTCAGTTGGGCTCGAACCCATCAGCCTCTTCCTGGTAGTCAGCTTGAGCAGCAACATGGTCCGGCCGCTTGTCAGTGAGCGGGATCGCGAATCAACACGTTGGAGGCTAACTCCGCCCAACAATCGTGTCCATCATGTTGACTTTGTCGGGAGAGTTTACATCCATGGCAACAGCGACGAGTGTGGCCACAAACAACTCAGTTGTTGATTCGAAAGGTTTTCTCGTGTAAGGTCTTATTTGGCATTGCACATGCTATGTTCATGGCCGACGACCCGGGCAGGCCGACATGTACAGCTCGGCAGGCCCGGCCTAATGAACGGAAAGAGGAGAAACCAACATGTCTGATGAACTGAGCAAGAATAGCGCGATGGGAGACGGCGAGCTCTCGGATGAGCAGTTGGAGCAGGCTGCCGGTGGGCTAGCGGAGGCGACCCTCCCAGGTGGCGGGGGCGGCAAGCTAGAAAGCATGGAAGGTTTGCCCGAGGTTGACGAGTCCAAGGATCCGACAAAGATCCCGGACATCGAGTGGTAGCGCTCTAGGATCGTCTGCCCGCGCCGCGCTTTCGGCCTGGTGAGATGAGCATCGTAGTCGCCGAGCCACTTGGCGCCGCTGGCGTGAGCCTGTGGAAGGCATTTCGCAATCGCTATTGTTTTTTGGCGCGCCGCGCGGAGCAAGAGCACTCTGGCCTCTCCGACTAAGGCGATCGATCCGGTCACGACAACAAGGTCCTCGGGGCCGGCCGTCCCGCGGACCTTGACAAACCCATCTAGGAAATCGAGCAGACGTTTACTTACTAACTGACAGAGGAGAAACCACATGTCTGATGATGCACACAACGACGAAGCCGTAGACTCCCCAGATACCGCCGAACTTTCGGACACACAACTGGAACAGGCTGCCGGCGGGCTCACGAAAGCGACATTCCGTAGGGTCGGGAACTGGCGCGGTGGCCCGTCAGGACCTGGCTTGGCTGTATCCGGGGTTTCCCCCTTCGTGCCCGGTTAACCGTGTCCGTGGCTCCGTTTCCAGCTCCCGCCACCTCGCACGCAGCATGAAGATTTCCTTCACTACGCGCTCCTGCACACTTCACGACAAGGTTTATGAGACCTATCCGATCGGAGTTGCTTTCGACGACAGCTCGGAAGCCGTCACCCGAATCCAGGTGTCTGCTCTCGCCATTGACTACTCCACCGCTTCCGACCGAGGCCTTGGGTTAGCGCCAAGTCCGTTCAGCCTTCCCCTTGCCGTATAGTCTTCGTCTCAGATCCTGCAGACTACCGGACGCTTTTATCATTTCGCCCCTGCCTCACTGTGTTGACCAAGACTTCATGTGCAGCAAGGCTCCTTCGCTCCACGGGCGTTACCCCGCTTCCTCACTACTACGAACCTAGCCGCCATCCTCTCGCCTTCCACCGATTTCCTGGTTTTCGCCAGTTATACGGCTTCCCTGCTCCGCCAATTTCTCGACGGGACGAGGAGGGCTTCTCCAGTTGCTTAGCATGCCCTTGTCACCGTGCTGTCCCTAGCACCCCGCCGGAGTGAACTGGCGCTGCAGTCAGTCTGCGCCAGGCCATGCTGCCTTCACCCGTGGAAAGAGGGTTCGGCCTCCGGGGTTTTAGCTTTTCGAGGCCACCTATGGGTTCACTTTTGTTACGGCCCGGTGACTTGCTCACCATCCCAAGGATGGCTTTGTCAGTTGGCTTCATCGGCTTCGTTTCCTCCACACGGATGCAACCCAAGCTACGGGGCTCTGACTTTTACCCCGGTGGGACTGTCTCCCACTGAACATGCCAGCCTTGACTGGACACACTCTCCACCCGCACTCGGCTGTTTCGCAGACCCGGCACAATCGCCTTGCGGTCGATTTGATAGCTCTTTCCCCGGAAGCGAATCGTGTAGTCGTTGGCGACCCGCCGCGTCTCGACGTGGCTCAGCGCCGAGTCCAGATCGTGCTCGGGACCTAGCTCGCGATGCGCCTCGTCGGGGTGAGCCGGCTGCACCCGCAACGTGGCGTTCCACCAGGGCAGAAACTCGCTTTCCAGGTAGGCGTTGGCCTGTTCGATCGTCGTGGCCCCGGCCACCCGCAGACCCTTCACCAGGCGGTCCTGGGCGGTGCCAAAGCTGCGCTCGACGCGGCCTTTGGCCTGCGGCGAATAGGCCGTGATCGATTCGATGTCCAGCTCCTGGAGCGCCCGCCCGATCTGCGTGGGAGGCAAGAGCTTGGGATCCTCGCCGGCGCTGTTTTTGGGCGTGTTGACAAACAGGCTGGCGCGGTCGGTGTAGAAGGCTACGGGTCGGCCGTTTTGTTCCAGATACGTCTTCAGCAAACGGCGATTCTCTTCGCCCGAGTCGTGCCGGACGAAGCGCGCCAGCAACTCGCTGCTGGCGTCGTCGATCATGCCGATCAGGTACAGCTTCTCCCCGCGTCCCTCCAGCCAGTCGTGCTCGGAGGTGTCCCATTGCACCAGCTCGCCGCGGCAACTGCGGCGGGGCCGCCACGGATGCGGGCGTCCTGACTTGCGGCGGCGGGGCTTCCACAGGCCCGCGGCGGCCATCCAACGGCGCAGCGTTTCGCGGCCGACTTGGACGCCGTGGCGCTGCTCGAGATACTCCGCCGCCAGAGTCGGGCCAAAGCCGGCGTAGACGGGTTGGGAGAGGATTGCCACGGCTTGTTTTTCCGCCTTGGCGCTGAGCTTGCGGTTGGACGCGCGGCCCCGCGCGGCATGGACCACGGCCTGGTCGCCTTCGCTGCGAAGCTTCGCCAGCAGCCGCCTCAGATGCCGTTCGCTGAGGCCCGTCTGCTGGGCGGCCTGCTTTTGCGTGATGAGTTTTTTGTCTGCTTTGCGCAGCGCCACCAGCCGGTCGCGCTCTCGTTGTGTCAGTAGTAGTTGTCCTTGCTTGCTCACCCCTCCAGGCTGACCTTGTCAATAGGACATTTCTACTTGGCACGTTTAGGACATTATCACTCGGCAGCGACAGGCAACCTTGCGCCGCGCCCGCCGGGGAACAACTTCTGCCCTAGGCGGCAGAACCTACGCGAAGCGGCAAAACCTACGCGCAGGGGCAGATTCCAGAAGACCCACTCATTAGCGTTCGGAGCTCTGAATGCCGTAGCTGAAATGCTCCCGAACGACGCGGTTCAATTCGTCGAGTTGGATACGGCACTGAAAGCCGAAACCATCTCCACTCGGAAAACGAAAGTCAGCCATATGGACCAGGTGACCGCCCGGCGTCACTTCCACTTTCGTGAATGCATAGTGGGCGAAGTCTCGATAGTCGCGGGCCAAGCTGCTGGAATACGCGGCTTCCAAAACCGGGCTGGGCTCGGGTTTGTAATACCGCTTGGCGCGGGAGGGATCGTAGTCTTCGCTCAGGTTGAGCGTTGAGAAATAGTGGGAGCGCTCGGTTTCCACATAAGCGAGCCAGGTGAAAGGGTTGAACGGCATCGGAAACGCCGCCACTCGAACAGCGGGCGCGCCGTCGTAGAGATGCGCGTCGAGAGTGTCAACAGCCCACGCATGAAGCACGCCCTTGAATCCTATGAAGACGAGAACCAGCGCCAGTCCCGCCCAAGCGCAGCGGTCCCGGCGTGGCGGTTGGTCGCCGATCTCGCCGTGCAGCAAACCGAGCAGCATGGGTACGACGATGGCAATCGACAAGATGAGCCAGATGATTGGCTCGATCACGAAAAGGATGTCGAGGCTCTGCCATGTGCCGGAAAAGGGAAGCGCCAGGCGGATACCGTAGGCATTCATCAGATCCAGCAGCGAGTGCGACAGCGTCACCAGCGTCGCCACAGCCCAGGCGCGCAGCCACGGCAGCGGCTCGCTCCTTTGCCGGAAGAGACGAGCCAGGGCCTCTGCAAGCAACACCGCCAGCGCCCCCATAAACGGGACGGCAACCAATCCGTGGGTCAGGTGCCGGTGGTAGTTCAGATGGTTGATCGACGAGCTTGCGGTGACGATATCGATATCTGGAATATTCGCCGCTACGACGCAAATGAGAGTGGCGCGCGGCGTGAAACGGTCCAGCCCGGCTCGTGCCAAAAGGACGCCAGTGGCGGTGTGGGTCAGCGGATCCATCGTCTGGAGCGGACACCGGTTTACGCCGGGCTACGAAGCCGCCGTGGAAAGAGCATCCTCGATAAGCGGAGTCGCATACTGATCGGCATAGCGCGTCGGCAGGAGAACTTTGACTCCGTGGGACGCTATCTCGACAGTGGCGGGGAGCCGTCCGGCTAATTCGCCGTCGACTTCAACGTAGACCCGGTCGGAGTCCAGCGGGAAGAACTCAGCCCGTGTGGTTCGATGGAACGTGACGTCAGCCAGCTGATCGAGTTTGCCGGCAGCGAGTTGCGCCAGATAGCTCACATAGCGCAGCGGCGACAGTCCGTGAAAAATGGCGACCTCAAACTCACTCCGGAAAGGATGGGCGTTGGGAGTGATGGCCAGATGCCCCCCATAGACACGACTCTTGCTCAACAGGGCGAACGTGCATTCATGGGATTCACCGTTGACGCAAATACGAAACGGCTCGAGCTTGCGGTGCAGATGATCGAGAGATCCCAACCAGTAGGCGCCCTGTCCAAGATAGGCCTTGAGCTTGGTGTCGAGATTGTAGACGATGCTGGCGTCAACGCCCACACCGCACAGCAGCAGAAACAAGCGCTCGGAAGGCTCGGGATTCTCGCAGCGGACGATTCCCAGGGGCACTTCGTAGGCAGCCGCTTCCGGAAACAACGCCGCCGCTTTATCCGGCTCCATGGGAATCCCCGCCTGCTCGGCCAGCAGGTTCGCGGTGCCTGCGGGCAAGGGAAACAACGTGACGCCAGAGTCGCCGATACCGTCGACAACCTCATTGAGAGTGCCGTCGCCGCCGCAAGCAGCGATCAGGTCGCAGCCGCGGGCAATGGCCTCCCGGGTCAGACGAACTGCGTCGCCCTTGGACTCGGTGGCCATCTTCTCCACACGCGGGATCCACTGTTGAAGGATTTCCCGCGCCCACTCGACTCTTTTCTCGCGGAGGATCTGCCGCCGGCCCGAGGTGGGATTGTAGATCAACGCGCAGTGCTGATATCGATCAGGGCCCAATTTCTATAATAGAACGTCCATGCCAGACCCAACGTCCGAGCTGTCCGATATATCGCAAAGAGTACGGGCTCTCCGAGAAGAGATCCGTAAACACGAGCATTCTTACTACGTGGTCGATCAGCCGCAGATCAGCGATGCGGAATACGATGAGCTGCTCGCCCGGCTAACGGCGCTCGAGGAGCAGCACCCCGAACTCATCACGGCGGACTCCCCAACGCAGCGCGTCGGGGGCGCCCCTCGCGAAGGCTTTGCCAAGGTGACTCATCTCACCAGGATGGCCAGTCTCGACAATGTCTTTGACACTGAGGGGGTTCGCGATTTCGACCGGCGCGTGCGCGAACTCTCGGGACTCGAAGTGGTCGATTACGTCGGCGAATTGAAACTGGACGGCCTCTCCATGGCGGTGCACTTTTCAGGCAAACGGATGATCCGGGCCTTGACGCGCGGGGACGGTATGACTGGCGAAGACATCACCGAGAACGCTCGTACGATCCGTTCTCTGCCCCTGAATCTGGATACCAAGCCGGGAAGCCGGGCGGAAAGTGGTGCGGGAAGCGGGGCGGACGGCGGAAGCCCCGAGCTTCCGGGCGACTTCGAAGTTCGAGGAGAGGTCATCATGGGCGCCAAGGCGTTCGAGCGCCTCAACTCCGAACGCCTGCGCCTGGGACAGCCGACGTTCACGAATCCGCGAAGCGCCGCGGCGGGGTCGTTGCGGGTTCTCGATCACAAGATAACGGCCTCCCGGCGATTGGATTATTTCGTGTACATGCTTTTGTCCGACGGCAAACCGATTCGGCCGAAACACTGGGAAACGCTGGACACGTTGGCCGAACTGGGTTTCAAAGTGAACCCCCATAGAGCAAAACTTCGTGGGATTGAAGAAGTGCTCGATTTTTATCGGCAGTGGCAGCAAAAGAGGGGGAGTCTGCCTTACGAAATAGACGGCTTGGTACTGAAGGTCGACGATACGGCACAGCAATTGTCGCTAGGAAGCACGGCCCGTGCGCCGCGCTGGGCGATTGCATATAAGTTCGCCGCCGAACAGGCTGAGACCGTCGTGGAAGGGGTCGATGTCCAAGTAGGAAGAACGGGCGCTGTCACTCCCCGCGCGCGGCTGCGGCCCGTTTTTGTTGGAGGCGCGACCGTATCGCGAGCAACCTTGCACAACGAAGATGAGGTCGAACGGCTGGGACTCCAGATCGGGGACACGGTACTGGTCGAGCGAAGCGGCGACGTGATTCCGAAGGTGATCCGGGTCGTCGCCGAGAGCAAGGAGCGGCGCCCTTTCCAGATGCCTCTGGAATGTCCTGTGTGTGGCACGACGCTCGTGCGGGAGGAGGGCGAAGCCATCCGCCGCTGTGTAAATGCGAACTGCCCGGCCCGCCTCAAGGAGTCGGTGCTGCATTTTGCGTCCCGCCGCGCCATGAACATCGATGGGCTCGGCGATGCTCTCGTCGACCAGCTCGTTGAAAAGGGGCTGGTGAAAAGTGTGGCTGATCTCTACCAGTTGACAGACGAGCAGCTCGAGAGTCTCGAACGCATGGGCAAGAAGTCCGCCGCCAACCTGCTGGAAACCATCGACAAATCGCGCGCCGTGCCGCTGCCAAGAGTGGTTTTTGCGCTGGGTATTCGTTTTGTGGGCGAACGCACCGCGCAGGTCGTGGCCGACCGCTTTGCCAGCATCGAGGCGCTCAAGGCGGCGTCAATCGAGGAGCTGCAGGAAGTCGACGACGTAGGGCCACGTGTGGCCGAGGCCATCACTGACTTCTTTCGCGAACCGAAGAATTTGGACTTGGTGGATCAGCTTGTTCAGGCTGGCCTGCGATTCAGCCAGCAGCGGCCGGAGAAGACTAGCGATCACCTCGCGGGTTTGACGTTTGTACTGACCGGGACACTGCCCAACATGTCGAGAGACGGAGCAAAACAACTCATCGAACAGGCGGGCGGAAAAGTCGTTAGCTCGGTTAGCAACAAGACCGGCTACGTTGTCGCCGGAGAAGCAGCCGGGTCAAAGCTAGCGAAGGCGGAAAAGCTGGGAGTGGTGGTAATCGGGGAAGAGAAGCTCGTTGAAATGTTAGAGGTTGTCGCGACCGACGGTCCATGATGGCTCCGCGAACAGGTTTCTGATCCAAAAGTTAACGCGCTCTGAGGTTAGAAAATTCCCAAACGCTTTTTCTTCGCCGGCTTCTTCCTGGAACTGAGAGCCCACTGGATCGCGGCCTCGGCGAGCGGCGCCATGATCTTGTAACCCTCGCCATTCGGGTGAAGGCCGTCGGCGGCGAGTTCAGCGCGAAGCTGTCCATCATCGCCGGCCATGGCCGCGTGGTAGTCGAGGAACACGTATCCCGCTGCCTGGCTCATCTGTTTGAGCCAAACGTTGAGCCTGAGGATTTCCGAGGGCGGGCGCAGCGGCGTGCGTTCGTAGTTGGGGTCCTGGCTTTTGTGGTGATCGCTGACGGGCAGGATGGAAGAGAAAACCGGCGTGACGCCCGATGCCTCGGCGAGAGTCGCGATCATCGCCAGGTTGTTCTTGATCGTGTCGGAGGGAACACCGCGCGCGAGATCGTTCGTTCCCGCCAGGATGACCACGACGGCTGGCTTCAGATCGATCACATCGGCTTTTAGGCGGCCCAGCATCTGCCCGGTGATTTGCCCGCCGATACCACGGTTTAGATACGGCTTGCCCGGGAAGTACTGGTTGATTCGCCAGCCGTCGGTGATGGAGTCGCCCAGGAACACCACACGATTTTCCGACGGAGCAGCGGGGCCGAGCTCGCTGTTGGACTGCGCGTAGCGCTGCAAGTTGTCGCGGTCGGCTCCACGAACGGCAGTTTCCTTATATTCAAGAAGTGCACGGAAATGAGCCGTAATCCGGTCGACCGAGTCCCGCAGGGCGCTGAGTTGTTTGCGCACCTCCTCGGCGAAAGGCTTTGGCTTGGGGACGGCGTCGGCGATTTGAAGATAGATGCGGGCGTTGGTGACAAGCTTTTCGAGAACGCCGGTGTGCTCGCGCGTGGCGCCCACGGTCAGAGCCCGAGCGGACTGCCGGGCGTTTTCGATCAGCGGGGCCCCGGCCCGGGCAAGCTCTGGTGCGGCGATCGAGGTGGTTTCCATCAAGTCCGCGACTTGGCGATAGAGCTCGCGAGCTTCGGAGCCAGGTAGCCTGCCCGATTCTTGAGGGAGCGCCGTGGAGGCGGCCAGCAAACCAACGGCCAGAAGCAGGAGCGTCTTACAGCGCAGGGTGTTCATCGGACCTATCTTAGCTCGAAACTATCGACGTGGATTCGGGCGACACGAAGCAACCCGAGTCTGGCAATGGAAGGATCGGCGCTGGAACGGCTCCCCTTAAGCATGAACCTTCTCGTCATTCGCGGCCGCTGGCACCGGCGGGCACCAACTGCTCAGGTGACAGCAACAAGCAACGATCTCGAGGGCAATCTGCTAGTATCCTGCATCTCATGTGATACTAAGGGCAAGCCCCGAAGGAAGTCGCAATATGCCTAGGAAGCGAAAAGCGCCAAAACCTCAAGAAGCCGACCCACCACTCCCTACCCAGGTCAAGATTGACTACATCAAGAGCAATCTGTTCCGGACCGTTCACAGCGACAGAGTCTACGGAGGGGTGTCTCCTGCCGGAAAGATATTCATGGCTTTTTGGAATACGCGTGTAGCTATTCCGCAGCAGATCGTGCATACGGTCCAGCCCGACGGAGCTGTGGGCGACGAGATCCGTGATCGAAGAGTCAGCAGAGGCAGCATAATCCGCGAAACCGAGGTTGGCGTTATTATGGATTTGGAAATGGCAAAGCAGTTCTCCGCGTGGCTGGACGAACAGATTCATGTGCTAGAAGAGGCCCGCAAGGAACGAGATAAGGACTAGATGGCAGCAAGTGCGACAAGTTACATCCATCAAACCGGCACTAATACGTAGATACCGCGGCTGGAATTCTCTCCCGTAGTGGAGGGGCCGACCTACCCCGCGCGGTACCTGTGGGTGGGCCGCTGGAGTGCATCCCAGCCCGTCAAACGCACGGTCACTGCCCTCACGCCCTCGACTCCCGGAGTCGATGAGACCTTCCGTGACCTCGCCACGCGTTGGCGACAGGAAACCTTCTTGCTCTCCTCCATCGCCCAGATCACGGCACACCCATCGTACCAGCAGATCATCGGCATGGGCCAAGAGGCCGTCGATCGGATCCTGAATGATCTCGTTGAGAATGGCCCTGACCATTGGTTCTGGGCGCTGACAGCAATCACTAGAGAAAACCCGATCACCGCCGACATCGCTGGCGACCTGGAACGCATGACGGAGGCTTGGCTGGAATGGGGAAGAGAGAAGGGCTACGTCACTTAAGTGACAAAGTTGTCGCACAATTCCCGAACCTGGAACGGGACAACTACGAGATCACCAGTCCACAGGACCCAAGATACAATTGCATCGCCTACGCGGCGGGCGATGACAGTCGCTGGTGGGAGTCGATCACATTTCCGTCCCCGGGGTACTATTGGCCAGAGGGTGCTCAGCGCGGTGAAAGCCCGGACGCTCTTAGGAGTTGCTTCGAGGCTGTCGGGTATGAGGTTTGCGAAAACGGCGAGCCCGAGGAAGGCTACACGAAGGTGGCGCTCTACGCCGCTCCGAACGGCAGCTGGACTCACGCGGCAGGTCAATTGGAAAGTGGGCAGTGGACAAGCAAATTGGGAAAAAGCGTTGATATTCGCCACCGGATTCCAGGATGCGTCGAGGGGCCGGTCTACGGCGACATTGTGATATTCATGCGGACGGAAAAGGCTACCAAGGTGGGGATCTCGTCTGGTGATTAAGGACGGGCTCACCCCCTCCACAAAAGTAGCCTACCCTGGAGCCTTCGGGAAGGAACCCAGAGCCGACCTTAACCCGGCTCTCTTTTCTACACAGACGGCCCTTCGTTGCCGCCTTCTTGGACCAAAATGCAGATTTGATCCTTCTTCCTACTCGAAGAGCAACTCAACATCGACCTTCTTGGTCTCTTCGTCAATCTTTGTTTTCGAATCAGTCTTCGACAGATTGTCGAACATACGTTGCACGCGGCTGAGAAAAACCTTTGGGTAGCTGGCGTTGAATGAGTCTCCAGGCTTCAAATCCCAGCGCTTTTTTACCGCCGCCTCACCAACAATATCAAGGCCCGTAATCGTCAGACTATTGAAAATATAAAGATCGCCGGGACGCAAATCCAAAACAACATTGACCGTCTTTGCGGAGTCGTTGACTTCGCGGTCATAGCGCCCGAAAGCTCGAAGATATCCGTCAGCCTTCAACAGCTTCTCCATTTCGGCCAGGGACTCATTGACCAGCTTCATATTTGCCGTCTCGCCGTCGTGGAACTTGATCCGCCGGCTCAGCTCACCCGACTCAAACTTCACTCCTTCGTGGAACCTCGTCTCTCCGAAAACGTACAGCGGCCCCTGCTCCACATGAACGTTCACGAGGATGCCGTGAGTCTCCGTGTCAGGCTCGCTTGTACAGGGGCAGAAAGTCACCCCCAGGCGTCCCTTTTCTTCGTAGAGAGGCCGGACGTTGTGGTGTAGCAGCTCCAGCAAACGCGGCTGTGAAAACGGCACGCCCATCGCCGACTGATTGAAGTGGCGCTGGAGGTCGAGCGGAGTGATGTCGCCGCTATCCTCGAACGTAACGAACGCGATTGTCTTGATCGCCGAGGGCGGCTGGAAGATCATCTCGAACTCGTCCTCAATGGTCGGCGCCAGACTGCCGATGATCTTCGAGTCGTTTCCTTGTTGAGCCCAGAATCCTTGCAGCACGTTCCCGATCATTCGCACCAGCGGCCCGGTCGGGGGCACCCGCTTCTCGTAGAGCGGGATCTTCCCTTTGAGCAGTGCATGCAGTTCTTCGTCGGCCACGCCAAGCCCTCGAAAGGTCACCGGGTATAGGTCGCGCACCTCTTGAACCGTGAAGGTCACCTGATAGCCGTCGCCTTCGGGTCCATAGCGAAACTCCAGCGCTTCGAAAGCCCCGGAGTTACGCAGTTTCCCCATCGCAAGCTGAAACTCCGACGGAGACACGCGCGCGCCGATCTCGAGGCCCGTGGCCTTTGCGATGTCCTGAGATGCAAAGTGGTCATTGCCGACGATGTTGACAGCACGCAAGGGGAAGGCATTCGCTGCCCGGTCGGAGGGCGACGGCCCGGTCGCCTCCTCGGCAGAAGTGGGATTGACTGCGGAGGCGGTGGAAGCCTCGCTGGCCGATCCCGCTTGCGCGGCGCCAAACGCCTGCAGCGGAAGCGTCGCGCAGACGAGTGTCGCGAAAACCCGCATCCCAGTAGAAACCGCCATCTGCCCCAGTATCTCAGAAAGGAAAGACCGACCCAAGCGCACTATGTACCTGCAGCAGCTCAGTGTCTATCGCTATGGACGCACCTGGTCCTTGGGGCAGGTACAGCCTCTGACGAGTAGTAGGGTCCATCGCGCCGGAGTCATACAGCGCTAGAACTAGGGGCGAAGGTACGATGCGGCGTCCATATTAAGGGGTTTTCACACACGTTATTTCGGTACTACTTGGCTATGGACGGATCGGCTGACAGCGCCTCACCATATGAGAAGCGAAGGCCCGCGCATGGTATCTAGTGGCTTGAAGAATAAGACAGGGCGGAGCTGCAAACAATGAATTCACAACGGACGATTCGAGTTGCTCTTGCCGATGATCACCCTGTTTTCCGTGACGGCGTGCGCCAGCTACTTTCACTCGAGGCCGACTTGGTGGTGGTAGGCGAAGCAAATGACGGCGAACAGGTCATCGACTTACTGAAAGAGCACCGGCCCGACATCCTGCTGCTGGACCTCAGCATGCCGGGACTGGACGGCCATACGACCTTGGCGCGTCTTCGGACCGAGAGGTTTAACACGAAGATCATCGTACTCACCGCCTCGGAAGACCAAAATCACCATATCCGCGCAGTCGGTTACGGTGCCTGTGCCGTCGTGCTTAAGCAGATGGCGACCGAGCTTCTGACGAGCAGCATCCGGCGCGTCTACAACGGAGAGATCTGGCTCGACGGAGGGATGACGGCGGCGATCATGAAGAGCTTCGGCGGATCAAGCTCGTCGGATGTCTCGCTGACCACGCGTCAGCGTGAAGTGATTGAGCTTGTCGCCCAAGGATGCACGAACGGACAGATCGCCAAGTCGTTATTCGTTAGTGAGCAAACCGTTAAGAACCACCTGCACCAAATCACCGGAAAGCTCGGCGTATCGGGTCGCATCGAACTGGCGCAATACGCCATCGAGCACGACATCCGGGCAGTCTAATCCGCGACGTTGCAGAGCGTTTTGCAGCGCGCCCACCCATCAGGTAGCTCCCGGTTATTCGCACGCTTCACCGGCAGCGCATCCGCGTACCGGTATCCCGAAGCACCCGCCTTCCGCCGATCGCTGACCTTGGGCGCCCCGCCGATGTATCCTTTGATTTCGGGATGGGTGATTTCGGGATGGGATTTCGGGATGGTCGATTCAGATAAGAGTCAAAGAAGCTGCAAAAAAGGTCCGCCGCCCCAACGCATGTCCAGCCAAAAGGGCACTCCTGTCTAGGGCACTCCTCTCTTATGACAAAACCGGCCGAGTCGGAGCCAACCGCAAAACCTGTCGACGCTAGTCAACTTTCCGCCCACTCCGCGGCCGTGCCGTTTCTGCCGTTGCTGTATGTCGCCTGGGCGGATGGGGAATTGACAGCAGCTGAACTCGAAAGCATCCAAGCAAGATTGGAGGAGCAGTCTTGGCCTCGGGAGGGTGCGCTGGAAGCACTTCAGTCTTGGCTGCGCCCGGAAGCCCCACCGACACCAAGCCAGCTTCAGTCACTGTTGCAGACGATCCGCGCTTTAGGCTCGGACTTGCCTGCTGACCAGCGCCGCTCGCTGGTTGATCTTGGAATGGAGTTGGTCAAAGCCGCCAGCGGCGGGCAGGAGCAGCCGAAAGCGGAATTACGCGAGGCGCTGGCCGAGATCGAAGAAAGCCTTGGCGTTGTCGGCGCCGAAGTTTCCGATCGGCTTCTAGCGCAGCACCCGCCCCCTCCTGACGACCTTGCCTCGCCCGGCGTCGATTCCGATGCGCTGGCAAGGCTCCTCGACAGCCCGCATCAAGAAGTTCGCCAACGGGTAAAGGACGTGCTCCGCCAGCCGAGATTTCAGTACGTGCATGGCCTCGGCACTGCCTCCTACAGGGAGCAGGTCATTCGCTGGTGCCGGGTGCTGGCCGACCAAGGTTTTGGCGCTCTCAATTTCCCCGTAGCTTACGGCGGAGCCGGCAACACGGGCCAGTTTCTCGCCGCGTTCGAAACCTTGGCATTCCACGATCTGAGCTTGCTCATCAAGTTCGGAGTTCAATTCGGCCTTTTCGGTGGAAGCATCATGATGCTGGGAACCGAGCGCCACCACCGCCGCTACATCACCGAGACCGGGACGCTTGAACTGCCGGGCTGCTTCGCGATGACCGAACTAGGACATGGCTCCAATGTTTATGACATTGAAACCGAGGCGCATTACCGTCCCGAGTCGGAAGTGTTTGAGATTATCACGCCCAGCGAGTCAGCCCGTAAGGAATACATCGGAAATGCTGCCTGCCACGGCCGAATTGCGACGGTGTTCGCGCAGCTTTTCGTCGGAGGCGAACGACACGGAGTCCACGCTCTGCTCGTCCCGATCCGGGGCAAAGACGGTCAGGTCCGCGACGGGGTTCGGATCGAGGATTGCGGAGAAAAACTTGGACTCAACGGTGTCGACAACGGCCGCATCTGGTTTGACCATGTGCGCGTCCCTCGCGAGAACTTGCTCAACCGCTTTGCCGACGTCAGCGTGGAGGGCGAGTACTCAAGCAGCATTCCCAGTCCCTCGCGGCGTTTCTTCACCATGCTCGGCGCCCTGGTGGCCGGCCGCGTCAGTATCGCCCTGGGCGCATTGAGCGCCAGCAAATCCGGGCTTGCCATCGCCATTCGTTATGGAGAAAAGCGACGCCAGTTCGGCCCCGAAGGCGGGCAAGAATTCCGCCTCCTCGACTATCGCTCTCATCAGCGCCGGCTGATGCCACCGTTGGCCGCGAGCTTCGCCCTGCACTTCGCGCTAAGGCATCTGGCAAGCCGATTTGCGGAACGCTCCGAACAGGACGAGCGCGAGGTCGAAGCGCTCGCCGCGGGCCTGAAAGCCTACAGCACCAAGAACAATATCGAGACTCTTCAGACAGCGCGCCAGTGCTGTGGCGGACAAGGCTACTTAGCCGTCAACCGCTTTGCCGCGCTCAAGGCCGATACCGATATTTTCGCCACGTTCGAGGGCGACAATACGGTGTTGATGCTGCTGGTAGCTAAGGGCCTGTTGACCGAATATCGGCGCCAATTCGAGGATTTGCGGCCATTCACGCTGCTGAAGTATCTTGGCCGGCGGGCGGGCACGGCCCTAGCGGAGCTGAACCCGGTGGTCACCAGGCTCACGGATGAAAGTCACCTGCTGGATGCGGAATTTCACCTAGCGGCGTTCCGTTACCGCGAGGAGAGCCTGCTGCGTTCGGTGGCAGCCCGGCTCAGACATCGTATTCAGGAGGGTCAGGATTCCTACCACGCCTTCAACGACTGCCAGGATCACTTGCTCTCAACATCTCAGGCGCATGTCGAGCGAGTTGTGCTGGAACAGTTCATTGGCGCAGTCGAGGCGTGCAAGCCCGAGTCATCCAAGCCCGAGTCATCCGAGCCCGAGTCATCCGAGCCGCGTGCAGGTGAGCCCCGATCTTTGCGAGTCCCTCTACAAACGCTCTGCAGGCTTTTCGCGCTTTCCCGGATCGAAGCCGATCGCGGCTGGTTCCTGGAAAGTGGGTATCTCTCGAGCGGCAAGTCGAAGGCCATCCGTACGCAAGTCAACAAGCTCTGTGCCGATCTGAGACCCGACGCCGTAGGCCTCGTCGACGCCTTTGGGATTCCGGACGAGTTGCTGGGAGCGCCGATTGCAACTCGATAAGATGCGCGCAAAAGTGAGTCCAATCGAAACCTTGAATCCAAGAGCCTGTACTGAGAGGCCTTTCAGGCAGCAATTTGCCTCGTCACGAAGCGAGAAAGTCGGCTATCGCCCGCCGCTAGTCGAGAGGTGGATCAAGTGGGGAGTCGCCCTTAACTTTGGAGAGCACGGCATCGAACAGATCGGCCTTCTTTGTGGACTTCTTTTTCGTACCGCCCTTGCCGTGCCGGAAGTTGTGTTCGTGATAACAGGTGCGGCATTGCACCTTGGCGGCCTCTCCGTTCACGATCGCCATGATGGAATGGTTCGTCAGCATACGGCACTTCGTGCAGTGGTCGTCGATGATGTCACCTAGACGGATCTCCGACATAACAAGGTCTCCAGGGAGGATTCGTATTATCTCATAGCTGGGGCAAGAACTTATACCCTCACTGCTTCTGCAAACAGTAAAGATAATCCGCCGTTCGGATGAAAAGCTGATTCCCGGCTGCTGCTGGACTCGCCAAAGTGTGGCTATCCAGCTTGTTCGTCGCCAGGATCTTGAATTCGTCGCCCGCTTGCAAAACCGTTGTCGTTCCATCTTCGCTTGTAGCGTAGATCTTCCCGTCGGCTAGCGTTGGCGAGGAGCTATAGATGCCGGGCTCGATCCGCTGGCGGCCCCAAAGCGCCTTGCCCGATTTGGCGTCCAGTGCAACGACGATACCTTTGTCCCCCAGAACGTAGATGCGTTTCCCGTCCGTTGTCGGTGTCGGGACATCGGAGCCCAGGTTGTTCCGCCAAACCAGATTCGTCTTGCTGATATCTCCAGAACCGCCTGCTCGAAAAGCGATGAAAGGCCGCCCCCGGGTGCTCGTGGTGTAGACCACGCCGTCGAGCAGTATCGACGACGCAATCGTGCGATAGTACCCATCGCCGGTGGGATTAAATCCGCCCATGCGCCAAAGCTCTTTGCCGCTGTCCAAGTCGTGGCCCGTTACGTAGTCGCCGCCAGAGACAACCAACTGCTTCTTGCCCTCAACGTCGGCAATCAAGGGAGTCGAGTAGTCATCGGGAGATTCGCTACGCGCGTCGGTTGGGCGATTCACTTTCCATCGCGTTTTGCCGCTCGCCCGATCCACGGCGAAAACGTAGGAAGGGTCGTCGGTCGTCATTCCGTGGAGCACCTGAATGTAAAGCCGGTCCTCGAAAAGCAGAGGGGATGAGGCGTACCCGTGATTGAGCCCAAAACGGCCGTAGTCCTTCTGAATATCCCGCTGCCAAAGCTGGTTACCTTTGAAATCGAAACAAGTCAGTATGCCGGTGCCGGTCATCACCCAGATGTGGTGTCCGTCGGTGACCGGTGATGGTGAAGCTAGGTTTTGCTTCTGGACGAAGCGGTTGCCGCTGCCCATTTGCTTCGTCCAGAGAATCGAGCCGTCGTCGCGGTTGACCGCCAGCAACAGCAACGAATCGTTCGAACCGGAGCCGCGAGCGCCGAAGCCTTCTCCGGCGGAAGTGACGAGTACGACATCTTCCCAAATGATCGGCGTGGCCGCGCTCCAGCTCGGCAGCTTGACGCGCCACGCGACGTTTTCGGTCTCGTTCCAAGTGACCGGAAGATCTTTGGCGGTCGTGCTCGTGCCATTTGCATGCGGCCCGCGCCATTGGGGCCAATTCACGCTCGGGTCAGACGCACCGAGACCGACCGAAACCAATAGGAAAATGGTCAGAAACCAGGTCAGTTTTCGCATTTGTGCTCTGGAGAGTTCAAGGCCATAGTATCACAGGGCCGCGAGGCAGCCACCACATGCAGAGGAAGCGACGGCGCGCGGCATCCGGCATCTTCAACACGCCTCAGATTCAAATGCCTCAAGAAATCCCTCACTCTTTCGGGTTGAGGCAGACAGCCGCCGTTACACGCCGACGCCGGATCGGGCCAGAGCGATCGCCATCATGTCACCAAGAATGGTGGCACGGCACGCAAGAAAAGCGGCACGGCACGGGAGAATGCGTGCGCCACGCCGGCAGCCTTACGCCGCCTGGGCTGAGAGTCGCCCTCCTCTCGCGCCCCAATCAGGCGGCCGAGTGGCAGAATCCCTCGATCAGTTTGTAGACTTTGTCGGCCGCAAGCCCCGCTTTGATTCGGTGGACTACCGAGTGAGCATCGGTTGAAGCGGTGCGCCCGGACTTCTCGTCGACCTCGAACGGGCCGGCCCCGGATTTCCGCAGGAACTCCGAAAGCTCACTTCTCAGATCTGCTTCGGGCAGTTGGCCGCTAACGACCACGAAAGCATTGGCTGTCCAGCGGTACGGATAGACCTGTTGCGAGACGTGATCGCTGAGTTTTTCGCTGAACTGCTGAAGCACCCGTTTGGCCGACGCATCCCCGTAACGCCGCGCAACGCGATCGGTTCCATCGACCCGCACAACGCCAAGCGAGAACGGACGTTCCTTGCCGATCAGCTCACTAATAAACTGCTCGGCGTGGCGGCGGCCCGGCAGGCTATCGAGCGCCTCCGAGCTGACCAGGCGGCCTGTTCCCTTGACACTGGTCTTCGCTGTTTCCAGGGTGTCTTTCATGCCCGCCAAAGCTTCGCTAGCGACGGCCTCTTGGCTCGTCACAGTGTTCTTGAGCCTCCTGACATTGTCGGAAAGAGCTTTGCGCAAAACCGAGATGTCGCCGATTTTGCCGATATCTTCGAGTGTCTTTACCGTCTGGCCGAGGTTCGCGTAGAAGCTCTTGTTGGAATGATCCAAGCGGCCAGCGGTCTCGGCCAGCAGGGAGATGATGCCGGTGAGTTCTCGTTCGCGCCAGACAATGTGGTTTTCAACGAGGCCCCATTGCGAGGCCAGCCGCGCTACAATCGCCTCCGATGAAGCCTCGATGCCCTGAGCGCTTTCTTGCGTCTTGAGCCGTCCCACTAGTTGCACCAGATCATCGGAAAAGCTTTCGTGGGACTCGTCGTCGGCCGAAGGCATGTGGTCGGCCGTCGTTTTGAGTACCCCATCGAGGAGTTTTTGGTAGGCTTCGCGCGTTGCGGTTGCGCTCAGCGTGTCGTGCGTGTGCTTCTGGTCGTGCATGTCCTTCTGATCGTGCATGTCCTTCTGGTCGTGCATGTGCTTCTGGATCGAGATCATATCTGGTTCCCGGTGCTCACCTTTTGATCGACAAACCGCCCCCTGATCGTGAGTACGGCTGCGCTAGACTCAGGCTAGAACTCTGGTCCGCAATCCGTTCGTAAGGATTCATGTTGTCTGTGGGAGCATCACTGGCAAAGCCGTAGAGAAGATGGAGTGACCTGTCCAACCGCGAGAGTCGCGGGTTACGCTTCAAACAGATGCGCAGAGCCGCATCGAGGAGGACAGGTCATGAAAGAGTCTAGCGAGTTCAACAAAGAGATGAACAAGTGCAACAGTTACGACAAATACGTCGGGATGGACGTTCACAAAAACAGTATCTCGGTCGCTGTCGCCGCGGCGGGGCGAGGCGCATTTCTACGGCAAGATCGACAACCGGCCTGAAGCCATTCGTCGCTTGATTTCCGCACTCGCCCCGTCTGGTCAGAGGCTGCACTACTGCTACGAAGCCGGCCCCTGTGGCTACGGCATTTGCCGGCAGATTCGTGACACCGAACACGATGGCGACCTGGTCGCGCCGTCGCTGACCCCGCGCAAATCCGGCGATCGCGTCAAGACCGATCGGCGCGACGCGCTGACCCTGGCTCGGCTCGATGGCGCCGGCGAGCTCAGCACGGTCTGGACGCCCTCTCCGGAACACGAAGCGATCCGCGATCTGAGCCGCGCGCGCGGCGACTGCAAACTCATCGACAAACAACTTCGTCAACGCCTCGGAGCTATGCTGCTGCGCCACGACAAGCGTTTCCCCGGGCGCAAGAATTGGACGCAAGCGCACTTTCGCTGGCTCGAGACGCAACGCTTTGAGCAGCCGGCCTCGCAGATCGCCTACGAAGAATACGCCGAGGCGATACGCCAGGCGCAAAGCCGAACGGCTTGCCTCGAGCAGCAGTTGCATGATCAGCTGGAAGGCTGGAGCCTGGGAGGGCCAGCGCAGGCGTTGACGGCGCTGCGGGGCGTGGACTGGCTGGCGGGGATGACGTTGCTGGCCGAGCTGGGCGATCTCACACGCTTCGACTCCCCGCGCGAGCTGATGGGTTTCGTCGGTGTGACTTCATCGGAGAACACGAGCGGAGCGCGACGCCGTCAAGGCGCGATCACCAAAGCAGGCAACGAGGAAGCTCGCCGTCTGCTGGTCGAATGCTCCTGGGCGTATCGCTTCCCGGCACGCCGCTCGCGGCTGATTCAACGCCGTGCCGAGAAGGCGTCGCCCCCAGTCCAAGCGATCGCCTGGAAGGCGCAGGTGCGGCTTTGCGGTCGCTTTCGCAAGCTGCGCAACAACGGCAAACACGCGAATGTCGTCGTGACCGCGATCGCGCGGGAACTGCAGGGATTCATCTGGGCAATCGTGACCGAACAGACCCAAACACAACAGGAGAAACAGGGATTGAATGCTTGCTGAACGCTCGAGACGGCCGACAGGGAGACGGCCGACAAGGAGACCGCCAGGGAGACCGCCAGGGAGACCGCCAGGGAGACCGCCAGGGAGACCGCCAGGGAGACCGCCAGGGAGACCGCCAGGGAGACCGCCAGGGAGACCGCCAGGGAGACCGCCAGGGAGACCGCCAGGGAGACCGCCAGGGAGACCGCCAGGGAGACCGCCAGGGAGACCGCCAGGGAGACCGCCAGGGAGACCGCCAGGGAGACCGCCATCGCCCTCGATTGACGTCGTAGGCGACCGGCCGAAACCTGTCAAGGGTACGCTTCGCCGCGGTAACCCGCGCCCTTGACAGAACCCGTCCGGCCGCCAAGAGGCACCTTATACGAGGGCGATGGCTAGCTGCCGAGGACGATGGCTAGCTGCCGAGGACGATGAGCTGCCAGCAAGCGGTAGCGATAACGATTTTGGTTGCCGGCTTCGGGCGGCAGCCTCACAAGGTAGGACAAGGAGGACGGCTGACTGGAAACTGAGCCTGCCAGGAGAACCCTCGACTGCGCTAAGAAGCGCTTGATGGAGCGACCTTCGTCAAGGAAGCGCTCGGTTGAACGACCTTCGTCCGTAGAGTGAGGCAGCTCCACGACGCAGACTACTCTGGCGAGAACCCGCGAATATCAGATGGATCCATCGTCGTAAACGCTCTCTTCCACAGGCTGTTCTTCTTGTCCTCGTTCGTTGGCCAACGCGGAGTTGAGGCTCCGCGCGACAGCAGTCGTGCGCGCAAACTTGACAGGTCACACCATATCAGCGCAGAGCTCGAAGAGACCTGCAGGTTTTCGGACCCGACACCCGACGGGTGTGGCCGGCGAAAAGGCCGCAGGTCTCTTCGAGCCCGGCGCTACTGGAATTGGACAACAACGGCGCAACGTGAAGGTCGTCTTACTTGCGGATCGTGGTCTGGTATGATCGCTGGCTGGCGAACGGCTGACGAGATATGGACAAGCTCACCATCCGCATTCAGAAAGACCATCCCGACGCCCGGCTTCCCGAGTGTGCCCATGGACCCGGCGAAGATGCCGGGATGGACCTCTATTCGGCCGAAGAAGTCATCTTGCCCCCCGGAGCTTGGGCCAGCGTGGGCACGGGCCTCAAGATCGAGCTGCCGCCCGGATACGACGGGCAGGTACGGCCTCGCAGCGGTTTGGCGCGGAAATTCGGCGTCACTCTGCTGAACTCGCCCGGGACAATCGACCCGGGCTATCGAGGCGAAATTCGGGTCCTGATGATTAACCATGGCGACCAGGGGTACACGATCTGGCCGGGCGACCGAATTGCTCAACTGGTGATAGGAAGCTATGCCGCCGTAGAATGGGAAGTGGCCGAGCAGCTGGGTGAGTCCGAACGGGGAGAAGGCGGGTTTGGGTCGACGGGCGGGTAGTTCGAATGGGTCGTGGCGCAGACGCGGCGTTGCCTCGAAATCTTCTTCCTCGCGCAGCCGGAGGGTGCTTTTTGCCGACCTCGGCGTTGCGAGCGGCGGCGACGATCGAAGGCGGCTCGAGCAGCGCTGCGATGGCGCGGTCTTGGCGGGGTATGAGACCGTTGAGGTAGTTTCCGTGATTCGGACTGTCAGCGGTTTTCAGCGGATTACGGCTATGTTGGCTTATCCTAATTATGTAGACCTCATTTTCGCGATTTCGTTTATATTTTCTTTAGATTTTCCCATAGTTGATCGAGCCCGCCGGATCGTCCGCTGGACGGGCGTTTTGCCTTGTCAGGCGGACGGCCGATATTCGATGTTTCTTCGCCTGAAATGGGGCGGATGAGCACGCGCGGGCCGCTGCTGTAATGAGCAGGCGAGCGGTCCATCACGGCCATCTTCACTGTCTCCGGAGTCGTCGCGACCTGACGCCTGATCCCCGCACAGCGATTGGCGTGAGCCGGGGTCGGCGTCTACATTGTGGAGAAAAGTATCGTGTGGAGAAAAGTACCATGTTGAGAAAAGTACCGTGTTGAGAAAAGTCCATGTTTAGAAAAGCGCTGCGTTGAGAAGGGTGCCGCTTCTCGTGATGCGGTCAGGGGCTGGCTGCCCTGATTTCGGAGCTCGATGTTTTCCTGGTATACCTGCTGTTATTATAGCAGGCGGTGTTTTTTGATTTTGGTATTTTGGTTTATGTTGTTGAATTGATTGTGTATAGAGTGGGTTTTGTCGAGGTCGGCGGGAAAACTGAGGCTGTACCGGTCTAGGGGGTTGCAGAAGGGGCTGGCTAGAGGTTTGGGCGCGGATTCGAGGCGGGAGGTGACGGCCGCTGGCGCGGCTGTCACCTTCTGGCCCACCCCATGCCCCGCAAGGCCGGAGGACCGGTCTTACGCCAGAGAGAAAAGACGATGGTTCTTTTTGGGTGGCCGGCGACCCCGAGTCACATGAACGTGGCTCGAGGTGAGGATGGATTGCACTCCTTTCCTGTGCGGTTGCATCTGCTGCTGGTCGCCCGTTTGTCCCGCCGGTTCTCTCCCCGAAACCTGTCCGATGGGGGAAGTTGTAGTGCACGCGGTCCAGCCCCCCGGGGGAATGGGAAACTGTGTGCCCGGTTTCCCCCGGCCACTAGCAAACACTGGCCGACTAGGGGGGATTCAGGCCAGCTACAACTTGCCTACGACTGGCAAACTCGAAAGCGCTGATTTGGAATTGGGAGATCTTTCGCTACTCCAGATTTTGCGATACGCCGCCGTCCAGCCTACAACTTCACCGGACAACTTCGACTGCGTATAGCCACTGAAAAACTTCGTTCGCACCAACGATCGTTGATCCCAGGAGCCTGATTCGACGGTCGAGGGAGACGAAAACCGAGCCGGTTCAGCGATTTGGAATTGAGAAAATCGGTTTGTTGGACGGAAGGCTTGGTAGGGTCGAGAACTGGCGCGGTGGCCCTTCAGGACGCTGGCTTGGCTGTATCCGGGGTTTCCCCCTGCGTGCCCGTTTAGCCCTGTCCGTGGCTCCGTTTCCAGTTCCCGCCTCCTCGCACGCAGCGTGCGGATTTCCCGCACTACGCGCTCCTGCACACTTCGTGTCAAAGCTTATGGGACCTATTCACATGGCGCGACTACCGTGCACGACTGTCGGTAAGCCACCCGGTACTCACTAAAGAGCCCCTGTGTCCGGTACAGCCAAGCCCGGCTCCATCGCTTCCACCCAAATCCCTGGCGCTGACGGGCTCTGCCCAGATGGCGCCGGATCTTCTTTTCCACCCAGTTTCGGATGTGCGAGAAACAGCGGCTCGAATGGCCGATCGCAAAGTACTTCACCCAGCCGCGCAGAATCGGATTGATCGTTTCGATCAACCCGTTCAGCGACTGCGATCGAAAGCTTCGGAAGAGCTTCTTGAGCTGGCGCAGCAAGGCCGTCCGTTTCTTGCCTTTCGGCACATACAGCGGCATCCATCGTCCCCGCCTTGAGCGGATCCGACGAAACTCAAAACCGAGAAATCCAAAGCTCTCTCCTTGCTCTAGCTCCACCCGGTGGCTCTTGTCCTCGTTCACCTCCACCTGCAGTTTGGCAAACTCCTCGCGTAGCCGTTTCTCCACCGCCTGCCGCAGCCAGCGCTGTCGTGGATGCGAATCCACCAGAATCACCAAGTCATCAGCAAACCTGGCATACTCGACTCCCACCCACTGTCCCTGGCGGGTCACTTCTTTCGCCCTCTCCAGCATCTGGTCTACCTCGTTGAGATACACGTTACTGAGCAACGGCGAAATCACTCCGCCTTGCGGAACACCCTGCTTCCCCGACGCCTTCAGCAGCAACCGCAGCAGCCACAAAACCTCAGCATCTCTCACTCGTCGCGCCACTTTCTCCAGCACGATATGATGCCGCACTGTGTCGAAGTAGGATCGCAAGTCGAGATCGATCACGTAGGTCTTGCCGCTGACGATCGCCTCTGTTACGCGCCGGATGGCAGCGTGCGCTGACTTCTTCGGCCGGTAGCCAAACGACCCTGCTTGAAAGTCGGCCTCGAAGATCGGTTCCAGGATCAGCTTCAACGCTCCCTGGACCACCCGGTCCCGGATCGATGGAATCGAAAGCAGGCGTACTTTGCCCCCTTCCTTGGGAATCTCCACCTTCCGTGCCCGTTGAGGTTGATAGCTACGCTGCAGTAACTCCTTGCGAAGTTGTTCGAGAAATCCCTCCGCACCCTCGGCTTCGATCGCCTCAAACCTCACCCCGTCAATTCCCGGAGCTCCGTTATTGCGCTTCGCCAGCCGATAGGCCTCCCGCAGGGTTTCCCGTTTGCAGACGTGCGTATACAACCCCCAAAAGCACCAAGTCGATTCAGCCTTCGCCTTGACGTAT
Organism: Bryobacterales bacterium; assembly: GCA_965224215.1. GTDB lineage: Bacteria > Acidobacteriota > Terriglobia > Bryobacterales > UBA6623 > CBDCYS01. The sequence continues at coordinate 113,961 of CBDCYS010000051.1, read as the reverse complement.
AGTCTTCGTCTCAGATCCTGCAGACTACTGGACGCTTTTATCATTCGTCCCTGCCTCACTGTGTTGACCAAGACTTCATGTGCAGCAAAAGGTCCCTTCGCTCCACGGGCGTTACCCCGCTTCGTCGCTACTACGGACCTAGCCGCCACCCTCTCGCCTTCCACCGATTTCCTGGTTTCGCCAGTTATACGGCTTCCCTGCTCCGCCGATTTCTCGACGGGACGAGAAGGGCTTCTCCAGTTGCTTAGCATGCCCTTGTCACCGTGCTGTCCCTAGCACCCCGCCGGAGTGACCAGGCGCTGCAGTCAGTCTGCGCCAGGCCATGCTGCCTTCGCCTGTGGAAAGAGGGCTCGGCCTCCGGGGTTTTAACTTTTCGAGGCCACCTGTGGGTTCACTCACGTTACGGCCCGGTGACTTGCTCACCATCCCAAGGATGGCTTTGTCAGTTGGCTTCATCGGCTTCGTTTCCTCCACACGGATGCAACCCAAGCTACGGGGCTCTGACTCTTACCCCGGTGGGACTATCTCCCACTGAACATGCCAGCCTTCACTGGACACACGTAGGGTCGGGAACTGGCGCGGTGGCCCGTCAGGACCTGGCTTGGCTGTATCCGGGGTTTCCCCCTTCGTGCCCGGTTAACCGTGTCCGTGGCTCCGTTTCCAGCTCCCGCCACCTCGCACGCAGCATGAAGATTTCCTTCACTACGCGCTCCTGCACACTTCACGACAAGGTTTATGAGACCTATCCGATCGGAGTTGCTTTCGACGACAGCTCGGAAGCCGTCACCCGAATCCAGGTGTCTGCTCTCGCCATTGACTACTCCACCGCTTCCGACCGAGGCCTTGGGTTAACGCCAAGTCCGTTCAGCCTTCCCCTTGCCGTATAGTCTTCGTCTCAGATCCTGCAGACTACCGGACGCTTTTATCATTTCGCCCCTGCCTCACTGTGTTGACCAAGACTTCATGTGCAGCAAGGCTCCTTCGCTCCACGGGCGTTACCCCGCTTCCTCACTACTACGAACCTAGCCGCCATCCTCTCGCCTTCCACCGATTTCCTGGTTTTCGCCAGTTATACGGCTTCCCTGCTCCGCCAATTTCTCGACGGGACGAGGAGGGCTTCTACAGTTGCTTAGCACCTGAATTATGCACAGATTCGGCGTAGCCATCGTCGATGGAGTTGTGGCGATAGCGGCACTCGTGTCAACTCAGTGATTTCGCAAGTCGTCTTTTCTGCTGTTTCCCTCCCCGTTTGAGCCGCCTCCTGATCCCGGCAGGGCAAAAGCGGGCTGGCAAGCGGCGTGTTCCCAGTACGTTGCGGCGAGTGCATGAAAATTTATGCATGGAGTGCCCCTCAGCTCAGCGCACCCTCCACCACCGGCGCCAAGCTCGATCCCGGCGGCCCCATCGCCCGCAGCCGTCGCATCAGCCGTTCAAACAGGCCCTTTTCCTGATAATGATCGCTGTAGCTGACACCCGTTCTGCCGGCGTGCCGCCAGATCTTGGCCGCCACGAACAGAAAACGCAGCCGCGCCGTCGCCAGGGTGGTGTGCCGCAGCGTCTCCACGCTGGCCTGGGCTTCGCGGTTGAACAGCAGCAGCCAGCAGTTGAGATTGTAGGCCAGCATGGCCAACTGAAAGTGATTGCGGTTCATGTCAAAGCGGCGCGAGGGATGGGCCGCCAGCCCGGCGTCGTTGTTGGCCTCCTTGATCAGGTTCTCGGCTCCGGCGCGCTGATTGTAAAACCACACCACCGCCGCGATCGGCTCGGCCAGATTGGTGACAAACACGCGGTAGGTGTAAGCGCTGGTGGCGAACAACTGGTATTGCTCGGCCGCGCCGGCCTTGGGCTCGTTTTCGTAACGCAGCGCCAGGAAACGGCAGGCCCGCGCCCAGCCTTGCGGTTGGTAGAGGAATTCGCATTCCGCGTCCGCGTCGGAGCGGGGGGAGGGTTTCCATTCTGCTTGCTGCAAGCGCTCGACCAGGCGCCGTGTTTTGCGCGCCACGATGACGAACTGACAAGCCGCCTTTTCATAGGCCTCCACCGCCTCCCAGCAATAAAAGCCGGAATCGGCCCGCGCCAGGATTTTCTTCACGCCGCCCGGCAAAGTCCGGAAAGCGCTCTCGAGGTGGGCGGCGATCTGTCGGCCCGTGGGCCGGTCGCCGTTGCGCAACCCGCCCATCAGGTATTCGCGCGTCTCGGCCAGGAAGGTCAGTATCGGCTGGTAGCTGCGCTTGCCCTTGTTCTTGGGGTTGTAGCTCTTGCGCCCGCCCATCTGGCGGCCGTAGAGGGTATGCACGGTGGTGTCGGTGTCCAGCGTCACCGTCTCCAACTTCACGTGGGCCGCGGCCCAGACTCGTTCCCGCAGCTGGCGCTGAATGGAAAGGATCTGCTTCGCCACGTTGAGGTGCAGCGAGGCCAGAAAGCGCCACAGCGTGGACTGCGGCGGCAGACGCGTCACTTGCAAGATGCCGGTCAGGATGGGGTCGCGAGCGATGAAGCGGAGTTGGTTGAGCCGCGCAAAGCCGACATAGAGGCCGAGCACGAGGGCCAGCACGAACTGGTAGGGGCTCATGGCTCGGGTGATCCGTTTGGTCGTGAGGGTTTCTTCCAGCAGCGCTTGGAAGCCGAGTTTTTCGAGCAGGGTGGCGACGGGCAGCAAGCCGCCGTAGGGAGTCAGATTCTTGCCACGGAAGTGATAGGGCGTGGCAGCCCCGATTTTATTGGGCCGCGGGGCCCTCGCGCCGGGGCCTTGTTTGACGGGCCTTCGGGAGCTATGCTGTTTTCGTTTGGTAACCATTTGGGTGACCTCCTTGGGGTTGACTGGCGAAGCTGAAATCTTTGCCAGCCTACCTTTTTACCCCATGTTTTCGGGGGTCCCCAAATGGTTCCTGGCGGCTCAGCCCTCACCAGGTGCACCGGCAGTGCATAATTCAGGTAGCATGCCCTTGTCACCGTGCTGTCCCTAGCACCCCGCCGGAGTGAACTGGCGCTGCAGTCAGTCTGCGCCAGGCCATGCTGCCTTCACCCGTGGAAAGAGGGTTCGGCCTCCGGGGTTTTAGCTTTTCGAGGCCACCTATGGGTTCACTTTTGTTACGGCCCGGTGACTTGCTCACCATCCCAAGGATGGCTTTGTCAGTTGGCTTCATCGGCTTCGTTTCCTCCACACGGATGCAACCCAAGCTACGGGGCTCTGACTTTTACCCCGGTGGGACTGGCTCCCACTGAACATGCCAGCCTTGACTGGACACACTCTCCACTATGCTGTCTGAGCCTTGAAGTGGGCGTCAATCCACATCACGTCCCTTTGTGGCTAATCGGAAGCCCTCGTCGGGACCATGCCTCTCTCGTGTTCGATCTCACGGTACATCCTGCTCGGGCGCAACTTTCCCGAGAGCACTGGGTTTCCAATCACAACACTCCGGCCGGGGTATTCGTAAAACAGAAAAACGAAAATCCACACAACAAACAGAGGAAACACATGCGAAGAATATCTGCCATTGCGTGCGCGACTCTGCTGTGCCTGGGGACGGTAGCCGCTCAGGACCCCATCGATCCGAACGGAGGCCCCGAAGCCTTGATCGGCTATCTCGGTCTGTCCGAGTTTCAACTTGCGGGACTGCGGGAAGTTCATGCTCAGATCCGCGAAGCCACGCAACCAGTGGCTGAGGAAGCTCGAGCCAAGCAGCAAGAACTTCGGCAGGCCAAGCAGCAAGATCCGCCCGATACGAATCTGATCGGCATGTTGACCATGGAACTCGAAGAGCTGGTCGCGAAGCTGGTCGGCATCCGCTCCGATTTTCAAGACGACGCCTTGGCCGTGCTGGACGCGAATCAGCTCGCATTGCTCGGAGCACTCGAAGAAGCTTTGGCGCTTCAAGCGGAGGCGCGCCAGGCAGTCGGGTTGAACTTGATCAGCGGCGGCGAACCGCGGCTTAGAGACAGGGCACGTCCCCGGCGGAATCGCGACCGCCGCCAGGGCTCACTCCCAGCAGCACCGTAGCCCACACCTGACTCAGGCGGCCCCCGGCCGACAAGCATCCTGTCACCGGGGGCCATTCAGCGTCTGGAACGCAAGTGACTGGTCCCGGCGGCAAGAAGGCTTCATGGCACGAAAGCCAGATCACGAGAACCAGCATTTTCTCATCGAAGGATGAGCCTGAAGACGGGGGTTGGGGCTTTTTGAGGCGCTGGGGCTCCTTTCGGGTTTTTTGATTTTGAGTTTTGGGAAGGGGAGAATCGTCGTCGGGGTTGTGGAAATGTGGGAATCGCGGAGCGATTTCCAAGGGCGGTGGGAAACGAAGGGAAACCTGGTTTTGGTTTTCCTCGTTTTCCATCGCCCGTCATTTCCACAGCCCTCTTCCTGCTGTTCAGCACGGCGTGTTCGCGGAACGGAAACTGGCAAACAGCTTCTGCTTGGCTCGCTGCATCCGGCGGGCCGCCGCCGTGTCGCTTTCGGCCTGGGCAAGGCGGCCCAGAGCCTCCAGCCTCTGCCCTGGCTTGAGATAGCTGGCGGCCTCGGGCAACTTCTCGAAAGATTCCCAAGGCGTCTGGTAGTGGCGGTACACCCGCTTCTGCTTGCCTTTGGCGTCGGTCTTGATCTCGGGCTGTCCGCAGGGCCGGTGGAAGTTCAAATAGGGATTGAAGTGCTGTTGGTAGAAGCGCTGGATGCGCCCCGCGTGCGGCGCCGCGATGTACGTATATCCCATGTGTTTGCGGATCACCGCAACGTTTTTTGATTCCACCAAGCCGTTGTCGTTGGAGTGCCGCGGACGCGACTGGGTCTGTTCGATCAGCAGCTTGTTCAATAGCTTCTCCACCGTGCGATTGAGGAACTCGCTGCCGTTGTCGGAATGGAAGCCGCGGACACGAAAGGGAAACTGCTCGATCATGGCTTGCAGCAACGGCTCCAGCCAGGCTTCACTGATCGCGGGCGTGGCGCCGACCACTTGCCACTGGGTGACTTCATCCACGGCATTGATGTGGTAGACGCCCTTGACGCCATCGCGATCCCCTTGATGCACTGTATCCACTCGCAGAAAGCCGGGTTGGCCTTGCGGGTCGGGCCGGCGCCGCTCGCCGATCGACACCGCCGTGGGCCGGGTCTTGGTGAAATGCAGCCGCCGCCGGCGGTAGGCTCTGCGCCGCCGCAGGCGATAGATCTGGGCCACCGAGATCCCCGCCAGCCGCTCGTATTCGCGCTGCTGGTACTGCTGGTATTCCCGCTCGAGGATCTTGCGCGTGGCCGGGCCGCTGAGGGTTTCGTGGGCCTCGTCCACCGCCGCCAGCAGTTCGACCGTCGACGGGCGTGTACTTGCGGGCAAAGCGATGTCGCCGGTAGCGGGCGGGTTGGAGTTCTCCGCCCTGCCGGTACTGCTGGATAAGCCGCGTGATTTGCGCCCGGCTCAGTCCGGTCATCTTGACCAGATACTGCCGCAGCAGCCCTTTGGTGGCGCGGTTCTGGCGGCTGTAGCCGTGCTGGCCAAGCGTGCGCGCCACCCAGGCGTAGATCTCGGCTCGCCCTTTGCCTTTGAATCGAATCTCTTCGCTGGAGTGGAGAAACTGCTGGATCTGTTGCAGGTTCAACTTGCTGGCGTTTTGCACGTGGACGGTCAATCCCCAGCATGCCCACTCCCCGACCCTTTAGGCTCATCTTGTGTGAGAAACAAACTCCTCGTTCAGGCTCACCTTGCATGAGACCTGAATTATGCACAGATTCACTTTGCGAGTGTGGCTGCGTTCGTAGCGGGTTGGCGGTCGTCGTGAGGTGGTAGCTCGGCAACTGGCCTTTTGGCTTCTCCGTGTCCGGTTTCCCTTCCCACCCAGAATCCGCGTCGTCAAAACCTCGCTCGGAAGTGACGTGTTTCCAGTGCGTTACGGCTAGTGCATAAAATTTTATGCATAGCGCATAGCCAGGCTCTCAGATCAGCGCCCTCCCAACCACCGGCAGCAAGCCGCCGTAGGGAGTCGGCTTCCTGCCGCGGAAGTGGTAAGGCGTCGAAGCCCCGATTTTATTGGGCCGCGAGGCCGTCACGGCTGGGCCTTGTTGGACGGGCCTTTGGGAGCTATGCTGTTTTCGTCTGGTAACCATGTGGGTGACCTCCTTGGGGTTGGCTGGCGAAGCTGGGATCTTTGCCAGCCTACCTTTTTACCCCATGTTTTCGGGGGTCCCAAATGGTCTCTTGCGGCTCAGTCCTCCTCAGGTCCACGCCGCAGTGCATAATTCAGGTGAGACAAGACTGAACCTGTCAACGCCAAGTAGAAATATCCTAATCGCTGCCAAGTAGAAATGTCCGCTTTGGGGCAGGTGGCTGGAGAGGCGATGGTAGAGTGGTTGGCGTTGAGGGCAGGGTCGCGCCTGCTCTTGATGCCCAAGGCCGAAGCGATGGAGCTGGCTCCCAAGCAATCGGCTGAAGCAGACGACCCTCTGGCCTCCCGGTCAGAGGGTTTTCTGTTCGTGACAGAGATTGCTTTGGTGAAGCTTCGGAGCGGAGGCCTTGGGCTTCGCCAACGCGACGATCGCCGGGCGCCGTTTGCCCGGCGCTCCCCATAGCGTCTTGGTTTGGCAGCGACTGCCAACTCAGCGCATCGGCCCGATGGGCGCTCCGCATAGAGTCTTGGTTTGGCAGCGACTCCTAGTCCTGCGTATCGTCTCGCCGAGCGCCGGATGCCTGCGCCGCTTGCCACACAGGCGGGCTGTCTTTCAGATCGAAGTCCTTCATCCAGTCGCTGCTTCGCTTGCCGGCAGCTTTGCCGCCAGCCTTCTCGGCCGCTGCCGCAGCGGGTTCCGCCTGGGCGCTCTTGGGCTGCGGGCGCTCCGATTGGGGCTGCGCGCCGCAGCGCTTCAGCGCCAGTTCGTGCTTGCCGCAGCGCGCGGCCAGGACGCCGTCCAGGCGTCTCTCCACCCGCACTCGGCTGTTTCGCAGACCCGGCACAATCGCCTTGCGGTCGATTTGATAGCTCTTTCCCCGGAAGCGAATCGTGTAGTCGTTGGCGACCCGCCGCGTCTCGACCTGGCTCAGCGCCGAGTCCAGATCGTGCTCGGGACCTAGCTCGCGATGCGCCTCGTCGGGGTGAGCCGGCTGCACCCGCAACGTGGCGTTCCACCAGGGCAGAAACTCGCTTTCCAGGTAGGCGTTGGCCTGTTCGATCGTCGTGGCCCCGGCCACCCGCAGACCCTTCACCAGGCGGTCCTGGGCGGTGCCAAAGCTGCGCTCGACGCGGCCTTTGGCCTGCGGCGAATAGGCCGTGATCGATTCGATGTCCAGCTCCTGGAGCGCCCGCCCGATCTGCGTGGGAGGCAAGAGCTTGGGATCCTCGCCGGCGCTGTTTTTGGGCGTGTTGACAAACAGGCTGGCGCGGTCGGTGTAGAAGGCTACGGGTCGGCCGTTTTGTTCCAGATACGTCTTCAGCAAACGGCGATTCTCTTCGCCCGAGTCGTGCCGGACGAAGCGCGCCAGCAACTCGCTGCTGGCGTCGTCGATCATGCCGATCAGGTACAGCTTCTCCCCGCGTCCCTCCAGCCAGTCGTGCTCGGAGGTGTCCCATTGCACCAGCTCGCAGCGGCAACTGCGGCGGGGCCGCCACAGATGCGGGCGTCCTGACTTGCGGCGGCGGGGCTTCCACAGGCCCGCGGCGGCCATCCAACGGCGCAGCGTTTCGCGGCCGACTTGGACGCCGTGGCGCTGCTCGAGATACTCCGCCGCCAGAGTCGGGCCAAAGCCGGCGTAGACGGGTTGGGAGAGGATTGCCACGGCTTGTTTTTCCGCCTTGGCGCTGAGCTTGCGGTTGGACGCGCGGCCCCGCGCGGCATGGACCACGGCCTGGTCGCCTTCGCTGCGAAGCTTCGCCAGCAGCCGCCTCAGATGCCGTTCGCTGAGGCCCGTCTGCTGGGCGGCCTGCTTTTGCGTGATGAGTTTTTTGTCTGCTTTGCGCAGCGCCACCAGCCGGTCGCGCTCTCGTTGTGTCATCAGTAGTTGTCCTTGCTTGCTCACCCCTCCAGGCTGACCTTGTCAATAGGACATTTCTACTTGGCACGTTTAGGACATTATCACTCGGCAGCGACAGAGACAAGACTGAACCTAGTCGCACCCCTTCACGTGGTTGTATACTAGGCGAATCCGGTACGTCGAAACGCCACGCTGAATCGAGACCGGAGGCGCTGTTTCAACTAAAGGAGAAGGTTATGAAATCGAGGCGAGTTGTCTTACCCGCTGTCCTGTGTACAGCACTGTGCTTGGTGAGCACATTGGTCGCGTTGGCCGAAAAAACTCAGGCGGCACCACCCGTCCGGATGTACAACACCGCGAAAGAAAAGTTGATGGGGGGAGGGGCCATCGTCGGTGGGACCGTCTCGGCGGCCGACCCCAATATCTATTGCGCCATGGCAAACGCCGGATTCGATTTCACTTGGATCGAAATGCAGCACAGTCCCCTGATGTTCAACGACGTAGCCAAAATGATCTGGGCGTGCAGGGGAGCCGGAGCGATTCCGTTCATCCGCGTGCCGGACGCGACGGAAGGCGCCATCCAAAAGGCCACCGACATCGGCGCGCTGGGTATCGTGGTGCCGATGGTTGCAACAGCGGATAAAGCGCGCAACGCGGTCAAGTACGCGAAATACCCGCCGCTGGGACGCCGCAGCCGGGGCGGTGGACAGTATCGCGCGCTCTGGGGCGACGACTACCGTGAGACCGCCAACGACAACATCATGGTCATCGTGATGATCGAATCGCCGCTCGGCGTCTCCAACGTCGAGGAGATTGCCGCCGTCCCTGGCGTTGACGTCGTCTTCGCCGCCAGTGGCGACCTGGGAAGCTTCACGGGCTGGGAGCGAACGGACCCGAGATACATGGCCATGGTCAAAAAGATCCACGACGCTGCGCTGAAAGCCGGCAAGATCCTGGCCGGCCCTCTCGCCTGGAAAGGCCGCGACGGATTTAAATTTTTCCAGGGACCCGGCGAATCGAGCCTGATCAGGAGCGGAGCAACGGCTGCCCTGGGAGCCGCCCCAGAGGCCCAAGGCGGAGACCACGCTACCGGTGACGAGCCGACGAAATAGCCCGTCGCTCGACGCAAACTCCGGGGCGGGTGACTTTACCCCCCATGGCTAACTAGAACACCCGTGGCCGGTAACCACCCACCATCCGCATTCTCGCTGCTGATCCCCGGCATACTGCTTGCCGCGACGGGTGTCGGCGCGGGAGATCTGCTGACCGCAAGCCTGGCCGGCTCCGAGATCGGATTGGCCGTTCTCTGGGCCGTACTGGCGGGAGCGATCCTGAAGTGGACGCTCAGCGAAGGAATCGCTCGCTGGCAACTGGCCACCGGCACCACTCTTCTTGAGGGTTGGGCACGGCAACTCGGTTCGTGGATTCATTGGATATTCCTGCTCTACCTGGTCTTGTTCACATTCGCCTCCGGCGGAGCTTTAGTCACCGCCTGCGGTATCGCCGGAGCCGGCCTGCTGCCGCTGGGCGACGCCGAGTCCTCCAAGATCATTTGGGGAGTTCTTCATTCGCTCGTTGGGCTGGGGCTGGTTTGGATGGGCAGCTACCGGCTATTCGAGTTGGTGATGTCGGTCTGCATTGGGATCATGTTTGTCACGGTGGTCCTCACGGCATTTCTAATTCAGCCTGATTGGTTCGCGGTAGCTCGGGGTTTCGTCCCATCCTTGCCGGAAGGCGGGACCGCTTGGGTTCTGGCAACTATGGGCGGGGTCGGGGGGACATTGACGCTGCTCTCCTACGGCTATTGGATCCAAGAAGAAGGGCGGCGAGGATTGCAGGATGTCCGCATCTGCCGCCTCGATCTGCTCTTCAGCCAAGCGGCCACGACACTGTTCGGAGTGGCTGTCGTGATCATCGGGTCCCGCGTGCAACTCGAAGGACAGGGGGCGGCGATCGCTCTTCAGCTAGCCGATCAGCTAGCCCAAGTCATTGGACCGGCGGGGAAATGGATATTTCTGATCGGCTTCTGGGGAGCGGTTTTTTCCAGCTTGCTGGGAGTCTGGCAAAGCCTCCCCTATATGTTCGCCGACTTCTTAGAGCTGCGGCGTTCCCGAGCGGGCGGTGTTCGCCGGACGACTGATCTGCGAGCCACAAAAGCCTACCGCGCCTACCTGGTCGTGATCGCGACGCTGCCTTTGATCCTGTTGCTCTGGCCTGTTCGCGTGATCCAGCTTGTCTACGGTGTGATCGGGGCGATGTTCCTGCCGATGCTGGCCTTGACCCTGCTGATCATGAACACCCGCCGCCGCTGGGTCGGCACGGATTTCCTCAGCCCAATGCTCCTCAACGTTCTGCTCGCCATCGCCCTGGCCTTTTTCTCCTATGTAGGCGTGACAGCAATCTATTCGCGCCTGTAATTTCGCGCCCCTAGTCCTGTAGTTTCCCGCCCGTAGCAACGTGGCGCAATCTCTCAGCGATCTGTGTCGGCCCGGAGCGCTGAGGTAGCAGACGGCGGGACGGAGGCGCGGACAGAAGCCCACGCCTCGAGCCGACACTCGTGTCGGCTCTTGCGCCCTCAACTCCTCGGAAGTATCAGCCCTCCCAGCTTTTCTTTCGCCGTCGGTTCCGGGCGAAACTGGGTAGCCCAATTATCCAAATACTTCAATCCCGTACCGGTGTTGTAAATCACAATTTCTTCATCCTTGTCCAGGAAGCCGCTTGCGAGAAGCTGCTGCAAGGCAGCGAAGCAGGCGGCTCCCTCAGGCGCGACAAAAAGGCCCTCGCTCTCGGCCAGCAGCCGTCCCGCCGCCAGAAGATCCTGATCGCTGACGGCCAGGCAGGTGCCCTCACTCTCGCGCACTGCCTTGAGTACAAGAAAATCGCCGATCGCCTTCGGTACCCGCAACCCCGCGGCCAATGTGCTAGCTCCGTCCCAGAACTGGGACGACTCGGCGCCCTCGTCAAACGCCCTCACGATCGGCGCGCACCCGGCCGCCTGGACCGCGATCATCTTGGGGCGCTTGGACCCGATCCAGCCGATCCGCTCCAGCTCGTCAAAGGCCTTCCACATACCGATCATGCCGACGCCGCCGCCCGTTGGATAGAAAATCGCGTCAGGCAGCCGCCAACCTAACTGCTCGGCCAGCTCCAGCCCCATCGTTTTCTTGCCTTCGATGCGGTAGGGTTCCTTCAACGTGGACACGTCGAACCAGCCTTCCGCGTCCTTGCGCTCGGCCACGATGCGCCCACAGTCGCTGATCAGCCCGTCGACCAGTGTCGTGTGCGCGCCAAACATCTTGCACTCGATGATGTTGGCCTGCGGGACATCCCGTGGCATGAAAATATGAGCTTCCAGGCCGGCCGCCGCGGCGTAGGCGGCAAGGGCGCTGCCCGCATTGCCCGCCGAGGGCGTTGCCAGTTTCGTGGCGCCCAGTGCTTTCGCCATCGAAACCGCGCAGGCCATCCCGCGGGCCTTGAAGGTTCCCGTCGGATTGGTGCTCTCGTCCTTGACCAACAGGTTCTCGGCGCCGAGCTTTTCGCCCAGCCTGGCGGTTCGAATCAGCGGCGTGTTGCCTTCACCCAGCGACACGATGCCGGCGGGATCAGCAACCGGAAGCAAGGGTCCGTAGCGCCACATCGAGCTGGGACCGGCGGCCACTTGCTCCTTGGTCCACTCGGCGCTGACCCGCTCCAGATCGTATTGAGCCAGTAGCGGCGCGCCGGCTGGCGAAAGGTTCTGAAGCTGCCCGGCGGGAAACTCCTTACCGGTCTTGCTGCACGCTAGTGAAGTTAGGAACGTCATAATGTTGAAGGGATTTGTGTGTCCGGCCCCTTAATCGGTTACAAGTCAGGCAATATGCTACAGTCTCGGTCCATTCGTCTAGTTACGCTTCGTCCGGCAGTTGTTCGTCCATTCATGGCTCGTGTAGCCATGATAGCGTTGGCTGCCTCGGTGACCCTCTCGGCAGCGGAGTACGCCGTGTTGACGACCGGCTTTCGGTTGCGCGCTGAGCGGCACGAAACAACGGGTGACCGCGTACGCCTGATCGCAAAGGATGGCAGCGTGACCGAGCTGCCGGCGTCGTCGGTCGTTCGCTTCGAGCAAGAAGATTTCATGCCCGCCCCGGCCCCGGAACCCGCGATTGAGATAGCGCCCGACTATTCGCGCGAAGGACTCGACAAGCTGGTCACCCAACTCGGCCGGCAGCTCCAGCTGCACCCGGCCCTGGTCCACAGCGTGATCGAAGCCGAATCCAACTACGACTCCGATGCGGTTTCACCCAAGGGCGCGGTTGGCCTGATGCAGCTCATGCCGGAAACAGCCCGCGAGCTTGCTGTCGAAGACCGTCGCAACCCCCACCAAAACGTTCGCGGAGGAACGGCCTACCTCAAGCAGATGCTCGACCGCTACGCCGGTTCGCGAGACCAACTGCTCAACGCATTGGCGGCTTATAACGCCGGCCCTGCCAACGTGGATCGCTACGGCGGCATGCCGCCGTATGACGAAACCCAGGCCTTTGTCGGGCGGGTCATTCGCCGCTTCCTCCAGTTGACCGAGCCTCAGCTGGCCCCGTAAGCTCCACCCCCGCCCGACATCAAGCGCTTGCTTCCTACGCCCGCTTTTCTCACCGCGTGGCGAGGCGAAGTGCGTGAGAGGCGCGTCAGTACGATGCGCGCGCCGCTTGACGACCCCCACTTGATCAACGAGGCGTACTTGAAGTACGGCGAGCACGGCGAGCAAGCGCTACGAAGTAATGCCGCGCCTATCGCGCACTTCGGCCGTCAGGCGGTCAGAAAGGCGTGCCGGGCTCGTTCAGGGGCTTGAGCCTTTGCGGGGCCTGCAGCGGATCCGTCACTAAGGACTGTGGCTGCGAAAGCGTTCTAAACATCCACCGCCTGAAAGGCGGTGGGTTACGTTTCGACTGAAAGTCGGGGTTGCGGCTCAAGCCGCCTGAAGCTGTCCGGCTCACAGCCGGCTCAAGGCTTGGTGGGCGCTGTAATCTTGAATCCTTCCCCGTCCTCATCCCATTTCTGGCTCTCAATGTATCTCTTGATCGTTTCTTCATCTACCGCGCCCACCGTCGCACAAAAGTAGCCGCGTACCCACAGATGTTGGCCCCAATACCGTTTCCGCAACTCTCCAAACTCGTCCTGTAATCGCCGCGACGACCGCCCCTTCAGGTACTGCACCAGCTTCGACGGCGCTAGTTGCGGCGGAGCCGTCACCAACATGTGCACATGATCCGGCGACACCGCGCCCCGGATCACCGCCACTCCCCTCGCTTCACAGCTCTGCCGGATCAGATCCCGCACCCGCTCTGCCACCCTGCCCCGTAACACCTTGTAGCGGTACTTCGTGATCCATCTGAGGTGATATTTGATGTCGTAGACCGAATGCGCTCCTCGCCGATATTCTTCCATCCCCCCATTCTCATCCAGAACTGCTTGAAGCTGACCGCCTGAAAGGCGGTGGGTTTAGACCTGGTGATTGAACTAAATACCCGTATCGCAGGGCTCGAAGAGACCTGCGGCTTGAGTTTGGCCTTTCTGACGTGGAGCAATCTCTCAGCGTGCTACGTCGGCCCGGAGCGCTGAGGTAGCAGACAGTCGGGCAGAGCCGCGGACGGAAGTCCGCGGTAGCGCAGGGCTCGAAGAGACCTGCGGAAGCGCGGCGAAACCCGCGCCATTCCAAGTGAGCGACTACATCCGGCGGCTGCCGCACTGGCATCCTGCGGAGACCGCCCTATTTGTGACCTGGCGTTTGCAGGGGTCTCTTCCAAGAAAGCTTGAGTTCTTCGTCGCCAATTCAGAAAAGGCCGGACGGCAGTTCCTGCGATGGGACCGAGCCCTCGACGTGGCGTGAACCACCAGGGTTGCCGCGCCTCGATTCGTCGAGGCGTCTCCCCCCCACCGGGCGAACCGTTTGCCATGATCCGGATACCGCGCCCTCAGGCCGAACAAACCGACGAATCGGTTTGCGGCAAGCGTGGACGCTCACGCCACGTCCGCTGCCTTCGTTGGTTGCCGCCCGTCTGCTACTGTGTCCAGGAGCCCGTGGCATGGGTGGAATCTACAGCGGGAAACCGGGCCGGAAACCGGGCCGGAAACCGGGCCAGAAACCGGAACAGCCTCAGTTCTGGCCACTGCCTCGAGATGACGGGGTTATTCACCAGGCAACATCCCGAAAGGCCGCCCTTAACATAATAAAATCAATAAGATAAACCAAGAACTCAAACCATTAAAAACCCGCCTGGTATAATAACAGCAGGTAACACCTTGCGAAAAACATCGAGTCCCCAAAATCAGGGCAGCTATCCCCTGATTGAAGCCAAGCCAACCGTCACTCTTTTCGGAAACGTAATCACCGGCCCGCGCTGACGGGCTACTCATGGCCCCCTCGCCCCGTCATTCGGCGACGGCCCATGCGTAAGGGCTACGCCCCAACTGTGCCGTTGAAGTGGGGCCGCGCGGCAGGGGAGGCCAGGCGAAGAAACAGAAACCGCCCACTTGGCGGGCAACGCAAAACTACGTCCGGTGGCCGACCCGGCACTCGATCGACCCGCGGAAATTACCTAAAGGAAACTCTATCTTGAAGCGGGGCTTGGCCGAAACAGAGCCGCGCCCGCGAGGGTGCGGTCGAGGGTAGTCAGCACCTACGACCTGCGGAAATCATGTCAAGAAATTATAAACGAAATCGCGAAAAAATGAGGTTCACATAATAGGACAAGCCAACATAGCCGAAACCCGCTGAAAACCGCTGACAGCCCGAATCACGGAAACCATCTCAACGGGCTCTCCACGCCTCAAGACCGCGCCCTCATGGCGCTGGTCGAGTGGCCTTCGATCGCCGCCTCCCGCAAGGCCGAGGTCGGCGGAGAAAGTGGGGAAAGTTCGCGAGAAACATGTGGGGCAGGCATCCTTGCCTGCCAAACGTCGGCCCGGAGGCCGACGCCACCCCGGGTTCCCACCCGCAGCTCTGAGCTTGGCGACGTGAGACCTTGGCTCAACGTGCGGATTGTGTACACACAGACCGCATTCCGAATCTCTTTTAGATGGGTATCCGGTTGACTCAGGTAGCCAAAATATCTTGTGGTTTGGGGATTTTCTTGGGTTCTGTAACCGGGTGAACAATCATCTTGTAAGTCGCCGGATCCACGGCTACCGCCTGCTGGACGAGCCGATAGAAGAGTTTGCCGCGGCTTTTGGATTTGCGGCGGTTGAAACGGAAGGTGAACTCGTCCAGGTAGTAGTCCAGATGTTTGTGGCTCACGGCGCCCTGATGGGTGCCCAGCAGCCAGCGCTTGAGCAGTGACATCACGCGGTGGACGCGGGGCATCAATTCCGACGCGGACTGCTCCTGCCTGCTGACAACTGTGACCTGATGGACGTAGCCTTCCTTTTTCAACCCGGAGTAACCGGGCCAGCCGTCGGTATGCACCACGCTGCCCGGCTCGATGCACTCCTCCACGAAAGGCACCAGGCTCTCGCCCGAGGCATCCTCGATTCTCTTCATGCGAATCCGGCCGATACCCCGCCCATCCTCTTGAGCGGCCACTGCGATCAATGCTTTGTTTTTCAGGTTTCGGCCCCGCAGGCCCTCTTCGAGCCCGCCCCAGTAGCTTTCATCGACTTCCACCGTCCCGGCCAGCAAATCCCGTCCCGGCCGCACCATCGCGCGCCGCATTTTGTGCAGCCAGGTCCAAGCCGTTTCGTACCTGTTGAGCCCCAACACTCTTTGCAGTCCCAAAGCGCTGGCTCCGGTTTTTTGGGTGGTGACCCACCACATCGCACGAAACCACAACGGCAAAGGACTGCGCGTGTCCTGAAAGATGGTCCCGGCGGTCACCGAGGTTTGGCGCCCACACGCAGCGCACTGCAGCAGCACTTTTCGCAAAGGCCACGACTTTCCACAACCGCAACCCGGACAGCGGAAACCGTCCGGCCAGCGCAGCCGGAACAGATACTCCCGGCAGGCCTCCTCACTGCTAAAACGGGACTCGAATTCTGTCAGGTTCTGAGGGTAATCTTCCATCTGCCGGCATACTACATCTTGGGGCTACTTGAGTCAACCGGATACCCATCCTCTTTTATTCTATTCGGCTGGCTTTGGAGCCCGCCAGGGAGGACTACACTAGGGTGGTACAAAACGTGCTAACCGCGCTTCTTTGTCGCTACAAAGTTCTTTTCGTCGCTGCCGTGGTCGCGGCAGGCGTGCCGGACGCAGCCGACGCCCAGAACGGCTCCAGCTTCCTGGACGCCGAGAACTCCGCCGTTCCCTATACCGAGGCCGGGGCGCGGGCACAGGTTCGGTGCACCTCATTGGTCGCTCTCACCACGCATAACTATTCGATCGTCTCGGCAACGCTTGTGGGCGAGAAGGACGGGGTGCCGGAACATTGCCGCGTGTCGGGAGTCATCCCTCCCGAGATTCGCTTCGAGGTCAACCTGCCCAGCGCCTGGAATCGCCGGTTCTATATGTATGGAAACGGGGGCTATGCAGGAACCCCGCCCGAGAACCCGGGCAAGGCGCGGCAGCGAGACCGAGGGCTCCGCCACGGGTTCGCTACCGCCTACACGAACACCGGTCACGACAGCAAGGTCGAGCCTTTAGCCTCATTCGCGCACGACAATTTGCAAAAAGAAATCGACTACAGCTTTCGGGCGGTTCACCTGACAGTCGTCACGGCGAAGGAACTGCTCGCCGCCTACTACGGCGATGCCCTTTCCTACGCGTATTGGGATGACTGTTCGACCGGTGGCCGCCAGGGACTGATGTCCGCGCAGCGCTTTCCCGATGATTTCGATGGAGTCATTGTGGGAGCGCCGGTGCTTAACTTCACCGATACCCAGATCTGGGGCGCATGGAACGCAAAGGCACTGCTTGAAGCGCCGCTGAGCCTGGCGAAAATCGCCATCGTCGCCGAGAAAGTCTACGCTCGTTGTGATGGCCTCGACGGACTGGAAGACGGGCTGATTGACGATCCGCGGCAATGCGAGTTTGACCCCGCGAAGCACCTGCCGAGATGTGGTGATTCGGCGGGGGACGGCTGCTTCACCGGAGGCGAGATCCGGGCGCTCGAAAGAATCTACGGCGGTGTTGTCAGCAAAGGCGAGGTGCTTTTCCCGGGCCTGCCTGTTGGCGCCGAAGCCGCCCCGCCGTCGGGTGCAAACAGGACGAGCGGCTGGAACCGCTGGATCGTCAGCGAGAAAGGGCCCAGCATTCAGCAGGTCTTCGCTGAGACGTTTTTGAGGTACATGGCTTTTGAGAAAGACGATCCGAACTACGATTGGAAAACTTTTGACTTCGATGAGGATCCCGCGAAGACGGGTTTCATCCGGAGCATTCTCGACGCGCGCAACCCGGACCTCTGGCCGTTTCAACAACGGGGCGGCAAGATCCTGATGTACTTCGGCTGGGCGGATACGGCCTTGAATCCTCTGATGGGAGTCGACTATTACGAGCAGGTTGTTGAGACGATGGGCGATCGCACGACGGATTTCTTCCGGTTGTTCATGGTCCCCGGAATGTTTCATTGTGGTGGCGGCCTGGGCGTCCACCGCTTTGACGCCCTGACGCACCTGGTCAACTGGGTTGAGCTGGGCAAGGCTCCCGACAGGATCGTCGCGGCAAGAGTGGAAGAGGGTGTGGTGGAGATGACGCGGCCGCTTGGTCCGTATCCTGAAACAGCTCGCTACAGAGGCTCGGGGGATCCTAACGACGCAGCGAGCTTCGAATGCCATGACCCGTAACAGACATGAGGCTTGAAGGGACATCGGCTCGCAGGCCGTAGACGAACACTTTGCCTTGTCACCCGATGAGGAATGCGGGCCGGAATCGCCAAGGAGGTTCGCTTAATGAGCGACAAGGATCGGAATATCGATGCTCTGCCCGCGGCAACCACGCGCCGAGCTCTTGCCAAGAAAGGCGCCGCCGCGCTGACGGCCCTGAGTTATCGGCGTGTCTTGGGCGCGAATAATCGCGTTCGGCTGGGCTTTATCGGGGTAGGGAATCGCGGCGACAACCTGCTGCGGGCAACGCAGGAATTCGCGGACCAGCAAATCGCTGCTGTTTGCGACGTTCGGGAGGACCATCTCGACCACGCGGTTCAAACAGCGGGAACACAGCCGGCCCGCTTCGTTGACTACCGAAAGCTTCTCGAGCAGCCCGACCTTGACGCCGTCGTCGTGGCGACCCCCGACCACTGGCACGCGCTCCAGATGATCGATGCTTGCAGAGCGGGCAAGGACGTCTACGTTGAGAAGCCCCTGTCGCGAACGATCGTCGAAGGTCGGCGCATGGTGGAGGTGGCCGAAGAGACCAAGCGGGTCGTTCAAGTGGGTATTCACCGGCGCTCGTCGCCCTACTGTCGCGAGGCCGCCGAGATTGTCCGCGAGGGCGGCATCGGTCACGTGACGGTCGCGCGCTGTGGCCGTATCGCCAATGAATGGCCGCTGGGAATTGGAAGTCCCGCGGACAACGGTCCGCCCGAGGGTGTCGACTGGGATTTGTATCTCGGACCGGCGCCGGCGAGCGACTACAATGCGAACCGAGGCCGCTACAAGTTTCGCTGGTTCTATGACTATTCCGGAGGACAGCTTACCGACAACGGCGTCCACTTCCTTGACTTGATTCACTGGGGCTTGGGGAAAGACCGGCCGCTCTCAGTGACCGCCATTGGCGGGAAGTACGCGCTTGAGGACAACCGCGAGATTCCCGACACGATGGAAGTGCTTTGGGGATATCCGCAAGGCACGCTCGTCACGTTCTCCCATTTCGACTGCAACGCGGCTCCAATTATCGCTAAGGAGCGTGGTTTCCTCGCGGAGTTTCGCGGCACGAAGGGGACGATGTACGTTTACTTCGACGGCTATGAAATCGTGCCCGAGCAGAACGCCTCGCTTCCGACCGCCGCGAACAACCCCGTCGACCGGACCCTTGGGCGCACCTATCGGGAATCCTTCCGTCCTGCAATGGAGGCCAAAGCGGGCAAGGGGTCGGCCGATCCTCGATTCCACATTCGCAATTTCCTGGACTGCGTCAAGTCCCGAGCCAAGTGCAATTGTGACGTTGAGACGGCTCACCGTTCGACGACGACCGCGATCATGGGCAACATTGCGAACCAGACTCGCACACACCTGCGCTGGGACGCTAACGGAGAGCGATTCGCCAACAGCGAGGCAGCGAACCGGCTGCTGCACTACGAGTATCGAGCCCCGTGGAAGCTGGGGTAGGGCCGCCGCTGGGCCTAGACTCCTTGGATGCCTACCAGGTCGCCGGCCAGAACGGCTTCGGCATCTTCGGCGGTGAAACCGGCCACCTCAGACGAAACGTTCATCGAGCAGAAGTTCGGCCCGCACATCGAGCAGAACTTCGCCGACTTATAGCCTTCTTCTGGCAGCGTTTCATCATGCATCGAGCGTGCGGTCTCGGGATCAAGCGACAGCTCGAACTGGCGGTTCCAGTCGAACTCGTAACGAGCTTTCGAGAGCTCGTCGTCACGGTCGCGCGCGCCGGGACGATGCCGCGCGATGTCGGCCGCGTGGGCGGCGATCTTGTAAGCGATCAGCCCCTGCTTGACGTCTTCTTTGTTCGGCAGCCCGAGGTGCTCCTTCGGCGTCACGTAGCAGAGCATGGACGCGCCGTGCCAGCCGATCATGGCCGCTCCGATGGCGGAGGTAATGTGGTCGTAGCCCGGGGCGAAGTCGGTCACCAGCGGACCCAGGGTGTAGAAGGGCGCTTCGTGACACATCTCCATTTCTTTCTCGACCTGCATCTTGATCTGGTCCATCGGGATGTGTCCCGGGCCTTCGATCATGACCTGCACATCGTACTCCCAGGCCTTTTTCGTCAGCTCGCCCAGCGTCTTCAGCTCAGCGAATTGGGCCTCGTCGCTGGCATCGGCCAGTGAACCGGGCCGCAAGCCGTCCCCGAGCGAGAAGCTGACGTCATACTTCTGGAAGATCTTGCAGATCTCCTCGAAGTTCTCGTAAAGCAGGTTCTGCTGGTGGTGCTGCACCATCCATTCGGCCAGCAGAGCGCCGCCACGGCTGACGATGCCGGTGACCCGCCTAGTGGCAAGCGGCACGTACTGAATCAGAACGCCGGCGTGAATCGTCATGTAGTCGACGCCTTGCTCCGCCTGCTCTTGGATGACGTCGCGCATCACGGGCCAGGTCAAGTTACCGATCTTGCCGTCGACGCGCGTGAGTGCTTCATAGATCGGCACGGTGCCGATAGGGACCGGTGAATGGTCGATGATGGCCCGGCGAATGCGCGGAATGTCGCCACCGGTCGAAAGATCCATCACGGTGTCGGCGCCGTATTTGATCGAATAGCGAAGCTTCTCAAGTTCTTCATCGATCTCGGAAGTGACGGCCGAGTTGCCGATGTTGGAATTGATCTTGCATTTCGACTCGACCCCGATACACATCGGCTCGAGGTTGGTGTGCCGCACGTTAGCGGGGATGATCATGCGGCCGCGGGCTACTTCGTCGCGAACCGTCTCGGCCGGCACCTTTTCGACGCGCGCGACATATTCCATCTCCTCGGTGACCATGCCGCAGCGGGCATAGTGGATCTGCGTCCGGATCGGATCGTTTTGACGTTTGGCTACCCACTCAGACCGCATGGAAACTCCTTTGGAAGGCTATGGCGAAATCGTTACCCATTATGTCACCGCGCTTGAGCACACGCAAACGCGTGTGAACCGGGTAGCCGGGCTGGGGCCGAGGCCGAGAGGGGCCGTAGAGGCGCTGGGTGGCGGGCACAACTCACCTACGCCGCCGAAGCCGCGGATGCGCGTTTCGTTTGACGTAATACGAGCTGCGTAATAGAATGAAGATTGATACGCTCCTTTCGCTGTTCTGACACCGCGAAATTGTACCGAGATCAAGCCGTGAATCGGTTTGGCTCGCTTGAGCGTATCGCCAGGCGGAAGCTTTTGTTCTTGCATAACGCCAGAAAACTTGACGACCTTCGCTCTCCGCCATGTAACCGGCTGGAAGCGCTGAAGGGCAACCGATCTGGAAGCTACAGTATTCGTGTAAACGACCAGTGGCGGATCTGCTTTTCCTGGCGAGACGCTGACGCATACGATGTTGAGCTCGTCGATTATTACTAAGTCGACCATCACCAGGTGACCCATGTCGAAACCCGCCAAGCTGCTAGCCCCGATCCACCCAGGCGAGATCCTGTTCGAGGATTTCATGAAGCCGTTCGGGATCAGCATGAATCGACTCGCGCGAGGTCTCGATGTGCCGCCGACCCGGATTCACGGTATTGTTCACGGGAAGCGAGCAATCACGGCCGACACGGCGCTGCGGCTGGGGTTCTACTTTGACGTATCCCCGGAGACCTGGCTGGGGCTCCAGCTTGAATACGATATCCGGGTCGCCAAGCGGCGGACGGGTGAAGCGATAGCGCGGACGATTCGGAGGCGAGAGGCGGCTTAGATTCAAGCGGCGCCGAGAGTTTCTTCTGGCGTATTTGAGCCCTCGCAAGGTCTCGGTCTGGTGGCGTTTCCGCTTCCAGATGGCAAGTACGCTAATGCTTCGTGCGCTCCGCTGACTCCTATCCAGGTTTCCTGGTGAAAACTTTTTTCGCCAACCTAAGCTCCGGGTTGCTCTTTTGCTCAAAATACGGCATCCTAGTTGGCTTTCCCCATGTACGTTCGACTCTTTCATCATGACCGCTGTTTCGACGGTGCCTGCTCGGCTGCGCTTTTCGCGGATTTCTTTCGCAAACAGGTAGACTCGTCGGCTGAATTTGGTCTTGGGGGCCTATTTCATCAGGCCACGCAGCAGTTCGACGTCTCGCGATTTGATGGCGAACAGAACGTCATCGTTGACTTCAAGTACTGTCCCTCTCCGAAGCTGACGTGGTGGTTCGACCATCACCAGAGCGCGTTCCTGTCGAACGAGGACGAGCAGCACTTCCAAGATGACAGCTCGGGAAAGAAGTTTTACGATCCGACTTATAGGTCCTGCACGAAGTTCATCGCTCATGTTGCGAGCGAGAAATTCGGGTACGACACTTCGTCTCAGGAAGAGCTGATTCGCTGGGCGGACATCATCGACGGGGCCCAATACGTCAGCGCGAAAGAAGCGGTCGAAATGGTTGAGCCCGCCATGAAGCTGACCCTGGTATTCGAGGCGTCGGAAGAAAACATGACCTCGAAAATCATTCCGCTGATGACGTCCAGATCTCTCGAAGAGATTGCCGGGCTGCCCGAGATCAAAGCCAGTTTCGAGCATCTCTATCAGCGGCACGTCGAATCGATAGACATCATTCGCAAGCGCTCGTCGCTTCAGGGCAAGGTGCTCTACTTTGATCTTTCCGACACCACTTTGAGCGGCTACAACAAATTCATCCCCTACTACCTGTTTCCTGAAAGCGCTTACACCGTCTCGGTCGCGGACGCCGGCTTTCGCGCGAAGGTTTCGGTTGGCTCAAATCCCTGGGCCGCCGAAGAGCCGGCACACAACCTGGCTACGCTTTGCGAGCGCTACGGAGGAGGCGGTCATCCGCGGGTTGGCGCGATCAGCTACGGTGCCGGCGAGGTTGAGCGGGCGCGAGAAACGGCGCTGAAAATCGTGCGGGAACTGGCGGGGGATGCGCCGGCCGAAGCGCCGGCCGAGAGTTAGCCCGCGCCGTTGCCTGATGGCCGCGGCTGGTCCGCGGCAAACTCGACGAGCTGCGGGAAGAACTCGTTGAAATCCGATTCCAGCTCGGCGTCGTGTTCCCGCAGGACAGAGATTGCGTGAGGCAAGGGGGTCTCCTTTCTGACCCGCCGTGCCAACCCCTGCAGCGCTCGATCGATGGACTCAACGTCGCGGTATGACGTCAGCCAATCCTGTTCGATCATTGAGGGGAGCATGCGTTGTAGTCTTTCCGGGAGAATCTCGCGCGCATCCCAGAGGACGGCGTAGGACTGCCGCGCAAACTGTTCGAGGGGGATCGCTGGAGAGTAGGCTTCCCAGTTCCGCACTAAGAAATGGTCGTAGAAAACGTCGACCAGCACGCCAGCGAAACGCCGGTAGGGCGGCTTCATTCTCGACTTGCTGACCGCGACGATCGCGTGCGCGTCGGTGAAGCTGTCGATGCGCACGTGAAGGCGGATGCCGGCTCGGATACCGTCGGAGTATCGTTCCCCTTGGCCGCCGCGAACAAAGTCGGCCAAAATGGCGCCGACGACCAACTCCGGCTGATCGCCGGCCAGGAGCAGGTGCGCTAGATAATGCATTCTTTTGTCAGGGCGGGCCAGGGCTGAGTTGCCGCGAATTTTGCAACGGCCGCCCGGTGCCCGGTGCTAGTTCGTGGATCTGTGTGCGAGGCAGACGGATGATAGTATCACGTCGAGTGAGAAGAACCGGCAAGGGCATGCCAACTATGTCGCGTCGTTGATCAAGGCGTTCGACTAGGCCGGGATGCGCCGAAGCAGCAACCAAGCGCGCCTAAACTGTGTCAAGATCGCGAGCCGATCGCTGGCAGAAGGCAGTTGTGTAGACTGAAGATCTGTTGACTGCCGACCGATGAAACTCTATCAGTTCATACTCGCCGGACTCGGCGGCTCACTGGCACTGGCCGCTGCTTTTTACTTCCTTGCCTATGATCAAGCCGCGCGGGTTGACGGGATGATTACAAATGTCCGAACGCTCGCAATGGACGAGCGCGCCTCGGTGGCGATCGTTGACTTTGAAGGGTCCAACAGCTCTGACATTCTCTTCGTCGTCGATGACCGCAAGATTATCGTCGTGGACGAGAACGGCTTTCCTTACGAGGGAAGCACGATCGGCGCCTTCGATTTGAACCAGTTGTTCAAGTACTTCACCGCCCTGGGAGCGATGAACAGCGAGCCGCTCGTTTCATCCACGAAATTAAAGCCAGGGGACAAACTCAAAGGCGTGATCGCGGCGCGTTTTGAGATTTCCAAAGACCAGATCGACTCCAGGCGGGAGCTGATTCTGCGATTGACCGATGTGGACGGCGGCATTTCTGAGTTCAAGCTCGTAGCTGAGAAAGAGCCGAAGTAACAGCTCTTCTCCCGCACCCCTTAGCGGAAGCGGCCTCGCGGCGGATGGCGAGCACCTAGCCTGCGAGACGAGCGAACGGCAACGACGGACGAACGGCAACGACGAACCAACGGCAACGACGAACCAACGGCAAGAAAGGATGAGAGGGAGGAGCCGATGCTAGAGGTTGGGGACAAGGCGCCCGAATTCACCGCCCCGACAGACGGCGGCGGCAAGTTGACGCTCAAGGACCTTCGCGGCCAGAAAGTCATTCTCTACTTCTACCCGAAGGACAACACACCCGGCTGCACGACCGAAGCTTGCGATTTTCGAGACAACATCACCGCTCTCGGCAAAAAAGGGGCCGCTGTCGTCGGCGTCAGCCCCGACGGTGCGGCTTCTCACGACAAGTTCAAGGGCAAGTTCGACCTTCCTTTTCCACTCGTGAGCGACCCCGCGCACGAAATTTCAGAGGCCTACGGAGTCTGGAAAGAAAAATCCCTCTATGGGCGTAAGTTCATGGGGATTGAGCGATCGACATTTGTCATTGACGAGCAGGGCACGATCGCGGAGATCCACCGCAAGGTCAGGGTCAAGAACCATGTTGATTCTTTGGTTGCCGGGCTCTAGCCCGAAGACCGGAACGCCAACACTTAGCCTGCCTTGACCGCGAGGCGCCATCTCCCACGGCTGCATTGCTCCTGCCAGCACGGACCCTCGGGCGGGCCGTAACCGCTTTCGCATCAATACTTCCAAGAACACCTCCACGCCCCGCATACCGTCAACGGGCCGTCGGTGGTAACTCTCTCAGGCGCTACCGCTGTGCAGCAATAGCGGAACAGCAGGCTAAACGGCCTAAGTGTATGACGGTGGGTGGATAGTACTTCTGAGCCAGTGGGTGATAGGGAGGCGTTTCCAATTAAATACGAGTGTGAGCCTACTTACAGCTACCTGTTCCGATGATAAGTTTCTTGTAGGCCGCCAAGAAAAAAACGCTAGGCCGCTGGAACTCACTGGAGGGGGATGCTGAAAATGAAGAACACTTTAACCGCGATGATCACCGTAGTTTTGATCGGATTAGCCGCACCGGCCGCGTTTGCGGAACCGGCTGTCACACTGAGTGGCGTGGACTGCGTTCTATACTTGCCCTCGAGTACCTCTGTCGCTGATGGCCTTTTCGAAAGCTCAGGCAAGACGAAGAAGGTGTTCAACAAAGGCGGCAACGCAGGCAGTGGCCTCGTGTCATGCCATGCAGATCTGCCCGCCGGCGAGACTCCCCCTGCAGAGACCGAGCATTTCAATGCGGATAACCCGCACCCAGACGCCGGTTTCGAAGAATGCTTCCTTAAACTGGATAACGACGACATCGTCAGCACGAGGAATTGGACCGCGACTGTCACCCCGAGCGGTAAGAGTCATTTATCCTGTCACTTCAAATAGATCCGAAGGGAAATCGAGATCCTAGAAGAGATGGGGGAGGTCTGGCGGCATGAGTCATGCCGACCGGGCCTTCGTGTGTTGCGAGATCTAACGTGGAGCAGCCGCAACGAAAACGAGGAACGTGGCCGCCGGCGGGTTCGGCGCGCCGAGTGGCAGACCCCTCCCTTACGACCGGGGCTCTGGAGCTGGCACCCCGATGTGAGACCTTGGGCAGGCTGCCGGAAAGTTGGGGCTAAGCAATGTCGAAGGTCCTGCCGAGATTCAGTCTTCCAATTAGGCCATTGCCGGTTATGATTCTGGGGTTACTTCTAACCCTTTGCCTTGCCAGCGCTGCAAATGCGTCCGGTTCGGCCGCGGGAAGCGTCCACCAGCGCCAGGGCGCGAAGCTGGCCCCGCTGCCCAAGGCGAGGGTCGTTGCCCGGTCCCTGACCGGCGCGATCTTGATGGCAACCACGACGGATACTCGAGGCCGCTACTTCTTCGCCGAGCTGCCAGCCGGCCGAGTGTCCCTGAGCGCAGCTCGCGGCGGGTACCTCACACGGTGGTCGGGACAAGTCAAAGATTCCAAGATTGTTCTTGACTGTTCGGATAAGGGTGCTTGCGCCGAAGTCAACTTTGAACTTGTTCGTGGAGCCGTCGTCGAGGGCCGGGTAGTCGACCAATACGCCGAACCTCTGCAGCGCATCGCGGTCACCCTCCTTGCCACGAATAACGATACCAACGCCCGGTCCGCGCACCGCTCAGTGACCGATGACCGGGGCGTCTTTCGAATCGCAGGCGGCGCGGCGGGCGAATACCGCTTAACCGCGGTGGAACCGGCAGCACTCCACGCTCCCGACATCTCCTATCAGTCGGCGGACCTTTCGATCGAGGTCGGAGAAGGCCGGCGCGTCAGCGGATTGCAGCTCGCAATGGGTCCCGTGCGAAGCTACCGGGTATCCGGGTTCGTGCGGCATGCCGAGCCTTCCCGGGAAGCGACGATTGAGGCGACCCCGCTGCCTCAAGATAGCGTCGATTCTCCAATGCGATTGAGCAAGAGCGTTCCGGTCTCATCTGATGGCCGGTTCGACTTCTGGGGTCTGCCACCCGGACGTTACTCATTTCTTCTTTCCGGCCTGAAAGACAGCGCCAACGGCGCCAAGCTCGGCTCCGTCGAAGTAAACCGCGACCTGACCGCGCTGGTGCTCCAGCCGGTACGTCCCAGCAAAATCACAGGAGTCTTCAAGCTGGATGAAGGCGTTGCTCCCGGCATGTTCACCCTTCGGCTGGAATCCAAGCAGAGTGGCGAGGGCTGGCTCGTCACAGCTAGGGCGCCAAATTACGAGTTCGAATTGAGCGAGGTCACTCCCGGCGAATATGTCTTCGGCCAGTTGGACACCCAGAAGACCCGCTTCTATCCAAGAGCCTTGCGCATCAGCGGGACCGAGCAAGACCACCTTGGGATTCGCGTGGCCGCCGGAGAAACGGCACGGGTCGAAGTGAGTCTGGCGGCAGATTTCGGAACCGTGGCGGGACGGCTCAAAGAGCCGCGTGCCTCCGGTGAGCAGTCCGTCCGGGCCGCGTCGCACTACCGCGTGGCCTTGGCAGGGACACTGGGAATGCGCTCGGTCCAGGCCGACCAGCACGGGCGTTTCCTGTTTGATCACGTTGTCCCCGGCGATTACCGAATCTGCGCCTGGCAAGACGCGGTTCACGAGGCGGTTCAGTCAGAGACCCTTTGGAGGCAAGCCGGGCCCGCGGTTCGCACTTTCCCTGTCGAGGCGAACTCAGAGGTGGAAATCGACTTGACGGCAGCGCCATGAAGAAACTTTCCATAGACAGCCTTTTCCGCCTGCTGTCGGTCGGCTGCCTGGCCGCGGCCGGGATCTTCGCTGCCGCGACGGATTCCTCGCCGAACGGGACAGCTGAAGAGCCGGGCGGCGAACTGAGAGGCTTGGTGGTTTCCGCTACGAGCGAAGAGGTTCTTAAAGGCGTAGTCGTCTCCCTCCGTTTGCTCACTAGCAGCGAAGCAGACGAAGGACCGGTCATCACAACCGTGACGGGTCTCGACGGACAGTTCGGCTTTTCGAATCTCCCCAAAGGAGACTATGAGCTCGCGTTTTCCAAGTCCGGCTATCAGGCCCCTCGAGATTCGCGGCAGCTAGTTACCGTCCGGGAGAATACATCTCACAAGAACGTCTTGGTGAGACTGAGGCGATCCGTTGTCATCGCTGGGCGAATCGTCAACGGGGAGGGTGAACCGCTGTCAGGGGCCAGGGTGGTCGCCTACCGCCTTCGACACCGCGCCCAAAAACCGTTCCTGCAACCACGTGGCTCTAAGGTGAGCAACGATCTTGGGGAATACCGCATCTTTGACCTGCCCGAGGGCAAGTATGTCGTAGGCGCTTCCGTGATGTCTCCGGAGCTACCGCGGGGCGTCCTTACTCTTGAACACGGCGCGACCTTTTACCCGGGCACGGCGGAGCCCTCCCAGGCGATGCCGATGAATCTGAGGTGGGGAGGCGAGGCAACCGGTATAGATCTCGAACTACGATCGGTCCCCGCAACGGTTGTGTCCGGCACGGTTTTCGACGCTACGACGGGAACGGCATGCGCTAGCTGCAGCATTCGATTCGCGAGGCAGGAGAGCGACTTTACGTTCCCTATCCCTTACCTGCTTCGAACAGCCGATAGCGGAGTCTTCGTCGCCCGCGGTCTGGAGCCCGGGAGCTATCTCTTGACCGCCAGCACATCAGGTTTCAAACCCCGAATCGGTAGTCAATCGCTGCAACTGTCCGAGGGTTCTGTTCAAGAAGTGGTCCTGTCGGTCACGAATGGCGTCTCAATCTCGGGAACGATTGACTGGAACGATTCCACATCGACTCACAAGCAAACCGAGCTTGGTTCGAGTGACGTGCGCGTTCAGCTTCATCCACAGTCCGGCAATGTCGGCGGGATGGTGTCGGCGACGGTTCGCCGAGGCGAAGAGTCGTTCGCACTGGAAGGGATTCCGCCCGGCGCCTATCGTGTCGAACTAACTTCGCTGCCCGCGGCCGCATACCTCAAGTCTGTCTCTCTCGGGGGGTGCAAGCTGGCGGCGCCTACGATCGTTGTCAGCGATATGCCCGTAACCGGTCTTGAGCTGGGCGTATCCTTCGATGCGGCCACGCTCCAGGGCCGAGTCAGCGCCGCTGAATCAGGTCCCCCGAAAATGTTACAGAGGGGAACAATTGTACTAGTACCTCTTGGCCGGAGCAGTGGGTACGCGAAGACAGTGCAGGGGCACTACGGGCCGGACGGCGCGTTTGTGATCGGCTCGCTGCCGCCTGGGTCCTATTACGCTTTCGCGGCGGCCACTCGCGACCCCGCCAAGCTAGGCGACCCGGATATTCAGGGTGCACTGAGCAAATTCAGGCAGACCGTGATACTCGGACCCGGCAAGGAGAAAGTGTTGCAACTAACTGTAAAAGATCAACTTATAGGCATTAACTAACGTCGACCGGCTTGCCGTTGTTCCTCGCGTAACCCGCTACCTTAGCGAGCCCAAGAAAAAGCTCTTAGATGCGCTAAGCAGTTGACCTTATCGATATTCGTTACCTCTGTACGTCCGGAAATGTGCCCAAAGTACCCTTGGCAATTTTTGGAATCAGGGTTAGGATCGTACTGATAAGTCTAGTACTATTGGATTAAGCGTGTCTGGTAAATTTGCGGGCTACAAATGCTGCCAATCTTCACAGTTGGAGGGTCTCATCATGAACACAACTAGGACGACCATTCGCAGGAAGCTTTCCGATCGATTGAGGTCTCTCCCGAGAGATCGCCGGGGAACGATCATCATTATCACTGCCTTGATGTTCCCGGCGTTGCTAGCCTTTATGGCGTTGGCGCTCGATGTTGGCTATATCTACGACGTCAAACGCAACCAGCAGAAAGCCGCCGACTCAGCCGCTATGGGCGCCGGTCAAGAGATCTGGCGTCAGAACACAGCTAAAGTCGTCCCTGCGGCCAAGGCCGACGCCACGAAAAACGGCTTTAACGACAGTGACAGCGCGGTCACCGTCACCGTCGAATACCCCTATCGCTTCAACGGCGGAAACGCCAACGACTCCGTGCGAGTCTTGATCGAAGAGGTCGTTCCCACTTACTTTGCACGCGCGTTCGGGAAGGAAGCGGTGACCGTGCGGTCGCAAGCTGTGTCCGGGCTAGTCGCTTACGGCAACGGCTGCTATTTTCTCTTGAACCCTTCGGCAAAATCGGCTTTCAAGTCGGTGGGAGGGTCGATCCTCAAGGCCGATTGTAACGTTCTGATTAATTCCACAGACGACGACGGTTATTTTCAGAACGGCGGTGGCCAGGTCTGCGTCCCCTTCGTTGGGGTTGTCGGCGGATTTCAGCACAACCCGACCTGCACCGAACCCGGTGGTCCCTACCCGACGAGCACGACCGGTATTCCTCAGGTTCAGGACCCCCTGGCCAACTTTCTCACCTCGCCCCCCCCCCCCGTAACCGACTATGGCAGCGTCACGATCGGCAATGACGACGATGAAGACCTGTGGCCCGGCTACTACACGCAGATTAAACAAACGGGCGGAATTTCGCGACTGAATGAGGGCTTGTACTACGTCGACGGAGAGTTCACTATTAACGGCGGGACGATGACGAGTCTGGGCGACGGAGTGACCATCTATGTAACCGATGGTAATCGGGTCACCGTCAACGGGAACGCCGGCACCGGCGGCGGCGGCGCTCTCCCGGGGGCGGCGACCAACTTTGGTCTGCCGCCGACGATCGCGGCAGCGGGCGGCGAAAGCTTCGGGGCGGCAAATGGCCCGCCGCCCCCACCCCCACCACCTCCTCCAGGCACCGATCCAACGGTGACATTGCACGCGCCGGTTCTCGGCACGAATGGCTCGGTACCCGGAATGCTTTTCTGGTCGACCAGCACCCTGACGCAGAAAACAGCCGGTAGCGCCCAGTCCATTTTCAAGGGAACGCTCTATTTCCCCAATGCCCTGCTGGCATTCCGCGGCACTAACGACTCGCAGTCCTGGCAAATGGTGGTGGCCGACACGGCCGAACATGTCGGCGAAAGCACTTCGGTCAACGATTTTAAAGGCAATTTCCCGGGCATGCCGCCCGTTCGAAAGGTCACACTGCTGCAATGATTCAGCAAGATGCTCCAATTCGGCGGAAAAAACATTCCAAGTAAGGAGAACAAGCGATGCAAACGAAATCAATTGAGAAGCGCAACAGGCGTCGTGGCACGATCGCAGTAGAGCTGGCGTTAGCCACCCCTTTACTCGTCCTCATGATGGTCGGAGCGGGGGACTTTGCCCGCATCTTTTACCACTCCATCGCCCTGGCCAATGCTTCGGGAACAGGGGCTTTCTACGGCTCTCAAGGGCACGTTGAGTCGGCCCGTTTCAGCGACATCAACACGATGTCGACGGACGATGCCAGCAACCTTAAGTACGTCACCGCCAACGCGGAACTGGTCTGCGACTGCCCTGACAGTAGTCCGGGGACTTTCATCAGCTGCACGGATGGAGGTTGCGGTGCCTATGGGTACCCGCGCGCCTATTCAAAGACGACGGTACAACAGACGTTCGAGCCGATGATTCCCTGGCCCGGCGTCCCCAACCCCGTCCTAATTACGAAACGAACTTTTACCCGCGTCCAATAGCCCGGAAGAGGAGGAGAATTTCCAATGAATCACTCAATCAATCCCCAAGCACCCTGTGATCGCAACCGCGGCAGGCGTGGCGCCACAATTGTCGAATTCGCGTTCACTTTTCTGCTTTTCGTGATCGTACTGCTGACGATCACCGAGATGGGTCGCGGCATGTGGACCTACGCAATGATCAACCACGCAACGCGCCAGGCCGGACGCTTCTGCATGGTACGCGGCGCGGCAAACCCAGCTACGACCACCGAGGTTCGAGGCATTGTCGATAAAGCCTGCAAGGGGTTGGAGCTGTCGGACATCACCCTGACTACACAATGGGAAGATGCGGATGACGGCACGGTGCGAGCCGATCCCTAGGCTATCGAACGCGGTGACATCCTTCAGGTGAAAGTTACCTATCCTTTCCAGCTCGTCACGGGCAACTTGATCGTACCGGACGGCGTTCTTCAAATGGGCGCCAAGACCCGCATGGTCGTAGCGAACTGAGCGCAGTTTTCCTCCCTTCCCTCGGACCCCGCCCTAGATTGGGCGGGGTTTTTTGGTCAACACATCGCCATCTGTCAGATTCGGCCGCTAGGCAGGCTGTCTTGTAACCATACACTTGTCTCGCTGCCCGGCAACTTGGTCGTTTAGGTGGCTCTGCCGCGCTGAAGGATCAAGTGGACTGTACAATGTCGGTTTGTACAGTGGGGCGATTCGGAGGTTCCATGGCGGATCTTCGACCGACAACGATCACCGACTAACTATGGAACCAACCGACCGAGACCGGCTCAAGAAAATCCTACAAACCCATTCCGTCAAGCGAGGGGACTTCGTTCTTGCTTCCGGAGAACGCAGCAACGTCTACGTCGATGTCCGGCTGACTGCGCTGCGGGCCGAGGCGACGCCGTTGATCGGCAGTGCTTTCGTGCGCAAGATGCAGGAGTGCGGCTGGCAGCCCGTTGCCGTTGGTGGGCTCACCATGGGCGCGGATCCAATCGTCACGGCGATCTCGCGGCAGAGTCTCGAATTCGGTCTCGAAATCAACGGTTTTCTGGTTCGTAAGGAAACGAAGCAGCACGGCCGCCAGCAGTTTCTCGAAGGACTCGCCGATACGAACGGGCATGAAGTGGTCATCGTTGAAGATGTATGCACAACGGGTGGGTCCGCTATCAAGGCGATCGAGCGATCGCGCGAGGCCGGCTTAAAGGTGATCGGCGCCATTTGCCTGGTGGATCGTGAGCAAGGGGGCAGGGATGCGATCGAGCGAACCGGCGTCCACTTCGATCGAATCTTTGCGATGTCGGAGCTGCTCGCCGAAGATTAGTTTTCGCCGCCAGCAGATGCCTCTGCGCAGGGCTCAACCTGCCCAGTTCCACGTCAGCTTCCTCTCCGTTATCTGCTCGCCTCTGCGCCTACCCAGACGCGCCCCGCCAGGCCAGCCGTGCAAACACTGCGCCGAAACGTCGATGCAACTGAAGTATGCGTCGAATATTGGGCCCACGAGGGATCGGTGCGTTCCCGAGCCACCTGTTCTGCGCTTTCAGCAGCAACGTGGGCTACGCATTTTCTCAGGCGGCCATGCTCGTTGTGTTGGCGAAGTTCGGGACACCGGCCATGGTCGGGCAGTTTGGCTTGGGTCTTGCCCTGACCACGCCCGTCCTGCTGCTCTCGAAACTGCAGTTGCGATCCGCGATCGTGACCGACACGGAGTGCGAGTATTCGTTCGCGGACTACGCGCGCCTGCGCCTGCTGGCGACTGCCGCCGCGATGATGGTTGTTGCTTGTTTGATCGCGGCCGTCGCTCCAACGAGTGACACGATACAGGTCGTACTCGCTGTCGGGCTAGTGAAGGCCATCGAAGGTGCAAGTGATCTCTGTGCGGGGATTCTCCAAAAGCACGGGCAATGGCGCAAAATCGCGGGCGTGGCGTGCATCAAGGGAGCGATTGCCCCCCTCGTGCTTTGGACCGGACTATGGTGGTTCGGAAGTCCCGCCGCTGGACTGTTCTGTGTCGCCGGCTGCTATGTGGTTGCCCTTGCGTTGTGGGAATTCAGATGGGTCCTCTCGATTGTTTCATTTGAGCCGAAACCGGGTCGCCCCCCTGGTGGGTTACCCCTCAGGAGGCTTCTCGGTCTGACGCTTCCTCTCGGAATCGTGGCCACGCTGCTCAGCCTCAACGTAAACCTGCCCCGCTACGTCGTTTCCGCCCATCTAGGGGTAGAAGCACTGGGGTACTACACCGCGCTGACTCACCTGATGGTCACGGGAAACACTGTGGTCCAGGCGCTGGGTCAGGCCGCGCTGTCGAGCTTGGCCCGCAGCCATGCCAGCTGCGACCGCGAGTTGTTTCTACGCCTGCTGGGCTATTTGCTCTTGGCGGCCTTGATGGTCGGTCTCGTCTGCTTGGGCGCGGCGCTTATCTTCGGTGCGGAGATACTCGCCCTTGTTTATGACAACAATTACGCAGACTACTCGAACGTGCTGGTTTGGCTATCGGTCGGAGCTTTGCTCACCTACCTCAGCTCCGTGATGGGCTATGCGCTGACCGCGGCGAGGTTGTTTCGCGTGCAAGTACCGCTCTATTCGGCTGCCGCCACGGTGTGCTTGATTGGCTCGCTGGCATGGGTTCCCTCCTGGGGACTGACGGGTGCGGCCTTTGCGACAATTGCCGGTTGGGCGACGGCCGCGGGCGGCAGCGCTGCGGTGTTGCTGCGGTCCCGGCGCCAGCCCGCTGCCGGGTGTTTGGCCGAGGCTTGATGTCCCAATCCATCGAAAGCGACGACCGTCGGCTCGTTGTCATCCCTGGTGGGATAACTGCCATAATCGACGCAGCGGCTTGTGGTTATCTCCCGCGCAAAAGCTTCCATGATCGAAGCGCAGGACCTGACGTTTACCTACCCCGGAGCTCCTGCTCCCACCCTGACAGGCCTATCCTTTGGCGTTGAAAAGGGCGAGATCTTCGGTTTCCTGGGTCCCAGCGGCGCCGGGAAGAGCACCACGCAAAAAATCCTGATCGGATTGCTCAAGGACTTTGACGGGGGCGTCTCGGTATTTGGCCGCAACATTCAATCCTGGAAGTCCGACTTCTACGAAAACGTTGGCGTCTCCTTTGAGCTGCCCAATCACTACCTCAAGCTCACCGCCATCGAGAATCTGAGCTACTTCCGCTCGCTTTATCAGGGCGAAACCGAAGAACCGCGGAAACTGCTCGAGCTGGTCGGACTGGGCGCGGACCGGTGGCAAGCGGGCTTCACAGTTCTCCAAAGGAATGAAGAACCGCCTCAACTTCGCGCGATCCCTGCTCAACAAGCCGGAATTGATCTTTCTGATGAACCGACCACAGGTCTCGACCCCGTCAACTCGCGCCGCATCAAAGACATCATTCTCAACAAAAAGCGCGAGGGCCGGACTGTTTTTCTCACGACCCACGACATGGTTGCGGCGACGGAGCTTTGTGACCGAGTGGCGTTTCTTGTCGATGGAGAGATCAAACTGATCGGCTCGCCGAGAAGCTTGATGCTGACCCATGGCAACCCTCACGTCAGAGTTGAATACCGGGCCGGAGACCGCATCGACCAGCGCCAGTTTCCGCTCGAAGACTTAGGACACAACCAGGCCTTCCTGGATCTGCTTCGAACAAACGCGGTCGAAACGATCCACACGGAAGAGGCAACTCTTGAGAAAGTGTTCATTGACGTCACGGGGAGGGCGCTTTCGTGACTAGGCTGCTGCCAACCCTGCTTCTCGACGTGAAGCTACAGTTTCGTTACGGGTTTTTCTACGTCGGCGCATTCCTCGCGGTTTTCTGGCTGCTGATCTTGCGCCAGTTCTCCGGTGAAACGCTGGCGATCATCTTGCCAGCTCTGCTGCTCGAGAGTTTCTTGATCACAACTTTCTATTTCATTGCAGGGTTGTTCCTTCTCGAAAAGACTGAGGGTGTTCTGGAAGCGCTTGTCGTGACACCACTACGGACGGGGGAGTACCTGAGCTCCAAGCTGATCGCCCTGACCGTTCTGGCTCTTGCGGAAGGCTTCGTTGTGGTCACGGCATCCTACGGCTTTGCTTTCAATGTTGGTCTTTTCGTTGCCGGCGCCGTCCTGCTTTCCTTTTTCTATACGCTGGCCGGATTCTTTGTCATCGCCCGGTATGATTCGATCACCGACTTTTTGCTGCCGTCGGGGCTCTACACCATTGTGTTCAATCTTCCGTGGATTGACTACTTCGAGATCTGGCCGCATTGGATCTGGTATCTCATCCCCACCCAAGCACCCTTGCTGCTCATGAAGGCCGCGTTCCGGCCGATTGAAAGCTGGCAGTTGATCTACGGTTTTGTGTACTCAATTGTCGCTGTCGGCTTGGCATACCTTTGGGCGCAGAAGGCCTTCCACCGCTTTGTGGTAGGCCGCGAGGGGGCATTCGGGCGTGACTGAAATGGGGAGACAAGCGCAATGACGGCGACTCGTGCGCTGCATTTGCTGCAGGCGCTCGGCACGACTGACTTCCGGCTGGTTCGACGCCAAACTCTGTTGTTTTTCATGTTGGCTTACCCGCTGGCTTGGGCGCTTGCGTTGCGATGGGGTGCTCAGCCCTTTACCAACTGGCTTCGGCCGACATTCGACCTGGAACCCTACTACGCCCTGATGGCCTCTGGGTTTCTACTGTTGATGCCACCCTTGATCTTCGGTTTCGTGATTGGATTCCTGTTGCTGGACGAAAGGGACGACCGCACGCTCAGCGCGCTTCAGGTCACGCCGCTCCCGTTGACCGGCTATCTTGCCTATCGCTGCCTGGCCCCCATTGTGCTCGGAATTGTCATGATCCGCATCATCGTTCCGTTGGCGAACATGGTTCAGATTTCCTTTCTCGCGCTGACGGCGATTGCAGTCGTCGCGGCCATCGAAGGGGCGGCGGCCGCTCTGTTCGTCGCTGTGGCCGCTAACAACAAGGTGGAGGGGTTCGCTTTGGTGAAGGCGCTGTGGGCCCTGCCGATGGCGGCCATGGTGGCCTACTTCGTGGAATCGAAATGGCAACTCGCTTTTGGCGTTGTACCGATGTATTGGCCGTCGAAGGCCTTTTGGATTGCCGTCGAGGGGGGAGAGGGGTTTTGGGCCTATCTGGTAGTCGGACTATTGGTTCACCTCGGATTGTTGTGGTTGTGTGTTCGCCGATTCCAACGCCTTGTGCTGACCTGATGGCTATCGGCGGGAAGCGGGTAAGTTTTCTTGTGACTGAAAAATCGCGTGAAGGCGTGACCCAGCCGAAACAGAGCCCGCGCCCGCAAGGGTGCGGTCGAAGGTAGGTGCTGTGTCGTACTTTCCGTCCGGCTCTCCCCGTAGATGGGTCACTTCGAGGCTAGACCGCACCCTTGCGGGCGCGGCTCTGTTTCACCGAGTGCTAGCAGCTGATGCGGTTCCGGTCCCGGCC
The DNA here is from genome assembly GCA_965224215.1 of Bryobacterales bacterium. Taxonomy (GTDB): domain Bacteria; phylum Acidobacteriota; class Terriglobia; order Bryobacterales; family UBA6623; genus CBDCYS01. Next base: position 77,493 of record CBDCYS010000051.1, on the reverse strand, counting down.
TAGCCGGCGCCGAACCTGTGTGTTCCAATCGGAAGAACGAAATGTCTCGACGTTATCCCTCTCGGCCCGTCGTTGGTGTTGGCGCGATCATCACTCGCGGCGATGCGGTCCTGCTCGTGCGGCGCGGCCGTGAACCCCAAAAGGGAATCTGGTCGATCCCCGGCGGCGTGCTCAAGGTGGGCGAGACTTTGGAAGAAGGAGTCCGCCGCGAAGTCCGCGAAGAGGTGGGCATCGAGGTCCGTGTCGTCGAGCGAGTCGAAGTGGTGGAACGAATTCTGCCCGACGCTAAAGGGAAGCTCGAATATCACTACATCCTGATTGACTATCTCTGTGAGCCGACGGAAGGTACTTTGCAAGCCGCCGATGATGCGGCGGAGGCCGCCTGGGTCGAACGCGCGGATCTTGATCAGTACGCCATCACACCTGGAACGACCGAGGTGATCGATCGCGGATTTGAAGTTCGCGACCAGCTCGCGAGCGGGATCGAGCGTGGGTGAAGGATCTATCGAACTTGTTACTCTGTAGCTATGGGCAAAGCTCAAAACAGCTACAACTTCACCGCGCTGTTTGAACCAGCAGAGGAAGGGGGGTTTGTTGTTACTTGTCCGGCTCTCCCTGGTTTGGTGACCGAAGGTGACACCCTCGAGCAAGCCCGCCAAATGGCAACCGACGCCATTCAAGGCTACCTAGAAAGTCTCCGTAAAGACGGACAACCGATCCCGACCGACAAGACGATTCCCGCCGAACCCCGCAAGGAACACATCTCCGTTGCCCTCGACGCGGCATGAGTTCTCCCCTACCTGCCCTTAAGCCCAGGAGGGTACTCCGGGCGCTCAAACGAGCAGGCTTTTTTATCCATCACACGACCGGTTCGCACCACATCCTCAAGCACCCGTCCAGCGCGGCCCTCCGTGTGACGGTCGCTTACCACAACCGCGATCTAAAACGCCGAACTCTCGAATCGATCATCAAGCAGGCTGGGCTATCGTTGGAGGAATTCAAGGGGTTCTTGTAAGATACGCTCCCGCCGGCTACAGGCTAGGCTGGCGCAAAATGAGCCTGTTAGGAAATGGACATGCAGGGGCGAAGTACACGTTCCACCGCTTGACCGTCAGGTCGCCCCCGCAACTTGTCGGCCTCAAAAAAGACCCAAGCTAAGGTGCCGCGACCACCGGATTTCGCAGCTCGCCTATCCCTTCGATCTTGATCACGGCTTCATCTCCAGGCTTCATGAAGATAGGCGGCTTGCGTGCAAATCCAACTCCGGGAGGTGTCCCTGTGGAGATGACGTCCCCTGGTACGAGCGTCATGACCTTCGAAAGATACTCGATCAAATAGGGAATATTGAAAATGAGTTGGGACGTGTTGGAGTCCTGCAGCACTTGGCCGTTGAGTTCGAGGCTGATGCGCAAGCCATGCGGGTCGGCAATCTCGTCTTTGCTGACTAATTCGGGACCCATCGGCCCGAAGGTGTCGAATGTTTTTCCGATGGTCCACTGGCTCGTGGCTAGTTGATAGTCTCGGGCGCTGACGTCGTGGACGATCGTGTATCCGAACACGTGCTCTTCCCATTTTTCGGCCGGAATGTTTTTGCCCGTCTTGCCGATCACGAAGGCAAACTCCGCCTCGTAGTCGACTTGGTCAGAGACCGCCGGGAGCTCGATCGGCTGCCCGTCTCCGGTAACGGCGTTATGGTATTTCGTGAAAACCGTTGGAAGCGTGGGAATCGGCATGCCTGACTCAATCGCATGGTCGCGGTAATTCAAGCCGATGCAGATGAACTTTGGCGGAACGAGAATCGGCGCGAGTCGTGTCGTGTCAGAGCGGCTGATTGTCTCGCCGGGATGAGCGGCAAGCTCCTGAGCGGCCTGGATGGCGCTGTCGCCATCCTCAAGAAATGACAGGACGTCTCCGTAGCCGGCCGGAGCGAGGTCGGCGATCCGATCGCCAATTGCCAATCCGGCCCGGGCTCCATCCCCGGTTGTGTAGGTGAGTAATCGCATGTTTCCCCTTTCTAGACTCCCGGCGGTCCGGCCTGAGTCTTTCCATACTAGCGCCGGGGGCGCGGTCGATGCTAGGCGGCCGAGTTACGAACCTAGCAACGCATCCCAGTCATCCATCCCAGTCACGAGACCCAGTCACAAGACACAGTCACGCACCCGAATGACTCATGAGGTTACGCTTCCGGTCAAAGGCCGTGCGCTAAACCTAAACTGTTCACTTAGAGCCTCCAAGCCGAGAGCGCTTGAGCCGCGACCGTCAGGGAGCGGTTACTGCTCCGGAGCGTTCCGCCGCCCCCGGCCCCAAGGTTGTCACCGAGAGAGCCGTTAAGCCGCGAAGCGGCGCAGGATCGTAGCCCCGGGTGAAGCGAAGCGGAACCCTGGGTACCCTCCCTGGTGGCGGGGAGCCCTGAAGGGGCGGAAGGAAAACAGCCCCGCATGACTCTGATGACAGGACCGACTTTAGCCGAAAAAAAGACGCAATGAAATTGGGCAATCAACCAGGCCCAAAATCGTTAAGTGAACAGCATTGTGCGCTAAACCACATTTCGCACCGCCTGACGAGACGAAGATGCGTGAGAGGCCGGTCAGTACAAGGTGCGCGCCGCTTGACGGCCCCCCGCGAGGCCAAGACCGACAGCCAGTCACGGAATTCAAAAAAGATATTCCCTGTGTTTTCAATAAACCCGGCCCCTCGCCACTTGATATCCGCAATTGTGCCCCTATTCTGAAAGGGGTGAATCAATTGACCGGCAGCCGATCGTTCCGCAAACCAAAGAGAACGCCAGCAGGGCTCAGAAAAGGTGAAAAATCCCAAAAACCTGAAAATATCTGCAAAATCCTGCAATAGCCGCACCCCGATCACTCTAACCAAAGGACTTACGGGCATCCCCAAGTTCGAGATGCTGCGCCTGGGGTCAAGCTTTTACGCATATTGTGCCCGGAAAACCAGCGAAAGTCGCCGAGAAAAGGCCACTTTGCTCAGTAGCGCAAATCCGGCCTATGGCAACCGTCAATCTTGACGGCTCGACCGTCAGGTGGTGAGAAATGCAGGCTAAACTGAAGGCTTCCCCTCCAGCCATGAATCGACACATCGTAAAGGCACTCTACTGGCCCGTCCTGATGCTTCTCGCGTTGGCCGCCTGCTCAACTCCAAAGACCAGCTCGATTCACGACCTCCTGGAAACTTGCAAGAGTGACGACGGCCCGACAGATGCTCTCTGCGGGACGCTCGAAGTTTTCGAGGACCGCGAAGCGGCAACCGGCCGCAAGATCCAGCTCAAAATTGTCGTCCTGCCCGCGCTGGGGAATGATCCGAAACCGGACCCGCTCTTTTTCTTGGCCGGGGGTCCGGGCGGGGGAGCCGCGGAAATGGCCGGGGGAGTGAAGTCGGCCTTCGCCCGCATTCAAAGTGATCGGGACATCGTCCTGGTCGACCAGCGGGGCACCGGGGCCTCAAACCCACTCAAGTGCGAACTCGACGAGGACGCATTAGAAGATCTTTCCAAGGCCGACGAATTTCCTATCGAGAAGTTCCAGGCTTGTCTAGACGGCTCTTGCTTATACGGTTGTTTCAGCAAGCCCCAAGATATAGGGTAGGGCGTGGCCCGGCCGCCGTTTGCGAAGAGTCTGCGTCAGTTTCAGGTGGAGTTCGCGACCGAGGAGGCTTGCCAGAAGTACCTGGCTGCTTGTCGTTGGCCCGACGGGTTCCTTTGTCCTCAGTGTGGGCATCGGCAGGTCTACATTCTCGAGCAGAAACTACGGTGGCAGTGCGCGGCGTGTCGACACCAGGTCTCGTTGACGTCGGGAACGGTGCTCCACAATACGAAGACCCCGCTGACGGTTTGGTTTTGGGCTGCGTACCTGATGACAACTGATAAACGAGGTGCGTCGGCGCTGCTACTGCAGCGTCAGCTCGGCCTGTCGCGCTACGAAACCGCCTGGATGATGTTGCACAAACTGCGACGGGCCATGGTGAACGCAGCTCGCGAGCCCTTGCACGGAGAAGTAGAGGTCGATGACACCTGGATTGGCGGCCCGCAAGCAGGTTTGCGAGGCAGCCGGCAACTGAAGGGGCGCCGTGCGGCCCTTGTGATGGTCGCTGTTGAGAAACGCGGGAAGTGCTCCGGGCGCGTTCGCATGTCCGTTATTCCAGACTTCAAGAAGGTGACGATCGACAGGTTTCTTGCCCAGAACGTTGTTCCCGGCTCGACCATCTACACAGACGGTCTGAAGACCTTTACCGCCCTCGAAGAGGCCGGCTACAAACACGTCTCTCGTCCGCAACCTCACCGGACTGACTTGCGGAAAGGCGCCAAGTCGGTGGTGCCGCTGGCGGATCGTGCCATTGGCAACCTGCAGCAATGGCTGACCGGAACGTACCACGGCGTGAGCCGCGCTCAGCTTCAGGTTTACCTCGATGAGTTCGTGTTTCGACACAACCGCCGCAAGACCCCAATGGCAGCCTTCCAAACCCTCCTCGGTCTCGGAACTCAACACGCTCCTACGCCTTACGCCCACATCCGCCGCGCGCGTGACCTGGACAAGACGCGATGACCTCCACCCCAACATCTTGGGGCTTGCTGAAACAACCGTATAAGCAGGAGACGGGTACGACGCCGACGCGAAGCTCTACACGACGTCCATCGCCATGGACGACCTCGACGACGTGCGCCAATTCCTTGGATACGGGGCGATCAATATTTACGGGGGCTCCTACGGAACCCGAGGTGCCCTCGTCTACCTGCGCCGTCACGCTGAGCATGTCCGCGCCGTCGTGCTCGACGGAGTAGCACCGCCAGATATGCACTTGCCGCTTTACATGCCTCGCGACGGCCAGCGCGCGCTCGGCCTGCTCATCTCCGATTGCGAAGCAGACGCGGCCTGCGGGGAACGATTCCCGAATTTCGGCCAAGACGTGGCCTCGGTCTTCGCGCGCCTGGATGCAAAGCCGCCTGTGGTCCGCCTCGTTCACCCGCGCACCGGAGAGGCCGCCGACGTGACGGTGAAACGCGAACTCGTGGCTGGCGTCATCATGAGCGCACTGTATTCACCGCTGCTCAGTTCGCTATTGCCCAACCTGCTCGAGCGCGCCAACGAGGGCGATTTTCAGGGTTTGGTGGCCCTGGCATCGGTGAATGAAGGAGCGGCGGATATGATGAGCCAGGGCATGTTTTATTCCGTGGTATGCGCCGAAGACGCCCCCCGAGTCACTCCGGAAGCAATCGAGAAAGAATCGGCCAACACTTTCCTCGGTGGGGTTCCTCGGAAATGCGCCTCCAACCGTGCGAGTTTTGGCCTAAGGGAGATGTCGCGGAGGAATTCTACGAGCCGGTTGTCTCGGAAGTACCTGTCCTCATCTTGTCCGGAAACCTAGACCCTGTCACTCCGCCGATGTGGGGCGAGCAGGTGCTCGAGCACCTGCCGAATGCACGGCACATTGTGGTCCCGGGAGCCGGCCATGGCACGCTGGGACAGGGCTGCGTCAGCCGTTTGATTCGCGAGTTTGTCGACAAGGCCGACGCGCAAAGTCTCAATGCCGATTGCGTCGATAGCGTCCAACGTCCGCCCTTCTTCGTGAATAATGTCGGGCCGCGAAACGCTGAAAACAGTGCACCGCGGGACTCTGAAAAAGCCCAGCCGGCAAACACCGAAAACTGATGATCGAGGTTTCGCAGCTTCACAAGCGCTTCGGCGAAGTAGTAGCGGTTGACGACGTCTCCTTCACTGCCGGCGATGGGACCGTAACCGGATTATTGGGCCCCAACGGTGCCGGCAAGACGACGACCCTGCGGATGCTTTACGGTCTCATTGCGCCCGACCGCGGCCGCATTCATGTCGACGGAGTTGACGTCGCCTCCGACCCGCTCGAAGCGCAAACGAAACTAGGGGTTCTTCCCGACACGCAGGGTCTCTACCCAAGATTGACGGCCCGCGAACACGTACGCTATTTCGGACGTCTGCACGGGATGAACGGAGCTGACCTCGAGAACCGCATCGACGAACTGATCGAAGCTCTGGACATGGCCGACATCGCCGACCGCCGCTCCCAGGGCTTCTCCCACGGCGAGCGAATGAAGGTCAGCGTGGCTCGCGCGCTGGTCCATGGGCCGGGCAACGTGTTGCTCGACGAGCCGACCAATGGGCTCGACGTGATGAGCACCCGCGCGGTTCGCGAGATCATCCGGCGCTTAAAAGGCGAAGGCAAATGTGTGCTCTTCTCGAGCCACGTCATGCAGGAGGTCTCGGCGCTCTGCGATTCCATCGTCATCATCGCGCGCGGACAAGTCGTGGCCCGCGGGACACCCGATGAGTTGCGCTCTCAAAGCGGGCACGAAAACCTCGAAGACGCCTTTGTCTCTCTGACCGGAATCGACGAGGTCCGCCAATGAATTTATCCGGGCTCAACGTCGTGTTTCTCAAGGAGATGCTGGACGGCCTCCGTGACCGCCGCTCTCTCATGTCGGTGTGCATTTCCGCATTGATGGGACCGCTCTGTGGTGGGTTTCATGTTCAGTCGCCTGGCCGAGCGGGAGCGTGAAGCCCAGGACATCAAGATTCCCGTGGTTGGGGCCGAGCGAGCTCCGGCCTTGATGGAATGGCTCGGGCAGCAGAACGGCATTGAAATCGTCGAAGGGCCCGAGGACCCCGAGGAGGCTGTCCGCGAACGTGACGAAGACGTGGTCGTTGTGATCGGCGATGAATTTGGCAAGGACTTCAGCGAGGCTCGCCCGGCCGAGGTTCAGCTCGTAGCCGATGGCTCACGCCAGATCGCTCAGTCGAAGGTACGCCGCGTGCGCCGATTGATCGAGCGTTACAGCCGGCAAATGGCCGTACTACGGCTGATCGTGCGAGGCGTCAGCCCCGCCATTGCGACTCCGATTCGGGTGAAAGATATCGAAATGTCGAGTTCCCAGCAAAGGGCTGCCACATTGTTGAACTTCATTCCACTATTCGTTGTGCTGGCCGCCTTTGCCGGCGGTATGCAGATCGCAACCGATACAACGGCCGGCGAGCGCGAGCGCGGATCGCTGGAATCCCTCTTGGTCAACCCGGTACCGCGCGAGTCGATCGTCATCGGAAAATGGCTGGCGGCCGTCGTCTTCGCGGCCTGCAGCGTGGCCTTGACGTTCTTCCTGTGCCTGGCGGTATTGCAGCGCATCCCTCTCAATGAGATGGGAATACGTTTCGCGATCGGGCCGCTCGACGTACTCGGCGTGCTGTGCGCCACTCTGCCGATGGCCTTGCTGGCTACCGGCTTGCAGATTTTCATCGCAACGTTTGCACGATCTTTCAAGGAAGCGCAGAGCTACCTGGGAATGCTGATCATGCTGCCGATGCTGCCGGGCATTCTGTCCGTCCTTTACCCGCTGGGCAACCAGCCGTGGATGATCCCCATCCCGATTCTAGGCCAGCACGTGCTGCTGGCCGACGTGCTGGGCGGAAAGAGCCCAGAGCCCATCTGGTTCGCCGTCGCTGGACTGTCGGCGCTGGTGGCGGGACTGGTGTGCGTCTATCTGACCACGCGGCTCTTTCACAAAGAGAAGATTATATTCGGGAGGTGATCTGGAGAACGGCCAAGACGCCGCCGCTAGGCGTACTTCAAGATCCAGTGAAGAGCGCCGAGGTCCACGAGCCACCGCAGAACCGGAATTTCCACGGCTAGAACGATGGCTACAAAAGCCAGCAAGTAGTCTCGAAAGGTAAACCCGCCGACGGCGGTCGCCACCGCCAATGCCCCCAATACGATAGACGCTTCTCCTTGAAGCAACTCAACGAAAATAGCAACCTGCTGCGGAGCCGATTTGAACTGCCCGATAGTTCTTGGCGTGAAGGCGATCAGCAACGGGCAAAGTGGCAGACCCACGATCAGCAAGACATAGCCTAGAGCTAGGTTGTGGCGGACCTTCTCCCACATTTCATGATGCGAGGTCGCCACGAGTGGGTTCACCCGGTCTAGTTTCTCAACCGCCAGAGTTGAGCGGGGCCCCCCTACTCCACGCCGGTAATCTTGAATGCGTGGGCGTGGCGACTCCGCAGCTCTTCGGGGGCCAAACTGGGCATACGAATGACCAGGTCGTCTCCCGCCGCCTTCCACCCTAGCGACCCCTCCACACCAAGCATCGTAACAACCGTGTTCGCCGCGGGTTTCACGCCTCGCAGTATCAATTCCTTCTCAGGCCAGCCCGGTGTGATGGCATAGAGCGCTCCCGGCCTCTTCGTATAACCTGAATTATGCACAGATTCACTTTGCGAGTGTGGCTGCGTTCGTAGCGGGTTGGCGGTCGTCGTGAGGTGGTAGCTCGGCAACTGGCCTTTTGGCTTCTCCGTGTCCGGTTTCCCTTCCCACCCAGAATCCGCGTCGTCAAAACCTCGCTCGGAAGTGACGTGTTTCCAGTGCGTTACGGCTAGTGCATAAAATTTTATGCATAGCGCATAGCCAGGCTCTCAGATCAGCGCCCTCCCGACCACCGGCAGCAAGCCGCCGTAGGGAGTCGGCTTCCTGCCGCGGAAGTGGTAAGGCGTCGAAGCCCCGATTTTATTGGGCCGCGAGGCCGTCACGGCTGGGCCTTGTTGGACGGGCCTTTGGGAGCTATGCTGTTTTCGTCTGGTAACCATGTGGGTGACCTCCTAGGGGTTGGCTGGCGAAGCTGGGATCTTTGCCAGCCTACCTTGTTACCCCATGTTTTCGGGGGTCCCAAATGGTCTCTTGCGGCTCAGCCCTCCTCAGGTCCACGCCGCAGTGCATAATTCAGGTATAAAAGACCTGCTTGCGGGCCTTGTCGCCCTGCGATTTAATACCGGCCACCTGGAGGATATCGTACTCTTCGCCGAAGTGCTTGTACTCGAAGTTGGGCTGCTCTCCTTCCGTCCATTGCACCTGCTGCTCCCAGGTCTTCGTGCCGAAGATAGCTTCGCCGTTGACGTCGAGCCACTGGCCCATCTCGATCAGCCGGTCTTCCATGATCTCGGGAATGCGGCCGTCGGCGGTAGGCCCGACGTCGAGCAGAAAGTTGCCGCCACGGCTGACCAGATCGATCAGCACCAAGACCAACTCCTTGACGCTCTTGTAGTTGCTGAGCGGCTCGTTGCGGTTGTAGCCATACGCCATCCCCATACCGCGGTTTTCTTCCCAAGAATAGGAGGCGTCTTTCATGCCGACTCCGTATTCCGTCGTGAAGTAGCCCCCGTGCTTGTGGCGGGTCGTCTTTCCCCAGCGGTCATTGATGACCACTTCATCGCGGCTGGGCGACTCGTTAAATAGCCATGCGAGCAGTTCGGTGCTCTTCCATTTTTCATGCTCCATCTCCCACTCGCCGTCGCTGAAGATGATCGATGGCTTGTAGCGAGTGACGACGTCCTTGAACTGCGGAATCATGTGCTCGTCCACGAACCGCTCGCGGTCGCTGAGCCACAGCGGATTGAACCATTCGTAGAGCGAATAGTAGAAACCCATCTTCAGCCCGGCGTCGCGGACGGCGTCTCCCAGATCGCCCAGCAGGTCGCGCTTAGGGCCTTCATCGACGCTATTCCAGGGACGCCTCCAACTCTTGTTGGCCTGCTCGTTGGGGAAAAGACAGAAACCGTCGTGGTGCTTGGAAGTGAGAACAACGTACTTCGCACCCGAGCGCTTGAATACATCCGCCCATTGCGCCGGGTCGAACAGCTCTGCCCGGAACATGGGCGCGAACTGCTTGTATTCGAAGTTCTTGCCAAAGACGCGATTGTGGAAGGCCTGAGTCGCCGCTTGGTTGCGCTTGTTTTGCTCGCTTCGCTCGGATTGGTCGGCTTTCAGGGAGTGCCAATACCATTCGGAATAAGAGTCCGGATGCGAGAAAGCCGGTACTGAGTAAACGCCCCAATGAATAAAGATGCCGAACTTCGAGTCGCCGTACCACTTGGGCATCGGCCGACTGTCGAGCGATTCCCAGTTCTCCTCGTATTTCGCGGGCGGGGCGGGCTCAGCGAAAGCCCAAGGGGTCGAGGCGAATAGCAAAGCCAGGGTCATCAGGCCGCCAAGGCGGCGAACATCGTAATTCATAAGATCCTCATAATGGTTGGATAGGTCTCGATCAGACCCCGCCACGTTGGCGGGCGTTTGCGTGACTTGTCAAGGCAACGAAATGCTCCCTAAACAATACCGAACCGGCGGCTGGCTTGTCCTGCGCTCCACCGCCGCCATACAATAGGCGTCGAATAGCCGCTAGCGATTACGGGAATTTCAGATGACCGGACAGACGCGTGGACGGAAGTCCAAGCTCAGCGCCCTGAATTGCGCTGAGGTCTCGATGCCGCTTGCCAATAAAACGCCTGCGAGAATCCTCTATTGGCGCCGCCCATCCGCGCGGGGCAAAGGAGAAAAATGACAATAAAATCCAATACAGTCACCCGCCGCGTCGCGCTCTGCGCGTCTATTGTTACCCTGTTGATCGTCGTCGGGCATCTGCAGCCCACTCTAGCCGGTCCGCCGGAGGATCCGTCCGTGAAACCTTTCAAAGTCAATATCGACGATTCGATTCTTGAAGATCTCCGCGCTCGCCTGGATCGGACGCGCTTCCCCGATCAGCTCGACGGCGCCGGATGGGACTACGGCACCGATCTCTCCTACCTCAAAGAACTCGTCGAGTACTGGCGGGCCAAGTTCGATTGGCGCAAGCAAGAGCGCAAGCTGAACGAATTTCCGCAATTCACAACCGAGATCGACGGGCTCGACATCCATTTCATTCACGCGCGCTCGAAACACGAAAACGCCTTGCCCCTGGTGCTCGCGCATGGCTGGCCGGACTCGGTGTTCGGGTTTCAAAAAGTCATCGGTCCGCTGACGGATCCCGAGGCCTACGGAGGCAAGGCCGAGGACGCCTTCCACGTGGTTTGTCCCTCGATGGCGGGATATGGTTTCTCCGGCAAGCCGAGCGACCGGGGCTGGAGCGTCGACCGAATGGGGGAGCGAGCCGCGAAATTGATGGCGAAGCTCGGCTACACGCGCTACGCCGCGCAGGGCGGAGATTGGGGTTCGGGTGTCGTCTCCTGGCTGGGCCGCAACGATGGCCAACACGTTGCTGGAATCCACCTGACTCTGGTCGGTACGCCTGCGCCCGATGACATGGAGAATCCCGAAGAAGGCATTCCCGAGTGGGAACTCAAGCGCACCAAAGAACGCCGCGAGTGGTGGAACGGCGAAAACGCCTACGGCAATATCCAGGGAACCAAGCCGCAAACGCTAGGGTACGGCCTCAACGATTCCCCCGCCGGTCTGGCGGCCTGGATCATCGAGAAGTGGCGCACCTGGGCGGACACCAAGGGAGACATTGAAAGCCGCTTTACCAAGGACGAGCTGCTGACCAACGTCATGATTTACTGGTCGACCGAGTCGATCGCTTCCTCGACGCGAATTTACTACGAGTCGCGGCGCAACGCACGAGACAGCGGCTGGGTAAAGGTACCGACCGCAGTTGCGATCTTCCCGGGAGAGATTTTCTTCTCCCCGCGCAAGTGGGTCGAAACCGCCTACAACGTCAAGCAATGGACCGAAATGCCGCGAGGCGGTCATTTCGCCGCGATGGAAGAGCCCGAGCTGTTGGTGGAGGACGTAAGAAAGTTCTTTCGAACCGTGCGCTAACACTCGCCACGAAAGCGCGGCGCAGAAACCGTAGCGTAGAAACTATGGCGCAGAAAACCGTGGCGCAAGCTCTCAGCTTGCCGAGCCGAGACTCATCTCGGCTCTTGCACAGGAACTAACACACCACCGCGCCTCCTCGGTATCCCGAACTGGCGTGGTCTCCCACACTAGCCGCAAGCCGATTCGTTCGTTGGTATTCCAAAGTCCGAAGCGGAACCGCTGGGCCAATGCCCCAACAACGACGTTCTCGTGACATCAAACCGGCCTGTCACCTGCCGCTGTCGTGCGGTGCATCAACCGCGGCATTGAATCGTCGTAGTCGTAAACCCCATAGTGCATTGTGCAGCGGTTGTCCCACATGACCAGATCACCCGGCTGCCATCCGTGCCGAAAGATATTCTCGGACTTCGTTGCTTCTGCATGGAGAGCGTCGAGCAACTGCCGGCTTTGCTCCGCGCTGACGCCGGCAATATGCGACGTGAAATAGGGATTCACGAATACGGCCTTACGCCCGGTCTCGGGATGGGTGCGCACGACGGGATGTTCAACCGGCGGCGGCGCTTCGCGTATCGGAAGGCCATCACTCTGCACCTGGTTGTTTCGCTCCACCAAAGGCAGACTGGTATGGATCGCTCGCTGCCCGTCGATCTCGGACTTCGTTTCGGCAGGCAGATTCTCGTAGGCCGCGTACATGTTGCAAAACAGCGTGTCCCCGCATCCCGGCGTCACTTCCAACGCATGCAAGACCGAGCACATTGGCGGCTTCGTCCCGAACGTAATGTCGGAATGCCAGAAGTCGTTTCGTGCTCCCGGTTTCCCGGCGCTGTTCTTGAGAACAAGCACGGCTGGGTCATCTTGGTGCCCTGGGCGGGAGCCGAGCGGATGCGGCTCAACCGGCCCAAAACGCCCTGTGAACGCGACCTGTTGAAGCGGCGTGATCTGTTGCCCGCGAAAGACAAGGACCAAGTGGTCGAGGAACGCCCGCCGGATCTGTGAGAACTCGTTGCCGCTCAGGTGGGCCAGGTCGACTCCGGCCACTTCCGCGCCAAGAGCTTGCCCCAGTGGACGGACTGGTAGGCGCGAAGTCTCCGGCCGTGATGTGTCCAGTCCTGAGGAACCCTGCTGCATCTGGTTGCCGACGTGAGGCTATGAAATCGTACCACCGTTGAACAGAGTAGCAACCCGACGCTCAGAGCCCCGCGCGTGAGCGTGGGGTAGGGCGTAGCCCCAAGGGCGGAGCACGCTACGTCCCTACATCGGCCGGAATGAAAGCCCGCCCCCAACGCGCCCGCACCGCCACCGCGACAGCAAGCCCTCCCCCGCACCTTCATTGAAATAGAGCGAGATACGGCCCATTTGAGGGGCCCGGCACTACCGGTGGCGGCACGACCATGAGATAATCGACATAAGAGTGCACCGGACGACAGGCAAAACCCCGCGAAGACAACGGCAACCGCAACATAAAGAAGAGACAACGTATAGAGCAGACAACATACAGGGCAGACAATATGGAATCTACTTTCAGAGATCTAACCAACTACCTTGTCGCCCTCGGCATCGACGATGTGAAGCACTCCGACAAAGGCTTCCTGGCTCACCTGATCGGCGTCTACCAAGACTTGAAAGTCTGGGGATGCGACGAGGCCGTCTGCCGAGCCGGCCTGTTTCATTCGATCTACGGAACGGAATCGTTCAAAGGTTTCGCTCTACCGGTTCAAAAACGGCCGGAAGTCGTCTCTTTAATCGGAGGCCGAGCGGAGCGGCTTGCCTATATAAACTCTGCCATGAATCGAGATTCTTTCGACAAGTCACTGGCGCGACCACAAGGGCCCTGGACCATCATCGACCGTTTTACAAATACCGAAGTCGAGTTGTCTAAGGCGGAGTTCGACGATTTGTGCCTGGTACATCTGTGTGATTGGCTCGAGCAGGTTCCTCGCTCCCAAAGCTGGGAGTATCGCCTGGTCCCGTATCAACAAATCGCTAAGAGATTAGGTGGATCTGCGCTTGATTCGTATCGAAAAGTCTATGGCAAGCAGGCTGTCGGCTCCCCGGCATAGAGGGAGTATGCGAGTTTAGAAATGGAATCTTTCGCGCTAACTTGGTGGATGTGGTTGCTGGGCGGAGTTCTGCTCTTGATGCTGGAGATGGCATCCCCCGGCGGCTTCTACATGTTCTTCTTTGGGTCGGGAGCGATTGCTGTTGGTCTGGTTTCCGCGCTCGGCCTCGGCGGCCCGCTGTGGTTTCAGCTCCTATTGTTTGCACTGTTGTCGATTGGCGCTCTGCTGCTTTTTCGGGGCAGGCTGCTCGAGTGGTTTCAGCGCGAAACTCCTGTTGTCGACACGATGGTCGGTGAAGTTGTCGTGCTTCTCGAGGACGTTGCTATCGGGCAACGGGGTAAAGCCGAGATGCGAGGCACAACTTGGACTGTCCGCAACGCCGGTGAAGATCGGTTGAGGAAGGGTCAGCGATGTGCCATTGAGAAACTAGAAGGGCTCGTGTTGTGTGTCCGTCCCGAGAGCGAGTAGGGGACGGTTGTAAGACAGAAAGACGAAAGCCAAAAAGAAGTCAAACGGAGGCAAAAGATGGATGGCGGGGAACTAGGAATTTTAATCGCGGTGGGAGTCTTCGTACTCCTGGTATTTATTGTTCTGGCGAAGACGGCCGTTGTCGTCCCGCAGCAGAACGCCTTTATTGTCGAGCGGCTCGGGAAATTCAGCGGAACGCTGCAAGCCGGATTTCACATCCTGACTCCGTTTATCGACACGATTCGATACAAGCATTCGCTGAAGGAACAAGCGATCGACATTCCCGAACAGATCTGCATCACACGTGACAACGTGCAGGTCGGTGTGGACGGCGTCATCTACATGAAGGTCCTCGATCCCGAGCGCGCCTCCTATGGCATTCAGAACTATATGTTTGCTGTCTCGCAGCTCGCCCAAACCGCGCTGCGAAGTGAAATCGGCAAGATTGATCTCGACCGTACCTTCGAGGAGCGCACCGCCGTGAACTCCTCGATCGTAGCCGAGCTGGATCTGGCATCGGACGCTTGGGGCATCAAGGTGCTGCGCTACGAGATCAAGAACATCAATCCGCCCCGCGACGTTCTCGACGCCATGGAAAAGCAGATGCGCGCCGAGCGCGAGAAGCGAGCGGTAATTCTGACTTCCGAGGGCCAGCGCGACGCGGCGATCAACAACGCCGAGGGCGACAAGCAGAAGGTCATCAAGGAGTCGGAAGCCAGCCAGCAGCAGCAGATCAACGAAGCCGAGGGGCAGGGCGCTGCGATTCTCACCGTGGCCCGTGCGACCGCGGACGGAATTCGCGCCGTGGCCGAGTCCATCCAGGCTCAGGGCGGGATGCAAGCCGTGCAACTGCGGGTCGCTGAACAATACTTAGAGCAGTTTGGGAAACTGGCGAAGGAGGGCAACACTCTGATTGTCCCCGCGAATTTGAGCGACGTCAGCTCAATGATCGCCACGGCCATGACCTTCATCCGCAGCGGCAGCGACTCAGGCGACAGCAAGCCCCCGCCCGAAAGGTCACCCTATCGGGGGTAGCGGGCCTCTGAGAGTCCCGTCCCGCCCTCGGGAGAGGTCAGGCACGTCAACTCAGAGAGACCCGCGGAAGCCAAGGCGGGAGGTCGCCGTCATCCTTTACCGCAGCCTTGGCAGTCAGATCGTTTCAACCTAGGGAGCAACAATCCATGAAAACAAAGCCTTTCATTCAAGCATTCTTTGTCTGCTGCTAGCCACACCCTTTCTGCGAGCGGCGGCTCCAGCCGAGCCCGCCGCCGGCCGGGTTGAAGTTGACAAGGGAATGTATGACGTCCAATCTGATCTTGAGTTTTCAAGGCCTGGCGGGGTGAGCCTCAAGCTGGATGCCCATATCCCTCCGGGCAAGGGACCATTCCCCACAGTGATCCTGGTCCATGGGGGCGGCTGGACAGCGGGCCACAAGACGATCGACTTCGTCCAGCCGCTTTTCGAACCGCTGACGCAAAGGAGGCTTTACGTGGTTCACGATCGACTATCGGCTGGCGCCCGATCACCCCTATCCAGCGCCGGTGGAAGACGTCGAAGCGGCCGTCGAGTACGTGACACGCAATGCCAAGCGCTTCAAAGTGGACAAGAAGAGAATTGCCTTGATGGGCGAGTCAGCGGGGGCGCATCTGGTCAACCTCGTCGGAATAAGAAACCGCAAGAAGTCACCCATCGACGCCGTGGTCTCTTTCTATGACCCCTTCGACCTGGTGCTATTTACCCGGAAGTTCACGGGAGAGATCCCGAAATCCTGGTCAGGCTTTCTCGGGATTACCGAAATGAACGCCGAGGCGCTGGCTACGCTGCACGAGGCTTCACCGCTCACTTATGCGGACAAGCACACCCCGAAATTCCTGCTCATCCACGGCACCCAGGACGAGGCCGTCCCTTATGAGCAGTCAACCTTCTTCCAGGCCTACATGAAAAGGCTGGGGGTGCAATGCGACCTGATTACCGTCGAAGACGGCATCCACGGAGTCATCCGCTGGGAGAAAGATCCCCGGTTCCAGGCCTACAAGACCGAGATGGTCGAGTGGCTGCATAAGAACCTCGGATCGGGAAAGTAGCCACATCATCGGACAGAACGTGCGCCGCGTACCTAGCCGCTGGTTCATGCCCCGGTTTCATGACATGGTTGAGATCGAGGTGGCCTTGGGGGCGGAAACACTGTAAAGCGGGGACTCAAACCACGGGCAGCAATACGGCTCCGTTCAGGTCGGCGACCCTTTTTGCTGGCTGAGGTGAGATCGGGCCACCCGTGGATTGTGGAAGGCTCGTATCGATGAAGGAGTCTTGCGCAGCGCTGAACCGGCTCAAAATCTCTCTCAGGCGGTGGCACGTCCGTGTGGCCTGACGCATCCGCTCGTCGCCTCGCCGAAGTTAGACAGACATTTCGAGAGCCCTAGCTCACAACCCTCCGACGGTGCTCTTCTTCTGGTTGTATTGAAATGCGAACTGTAGCCGGATCGTGTCGCCCGTGAACTCCCTCGGAAGCGCGGGGAACGGATTCGAAGCGCTGATGCCCGCGACTGCGGCGCGGTCCAGCGAATTAACGCCCGACGAAGACGCGATAACGAGTTTGGGCACCGATCCGCTTTTTGCGATTGCGAATTGGATCGACACGCTGCCGCGGTTCATTCCCAAACGGGCGCTTTCCGGTATGACCGCGTGCCAGTTCCGCCGCACCGCCGCTAACACTTGGATCAGATAAGGCCGAAAATCGACGCCCCCAGGATCGCTCATTAACTCCAGGTTGCTTCCAGTATTTCCGGGTGACGGGGGAAGGTAGCCGCCCAAACCGCCGGTGCCGTAGCCATCTCCGACCCTGGGTCGACCGGATGTACCCTCTCGCATCTGCCGCAGCGCGCCCTCCGTGATATCTCCCGGGCGGGCACTCAGCTTGAGACTCCCTAGCTGCATCGGCCCTTCCCGGCCCGGGCTGGTTGCGCTCGGATTCTCGAGCACCAGCTTTGGTTTGGAGACTTTCGGCGAGCGGGGGGCGGGCAGCTCATTGCGACGCCGAATCCGCGCCAGGCTGGTGTTCGGCTTCAGCTCACCCGGGTTCGGGCTCTGGGCGGCCGGGATCTCCACCTTGGGTTTCTCCGTCTCGGGGGGGTCGGGCTGCGACGGCGGTTGCTGCTCAGGTTCCGGCGGTTCGATAACTTCCGGTTCAACGCTTTCGGCCGGCTCGGGCTTTTCTTGCTTTGGAGGTGCCGGCTCCTCTTGTGTTTCAGGAATGGCGAGCAGCGGCCTGGCTTGCTCCGCCGGACCGCTAAACTGGGTGGCCGCCGCCCCCTTGTTGGGGTCGGGCTGCGTCAGTTCGGACAGCTCCTGGGGCGAGGGAGCAAACAAAGTGGCGGTTGACCGGATCTCTGGGCGACGCAGTTCAAACGACCTATTCCATCCGCCGAACGGCCCTGTCAACAGCAACAGCATCGAGACCGAGTGGATCGCCAACGAACCCAACCCTGCGCGCCGCCAGTTGGCAGTCGGCGTGATATCCCAGTCCAGCAGCAGGTTGGGACCAGGCTCCCCGTCTGGATTGTTGTCGGCACCTGTCGCTGAAACAGAGGCTCGGGTCGTATCACTCCGGAAGTCTTCCCAAAACTTATCCGCGGGAGCGTACTCTTCCACCAGCAACTGGAACAAGGGCGCGTCGCCCGCCGTTGCCGCTGCGGGTGCGGGCCGGTTCTTCTCCAGTTCGGATTGAAGGCGCTGGTACTCTGGCAGCCAGCCCTTTCTGAGAAAGGAATAGTTATCGAGAAGAACCTCGAGTTCGAGGCCCGCCTCGGCGGGGGAGACGGGGGCTGGCGAGAGAGAAGTTGCCGTGCCGGTTTGAGACGAAGAACTCCCCGCTGAGTGCTGAAAGCGTTCGTTGTACTCTTCCAGCAGGAAGTGCAGGTCGAGTTCTTCGCTTTGTTCAGGTTTCACTGATCGTGAGCAGCAATCGTTGCGGCTACGATGCTCCCGTGCCGCTCCATTTCCTCTCTTATTCTAAGCGCAACGCCGAGTGCGTTTCGCGCCTGCTGGCCGGTGACGCGAGGCTGTTTGCGTGTTTGAACAGACTCGAGGAAAGACTCGATCTGCCGGACAAGAGGCTCGCCTTTGGTAACCGGCAGTTGGCGAAAAGCTATCTTTTGCTGCTCATTTACGCTACAGATGACACCATCTTGACGTGTGTAGTCGATCGAAATGTACTGGCGAGGCTGGAAGAAACGCAGCTTGCGAATCTTTTCAACCGAGGCACGGCTGGCCGTGAGATTTGCCACACAACCGTTCTCGAACACGATCCGAACGCTGCTGATATCAGGTTTCGTCGACAGCACGGCCAGCCCGGTGGCTTCGAGCCTAGTGATGGGGCTGTCGACCATGCTGAGGATGATGTCGAGGTCGTGAATCATCAAGTCCAGCACAACGTCGATGTCGAGACTGCGTTTTGAAAACAGGCTCATACGGTGAACTTCGAAAAACAGCGGGAGCTTGGCATGCTCTTTCGCCGCTTCAACGGCGGGGTTGAAGCGCTCCAAATGACCGACCTGAAGGACGCGTCCGCTTTCATTCGCGGCCGCGATCAAGGCGTCGGCAGCCTCGAGACTCGGGGCGATCGGTTTTTCGACAAGGACATCGATTCCAGATTGGAGCAGTGCTAAGCCTAACTCGGAGTGGAGCACCGTCGGCGCCACGAGGCTCACGGCTTGCACGCGTCCGGCAAGTCCATCGATCGAGGTCAGTGCTTGGCATCCGAATTTCTGTGAAACCGCTTCGGCGCGTTCTTGATCTGGGTCGACGACGGCGACCAACTCGGCGGCGTCGGAAGAGCTGAGCACACGCACGTGATGCTCACCGAACGCGCCAACGCCGACGACGGCGGTTTTGACTCGTGTCATTTCACTCCTACGATGGAAATGTCCGCCTCATCTGCAAGCGCCAACAGCTCAGCGCGATCGACGAGCAACGTCTTCCCTGCCTCGAGAGCCAATGCAGTGGCATTCGCCTGTTGCATTTTCTTGATCGTCGTTGGACCAATGGCCGGCACGTCGAAGCGCATGTCCTGCTTGGGCTTGGCAGCTTTGACGACGGTGAGATTGCGGCCGTTGCTGAACTGGGCCGCGCGCAGAATCACGGCGTCGGTTCCTTCCATCGCTTCGACGGCCACGCAGGCTTGCTCACAAATGACCACAGTTTGGCCGATGTCAAATCCTGTCAATGCTTGAGCGACCTGTCGTCCGTAGTCGATATCCGCCTGCTCATCCTCGGTGGGACTGCGTTTCGTCAGCGGCCCCTCGGCCGCCATCGAAGGTCCCAGAAACTGAACTGAATCGAGCAATTCGATTCCTTCGTCGGCGAGCACCCCGGCAACCGCACCGATCAGCGAATCGGTATTCTTTCGTGGAAGCGAGGCCAGCAGCTTGAATAGTTTCCAGTCGGGGCGAATCGAGGAGTAGATCCGCGCATGCTGCACTCGGCCGGCCATGATGGCTTCGCCGATTTGTTCCTGCTTGAGGATTTTGATGAGCTTGGAAAGCTCGCCAAGCGAAATCCAGTGGCAGCCATCGGCAAGCTTCTCGATCTCAGGAGAGGCTTCCTCTTTGATCGCCACGACGACGACTTTGTGCCCTTGCTCCTTCGCTGATGAGAGTACAAGTAGTGGAAATCGCCCGCCCCCGGCAATCAAGCCGTATTTCACTTGACGACTCCGCGGCTCGAGTTGCGAATAAACTCGACCACACGCTCCACATGCTCTCCGCTTTCGACTTCTTCGGCCGCTTTCTGGAGCGCCTGATCAGTGTTGAGGCCCGACTTGGTCAGTATTCGAAAGGTCTTGTGTAAACGCTGGATTGCTTCCGCCGAAAAGCCGCGCCGCTCAAGGCCGACCTTGTTGACCCCGAAAGTTCGCGCGCCGCGTTCGGTAACGACCAGCGCGTAGGGCATCACGTCTTGCGTGATCACACTGTAGCCACCGATGTAGCAGTGTTCCCCGATCACGCAGAACTGGTGGACGCCGCTATGAGCACCGACAACCGCGTGGTCCTCGATGGTAACGTGCCCGCCAAGCGTCGCTCCATGGGCCAGAATGCAGTGCGAGCCGACATGACAATCGTGCGCTACGTGCGCGTAGGCCTGCAGCAGATTGTCGTCACCCAGCGAAGTGAGAAGCCCTCCGCCTTCGGTGCCCCGATGGATGGTGACGAACTCGCGAACAAGATTGCGGTTGCCGATTCGCGTTTCTGACCGCTCACCCTGGTACTTAAGATCTTGAGGAGCCACGCCCACTGTCGAGTAAGGGTGAAAGACGTTGTCTTCTCCGATCTGGGTCGGGCCTTCGACAAAGATGTGAGCCATCAGGCAAGTGCGTGCGCCGATTTCGACATCCTCAGCGATGACACAGAACGGCCCGATTTCCGCGCTCTCATCGATGCGTGAGTTGGGATGGACAATGGCCGTGGAATGGACCGCCATCAAACACCACCCTGAGCGGCAACCGCAAGGGAGCGGTCGGTTCCAAACGCATGATCGCCCTCGCAGGTAAACAAGCGGTCTGTTCCGAACGGCCGCGAAACCCCTCGATCCAGCATCATGACGATGGCTCGCGGCTGCGGATGATGCGGGATTTCTCCGCCACGTTGCACATCAATACTGCCTCCGCAACGACTTTCCCATCAACCGTCGCTCGGCCCTTCATCTTGGAAACCGTGGCCTTGCGTTTGATCAGCTCCATTTCAATGCGCAGCTGATCACCGGGAAAAACCGGCCGCCGAAACTTCGCCTGCTCGATCGCCGCGAAAAGCACCAGTTTGTCTTTCAGCTGGCTGGCCGCGTCGGGGACAGTGCTGATCAGCCAAACCGCCCCGACCTGTGCCATGCACTCCACAATCAGCACTCCGGGCATCACGGGAAAGTCTGGGAAGTGCCCCTGGAAAAACGGCTCATTCGCCGTGACATTCTTAATGCCGACAGCGCGCTCGGCTTCGATATGCTCGATACGGTCGATGAGCAGCATCGGAAAGCGATGCGGAATCAGTTCGCGGATCTGGTGAATATCAAGCATGTTGTTCCATTGAGTCGCTGTTCCGTTGCCGATGATAGGAAAACGTTTCAGACGGCACGACAGAGGCGTGGACGGCAGTCCACGCTCAGCCTTGTAGACGGGCTGCGCCCTTTGTCGACGTCGCGTCTCTACCCTGTCCACGGCGTTGACGTTGTTCGGCAGCGAATCGCCCGCGTCGGAAAGGCGTATTATACCTGAATTATGCACAGATTCACTTTGCGAGTGTGGCTGCGTTCGTAGCGGGTTGGCGGTCGTCGTGAGGTGGTAGCTCGGCAACTGGCCTTTTGGCTTCTCCGTGTCCGGTTTCCCTTCCCGCCCAGAATCCGCGTCGTCAAAACCTCGCTCGGAAGTGACGTGTTTCCAGTGCGTTACGGCTAGTGCATAAAATTTTATGCATAGCGCATAGCCAGGCTCTCAGATCAGCGCCCTCCCGACCACCGGCAGCAAGCCGCCGTAGGGAGTCGGCTTCCTGCCGCGGAAGTGGTAAGGCGTCGAAGCCCCGATTTTATTGGGCCGCGAGGCCGTCACGGCTGGGCCTTGTTGGACGGGCCTTTGGGAGCTATGCTGTTTTCGTCTGGTAACCATGTGGGTGACCTCCTTGGGGTTGGCTGGCGAAGCTGGGATCTTTGCCAGCCTACCTTTTTACCCCATGTTTTCGGGGGTCCCAAATGGTCTCTTGCGGCTCAGCCCTCCTCAGGTCTACGCCGCAGTGCATAATTCAGGTTATAGCAACGTCGTTTGGCTTTCCTGTTTTCCGTTAGCGGTTTCCGCTCGCCGCTGAGCCGCCTGATCTGTCGGGCTCTGAGCGGCTCCGGGGAATGTCGTCTAGAGCTGGCGCGATTTCCACGATCGTTCCGTTCCCGACAGAGCGAAACCGGCGCAACGGTAACGAATCAACAGTAGGAAGCGACGGGAAACGGACCAACCGACTCAACTGCTCAACGGATAAACGGATTAACGGATAAGCGGAACAACGTAAAGCCATGGACCCCATACTCCGCCACACATCAAAACGCCTTCCGGCTATTATCAACTGGATCGGCGACTTGGTTCGCTTCGAGTCGCCCACCCACGACAAAGCGGCGGTCGACCGGGCGGTCGAGTTCGTCGCCGATCACCTGGCGCCGGTGGCAACGGTCAAGCTCCACCGCCAAAAAGACTTCGGCCACCACCTGCGCGCCGAGTTCAAACTGCCTGGCCGCACCAAGAGCGGACAAGTCTTGGGACTAGGACACCTCGATACGGTATGGTCAATCGGGACCCTCGCCCGAATGCCGTTCAAACGCTCCAAAGGGCGCCTCTGGGGTCCTGGCGTGTTCGACATGAAATCAGGAGTCGCGTTCTTCGTCTTCGCGGCGGAAGCGCTTCGCGAACTCGATATACCTTGTAACCGCAAGTTCGTTCTACAACTGAATTCCGACGAAGAAGTGGGCAGTCCCACGTCCCGCCGTTTCACGGATCGTGAGGCCCGGCGCAGCGATGCCGTCTTGGTGGCCGAGCCGGCCTGGGGGCTCGACGGCAACGCCAAGACAGCTCGCAAAGGGGGGGGCACGTTTACCTTGCGCGTCAAGGGACGGCCCGCGCACGCTGGTCTCGACTTCGGGGCCGGTGCTAGCGCGGTGTTGGAGCTTTCTCGTCAGATCCTGAAAGTATCCGAGTGGACCAATATGGAAAAGGGTGTGACCGTCAACCCCGGTGTCGTGCGTGGAGGCACGGCTTCGAACGTCGTGCCCGAGGAGGCGTGGACCGAGGTCGACGTGAGGGTTCCCCGGCCGTCGGATGCCACCCGCCTCGAACGCAAATTCCTCAGTTTGAAATCGCACGATCCGCGCACAAGTTTAACCGTGGAAGGGGGGCTGCGGCGTCCTCCGTTGGTGCGGACCCGCGGAGTTGCGCGCATCTACAACCTCGCGCGCAAACTGGCGGCGGAACTTGGCGCTGAACTGGGCGAGGCCCACGTCGGCGGCGGTTCCGATGGCAACTTCACCGGAGCGCTGGGAATACCGACGTTGGATGGCCTCGGCGCCGTAGGGGAGGGGGCTCACGCTCTCAACGAAAGCATCCTGATCGACCGCATCGCCGACCGCACCGCACTCCTGGCAAAACTCATCGCGGCATGTTGAGTGAACAACTACCGGCGGAGTGCAGGCTGGTTCGCGGCAACTCGCCTGACGCACAAACAGCTAGGACAGAGCCGCACCCGCAAGGGTGCGATCGAGTGTGGTCATTGCGTCGGGGCCGCGAGCCGAATGCGGTCAGTGCCAGGTCAGCGCCGGGTAATTGCTGGGATCAGCGCCAGACTCGACTGCACCCTTGCGGGCGCGGCTCTGCTTCGCAATGAGCGACGCCACTCCGGGAGACAAGTCTCCCTACAGGGTCGCTGCCTCGAACTGTGTTTTACCGAGAGATCGTAAATGATTCGCGGTCGGACGGCCCGCTGGGCCAATAGTCGGCTGCAGCTCGAAAAGGCTACCGAAATCCGTTCCGGACCGAATTGAGAAGATTCCGGTGGAATTGGCAAAGCTTGCCGTCAGGTGCGGGGTGGCCGCATTTCTGGCAGACGCCAGCCGTCTGGGTGCCCTGTCGAGGCTGATCGCGGCCATTGCGAGGACCTGCCGATCGACCCTTACGATTTCTCTGGTTTTTCTTTCTAGGTGGCCGGGGAGGCTTGTTGCCGGTCTGGCCCCCTATTGGTCGCTGTTGCATATATTAGACGAAGGGCCTGCCGAACATCGAACCGTACCGATTGGGCTAGCACGATCCGAGGCGGATCATTGGCCCCCTTCGACAGATCTCAGAAAAACTACTACGAAGTGATCTGTCAGCTGCGGTAAGAAGCACTACCTGCGTCCAGGAGGGGGTGGACGCCCTAAACTCTAAAGACCAAATTGAAGAATACATCAGCTTGTAGCGAAACAGCAAGTGAGGGTAAACCGCAATGCCCCCCCGAATGCTACTGAATCTTGCCCTAGGAATCGTCGGACTGCGCCTCGGGCGGTCCGAGATTCTCGTCCGGCTCAGTTTAGCCAAGCCGGTCACCTGCCTCTGTTGAGACGCCGGGGGAAACCGATTCCGTTGCGCCGGAAAACAAACAAAACCCAGCCATCCGCAAAGCCAAGCCAACATAAGGAATATCGGTCCCTTCCCCGTGAACTTGAGGCCACGCCATTCAATCCCCGCATGCAGAATTCTGTTCTTGAAACTCTGACCCAAGGGAGCGGAATATCCCCTTGCGTGTTGCTACACTGGTGTCGATCAAAAGGCGGGCCGAGTAGCACAACCCATATGCCGGGTTGCATGTCGTTCCTCTCCACTATCCTGGGCCCGAGGGTCGTCGTTCAAAAATGACAGAGTCCAACACAGCGCCGCAGCTTCCCCAACAAAAAAGCGCATTCGAAAAGTTCCTTTCCCTCTTCAGTGACATCCGGCCCGGAGAAGGCGGCACGGTCGCGCTGCTGGTTCTCAACGCCTTCATCATGCTGGGGCTGTATTACATCCTGAAACCCGTGCGCGAGGGGCTGATCTTGTCCGGCTTCGGAGCGGTTGTCAAAAGCTATTCGAGCGCGGCCATGGCCCTCCTGCTGGTCTTTATCGTGCCGGTCTATGGAGCTTTCGCGGCGCGCGTGAACCGGGTGTGGCTCATCTCGGGAATGACCCTGTTTTTCATTTCGAATCTCGTGATCTTCGCGATACTATTGCAGTCCGGGGTCAATATCGGCATCGCCTACTACATCTGGGTCGGCATCTTCAACCTCATGATCGTGAGTCAGTTTTGGGCTTTCGCCAACGATATCTACAGCGAGGATCAGGGGAAGCGGCTGTTTCCTGTTGTGGGGATCGGCGCCTCGGCGGGCGCCGTGGCGGGGGCCGCTCTCACCGGAAGCGTCTTCGAACAGATGAGCAACGGCCAGCTGCTGTTGCTAGCCAGTGCCTTGTTGGGCGTCTTCATCGTGTTGACGGTCTGGGTGAATAAAAAAGAGACTGCCGGTAGTACCAAGGAAGCGGCGAAGGCTGAGCAACCGCTCGGCAAGGAAGGCGGCTTCCATCTGGTGATGAAGAACCGTTACCTGCTGCTGGTCGCTTTCCACATCCTCATCCTCAATTTGGTCAACACGGTTGGCGAATTCGTCTTAGGAAGCTTGTTCGTGCAAGAGGCCATCCAACAGGTTGGAGACGGGGATGCCTTCCGGGCCGCCCGGGGTGAATTTATTCGGACGATGTATGGCACCTTTTTCGGCTGGGTCAATCTGGCCGGACTCCTGGTCCAGAGCTTCCTGGTATCGCGCCTCATCAAGTACTTTGGGGTCCGGCGGTCCTTGTTTATCGGCCCCCTGGTATCGCTGTGCACCTATGGGGTTTCCGCCGTCAGCCCGATTCTGAGCATCGTCCGGGTAATGAAAATCGCGGAGAACTCGAACGACTACTCGACAAACAACACCGTCCGCGCGGCCCTGTTCCTGCCCACCTCGCGCGATGTCAAATATAAGGCAAAAGCGGCTGCCGACACGTTCTTCGCCCGCACGGGTGACGCGCTCCAGGCGGCTGTCGTGTTCATCGGCACCCGGCTTTCTTTCGGCATCCCAGCTTTCGCGGCCGTCAACGTGGTCATCATCGGCGTCTGGCTTGCGGTCGTCGCCGGCATCGCCAGCGAGCACAAGAAGCTCACCGAAGAGGAATAGCCCGCAATTTGTCTCCATCTGACAGTCGAAACGCTCGACCCGGCCGTGATTGCTTCGTTACAATCTCTCGCCTGATCACGGTGCTGCTCCGGATTTCCCCTCGTAATCCCATTTGACAGAAACGGTTTCCGGGCGTAGGCTACAGATAGGTGCGAAAGATCTACCTCACTTACGCGACGACGTTGCTGCTGGCGACCGTAATGCTTGGTCTGCCCTGTAGCGCCCTGCTGGCAGCGGGTCATTCCTCTGACCACAGTTGCTGTGAGGATCAAGAGAGCTCGTCAAAAAGTCTGCCTCCAGGCTGTGAAGAGCTTTGTGCCGCTTCCCAAAACGTTGCGACCGAGGCTCAGGGCACGCAACTTGTAGACACGCAGTTCATTTCAGAAAGAGGGCTGGAAGCTAAGTCCCTGATTTCCGCCCGTGCGATGCCAAGCGCCGCGGTGCGCCCCTTCGCGACTTCTTGTCTTTACCTCCAAAATTCCTCGTTGTTGATCTAGACCTCTCTTCGTAACCCGTTCTATTCGCTTGCCCATTGGGCACGCTCGGCTTCGGCTGGATCACCAGGGCCCCAGGACTTGACCGTGCGGCCCAGGGTGACCGCGTGGCTTAGCCGATGGTTGGCTTAGCTGACGCCACGGCGGCTGTCCGCGACCGCCTGCCGGGTCGAGCCATGCTGACAAATCGCATTGGTCAGACGCCCCACGGAACCCGATTGATGAGAAAACGGAGGAATCAGATGGTAGGCCGAATCGCAGTCCTCAGCCTGTTTGCCGCTGCAGCCATGGCGCAACCGTTCGCGACGAACGCCGACGAGCGCCTCGCACGATACATCGAAGAAGCGCTGCGGCGGCACCCCGCAATCAGTGAATCGCTCGCTGCCTATCGCTCCTCACTGCAGCGCATCCCGCAGGTGACCGCACTGCCCGAGCCTCAGTTCGGAATCACCCAATATGCGCGCTCCCCGGAAACTCGAGTCGGGCCGCAAACCACGACCCTGTCGATCTCACAGCGGCTTCCGTGGTTCGGAAAACTCAGCGACCGGGGAAAAGTTGCCGCCAAAGAGGCTGAGATGCGGCGCGAGGCCCACGAAACCAGCAAGTCCGAAATTGTCCGCCAGGTCAAGCAAGCCTACTACGAGCTGGTCTATATCGACCAGGCCATCGCGATCACCGAGCAAGACCGCGGGCTGCTCGGGCATTTCGAAACACTGTCGCAAGCGCGCTACGCCCAGGGGGTAGGCTTGCAGCAGGCTGTCGTCAAGCTGCAGGCCGAGATCACGCGAGACACCACACGGCTGCAGTCGCTTCTGCACCAGCGAGTGGACGCGGAAGCAGCTCTCAACACGCTCCGTGACCTGCCTCCCGAAGCGTCCGTCCCGCCGACCGTGCTGCAATTTGAAACCGTTCCGCCACCCGATCTTCAAGTGCTCTACGCAACCGGGCGCCGGCAGCGGTCGGAAATGCGTGCGGCCTTCCACCACATCGAACAGAACGAAAAGCGTATCCACGCCGCCCGCAGAAATTACTGGCCCGACTTGACCGTCGGAGCCGGTTTCACCAACGTGAACGGGCGGGACGATTTGCCGCTTGGAGTCATGCCTCCTCTCGGCAACGGTAAAAACATCTACAGCTTCACGCTTGGCGTCGACCTGCCGCTGCGCCGCCGCAAATACGACGCCGGGTTGCTGGAAGCAACCGAGGGCCTCATTGCCGCCCGTGAAGGCTACAGAAGAACCGAAAACCTTGTGGAAGCCTCGATTCGCTCGCTGGCCCACCGGCTCGAGTCGGTGGGAGAGCAGATTTCACTGTTCGAGAAAGTGCTGCTGCCTCAAGCCGAGCAAGCCGTTCGCTCCACGGAAGCCGCCTACTCCAGCGGCTCGCTCGGCGTACTCGAGCTGCTCGACAGCGAAAGAACTTCTCTCGAGGTCCGCATCGGACTCGCCCGGCTGCAAAGCGACTACATGAATGCCCTGGCGGATATGGAGCGCGCGATCGGGGCGCCGTTTCCGCCCCTACCCGAGAACGCCGAATCCCCGCCGGTTCGCGAGTCGTCTTCACTCAATCATTCCTTTGCACTTAATCAGGAGTTCAAGCCATGACCGCGAAATCAAAAATGGCCGCGGCAGTCGTCGCCGCTTTCTCGCTGGGAATCATGCTGCCGACGGTTTTGATCCTGAATCCCGGCGATTGGGAATGGGCCGACTCGCTGGTTCACTCTCGCGCCCATCTGGAGCCCGAAACCGGCGCTCCCGAGACTGGCCGGCTATGGACCTGCGGCATGCATCCCCAAGTCGTCCAGAACCAGCCCGGCAACTGCCCTATCTGCCAAATGCGCCTGGTCCCGGTCAAGGACAGCGGCACTCCGACTTCCTCCCAGCAGCCGCGGGCCGAGACAACACCAGGCGCCCAATCAGAGCGCAGGGTCAAGCACTGGCGCGCCCCGATGGACCCCAACTACGTTTCTGACCAGCCGGGCAAGTCACCCATGGGCATGGACCTCGTACCGGTCTACGAAGACGAAACGTCCGTCGCGGGCGGTGTGCGCGTGGATCCGAACTTCGTGCAAAACTTCGGCGTCCGTACCGCCGTTGCCGAGAAGGGAGGAGTGCCAATCGAAATTCGAACGGTCGGCGTGCTCACGCATGACGAAAAAAATGTCGTCTCGGTCAATACGAAGTTTGAGGGCTGGATCGAAAAAGCCTACTTCAACAACGTCGGAGAGCATGTTCACCGCGGCGCTCTGCTTTTTGAGATTTACAGCCCGCAACTCATCACGGCGCAAAAGGAATACTTGGCCGCCATGGAATACCTCGAATCGCTCAAGTCTTCCGGCTATTCCGACGCCATTGACCGCGCCAGTTCACTGCTGGACTCCGCGCACGAGCGGATGCGCTTCTGGGATGTCAGCGACGAGCAGATCGGCGAGATCGAGCGTAGCGGCGAAATCATGCGAACCATCCGCGTGTACTCCCCGGCCTCGGGTCATATCGCCATGAAGATGAGCGACTCCTTCGATGGTATGAAGGTAACCCCGGGCATGACTCTATTTAAGCTCGCTGATCACACCAAACTATGGGCGGAAGTCGAATTCTTCGAGCATCAGACCCGCTACCTGCGCGAGGGCCAGTCGGTGACCATCGAAGTCGCTGCTTTCCGCGGCCGCAAGTGGCACGGGAAGATTTCGTTTTTCCAGCCCGCGCTGAATCCTCAAACACGCACGCTCAAGGCCTTCGTCGAAGTCCCGAACAAAGACCTCCGGCTGCGGCCTCAAATGTTCGTCAACGTCGTATGCCGTCTCGGCGCGGCGGGCGCCGCCGTGAAGGTTCCAGCAGAAGCCGTGCTGCACAGCGGCGAGCGCAGTGTCGTGATTGTGCAAAGGGAGAAGGGTCTGTTCGAGCCGCGCGAAGTGCGTCTG
This sequence comes from Bryobacterales bacterium, assembly GCA_965224215.1. GTDB lineage: Bacteria > Acidobacteriota > Terriglobia > Bryobacterales > UBA6623 > CBDCYS01. The sequence goes on along the minus strand of CBDCYS010000051.1, from coordinate 48,187 downwards.
GGAAACAGCGGCGCTGGCTTCCAAGAAATCCTGCACGGGGTAGCCGCCGGGGAGGCAGTCGTGACTTCCTCGCAGTTCCTGATCGATTCGGAAAGCAACCTCCGGGCGGCCATCACCCAGATGCTCGAGAACCGGACAGAAGAGGCCGTGACTCCACCCACGGCGCATCAGCACTGATTCCATTCAGGATAAGAAACCATGCTTGCGCGAATCATCGAGTGGTCGATCAGCAACAAGTTCTTGGTCTTGTTGGCGTCCGCGTTTCTGATCGTGGCCGGGATTTATTCGCTATGGAATACGCCGCTCGACGCCATCCCCGATCTTTCCGACGTGCAGGTCATCATTTACACCGAATACCCGGGCCAGGCGCCGCGCATCGTCGAAGACCAGGTCACCTATCCGCTCACCACGCAAATGTTGGCGGTGCCCTACGCAAAAGTCGTGCGTGGCTATTCCTTTTTTGGATTCTCGTTCGTCTACATCATTTTCGAAGACGGCACGGATATGTACTGGGCCCGCAGCCGGGTCCTCGAATACCTCAGCTATGCCTCGGGGCGATTGCCGGCCGGGGTGACGCCAACGCTCGGACCCGATGCCACCGGAGTAGGCTGGGCCTTCATGTACGCGCTGAAGTCAGACCGTCATGACCTCAGCCAGCTCCGCTCCATCCAAGACTGGTACCTCAAATACGAGCTGACCGGCGTGCGGGGAGTGTCGGAGGTCGCCAGCGTCGGCGGCTTTGTCCGTCAATACCAGATCACCGTCGACCCCAACCGCCTGCGCGCCTACAACATTTCCATATCGAAGATCCGCAATGCCGTCCAGCGTAGCAATGCCGATGTCGGCGGACGCTTGCTGGAAGCCGGGGAAAAGGAGTTCATGATTCGCGGTTTGGGGTATATCGATTCGATGGACGACATTCGAAAGGTTGTCCTGGGAGTCAGCCCAAGCGGCACGCCCATCCTGCTGCGCGACATAGCGACGGTTCAGATGGGCCCGGAGATCCGCCGCGGAATCGCCGAATGGAACGGTGAAGGCGAGACCGTCGGTGGCATCGTGGTTGTCCGCTACGGCGCCAACTCGCGGCAAGTCATTCGTGACGTCAAGACAAAGCTTCAGGACCTCAAGAGCGGCCTGCCCGAGGGTGTTGTCATCGAAGTCGCTTACGACCGCTCGGACTTGATCGAGCGCGCGGTATCAACTCTGAGTGAAAAGCTGCTCGAGGAAAGCGCCGTCGTGGCCCTCGTCTGCATTCTTTTCTTGCTGCACTTCCGCAGCGCTCTGGTGGCAATCGTCACCTTGACGGTGGCGGTACTCGCGGCCTTCATCGTCATGCGTCAGCAAGGAATCAACGCCAACATCATGTCGCTGGGAGGCATCGCGATTGCCATCGGGGCGATGGTCGACGCCGCCATCATCATGATCGAGAACGCCCACAAGCACCTCGAACGCGACGGCGGCAAGAAACCGCACTGGCGGCTCATCGCCGACGCGGCAACGGAAGTCGGCCCGGCGCTATTCTACTCTCTGCTCGTGATCACGGTGTCATTCCTGCCGGTGTTCGCGCTCGAAGCCCAAGAAGGCCGCCTTTTCAAACCGCTGGCGTACACCAAGACGTACTCGATGGCGGCGGCCGCTCTTCTCTCCATCACTCTCGTACCGGTCTTGATGGGGTACTTCATTCGGGGCAGGATCCCGCAAGAGAAAAAGAACCCGATCAGCCGGCTGCTGGTTGCGGTCTATCATCCCGTGCTCGAGTTTGTCCTGCGCTTTCGGTGGCCCGTGCTGCTGTTGGCTTTTCTTGTCGTTGCGGTCACCGTTGTGCCTTTCAGCCGGTTGGGCTCGGAGTTCATGCCGCCGTTGTGGGAGGGTGACCTGCTCTATATGCCGACCACACTGCCGGGAATCTCGGTGACAAAAGCCCGCGAAATCCTGCAGCAGACCGACAAGATCATCAAGTCATTTCCGGAGGTCCATCATGTCTTCGGCAAGATTGGCCGTGCCGAAACCGCCACCGACCCCGCTCCGCTTTCCATGATCGAAACGACCGTGATGCTCAAGCCGGAGAGCGAATGGCGCGAGGGCATGACACCCGACAAGCTGGTCGACGAAATGAATGCGGCGCTCCAGATTCCAGGACTCACCAACACCTGGACCATGCCCATCAAAACACGCATCGACATGCTCTCGACCGGAATCAAAACGCCCGTTGGGATCAAACTCTCCGGGCCTGATCTCGCCGTGCTGGAGAACCTCGGCAAAGAAGTCGAGTCCGTCGTGCGCAACGTTCCCGGCACCGCCAGTGTCTACGCCGAGCGGGTCATGGGCGGAAACTACCTGGACTTCGACATCAACCGCGACGCCATCGCCCGCTACGGGCTGACCGTGGGTGATGTCCAGGATGTGATTCAGACCGCCATCGGCGGCATGAATATCACCACGACCGTCGAGGGACTTGAACGCTACCCGGTCAACCTGCGCTACAGCCGCGAACTGCGCGATGACCTGCCGTCCCTTCGTGCCGTCCTGGTGTCGACGCCGCTCGGGCCGCAGATTCCCCTGGGCCAACTAGCCGACCTTCGTTACGTCGTCGGCCCGCCTTCCATCAAGACCGAAAACTCCCGCCCCAACGCCTGGATCTACGTCGACATCCGCAACGTCGATGTGGGGAGCTACGTGGGAAACGCGCAACAAGCAGTGGCCGCCCAGGTCGAAATCCCCGCCGGTTATAGCGTGGCTTGGAGCGGCCAGTTCGAGTACATGCAGCGAGCCCAGCAGCGCTTGATGCTGGTCATTCCGCTAACGGTTTTGATCATCTTCGTCATCATCTACCTCAACACCAAATCCATTATCAAGACGGCGATCGTATTCCTGGCCGTGCCGTTCTCACTGGTTGGAGCCGTCTGGCTAGTCTATCTGCTCGACTACAACATGAGCATCGCCGTTTGGGTCGGCATCATCGCGCTGGCCGGCCTCGATGCCGAAACCGGCGTCGTCATGCTTCTGTATCTCGACGTCGCTTATGGAGAGTTCAAGAAGAAAGGATTTCTCAACACTCGCAACGATTTGGCCGACGCCATCTATGACGGAGCCGTGAAAAGAGTTCGGCCCAAGGCCATGACGATCTGCGTGATCGTGGCCGGCCTGCTGCCCATCCTGTGGAGCACCGGGGCCGGCGCCGACGTCATGAAGCGCATCGCGACACCGATGGTCGGCGGCGTCGTCACATCCGGAATCATGGAGCTGGCCATCTACCCAATCATTTTCTACCTCTGGAAAGCCCGCGGCCTGCCCAAGGGCGAACGCTTCCGGGGCTTCCAGCACCACAAGGAGATGTCATGAGACACGGAGTCATCATGAGAGGGTCCGCGCTGATTTTGGTTGGGGCCGCCTGCCTGCATGCTCAAACCTTTGAAGCGATCCAAAAAAGGCGGTTCGCTTCCGACCGCAGGGGTGAAATCCACATCACCAGCCAATCCATCGAATTCAAAGCCCTGAAGGAAAAAAACAGTCGCCGCTGGACCTACGAAGACATCCAATACTTTGACCGAATCAGCGAACAGGAATTCACCATCCTCAGCTACGAAGACCAAAAGTGGAAACTCGGGCGCGACCGTCAATACAACTTTGTTCTCACAGCGGGAGCGCTCGACGACGCGCTGTTTCAATCGATCAGCACCAGGATCGGACGCCCCGTGACAAACCGCGTGGTAAACGGCGTGGTAAGCGGCGCAAGTGGCCCGCAAGAGGACCGCTACCATCTCGCGGTGAAGCATCTCCACGGCCTGGGCGGGTGTGAAGGCCAGTTAATTTTTAGCGACGACACAATTCTCTACAGCACTGAACATCGCAAAGACGCCCGCGAATGGCGCTCGGACCGCGACGTCGAGTCAGTCTGGTCCTCGAATCCCTACCACCTCGAGCTCCACGTCCGCGACAACAACCGCCGCGAGTTCAGCCGCACGCGCGTTTACAAATTCGATCTGAAACAGCCCCTCGATCAAGACTTTTACCAGCGCCTCAAGCTGCGACTACACGGGCTCACAACCGGCCGTTAGAAGATGGCCGGGGCCGATCCGCTCGTTTTGGGCAACGGACTAAGCCGCGTTTCTCACCACATGACAGTCGAGCTGTCAAGATTGACGGTTGCCAGAGGCCGGATTCGCGTGATTGCAGAAAGTGGCCTATTTTCGGCGACTTTCGTGGATTCTCTGACCACTATATGCACTAAAGATCGAGTCCAGGTGCAGCATTGCGAACTGGAGGATGTTGATAAGTCCTTTTGTTAGAGTGATCGGGGCGCGCCGATTGCCGGTTTTGTCAGGTTTTGTCAGGTTTTTTGGTTTTTCGCCTTTCCGAGCCTAGCCGGCGCTCTCTTTGATTTGCGGAACGATCGGCTGCCAGTCAATTGATTCACCCCTTTTAGAATAGAGGCACTATTGCGGATGTCAAGTGGCGAGGGGACTGGTCTATTGAAAACACAGGGAATATCTTTTTCTAATTCCGTGACTGGTTGTTGTGGCGTAGCGTTGAAGGAGAGGAGAAGCAGGCCAGGCATGCCGCTTGCCCGCATTTCCTAGCGCTTGACGGGGTAGGGTTAAGCACGCGAAAGCCCGCCGTTGGTTCGTTGCGCTTGCTCTTGTTGATCGACAGACTGTGTCGAGGGAACGTGGGCCCGGAGGCCGCCCCCATGGCAGGCAGGGATGCCTGGCCCCACCTAGCAGAATGCAGAAACGCCAGACGTCGGCCCGGAGGCCGACGCGGCCCGCCAGGAGGCGCGCGCCAGGTTGCGCCTCGCGCTTCGTTGAGAACAGCGACTAGCGCCAGCGGCGATTCGTATCTTTGCGTCCAATTTGACTGCTCACCTCAGCAACTCCAGAGTCCACCTGGTGTTACCTGAATTATGCACAGATTCACTTTGCGAGTGTGGCTGCGTTCGTAGCGGGTTGGCAGTCGTCGTGAGGTGGTAGCTCGGCAACTGGCCTTTTGGCTTCTCCGTGTCCGGTTTCCCTTCCCGCCCAGAATCCGCGTCGTTAAAACCTCGCTCGGAAGTGACGTGTTTCCAGTGCGTTACGGCTAGTGCATAAAATTTTATGCATAGCGCATAGCCAGGCTCTCAGATCAGCGCCCTCCCGACCACCGGCAGCAAGCCGCCGTAGGGAATCGGCTTCCTGCCGCGGAAGTGGTAAGGCGTCGAAGCCCCGATTTTATTGGGCCGCGAGGCCGTCACGGCTGGGCCTTGTTGGACGGGCCTTTGGGAGCTATGCTGTTTTCGTCTGGTAACCATGTGGGTGACCTCCTTGGGGTTGGCTGGCGAAGCTGGGATCTTTGCCAGCCTACCTTTTTACCCCATGTTTTCGGGGGTCCCCAATGGTCCCTTGCGGCTCAGCCCTCCTCAGGTCCACGCCGCAGTGCATAATTCAGGTGTTAATAGGAGTGTGGACTTTTCACAGCACTCTCAACCTCGTATCGCTGCAAAGGTCGCCGCCAGTCCAGCCGGTGGTGGTCGCAAGGCAGTCGCGGTGGATTTCGACCATATCCGCTGGGTTCCGGTCGCTGGAAAGCCATGTTTTGCTCTGCGTGAACGTTTGGCTCGGCAATTGCTATTCAAAATCACGCATCCCACTTCGGTACTAGGAGGCAAAAATGCAATTCATACGAATACTAAGCGTCGTCGTCATATCCATCACAGCATTTGGTCTGGACACACTTTCTGCTCAGCCGAGACGGAACGATTCCAGGATAAATTCGCGTGTCTCGCGCGAGCTGGGCACGGCGGCCATCAGCGCGGCCAACGGTGACGTCAGAGCCCATGACAGCCGAACCGGCGATTGGGTGAGTGCCCACGCCAGCATGGTCCTCGAAAACGGTGACCGGCTTGCGACCGGGGTGGGATCGCGCGCCGAGATTGAATTCGGCGTGGCCAATTTCGCACGGTTGAATTCAGGGACGGAGATCGTCGTCGGGGACCTCGGCAATCGCTCCTATCAAATCTCGGTCGCGGAAGGCGAGCTGACCTACAGCATGTGGAAGCATGCCGAGGCCGACGTCTTGATCGAGGTCGGCGACGTCTTGATCCGCTCCTTGAAACCAGGAGCCTACCGCGTCAGAACGAACGAGCGGCTGACTGTCGTCACGGTTAGAAAAGGGGCTGCGGAAATCGAATCTCCAACCGGGATCCGGCGGGTCGAAAAAGGAGAGCGCGTCACGATCGCTAAACGCGCTGACAACGGGCGGTACGATGTCGCGAAAGCCCGGGGCAAGGATCAGTTCGACAAATGGAGCGAGCGCCGGGACGAAATCTTGAAGCAGGATAGGCGGCATCGGAACTGGTACGGCGGCGGACGGCTTTACGCCTACGGAGGTTATCCCTACCACACGGGCTTTGGATACTACCCCTATCGGGGCTTTGGCTTCGGGTTCGGCACATCGTTCTCGCGCCGACGTTACCGCGGCCGGCACCGCCGGTGAGCGGCTGGTAGTCTCCCTGGGACTCAAGCGAAGGGGACCGGCAAACCTGCCGGTCCCCAGCCGCCTGAATTTGGAGCCGATTAAGCAAGCTTCGTCCGATTCACCTAGTCCGTCCTGCCAGTTATTTCCGCGACCCGGACATATCGGAAGTTAACACCGATGGTCAGCGGAAGGCGGCGTAGTCAACAGTTCGCCGTTAGGCAGGATCTGGCGGCTTCGGCCCAGCCATCGGAGCCTGTGGAATCGGCCGCCGACAAAACCCAAAGCGAGTCCCATCCGAGGGCCGCCGAGACTGTGGGCACAGAGCGAGCAGCATCGGTTGTTGACGCCAGTTATGCGTCGAGAGGTAGAATTGAGGCGCCCTTGTCAGCCAAGCACTCCGGTTCCTACACAGCGTATGCCTTGGAACGTCAGTGACCGCCTCGGGGACTTCGACGTGCGCACCTCTCGTCACCCAACAACTCGGCTTGCGCGGGCCGTCGCGGTTATGTGCGTCCAGACCCATTCAGCCGCGCGGCGTTTCCGCGTCGGTGGTGCTGCGATGGTGTGTATCTCTGTATTTCTGGTCGCCTGTGGAACCACGAGTCCGGCGCCGATCACTGTCCGCCTCATCGACCAGTTCGACGAGGCGATCGTGGAGGGCACCCTGCCGTTCGACGTGCCCGCGCCGACGGAGTGGCGGTTCGATCGCGAGGGCACGCTCGCGGTTCCAGCGGAGAGTGCCGAGACGTTCGGCTGGAGAGCGGTGAGTGGCATCGAAGGACTTGCCGTGCGTGACGGTCTCTTGGCGGGGAGCACCGGAAGCAGCGAGCTGCCGACTCTCTCGGCAACCCTCCCCGACAACCTGGAAGAGGATTTCCTCCACGCCGTTGAAGTCAGAATGCGAGTGTCCGAGGGCTCGCAGGCAGGCGTCTGGTTTGAGTTTGGCTCTGAGCCGCCGGACCGGATGCGCGGCGTTCACGATGTCTTCGCTATGGTGAGCGTGCCGTTGGAGCCCGGCGACGAGTTCCAGACCTACAGGCTGACAAATGACGCGCAGACATATCCGTTAGGAAGCTCGACGGCAGGATCGATGGCGCGTCCTTCGGTGAGGCACATTCAAGTGGAGCCCACAGACGCGAACGGCGCCGAGTTCGCGATTGAGTCGATTCGCCTGATTACTCGCCGGGAGCATCTGCGCTCGATTGTGTCCGGACCCGGGTGGCACGGACTCGGCTACATCAACCGCGAGACCATTGTCAGTCGGTCGCCCGAGAGGGTCCGGTTCCAGGTCAACCTTGGCCTGTACCCCTGGCTCGACTTGGCTGTTGGCACGGTCGAGGACGGCCCAGTAACGTTCACCGTGGCGGTCGAAACCGCGCCGAACGACACGACGCTGCTTCGCCGCACGGTGACACTGCCCGGCCGATGGGAGCCGATACGACTCGATCTGAGCGACTTTGCCGAGCAGCAGGTCACACTATGGCTTGGGCTGGACGCGGACCAGCCGGGCAGGCTGGGGTTCTGGGGCTCGCCCGTGGTGCGGCACAGCGGCACCCTGCCGCAACGAGCTGAGACGTCAGCTGCGCGGGCAGCACTCCCCGACGCGGGTGCCTCGGTGCCTCAGGGCGTGATTCTCATCCTCCCGGACACGTTGCGACGCGATCGCCTCGACGCCTACGGCCACTACCGTCCTACAGCACCGGTGCTGAGTCGCCTGGCGTCTGGGGACGTGCAGTTCTCAGACGCCATCTCCCAAGCGCCTTGGACCAAGCCCTCTGTCCCATCGATCCTGAGCTCCCTGTATCCGAGCACGCACGGGGTCGTAGAGTATTCCGATCTGTTGCCGTCGTCGGTTGTGACGCTGGCCGAGGTCTATCGCGACGCGGGGTATGCGACATTTCACACGGACGCGAACGGATGGGCGGGCACGCCGAGCCGCCTCCAACAGGGGGTCGAAGTGCTCCACGAAGGGAGCCTCTCATGTTGTGCCGCGAGGGGTTTTGTCACCCGCTTCCTCGATTGGCTTGAGCTGCACAACGACGTGCCCTTCTTCGCCTTCCTCCATTTCTTTGACCCTCACCAGCCTTACGAGCCGTACCCTCCCTATGACACGATGTGGGCCGCGCCCTCGGCAAGAGCTGAACAGAAAGCGCGGTGGCGGAAGCTGGAGGAAGCGGGTCTACACCCGCCGTACATCCAGATCGAGGAACGTTCAGATCGAGTTCCAGCACTCGCTTTGCTAGAGAAGGCGGGCGTAGATCCGGAAGCATTCATCGCACATGAGTTCGCATGGTACGACGGTTCAATCCGAGCGATGGATGTGGAGATCAGCAGGCTCCTTGAAGATCTCGACGCGCATGGGCTCGGCGACAAGACGCTGGTGGCTGTTGTCAGTGACCACGGTGAAGAGTTTCTCGATCAACGGGCGCCTTGGTCACGCCCACACAGCGTACGGCGAGCTTCTGAACGTGCCATTGCTGCTTTGGTGGCCAGGCGTCGTCCCGCCAGGATTAGGAATCGACGAAACAGTCGAGTCGATCGATCTGATGCCGACGCTCATCGAGCTATCCGGCATTAGAGCGGTGGAGGGAATCCAAGGCCAGAGTTTAGTGCCGCTGCTGGCCCGTCCCGAAGAGCCGTCTAGTCTCGGGTGGGTCGCCCGCGGGGCCTTTAGTGAGAAGACCGTTGGGGGGAGGGCAAGAGAGTACGCATCCTCTCTCGTGCTCGATGACTGGAAGCTGATCCAGAATGCTGAGTCACCGAATCAGGAGTCGGAGTATGAGCTGTACGAGCACCGAACAGATCCACTTGGTCTGCGTGACGTCGCTAGTGAGCACCCGAATGTCATTGAGCGACTCGCATCGGAACTAACCTTGCGACGTGAGCAGGCGACTGCGTCGAGGATATCTCCAGACGATGTCCCTTTAGAGAGCCTCAGTTCCGAACAGATCCGTCGCCTCCGCTCACTTGGGTATATCCTGAATTATGCACTGCGGCGTGGACCTGAGGAGGGCTGAGCCGCAAGGGACCATTGGGGACCCCCTAAAACATGGGGTAAAAAGGTCGGCTGGCAAAGATTCCAGCTTCGCCAGCCAACCCCAAGGAAGTCACCCACATGGTTACCAGACGAAAACAGCATAGCTCCCAAAGGCCCGTCCAACAAGGCCCAGCCGTGACGGCCTCGCGGCCCAATAAAATCGGGGCTTCGACGCCTTACCACTTCCGCGGCAGGAAGCCGACTCCCTATGGCGGCTTGCTGCCGGTGGTCGGGAGGGCGCTGATCTGAGAGCCTGGCTATGCGCTATGCATAAAATTTTATGCACTAGCCGTAACGCACTGGAAACACGTCACTTCCGAGCGAGGTTTTGACGACGCGGATTCTGGGCGGGAAGGGAAACCGGACACGCAGAAGCCAAAAGACCAGTTGCCGAGCTACCACCTCACGACGACCGCCAACCCGCTACGAACGCAGCCACACTCGCAAAGTGAATCTGTGCATAATTCAGGTAGATGGGTATCCGGTTGACTCAGGTAGCCCCAAGATGTAGTATGCCGGCAGATGGAAGATTACCCTCAGAACCTGACAGAGTTCGAGGCCCGTTTTAGCAGTGAGGAGGCCTGCCGGGAGTATCTGTTCCGGCTGCGCTGGCCGGACGGTTTCCGCTGTCCGGGTTGCGGTTGTGGAAAGTCGTGGCCTTTGCGAAAAGTGCTGCTGCAGTGCGCTGCGTGTGGGCGCCAAACCTCGGTGACCGCCGGGACCATCTTTCAGGACACGCGCAGCCCTTTGCCGTTGTGGTTTCGTGCGATGTGGTGGGTCACCACCCAAAAAACCGGAGCCAGCGCTTTGGGACTGCAAAGAGTGTTGGGGCTCAACAGGTACGAAACGGCTTGGACCTGGCTGCACAAAATGCGGCGCGCGATGGTGCGGCCGGGACGGGATTTGCTGGCCGGGACAGTGGAAGTCGATGAAAGCTACTGGGGCGGGCTCGAAGAGGGCCTGCGGGGCCGAAACCTGGATTGATCCGGTGTAGTAGAAGCAGCCATCGCAGGTCCGCAAACTCTCGTTACCCGTGATGTAGTTGTAGAACGGCGAGAAAGTAGCCGCGTCACCAAGTGGAATATCAAGCGAGATGCCCAACACCACATCGCTCACGGCGGTGACGTCGATCCACTGTCCCTGGTTAACACCTAGAGATGCGGAAAGGTTCAGCCCGACGCTTTCGCCGAGCGGTACCGAGTGACCGATTCCGAAGTTGTAGTACATGCCATTGCCGTTGTGCATGTCGCCGTAGACCGCAAAGTTCGGCTGAAGGATCGTGTCAATACTCACCGTGCCGTAAACTTCGTTCGTGTAGCGGCCTTCGCCCAAGTTGGGAAACGCGTAGTTGATGAAACCGCCGCTCACCGAAACTTTGTCGTTTAGCGCGAACGCATAGTCCACGGTCAGGTCGTGCTCGGTCCAATGGTTGCCCGCCACGCCGCTATCACCGAATGCAGTGTGCGCGAAGTTGCTCCAAGATGAAACCGAAAGGCCCTTGTAGCCGAACGTCATTCCAGGCTGCATGGAGGCCGTGTTGCTCGAGTTTTGACCGCGCCAAATGTACTTGCTCGTGAAGGCGTTGTCGAACGAAACGCTCCAGTCTTTCTCATCCTGCGCCTGCAAACCACCGGCGCTGAGGGCCGTCATCAGTACCAAGAATATTGCGATTGGTGGGTATCCGGTTGACTCAGGTAGCCCCAAGATGTAGTATGCCGGCAGATGGAAGATTACCCTCAGAACCTGACAGAGTTCGAGGCCCGTTTTAGCAGTGAGGAGGCCTGCCGGGAGTATCTGTTCCGGCTGCGCTGGCCGGACGGTTTCCGCTGTCCGGGTTGCGGTTGTGGAAAGTCGTGGCCTTTGCGAAAAGTGCTGCTGCAGTGCGCTGCGTGTGGGCGCCAAACCTCGGTGACCGCCGGGACCATCTTTCAGGACACGCGCAGCCCTTTGCCGTTGTGGTTTCGTGCGATGTGGTGGGTCACCACCCAAAAAACCGGACCCAACGCTTTGGGACTTCAAAGAGTGTTGGGGCTCAACAGGTACGAAACGGCTTGGACCTGGCTGCACAAAATGCGGCGCGCGATGGTGCGGCCGGGACGGGATTTGCTGGCCGGGACGGTGGAAGTCGATGAAAGCTACTGGGGCGGGCTCGAAGAGGGCCTGCGGGGCCGAAACCTGAAAAACAAAGCATTGATCGCAGTAGCCGCTCAAGAGGATGGGCGGGGTATCGGCCGGATTCGCATGAAGAGAATCGAGGATGCCTCGGGCGAGAGCCTGTTGCCTTTCGTGGAGGAGTGCATCGAGCCGGGCAGCGTGGTGCATACCGACGGCTGGCCCGGTTACTCCGGGTTGAAAAAGGAAGGCTACGTCCATCAGGTCACAGTTGTCAGCAGGCAGGAGCAGTCCAAGTCGGAATTGATGCCCCGCGTCCACCGCGTGATGTCACTGCTCAAACGCTGGCTGCTGGGCACCCATCAGGGCGCCGTGAGCCACAAACATCTGGACTACTACCTGGACGAGTTCACCTTCCGTTTCAACCGCCGCAACTCCAAAAGCCGCGGCAAACTCTTCTATCGGCTCGTCCAGCAGGCGGTAGCCGTGGATCCCGCGACTTACAAGATGATTGTTCACCCGGTTACAGAACCCAAGAAAATCCCCAAACCACAAGATATTGGGGCTACCTGAGTCAACCGGATACCCATCTTGCGATTTTTGTCGATGCTTTCATCGGTAATCTCCTAAGCGATCATTGTCTGGTTTTAAACGCAGCTCTCCGGTTCAGGACAGAACTGCTTTTTCCTGCTGGCTGCGTGTTTAGCCAGTTAAACCCGTTTGCCGGATGAAGAGGCGCGCGTCAAGGGGCGTCAAAGAACCAGCCGACGGTGACTTTTTCTGAAAATTCCCTTCGGAATCTTCTATCACTGTAATCGACCTTTTGGGGTTAAGCAAGAAGATAATTTTTATGGGCCTCATCGAAAATAGTTGGCTGAGCAAACCGGCCCCAATCCTCCGCTCATCTGATTGATCATAAATACCTTATGATTCTTTCTTCCACGCTTGTCTTGTCAGCACCTAGATTTTTTGTGAGGCATTTTCTGAATTTCGACTCTCCGGTTGATAAGAGGAGAGTGCCGAGAGTGTCTGCAACGTCTCTGGAGGTAAAACGCTTCTTGGCGGCTAAAAACTAGGGGTTTTCGCCCCCTGTCGCTGCCGAGTGATAATGTCCTAAACGTGCCAAGTAGAAATGTCCTATTGACAAGGTCAGCCTGGAGGGGTGAGCAAGCAAGGACAACTACTAATGACACAACGAGAGCGCGACCGGCTGGTGGCGCTGCGCAAAGCAGACAAAAAACTCATCACGCAAAAGCAGGCCGCCCAGCAGACGGGCCTCAGCGAACGGCATCTGAGGCGGCTGCTGGCGAAGCTTCGCAGCGAAGGCGACCAGGCCGTGGTCCATGCCGCGCGGGGCCGCGCGTCCAACCGCAAGCTCAGCGCCAAGGCGGAAAAACAAGCCGTGGCAATCCTCTCCCAACCCGTCTACGCCGGCTTTGGCCCGACTCTGGCGGCGGAGTATCTCGAGCAGCGCCACGGCGTCCAAGTCGGCCGCGAAACGCTGCGCCGTTGGATGGCCGCCGCGGGCCTGTGGAAGCCCCGCCGCCGCAAGTCAGGACGCCCGCATCCGTGGCGGCCCCGCCGCAGTTGCCGCGGCGAGCTGGTGCAATGGGATACCTCCGAGCACGACTGGCTGGAGGGACGCGGGGAGAAGCTGTACCTGATCGGCATGATCGACGACGCCAGCAGCGAGTTGCTGGCGCGCTTCGTCCGGCACGACTCGGGCGAAGAGAATCGCCGTTTGCTGAAGACGTATCTGGAACAAAACGGCCGACCCGTAGCCTTCTACACCGACCGCGCCAGCCTGTTTGTCAACACGCCCAAAAACAGCGCCGGCGAGGATCCCAAGCTCTTGCCTCCCACGCAGATCGGGCGGGCGCTCCAGGAGCTGGACATCGAATCGATCACGGCCTATTCGCCGCAGGCCAAAGGCCGCGTCGAGCGCAGCTTTGGCACCGCCCAGGACCGCCTGGTGAAGGGTCTGCGGGTGGCCGGGGCCACGACGATCGAACAGGCCAACGCCTACCTGGAAAGCGAGTTTCTGCCCTGGTGGAACGCCACGTTGCGGGTGCAGCCGGCTCACCCCGACGAGGCGCATCGCGAGCTAGGTCCCGAGCACGATCTGGACTCGGCGCTGAGCCAGGTCGAGACGCGGCGGGTCGCCAACGACTACACGATTCGCTTCCGGGGAAAGAGCTATCAAATCGACCGCAAGGCGATTGTGCCGGGTCTGCGAAACAGCCGAGTGCGGGTGGAGAGACGCCTGGACGGCGTCCTGGCCGCGCGCTGCGGCAAGCACGAACTGGCGCTGAAGCGCTGCGGCGCGCAGCCCCAATCGGAGCGCCCGCAGCCCAAGAGCGCCCAGGCGGAACCCGCTGCGGCAGCGGCCGAGAAGGCTGGCGGCAAAGCTGCCGGCAAGCGAAGCAGCGACTGGATGAAGGACTTCGATCTGAAAGACAGCCCCCCTGTGTGGCAAGCGGCGCAGGCATCCGGCGCTCGGCGAGACGATACGCAGGACTAGGAGTCGCTGCCAAACCAAGACTCTATGCGGAGCGCCCATCGGGCCGATGCGCTGAGTTGGCAGTCGCTGCCAAACCAAGACTCTATGCGGAGCGCCGGGCAAACGGCGCCCAGCGATCGTCGCGTTGGCGAAGCCCAAGGCCTCCGCTCCGAAGCTTCACCAAAGCAATCTCTGTCACGAACAGAAAACCCTCTGACCGGGAGGCCAGAGGGTCGTCTGCTTCAGCCGATTGCTTGGGAGCCAGCTCCATCGCTTCGGCCTTGGGCATCAAGAGCAGGCGCGACCCTGCCCTCAACGCCAACCACTCTACCATCGCCTCTCCAGCCACCTGCCCCAAAGCGGACATTTCTACTTGGCAGCGATTAGGACATTTCTACTTGGCGTTGACAAGGCTCGCAAGTGCTTCTTGACAAAGGGCCGGGCCGTCTCCTAGCATAGACCTCGTAAGATAGCCCGCTGGTCACCAAAAGACAAATACATGGTAAAGCACGACATCGTAAACGAAGTGGTCAACCGCACCGGCCTGAGCAAGACCAAAGCCGAGATCGCCGTGGAGACGGTTTTCGAAACCATGAAGCGCTCCATGGAGCGCGGCGAACGCATCGAACTGCGTGGGTTCGGCGTCTTTAATATTCGCCCGCGTAAGACCGGTATCGGCCGCAATCCGCGCACCGGCGAAGAAGTGATCATCCCCCCAGGGAAAGCGGTCCGCTTCAAACCGGGCAAAGATCTGCAGTCGATCTGATCTCGCGTTCCACGATCTCCGTCTTGCTGACACATCCTTTCGCAAATCCAACAACCCAATAGCGGGCGGATGCCCCGTCCGTAGCGCGTTTTCTTCGGGAAGCCTATCACGTTGTTTCGCAAACTCCATCGCCTTGTTTTCGTAAGCCCGTGTTTTCGCAAAACTTGGAGTTGTTGGACTCCAGCGAACATAATGGAACGGTAGCCACGGCCCGCTACATTCGGCGCCGGGGCCCGAGTCTTGTGAAGATCTCCGCCACGCTCATAACGTTGAACGAAGAAGAGAACCTTCCTCGGGCGCTCGACTCGCTGAGCTGGTCCGACGAAATTGTCGTGCTCGATTCGGGTTCGAGCGACCGCACCGTTGAGATCGCCGAGCAGTTTGGAGCCCGCGTGCTGCAGCGCGACTTTGACGGCTATGCGGACCAAAAAAACTTCGCTGATCACGCAGCCGGCCATGACTGGATCCTTTCACTCGACGCCGACGAAGCGCTCAGCGAGAGCTTGGCAAAGGAGATCCGGGAGATCAAACGGACAGGGCCCGGCTACGATGGGTATCGCTTCCCCCGCAAAGCCCAGTACCTGGGGAAATGGATTCATCACTCCGGGTGGTATCCCGATCCAAAGGTCCGGTTCTACGATCGCCGCAAGGCGCGCTGGGTGGGACTCGTCCACGAGTCAGTCTCCGTCGACGGTACAGTAGGCGAACTCAGCGGGGACCTGCTTCACTACACCTGCCGGTCACTAACCGAGCATCTCCACACCGTCGATCGCTACACGACACTTGCCGCCAAGGAAATGATATCCCAGGGGAAACGCGCACACCTGGGGAACGTGCTCATCTCGCCACCTTGGGCTTTTCTTCGTACCTATATTCTGAAGTTGGGATTCTTGGACGGATTCGAAGGCCTTGTCATTGCGGCAATGGCTTCGTTTTACGTCTTCAGAAAGTACGTCAAAGCAATGGAACTGAGTTCCCGTTAATGCGGATCCTGCACGTTGATACCGGGCGCTCACTTCGCGGCGGGCAGCGCCAGCTACTCCTGCTCCTCCAAGGCCTGAAGGAGCGCGGTCACGAACAGACTCTGTTGGCGCGAGGCCCGATGCTTGACGAATGGAAAGGCGCTGAGGTGGCCGATTTCGTGAATCTACGCCGCGCGGCTCGAACAGCAGACCTGATTCACGCTCACGATGCCCGAGCTCATACGCTAGCGGCTGTCCTTTGTCCGGGGAAGCGCCTGGTCGTGACCAGACGAGTTGCTTTTGCGGTGCGTTCCGGTTTGCTTTCTCGCTGGAAGTACTCGCGCGCTGATCGATTCATTGCGGTCTCCGAATTCGTCAAGAACCAGCTAATAAACAGCGGGATTCCTTCTTCAAAAATCACAGTTGTGTACGACGGCACTCCAACGCCCCCCGAATTAAATCGGTTAAGAAGTCCGGCGGATCCCGCGCTTGTGATAGCTCCGGCGATAGACGATCCGCTGAAGGCGGCGGCACTGCTGCGGGCCTGCTGCGAGAATGCCGGCGTGAAGTTGCGTTTGTCGCAGGATCTGCCGGCGGACCTCAGAGAAGCGGATCTTTTTGTCTACTTATCCGAAAACGAAGGCCTGGGATCGGCGATCTTGCTCGCCATGGCGAATGGCGTGCCCGTCGTCGCCAGCCGCATCGGCGGGATTCCTGAAATCGTCGAGCACGGCGTGACGGGCCTGTTAGCCGACAACCGTCTGGAAGATGTGACGCCGCAAATCAGGCGGCTGCTTCACGACCGCGACCTCGCATCCGCCTGCACCCAGCGGGCCTATCAACAAGTCAGAGAACGATTTAGCGATGATATAATGGTCCGTCAAACCGAGGACGTCTACCGGGCCCTGCTGTCCCCAAACCCTCCACTGTGATTCCACTCGCTGCGTTCATCTTCGGACTCATCATCGGCAGCTTCCTGAACGTTTGCATCTATCGCTGGCCGCGAGATGAATCGGTCGTCAAGCCGCGTTCACATTGCCCCCACTGCGGCACGATGATCGACTGGCAAGACAATATCCCACTGCTGAGCTATCTGCTGCTGAAAGGGAGTTGCCGTCATTGCGCGGGGCCGATATCGATCCGCTACCCGATCGTTGAGTTGCTCAACGGGTTGTTTTACGCCTACCTGTTCGGCCGCTACGGCGCGGAACCGATGACGTTCAAGGTTGCCGTGTTCACGTCGATGATGCTGATCCTCATCTTCACCGACCTGAGCGACTACATCTTGCCGGACGAGATCACGCTGGGCGGGCTCGTGCTGGCGTTCGCGCTGATTCCCTTCGTACCGGTCGAGGACCGCTTTACCGGGATCATCTGGCTATTCGCCGGAGAGAAACCCGAGCAGTGGATCGTCTCTTTGATCGAATCAGGCTTCGCGGCCATATTCATCGGAGGGCTGCTCTTCGTGTTGCGGTCCACCTATTTTCGGGTGCGAAAGGTGGAGGGGCTCGGATTGGGCGATGTGAAGATGATGACGATGGTCGCCGCCTTCTGGGGATTCGCCCCGACCGTCACGATTCTCATGATGGGCTCGATCGTGGGGGCGCTGACGGGCCTCGCGGTCGTCATGATTGGGCGCAAGAAGTGGTCGCACGAGATGCCTTTCGGAAGCTACCTCGGCGTAGCCAGCATTGTCGTCGCCGTTTGGGGCGATGGTATCTTGGAGTGGTATACCGGAGTCATGATGCCTTCGGCATAGATACGCTATGGGAAGTGTTTGCCGACCGCGCCAGAGCTTGTCAAACGCCGGGACAGAGGCGCGGACGGAAGTCCGCGCTCAACCAGCCCGCTTTTCTCGTCACGTGGCGCAGCGAACTGCGTGGCAAGTCACGGGCCCTTCAAAGGCCTGAGCCGTGACGGGTGGCTCCAGAAAAACGAACCCAGAAACCGCGGAATCAACCGAATTGCTCCGAGCCGAGCATCCGACGCGAAACAATCTCCTGCCATGAAGTTGCAAGAAATCGCCGAACGCCTTGACTGCCGACTAACCGGCGACGGCAACCTTGAGATCACCGGCGTGGCCGGGCTGGAAGAGGCCGCACCGGGTGAGCTGACATTCCTGTCGAACCCGCGCTACACCCGGCAATTGCGAGAAACGAAAGCCTCGGCGGTCATCATTGCCAAAGAGGTCGAGGACCTCCCGATCAGCTGCCTCGTTTCCAATAACCCCTACCTCGATTTCGCTCGAGCGTTGGAGCTGTTCTACCAGCCGCCTCAACCCAAAATCGGAATCCACCCCACCGCCGTCATCGCAGCCTCAGCGAGCATCGGGGACAACGCCAGCATAGGCCCCTATACAGTGATTGACGAACGGGCCGTGATCGGAAATAGCGCCGTCATCCATTCGCATGTTTCGATCTATGAAGGCGTCCGAATCGGCGATGACTTTCTCGCTCACTCCCATGTAACGGTGCGGGAGTTTTGTGAAATCGGCGATCGCGTGATCGTGCAGAACGGCACGGTCATTGGCTCGGATGGCTACGGCTTCGCCCAGCGCAAGGACGGCACCCATTACAAGATCGTCCAGTCGGGCACGGTGGTGATCGAAGACGACGTGGAGATTCAGGCAAACTCCTGCATTGATCGGGCGGCGGTCGGCGAAACACGCATTCAGCGCGGTTCGAAAATCGACAATCTAGTCCAGGTGGGCCATGCTGTGAAGGTTGGGGAGAACGCCATCTTGTGCGCGCAAGTCGGCATTGCCGGCAGCACCACCATCGGAAACAATTGCGTATTCGCCGGCCAAGTCGGGCTTGTGAACCACCTCAACATCGGCGACAACGTACTCATCACGGCCCAAAGCGGAGTGCCAAGCGACGTTCCTTCCGGGCAGAAGCTCTCCGGCTATCCCGCCATGGAAAACCGCCGCTGGCTGCGTTGCGCCGCCGTATTCAACCGGCTTCCTGAACTTGAAAAGAAGATCCGCGAACTGACCAAGAAAGTGGATCCACCCGGCGAAGAGTAGCACCAACGGGGAGAGCCGTCCTAGTCAAGCGGCGGGTCACGATTTCCGTGGCGCCCTGACGCGATTCTTCTTCAAGCCAGCAGCTTCTCCACGACGTTGCCGTGAACGTCCGTCAAGCGGAAGTGGCGACCCTATTACGTAAATCCTCCACCGTTTGGGAGCAACTATTTCCTAATTGTTGGTGACAAGGAAGCATTTCCCGCAGTATAATAAGTATTAAGTAAAGCCCCGCGAGGTCGAGGACTTGCGCGTCGGCGATCCTCGGTCATAGCTGTCCTCCACCTCAGGGTGGCCGCGCACTAACGCCGTCTACCCTGCGCTTGCAGCCGACGGCGCTCGGCGTGATCGAGAGGTGTCCCGGCGGAAGCGTAGGGCTTTAAGCCGATTAGAGAGACAGCGTGAATCCCGGCAGCGTTTTTATAAGCCATTCCTCGAAGCCTCCCGACTCTGACATGGCAAGAGCGCTGGCGAAGAAGCTGGTGGGCTGTGGGCTTGACGTATGGTGGGATCAAGACGGCATCGAGGGCGGGCATAACTTTACGGCAGAGATAGTTGAGGCAATTATCCGGCAGTACTATTTCTTATTGATGGGTATCCGGTTGACTCAGGTAGCCCCAATATCTTGTGGTTTGGGGATTTTCTTGGGTTCTGTAACCGGGTGAACAATCATCTTGTAAGTCGCGGGATCCACGGCTACCGCCTGCTGGACGAGCCGATAGAAGAGTTTGCCGCGGCTTTTGGATTTGCGGCGGTTGAAACGGAAGGTGAACTCGTCCAGGTAGTAGTCCAGATGTTTGTGGCTCACGGCGCCCTGATGGGTGCCCAGCAGCCAGCGCTTGAGCAGTGACATCACGCGGTGGACGCGGGGCATCAATTCCGACGCGGACTGCTCCTGCCTGCTGACAACTGTGACCTGATGGACGTAGCCTTCCTTTTTCAACCCGGAGTAACCGGGCCAGCCGTCGGTATGCACCACGCTGCCCGGCTCGATGCACTCCTCCACGAAAGGCAACAGGCTCTCGCCCGAGGCATCCTCGATTCTCTTCATGCGAATCCGGCCGATACCCCGCCCATCCTCTTGAGCGGCCACTGCGATCAATGCTTTGTTTTGCAGGTTTCGGCCCCGCAGGCCCTCTTCGAGCCCGCCCCAGTAGCTTTCATCGACTTCCACCGTCCCGGCGAGCAAATCCCGGCCCGGCCGCACCATCGCGCGCCGCATTTTGTGCAGCCAGGTCCAAGCCGTTTCGTACCTGTTGAGCCCCAACACTCTTTGCAGTCCCAAAGCGCTGGCTCCGGTTTTTTGGGTGGTGACCCACCACATCGCACGAAACCACAACGGCAAAGGGCTGCGCGTGTCCTGAAAGATGGTCCCGGCGGTCACCGAGGTTTGGCGCCCACACGCAGCGCACTGCAGCAGCACTTTTCGCAAAGGCCACGACTTTCCACAACCGCAACCCGGACAGCGGAAACCGTCCGGCCAGCGCAGCCGGAACAGATACTCCCGGCAGGCCTCCTCACTGCTAAAACGGGCCTCGAACTCTGTCAGGTTCTGAGGGTAATCTTCCATCTGCCGGCATACTACATCTTGGGGCTACCTGAGTCAACCGGATACCCACCTTCTTATTTATACTCTCAAAGCACTCTGTAAGTTCCGAATGGTGCCGCAGGGAGCTCGATCGGGCATCAGAGCTGGGCAAGACGATAATCCCCTTGAAGCTCGACGATGTGCCGCCCGAACTCATCCCGCTCGAGCTTGGTGGGCTTCACTATATTGATCTCCGCCAAGGTGTTGAGGTCGCGTTTGCCAGCACATCACGAGCACTAGGTTTGGGCCTGGGTCAGACTTACGATCCGACCGATGATCCGTTCGCGCGCGATGGGAAGTTGGTGCAAGCAATCGCTGGGCAGCTACGATACGGCAAGAGTTTGCCCAATTCTTTAAACCTCGTGCAGCTCCTCTCAAACATCGGTCAACTTTGCGGTGAGACGGCGCATGCACAGTCCCTTTTCGCCGACATGATCCAGCCGCAGCACTACACGAGTTCGCGGATTGATTACGACAAGGTAGAAGTCTACTTGATCAATGGCTGGCGGCGGCGCCTGAGCACTCGATTCTAGGCCACGTGCTGCCAATATGCAGACTCGAGGGCTTTAGTAGTCGCTAGTTGTAGGCCAGCTACCTCGCAACCATTGCTCGACCTGCTCCCAGCAGAGTTCGGGCCTCGTCGCCGAACTACCTCTCCGAACTCCCTCGCCGGCCCTGCTATCGGACAGGGTTCCAGCAAAACTCTCCAGCGAGCCGAACAACCCTTGAAGCTTATGCGCTGTTCCTCTTAGGCCAGCAACTTCTCGACCACGTTTCCGTGAACGTCCGTCAGGCGGAAGTGACGGCCCTGAAACTTGAATGTCAGCTTCTTGTGGTCAATACCCAGGCAGTGCAGGATCGTCGCCTGCAGGTCGTGAACGTGGACGAGGTCTGAAACGATGTTGTAGCAAAAATCGTCCGTCTCGCCAAGAACAGTACCCGGCTTGATGCCGCCGCCCGCCATCCACATCGAGAAGCAGCGAGGGTGATGGTCCCGCCCGTAGTTCGTCGTCGTGAGCCGTCCCTGCGAGTAAACCGTTCGGCCGAACTCACCACCCCAAACGATCAGAGTGTCATCGAGCAGGCCGCGTTGCTTCAGGTCAGCGACCAACGCCGCCGAGGCTTGGTCGGTGTCCTTCGCCTGGGTCTGAATGTTGCGCGGGAGGTTGCCGTGCTGATCCCAGCCGCGGTGGTAGAGTTGCACGAACCGCACATCACGCTCGATCAGCCGGCGAGCGAGGAGACAGTTCGCCGCATAGGTGCCCGGCTTGTGCGCCTCCTCCCCGTAGAGCTCAAAGGTGCGCTCCGGCTCACCTGATAGATCCATCAGGTCGGGCACGGCCGTCTGCATGCGGTACGCCATCTCATATTGGGAGATGCGCGTCTCGATTTCCGGGTCGCCGAACGCCTCCGCCCGCATTCGGTTGAGCTTCTGCAGGCAGTCGAGCATGCCGCGGCGGGTATCCCGGCTAATCCCTGGAGGATCGGAGAGGTAGAGCACCGGGTCGCCGACCGAACGAAACTTGACGCCCTGGTGCTCGGAGGGCAGAAAACCAGGTCCCCACAGCCGTGAGAACAGAGGCTGGCCGTTTCCGGCGCGCGTGGATTGCGAAATCAAAACCACATAGGCGGGCAGGTTTTGATTCTCGCTGCCCAGCCCGTAACTCAGCCAGGCGCCGAGACTCGGACGCCCCGGTTGCTGACTACCAGTTTGGATGAAGGTAATCGCGGGATCGTGATTGATGGCATCAGTGTGCATCGTCCTGATAAGAGCGATGTCGTCGATGACCTTCCCGGTGTGTGGAAGCAGATCACTCACCCACGTGCCCGACCCGCCCCGCTGCTTGAAATCGAACTTCGACGGAGCCACGGGAAAGCTGTCTTGATAGGAGGTCATTCCGGTGATGCGCTGACCCTTGCGAATGGAATCGGGCAGCTCGGTTCCCATCAGCTCGCGGAGCTTCGGCTTATAGTCGAACAATTCGATCTGCGATGGCGCACCCGACTGGTGCAGGAAGATGACCCTCTTCGCTGTCGGGGCGAAGTGAGGCAGTTCCGCCAGGCCTCCGGTTTGGGGGTTGACGGCGCGGCCCAGCGGATCTTTCCTGGGCGCCGCCGCGAGGTCCTGTTGAAGCAGAGAGGCCAGCGCGGCCGTCCCGATGCCGGTCCCGGCGCGACCGAAAAGTTGCCGCCGCGTCATCGCGAGCCGTTCTTCTGGTTGCAAGCTCATGGCTTACTCCTTACTAATCGCCTCATCAAGATTGAGGATCGTGCTAGCGACAACGGTCCAGGCAGCCAACTCTTCAAGCTTGATCTTCGGGTTGCGCGCCGTCTCGCCGATACTCAAAAGGCCCGCCGCCGCGCCGTCATCTTCGTGGAATGCTTGCTGCCGTTCGTCGGCGAGTCCCTTGAGGAGTTCAGATTCCTGCGGCGTTGCGTCACGGGCCAGTGTGCGCCGGTAGGCGTACTGAATACGCTCATCCGGAACGCCTCCGCCCTCGTTGATCATTCGCTCTGCCAGCACGCGGGCCGCCTCGACATACGTCGGATCGTTCATCAGCACCAGGGCCTGGAGCGGTGTGTTCGTGCGCGCCCGCCGTGACGTGCATTCCTCGCGATCGGGCGCGTCGAAGGCTTGAAGCGAGGGAGGTGGGATTGTCCTGCGCCAAACCGTATACATGCTCCGGCGATAGAGATCTTCACCGGCCCCCACTTCATACTCCTGGCCCGAAAACCACAGGCCGATCGACATCTCTTTCCACAGCCCCTCAGGCTGATAGGGGTAAACGCTCGGCCCGCCCACTTTGCCGCTCAATAGCCCGGCGGCCGACAGCGCGCTATCGCGTACCATCTCCGCCTGCAAGCGGTAGCGGTTGCCGCGTGCCAGCAAGCGGTTCAGCGGATCTCGCGACATCAGTTCCGGCGTGACCCTCGAAGACTGACGATAGGTCGCGGACGTAACGATCTTCCTCTGCATCGCCTTCACGTCCCAACCACTGTCCACGAACTCACGCGCCAGCCAGTTGATCAGCTCGGGATGACTTGGCGCTTCTGCTTGGGACCCGAAGTTCTCCGAAGTCATCACCAGGCCATTACCAAAGTACATTTGCCAATAGCGGTTGACCGTGACCCTTGCGGTCAACGGATGAGACGGGTCGACGAGCCACCTTGCCAGACTCAGACGGTCCCGCGGCGCACCCGCGGGCAGCGGGGGCAGAAACGCGGGCACGCCCGGCTCGACCTTTTCGGTCTTGTTTCGATAATCGCCGCGTCCCAAAACAAAGTCTCGCGGGGCCGATTCATCTCTTCCATCACCATGACGGAGGGAATGGATGACTCCAGTTCCGTTTTTTCCTTCTGCAAGTCTTTCTTGCGCGTGTAGAGGTCTTTGATATCGTCTGGCGCGGCGTGGCTCAGGTAGTACTCGCGAAACCGCTCCCGGCGGCTCAAACAGGCAGCTAGCCGGCGGCCCACCGCGCTCTGGGCAGACACGACGGGGACATTCTCACCGGTACCGTCAACGTCAGCCTTCTTCTTTTCATCGAAATCCCTGAGGCTTTCGGCGCATCCGCTGATCGGGGAAGCGAGTACGGTTCGCATCCCCTCATGCTCAAAAAGCTGCTTCCTCTCGTCCGCGCCAATCACCTTGTCGTAGATCCGAAGGTCATCCAAGCTGCCCACGTAGGGGTAGAAACCGCCCGCGCTTCCCGCCTCGAGAGGCCCCGCGTGGCCGAAGGGCCCGGTGAGGCTATCCTGTGTCGCGATCAGCTCCTGCTCGTCACCATTGATAAAAAGGCTGACCCCGCCGGCTTTCCCCGAACCGTCATAGCTCACCGTGTAGTGATGGCCGGGGCCTCTGACCTTCTCTTTGGTGCGAACCTGAATCGCGTCGCCCGGCCAGCGGTGAGTGAGCCGCACGTAAACGTTGAACTTCAGTTGCATCGACGCGGGTTCTGATTCACCGATGAAGATCTCAAAGCCGCGGCGGTCTTGCTCGACGTCCACTTTTTGGAGCACGGACATCAGGTCCTCTCGGTCCGGAGGCAGCACCGACGTCCAAAAAGCAACGGTAAAGGGCCCTTCCTGCTCCAGAGGCACAGCGCTAAACGCGACGCTCGTCTCACCGTCGAACTTGATCCCGTCGCCGACCTTGAGTTCGTCGTAGGTCACCTCACCGCGCAGAATCTTCGCGTGCCCTTGGTTTGGAGAAGCGTCCGTGAGATCGCCGTTGAATTCATAGTGTGCGGACAGCCCTTGATTGCCGGCAACCGGAATTCCCGGTAAAGCCGTCTTTTGCCATTCGCCGACCCACACGTCTACCTTTTCGTTGCCGATCTTCTTGTCGAGAGCCTCAAGCACCTCCGCGATCTCGTCGAGCCGGTTCCTCTGTTCGCCGCTTGGCATGCGAACGACTGGTTTGGCGTTGCCGGCTGCTCCGTCCAGCCCGCGCTCCGGAATCGTGTTGAAGAACGCGAAGAACTCGTAGAATTCCTTCTGCGTCAGCGGGTCGTATTTATGATCGTGGCAGCGGGCACAACCCATCGTCAGCCCCAGGAAGACGGTCGACGTCGTCTCCGCGCGATCGACAACGTATTCGGTCTGGTATTCCTCGGCAATCGCGCCGCCCTCGGCGTTGATCATGTGATTGCGGCCGAAGCCCGTAGCGATCTTCTGGTCGACAGTGAAGTTCGGGAGAAGATCGCCGGCGATCTGCTCGATCGTGAACTGATCGAACAGCTTGTTCTCGTTGAAGGAGCGAATCACCCAGTCCCGCCAGGGCCACATTGCGCGCAGGTTGTCGATGTGATATCCCTGCGTATCGGCGTAGCGAGCCAGGTCAAGCCACTGCATGGCCATGCGCTCGCCATAGTGCTCGGACCCCAACAGGCGGTCCACCACCCTCTCGTAGGCGTCTTCGGAGCCATCGGCCAAAAACGCGGCGACTTGTTCGGACGTCGGCGGCAACCCGGTCAAGTCAAAACTCACACGGCGCAGCAGGGTGTTCTTGTCCGCCTCCGCCGAGGGACCCAGTCCTTCTCGCTCCAGACGGGCCAGGACGAAATCGTCAATCTCGTTTCGCGTCCATGCCTTGCTGTTGACCGCGGGCGGCTGGGGATGCTGGAGTGTTCCGAACGCCCAATGAGCTTCCCATTCCGCGCCCTCATCGATCCAGCGGCAAATCGTTTCGATTTCCTGCTCGGAAGGCTTGCGATCGAAGCTCGGGGGAGGCATCCGCGCGGCCGCCTGCCCGTGGCTGATGCGCTGGTAGAGACGGCTGGCAGCGGCGTCACCTGGAACGATAACTTGATGCCAGCGCATCAATTATGACAGATAGATCCGCCCTGACGGCGAGGTTTAGATCCAGGCGGAATGTATTGCTGTTGAACCAGGAGTATACAAGAGGGCAGGGTAAAAGGACCTTGATGGGGGTTCCGGAGGAGTTCCGCGATTCTCGAAGATGTCCGGTCGAGCAAACCTCTTATTTTCAATAAGTTATGGTTGAACTAAGTCCGCAGCCAATTGGCTACGGACCAGAAGGTCGGGAGTTCGAATCTCTTCGAGCGTGCATCGTTTTCAGTAATTCACATTTTTCAGTAGATGGGTATCCGGTTGACTCAGGTAGCCCCAAGATGTAGTATGCCGGCAGATGGAAGATTACCCTCAGAACCTGACAGAGTTCGAGGCCCGTTTTAGCAGTGAGGAGGCCTGCCGGGAGTATCTGTTCCGGCTGCGCTGGCCGGACGGTTTTCGCTGTCCGGGTTGCGGTTGTGGAAAGTCGTGGCCTTTGCGAAAAGTGCTGCTGCAGTGCGCTGCGTGTGGGCGCCAAACCTCGGTGACCGCCGGGACCATCTTTCAGGACACGCGCAGCCCTTTGCCGTTGTGGTTTCGTGCGATGTGGTGGGTCACCACCCAAAAAACCGGAGCCAGCGCTTTGGGACTTCAAAGAGTGTTGGGGCTCAACAGGTACGAAACGGCTTGGACCTGGCTGCACAAAATGCGGCGCGCCATGGTGCGGCGGGACGGGATTTGCTGGCCGGGACGGTGGAAGTCGATGAAAGCTACTGGGGCGGGCTCGAAGAGGGCCTGCGGGGCCGAAACCTGAAAAACAAAGCATTGATCGCAGTGGCCGCTCAAGAGGATGGGCGGGGTATCGGCCGGATTCGCATGAAGAGAATCGAGGATGCCTCGGGCGAGAGCCTGTTGCCTTTCGTGGAGGAGTGCATCGAGCCGGGCAGCGTGGTGCATACCGACGGCTGGCCCGGTTACTCCGGGTTGAAAAAGGAAGACTACGTCCATCAGGTCACAGTTGGCAGCAGGCAGGAGCAGTCCGCGTCGGAATTGATGTCCCGCGTCCACCGCGTGATGTCACTGCTCAAGCGCTGGCTGCTGGGCACCCATCAGGGCGCCGTGAGCCACAAACATCTGGACTACTACCTGGACGAGTTCACCTTCCGTTTCAACCGCCGCAAATCCAAAAGCCGCGGCAAACTCTTCTATCGGCTCGTCCAGCAGGCGGTAGCCGTGGATCCCGCGACTTACAAGATGATTGTTCACCCGGTTACAGAACCCAAGAAAATCCCCAAACCACAAGATATTGGGGCTACCTGAGTCAACCGGATACCCATCTTTCAGTAACTCGCATTTCAGCAAGTCGCAATGGCTAACCGGATGGAGGCAATCCTGGTGTGGTCACAGTGTGACGGCGGTGTTCCGTGTCCATTTCACGGTGTGAGCACGGTGCCCCGTGCCCCCCCCGCACGCGCATGTTCCCACTATCCGCAACGTATAGATCGCCTGCGGTCCTCCGGCAGTGGCGGCAAAGTCGTTTCACGGCGATTCCCGTCGTGGAGAGTGAGGCGAACCCTTAATGACGGAAGATGTTTACGAAGGGAGCACGGCAAAGCTATTTCATGCGCCGCTCAATGGTCGAAAATTAGTTTCGCGGGACGCAATCCACCAGCCCTCAGCGGCTACGGGACAATTGTACCCTGGAGAGAGTCGCGGTAAATTTGGGGGAAGATCCCCGTGGCCGCCAGACCGCGAAATGCGAACCGTATTCGTTTTGTTCGGATTGTGTCTTGGCGCTGGTTTCGCCGGACGGGAACCGGCAATGGCACAAGGGACTGTCGGCGCGGAACAAGCGGCGCTCGACTATCTTGCTCAGGAAGTCCCTCGTTGGCAGACCGGCAACGGTTGCTACTCCTGCCACAACAACGGGGACGGCGCTCGAGTGCTATATATCGCTCAGCGGTTGGGTTGGAAGATACCGAACCGGGCGCTCCGGGACAGCACGCGTTGGCTAATCCGGCCCCAGGATTGGGACGACAACCGGGGCGAGCCGGAGTTCAGTGACAAGAAGCTTGCGCGTATTC
Source organism: Bryobacterales bacterium (assembly GCA_965224215.1). Classification (GTDB taxonomy): domain Bacteria; phylum Acidobacteriota; class Terriglobia; order Bryobacterales; family UBA6623; genus CBDCYS01. Next base: position 20,374 of record CBDCYS010000051.1, on the reverse strand, counting down.
AGTTCGCGGCCGCGCTCGAAGCCGCGGTTGAGGCCGAATTGGCCTCTCTCGAGCTGCTTGCCAAGGCGGCCCGGTCGCTCGTGCCCTATCAGGAAAACGACGGCTCCTGGAAGATCGATGCAAGCGGCTCGGCTGGCTCACCGACCACCTACGGCGCCGCCCTTGCCACGCATATGGCCCGCCGAGTTCTCAAGAGTGCTCGCGTCCCAGCTCTGGACGAGGCTATTCAGAAAGCGGACCGTTGGTTTGAGCGCACAGAGCCCAAGAACCTGCCCGCTGCTTCAGCAACAGTGTTGGCCCTTGCGGATATGTCGCCCGGCGGCGGCATCACCCAGAGGCGGGCCGGCGCGGTCACGCTCATCACGAATGCCCAAAACAGCGACGGAGGCTGGGGGCCCTATCTTCATGCGCCCTCTGAGCCGTTCGACACGGCACTCGCGCTTCTCGCGCTCGACTCACTGCGCGCATCGCACAACGAGCGGATTGAACGAGGACGACGCTTCTTGATGGAAGTTCAGCTTCCGACCGGAGGCTGGCCTGAAACGACTCGCCCGCCCGGCTCTCAAAGTTACGCCCAGCACATCTCGACCACCGCGTGGGCCACTCTTGCTCTGCTGGAAACCGGTGAATAGCGGCGTTTGTCGCTGTGTCGAAAGTCGGAGATCTACGATCCCGGCTATTCCACTACGAAGCCAAGGGTCTCCGTCACGCGTGCAACGCGCTCTTCCACCCGTTCGAATACATCCACTTCAAAAGGACGCTCCAACGTATTGCCCGCCAAATCTTCGAGGACGGTACCCACCTCGACGTAGTAGCGTCCGGACCGCCAAGGTGCATCGGGAATGAATCGCCAACGTGTCTCTCGGCGGTCGATCAGGATCTCGCCACGTACGGGCTCTCGCCTTTCCGCTGGGGTGATTCGCACGAGCCGCCCAAGAAGCGCATGGTCGAGCGACTCAGGAAACTCAACGACTACCGGTTCGAGTGTGTCGGCTGCCGGCGTGGTCACGACCCAATCCTTCAAGCGGGGAGGCTCGCGATCCGCCGGGCCCACGCGAAACAGCTTCTCGAAGCCCTGCCGAAGCGCCTTACCGCGGGCATCCAGCCATTCTTTTTCGACAACAAGAGTGTAGGATTTGCCGTCCTCAATGGGAACGCCCGCTTCTTCGTAGGGCAGCAGTCCGCGTTTGACGCGAGCGGGATCGAAGAAGATGGTTAACCGCCTTCCGGAGGGGTCCCAGAGTTCCTGGTCTAACTCGAGGAAAGGGAGGGCGATTCTCTTGCCGCTTTCGTCGAGCAGATGGACCCGCAGGTAGGCTTCGCCGCGACTCATCGGTGCGGAGAAGCGCAGATAAAATTTGAGCTGATTCTCAGGCAATAGGTCCGAGGTCGGATAGACTTCTTCGACCACTGTCGGGGCGCTATTGTCCGTCTCGGGAACGTCGAACGTCCGTTCCCGCGAGCCTGATCCCATTCCTGTATCAAAGACCACCCGATACCGCCTTCCTGCTTGCAAAGGAAATCGAGGGACAAAGGTCAAGACGTTTCCATGGATGTCATAGGAACCGAGCAGCGGCGGCAAATCACTCTCGGCGCCCCGTCCCTCGGCCACATAAACCCGCATTGCCTCGGCTGGTGGCAACAAACCCTTCGAGAATGGGGCGAGACGGAACACATGTCCGCGGTCCGTCTGAACCATATTCACATCGACGGAGTCGGCCCAAGCCGCGCTAAGAGCGCAGAGTAAGGCAACGAGCAGGTGCGCCGGCCCAGGGGTGCGAGCTCTCATCGGAAAGAAGAACGAGGACAGCCAAGTCGCGCTTGTCTGTCCTCGCTTGAAAATGTGAATGTCCGGGCCGCGGATCACGGAAGCGCGATGGTCTTCAGATCCATCGAACCGCCTTCGTCCTGCACCAGAATAACCGCGCTGTCGTCGTCCAAACGATCGAGTTGTTGCACGCCCTCGAGCCCAGCGATCGTCTCGTAGGGCAGGCCGGTGATGTCGGTCTTCTCCTCGATGCCGCCGTACTTGTGAATGTCTTTCGTGGACATCTTCATCACGCCTCGGCTGCTGTTGTTCATGAGGATGTAGTCCGTGCCACCCTTGCCGTAGACAATCATGTCGAGGGGACGATTGCGATTGCCTAGCTCCGCGATCGTGGTCCCCATAACTTTCGTCCCCGGCTTCAGATCCGACAGCGGAAACTTCACGAGAGGCGTACAAGTGTAAGCCGCCAGCAGATGAGGCTCCTTCTGGATCTCGTAGGGAACAAACGTCCGAACCGGCGCGTTTGTTTCGAACCGACCGTGGGCGCCATGGAAGATCTCGACTCCGGTACCTTTGCCGACGTCGCTAAAAGGGAAGGGAATGGAGCGCAGCGTGGAGGCGAATTCCTCGTTCGAAAGGCCGGCGACCAATACCTTGCCGTCGACATAGGCGAGGTCCGTGATGGCCTGCACGCGGAGACTCCTTCCACGACGGTCTTTGGCATCGGCGGCGGGAGCATTCGGTAGGGCCGCGCGGGAATGCTTCACGTTGGCCACGGAAAACTCGAAAATCTTGCCCGAACCATCGACCTTCAGAATCACCGGCATGGCATCCGGTCCCCTGCCGCGCGAAACGGAGAAATACGCGTTCTTCGAAATCGGGTTGATAACCATGTCTGAGATGAGAATCTGATCGGCCGAAGTTCCCAACATCGCAGCAACCTTTTCATTGACCGCTTTCACCGAGACGCTGACGGTGGAGCCCGCTTTGGTATCGCCCGTGTCGAGCGCGTAGATGGAGCCACCCGCCGAATCACCGACGAAAAGGATCCCGTCAGGCCCGAACGCCAAGGCCCCCGCCGAACGAAGATCGGCGTTCCCTGCCTTCATTCCCGACTTATGGTGGTCGGCGCTCACCGGCGCCGCCAAGAGCGCCAAGGCCAACACGGCGGGCGCATACATGCGAATCATAGAAAAGCTCATCGTCTCCTCCTGTCCGAAGAACCGGTCCACCGGCTCCACTGTATAACATCCCACTCCGGGAATCGCAGAGTCAAGGCCGCTCTGCGCCCACCAGGCTCCGCGCCCATCGGTCTAGATTAATACCGTTCGTCTTGCGTTTCTTAGACGAGGATTTCTTTCACTACTCGGGCGGGGTATTGACCAATGAGGCGTTCTTCCAGGCCGTGGAGATTGTAGGTGAGCCCATGGGGGTCCAGACCGAGCAGGTGGAGCATCGTGGCGTGGAAGTCGTGGACGCTCACGCGGTCCTCGACGGCTTTGTGTCCAATGTCGTCGGTGGCGCCGTGGACGTGCCCGCCTTTGACGCCGCCGCCGGCCATCCACATGCTGAAGCCGGCTGGTCCGTGATCGCGGCCAGGCGTGCCGGCTTGCCCGGTTTGAGCCAGCGGCATGCGGCCGAATTCCCCGCCCCAGATCACGAGCGTGTCTTCGAGCAGGCCGCGTTGCTTGAGATCTTTGATCAGGGCCGCGACGGGCTTGTCGGTCTTGGCGCAGGCGTAGCCCAGCTCCCGGCCCAGGTTGAGGTGGTTGTCCCAAATTTGATACTCGATGAAGACCTGAACGAAACGGACGCCGCGTTCGATCAGCCGGCGCGCTCGTAACAAGCGAGTGCCGTAGGAGCGCGTGCGCTCGTCGCCCAGGCCATACATTTCTTTGGTCGCTTTGGTCTCGCTCGTGATGTCGAGCACATCGGTGGCCTCGATCTGCATTCGCGCGGCCAACTCGTAGCTGGCGATGCGGGCGTCGAGTTGAGGCTGGAACGGCCGGGTTGCGCGGTGAGCATCGCTGAGCCGCCGCAGCAATCGGCGCTCGGCCTCGACCAGTTGGCTGGGCAGCTCCTCTTGGCGTTTCAGGTTGACGATCGGGGGCCCTTCCGTGCGGAACCTCGTACCTTGATAAGTGGGTGGAAGCCAGCCCGATTGCCAGTTCTCCAGGTCGTTGATCGGGTAGCCGATCGGGTCGTCCAACACAATGTAGCCGGGCAAGTCCTGGTTCTCGGTGCCTAGCCCATAAACAACCCAGGCTCCCAGGGCAGGCCGGCCCGGGAGCGTCCGTCCCGAATGCAGCAGGTGAAGCGCCAGCGAGTGATTGAAGTGCTCGCCATACATGGACCGGATCAGCGTAATACCTGAAGGTGGGTATCCGGTTGACTCAGGTAGCCCCAAGATGTAGTATGCCGGCAGATGGAAGATTACCCTCAGAACCTGACAGAGTTCGAGGCCCGTTTTAGCAGTGAGGAGGCCTGCCGGGAGTATCTGTTCCGGCTGCGCTGGCCGGACGGTTTCCGCTGTCCGGGTTGCGGTTGTGGAAAGTCGTGGCCTTTGCGAAAAGTGCTGCTGCAGTGCGCTGCGTGTGGGCGCCAAACCTCGGTGACCGCCGGGACCATCTTTCAGGACACGCGCAGCCCTTTGCCGTTGTGGTTTCGTGCGATGTGGTGGGTCACCACCCAAAAAACCGGAGCCAGCGCTTTGGGACTGCAAAGAGTGTTGGGGCTCAACAGGTACGAAACGGCTTGGACCTGGCTGCACAAAATGCGGCGCGCGATGGTGCGGCCGGGACGGGATTTGCTGGCCGGGACGGTGGAAGTCGATGAAAGCTACTGGGGCGGGCTCGAAGAGGGCCTGCGGGGCCGAAACCTGAAAAACAAAGCATTGATCGCAGTGGCCGCTCAAGAGGATGGGCGGGGTATCGGCCGGATTCGCATGAAGAGAATCGAGGATGCCTCGGGCGAGAGCCTGTTGCCTTTCGTGGAGGAGTGCATCGAGCCGGGCAGCGTGGTGCATACCGACGGCTGGCCCGGTTACTCCGGGTTGAAAAAGGAAGACTACGTCCATCAGGTCACAGTTGTCAGCAGGCAGGAGCAGTCCGCGTCGGAATTGATGCCCCGCGTCCACCGCGTGATGTCACTGCTCAAGCGCTGGCTGCTGGGCACCCATCAGGGCGCCGTGAGCCACAAACATCTGGACTACTACCTGGACGAGTTCACCTTCCGTTTCAACCGCCGCAAATCCAAAAGCCGCGGCAAACTCTTCTATCGACTCGTCCAGCAGGCGGTAGCCGTGGATCCGGCGACTTACAAGATGATTGTTCACCCGGTTACAGAACCCAAGAAAATCCCCAAACCACAAGATATTGGGGCTACCTGAGTCAACCGGATACCCATCTACCTGAATTATGCACTGCGGCGTGGACCTGAGGAGGGCTGAGCCGCAAGAGACCATTTGGGACCCCCGAAAACATGGGGTAAAAAGGTAGGCTGGCAAAGATCCCAGCTTCGCCAGCCAACCCCAAGGAGGTCACCCACATGGTTACCAGACGAAAACAGCATAGCTCCCAAAGGCCCGTCCAACAAGGCCCAGCCGTGACGGCCTCGCGGCCCAATAAAATCGGGGCTTCGACGCCTTACAACTTCCGCGGCAGGAAGCCGACTCCCTACGGCGGCTTGCTGCCGGTGGTCGGGAGGGCGCTGATCTGAGAGCCTGGCTATGCGCTATGCATAAAATTTTATGCACTACCCGTAACGCACTGGAAACACGTCACTTCCGAGCGAGGTTTTGACGACGCGGATTCTGGGCGGGAAGGGAAACCGGACACGGGAAGCCAAAAGGCCAGTTGCCGAGCTACCACCTCACGACGACCGCCAACCCGCTACGAACGCAGCCACACTCGCAAAGTGAATCTGTGCATAATTCAGGTAATATCATCGACCACCTCGCCAAAGTGAGGCAGCATGTCGGAGATTTCCATGCCGCATTTGCCGCGGCGGGAGAAGCTGTAGGGCGAAGGCATCAAGCCGCCAATTTCGTCGGTGAACTCGATCTCATTGACGATATCGCGCGGAGGAGGAGAGCCGGCGTGCTTCTCCAGCATCGGCTTGCGGTCGAACAGGTCAACCTGGCTGGGGCCGCCGTTCATGAAGAGGTGGATGACGGATTTCGCTTTCGGCTCGAAATGCGGTTGGCGCACCTTTTGGTCGTAAACCTTGCGCGAGCCGACCGCCGGGGCAGCCTGCGCGGGGTTTGTGGAGAATAAATCGGCGCCCAGCAATGATGCCAGGGCAGCGCCGTGCAGCCCGTCACTAATGCGGGAAAAGAAGTCGCGTCTGGACGGTGACTCGCGGTTTGTGTGCTCGGGTGCTCGTGGTCGCATGCCGTGTCGACTCATCCCAAGGTAATCCAATAAAGGTCAGCTCAATCAACGTCAGTCAATATAGACGAATTGGGCGAATTGAGCAGCCCGTTTTAGGAACATCCAGACTCCCGAGATTACGACTATCTTACCGTAATTATGTACTTGACGCAAGGGTGGGTGCCGTGGTAGCCTCGCTTTTATGCTATCGCCATCCGCTAGGCAGAAAATTGCCAATGAGGCTATCAACTTTATACTTCAGGCTTTCTACGCTGGCGTGGTGTACTCCGTGTTAGCAGCAGGTGGAACAATATACGCTTGGATTACCGGAGCGGATCAGCAATGGGTTTTTTTGGGCCTAGGTGCGCTCGGAACCCTGTTTCTTGTCTTGGTGACCACTGGTGTCGTCGTTTGGCAACGCTCCAAATCAAAGCCGCTACAGACGGTTGGTCGTAAGGGATATTTGGATTTCAGAAAGGACGCGGAGGCTGCAATTCACCAACTACAAGTGGACATCCCCAAGATTACGGCAATAAATCAGCGGATGGGCGAGATCGCGTCGAATGCTTCAAAACGTCCAGATACATCCTCGCACCGCGCGATCCACGCAGGAGTCGTAAAGGTATCAAAAAAGATCAATCGGCAGGCGAGCATTATGAGGATTCGCTCGGGTCCCGTAAAGCGCAACGTTGACCTACTCATCGAAAGCATAACCGGATGGTCTGATTGGGTCCGGAAGCGGCAGGGACCAGATGAAATTCAGTCGCTTCTCCCACTGATCCGATCTATTGGGGCTCCGCTTCAACAGACTATTTCTAGTCTAGAATCGTTTCAGGCGAGTCTACAGGTGCACATTCGAGAGATGAGTCAGGAGATGGATTTGGCTGGAGGGGCATTTCACAGTGAAATGGACGCGGTTCTCAAGCGGATAAAGCAGCTCCGTGCGTGCTGTCATCAGCAGATTTCCCTATTAGATCCTTATACTTCAGGGAGTCCGAGTTAATGAGCCGCAGCAGGGTGTCCCGAAACAAATACGGATTGTTCCGATTGTCGAACCGAAACTCGAACTCATCAAGGTAGGCAGGAAGATGCTTCACGCTGACTTTATGATAGGCACCGACAACAGACCGCTTGAAGAGCGAGAACGCGCCCTCGATCGAGTTCGTGTGGACATCGCCGCGAACCCACTCGTCAGCGGAATGGTTTACGCTCTCGTGCTTGGTTTTCTCATCGCCAATGCCTTTGTAGGCTTCGTAGTCGTCGGTATAGATGTTCTCGGCATCCGGGGCGTGCTCCTCAATGAATCCGTGAAGCGTTTCGCGATTGCGCCGCTTGCCGACCGTCAGCCGGATATTGCCATCGCGTTCGATAGCCCCGAGAACCATCGTTTTGTTCCCCGTGTATCCCCGGCCCATGCCCTTGGCCTTACCGCCGACCCAGGTCTCATCGACTTCGACGGTGCCTTCAAGGGGCTCGGTGTCGGCGTCCTTCATGGCGGCTCGGATACGATGGCAGAGATACCAAGCGGTCTTGTAGGCTACTTTCAGGGTGCGCTTGAGTTGGTTGGCCGAAATCCCTTTGCGGGATTCGCACATCAGGTAGATGGCCGCGAACCACTTGGGAAGCGGCAAGTGAGAATCATGGAAGATTGTCCCGGCGGTAACGGAGAACTGGTACCGGCATGAGTCGCAATCGAACTGTCCGCGCTTGTGGATTCGAGAGATCTTCTCGTTTTCGCATCGTGGGCACTGTATACCCTTGGGCCAGCGTAAGCCCTCAAGGTAGGAGCGGCATTTCTCTTCAGAGTGGAACCGGTCCATTAGCGTCATCAAATCGATATTTGCGGTGGAAGCCATAGCTATGACCAGAAAGAAACCAGAGAAGGATCTAACGACCGACGAAGCGATGCGGAGGATCTTCCCGAAGAAGGTACGCGAAGAACTTCACCGAGTAGCGCACGAGAAGGACGACAAAGAACTGAAAGGAAAGAAGACAACCCGATCACAAGAATAGTATACTATGGTTATGACCTTGTGTCAAGTAGATATTTACGGAATAATTTCAGTTTCGGCTAGACTAGCTTGACCTTGATCAACTCTCGGAGGATGCGGCGGCGAAAGTTTTGGACGGCATTGTGAGTGGCCGCGCTGTTTGGATTCGGGCCAAACTGGTGGTACAACTGCTGCCAGGTGAGCCGTAGCGGAGCGCGAAGGGTGAAGGTGCGGTAGGTCAGCCAGAGGTACAGATCGAGGCCCAGAGAGCAGCGCTTGAGGGCCGTGAGGGCATTCAGGGCCAACGGAACTGGGCAGCGGATGATCTCGGTGAAGAACTTCTCACTGAGTTCGATCTTGCTGTCCCACAGTGAGGGCTGGTCGGGCTTACGCTCGTTCCACCAGAACACCGTGTGGTCGGCGATCACGGCGTTCACCGTGGCGCTTACATTCTCATCCTTGTAGATCAGTGAGACGGTGCAACCGAACAGCCGTTTAATTTGATTGCGGAGGCGGGTCTGTGTTTCGCCGCTGGTGGTGTAGACGCCCAAGGTCTTCATGAACTTTGCCAGCGAGCGGCCTAGAACGAGCTCGCGGCTTTGGGTCCGTACCGCTTCGGTGCAGACCCAAGCCAGGATCAGGCGCGGGAAGTTTCCGAAGGGGAGCTTGGTTTCCCCGCTTGAGTACATGATGAGCTTGTAGGGGCCGTTGCGCCGGACATATCGATGCCGGTCGCCGGGGTTGGTGCGGGGCAACGAGCACAGCGCCATCATCCGCGCCATGAAGCCCATGTCGGGGTCCGCTTCGCTGGCCCCGACAAGCTGGTTCACCTGGTCGGCCTGGGTGAAGTGGTGCAACGCCTGAGGCGAGGCGTCGCGGATCGCTTTCACCGGACCGCCCAGATCGGCCAAGGCATCACCGATCGGAACCAACTCGCCGCGTTGACGCTGCATGGCTTTTATTCTCCCATGTGCCTCAGACAAGACCGGGCCACCACTTTCCAAACAGTTCGATAACACCTGAATTATGCACTGCGGCGTGGACCTGAGGAGGGCTGAGCCGCAAGGGACCATTGGGGACCCCCTAAAACATGGGGTAAAAAGGTCGGCTGGCAAAGATTCCAGCTTCGCCAGCCAACCCCAAGGAAGTCACCCACATGGTTACCAGACGAAAACAGCATAGCTCCCAAAGGCCCGTCCAACAAGGCCCAGCCGTGACGGCCTCGCGGCCCAATAAAATCGGGGCTTCGACGCCTTACCACTTCCGCGGCAGGAAGCCGACTCCCTACGGCGGCTTGCTGCCGGTGGTCGGGAGGGCGCTGATCTGAGAGCCTGGCTATGCGCTATGCATAAAATTTTATGCACTAGCCGTAACGCACTGGAAACACGTCACTTCCGAGCGAGGTTTTGACGACGCGGATTCTGGGCGGGAAGGGAAACCGGACACGGAGAAGCCAAAAGACCAGTTGCCGAGCTACCACCTCACGACGACCGCCAACCCGCTACAAACGCAGCCACACTCGCAAAGTGAATCTGTGCATAATTCAGGTAACACCTGAATTATGCACAGATTCGGCGTAGCCATCGTCGATGGAGTTGTGGCGATAGCGGCACTCGTGTCAACTCAGTGATTTCGCAAGTCGTCTTTTCTGCTGTTTCCCTCCCCGTTTGAGCCGCCTCCTGATCCCGGCAGGGCAAAAGCGGGCTGGCAAGCGGCGTGTTCCCAGTACGTTGCGGCGAGTGCATGAAATTTTATGCATGGAGTGCCCCTCAGCTCAGCGCACCCTCCACCACCGGCGCCAAGCTCGATCCCGGCGGCCCCATCGCCCGCAGCCGTCGCATCAGCCGTTCAAACAGGCCCTTTTCCTGATAATGATCGCTGTAGCTGACACCCGTTCTGCCGGCGTGCCGCCAGATCTTGGCCGCCACGAACAGAAAACGCAGCCGCGCCGTCGCCAGGGTGGTGTGCCGCAGCGTCTCCACGCTGGCCTGGGCTTCGCGGTTGAACAGCAGCAGCCAGCAGTTGCGATTGTAGGCCAGCATGGCCAACTGAAAGTGATTGCGGTTCATGTCAAAGCGGCGCGAGGGATGGGCCGCCAGCCCGGCGTCGTTGTTGGCCTCCTTGATCAGGTTCTCGGCTCCGGCGCGCTGATTGTAAAACCACATCACCGCCGCGATCGGCTCGGCCAGATTGGTGACAAACACGCGGTAGGTGTAAGCGCTGGTGGCGAACAACTGGTATTGCTCGGCTGCGCCGGCCTTGGGCTCGTTTTCGTAACGCAGCGCCAGGAAACGGCAGGCCCGCGCCCAGCCTTGCGGTTGGTAGAGGAATTCGCATTCCGCGTCCGCGTCGGAGCGGGGGGAGGGTTTCCATTCTGCTTGCTGCAAGCGCTCGACCAGGCGCCGCGTTTTGCGCGCCACGATGACGAACTGACAAGCCGCCTTTTCATAGGCCTCCACCGCCTCCCAGCAATAAAAGCCGGAATCGGCCCGCGCCAGGATTTTCTTCACGCCGCCCGGCAAAGTCCGGAAAGCGCTCCCGAGGTGGGCGGCGATCTGTCGGCCCGTGGGCCGGTCGCCGTTGCGCAACCCGCCCATCAGGTATTCGCGCGTCTCGGCCAGGAAGGTCAGTATCGGCTGGTAGCTGCGCTTGCCCTTGTTCTTGGGGTTGTAGCTCTTGCGCCCGCCCATCTGGCGGCCGTAGAGGGTATGCACGGTGGTGTCGGTGTCCAGCGTCACCGTCTCCAACTTCACGTGGGCCGCGGCCCAGACTCGTTCCCGCAGCTGGCGCTGAATGGAAAGGATCTGCTTCGCCACGTTGAGGTGCAGCGAGGCCAGAAAGCGCCACAGCGTGGACTGCGGCGGCAGACGCGTCACTTGCAAGATGCCGGTCAGGATGGGGTCGCGAGCGATGAAGCGGAGTTGGTTGAGCCGCGCAAAGCCGACATAGAGGCCGAGCACGAGGGCCAGCACGAACTGGTAGGGGCTCATGGCTCGGGTGATCCGTTTGGTCGTGAGGGTTTCTTCCAGCAGCGCTTGGAAGCCGAGTTTTTCGAGCAGGGTGGCGACGGGCAGCAAGCCGCCGTAGGGAGTCAGATTCTTGCCACGGAAGTGATAGGGCGTGGCAGCCCCGATTTTATTGGGCCGCGGGGCCCTCGCGCCGGAGCCTTGTTTGACGGGCCTTCGGGAGCTATGCTGTTTTCGTTTGGTAACCATTTGGGTGACCTCCTTGGGGTTGACTGGCGAAGCTGAAATCTTTGCCAGCCTACCTTTTTACCCCATGTTTTCGGGGGTCCCCAAATGGTTCCTGGCGGCTCAGCCCTCACCAGGTGCACCGGCAGTTCATAATTCAGGTAACATACTTTATCAGGGTAGCGCCCAGATCGGCCAAGGCTTCCCCGATGGGAACCAACCCGTCGCGTTGACGCTGCATGCTTTATTCTCCCATGCCCCTCAGACAAGAACCACACGGAAACAAACCGACCACAAGTGGGGAGAAAGAAAGTTAAGCCCGCCCACCTCTGGCTTGACCTGACAGATCACTGCGCGGCAGCTTCCAGTTCTCCCGGAGGCAAAGAGGAAAATACGGGGGCGGCTTCGAAATTGAGCGACAGACTGACGATGGGCTCCGTGGAGGTGACTTCGAGCGATCCGGTAAAGCTGCTGAGATCGAACAGGGTCGGCATATTTTGCGCACCATGCCAGTTGGGCGGCAACATCAGATCTTCGATAGCCAGCACCTCCCCATCCGCGTCCCGGGCAGTAAAGGTAACCAGAGCCGCTGTGTCGGAAGGGTTGGCATAGGCCACTCCGGTTCCATTCTTGCCTTCTCCCTGCTCGGCAAAGGTGACAAAGCGGGTGGCCGGAACTGTCGCCGCATTGACTCCGGCTTCCGCCACGGGCATCCCTTCGCTGTTATACCAACGAAACAGAAGGCTGGCCTGCACCGGCCCGGAGCAGGTGGCCAGCGCCCAGCCGGGCGCAAGCGGAGCGCTCAACGCCACGTCGGTCTCCTGGTGCACGGATCCCCCCGGCGGCAGAACGTCGGTCCGGCTGTCAACCATTCCCAGTTCGGCAAACGAGACCATCAGCGGACTTCCGTGATCGGAGATGAAATCGGTTTGACAGCTCACCTCCTCCCGGGAGTAGTTGATATAGGTGATCGTGGTTTGCCAATTATCGCCCACGGCAAGATGAGGGAAGTAATATGTAGTCGATCCCTGCGCGGAAGCATCCAGTTCACCCGGAGGCAAGGAGGAAAATACGGGGGCGGCTTCGAAGTTCAGCGACAGACTGACGATGGGCTCCGTGGAGGTGACTTCGAGCGATCCGGTAAAGCTGCTGAGATCGAACAGGGGCGGCATATTTTGCGCACCATGCCAGTTGGGCGGCAACATCAGATCTTCGCTAGCCAGCACCTCCCCATCCGCGTCCCGGGCAGTAAAGGTAACCAGAGCCGCTGTGTCGGAAGGGTTGGCATAGGCCACTCCGGTCCCATTCTTGCCTTCTCCCTGCTCGGCAAAGGTGACAAAGCGGGTGGCCGGAACTGTCGCCGCATTGACTCCGGCTTCCGCCACGGGCATCCCTTCGCTGTTATACCAACGAAACAGAAGGCTGGCCTGCACCGGCCCCGAGCAGTTGGCCAGCGCCCAGCCTGGCGCCAGAGGAGCGCTCAGCTCCACGTCGGTCTCCTGGTGAACGGATCCCCCCGGCGGCAGAACGTCGGTCCGGCTGTCAACCGTTCCCAGTTCGGCAAACGAGACCATCAGGGGACTTCCGTGATCGGAGATGAAATCGGGTTGACAGGTCACCTCCTCCCGGGAGTAGTTGATATAGGTGATCGTGGTTTGCCAATTATCGCCCACGGCAAGATGCGGGAAGTAATAGATCCGATCTTCCGTCGGCGGGGGTTCGGCCTCCGGATCCACCGTGACCGTCACCGTGTCTGAATCGAATCGACCGCTCGGATCGGTGACCAGCAGCCTGAAGCTCAGCACCACATCCGCCGTCAGTTCCCGCGGGGCCGTGAAGGTGGGATTGACCACGTCCCGGGACGACAGAGCCACGCGCTCGCCACGGTATTGATTCCAGCGATATTTCAGCGGATCGTCGTCGGGGTCGCTGCTGCCGCTGCCGTCCAGCGTCACCAGCGCGCCTTCCCTCACGCCGGTCTGGTCCGGACCCGCATCCGCCATCGGCCGATTGTTCGCCGGCGGACGTGGCGGTGGCGGCGGCGGAGGAGGTGGGGGTGGAGGGGCGACGATATCGGGCGTTGTACTCACCGTCTCCGTTTCGCCCTTGCCCAACGCATTGACCGCCCGCACCTCGAAGACGTATTCCCTGCCGTTAATCAGCCCTCCCACCGTCACCCTGCGCGTTCCCGCTCTCACGTTCTCCCATGCGCTGAAATCCTCACCGGCGGCTGCAAATCGGTATTCGTAGCGGATGATCGCCGAGCCCCCGTCTTCCGTCGGCCGGTTCCAGCTCAGCCGCACCCCTGCGTTACCCGCGCTGGCCGTCAGACCCAGAGACGAGATCGGCACCGTCACTCCCGGTGGCGCCACCCGAACCTCAAGCGTCCCTTCCTCGTTCGGTTTGTTCTCCACCGACGACCTCACTGCGCCTCCGCTCATCGTCAGCGTCAGCGTGTAGTTGTGTGCCACCCGATCGGTCCGCGGCGTCACCGTAGTGGTGAACACCCGGTCGTCGACCGTATCCAGTCGACCGATCCCCGGGTCGCAGAACACCGGGTTGTTCTGATCGTCGCTGCAGGCAGGATTCTGGCCGCTCTCGATGGCGGCCTGGGTGAAGCCTCTCACCGTCTCGGAAAAGCTGAACCTCACCGTAAAGGGGCCCTCCACCGGCGGCTCGGTCCCGCTCATTATCTCGACCGTCAGCGGCGTGACGGTCATCCCCTCCCCCGACTCCGACCAGTCGCTTGTCCCCTCGTCGTTGGTGGCCCGCACCTGGACCTCATAGACAGTTCCCGGTTTGAGGTCCTCGATCATTACCGTGAGCCCCGGCCCCTCGTGCCCCCCGTCGGTGAAGCGCCCCGTGCCCTTCTCCCGGTACTGCACGTCGTAGTCGGTGATCGCCGGTCCCGTGTTGTCCGGTTCGCTCCAGTTGACCGTCATACTCTCGGCCGTCTCCCCCGACAAGGTCGGCGCCTCCGGGATACCAGGCGGTTCCCGTTCGTCCGTCACTCTGACCGTGAACGTCTGCTCGGCCTCCAGTTCCCTCGCCTCCGCCCCGCTCCTCACTTCCACCGTCACCTCATACTCGTTGTCTCCGGGGGCCTCGAAGTCCGGCGCTGTCCGGAAGCTCAACTCTCCAGTGTCGGGGGCAACAGAGAACTGCAACCTGTCGGCCCCGCCCACAATCTCCCAGCCCGTCACCTCGTCCCCCGGGTCGATGTCCCTGGCCTCCAGCCTCCTCACCAGCGCCTGGTTCTCCGGAACATCGAACGAACTCGGACTTGTGATCTCCGGAGCCGTGTTGGGCGCTCCCGTGGTATTGGTCACCGACTGGCTGCTCAGCCCCAGAGCATTGTTTCCAACAGCGTCCTGGATCGGCTGCGTCCCCGGACTGTAGCTCACCCGAATTCCCGTATCTCCGTGCTCCACCGCAGGATTGAGGGTCAGCGTCACCACTCTCCCGCTGACCGATACTCCCGAAACGGTTCGCCCGGTACCCCCCACCTCCACCGTGAAGTCTCCCGTCCCCGGCCTCGAACCACCGTCGAGAGCCTCGCCATAGGTCAGCGTCAGAGAGGAGTCATCCACCGCCGCGCTCAGAAACGCCGGCCGGACCCCGTCCACCTTGTGCCCCGCCTGCGGCGCCACCGCTTCATGGTCCAGCACCGCATCATTGTCTGCCTCGTCCTTGATCGTCCCGCCGTTCCGGTCAATGCGGCCGGCAGCAATGCTCACTCCATCGGTGTCTTCGTCCCCCAGGGCCACCTCGTAGCTGAACACCAGCGCCGCCGCGCCACTGCCTCTCAGGTAGCCGGCCGTCCGGTTCCTGCTCCCCACTCTCAGCCGCATTCGCGGCGTCCTCGTCACTACCACCGTCTCGCTGAAGGTCACCGTCACCTCGATCTCGTCCTCCGCCGCATAGATCTGATCCCCCCCGGGGTTCGAGGTGATGGCCAGACTGCTCACTGTCGGTGAGGTCGTGTCCGGGGTGTCGTTGGTCACCGGCTCGCGGCTGAGCGCCTCCGCATCGTTTCCCGGCACATCCTGGATCGGGTTGGCCCCCGACGTATAGCTCACTTGGATCCCTGCCTCCCCGTGCTCGGCCCCCACATCCAGGGTCAGCTCCACCGCACTCCCGTTCACTCGAACTCCGGTGACCGTCCGCACCCGATCGCCCCCCGACACCGTGAAGTCCCCCGACACAGGCCTCGATCCCCCATCGAGCGCCTCATCATAGGTCAGCGTCAGTCTTGTCCCGTCCACTACCGCTCCGCCGCTGGCGTCCAGCCGCGGCCTGACCCCGTCCACCTTGTGGCCCGAGTCGGCGGCCAGCCCGTCATGGTCCAGCTCCGCATTGTTGCGGGCTTCGTCCCGGATGGTCCCGCCCGACAGGCTGTCGGCCTCGATGCCCATTCCATCCGTGTCGCTTTCCCCGTCGGCCACTTTGTAGGCAAAGACCAGAGCCGCTGTTCCCGACCCTCCTTCATAGTCCGCCGTTCGCCTCCCTCCCCCCAGCTCCAGCCTCAACTGCGGCGTCCCCGTCACCTCCACCGTCTCGCTGAAGGTCACCGTCACCTGAATCTCATCATCGACCGCGTAGGTCCGTCCCAGGATCCGAGGTGATCTCCAGCTTGCTTACGGTCGGCGATGTCGTATCCGGAGTTTCATTAGAGACGGGCACGTTGCTCAGTCGGTCCACGTCATTGCCCAGCACGTCCTGGAGCGGGCTCGTGCCCGTTCCGGTCGGCACCGTGTAGCTCACCCGGATCCCCGGCTCCCCGTGCTCCACCGCCGGATTGACGGTCAGGAGCACCGCACTCCCGTTCAAAAAAACGTCGGTGACCGTTCGAGATGTATCGCCCCCCGTTACCGTGAAGGCGCTCGCCTGCGGTGTCGAACTCCCGTCCAGAATCTCCCCATAGGTCAGCGTCAGCGTCGCTCCGTTCACCATCGCCGAGGAATGCACCGGCGCGGTATCGTCCACATCCTGAAGCGTGACCGTGAACACGGCTTCCACCGGATTGAACCCATCGGTCACCTGCACGGCGACCTCGTAGTCGCCATCCCCGTCGCTGTCGTCCGGTTCCTCGTAGTCCGGCGCCGCCGCGAAGGTGAGCACCCCGTCCGCCGTCAGCCTGAATTTGTTCCGATCGTCGCCCCCCGTGATCCGCCACGTCAGATCCTCCGCCGGAAGGTCCGCGTCCGCCGCCGCGAGCGTCGCCACTGCCGTCTCGTTCTCCACCACAAGAATCAGGGAGGCTGTCGTGATCACCGGTGAGGCGTCGTCATCGGTGATCGTGATCGTCTGCTCAGCGCCAACCGTGCCACCCCCATGACTTGCCGTAAGCAGGATCGTCTCATTGTCGTCGTCCACCCGGTCGTCCGTCGCCGTTACGGTGGTCGCGGCCGAGCTCTGCTCCGCAGTGAGCGTGAGCATTTCCAATCCCACCGTGTAGTCCGTGCCCTTCGCCGCCGTGCCCGCAAAGGCCAGGGCGATCTTCTGATCCTCCGCGAAGGTGACGCCGTTGGTGATACGCACCGTCACCGTCGAATTGCCGCCCGCCTCCACGATCGCCGATGGACCGACCTCCAGGGTCAACTCCGGCGCGGGGTCGTCATCCCTGATCGCCAACGTCACAGCAGGCGGCGTCGTCACTCCTTGCATGTTGGTGGCCATCGCCGACACCGTCACCGTCTTGTTCGGATCGTACACGTTGTTATTCACCGCCTGCACCGTCACCGTTCCGGTGCTGTCCAACTGGCCCGCCGGGATCGTCAGGGTCTGGTTCGTGCTCAGCATGAAGTCTTTCGATAACGTCGGATGCACCGCCGCCGCCGATACCGTAACCGTCGTCACGGCGCTTGACATTCGGTCCAGGCTCGCCGTTACCGTACTCACTCCGCCGTTCTCACCGATCGAGTCCGGCATCAGCTTCAGCACGACCACGCTCGTCGTGGGCATCACCGCTCTCACCGAAACCCGCGCACTGCGCACCGCTTCTCCGCCCTGGACCACGGCCGCCACCTGGTAGGTGTAGGTCACGCCGGTGATCACGCCGGTATCGGTGTGCTGGCGTCCATCAAGGTCTGCCGCTACGGTCTCGACGGCAGTCCCGTTGTCGCGGTAGAGGGTGTAGGTTACTTCCGGCGGCGGCGGCCACACGCTCGCGTCCACCGGGGTCCAGGTCAGCACCACCTGGGCCGCCCCGACCGTCGTCGTCAGGGTCGGTCCTTTCCGAAGCTGGCGGCCGAACTCCTGCCAGGACGCCGGTCCTTGCCCATCGAAGTTCGTCTTCAATGCCGGGTACTGGTCGGCCGTTCCGAAGTCCCAGGGATTGTCGGAAACACCATCGCCGTCGAGGTCCACGTTCCATCTTTGGTAAATCCCGCTGTAGCTCGTGGGCGCCTGCAACTGCGCCGTCGTCCGTCCAGACCCAGTCGTCTGTCCCGAGGTGCTGGTGTCCCAGTAGCTGGCCGTGACGGTACCGGTGGAACTGAACGAACGGGTATTCCTCCCGACCAGCCCACCTACATTGCTTTCGCCCGTCACCGGCCCCGTCGCGTAGCTCGCCGTGATGGTGCCCCCGTTCAACCCGACCAGCCCGCCGACATACCTCTGGCCCGCCACCCGGCCCGTGGCGTAGCTCGCAGTCAGGGTCGCGTTATTCTCTCCGATCAGTCCGCCCACATTGTCCTGGCCCGACACCTCGACCGCGGCGTAGCTGGAGACAACGGGACGGCCGTAGTTCCGCCCCGCCAGCCCGCCCACGTTTTCACCCGTGCTGGACACTGTACCCGTGACGTAGCTGCCGATGACCGAGCCGGTGTCCGATCCGGCCAGCCCCCCGACGCCACTGCCGCCCGACACCTCGACGTCGACCAACCCGACGTGGCGAATGACGCTCCCATACGAGGTCCGCCCGAAGAGCCCGACATCGTCGGAGTCACGATCAATGAACAGATTGGCGATGGTGTGCCCGTTGCCCTCGAAGATCGCCCGGAAACCGGCTCCGAAAACAAATACAATTACTCCGGGAGTCGAGGAGGAACTGGTGTCAGCGCCAAGCGGCTCCCAGCCGGCGCCGCTGTTCCAGTACGTATCGCCCGCGCCGGCACTCCCGTCGCCGTTGGTGTCGAAGTCCAGGTCTGCGCCGAGCTCGTAGCCCACGCACCCGGTCAGTCCGCCACAAGCCTGCCGGTCGCCGACGGTCGAAAACGCCGCCGCATACGCCGTCGCCCCGTCCGCGGTGGGCTCGCCGTCCCCGTCCAGGTCATGGCGGATGGCATTGAGGCGCGCCAGCGTCGTGACCTCGATCAGCCCGTCGTCGTCCGCGTCGTAGTCGGTCGCACTCGACGGCCGCACCGTCACCGTAAACGTCTGCGTCCCGCTTGCCATGGACCCGCCCGCGTCGGTCGCCGTCACCGTGATCGTCGCCGTACCGGTCGCTACCGGGGTGATCGTCACCCGTGAGCCCGACACGCTCACCATGACCACGCCCGTCGCCGACGAGGCAGCCGTATAGGTCAGCGTATCGTTCTCCGGGTCCTGGAACGCCGCGCCGACCTCAACACCCGCCGTATCACCCACGCGCAGCCACCGGTCCGGCAGCGTCCCGACCGGCAGCGGCGGCGAGCTGCCGGGGGTGTTCACCACGACCGCCGCGCTGCGCACCGGCTCGCCGCCGTCGACCACGGCCACCACCTGGTAGGTAATCGCGGCACCGGTCCGCGCCGCCGAGTCGGTATACAGCAGGACCCCGAGGTCCTCCGCCAGGGTCTCGACGGTGGACCCGTCGGCGCGAGTGACCGTGTAGGTCACATCCGGCTCTGGGGTCCAGTGGCTGGCATCGACGGCGGTCCAGGTCAGGTTCACCTGCGCCTGCCCTGCCGTCATCGTCGTTGCCGTCGTCGTCGTCAGGGTCGGTCCGCTCCGCACCTGGTAGCCGAACTCCTGCCAGGTTGCCGCCCCTTGACCATCGACGTTCGCCTTCAGGACTGGGTACTGGCTCCCCGTGCCGAAATGCCAGGGATCGTCGTTCGTGCTGTCGCCGTCCAGGTCCGTGTTCCAGCTCCCGTAGATTCCGCTGTCGCCGGTGGGCGCCTGCAGTTGCGACGTCGTCTTGCCAATCCCGAATGAACCGGACCCCTGTCCTGACGTGTTCGCATCCCAGTAGCTGGCGGTGATGATGGTGGTGTCGTCGCCGCTGTCGTATCCAACGAGGCCGCCGACACCACGCGACGGTCCCGACACCCGGCCCGTGGCGTAGCTGGAGTGGATCTCCCCGAGGACGAACGGTGCGTTGCTCGCGAGGCCGTTGTAACCGACCAGCCCGCCGACACTACCCTGTCCTGCGACGCTGCCCGTCGCATAGCTGCCGACGATTCTCGCGTGGTCGGAATTCGCACTGACAAACCCGTCATTGAAATTCCACCCGACCAGCCCGCCGACGTTACTGTCACCCACGACACGCCCTGCCGCATAGCTGGCGCGGATCGCGCCGCCGTTGTAACCGACCAGCCCGCCCGTTCCCGGATCCAAATCAATGACGCGCACGAAGTCCGGGGGCGCCATTCCCGTGACCGCCGCAGAGCTGCGGGACAGGGTGATGGTTCCCAGATTGGTCCCTACCAATCCACCCACCTGAACCTCGCCCGACACCCGGCCCGCCGATTGGACGCCGCTGACAAGGCCGTGATTCTCCCCGGCCAGCCCACCGACACTCTGCTTGCCGGTCACGTCCACGTCGATCAGCCTGACGTCGCGGACGACACCAGAGCGACCGATGGCACCGAACACCCCCGAGTGATCGTCCCGCGCAACGAACAGGTTCGAAAGCGCATGTCCGTTCCCATCGAATGTGGCCTGGAAGGCCCCCAACGCGGTCCCGAAGATTCGCCCTCTGGGGACGGCAATGGGCTCCCAGCCCTCGCCTGCGTTCCAGTAGGTATCGCCCGCATCGGCGCGGCCGTTTCCGGTGGTGTCGAAGTCCAGGTCGGCGAGCAGCTCATACCCCGAACAACCTTCGATGCCGCAGCCCAGCCGGTCGAAGGC
>CBDCYS010000050.1:0-41434 GCA_965224215.1 Bryobacterales bacterium | reverse complement strand
TGCTACGTCGGCCCCGAGCGCCGAGGTAGCAGACGACCGGACAGAGGCGTGGACGGAAGTCCACGCTTAGCCGCGTTCACGCAGCTTGATGTGAACTAGGCCGGCCGTTTACGGCTGGTATACGCGATGGCTGAAAGTCTTTTAGCCCGTTTCAACGGGCCCCGACGAGTGTCTATATGTCGTGCTATTTCTGGCGCACTACGCTAACCTATCCCTTGCCCCTGGCGTCAGGGACCGCGGAGTCCACTACGGATGCGCGACATAGATATGGGCGACGAGCAACCGTAGTCCCCCCGCACCCGACTCCGCCAGTCAGAGCCACGATGGCGGCCCCCCTATCTCCCCAAAGTTCCAACACCCCAAACTTCGTTCACGGATTTATGGCAGCCTTAACTTCCTTGTTATTAACAAATATGTCCGCTCGATACTTGACAAACACGAATGCTCCGCTATGCTGAGAGCGGTGAAATGATCGACAGGCAAGGGATCATTCACAGCGTCGTTCACAAATGCCGTTCACGAAAGGCCAGTTCACAAAGGAACCACAAGGTGAGTCGGCTCCGGAGGGGCCAAAAAACGCTAGATGGGTATCCGGTTGACTCAGGTAGCCCCAAGATGTAGTATGCCGGCAGATGGAAGATTACCCTCGGAACCTGCCAGAGTTCGAGGCCCGTTTTAGCAGTGAGGAGGCCTGCCGGGAGTATCTGTTCCGGCTGCGCTGGCCGGACGGTTTCCGCTGTCCGGGTTGCGGTTGTGGAAAGTCGTGGCCTTTGCGAAAAGTGCTGCTGCAGTGCGCTGCGTGTGGGCGCCAAACCTCGGTGACCGCCGGGACCATCTTTCAGGACACGCGCAGCCCTTTGCCGTTGTGGTTTCGTGCGATGTGGTGGGTCACCACCCAAAAAACCGGAGCCAGCGCTTTGGGACTGCAAAGAGTGTTGGGGCTCAACAGGTACGAAACGGCTTGGACCTGGCTGCACAAAATGCGGCGCGCGATGGTGCGGCCGGGACGGGATTTGCTCGCCGGGACAGTGGAAGTCGATGAAAGCTACTGGGGCGGGCTCGAAGAGGGCCTGCGGGGCCGAAACCTGAAAAACAAAGCATTGATCGCAGTGGCCGCTCAAGAGGATGGGCGGGGTATCGGCCGGATTCGCATGAAGAGAATCGAGGATGCCTCGGGCGAGAGCCTGTTGCCTTTCGTGGAGGAGTGCATCGAGCCGGGCAGCGTGGTGCATACCGACGGCTGGCCCGGTTACTCCGGGTTGAAAAAGGAAGGCTACGTCCATCAGGTCACAGTTGTCAGCAGGCAGGAGCAGTCCGCGTCGGAATTGATGCCCCGCGTCCACCGCATGATGTCACTGCTCAAGCGCTGGCTGCTGGGCACCCATCAGGGCGCCGTGAGCCACAAACATCTGGACTACACCTGGACGAGTTCACCTTCCGTTTCAACCGCCGCAACTCCAAAAGCCGAGGCAAACTCTTCTATCGGCTCGTCCAGCAGGCGGTAGCCGTGGGTCCGGCGACTTACAAGATGATTGTTCACCCGGTTACAGAACCCAAGAAAATCCCCAAACCACAAGATATTGGGGCTACCTGAGTCAACCGGATACCCATCAAACGCTATATCATGAAAATATCTGTAAAATCCTGCAATCGAGGTTGTCGGTTCACTGAAATAAAAGAACTGACGGGCTTCTTCGAAACCTCGACAACGGCGCCCTGGGTCAACAGTTAGCGTATATAGAAGTCGCAAAAGACACGAAACTCACTGAGAAAGAGGCTCGACAGTCCCGTTTTCGCCCAGACGCTAACTCGCTACGGCAATAACACCGGGAAGCCCCCCACATTGATGGCGCTCACCCCCACTACCCTAGCCAGTTGACTGCCGCCCGGGCCGCCGCTATTATCAAAACTGACGGTTCGGTCGTCTGAATTTCAGTTATGGGTCCTCTCGGAGTTCCAGAGATCATTTTCATCTTCGTGCTGGCGTTGTTGATCTTCGGCCCGAAGAAGCTTCCCCAGCTCGGAAAGACTTTCGGCAAAAGCATGGCGGAGTTTCGTCGTGCCTCCGACGATCTGCGGAGTACGTTCAAGCGGGAGATGGACTCGATTGAGCGTGAGACCGAGGAAGTGAAAGCGGTTACCCAAGAGGTCAAGAAGGACTTAGATACGACCAGCTACTATGACGACGGTGAAGACGACTACTACACCGATTACGACGGGACGACGAATGAGGCCAAGTCTTCGAGCAACCCTTCCTCGGCTCAGCCGGGCCCGGCACCGGCAAGGCTTCCACCAACGGCAATGATGCAAAGGCATCCGCCGCCTCCAAAGATGCAAAGGCATCCGCCGCCTCCAAAGATGCAAAGGCATCCGCCGCCTCCAATGATGGGACGCCTCCAGACGAGGTTCCTTCTACAGTCGAGAAGAGTACGGAAGCCGCTGAAGTATAAACGAACTGACGGGCGGCTGAGATTCCAGTTCCGTGCAAGGCTTCGAGCGTACTGCAGGCAGGCGCACCAAGCTTTTGCACTGATCGGACGAGGATGAGTAAGGATGCGAGTCTCGGCAGTTTCTCTGACTAGCTGATGCCGACCCTAGTAGGTTCTTGAGCCCACAGTTTTCACTCAAATTTCTCAATGAGTACGGACGACCCCAAAACCCCCGAGGAAGGCGCGACCACGCCGGATGACCCGACGGTCGACTCGAAAGACAGCTCGGAGCCAGATCACGAGCACGTTTCCGAAACGGCTGATGGGGAACAAGCGCCCGGAGAGGATGAGCACTCACCTCAGTCCGACGAAGCCGATTCTGAGCTGCCTCCAGTTGATACTCCAGCCGAACAGCCAAAGGCTGAGCCCTCCATCGGGATACCTGAAGAGGCCGGAGATCCTTCCGCCACGTCAGGCCCTGAACAGACATCTGATTCCGCGAAAACCGAGTCCGCATCGACCGAAAGCGGGAGCTACTACGACGACCCTTACGATGACGATTACCACGCGGATTCGGACACGGAATCGAAGAGCACAACGACCGCGGTAGCCACTACCGGCGGCGTGCCGCCCCCTCCGCCCTCGGATCCCGACGACGACGAGGATGACTCGGAAGAGGAAGAGGACGGCATGGCGCGTATGTCGTTCCTCGAGCACCTCGAGGAGCTCCGCGCGCGACTTATCCAAACACTGATCGGACTCGGAATCGCCTACGCTCTATGCCTGCTGTTCGCCACGCAACTGTTCGGTTGGATGACGCAGCCCGTCAAGCGGGCGTTCGTAATGCTCCAGGGCGTCTGCGAGTTTGATGCGCCGCTGAAACTGGTAGCGATCACGCCTTCCGAACAATTCAATCTGATCTATCTGAAGGTGCCGTTGTTGGCGGCCGTCTTCGTCGCCTCGCCGTGGCTTGTCTATCAGGCCTGGGGTTTCATCGGACCAGGCCTTTACCAGCGTGAACGCCGCTGGGCTCAGCCTTTCATCTTTTGCATCGCTGGTTTGTTTATCCTCGGCGGGCTATTCGGGTATTTTGTGGTCCTCAGATTTGCTCTGGCGTTCCTGATCGGGATCGGCTGCGAGATCGATATTCAGCCAATGATCACGGTCAGCTCCTACTTCAACACTTTCGTAATGGTGGAACTAGGTCTCGGTATTGTATTCCAAATGCCGGTCCTCATCTTTTTCCTGACGCTGTTGAGGATCGTGAACCCGACCTTCTTGCTGCAGAATATCCGCTACGCTATTCTGCTCATCTTCATCACGGCTGCGATCATCACTCCGACGCCGGACGTGTTCAATATGATCCTGTTCGCGGCCCCGATGATCTTGCTGTTCTATGTCGGAATCGGCGCAAGTTACCTGCTGATTCTCAAGCGAGAGAAGGGTAAGATCCCGTGGCTCTGGATCATCCTGGTATCTCTTCTGATCTTGGCCGCGCTGACGGCTGGTGTCCTCTACTTCATGCACAGCCAGTTGGGCTACCAGTTTATTGACCAGTTCGCCTGGATCGTCGTTCCTGAGTAGCCCCGACAGGTCGACAGTTCACAAGCCGCAACAACAGAGGCGCGGACGGAAGTCCACGCTCACGAGCGGCCGTGAGCCACGTTCACCAGGCGTGAGCCGATGGAAAAAGACGCCCTGACATGCCGCCAGCGAGACCTGAGCCGCCCTGGGAGCCTGAGAAATGTAGAAACTCCAGACCGTGGACTGCCGTCCACGGCTCTGTCGGATCAGCAGGAATTTTCGGCGCTAGCCCGCCCCGAGGGCCTGAGAAATGTAGATACCCCAGAGACTGGCTGAGAGTCCCTGTTTGCGGTCCGAGGTCCCGACTACCTCGGCTAACCGCGGACCTGAACGTGCGTCACCGGCCGGAACGAGAGTAACACTCTGCCGCGCCTGGGCCGGCCGAAACTTGTCGCCGGATCGAAGCGCGTTGCCAACAGGGCGTTGGCCAGCTGCGCCCGGAGCTTCGCGCTCGTCTCCGAGCTGGTCAGGGGGTAGCTCGACGGCAAATGGGTGATCCGGAAATCGTAGACATTGCCTTGCCCGTCAATAAACGCCTCGACTCCGATATCCTCGCTAACGCCAAAAGGCGGGGCCATGCTCATGATGGGATGAGTGACCAGCGTCTTCGTGAGATACGTGAGAGGTATGTCCGTGCTTAGATCCTGAGGGGCAAAGGAGATGTGCGACATCAGTCCCCCGAAAAGAATAACGGCCGAGAGAATACCGCCGGTTGCCGGAACTGCGATCGGCCGCGTCCAGTTTCGGATCCGAAGGTTGAGTCGTTCCCAGCTACTTTCGGACTCACGCCAAACCACCAGCAAGATTTTACTGCGCAAGCTTGCGGGAGCCTGAACCGTTTGCAACTCCTCTGCTGACTCGATGAGTGTCTCTCCGCGCTCATATTGCTCAAGACAATCGGAGCAGGCGACCAGGTGCTGCCGAAGCATCCAGCGGTAGCCCGGGCCAAGCTCGCCGTCAATATAAGCTGGAATGTGTTTTCTAGTAAAACGACAATTCATGGCTCACTCCGGTTGTGCGACATACACTGCCGGCAGCTCGACTGCCAGTTCGCGCCGCAACTTGGACTTCATTGCTTCCCGCCCGCGAAGTATTCGAGACTTAACGGTTCCCAACGACACTTGTAACGTATCGGCAATTTCGTTGTAACTAAGACACTCAATATCGCGCAGGACTACCGCGACTCGCAGCCTGTGATCGAGCTCTCCCAATGCCTTGCGGATGGCTACCCGCACTTCCGCGCGGCTCAGCAGATCAAATGGCGTGCCCCGCCGGTCGATGAACCATGTGGCATCGGCCAGTTCGCCTTCTGCGAATGCGTCGACGGACACCTCATTTTTTCGATGCCACAGAAACCAGCGGCGGCGATTGGAAGCTTCGTTAACCGCGATGCGATAGATCCATGTCTTGGGGCTGGCTTCTCCGCGAAACTCGCCAACCTTGCGGAAAACCTTGACGAATACGTCTTGCGTTACACCTGAATTATGCACAGATTCACTTTGCGAGTGTGGCTGCGTTCGTAGCGGGTTGGCGGTCGTCGTGAGGTGGTAGCTCGGCAACTGGTCTTTTGGCTTCTCCGTGTCCGGTTTCCCTTCCCGCCCAGAATCCGCGTCGTCAAAACCTCGCTCGGAAGTGACGTGTTTCCAGTGCGTTACGGCTAGTGCATAAAATTTTATGCATAGCGCATAGCCAGGCTCTCAGATCAGCGCCCTCCCGACCACCGGCAGCAAGCCGCCGTAGGGAGTCGGCTTCCTGCCGCGGAAGTGGTAAGGCGTCGAAGCCCCGATTTTATTGGGCCGCGAGGCCGTCACGGCTGGGCCTTGTTGGACGGGCCTTTGGGAGCTATGCTGTTTTCGTCTGGTAACCATGTGGGTGACTTCCTTGGGGTTGGCTGGCGAAGCTGGAATCTTTGCCAGCCGACCTTTTTACCCCATGTTTTAGGGGGTCCCCAATGGTCCCTTGCGGCTCAGCCCTCCTCAGGTCCACGCCGCAGTGCATAATTCAGGTTACATCAGGTGCATCGGCCGGATCTTCGAGGAGCCGGTAGACGAAACGGTAAACCGGTTGCTGGTATTGGTCGAGTAATCTCTCGAAAGCTTGGGGAGCGCCGCGCTGCAAGTCTTGCAGCAAGACCACGTCCTCGGGCGGATGTATCGAACTTGTTATGAACTCGTGCAATGAAGCACTCCCTGCCACATGGAGGGGGGGCTGAGTTAAGCCTACCAGCCAATCCGCCCAGTGGCGAATGCAACTGCACTACTACTGTATTAGACACCGCTGGGGGCGAAATTGTTCCCTACATATTTCGCGGCACAAGGGATTGTCGAAACGGTTCGCACAGACGCGGACGGAAGCCCGCGCTTGGCGTGGCCAGCTTTCCGCGCTTTAGAGCCCCTGTGCGCGAGTAGCTGAGCGTGGTTCTCAAGCGCGGACTTCCGTCCACTCCTCTGTCCGGCCGTCTGAAATCTTCTGGCATGATCGGCGAGAAAAACCTTGCGGTTACAATATTACTTTCACATTCCCGACGTGAGTTCATGACATTACCTTCTGCGATCAAGGATTCAGGCTCTTCTATGATCCAGAATTCGGCCTTTTACGCGACCAAGCGTTCAGCACGAGTGCGACCCCGCTTCGGCCCTCTGCTGACAGTGTTGGCAGGCGTGTCGTTGGTCCTCACCGCCGGGAATTCGGCGGCCGCTCAGTCGTCACGACGCTGGTCCATCGAGCGAACCTACGCGAACTCACAAGCCGGCGATTCTATCGGCGGCGAAGACATCACCGTGCGGCAAGCGGCCCTCGAGGCGCTCGGGAAATTCAATGGCAGCGTGGTGGTCGTGGATACGAATAGCGGCCGCTTGCTCACGGTCGTAAACCAAAAGCTCGCTCTCGCCAGCGGCTACATGCCCTGCTCAACGATCAAGCTGGTGGTCGGGCTGGCCGCCCTCAACGAAGGCATCGTCAGCCCCGGCAAGAAGGTGTGGTTTGAAGGCTACTGGTTCATGACGATGGTCCAAGGGCTGGCGATTTCGAACAACGTCTACTTCGAGCACTTGGGACGGGAACTCGGATTCGAGCGCTTCAAGCGCTATGCCAATCTGTTCGGGTTTGGAGAGAAAGCCGGATGGCGGATACCCGGCGAGCAGTTAGGGAAGTTTCCCGCTGAAGAGCACGGTGGGGGTATCGTCCGCATGACGACGTTCGGAGACGGAATTTCGGTTAACCCACTGCAATTGGCCGCATTTGTCTCAGCGGTTGCCAACGGCGGGACGCTTCATTACCTGCAGGCGCCTGCGACGCTGGGGGAAGCGAGGGATTTGATACCCAAGGTGAAGCGGCAGCTGCCGGTCGAGTGTTGGCTGTCGGAGGTGCGGGCGGGAATGACCGCGGCGGTCAAGCGCGGCACTGGACGAAAAGCGCGCACGGTGGGCCGGCCAATCCTCGGCAAGACCGGCACCTGCACTCAGTACCATCGCCCAGGCCGCACCCAGCTTGGATGGTTTGCGTCGTACAACGAGGGGGAAGGCAAAAGACTCGCGATCGTCGTGCTGCTCAGGGGCGGCCCAATGATGTTTGGCCCCCGAGCGGCCGAGATCGCCGGCAACATCTACAAGAGGCTTTCGCAAGTGAATTACTTCACGTCGAATCCGGCTCACTCGCAGATCGTCTCCCTAGGGCTGGAACGGTGCTGCCTGCCGTAGGCCGAAAGACAAACGCCAGAACGCCCGCGGTCAACCGCGCAGGGAGATAAAATTGTCCCCCTTCGAGACCCTCTGTTGAGGACCGGCTGATCGTGAGATCGCCAACGGTCACCAACCAGACACGCGGGCACGGGTGCAGACGACGAGAGTGATTGTAGAGAGGACGATGCGCCCCCCGTTCAAGGGGGCGCTGTTCCCGTTTTCTGACTAACTCTTGACGCAGACTGGCATAAGCGGGGGCAGCGCCCCGCCCTCAGAATGACAAATCCTAGCCATTCTAACTAGGGCGTGTTAACACTAACGTGGGGTCTCGAAACGAAGAGCCTCGACGATGAGGGCGAAGTGGAGGAAGGCGAGGAACATCACGTCGAGCTTGTCGAAGCGGGAGAAGATTCGGCGGAATCCCTTGAGCCGGCGGAAGAGTCTCTCGACCTCGTTGCGGCGGCGATAGAGTACTCGATCGAACTCCCACGGCTCCAAGCGGGTACGCTTGGGCGGCACGACGGGAATCCATCCGAAATCCAGAGCCAGTTGGCGTGTCTGATCGTCCTCATAGGCGCCGTCCATGAGCAGCGGCAGCGGCTCGGGCAGTGGCCCCAGACCGCCCAGCAGCTCGCGGCCATGCTGGGCGTCGTGAGCTTGGCCGGGCGAGAGAGCGAACGTTATCGCCGTTCGAGCATCTGCGGCAACCATATGAATCTTGGTGGTCCATCCGCCGCGGGATTTGCCGATCGCCTGCAGACCGTTTTTTTTAACGCACCGGTGCCGTCGGGATGAACCTTCCCGATGGTCGAGTCCATCGACACGGCTTCGATTTTGATGCGGACCAGTTGCTCGCGCTGCAGTTTCTCGAAGACGGCGACGAGCACGCCGTTCTTCGACCAGCGGTTCATGCGGGTGTAAATGGTGTGCCAGTTGCCGAATCGCTGGGGCAAGCCGCGCCATTTGCAGTCCTGCTCGGCGACATATAAAATCGCGTTTAAAACCGTCAGGTTCGACAGGCTCACGTTGCCCCGCTGGCGCGGCAAAACCGGCTCGATGCGGAGGTATTGCTGCTCGGTGATTTCCATACATCACCAGTATAGCAGCTTTTCCACGTTAGTGTTAACAGACCCTAGTAAGGCTCGATGGGCCCGCTATCGCATGGCGTTCAGCGTTGTGGGAGACCAGCCAGCAAGAGGAGCCTCCTTGAACTTTCCTGATCGAGCAACCCGCCTTGTCGAAATCCTATGATCCGCAAGGGTCGCCAGGGTAGCAGCCGGGCTCCGGGCCGAATTCTGTCGGGACGGCTGAAATAGCGTTGGCGCCAAGTGCCACCACCGCAAGCTTGGTACCTGAATTATGCACTGCCTGTGCACCTGGTGAGGGCTGAGCCGCCAGGAACCATTTGGGGACCCCCGAAAACATGGGGTAAAAAGGTAGGCTGGCAAAGATTTCAGCTTCGCCAGTCAACCCCAAGGAGGTCACCCAAATGGTTACCAAACGAAAACAGCATAGCTCCCGAAGGCCCGTCAAACAAGGCCCCGGCGCGAGGGCCCCGCGGCCCAATAAAATCGGGGCTGCCACGCCCTATCACTTCCGTGGCAAGAATCTGACTCCCTACGGCGGCTTGCTGCCCGTCGCCACCCTGCTCGAAAAACTCGGCTTCCAAGCGCTGCTGGAAGAAACCCTCACGACCAAACGGATCACCCGAGCCATGAGCCCCTACCAGTTCGTGCTGGCCCTCGTGCTCGGCCTCTATGTCGGCTTTGCGCGGCTCAACCAACTCCGCTTCATCGCTCGCGACCCCATCCTGACCGGCATCTTGCAAGTGACGCGTCTGCCGCCGCAGTCCACGCTGTGGCGCTTTCTGGCCTCGCTGCACCTCAACGTGGCGAAGCAGATCCTTTCCATTCAGCGCCAGCTGCGGGAACGAGTCTGGGCCGCGGCCCACGTGAAGTTGGAGACGGTGACGCTGGACACCGACACCACCGTGCATACCCTCTACGGCCGCCAGATGGGCGGGCGCAAGAGCTACAACCCCAAGAACAAGGGCAAGCGCAGCTACCAGCCGATACTGACCTTCCTGGCCGAGACGCGCGAATACCTGATGGGCGGGTTGCGCAACGGCGACCGGCCCACGGGCCGACAGATCGCCGCCCACCTCGAGAGCGCTTTCCGGACTTTGCCGGGCGGCGTGAAGAAAATCCTGGCGCGGGCCGATTCCGGCTTTTATTGCTGGGAGGCGGTGGAGGCCTATGAAAAGGCGGCTTGTCAGTTCGTCATCGTGGCGCGCAAAACGCGGCGCCTGGTCGAGCGCTTGCAGCAAGCAGAATGGAAACCCTCCCCCCGCTCCGACGCGGACGCGGAATGCGAATTCCTCTACCAACCGCAAGGCTGGGCGCGGGCCTGCCGTTTCCTGGCGCTGCGTTACGAAAACGAGCCCAAGGCCGGCGCGGCCGAGCAATACCAGTTGTTCGCCACCAGCGCTTACACCTACCGCGTGTTTGTCACCAATCTGGCCGAGCCGATCGCGGCGGTGGTGTGGTTTTACAATCAGCGCGCCGGAGCCGAGAACCTGATCAAGGAGGCCAACAACGACGCCGGGCTGGCGGCCCATCCCTCGCGCCGCTTTGACATGAACCGCAATCACTTTCAGTTGGCCATGCTGGCCTACAATCTCAACTGCTGGCTGCTGCTGTTCAACCGCGAAGCCCAGGCCAGCGTGGAGACGCTGCGGCACACCACCCTGGCGACGGCGCGGCTGCGTTTTCTGTTCGTGGCGGCCAAGATCTGGCGGCACGCCGGCAGAACGGGTGTCAGCTACAGCGATCATTATCAGGAAAAGGGCCTGTTTGAACGGCTGATGCGACGGCTGCGGGCGATGGGGCCGCCGGGATCGAGCTTGGCGCCGGTGGTGGAGGGTGCGCTGAGCTGAGGGGCACTCCATGCATAAATTTTCATGCACTCGCCGCAACGTACTGGGAACACGCCGCTTGCCAGCCCGCTTTTGCCCTGCCGGGATCAGGAGGCGGCTCAAACGGGGAGGGAAACAGCAGAAAAGACGACTTGCGAAATCACTGAGTTGACACGAGTGCCGCTATCGCCACAACTCCATCGACGATGGCTACGCCGAATCTGTGCATAATTCAGGTGGTAAGAACCGTAACCATTACGACGAATTGCTTTAGCATCTGTTTTTCCTCCAATAGAATGTGAACTTGAGTGAACTTCTGTAAATGTTTGTGAACTTCTCTATATCGGAATCGTAGCCCGGGGCGGCCAGGAATAGGGGCTCCAGCTGCGTTTGTTTCACAACCGGAACAAGCGAGAAAAGGCCTGTTCTAAAAACTAAGAGACGATGCTGGTTTAACCTAGCGACAAAAAGGCGCAGCCGAGCGCTGGCCGGAAAAATCGAATTCGACCTACTACGAGCCTGCTGCTTCGCACAGACCTGGGCCTATCGCCCAAACCACCCAGCGGTGGGGCTTTCGTGCCGCTTCGAGGCTCCGGTCGGGACGCCGACCCTGTCAGGTTCGGCGGGGGAGGCCACAGTTTCCTGGTGCCACCGAGGCTTAGCTCAGTAGGAGTCCTGGCCCCTTTCTGATCGTGGTCGGCAACCATACAATGTGGTAATCCATCGCTAAATGCACTCCCGCTAGACTTCGATAGTTCGACATTCGGCCTTGGGACTAACGGTCCAATCCCATGCTCGGAAGGGTCGAAATCCCGCAGGATCGTTAGCCCCAAAAACGGATGTCGAAATGTTTTGACGTCACGGGGCCGAAAACTGAGACGCTCCCGAAGGGTGTGATAGATAATACTCGGCTTGCCGGATTTTCCCGTCGCGATGCGGTTGCTGGCGGGCGGCATTGTATCCTCCCAGAGGCACTCATGTCTAAAGCGCGGTAGACGTTATAATCTGGACCAGTATTTGATCGACTTGACTCATGCCACAGCCAACGGCCCCGATCCCGACCTTCAAGCTCTCCCGGCTGGATGGCACGCTCTGGCAGTGCCCTGCCGAGCCTTCCGACCTATCGGGCCGGCCAACGTTGCTCGTCTTCTTCGAAACCGACTGCCCGACCTGCGGGCTCACACTTCCCTATCTGAACCGGATGGCGGAAACGATGGGGGATGATCTGTTGGTCGCGGCCGTTTCACAAGACGACGAAGCGGCAACCCGCGAGTTCGCCGAGCGGCTGGCGATCCGGTACACGATCCTGATGGACCGCGACTTGAGCGCTTCCAAGCTGTTCGACCCCGATATCGTCCCGACGCTCTATCTTCTGGATCCCCGCGGTAACATTGATCGCACGATTGCCGGCTTCTCGAAAACTGACCTGAACGAGCTGGCCACTGAACTAGCCCACCGAGCGGGCAAAGATCCGTTAGTGATTGCCGGTCCGCATGACGGGGCTCCGGAATCGAAGCCCGGCTGCACCTCGCGCCACCGCGAACCTCAGAACAATCTCGAAACTGCGGCGCCGCTCGATCTCCACTCCAAGCACGGGCCCAGAGCCGGCCGAGTCGAACTCCCCGATGACGCCGACTTGGAAGGCTACTGTCAGCAAGCGGGGTTCGCCGACCCGTTGCCGGTTGTCCCGCCAACCGTCGAGCGGGTGGACGCGATGCTCGCCGCTACGGACCTAGCGCCCGACGAAATCATCGGCCGCATCCCGCCCAACTACGGATTGGCAACCGTCGAGAAGATCGCCGCAAACGCCGTTATGGCGGGTTGCGAGCCTACCATGATGCGGGTGCTGATTCCTCTGGTCAGGGCGGCTTGCGATGAGAAGTTCAACCTGCATGGAATTCAAGCGACTACACATTTCGCCTCTCCCCTAATCGTCATCAACGGGCCGGTTCGTGGCGATCTTGGGTTCGCCAGCGGCAGCAACGTTTTCAGCAATGTCGCCAAAGCAAACAGCACACTGGGACGAGCGTTCCAGTTGATCGCCACAAATCTGGGAGGTGCCCGTCCCGGTGAGATTGACATGTCGACGCTGGGCAATCCCGGAAAATTCTCTTATTGCATTGCTGAAAACGAAGAGGTCAGTCCTTGGGAGCCCTTGCACGTCGAGCGCGGATTCGATGCAGGCCAAAGCGCGGTGACGCTTTTTGGCGCCGAACCGCCCCGAGGCGTGAGTGAGCACACGGCCCGCGACGGGAAGCGCGTACTGACGACCATCAGCCGCACTCTCGTGACAGTTTGGTCTTATCGGAGTTGTCTTGTACACGAGGCCATGGTTGTGCTGTGCCCCGAGCACACCGCAACATTACAGCGGGACGGCTTTAGCAAATCGGATGTGAGGCAGTTCCTGTTTGACAACACTGGCGTACCGTTGCGTGAGTTCGCGGACGATGGCGGTGAAGGCACGCAAATGCGGAATCGCTACGAAGAGATCACGATCGCTAGGGAGCCGAATTACCGCAAATTCTCCACGCCGGAAGCGATCCAGATCGTGGTCGCAGGCGGGCCCGCGGGTAAGTTTTCAGCGGTGATCGGTTCCTGGGCTGCGGGTCCCAGAGGCAGTCAGATGGTGACCTACCCAATCGATTGACTCGGTGTTCATCTCTTCCGTACCCCGGGGACCGCTCCGATGCCGAAACCGAGCCGCGCCCGCGAGGGTGCGGTCTAGTCTGGCGGTGACCGCATTCCGATCGAGGCCTCGACGCACTGGTTACCCTCGACCACACCCTGGCGGGCGCGGCTCGGTTTCGGCCAGGTCATTTTCCACATTCACCGAGCTCGGTTTCCTAAAGTAGTATCCTGCAATCACAAGATACCCGAGGTGACAAAAAACGATGCCGAACATTCTCGTCAATCCACTCGATGAGCAGCAGCCTGTTCAAGGACAACCAACCCCCCGCCTCGCCTCGCTCGAAGGCAAGACCATCGGCTTTCTCGACATCAGCAAGCCCGGAGGCAGTATCTTCCTCGATCGGCTCGAGAGTCTGCTGAAGCAAAGCTATGGAGTTGGCGCCGTCATACGCGAGGCCAAACCCACCTTCGCCAAGCCAGCCCCGCCCGAGGTCATTGACCGACTGAGGCAGGCGAAAGTTGAGGCGGTGATCGAGGCCTTGGCTGATTGAGGGTCCTGCACAACGTGCAGTTTGCACGACTCGACCCGGCTGGAAACCCTCGGCATCCCCACCGTTCCCGTAGCGACCGCGGTTTTCCAGACCGCCGCCCGGGCCCAAGCGAGCGCTCTAGGACGCCCCGATTTTGACGCTGTCTACGTCGACCATCCCATCCAGGACCAAACTCCGGAAGAGATTGCCGCAAGGGCCGAAGCGGTCGTCGCGGAGCTGGCGGCGCGGCTTACGGGGTCCGAATAAGCGGGGATTCCCGCCGCCGCACCAGCCGGTAATTTGAATCGCCGATAGGTTGTCGCCAGTAGCAGGAAACGATCGATACTAGTCGTCGCAGGAACGGAGCAGGAACCAAACGCTGGAGCCGACTGTCACTGCGCTGATTTGAGATAGGCGATGATGGCGCTCAGCTCTTCGTCTGAATAGACGGACCGGTACCCGGCGGGCATGGCCGAATGCTGTTCAATGCCCCTGCTCTCGATCTGGTCCTGATAGACGGTTCGAAGAGGGGCCGGAATAGAAACGGTGTCATAAAGCCGCACGAACTCCGCTGTTTTTTTCTTTCTCCAAACCAGCGATCCGTTCGCCCTTTTTCGTTTCGATAACGACTTGCTCGAAGCCTTCCGCGAACGCGGCTTGCGGGTCGAGAATATCGCGCCTGATCTGATCGGCGGGCCTTTCGCGAACCGTGGCCAGGTCGGGGCCGATCGCTTCTCGTTCATCAGATCGAAGAACAGCTCACGTCCTTTGCGAGCCTCGTCCGTCAGCAGGTCCGAACTCCCCGAAGCGCTGAGCTGGACCTTGCCGGCGGCGGCGTCCGAATCAACCGCTCCAATGCTGATGACGTAGGCCACGATGGACCAGATTTCCCTCTCCGGTAGAATGTCTTTCCACGGAGGCATGGTTGTGTTCGGGATGCCGTCATGGACCACCCCGAACAGCTTGTCCGCATTCCAAACTTTGTCCCGCAGGCGCGGGCCGCGGCCGGCGCGGCCCTCCGAGCCATGGCAGTAGCCGACCGCGCAGTTTTTCGCGAACAGCTCACTGCCCGTCGCGATGAAGACCGCATCGCGCAGACTAACCGTTGTGGTCTGGGCGCCGAGCGTGACGGGCAAAGCGCAAGCCACAACCGCGATGCTCAGGTGCTTCAAAGCAAAGCCGCGAATCAACCGATCGAGAGCCATCGTCATTCCGCCTCCGGCAGCGCGAAGACCAATAGTGTCGAGCCGCTCACGAAATCTTCGGCCTCGGGCCAGATCTGCGGGATTAGTCCCGCCAGCGCTGATCCCCAGCCGCTCGGCGTGGCAATGTACTGCCTGCCGTTTACCGAATAGGAAATCGGCGAGCCGCGATGGCCGGACCCGGTCCGGAACGACCACAGCTCCTTTCCGCTAGCGGTGTCCAGCGCAAAGAACTTCCCGGTCGCATCGCCGGTAAAGAGCAGATCGCCGGCCGTGGCAAGCTGGGAGGCAAGCAGCGGGTATTTGGTCTTGTAGAGCCAATGCCGCTTGCCCGTGATCGGGTCGTAGGCGCCCAGGTGTCCATGAGCTTCACCCTTGAGAGGCTGAGTAAGGTTGAACGATCCTCCAAAATACAGTTGCCCGTCTCTCGGCGCTTCCCGGTGCGCGGTAACTTCCTGGCACCACTCGATGCCGGTCGAATAGAACCAGCCGGTCTTGGGATAGTATGCGCCGTGGTTCCAACTGCGTCCGCCGCCGATCGAAGGACAGATCACTTTCATCTTGTCCACTTCTGGTTCGTTGCGGCCGATCAGTTTGCCTTCCTCGTCAATGCCCGCGATCCAGTTCGAGCTTTCGACCAGCGGCCAGGCGTTGATGAATTCGCCGTTGGTGCGGTCGAGAACCCAGGTATAGCCGCTCTTGTGCGGCGTGACGATCAGCTTTCTCTTGCGGCCCTCATATTCGAGATCGAGCAGCGTGAGCTCGTAAGCGGAATCGAAATCCCAAACGTCATAAGGAACCTGCTGATAGTGCCACTTCAGCTCACCCGTATCTGGATCCAGAGCGACGGTGGATTCGGTGTAGAGATTATCCCCGCGCCTCGACTCGCCGTAGAAATCGGCCGCCGGATTGCCGACGCCCCAGTAGAGCAAGTTCAGCTCGGGGTCGTAGGAGCCCGTCAGCCAAGTCGAACCGCCGCCGTATTTCCAACTGTCTCCCTTCCAAGTCTCATGGCCGGGTTCGCCGGGGCCGGGAATGGTCCAGAATCGCCAGGCGTGGCGGCCGAGTCGCCGCCAGTGACTCCGACGATGACCTTGTCCTTGACCACCAGCGGAGCACCCGTGATAGAACAGCCGCATTGGCCGGCGTCCTCTATTTCGACTTTCCAGACCTCTCTGCCTGTCTTGGAATCGAGCGCGACAAGATAGTTGTCGATCGTGCCCATGAACACCAGCCCGTTCGCCACGGCCACGCCGCGATTCCAGGTTCCGTAGGTGGCGGGAAAGGCCTCGGGTTTGGGATGGAAGTAGTGCCAGATTTCTTCGCCCGTCACGGCGTTGATGGCGAAAACGCGGTTCCAAGCACTGGTGATATACATGACGCCGTCAACGACGATGGGCGTGCATTGCAAACCGCCCTCAACGATGCCGGTTTGAAACGTCCAAACGGGCGAAAGCTTCCCGATGTTGTTGCGGTTGATTTGATCGAGCGCGCTGTAGCGCCAGGCCGCGTAGTTGCCGCCGTAGGTCAGCCAATTCTGTGGCTCCTTGGCGGTGTTGTTGAGGCGCTCGGAATCCACCTCGGCGGCGAAGGTTCCGATGACGAACAAGGTGACCGCCACGAGACGGATTGAAATTCGCATGGATGGCAAAAGTTTCTCCTTATTGCTCACAGGGCGGCGTTGCTCGCAGGACGGCATCGAAGTGCGGTTGCGTGGCGACGCCCTCCCGGAATAGGCGGGTCTGAGCTCAAATCACTATTGTAAAGGCCCGGTGCTGAATGTGCGGGAAGGGAAGGATTTGGCTGATGAAGGGCTGATGAAGGGCTGCCAAGGCTTGGCGCGCTCGACCCCAAGCTTGAGCCTGAGGCTCTGAGCTGTGGTTCGCACATTCCGATATGCTGCGTGGGAGCGGCCCTTGGGGGCACTAGATCGCAACCGAATCGATACCTGCACGTCCTAAAGAGTACACATCACGGAGCTGGCGTGGGCGAATGCCTACGTTTCCCAGATCCGTCCGTAAGCGCTATGGTTGTCTCCGGAAACGTGTTGATTACCCGTAGCGCAGGGCTCGTCAGAGACCTGCGGCTTTTCGGAGCGTTCACCCGCCGAGTGCGGCCCCCGCAGGGCTCTGACGAGCCCTTCTCTACGGAGTTCGGCAACAACCGCGCACAGCCAGGGTCGCCTTACGGACGGATTGGGGTACGTTTGCGATCTCAAGTGGCCGTGTGCTCCAATTCTAGGAAACCCTGGCTACGTCCCCTTGGCTACCTCGCGCCGCCGAACGGAGATAAATCTATGCGCTCAATCGCGAAATTCTTTCTCATCCTCGTGCTGTCGTTTCCGAGTCTGGCCCTCGCTCAACTGGCCGTCACTGAACTCGCCGCACGGACCGATCCGGCCGATGCTCGGGTGCACCCTCTCGATAGCCTCGTGATTCAGGCGCAGGCCTATGGCGAGGTCAAGCAGGATGCGGAAAGTGAGGCTGAGAAAGTCCGGCTGCAGCGCAACGGTGCGAGCTTCGAGCTGAAGGATTCCTCGGGCGGCTGGCTGTCCAAGCCCTTTCGCTTCCAGGGCAAGGACGATGAGTCTTTCTATCAAGAACGTGGCAGCGGACTGGGGGCGATTCTTTTGGGCCGGGCCACGGGAAGCTTCGTGCTCCAGGACGCGGCTCTCTTCACCGCTTCCGAGAAGACGGGCCGCTACGTCGTCGAGGTGAGTCTCGAAGGTAAAACGGCTTCGATTGAAATCGAGGTGACGCCGAACGCGCCGTCCCGACGTCCAGAAGAGAAAACAAACTTTGGCCAAGAGGCGTCCTCCAACGACCCCTACCGCAAACTAGCCGAGCACTACGCCCCTTTCGTCGCGGAAGAAACGTGGTTCCAGCCTAAGAGCGACTACCTGGCGCGGTTCGACCTCGACGGCGACTGGCGGGGAGACAACAACTGGGAGCGTGCCGAAGTCGGGTCCTCGCAGGCCTACGTTCACTACGCCGCGATGGAAACCGACACGCACTGGTTTCTGATCTACAACTTTTTTCACCCGCGTGACTATTCCGATAAGTGTGTCGCGGGAACCTGCCACGAGAATGATAACGAAGGGATGATCCTGACCATTGCCAAGGACGGCTCAACCTACGGGCGTCTGCAAACGATGGAGTCGCTGGCCCACAACAATATTTATTCCTACCAGAACGACCGCCAGGTCAAGAAGGGCATACACAGTTTCGATGGCAAAGTGGAATTCCACGACGGCTCTCACCCGGTCGTTTTCATCGAGTCGGGCGGGCATGGCGTCTACGGGGGGGCGGACCATCACTCCCGCTACTCGGTATCGAAAGACGAGTTTTCGATCGGCACGGGCGTAACCTATTCTTACAAGGGCAAGGCGGAACGCCCCAAACACCCGAACGACCGCAACGTCGGTTATCAAGTTGCTGCCGATCTATGAGCATTGGTGGCTGCGGGCGCACGAGGGGGATAAGGGTGGCCGTTCTTTCGACGCCTATTACACCTATGAGCCTTACGCCGGGCGGCCGCGTCCTAGACAGGTGGAGATTGCCGGTTCGTTCCGCGGGCGCAAGTACGGCTCCAACAAGGCCAAACCGTTTTGGGGTTGGCATGACAACCGCACTAGGAAGAAGAAGGTTGTCGCCACGGGACAGTGGGGACTTGACCCGGCCTACTCGGTATCTCAAAACCTGCGCTTTCCCCGGCCGGTTTTCGCACGAATATATTTTCAACCCCTACCTTGGAATCGGCTCACCCCGTGCGCTGGACGCCGTATCGACTCCCGTAGCCGCGGCCTCGCCGCCGCGATCGGCCCCGTCCGCACCGGCGCGGGCTCGTTCGTCTGTTCCAGAACGCGTGGCCGGTGGCCAATCCGGTTGAACTGATGTTGTTGCTGATCTCAAGGGTTTCCAGGCTCGACAGAGCGACGACTACAACTCCAGCTCCAAGCAGGGCCAGTTCGATATCCGGATGCATGTGGATGGCGAAATCGACTTCTTCGTTCGTGGGGATACGATTCACTACAACGTGCTCGGCGGACGCCCTCCCGAGGACGATGGTTCCGAACATAGCCAGCCGATTCCGCGAGCGGCGTTCCGCCGCTTCCAGCTGGAAAAGAAGGACGGCCGGGGGCAAGTCACGCTTGTGGAGCCTCCCTCAGCCGCCAATAATTTCACGGCGCGTTTCAAGATTTCTGATCCCAAGGGTTCTGACGACCGCTATCACGCTCGGCTGCGATGGGAAGCGGGTGAAGCTGTAGCGCGGGAAACTGTTGCCGCTTCGCCACGAGACCGGACGGTATCTCCGCCCTCAGCGTCGCCGCCAGCGGCGAGTCCGGCGGTGGCGTCCGCGGCGGGAGCCTCTGGGGCTAGGGCGTCTGCGCCAGGAGCGGCCGCAGCCGCGGTGCCCACGTTGCCGGATGACCCACGCGCGGGACAACGCGAGCCGGAGCCTGCCGCGACACCTCGCAGAAGCCGCGTCCTCTCGAAGCACATGGAGGCGATTTTGCGCGGGCCTCGGACCGCGGCCCCAGCTCCCGCTGGAGCTTCGACGCCTCAGGCAGCGGCCAAGCTCGACCTGCCTGGCGTGGAAATTTTTTCCGGCGGCAACGACCCAAGCCGCTATGATGACGCCGAGAATGGCACATTCGAGTTTCAGGGGCGCGTCGACGGTACGGTTCGCATTAGGATCCGAGGCGATCGGGTTGTTGCGGAAAGCACAGGCGGGCGGCCGCTCGCGGTAGAACGCTTCTCGTTTACGCAGCCCGTGCCGGCAGCGCGCGTCGGCGATATGCGTGTCGAAACAAAGGATGGACGAGGCAAGGTTGTGCTGTTGGAGAAGCCCTGGGAGGGCAATGACTTTGTTGCCGTCGTACAGATCTCCGACCCCAAGAGCGGGGATGACGGCTATCATTTCCTATTGACGTGGAAGAAGTAGGTGCTGATGGTGTTATCTCGGTTGATATCGCGGACCAACGGCACTCGGGTCAGTTGGAGCCGCGCGCGTTAGCAAGCGGTTGGCCGCGAGCGATAGATCGGTTCGCGGCCGATCCAAACCCTATAGCCGTCTTACGAACACGAAATAGGCGCCCCGGGTTTGGCCATCCGCGAGCGTCAGCCACGTCTGTAAGCTGGCGGGACCCTCTTCGAGAGTTACGCGGAATGTCGCTTCGGTGGCATCAGCCGCCAAGGGCCGGCCTTCGTCGAAGGCTCCGACCTTCAAGCGGGCTTTCGTGGCTTCGATTGACTCGTTGACGTGCTCGGGCCAGCGCCTCAAGGTGATCTCGTAGTCGCCCGCGCGTCTGACGTCGAGGCTCCAAGGGCCGTTGCTGACGAACCCCTCCCGGAGATGGGTTTGATGCCACGGGGACATTTCCTCTGAGTGCCAGTCATGGGCATAAAGCTGGGTTCGGGGCTCATGTTCGGTCCCTACGGCGATTCGTACGTCCTCATCGAAAACGGTCGAGAGGCTTGTCCACCAGCGTTCGTAGTCGCCGCGAAGTTGTTCGACAACGTCTTCGTGCTCGGCGGCTATATCGTTCCTTTGGCCCGGATCGGTGGTGAGGTCGTAGAGCTCGGCGCCGTTGATCAGCCGCCAGCGCTCGGTCATCACGGCTGACTTGCGCCATTTCTCGGGATAGGGAATTCGTTGTGAGTGGACGAGCAAAGTGCGATCTCGCAACGCTTCCTGGTCACCTCCTAGGATCGGGGCGAGGCTGGTTCCGTCAATCGGCGGTCCCTCGGGTTTGGTTAAGCCTGCCAGATCAATGAAAGTCGGAAGGACGTCGATGTGGGCCGTCAGTTGATCCACATCGCGCCCTCCGTCGAGATGGCCGCCGGGCCAGCGGATGAAGAACGGTACGCGGTGTCCGCCTTCATACTCGGAGGCCTTGGTTCCGCGCATGCCGGCGTTGAAGCCCGTCCACGTACCTTCTTCTGTTGCCTTCGGTGCGGCTCCCGCGGCAATGCCATTGTCAGTCGAGAAGATGAGAATCGTATTGTCTTCGAGGTTCAGCTCCTTGAGGCGGGTCATGAGGCGACCCATGTTCTCGTCGATGTTCGTGATCATGCCGTAGAAATTCGCCATGGTCTGGGGCACGCCTTTTTCGAGGTAAGGCTTGGAGTACGTTTCGGCGACATTGAAGGGCGAATGCGCCGCGTTGGTCGGCAGGTAGAGGAAAAACGGCTGGTGCTTGTTTTTCTCGATGAAGCTGAGCGCGTTGTCGAACCAAACGTCCGTGCAATATCCGGTGACCTTTTCGGGCTTGCCGTCGCGGAAATAGATGTCGTCGAAGTAGTCGTTGCCCCAATAGTCGGGGCCCTGCCCGACACCGCCGCCCCCGTTGTAAAACGTCGCGTGGAAACCCTGATCCTGGGGCCGGCTGGGATAGTTATCGCCGAGGTGCCATTTCCCGAACATCCCGGTACGGTAGCCGTTGGCGGCGAAGACCTCCGCCATGGTGAGCTCGTTCGGATCATGATCGAACGCCCCATGATGGTGTGCCATACGCCGGTGCGCGTCGAATAGCGTCCGCTCAACAGCGCCGACCTGGTCGGGGAACAGGTGGGGTCAACGTGAAAGTTCGTGAGACGCACGCTTTCGGAATGAAGCTAGTCGAGGTTGGGCGTCTCGATCATGGTGTTGCCCAGCGCCCCGATGTCGCCGTAGCCCTGGTCGTCGGTCATGACAAGGATGACGCTGGGTGGGCGTGATGACTGCTTGGCCGCTTCGGGCCGCGAACAGCTCGTGCTGGTTATTAGGATCGAGGCGGCACAGACGGTCAGGAAACCGCGGACAAACGTTCTTCGATACACTGCTCTGCTCCTCGGTTGATCAGATTCGATGTCGGGAGCTCACTTGTCGTCGCATCCCGAGGCAATGACATGGCCGAAGAATAAACCGCGGCAGGCTCAACGTACACCAAGGTGCTCGCCGCCCGGTTAGTTGTTCCCGGACGCCCCGATGGGCCCCGTTTCCTTGCCGGTATATCCGTCCGTAGTGTATCAGGCGGGGTTCAGTCTTTCGGTCTGTTCCGAGGTCCAGATCCGTCCGCAAGGACTCTAGTGGCCCGCAAAAATGTTCTGAACACCCCGTAGAGAAGATGGAGTGACCTGTCCAACCGCGAGAGTCGCGGGTTACGCTTCAAACAGATGCGCAGAGCCGCATCGAGGAGGACAGGTCATGAAAGAGTCTAGCGAGTTCAACAAAGAGATGAACAAGTGCAACAATTACGACAAATACGTCGGGATGGACGTTCACAAAAACAGTATCTCGGTCGCTGTCGCCGCAGCGAGGCGGGGCGAGGCGCATTTCTACGGCAAGATCGACAACCGGCCTGAAGCCATTCGTCGCTTGATTTCCGCACTCGCCCCGTCTGGTCAGAGGCTGCACTACTGCTACGAAAGCCAGCCCCTGTGGCTACGGCATTTGCCGGCAGATTCGTGACACCGAACACGATGGCGACCTGGTCGCGCCGTCGCTGACCCCGCGCAAATCCGGCGATCGCGTCAAGACCGATCGGCGCGACGCGCTGACCCTGGCTCGGGCTCGATGGCGCCGGCGAGCTCAGCACGGTCTGGACGCCCTCTCCGGAACACGAAGCGATCCGCGATCTGAGCCGCGCGCGCGGCGACTGCAAACTCATCGACAAACAACTTCGTCAACGCCTCGGAGCTATGCTGCTGCGCCACGACAAGCGTTTCCCCGGGCGCAAGAATTGGACGCAAGCGCACTTTCGCTGGCTCGAGACGCAACGCTTTGAGCAGCCGGCCTCGCAGATCGCCTACGAAGAATACGCCGGGGCGATACGCCAGGCGCAAAGCCGAACGGCTTGCCTCGAGCAGCAGTTGCATGATCAGCTGGAAGGCTGGAGCCTGGGAGGGCCAGCGCAGGCGTTGACGGCGCTGCGGGGCGTGGACTGGGCTGGCGGGGATGACGTTGCTGGCCGAGCTGGGCGATCTCACACGCTTCGACTCCCCGCGCGAGCTGATGGGTTTCGTCGGTGTGTGACTTCGTCGGAGAACACGAGCGGAGCGCGACGCCGTCAAGGCGCGATCACCAAAGCAGGCAACGAGGAAGCTCCCGTCTGCTGGTCGAATGCTCCTGGGCGTATCGCTTCCCGGCACGCCGCTCGCGGCTGATTCAACGCCGTGCCGAGAAGGCGTCGCCCCCAGTCCAAGCGATCGCCTGGAAGGCGCAGGTGCGGCTTTGCGGTCGCTTTCGCAAGCTGCGCAACAACGGCAAACACGCGAATGTCGTCGTGACCGCGATCGCGCGGGAACTGCTGGGATTCATCTGGGCAATCGTGATCGAACAGACCCGAACACAACAGGAGAAACAGGGATTGAATGCTTGCTGAACGCTCGAGACGGCCGACAGGGAGACGGCCGACAAGGAGACCGCCAGGGAGACCGCCATCGCCCTCGATTGACGTCGTAGGCGACCGGCCGAAACCTGTCAAGGGTACGCTTCGCCGCAGTAACCCGCGCCCTTGACAGAACCCGTCCGGCCGCCAAGAGGCACCTTATACGAGGGCGATGGCTAGCTGCCGAGGGCGATGGCTAGCTGCCGAGGACGATGAGCTGCCAGCAAGCGGTAGCGATAACGATTTTGGTTGCCGGCTTCGGGCGGCAGCCTCACAAGGTAGGACAAGGAGGACGGCTGACTGGAAACTGAGCCTGCCAGGAGAACCCTCGACTGCGCTAAGAAGCGCTTGATGGAGCGACCTTCGTCAAGGAAGCGCTCGGTTGAACGACCTTCGTCCGTAGAGTGAGGCAGCTCCACGACGCAGACTACTCTGGCGAGAACCCGCGAATATCAGATGGATCCATCGTCGTAAACGCTCTCTTCCACAGGCTGTTCTTCTTGTCCTCGTTCGTTGGCCAACGCGGAGTTGAGGCTCCGCGCGACAGCAGTCGTGCGCGCAAACTTGACAGGTCACACCATATCAGCGCAGGGCTCGTCAGAGACCTGCGTAGGCGTGGACTTGCTTCCACGCCTACCAACAGGCGGATGTAAGTGCTTGAGAAAGTGGAGTGTCTCCTGGCCGCACGCGACCGGGCCAGGAGGCTCTATGCCGTCGGATTTGTCCTCGCTACGCAGCGTCGAGACTCGTCTCAAAGCTCGGGGGAACACACGACGCGTCTTCGGCAGAGGTTCTCTGGGGCTTGAGACGTATGCCGTTGACCGCAGCTTAGAGAACTGTCCTCAGTTCATCCGGGTTGAAGTCGATGCCCGTACGGGAGTACTCAAGAACGCCTTTGCGCCGAAGCTGGCTCATGTGTTGTGTAATGATCTCTCGAGACGTACCGACGTAGCGAGCG
The DNA here is from genome assembly GCA_965224215.1 of Bryobacterales bacterium. Classification (GTDB taxonomy): domain Bacteria; phylum Acidobacteriota; class Terriglobia; order Bryobacterales; family UBA6623; genus CBDCYS01. Next base: position 17,138 of record CBDCYS010000050.1, on the reverse strand, counting down.
AGCAGTTCGTGGGTCAAAGGCATGATGTGAAGGGTTGAGGGGCCGGTTGGCGTTCCGAACTGGGCGCCGAGTCGCAACAGCACTTTAATTAAGCGCTGGGAGATTTGGTCGATCGCTAGGCTTTCGATCCGGGTGTCGGCGTCGTAGAGCTTGGCCGCCAGCACCCGCAGCATCGAAGGGCCCAGTTCCGGGGTGCGTAGCATGAGTTGGCCCAACTCGTCCCTCGTCCATTCCATTACGGCGCAATCGTCGAGTGCGACCGCCGATTCCCCCCGACTTCGCCGTCCCATGATGGCCGATTCGCCGAAAAACGAATCTGCTGAACAGAAGTCAAGGACTGTCTCGCGTCCGGCGTCTGAGATTCGACTGAGTTTGACCGTGCCGTCGACGACCAAGAACAAACTGTCGGCCGGGTCATCAAGCGTATAGATTGTCTGATCTTTCTGAAAAAGCTGGGGTTTCCGTCTCGACAGGAACGCAAGCGGGTCGTCCCAGAGGTACGGCATCACCGGGGAATTCATAATAGCGACGGACATGTTCGAACCTCCTTGGCGGCTCCCTCGGGGGGCTGATTGGCGCTTCCACGCCCGTTCACCAGGGACTGCCTATCTTATATAGACGGCGGCGTTGGAGATAGGTTTCGGCTTTCTGCGCGAGAAAAGCGCTTGCCGGAATAAAGTCCCGGAATAAAGTCAATGCGGCCGGCCGGACAGAGGCGCGGCGGCAGTCCACGCTCGGGCTTAGGGGCGTCGCGTGCTACGCTCGCCCCGAGTCCCGCTCGGAGGCCGGGGTTGCCAGCCAGGCGCGCTCAGAAACGCCATGGCCGCTTTGCGGCGATGGTCCGGCAAGATCGCCGGGCCTCACTGAATTACATCGTCTTTGGTCAAGCCAACGTTGAATTTCATGCCGTACGTTGTGCTCTCCAGGGCGAACTTCCCATTCCGCAGGACTCGCTTGACGAAAGGCCAGTTGTAACCGTCAACGGTCCGAAAGTCCGAGAAAAGCTCCTCCACTTGAGCCAACCCCGTAGGCGTGTCGCCGACGAACATTTTTTTGATGACCTCGCCGGTTTGCTTGTCGACAAAGAGCCGCAGCGGCATGTTGCCGACGTCATTGAGCTCGATCACTTCCGTCATCCGCCCGTCGACTTCTTCTTCCCGAAGAAAGCGCATCTGATCGCGCGGGGGCGGCTTCACCAGGAATAAGTTGGAGCGCGCCAGGTCAGCCTTGATTTGTGTCGAGGCCTCGTCCGACAGATGGCGTGTATCGTTCGAAAGCTTCTGCCAGACTTTTTGGCCATCGAAAAGAACGATGATCTCGTTGTTGGGAACTTGAATCTCCTGGCGCACCAGGTCGGGCGCTAGAAAGAACCCTTTACTGATTAGCTCGATTTGTTTGTCTTTCTCCTTGGGGTTTGCAGTGGCGCGTCACCAAGTCAAAGGTGTAGTCGCGAACGGGCTCGGCCGACTCCCCGATGACTCGCTCTCGGGCACGCTCGTAGATCTCCCAAGCCCGTTCTTTGGGGTCGGTCTCCTGCGCCGCGAAAACCGGCGCGGCAAAAGTGGTCACCAACTGAGCGAGCGACAGTAGGAGCGACAAAAGGTAGGGTCCAATGCTTTGCTGCCTCATGAAATTATTATGGAGCTCCTGGGGAGCCGCGGGAATCGGGGATTCCGCCTAGTCCGTATTTCTGATCACTTGACGGGGCGAAGTGCAGGGGGCGCTTCATTACTGTGTTGCGATTGCTCGGCGTGCACGCCCAAATGTACAAGTACGCCTTGCTATTGGGGCGGGGGACGCCCTGGCGCCTGCTCCTCCGGACGCGTCTCTCGCTCACATCGGCTCGCCACGCGGCGGGGAAAGCGGTATGGTACCGATATTAGGGCCTATACTATACTCGATTGCCATCTCGGTTTCGAGGTACCATAATTAGTAGGGGTGTGCTGTTCATGTCACCGTCGCACCCGCCCCATCGTTCGGGCACCGGGCCAGACCCGAAAGCAAAGGGAGCTTTTTTGTGAAACGAAGCGGAGGCAATGATACTCTACTGTGCTCGTTCTGTCACAAAACCCAAGAAGTCGTTGGCAAGCTGATCTCGACCCCGGGCGACTACCCCAAGGCTTACATTTGCGACGAGTGCGTTGCGGTGTGCAATTCGATCCTTGAGGACGACAAGCCGGAAGCTGCCGGTCCCAATGTTTTTACCCTCCCCAAACCTCAGGAGCTGAAGGAGCGTCTCGATCAGTACGTAGTCGGGCAGCACTCGGCAAAAAAGAAACTGGCCGTCGCGGTCTATAACCATTACAAGCGCGTATTCATGAACAAGCAGCGCGGCAAAGATGACGTCGAGCTGCAGAAGTCGAACATCATGCTGATCGGCCCGACTGGCACGGGCAAGACGTTGCTTGCGCAGACTCTGGCGAAGATCCTTGATCTTCCGTTCGCCATTGCCGATGCGACGACGCTGACTGAAGCAGGGTACGTCGGTGAGGATGTAGAAAACATCATCTTGAAGTTGCTGCAATCCGCCGATGGAGATGTTCAGAGGGCGCAGCAGGGAATCATCTACATCGACGAGATCGACAAGCTGAGCCGCAAGGATGAAAACCCTTCGATCACTCGGGATGTTTCCGGCGAGGGCGTGCAGCAGGCTTTGCTGAAGATCCTCGAAGGCACAGTCGCCAACGTTCCGCCGCAAGGTGGCCGCAAGCATCCTCATCAAGAGTTTACGCCGGTCGATACAACGAACATCCTTTTCATCTGCGGCGGTGCGTTCGTCGGGCTGGAAAAGATCGTAGCCCAGCGCTTGGACCAGCGCGTGGTCGGCTTCCGCTCGGCGGCTGAACAGGATGACGGCGACACCGGCGACACCAATGAGGCGGTGGCCATCGATGCAGAGAGGGACCTGGGTCTGCTGGGACAAGTTCAACCGCAGGACTTAATCCGGCATGGCTTCATTCCCGAGTTTGTTGGCCGCTTACCGGTCAACGCAGTACTGGGCGATCTGGACCAGAAGGCTCTCGTCGAGATCCTTTCGCGTCCCAAAAATTGCCTTGTGAAGCAATACCAGAAGCTTTTCGAGTATGAAGACGTACGTTTGGAGTTGGAGCCGGATGCACTCGAGGCAATCGCCGAGCTGGCGTTGGACAGAAAGGTAGGCGCCCGCGGCTTGCGGATGATCATGGAAGAGATGATGCTCGACCTGATGTACTACCTGCCGTCCTACAAACGCGTCAAGGAATACGTCGTCACTCGGCAAATGGTCACGGACCACAAGGTGCATCTGACGGTTCTCGACAAGGCCGGCTAGCCTACATTTCTCACCACGTGGCGAGACGAAGTGCGTGAGAGGTCCGTCAGTACGAGGCGGGCGCCGCTTGACGAGCGGAGGCGTACTCAGACAGTACGTTGAGCACGGCGAGCAAGTGCAACGAAGTAATGGCGGACCTATTGCGTGCTTCGGCCGTCAGGTGGTGAGAAATGCCGGCTAGCACGGGCTGAGCCCCATTTCACGCTGATCGGCTACAATCAAACTGCCAGTGCGAATACGCCTGGAGAAGCCACATACTTATGCCCCAAGCGAAGGAAAAGTCCTTGACCCAGCGACTCCCGATGATGCCCATCCGGGATGTCGTGATCTTCCCCCACATGATGACGCCGTTCGTGGTGGGGCGGGAGTCCAGTGTCCGGGCTTTGGAATACGCTTTAGAGACCGACAAGAAGATCTTCTTGGCGACTCAACACGATGCTTCGATTGACGACCCCTCGCCCGACCAGATTTTCCAAGTCGGCACGATCGTCAACATTGTTCAAAGCCTCAAGCTGCCGGACGGCAATATCAAGGTGCTGGTGGAGGGCCTTGAGCGTGCCCGCATTTTATCGGTCAGCTTGGAGGAAGGTTTCCATCGGGCAACGGTCAAGAAAGCGGTTCAAACCACCGAGGACACCCCTCAAATTGAAGCCTTGATTGGCCGCGCGACGTCTCTGTTTGAGCAGTACGTCAAGCAAAGCCAAAACCTGAACTACGAGACCATGATCGCCGCCGTGCGGGTGGACGATCCTAGCAAGCTGTCGGACACGATTGGCGCCAACCTGCAGTTGACGATACCTGAAAAGCAGGATTTGCTCGAAATTTTCGATGCTACCGAACGCCTGACCCGCGTCGCGGAAGTACTGGACATCGAGATCGAGAAGCTCAGCGTAGACCGCACAGTTCAAGGCCGCGTCAAACGGCAGATGGAAAAGGCCCAGAAAGAGTACTACCTCAACGAAAAGATCAAGGCCATCCAGAAAGAACTTGGTCGTGGCGAGAAGAGCGAGTTCGATGAGCTGCGCGCCAAGATCGAAGAAGCGGGGATGAAGAAGGACGCTCACGAGAAGGCGATTTCCGAGCTGCGGCGCTTGGAGAACATGCCGCCGATGTCGGCTGAGTCGACCGTCTCCCGCAACTACATCGACTGGCTGCTGGCCGTGCCGTGGAAGAAGAAGTCGCGTGAGATTCGGGATCTCGAGTTTGCGCAAAACGTCCTCAATACGGACCATTACGGCCTGGAGAAAATCAAGGACCGCATTCTTGAGTTTCTTGCGGTGCGCCGTCTGGTGAAAGATCCTCGGGGGTCGATCCTCTGTTTCGTGGGGCCTCCCGGCGTGGGTAAGACTTCGTTGGGGAAATCCGTCGCCAGGGCAACCGGCCGCAAATTCATTCGTATGTCGCTCGGCGGAGTCAGGGATGAAGCGGAAATCCGCGGACATCGCCGGACCTACATCGGCGCCTTGCCTGGACAGATCATGCAGATGATGAAGAAAGCGGGGACTCGAAACCCCATCTTCATGCTGGATGAGATCGACAAGATGTCGACGGACTTCCGCGGAGACCCCTCGGCGGCGCTGATGGAAGTGCTCGATCCCGAGCAGAATCACATGTTCGTTGACCACTACCTTGATGTGGAATATGACCTCAGCAAGGTATTCTTCATCGCCACAGGCAATGTGCTGCACACGCTGCCCGCGGCGCTGCAAGACAGACTGGAGATTATTCGCCTCAGCGGGTACACCGAGGAGGAGAAGGTCGAGATCGCCAAGCGGCACCTGGTGAGTAAGCAGATCAAAGAGAACGGGCTGAAGGATGCGGACGTCGAGTTCAGCGAAGAGGGCCTGGTCCGGCTCGTGCAGGAGTATACACGCGAAGCCGGTGTCCGAAATCTTGAGCGCGAACTCGGCAATATCTGCCGCAAAGTTGCCCGCAATGTTGTCTCCCGCAAGAAGGGTGCGAAGAAAGCGAAAACGGTCGTTGACAACGAGAACCTTGACGGCTTCTTAGGGGTCCCCAAATACCGCGACCTCGGCGTTGCAAAGAAAAACGAGATTGGCGCGGCGGTGGGCCTGGCCTGGACCGAACTCGGCGGTCAGTTGCTCAGTATCGAAGCTACGATCATGGACGGCAAGGGGAAGCTGACCTTGACCGGCAAGCTGGGCGACGTGATGCAGGAGTCGGCCCAAGCAGCGATGAGCTACATCCGTTCGCGCTCGCAGACGTTCGGGTTGCCGAGGGATTTCTATCGGCACCTCGATGTACACATTCATATCCCGGAAGGCGCTATCCCGAAGGATGGCCCCTCGGCGGGAATCACGCTGACGACGACACTCGTCAGCGCACTGGCTCGCGTGCCGGTTCGCGGTGATATTGCAATGACGGGTGAGGTTACATTGCGCGGCAAGGTTTTGCCGATCGGCGGGTTGAAAGAAAAGCTATTGGCGGCTCATCGTAACGGCATCTTCGAGGCCATCATACCCAAGGAAAACGAAAAAGACTTGCCGGATATTCCTGACAATATTCGCGCGGAAATGAAAATGCATTTCGTCGAGCACATGGACGAGGTGTTGATGATAGCATTAGAAAGACCCATCGAAGGTTTGACATCAGTTCCGCCGCCGCCGGAGACAACCCGGACGAGCGCGGAAGAAGGTCAGAAGGTCACGCACTAGCTGTCTAGTGGCTTTCGCGCGCCACGGCCCAGACAACAGACTGAGCCGGCCTGGAGTGCTATAGCCGGTCATGTCTGCCGAGTTTGTCGCAAGCGCACCGGACGCTTCTCAATTTCCCAGCGACCGATTACCGGAAGTTGCTTTTGTCGGCCGCAGTAATGTTGGAAAGTCGAGTCTTTTAAATACGCTGCTTCGGGGTCAGAAGCGCAAGGCGGGCTCAGCGCCAATTGATTATAAGCAGCTTGCCCAAGTCAGCCGGACCCCTGGACGCACTCGGACAATCAATTTCTACCGAATCGATCAGGCGTTCTACTTCGCCGACCTTCCAGGCTACGGGTATGCGAAGATTTCGCGGCGGATCATGGCCCAATGGCGAGAGTTAGCCGATAGCTATTTGGAAAAGCGCCCCCAACTGCGGTTGGTCGTGATGATCATTGATATACGCCACGGAGCGTCGCGGCTCGATGTCCAGATGGCCGATTGGCTGCTGGCAAACGGTCAGCCCTTTCTGGCGGTCGCCTCCAAGGCTGACAAGCTGAAGCCGTCTGAACGAAGAAAGATCGTGAGTTCCATCGAAAAAGATTTTCGCCCCATTCTGCCGTTCTCTTCGAAGAATGGCGAGGGCGTTGGGCCCCTCTGGAGCAGCATCCAGGAAGCTCTGACCAGCTAACTTCCGCCGAGACACAACGGACAACATCGTTCGGTGACCCGTCACCGGTTCTCAACCAAATCCACGCACTTAGTTTTCCAACCTGAGGAGATTATGGCATCCCGCACAAAAGACTCGCGACGCACGAAAGATTCATCCCGCGGAAATGAGTCATCCCGTGGAAATGAGTCATCCCGTGGAAATGAATCCTCCCGCGGACAAGACTCTCCCCGTGGAAATGACTCATTCCGCGAACAAGACTCGCCTCGCGAGCAAGACTCGTCTCGCGGACAAGACCCACCCCGTTCACAAGAATCGTCCCGTACACAAGGCGACGCGCCGACGGTGAATCTGGCGGCCCTCAAAGAAAAAACCATTATCGAACTCAACGAGCTAGCCACTGAGCTCAAGATTGAAGGCACCGCCGGACTGCGCAAGCAGGAGTTGATTTTTCGCATCTTGCAGGGCCAAGCCGAAAAAAGCGGCCTCATTTTTTCAGAAGGAGTGCTCGAAACTCTGCCGGAGGGGTTCGGCTTCTTGCGCGCTCCGGAGTACAACTATTTGCCGGGTCCCGACGACATCTACGTCTCGCCGTCCCAGATCCGGCGCTTTGATTTGCGTACTGGTGACACGATTTCCGGACAAGTTCGTCCTCCAAAAAGCGGCGAGCGTTACTTTGCGCTGATCAAGGTCGAAGCGATTAATTTTGAGCCACCCGAGGCATCGAAGAGCAAGATTTTCTTCGACAACCTGACGCCGCTTTATCCGGAAGACCGCATCAAGCTCGAGACTACCAAAGAGAATCCCAGCGGCCGGGTCATGGACCTGATGACCCCGATCGGCAAGGGACAGCGCGGCTTGATCGTTTCGCCGCCCCGCACCGGTAAGACCATGCTGCTGCAATCGATCGCCAACTCCGTGACCGCCAACCAGCCCGAGGTCGTGCTGATCGTTCTGCTGATCGACGAACGTCCCGAGGAAGTCACCGACATGCAGCGCTCGGTCAAAGGCGAGGTCATCAGCTCAACATTCGATGAGCCGGCCACGCGGCACGTGCAAGTTGCCGAGATGGTGATCGAAAAGGCCAAGCGCCTGGTCGAGCATAAGCGCGACGTGGTCATCTTGCTGGATTCGATCACCCGACTGGCTCGCGCCTACAATACGATCGTTCCGCCTTCGGGTAAGATTCTTTCCGGTGGCGTGGACTCGAACGCCTTGCAGCGCCCCAAGCGCTTCTTCGGCGCCGCCCGCAACATCGAAGAGGGCGGCTCGCTCACCATCATTGCCACGGCGCTCATTGATACAGGCAGCCGCATGGACGACATTATTTTCGAAGAGTTCAAGGGTACCGGTAACTTGGAGATTCACCTCGACCGCAAAATGGTCGACAAGCGCGTCTTTCCGGCGATTGACATCAATCGCAGCGGAACCCGCAAGGAAGAACTACTCCTGACGCCCGAAGAACTGAATCGCGTTTGGGTGTTGCGGCGAGTCCTGAGTCAGATGTCCCCGGTGGACACGATGGAGCTTTTGCTCAACAAAATGAGCAAGACGCGCAACAATGCAGAGTTCCTCGCATCGATGACAGACTAACGCCGCCATGGGCCGCGAAACGCCGTCGTTGGAGCCGCCGTTGGAGCCGCGCGCGTAAGCAAGCGGTTTTCGCAAGCGAGCGATCATCAGCACGAACCTACTCTCCCACGATGGAAACCATCGACCAGCATCTAGAAAATACCCGAGGCATACTCAAGCTCAAACCCAACTTCGTCACGCGCTACTACATGGACCACGCCCGCCTGGGCCTGAGCGAAGAGCCCGGGGGCACCTACAACTCCGAGATCAACCGCTGGTTCCCCGAACGCTGGATCGCCTCCACCGCGTTAGCCGCTCATTCCAATCCTGCTCCCGGCGAGGGGTTGAGCTTCCTTGATGTTCCCGGGGACCCCATCACCTTGAGGGACGCCATCGCCGCGCAGCCCGAGGCGATTCTCGGCCCAGTGCTGGCGCGCTATGCCCCGATGTTCCCGGTGCTCAACAAGATTCTCGACCCGCACTACCCGATCGTTTTTCATTTCCACGCCCGCGACGAGGACGTCAAGAATTTTTCACAACATTTCAGAGGCCACAAACTGGGCAAGGAGGAAGCCTACTACTTCCTGCCGCGCCCGAAGGGTCCCGTCCCCTACACGCATCTCGGGTTGCACCCTGGCGTCACGCGCGACGACCTGAGCCGCGTCGTGGCCAAGGGCGGCGAGCCCGCTCTGGAGCTTTCACCGGTAGCCGCGCAGAAGTTCGGGGAAGGAATGTATGTGCCATCCGGCGTGCCGCACCGACCCGGGACCGCCCTGACGCTGGAAATCCAGCAGCCCTCCGATGTTTCGCTGCATCTGGACTGGTACTTCATGGGCAAGAAGAAAACTCCCGAGCAGACTCACCCGGGCTTCAACAGCATCGAGGAGTCACTGCGGTTCGTCGACTTCGAGCGCGCCGCGACTCCAGGTGTCATGGAGAAGAACTATCTGATCGCTGAGCTGATCGAAGAAACCCGTCAGAGGGGCCAGGGTGAAGAACACTGGATCTTCCCGCCGCGAATGACCCCGAAGTTCAGCGGCAAACGGGTCCGAGTCACCGGGACATACGAGATGACCGAGCAATCTCCCTACGCCCTGCTGGTCTGGAGCGGTAGCGGCCAGCTCAACGGCACCCCGATAGCGGCAGGCGACGAATTCCTGGTGACCCATCCAGCAGCCGTCGTTCCCCACCACATAAAGAGTGAAGGCAACGAAACGCTAGAGGTCTTCAAGCTGTTCCCACCGAGAGCCTAGTGTAGGGGCGCAGCGTGCTGCGCCCGCTCCGGCAAGGCATTCGCAGCGGGAGAAGGAGCCGCGCGGAACATCCTAGTTCCAGTCCTGATCGAGAAGGTGAGGATTCCCTTGGCGTTCCGCCGTATCCACGCCGCCGACCTCACTGCGTGGAACGGGAAGGACATTGAACCGTCGTTTCAGGCGCTCGTCGACGATTTGACCGCTTTTTTAGGTCCGACCGCTAAGAAGAAGCAGCCTCCTCCTAAGAAGAAAAAGAGCCGGCAGCGGGCGTTGGCGTCCAATTTCGAAGCCCGGTCCCGTCTGTTCACGGATTCTAGCAAGAATAATCCCTCTGTTATCAATAAACTTGCATGCTCGGGACTTGACATCCGAGAAACCTAAGTTATGCTGATAACGGTGAAGCAGTCGAATGCCAAACGATTATTATCGACAGGCCAATCAGGCGGCGGCCCAAGCCCGGGAATAGCCAAAAAAAACAGAATCTGGTTATCCACTTTACTCTAGTTGGTGGGCTGGGGCTTGGTGATAATGTCTCGATAGGTCAAGGCCTTACGGAGAACCAACTGTTCGACGAGTCGGTGGAAGATCTTGCCTACGTGGCGGGACTTTCGACGGTTGAAGCGAAAGGTGAATTCATCGAGGTAGCCTTGCAGATGCACTTTACTCACCTTCCCTTGGTGCGTCGCTACCAACCAGCGCTTGAGCAGCGAGGCAACCAGGTGGACATGCGCGAATTCCTCGGCGGCTATCTGCGAGTCTCCCGCTGTGTGGGTGACCCGATAGCGATAGCCGGCTTTCTTCAAGCCCCGGTAACCCCTCCAGCCGTCGCTATGGACCAGACTGCCTGACGCCACACAGTCGGTCACAAAACCCACCAGACTCGGTCCCGATGCGTCGGGGACATGACGCAGACGAATTCGCCCCATTTTGCGGCCCTGCAGTTCCACCGCAACCACAACCAAGGCTTTGCCCACCAGCTCTCGCCCGCGAACGTGCTTCTCCTTGCCGCCCAAGTAAGTCTCGTCGACTTCGACACTTCCGTCCAGCCGTTCCCGACCCAGCCGAACCATCCGCCTGCCGCAACTTCTGCAACATCAGCCAGGCGGTCTGATAGCTGCCCAGACCGAGTTCACGCTGCAAACCCTTGGCGCTCAGCCCTGTTTTCTGAGTGCAGGCCAGCCACATGGCCAGAAACCAACTCCGCAGCGGCACCCGCGAGTTGTGCAGGATGGTTCCCGCCGTGGGAGAGGTCTGGCGTCGGCACCCGCTACAGAACATCGTGCCTCGTCGGGTCGTCCAACCCTTCGTGGCCGAGCAGTTCGGACAAACGAACCCCGCTGGCCAGCGGACACCGAGCAGATACTCGCAGCAAGCTTGCTCGCTGGCAAACCGTTCAGTGAACTCCACCAGATGTTTTGGAAAATCGTCGCTCAACAGACTCGGTCTTCGCCGCCAACAGCGCGAGTCCAAGGATAGCTTGATTCATCACTAGAGTAAAGTGGATAACCAGAAAAACAGAAATCATGACAAATCCTGCCAAATGCTGCAATCGGTACCACCGGGTCACTGAAACAAAGAAACTTACGAGCCTCTCGCAAATCTCCACCGAGGCGCTTCGAGTCGAGTTTTATGCATAAAGGGGTCGCGAAAAACAAGAAAGTCATTAAGAAAAGGCCAGTTTGTGCCATGAGAAGGGGAGCCAGTCCTCCGTGACCCCAAAATACCCGGGTTTAGACGTCCGCGCCCAGACACCCTGAAGCACACACCCGAGCCCGGACACCCCGACTCGTCTGGAATAGGCAACCTATCGTATCGGCAGCCCGACTCTCGTCTCTGAGATGACGGTAGATGTAGATGTCGGTTTCCGTTGTGTCGGGGATGTGGAGCGGGTAGCGTCCAGCTTCCCGTGCTGAGAGCTTCGGTGATCAAGGTTGCCGGGGGAGTGCCATTCTCTACTTCGAACTACGGACCTGACGCTTGAGGGCTTGCCCCAGGCGTCGAATATAAACAGTGCCCCAGCCCTGTGGTAGCCTTACAGCGATGCCCGGCCCGGGCGCATCCGCTCAGTGACCCAGTGGATTCGAGTATGATTTTGTAATTGACCCTGTTGGATCGTTCCGCCGACAATCAACCGAAACCATCGCTGTTCGGCTTCCGAACTCGAAAGGATGCTGACAAATGAGCACCAACAACTACCCCAAACTTCACAATGCCGCCTGGCCCGGCGTGGTCGGCAAAGGGCCCGATTCCGAGCCTCCGATCGATCTCGATACGATGCTCGATCTAACTGTTGCGGCTGATGTCAACGGCACGAAATTTGATGGCGTTGACCTGTTTCTCCATGCCCCTCACATCGACATCGATATCTCGGACGACGAGCTGAAAGTCTCGGCCGACAAGTTCCAGTCGCGTAATCTCGGCATTGGCTCGGTTGTCGCCCCCGTGTGGCCGCCGACCGGCGGTGGTGCGGCAATGGACCCGGGTGAAGGACGACGGATGTTCCTCGATTCCGTCGGCAAGGGTTGCCGCATCGCCCGCAAGCTGCGCGAGCTGGGTGTGCGGCCCTACGGCGTCGTTCGCATCGACTCGGCGACCGGCGTCGCGGAATGGGCCGAAGGTGATACTGAAGCTCACACCCGCGAGATTGCCGAGACGTTCCGGCAGGCCGGCAAGATCGCCGAGGACAACGGCGAGCGTCTTGCCGCCGAGGGCGAGATTTGCTGGGGCGGAATGCACAGTTGGAAAACGATGGTCCACTTGCTTGAACTGACCGACCGCCCCAACATCGGCTTCCAAGCCGACATGGCGCATACGCTGCTCTACACGCTCGGTTACAACGCTCCCGGCGACGCCATCCTGCCGCAGGGCTTTGCCTGGGACGACCCCGGCCAGCTCGACGACGCGCTCAAGACCCTGACCTCTGCCCTGCGTCCCTGGACGATCGATTTCCACGTTGCCCAAAACGACGCCACGGTCAAGGGCTCAGGCAGTCACGACAAGACCGGACGCCACTGTCTCCCGAACGACCCCAACGGCAAGCTCGACATCCCGCGCCATGCCGGCTACTGGCTGCGCGACGAGAACGGCGAGCTGACCAAAACCTGCCGTCATATTTGCTGGGACGGCTGCATGTTCCCCAACGAAGTCATGATGCAGGGCCAGACCTGGAACGACATCCTCAGCGCGATGATCTCGGTCCGCGACGCCCACGGCTGGAGCGAATAGCTCAAGTAAATCCCGCTCCCGCCGACTCCCCTTGCGATGATGGGCTCGGCTTCTACCCGGGCGAAACCGAGGATGTGAAACCGAGGATTCGAAAAAATGCCGCGCATGAGGCGCAATTTCATGGGCGTGCTGCTTGGTCTGCTGACCCTTTCGCTTCAGGCCTGCGGCAATCGCTTACCGAAACTAGAGCGGATTTCTCTTTCAGAATGGGATCAGGTCCTGCGCTCCCATGAAGGACAGGTTCTCGTCGTCAACGTCTGGGCAAGCTGGTGCCGAAATTGCGTCGAGCTTTTCCCCTCGGCAGTTGAACTACAGAGCGAGTACGAGCCCGCCGGTACTCAGTTCGTTTCCCTGTGCTTAGATGACTTGGGCGGGCCGGAAGAGGTTCGGACCGCGGAGCAATTCCTAGCGAACGTTTTCGAGGGTAAGCACGGAATCAGCTCACATCACTATGCTTTGGAGGAAGATTTTACCGAAATCATGGACCGGCTTTCTCTCCCCAGCTTGCCGGCCGTACTGGTCTATGACTCCGCGGGGCGGCTTCGGCACATGCTATCCGTCGACGACTTGAATAGCGAACTTAGTCCCGCCGACATCGAGGACGCCATTGAGTCGTTGATCGAGCCGGCAGCGGCCTCGCTCTAGACAGGGTTAAGGCCGAAATCTATTCGCGAAGCCGCCAGACCAGGGGCCGAAAGGACCTCTGCCAGCTGGCGATGGTGGCGCTCATCGCAAAATGGGGCTAGGTGTCGAGCCACTTGTAACCGGCTTCAATGGCGGACTCAAGAAACCGCTGGGTGCGCTGGCGTTGTTCACTGTCGGGCCCACCTGCGACTAGCTTCGTTGCGGGTAGCGTCGCCCCAAACCAGCCTTCGGTGTGCCACTCGCCACCGCCCGACAGACGAGGCAGCTCAGGATTCTCGGGTGCTGGGTAAGGGTTGACGTAGTAGTAGGGTTCCGGGTAACTGCCGTCCCCCGGGGACATGCCGACCCCAATCGAGCGGGCTTTTTCGGGGTCTTCGTACGGGTCGATCTGAATCAGCGTCGCGATGTCGAAGTGGTGCGGCCAGCACCGAACATCGGAGGCGTTTTCTCGCTCCGAACTCACCCTGCGGAGGACTTGGTCTGCGTTTGAATACCAGCGTGACAGCTCCTCAAACGCCTCTTCGTGTTCTCCCGAAATCGTGCCATCGGAGGCCACGGAGTGAAATGGTAATTCGAACGGCGGCGGGGAGAGCGGACTCCTTAGCGGCTTTCCCGTGAACGACTCGATTGCCGACGCGAGCCATTCGTAGCCTTCGTGCAGCTTGGTTCCGTTCAGGGGGAAGCTGTTCGCTGCCTTTCCGTCAGAATCCAACAACAGGAGCGTCAAGTCGGCGGGCCGGATCGCCGCCTGGTACGACGGCTCGTCTTCTTCGGGATGGCCAGTCAGCGCGCCGACAGCATCGGACCAGCCGAGGTTCGTGTGACTATCGTCGGACTTGGGCTTGAGCAAGTGAATGCCCACGGCCCCCGCGATCTGAGCACAGTGATGCAGTTGCAGCCGCGCATCTTCCAAGCTTTCCGGAGAGGGATTTCCAAGTGTCTGCCATTCGTTTGTCATAGGTATCTTTTGGAAAGGCCGTGACGCACGCCAGCAGAACCGAGAGTCTTAGCGCGCCGCCTGAAACTTCTCTCCCGCCGCTATCTTCACCTTCGCCTTGAACGGCGGCGGACTGAAGGGGATCTCCTTGTCTTCGCCGCCAATCACTGTGGACGAAGTCGCCAAATCGATCTCGAACTCTCCGCCCGCGGCATCGGCTTCGATCTTGCAGGGCAGGCGAAACTCAGCGCTCGTCCCCGGCACCTTGGCGGTCTCGCAAGCAACGCCGAGCGGAAGGTTCTCGGCTTTCACTTCGACTTCACGATCGAAGCCCTCTTCGCGCTGGATCGTTGCTAGGAACTCCGTGGTGCCGCCCGCTTCGAGCGCCGTCACCTCCTGAGCCGGCTGAACTTCGTAGGCCCGAACGATTTCGATCGTAATTGCCGGCGAGTAAATGGTTTCCTCTCGGCCGTCCACTTCGATCTTCGCCGGGAGGACTACCTGGAACGTACCCGGTCCCCAACCGACCTGGCTGCCGAGCACGAAAACGCCCTTGTTGCGATTCTTTGGGTCGAGCTCTAGCCGCGTCGTCACCCGAACGTTGGGAGTGGACATCAGGCCGCCCCGGCCGGCCTTGTCCGCTCTTGTCAGCCCTTTTGAGCGCGGCGTAAACTGCCAGGGAATCGTCGTCTGGGTGCCCTGAATCAGCTTTATGTAGTGCGGCGCCGTCGATTCTATCACTGCCGCCTGCTCTTTGACGACCATCGCCGGAAGATCTCTGCCGAGCCACGGGGCGACGTTGTCGTTCACCGTCCTCTCGCCGATTTTGAACTTGACGTTTGATTTCATTCCGGGCCCGCGCGCGCGACGGCGGATCAGCTTGCCTTCAACCTCGGCCTCACCCTAAACTTCAAGGTTGAGCGTTTGCGACTCTGCTCCTGGCTTCGGCGTCAGCGTCAGAAAGCCGGTAGACTCCGCTAGCGACGAACCTTGGTGTTCGTGGAAGGGTATGTAGCCACCGTTCATCACGATGTCGTCGGGGAGATTCGGGATCGAAAGCCTGATCGGGCCCTTATAACCTTGCCGGTCGGACCTCACGGTCACGAGTGCGGAGCCGCGAAGCGGCATGTTGACTTGTTGCGTCAAGATCGTCAGCGAGAAATCGGCGGGCTGCTGCTTTGCTATCAGCCGGTAGGCGAACAAATCGCCGCCTCGGCCGAGCAAGTCCTCCACTTGGATACGGATTTCGTTGACACCCGCCGGCACCTCAAACGACATGTGCTGGTCGGCATTGGGATCTTCGACGACATCCAAGTTCGACAGCTTGTAGCGAACGCTGATCTCGCGAGTTGTTCCAAGTGTTTCGTCTTTCCCGTCAAAGAGCGTTAGTACGCCGTAGAGGCTGGATGTCCCCAGCCGGGCGGCACGCAACTCAACGTGCCATTTTTCGCCTTCCTTCACCGCGAATTTGTAGTTGTCAGTCTCGCCCGGTTTTGAGATGCGGCCATTGATAAATGTGCCCGGTTGCAGCTCACGGACTCCCGAAGTTGCGGGCTCGATCGAATCGGGCTCGTCGTCGAGGGCAAGGCGCATCGGCAGGACGCCGGCTTCGCCTGGTACCTGGACGTAGGTGAACTCAGCGACGGAATCCTCCGTCACCAGATCAGTACGCACTTTGACCGGTTCGGGCAGGTTGCCCCCGAACAGCTCAACGTCAATCGTTTCGCCGCGCCGCCAGCCGAGCGGGAATAGACCATCCGCATAGGTATACTGGCCGATCTTGAGCCGGTAGAAGTTTTCTTCCTGATCGCTGAATCTGGAGTCACGAACCGCGACAAGGTACTCGCCGTCTTGGGAAAACTTGTGGTCCAGCCGGGCGTCAACACCAATTCCAGGGGCATCCTGATTCCACGCCAGTCGCCTCCCGGACACATCAAACAGCTCGATCGCCGGATCAATCGCGGACCCGATGCGGCGGGACTCCACTTCGAGGACGAGGTTTTCGCCGCCCTTTGCCGAGAAGCGGTAGAAGTCGCGGTCGGGCCCCGGCAGTGTTCCGTTTACAGTGACGGGGGTGGTGATCGCTTGGGCTGTTTTCAGGTCGTCATTGAGGGGCTCGCCGACGTCTCGCCCGACCGCTTCGGTTTCCCTGTCGGCGGTTTCGGGGAAGGCTCCGACGCTGAAGAGCAGAACGTTCGAGAGGCCTTCCTGGGTCTGGATGCGAATCGGATAAACCCCCACCGGTGCGTCGGCGCTGATCTCGAGCAGATAAGGAAGTTCCTTGCCTTGGCGTTCCATTTCCCTGGGAGGAGACAGCGGAGTGAGCGCGGCCGGAATCTCTGAGATGACTTGCGTGCGGTCCGCGAGCCCTAGACCGACCAGTGTCAACTTGACCGCAGTGCCGCGCTGACCGCCGATGGGCTCGAGCTTTTCCAGGACCGGAGCGATGGCAAAGGCGGTCGTGGAAGTTAGCGCGACAAATAACGCAAGGTTGGTGATGCGCATGGTATCCCCTTCTGCAAGTTTCACTAAGAATGGTAACAAGATTGGACGCGACGAAATCGGCGCGGGCGGGTGCGTTCATGACCACGCTGGCTTTCCGGCCCAGCACCCTCCGCCGGAGACGAACGGGTCAGTTTGGTCCTTCGGCGCAGCGCACAGACCCAGATCCGTCCCTACCTTGGCCCTGAAAGCAGGGGCCGAGTCGCGGCGGGACTCTGGCTGCCTGCGAAAAACGTTTTGAATACCCGTAGAGAAGATGGAGTGACCTGTCAAGTTTGCGCGCACGACTGCTGTCGCGCGGAGCCTCAACTCCGCGTTGGCCAACGAACGAGGACAAGAAGAACAGCCTGTGGAGAGAGCGTTTACGACG
>CBDCYS010000049.1:0-68256 GCA_965224215.1 Bryobacterales bacterium | reverse complement strand
ATTTCCAACCATCGGATCCGGCGCATCGATCTGGCCAAGGGCACCATCGAAACCTTCAGCGGGACGGGCAGCCAAGATCCCACGCCGGATGGCGCCAACGTGAAGGGAGCTCCACTCAACGGCCCCCGGACTCTAGCCTTCGACAGCAAAGGGGATATGTTCGTGGCCTTGCGCGAAGGCAATAGCGTCTACCGCATCGACATGAAAAAGAAGACGCTCCATCACATCGCCGGAACGGGCGAGAAGGGCTACACCGGGGAAGGCGGTCCGGCGACGAAGGCAAAACTTTCGGGACCAAAGGGTATTTCCGTCGGTCCGGACGGCGGCGTCTACATTGCCGATACGGAAAGCCACACCATCCGAAAGATCGACCTCAAGAGCGGAATCATCACAACGGTAGCCGGAGACGGCAGCAACCACGATGGCCCTGACGGCGACCCTGCAAAGTGCGGCATGGCGCGCCCCCACGGCGTATTCGTCGACAGCCACGGCGTGGTCTATATCGGTGACAGCGAAAACGACCGCATCCGCACCGTGAAGTGATCGCTCGCCAACGCCGCGCCCGCCGTTACCATAGCGCCTCTATATCGAGCGACCACCTCGATGTAGCGGAAGGCAAGCAAAAGCGTTTTCAAAACCCGTAGCGCAGGGCTCGTCAGAGACCTGCGGCCTTTAGTAGCGTTCACCCGCCGGGTGAGGCGCCGGGTGCGGAGTCGGGTGCGCCCCGACGAAAGACCGCAGGTTTATGACGAGCCTCCGTGCTACGGGCGTTCGTTAACAGGTGCGCAACGCAACGTCGCCTTACGAACGGATCGATCCTGGAATAGTCACCCGGCCCGATTCCACGATAGACTCTCGGTATTGGAGGCCACGAATGTCACTTCGACCCATCAAGCGGCTCGTCCGAGCCCAGCCGACCCTCGAGGGCGCGGGAGTTCACCTGCGCCGGGCGTTTGGTTTCGGCAATACATCGGACTTCGATCCGTTTCTCCTTTTGGACGATTTCCGCAACGACGTTCCGAAGGACTATCTCGCGGGCTTCCCGTGGCACCCCCACCGCGGAATTGAAACCATCACCTATGTCCTGGCCGGTACGGTCGAGCATGCGGATAGCTTAGGAAACAGCGGCGCCATCGCCGCCGGCGACGTCCAGTGGATGACAGCCGGCAGCGGCATTATCCACCAGGAAATGCCGCACGGAGACGTCGCGGGCCGCATGCATGGTTTTCAGTTGTGGGCCAACCTCCCCCGCTTCGCTCAAGATGACGGAGCCCCGTTACCAGGAGGTGCAGTCGACCGACATCCCCGTCATCACCGGCGACGACGGGACCCACGTCCGTATCATTTGCGGAAGTTTCTGGGGAAAGTCCGGGCCCGCGGACGGGATCGCGGCTGACCCCATCTATCTCGATATCTCGATTCCGCCCGGTAAAAGGAAAACCATACCGGTCGAGACGACTCGCCATGCCTTCGCGTACGTCTTCGCAGGGGCAGGGAAATTCGGCAACGCATCGAACCCGACGGCGGTGCGGACCGAGGGAGGCACTGCGGCAGAGACGGCTCCCCCTGCGGAGGTAGACAACCGCTCGCTCGTGCTCTTTGACCGCGGCGACGAAGTCACGGTGCAGGCCGCCGAGGAAGGCATACGATTCCTCCTCGTGTCAGGAAAGCCGCTGGAGGAGCCGGTGGCCTGGCGCGGTCCGATCGTAATGAATACGCAGGAGCAGCTCCAGCAGGCATTCCACGAACTTGAGAGGGGCAGCTTTCTGAACCGAGAGCCGGGCCGCTGATGTCCCGAGGTACCCGAAGACGTTTCGTCAAGGCGGCTGTTGGACTCTCCGGCAGCCTCCGGCTCGGCGCCGCCGAGGCGAAGAAGAACGTGCTCCTGATCGCCGTCGACGACCTGCGCCCGGCGTTGGGCTGCTACGGAGCCCGTCACATTCGCTCCCCAAACATCGACCGGCTGGCGGCCGGCGGCACTCTTTTTGAGCGAGCCTACTGCCAGCAGGCCGTCTGCGGACCCTCGCGCGCCAGCCTCCTTTCTGGAGCACGACCGCAAACAACCGGCGTCCATAGTAACGCGACTCCTTTGACTCAGTCCCTGCCGGGTGTTCTCACGCTGCCCGCACACTTCCGGCAAAACGGATATGAGACGGTATCGCTGAGCAAAATCTACCATCACCCGAGTGAAGACCCCGACGGTTGGAGCCTTCAGCCGTGGCGTCCGAGCGGGGACTGGGCTGGACGCGGATACTTGGCCGATTCCTCGAGAGCGGTCGTTCGCGCGAACCGGGGATCGCTCCAAAACGAGCTTGGCGTTACGGATCCGAATCATCCCCGAAAGGGCACGATCGGTCCCGCATTCGAGAGAGCCGGCGTGCCCGACAGCGCCTACCCGGACGGCGTCACGCTCGACAAGGCGATCGGGGAACTTCAGCGTCTGCGGAATAAGAGCTTCTTCCTGGCCGTGGGATTTCTCAGACCCCATCTTCCCTTTAGCGCACCCGCGTGATATTGGGATCAATACGCCGCTGGCGATCTGCCCATGCCTTCCCGCGATATGTGGCCAGAACATGCGCCGGAGCTGGCGATGACCAACTGGCCGGAGCTCCGCAAGTATGGGGGAATGCCTCGAGAGGGGCCGGTCGAAGAACAGATGCTCCGAAGATTGATTCAAGGTTATTCTGCCTGCGTCAGCTACCTAGACGCTCTGGTGGGGCGACTGATGGACGAGCTCGACAGGCTCCACCTGCGCGAGAAAACCACCATGGTTCTCTGGGGCGACCATGGCTGGAAGTTGGGCGACTACGGAGCATGGGGGAAAGCCACCGCGTTCGAGATCGATGCTCGCGCACCTATGATCGTCAATGACCCCGATCTAGGCCATGGCGGCCAGACCTCGCGGGCATTGGTCGAGTTAGTGGATATCTACCCGACGCTTAGTGAGCTTTGCGGTCTCAGCGTTCCCGCCCATTGCGAGGGCTCCAGCATGGTTCCTTTGCTGGAGAAGCCCGATCACGGATGGAAGCAAGCCGCCTTCAGCCAGCGCCCGACCCGCGGCGGCATCATGGGTCACTCCATTCGAACGGCTAGGTGGCGCTACACCGAGTGGATCAAGCCAGACACGGAAGAGATCCTGGCCAGCGAACTCTACGATCACTCCAACGGACCTGTCGCCGCCGACAACCTGGCGGCAAGATCCGACCACGCGAAGACCGTGCGAGAGCTCTCCGCCATGCTGGACAAAGGGCGCGGCTGGCAGCGAGTTCGCGCGAACCTCTGACACTGGGACGTAGGGGCGTAGCGTGCTACGCCCGCACGTGAGGTTGAGTCCGCCGAGCAAGCGCAACGAAACCAACGGCTTGGCGGCCTATGGAATCGCGCGACCAGCCCGCTGGCTATACCCGTGCCGCCGTGAGTGCGGCAAGCACCCGCTCGTCCCGCAGGGGTATCCGGCGGACCCGAACGCCGGTCGCGTCGAAAACTGCGTTGGCGACTGCTGCGATCAGGGGTTTGCACGCCGTCTCGCCCGCTCCATAGGGCGGGAGGTCGGGCCGGGCCGGCTTGGGATCTCCGTTCACGACGACGACGTCAATCTGGGCAGGAGTGTCGGCATGCGTGAGAGTGGGAGAAGATCCCCAGTCTACGCTCGTGATCATTTCGGTATCGAACGTGACTTCCTCGCACAGCGTCCGGCTCAGCGAGTGCAGCATGGCTCCTTCGAGAGTTCGGTGCAGCCCCTCCGGGTTGATGACCAGCCCGCAATCGTGCGCGCAAACGAGCCGCTTCACCCAAACGTGACCGGTCTTGCGATTGACCTCGACCTCCGCAATTTCAGCGCAAACGGTCTGACTACGGTAGGCGTAGGCGATGCCCCGCCCGGTCAGGATGGGTCCCGTGCCGCTGCGCTTCGGTGAAGGACGCGCTTCCCAGCCATAGGCCTCCGCCGCCGCTTTGATCACCGCGATCGAGCGGGCCCGTTTGAAACCGTCGTCCTCCTCGGTGCTGGCGCCAAGCAATTTCAGGCGGAACTCGACCGGGTCGGCTTTCGCCTCGGCCGCCAATTCGTCGATGAACGACTCGCTAGCGAAGGTCACCTGTGGACCATCGGGATCCCTCAGGTTTCCGGTGCGAAGCGGCGTTTCGAAAACGAGGGGCATGCTCACGACCTGGGTCGTCGTCCGCCGGCTCGGGATGCCATACATGTCGGAAGGCGTCGAGGCGCGGCCACTGGCCGGCTCGGTTCTCCCCACCCCCGCGAGCTGAGCGATCAGAACGGTGTCGGGCTCGTTATAACCGACGTGATGGTAGTCGCCGGCTCGGGCGTCGTAGTCCCATGCGGTCAGAGTGCCCTGGGCATCCAGCCCTCCGCGCATCTTGAATGCATACGCCGGACCTTTGGTATCCCAGGCCGTCTCCTCGTCCCTCATCCACTGCATTCGAACCGGACGACCGACCTCTTTGGCCAGAAATGCCGCCTCGAAGCCCGCGTCATCGGCGGCGGTGCGGCCGTATCCTTGAGGTCCCTCCATCCAGACGACGCGCACCCGATCCTGCGGCATCCCAAGAAACTCGGCGACGCCACGGCGCATCCCATACGATTTCATGTCGTTTGAATAAATCGTCATCTGCCCGTCCGACGGATCGGCCGTGGCATGGGCTGGAGCGATCGCCGTGTGGCCCTGGTATGGGAAATCGTATTCGGCTTCGACGACCTTCGCGGCGGCTGCCAGTGCTGCGTCGGGTTTGCCAATCATGTTCTGCTTGGGGCTTCCCGTCGGCGTTGCGGCGCGCATGTAGGTGTAGAGGTCTTCCGAGTCGGGGAAGGATGCTTTCGCCGGCTTCTCCCAGTTGACCTTGAGCTGCCTTGCCGCTTGGATCGCCTGCTCCTCCCGCTCGCAGACAACAGCTAGATAGTTGCCTTTGCTGACGACCTTGACGAATCCAGGCAGGTCTCCAACGGAAGCCTCGTCGATGCTCATCAGCTTGGCGCCCGCAACCGGCGGCTTCACGTTGCGGGCGTGAACCATGCCAGGAAGCTTCACGTCCACGGCCCACTTCAACGAGCCATCCACCTTGGGCGGAATGTCATAGCGCTGCAGCGACTGCCCGACGATCTTGAGATCTTGAACCGCTTTTACCTTTGCCACTCCAGTGGTCGCGTTAATGTCGTCACCCGTCAAGGTGACGTTGAACCGCTTTGCGCCGATCAATTCTCCGTAGGTTGTCGTCCTGGAGGGATCGGCCTTGACGCTGATTACGCCCGCGCTGACAGCGAGCTGATCAACGGGCACCGCAAACTCCGTGGACGCCAGCTCCAACAGCACTCGCCGTGCCTCGGCCGCAACGCGCCGCATGGGCGGGCCATCTCTCTGAATCGCATCGGAACCTCCGGATCCGCCCTGATCGACGGTCAGGTCGGTGCGGCCCATCACGACGCTGGTTTTCTCGTATGCGATGTCGAGCTCATCGGACATCATCTGCCGGAAAGCCGTTCCGGTACCCTGGCCTAGGTCGGTCTTGCCGACGTAGAAGGTCGCGGAGCTGTCCTCATGAATGACGATCCACGAATCGAGTTGCCGAAAGTCGGGGTCGGGATAGCCGTCCGCGCTGTTGGCCGCCGCCGAGGCCTGCGAGCTCGTTGCCGGGCTTGGCGAGCTGCTGCATCCGGCGCTGATGCTCACAACGAGCAGGCCCGCGCTCTTGAGCAGGTCCCTGCGGGATGTCGTCGCGTGACCTTTTTCCGATACACCTTCTTTCAACACTTCTTCGATCTGTTTCGGAACGTTCGTGAAGGCTTTCATGCCACCACCTCCTTCTCCGAAGCCGGCCCAGCGCCCGCGATCACCTTCGCCGCGCGCTTGATGGCGGCCTGAATGCGGTAATACGTCATGCAGCGGCACAGGGTATTAGCCATTCCATCTCGAATCTCGGCGTCCGTCGGACTCGGATTCTTGTCGAGCAGCGCCTTGGCAGTCATGATCTGCCCGTTCTGGCAGAAACCGCATTGCGGGACCTGCTCGTCAATCCAGGCCTGCTGGACCGGGTCGAGCGCACCTTCTTTCGAGAGTCCTTCGAGAGTAGTGATCTCATTCTTGACCGCGGAAGTCGGCAGGATGCAGGATCGCGTCGCCACGCCGTCGATGATCACTGTGCACAAACCGCACTGGCCAAGTCCGCAACCAAACCGCGGACCTTGCAGGCCTAGATCATTGCGCAGGATATAGAGCAGCGGAGTCGAGGGATCGATATCCACCGTGTGGGATTTGCCATTTACCTTCAATGTTGTGTTGCTCATTCTCCGTTTCTCCTTGCGAATGGGCGGCGAACCAGTGTGACAGCGACGATCTTATCAGATACCTGAGACCTGACTATCAGCTACCTGAACTGACCGATCAGACGCGCTGAGCTTGAAAGTGAACTCCCGGCCACCTGCGATCAAGCTCCTATCCTCTGGCTGCTACGTCATCTGGGTGAGCCAAGGCGCCGGCTCGCTGATCGCCATCGAAACCAGAACCAAGCTTTCCTCAGATCAGAAGGCAATCTCCAGCGTAAACCGGAAACCCCGCCCATCATTTAGCGTGTTGGTGATCTGCCCGAAGTTGTTCTCGCTGACGTTGATGCCTGGCTCGGCGAACTGCGGGTGATTGAAGAAATTCAGCGACTCAGCCCGGAACAGCAGACTATTGTCTCCGCCAAGACCGAAGCGTCGGAAAAGGGCGGCGTTGACGTTGAATACACCGTCCTTGCGGAATGAGTTGCGGCCCAATGTGCCGGCCCGTTCGGTGGGTGCGATGAAGCTGAAAGCGGAGCGAGGCATCTGCTGGGTTGATCTGTCCGGATTGTCAACGCTATTGCCGAGAAGGGATGGCTCGATGATGTTGGGCCGATCGCGCGACACGCCGTCGACATTGCCGACGTTAGCGCCGTCTGACCCCGCACGCAACGTAAACGGCGGCCCTGACTTGAGCAGCATAATCGAGCTCAATTGCCATCCCCCAAAGACCTGGCGCATCGCAGGGTTGGCGGAAGCGAGCGATGGCGTTTCGTAGTTGAAGCGCCATAGGAGCGCGTGAGGCTGGTCGAAATTGCTGATGGCCTTCGTTTCCCCGTGGACGTCGAATTCGCTCTGGCTGCGCCCATCCCGCGCGTCGCGTCCGAAGGCGGTATTCGCGTAGTCGCTGCCCAGGTCAATGGCTTTGCTCCACCAGTAAGACGCATTCAAGCTGAAGCCCTTCCAGCGCGGGATGCGCAGAGAGATCTTGGCGGCGTCGTAGTACCCTCGCGAAGCGTTAATGACCCGGATGACGTCGAAGAACCGCGGGTCGGGCCGCCGCTCGTTGATCGTGCTCGTGGTTTGTGCAATTCCCTCCACAGGCCGGGCGCGGTTGGTAAACCAGGCGTGCAGCAATTTGGGTGAGCGGCTTCCCACGTAGCCCAGTTCGATGACCCAATCGCCAACCGGCCGAAGCTCCCAACTGAAGTTGTATTGCATCGAGTAGGGCGAGGAGAGTTCCGGGTCCAGCGTGAACAGGCCGCTGCGCGTGTTCGGGTCCGCGGCGGAGAGGTCCAAACCCTCGAATGGGTTGGCGAGATCCGGCTCCACTTTGCTCAACAAGAAATTGGCTGGCGGATTGAAGCGCGTTTGCATGAACGTGGCGGGATAGATTTCTCCGTAGTGAATCGCCGCCGCCGCCCGGATCACGCCCCAGCGTTCGTCAAGACGCCAGGCAAAGCCGACCCTCGGAGCGAAGTTGTTGCAATCGCAGTCATAGGGAACTTCCGTCAAGCCGTTCACTTCCGTGGCTTTCGTCACGGGCTGATAAAGCAAACCGAGGTTCACGTCCAGCTTCGGACTGACTTTCCAGGAATCACCCAAATAGAACTGCGTGTCCCAATTGCGGAAACCCCGGTGGGCGTTGCCGACGGCCACACGGACGTCACTGGGAATGCCCATCAGAAAGTTGGTAATCTGGCTGCGCCCAAAATCGGTACGGAAACGTATGGTTGGGCGGTGGTTGTTACTCTCAAACCCGTTAACCTGGCGCCGCAGGATCTCGAAACCCGCCGTCAGCAAGTGGTTGCCGCGCGTTTGCCGCAGGCGTCCGGCGTAGCGGAACATGTTCTGCGAACGGTTGATCGGGATGTTGCTGCTGGGGCCGATTGACTGCAGAATACTGCCGAAAAGAAAGAACGGCCCCAAGGATGTCTCGTCGGGCACCAGTAGCGATCCAATGCGGTCGAAACCAACGGAGAAGTCGCTGACGGTGGAGAGTGTCCATGTGCGCGTCCAGGTCAGGCGCGCGCGGTGATTGCGCGTGGTGGTATCGGCGTTCTGACCGCCCACAAGCTGGAACGCCTCAACATTCTGGAGCGTGAAGCTGTATTGCAGGGCAAGGCGGTCGTTGTCGCTCCAGTCATGGTCGAGCGTGGCCGCGGCGCGGTCGTTGTTAATGTTCTGCTGGGAGTTTGTGTTCAGCGCACGCGGATTGATGTCGGTCCGGTTGGGAAACTCGCCGCCGAAGGCACCTAGAACCGCGTTGACGATTTCGAGTTTCGCGGGGTCGCTTGTCAGCGGAGTGCGCTCATCGGCCGCCGGGACGAGCACGTTGCCGTTGACCTGGCCGCGGAGCTTGCGCTGGCCGAGATCGACGCTGAGGCTGGTTTTGTTGCCAAGCCCCGTCGAAACCGAAACTCCGTAGTCGTTATTGCGCGCCGGTTGTACGTCGCCCACTTGGAAGAACGACCGCGCGGTGAACAGGCTGTTGTTGTGTCCCCAAAAGAGTTTTCCGTGAAAGTCAGACGCGGACGACTGAGGCAGGTGGATCTGCTTCTGGGGGTTGCCCCCGAACTCCTTTCCGAAATAACGCTCGTCGATTTGGAACTCACTGAACACTGTGGCACTTGCCCCCATGCGTTCGTTGAGTTCTTTCAAGACACCGTTGTCGATGAGCGTGATCTGGACGTTTTCGTTGCGGCGCGATTCACCGCTGCTGGCGTTGACCTCGCCCAGCAGATTCAGAGCTGTACGGTCGGCGTTAACGCCTTTACCGGAATCGGAAGGGGCGGCAGCACTGGCTGGGTCCGCCGGGGTCGGCTGAGGCTGGGTTTGTGGAGATAGCGGTTGGGCGGAGCCAGCGGCCGGCGGGGCCTTTGCTTCGGGGCTGGGCGCACTACTGTCTTGGGCAGCGGCCGTCGCCGGGGCGATCGTCAAGGCTGCCCAAACAAGTACTCCGGGTAGTAATCTCATCGGGCTGGTTGGGCTCTATTAGGGTAACGCGGTTCCAGGCCAAGGCGTTCAGCCGCGTGGCTGCCATCATGGCTACCTTGGGGGAATTCGGGGGCGGTCCAGTGACAGCTAAGCCGTTGGAGAGTTTGGTGCTGGCGCCCAGGGTCGAACTGGGGACCTCCTGATCCACAGTCAGTCGTGTCATCGTCGGCGGCTTCCCCTCTTCAGCTTCCCCCAGTTGCTGCGTCTCCGGTTGCCATGCGGACCTGCTCGAAAAAACCGAGCCCTCCCCGCTGCCCGCCTTTAAAGACGATTTCCAGCCCGTCCAGCGGACCTTCCGCCGCACAGCGACAGAGCGGAGCGCCGGGGGAGATGGGGGTGAGAGCCGTCAGCGCGTAGATCCCAAGCTGCTGTCCCGCATAACTTGACGTATCACCACCGCATACAACAGCACGCCCGACGCCCGATAATTCCAGCACTTTCCGCAAGACCGAGCCGATCCCTACACCCAAGTTCTGATGGAAGTCGCCGTCAGCCGAGGCTAGGTGCGAGTCTTGCGGCCCCAAGGCGGTGTAGAGGATGACACTTTTGCTCCGCCGCAAGGCCTCCATCGCTGCGTCAATAGCCGCGCGGTAAGCGTCGGGGGACCGCGCCGCCATCCCTGGGACATCGAGCCTCACTCCGGTGTAACCGTGATCGAGCGCCCAGCGGATGGAGGTTTCCGTCTCAGGTGAGCAACTCCCAGAAACGACTACGATCCGGTCTGTTTCGCGTGCGCCCTCTGCGACGAATTCGCGGGCCAAGTTCCCGGCCGCACGCCAATGAGCGACCAGAGCGTACTCGATTCCCGATGACCCCACGCAGAACGTTTGCGCATTGGGCCGCCGCGTCCAGAGAAACCGTCCAGCGGTGGCCAGGGAATCTTCGTCTAAGACATCGAAAAGAACCCCGCTCGGGTCTTGCTTCAACACAGCACCGAGATGGCCTTCAGGGTTGGGAGAATGCAGCGCCAAGATATCGAGCAGACCTATCGACCTCTCCGTTTGGTGCGCCAAGTGGCGGCACAGATCGGCTTCGCCCATGGGGGTGACTGGGTGGCAGCTCATGGTGGGATGACGGTCGAGCCGGAAGGTCTCGCCTTTCACAGAGGCAAAGAGATTGCCGAAGACCTGATGTCGCTTGAGCGGCGGGGCGCCGACCAGTATCGGAACCCAGGGCGTCTCGAAAATGTCCTGGCCGATTTCAAGGGCGCGGCCGATGGACCCGGTCGAAGGCGAACTGTCGAACGTCGAGCAGACCTTGTAGTGGCAGAGAGGGGCTTCCAGCTCTTTTAGGCGCCCGAGTATCCGGGGGAGATGGCGATCCATCCAAACCGGGTCGCGGCTGCGGCTGATGCCGGCGATTCCGATCGCCCGTGCTTCGGGGAAGCGCTGCAGGAGGCGGTCATCGGGCGGTTCGAGGAACAGAACGGTGGGCAGCCCGGCCCACGTAAGGACCTCCATCACATCGGTAGAGCCGGTGAAGTCATCCCCGTAGTAGGTGAGAACTCTGTGCGGGATCACGGAGCGAACTTCTCCATGGCTTGGCGCAAGGCGTCATATCGGCCGCTCGCTTGCGCCAGCGTCTGTCCGGAAAGAGCTGCCTCCCATGCCTGGCGGATGCTGGCGACGCCGGCGGCGATCCCTCCCGGATGAGCCATGATGCCCCCTCCGGCAGCGTGGATTAGATCCGCGGATCCCAACGCCGAGTAGGTGTCGAACGCTTGACCTGCCCACTGCCCGGAAGAAAACACGGGCATCACTTCGCAGCCCCGTCCGGGCGCGTCCAACATGGGTGTTAGGCATTCCCGTGCTGATGCGAGGACAGATTCATCCGATTCACAGAACTTGTTGCTTAGGCCGTTGACGTGCATGTGGTCGGCCCCGGCAAGCCTCCAGAGTTTCTGCCAGGCGATGTAGCTGATGCCTATCGCGGGGGATCGGGAGTAGACGCCCCATCCGTTGCGGTGGGCATGGATCGGAAGAGCACTGTGACGCCGCAGCGCCACAAATGCCGGGAGTCCGACGCTGTGGATGCTCACCATGATGCAGTTGCCGCCGTACGAGGCAACGAGATCGTGCCGGCGCTTCATCTCGTCGATCTCACCGGTGACGTTGAAGGCGTACATCACTTTCTTACCCGAGCGCTCAGCGTGACCGTTGATCTCGCGCATCACGGAGCGCAATCGCTGCTCGAAAGGGCAGTGAGGCCCATCCGCCTGCAGTTCATCGTCTTTCACAAAGTCAATGCCGCCCGCGGCGAGTTGACGTACGATTTGGGCGGTCCCCTCAGGCGACAAACCGACACTCGGTTTGATGATCGTTCCGACCAAGGGAAGCTGCGGCACCGCAACCAGCTTACGAGTCCCACAGATTCCAAACTGGGGGCCGGGGTATGCGCCAAGGAAGGCTTCCGGCAGTTGCAAATCCAATAGTCTTAGGCCAGAGAATTGTCTCAGCTCGAAAAGATTTCCGGCGACAGTAGCGAGCACATTGGGCAGCGACAGCCCGAGGTTCTCAAGCGGCCAGGACAGCTCAACCTCGGCGCGCCGCCACTCAGCTTTCGCGGTTTGCGCGGGTACCGCGGCGCCGGGCAGGGAGGGAGCCGGCGCGGAGTCGAGTAACTCAAGTTTTTCAACCCGGGCCGCGTGACGGGCTTTCAGTTCTTCGGTTTCTCCCGCTAGCTTGACGAAAGTGCCGGAGGATTGTTCGCCGGCCATGGCCTCGGCGGCCAGCTGCGGCGGGAAGGCCGTTTCAATCCAGTAGGTCGCTCGAATTCGATCGCCCATGGGAGTCCGGTTCTTCAATGTGGTTACGGCGCGACGTTAGCATGTGCAAATGTTGCCCCGCGAGTGTCAAAGAGCGCGGTGGATATGCGTGTCAGCACTCACGACGTGAACGCCACGATTCTGAGGCTGCTCGGCCTGGACCACGAAAGCCTGACCTACTTCTATCAGGGGCGTGACCAACGGCTCACTGACGTTCACGGAGAGAACGAGTTCACAAAGAAACTCTTGAACCTGAATTATGCACTGCCGGTGCACCTGGTGAGGGCTGAGCCGCCAGGAACCATTTGGGGACCCCCGAAAACATGGGGTAAAAAGGTAGGCTGGCAAAGATTTCAGCTTCGCCAGTCAACCCCAAGGAGGTCACCCAAATGGTTACCAAACGAAAACAGCATAGCTCCCGAAGGCCCGTCAAACAAGGCCCCGGCGCGAGGGCCCCGCGGCCCAATAAAATCGGGGCTGCCACGCCCTATCACTTCCGTGGCAAGAATCTGACTCCCTACGGCGGCTTGCTGCCCGTCGCCACCCTGCTCGAAAAACTCGGCTTCCAAGCGCTGCTGGAAGAAACCCTCACGACCAAACGGATCACCCGAGCCATGAGCCCCTACCAGTTCGTGCTGGCCCTCGTGCTCGGCCTCTATGTCGGCTTTGCGCGGCTCAACCAACTCCGCTTCATCGCTCGCGACCCCATCCTGACCGGCATCTTGCAAGTGACGCGTCTGCCGCGCAGTCCACGCTGTGGCGCTTTCTGGCCTCGCTGCACCTCAACGTGGCGAAGCAGATCCTTTCCATTCAGCGCCAGCTGCGGGAACGAGTCTGGGCCGCGGCCCACGTGAAGTTGGAGACGGTGACGCTGGACACCGACACCACCGTGCATACCCTCTACGGCCGCCAGATGGGCGGGCGCAAGAGCTACAACCCCAAGAACAAGGGCAAGCGCAGCTACCAGCCGATACTGACCTTCCTGGCCGAGACGCGCGAATACCTGATGGGCGGGTTGCGCAACGGCGACCGGCCCACGGGCCGACAGATCGCCGCCCACCTCGAGAGCGCTTTCCGGACTTTGCCGGGCGGCGTGAAGAAAATCCTGGCGCGGGCCGATTCCGGCTTTTATTGCTGGGAGGCGGTGGAGGCCTATGAAAAGGCGGCTTGTCAGTTCGTCATCGTGGCGCGCAAAACGCGGCGCCTGGTCGAGCGCTTGCAGCAAGCAGAATGGAAACCCTCCCCCCGCTCCGACGCGGACGCGGAATGCGAATTCCTCTACCAACCGCAAGGCTGGGCGCGGGCCTGCCGTTTCCTGGCGCTGCGTTACGAAAACGAGCCCAAGGCCGGCGCGGCCGAGCAATACCAGTTGTTCGCCACCAGCGCTTACACCTACCGCGTGTTTGTCACCAATCTGGCCGAGCCGATCGCGGCGGTGGTGTGGTTTTACAATCAGCGCGCCGGAGCCGAGAACCTGATCAAGGAGGCCAACAACGACGCCGGGCTGGCGGCCCATCCCTCGCGCCGCTTTGACATGAACCGCAATCACTTTCAGTTGGCCATGCTCATCAGTTGGCCATGCTGGCCTACAATCGCAACTGCTGGCTGCTGCTGTTCAACCGCGAAGCCCAGGCCAGCGTGGAGACGCTGCGGCACACCACCCTGGCGACGGCGCGGCTGCGTTTTCTGTTCGTGGCGGCCAAGATCTGGCGGCACGCCGGCAGAACGGGTGTCAGCTACAGCGATCATTATCAGGAAAAGGGCCTGTTTGAACGGCTGATGCGACGGCTGCGGGCGATGGGGCCGCCGGGATCGAGCTTGGCGCCGGTGGTGGAGGGTGCGCTGAGCTGAGGGGCACTCCATGCATAAAATTTCATGCACTCGCCGCAACGTACTGGGAACACGCCGCTTGCCAGCCCGCTTTTGCCCTGCCGGGATCAGGAGGCGGCTCAAACGGGGAGGGAAACAGCAGAAAAGACGACTTGCGAAATCACTGAGTTGACACGAGTGCCGCTATCGCCACAACTCCATCGACGATGGCTACGCCGAATCTGTGCATAATTCAGGTTCAACGCTTGACTTTGGATTTCGTTGGAGTCGGCTGCCGTCGCCTAATAAAGTTGTAGCTCAAGCAGGATCAGAAGAGCCTACGATCTCGCGAATACTTTGATCGAGAGCATCTTTTTCAAAGACCTTCTTCCAGTCGGGTTGGAAGATCTTTTCCTTAGCTTTCTCAATAGCGAGAATGGCTCCATCGGAAAACCGGGCGCCCTCAAACAACTCGAACACAATGCCAAGTTCGACTTTCATGTGCCCTAAAACGAAATCGGCGGCAGCTTGGCGCGGCACGCCCCGGCGGACCGCTTCATCGGTGGCTTCGCGAATGATCGTAAGGCAGGTGCCGGTGACGGTTTCCGACAGCACCGGTTCGAGAATGGCGAGTTGTTCCACGGTACAGCGATGGGCGCGCATCACGGGAGCAAAAATCACGCGTGCCACCTGCTCCCCGAGGGTGTAGGCTTCCTCCGGCCCTTGCATCAGGGCGCAAACGATGTGTTGCCGAGCGTGAACACCGCCGAAGAAATCCAGTTGCGCGTCGCGCGAAGTCTCGTCGCCCACGACAGGGGGATGACAGGGATGCGTAACAAAATACGCCAAGTCATCACGGGCCGGCAGCTGGCCGGCGTAAGGGGCGGCGGCGTCGAGGCAGATCAAGACCGTACCGGACTCTAAGCGAGGAGAGATGTCGTGAGCGATTTGGCCAATGGCGTTATCCGGCACGGCAAGGATCACAACGTTGGCGTTCTCCAGCGCTGTTTCGACAGAGACGGCTTCCTCTCCAAGCGCCGCGAGGTCGGCTCGGCCGCGCTCACTGATCTCGACGTGGCGGACCTCGTAGGCTGATTTCTTGAGATTTCGGGTCAGGCGCAGACCCATTTCCCCGCCAGCGCCCAGCAATGCGACAGTAGTCACCATTTGTGTGCTTCTCCAGAGCCCTGAATCAGGATAATCAGCATACCACCTTCACTGAGTCAAACGCTTCTCACTCAAGTGCCGCAGCCCAACGAAAATGTCCCCTTGGTTTTGTTGTTAGTAGGTATTTAAGAGAGTATCGTCGTCCTCAAATCGAACACGAGCTAACGTCCCACAATGCTGCGGAGGGGTCGCCGGTAGATGTTTCGATACGCAACGGGGCTGTGGCCTCCTTGCGGCCGCGAGT
The DNA here is from genome assembly GCA_965224215.1 of Bryobacterales bacterium. GTDB lineage: Bacteria > Acidobacteriota > Terriglobia > Bryobacterales > UBA6623 > CBDCYS01. Next base: position 53,001 of record CBDCYS010000049.1, on the reverse strand, counting down.
GGGTTGAGCGCTGCCTCATCGATCGGCATGCGGGCTCGGGTGCCGCCCTCCACGTGGATGTTCTCTTGAGCCAGCCGGCCATTGTACAGCACGCGCAGGAATCTAGCGTGTGAGGTTTTCTGCCAATCGAGGGATTCGCGCTGCCCTCTGACCCTCGAACAACGCTTTCGGCCGATGTGAAGCCCCGAGGGCACCTCAGGAAAGCATCTTCTGGACGACGTTTCCCGCAACGTCGGTAAGCCGGAAGTCTCGGCCCAGATAGTGGTAAGTGAGGCGCTTGTGGTCCAGTCCTAAACAGTGCAGGAGGGTCGCCTGTAGGTCGTGAACATGCACTTTTTCCTTGGCGACCGTCAAACCTAACTCGTCTGTGGCCCCGATCACCTGGCCCCCACGGATACCGCCGCCGGCCAGCCACATACTGAACCCGTTGGGGTGATGGTCTCTGCCGGTGTAGTCTTCGTCTTCGGGCCGTCGCATCTCAGCCAGTGGCGTGCGCCCGAACTCTCCTCCCCAAACAACGAGAGTGCTGTCGAGCAGGCCGCGCTGCTTCAAGTCCTTGAGCAGAGCCGCCGCCGGTTGGTCGGTGATGTCACAGTTTTTCTTGAGTCCCTTATTGAGCTCGACGTGGTCATCCCAGGTGGAATGCGCCAGGATGACGAAACGGACTCCGCGCTCGACCATTCGCCGCGCCAACAGGCAATTGACGGCATAGGAATGAGTCGGTTCGCGGTCAACTCCGTACATTTCCTTGATGTTTTCCGGCTCGCCGGAAAAGTCCAATAGCTCCGGCGCGGATGCCTGCATACGGAACGCCAACTCGTACGAGGCGATTCTCGATGCGATCTCGGCTTCACCGGTTTTCTGGTAGCGCTCTTGATTCAGACTCCGCATGGCGTCAAGCCGTGCCCGTTGCATCTCACGGCTCAGGCCGGGGGGACTGGAAAGGTAAAGGTAAAGGATCGGGTCCCCGGAGCTGCGGAAGTTCACGCCCTGGTACGTAGACGAGAGAAAACCACTTGACCAGTTGCTTGAACCGCCGCTCGTCCCCACTCCCGAGCTAAGAACGACGAATCCCGGCAGGTTCCGCGACTCGCTGCCGAGCCCATAACCGACCCAGGAGCCGACCGTCGGGCGGCCAAGCTGAGTGTGCCCGCTCATCAACAGGGATTGGCCGGGATGGTGGTTGAAGGCTTCGCTGTACATCGACCGCACCAAGCAAATCTCGTCGGCCACGGTTCGCGTATGGGGAAGCCAGTCTGAGATCTCGATGCCGCTTTGTCCGCTTGGGGCGAACTTTCGTGGACTTGCCATGACCTTAGCCGTGGGCTTGATGAAGGCCATTTTCATGTCCTTCGTCATGGAGGCGGGCAGCGGCTGGCCGTGCCACTTTTGAAGCGCCGGCTTGGGGTCAAACAGGTCAATCTGGCTGGGCGCACCGGCCATGAAGAGGAAAATGACGTTCTTCGCCTTTGGCGCAAAATGAGGCTGCTTAGGCGCGAGGGGATTGATCTCGGTGAGCGGCGGTTCTGCCGTCCGGCCTTCAAGAGCGAGCAGACTCGCGAGCGCGGCGGTCTCGATTCCGCCAGCGACTTGCTGGAAGAAATGGCGGCGTGTTTGCGTGCGATGAAGATCAGAAAAGTTCATGTCCGCAATCCGCTTGTCCTACGCTAGTTGTTGTTGCTCTTCCCTTCACTCTCTAGTAATAAACTCGTCCAGGTTCAGCAAGACGCTGGCGATTCCGGTCCAGGCCGCCGCCTCCGCCTGATTCGAGCCGATGCCCTCGATCGGAAAAAGAGTTTCCGCGGCCGTCGTATCGGCCTCGAGCATTTGCATTTGCCGTTGATAATAGCGTCGCATGTTCTCGGCTTCGGTTCGGCTTGGGGTCCTGGAGAGACATAGCTGGTAAGCGTGGTCGAGCCGTTCCTCGAAAGCTTTGACGCCATCGAGCAGAACCCTGGCCGCCAGGCCCTGTGCGGCCCCGAAAAACACCGGATCGTTGAGCAGATTCAAGGCTTGCAGCGGTGTATTGGAGCGTTCGCGCCGGCAAACGCTCTGCAGGGTGTTCGGAGCATCGAAGTTCATCAAGAACGGGTTCGGCACAGTTCGCTGGAAATGCACATAAAGTCCCCGGCGGTAGAGGTCCTTGCCGCTGCTTTGGTGGAACTGCGCCGTGTGTCCCAGCTCAGCCAAGCCCTCGGGTTGTGGCGGACTGATACTCGCTCCTCCGATCGCGGAGTTCAAAAGCCCGCTAGCGGCAAGGGTCACGTCGCGAACCAACTCCGCCGGCAAACGCAGCCTCACCTGCCGCGCCAGCAGGATGTTATCCGGGTCTCGATCGAGCAGTTCCTCCCCGACATCGGACGACTGCCGATACGTCGCCGACAGGACCATGAGCCTGACCATCTGCTTCATGCTCCACCCTTGCTCGACGAATTCGGTGGCTAACCAGTCGAGCAGTTCAGGATGGCCGGGCTTTTCACCCTGCGTGCCGAAATCTTCCGATGTAAACACGATCCCGCGGCCGAAAAGCTCCTGCCAAAGGCGGTTCACCATCACGCGCGAGGTGAGCGGGTTCTCCGGGGAAACCAGCCAGCGGGCTAGCGCGAGACGGCCGGACGCGCCAGATTCAGGCATCGAGTGCAGAAACGCCGGCGTCGCGGGTTGCACTTCGATCCCGGGCTGATAGTAGTCCCCTCGAATGTGGATATGACTCCCCGGCGGGTCCGGATCTTCGACGATGATCTGGGCTTGGCTCAGGGTGGGATAGGAAGAGTCCAGCCTCGCGAGTTTTTCCTTGGCCTCCCCTAGTTTGAGCTCCTCTGAATCCGCCTTAGTGACATCGTCCTCTGCCTGAGCGACATCCTCCTCATAGTTAGCGAGAAAGAACCGCACGAAAGAAAACTGTTCGCTGAAATTGCAGTTGTCGACGGTTTTAGCGAGGATCTTTCTCCCGTTGTCGACCTCGACGAGCATTCGTTCGTAGTGGATGTCCCAACCGGCCGACTCGCCTGGATGCCGGGCTGTATAGCGAAGCCTCTTTTCCCAAGGAGCCATCAGCTCAGGAATTCCGTATTGACGAAGCAACTCGTCGCGTTCGCTCAGATACTCCGATCTCGACTGTAGATACGAGCCCATTTTTCCCGCCAGAGGGGCATCGATGTTGACTTCCATCGAAGTGTCGAAAAACGCGAAAAGCTCGTAATATTCCTTCTGTGTCAGCGGATCGTACTTGTGATCGTGACACTGCGCGCAGCCGGCTGTCAGAGCCAGCCAGACCGTCCCGATGGTGTTGGTTCGGTCCACGATTTGTTCAAAGCGAAACTGGTCAGCCTTCGTGCCGCCTTCTCGGTTCGTGAGAGTGTTGCGGTGAAAACCGGTAGCCACCTTTTGATCAATCGTGGCATCGTGCAGGAGATCGCCCGCGACCTGCTCCACTGTGAACTGGTCGAACGGCATGTCGGCGTTCAGCGCTTCAATCACCCAGTCCCGATACCCCAGGTGTGCGGGCGGACTCAATCCACTTCGTAGCCGTCGCTGTCGGCATAACGAGCAAGGTCGAGCCAGTGTTTCGCCCACTTTTCGCCGAAGTGCTCGGAGTCCAAGAGTTCATCCACGAGCCGTTCATAAGCGTCGGGGCGATCGTTGGCGAGAAAGCTTGCGACCTGTCTCGGGGTGGGTGGGAGTCCGATCAAGTCCAGATGCACCCGCCGAATCAGCGTCGCTGTCTCGGCTTCAGGAGACGGCCGATGCCTTCCTTCTCAAGACGTGCCAGGACAAAAGCGTCGAGGGGATTCTTGACCTTGGCAGCGTTTCGGATCGGGGGCGGCTGAGGCCTTCGAACGGGCTGGAATGCCCAATGGCGCGACTTTGGTTTCACCTGCGGCCGCTCAAAGCTCGGTGAGTCCTCTGGGCCCCAACGTGCGCCTCCGTCGATCCAAGTGCGTAGTAGTCCAATCTGCGCCCGTGTCAGCCGCTCTCCGGCCGGCGGCATGACCATCTCGCCCTTCACTCCGGCGACCCGATGAATCAGTTTGCTCTGGGCGCTTTGTCCAGGCTCGATGACCGCGCCCGAATATCCGCCGCGCAACGCTGCATCCCGCCGGTCCAGCCGCAAACCATTCTGCTGCGTTTGCTCGCCATGACAGATGTAGCAACGAGAACGGAGGATCGGCTCAACATCCCGCGCGTAACCGACCTGGCGATCGGCGGGCGGGGGTAGGGCTGCTGGCTCCGCAGCCGTAAGAGATGACGGGGAACACGTGCCCACTACCACGGCAGCGAGGACAAGGAGAGCGCGCGTGATTTCAGAGCTGTCCGTCCGCACTTGGCTCCTTCTTACTCCCATGTCGCCACATGCTCCCATACCGCCACAGGGAAGTTAGCACTAAGGGAATCCGCCACCATGGTACACAATTCCTATATCCTTGACTTCTTCGACTACTTGCGCCGTAGCCTGAGATCAACGTCCGTCTCGCAGACGCACGGCACTTCACCCCATGCAAGACTCCATCTGGTTCCAGACCGTCTCCCACGAGGACCGCGCGCTGCTTGGCCACTCTGACCCTCTGCCTGAATCGGCGGACGTCGTGATCGTGGGAGCTGGGATGATCGGCCTTCTGACGGCCTACTATCTCACGGAGGCAGGAGTCGCGAATATCTGCGTCGTGGACCGCTCCACCGCGCTTGCCGAAGCCAGCGGAGCCAACTCCGGTGGCCTCTGGTTTGCGCAACGCGCAGCCGAGTTCGAAGCCGTGCCGGGAATCGCCCGTGCCAGCAGCGATTTGTACGACCAGCTCGCTTCCCGCTTCGAGTTTGGTTTCGAACGCTGCGGACTGTTGCAGCTACTCTATGACGAGCAGCAGATTGAGGACGCGGCACAACGCGCAGAGCTCACACGAAACGACGGTTTTCGCGTGGAGCAAGTCAGCGGCGACCAGGCCCAAGTTATCGAGCCGGCCCTTAGCTTCAAACCGCTGGCGGCGCTGTTCTATCCCGAAGATGGGCATCTCCACCCTGTGAAACTCGGGCTCGCTCTCTTCCGTTACCTGAAATCGCAAAATGTGCGATTTTGCTTGCACGCGGAAGTTTCACGCCCCGGCCCGAGGGTCGAAACCAGCCGTGGGGCGATCACCGCAGGCAAAGTGGTGATCGCGTGTGGCTCGTGGACTCCCTTGGTCACGCGCGTTCTTGGCTGGGAACCTCCGATCAAGCCGATCCGAGGAACATGTGTGGCAGTGGGTCCTCTCAAAGCGCCGCCGAAAAGGGATATCGCGGCGGCGAACTTTCTCCATTGGCGGCTGGCCGGCGAGTATGTCGGAGGAGGGGGGACGGCTGACGATGTGGGATTCGAGCGTCGGGAGTATCCGGCCGCTGTTGATACCGTCCGCGCCGAAATGAATTAACTTTTCCCGATGCTCGCGGAACGTCCGACGGCCTGCTCGTGGTCCGGGTTCCGTCCTTACTGCGAGGATTCGAAGCCCGTGGTCGGCGCTGTACCGGGATATCGAAGTATTTTCGTCGCTGCCGGGCATTTCAAGAAAGGCATCGTGCTGGGTCCGGCAACCGGCAAGATCATGGCTGATCTGATTACCACTGGGGAAACCGATCTCCCGATCGCCGCCCTATCGCCCGAGAGATTTCCTGCCAAGTGATGCGAAGAGCACACTGGAGTGCAGGCTTTCTCGTCGTATCCCAGGTGAGCGGGTTCCGCATTGATCTCCACCCTATTGATCTCCACCCTCGACACCTTGACACCTACGTAGCCAGTGCGCGATTATCACCGGGCACGCCACTTTCCGTCGCGTACCCGAAACGGAACCCGTAGCGCAAGCCCGAACCGACCCGCGGGTTTTCCTGAGAACTCTTAGCCTAACCATGACCTCTCCCCCCTCCGCCGCTACCGATCGATTCTGTGAGTTCGTGGAAAACTTCCAATTCGACCAGCTTCCCTACCCTGTTGTCGCTCGCGCCAAAGAGTTGGTCCACGATGGCCTCGGCGCACTGCTGGGCGCGACCTCGTCCCGTTTTGACATCGCGGCTGTGTTGAAGCGCTGGGTGGGAGAGCTGGGAGGAAAACCCGAGGCTCAGATTTTCGGCACGTCCCTGAGAAGCGACTGCAATACAGCGGCGTTGATCAACGGAACGCTCGGCTATTACTGCGATATCGAGCCTCATCATCCCGGCGCCATCATGCACGCGATTGCCGTGATCATGCCGGCCGCGCTTGCGGCCGGCGAGCGCTTGCACTCACCCGGACGAGACGTGCTTGCCGCAATCGTGCTCGGGACCGACGTCTCCTGCCGCGTCAGCTACGCTCTTGGTGCTCCGGCGCTTTATGCGCGGGGATTTCACCCCACTTGCGTGGCGGGCACGTTCGGGTCAATGGCTGCCGCCGCGCACTTGTTCGGGTTGAAGGGAGCAGCTCTGCGGCACGCCTTTGGTCTGGCCGGCACATAGGCTTCGGGCTTGCTCTCTTGGGTGGACGATCCGACCGAACATTCGCGCCCCTAAAACATGGGGCTGGGGTCTTTTCACGGGGTTCGAAGCGCGCATCTCGCCGCCTGCGGCCTGCGGCTTTGGCGGGCCGCCCACAATCTTCGAAGGGAAGTACCCCCTAGGAGAAGCCTTCACGGGGCAATGGGATGAGAGCGAACTTTTCCGGGATCTCGGCAAGCAGTGGAAGCTGATGGAAATGTATGTCAAGCAGTACGCTTGCTGCGCGTTCACGCATCCCGGCCTGGACGGGTTGCTCGACATCCTTCAGTCCGAAGGTCTGGCCGGCTCCGACCTTGCTCGCATGACTCTGCGCTTCCCTGAGTCCGGGTTCAAAATCATCGATGACAATGCGTTGCGGAGCCACTGCGCGCAATACGTGCTGGCCGTCGGCGCCTACAAAGGCCACATTGATTTCTATGACATCCTGCACGATCAGCGCTCGGTTGATCCTGGCATCAAGAATCTTTCGGAAAACATTCAGGTGGTTGGCGACGCGCAACTGGACGAGACCTATCCAGACCTCTACCGCTCCATCCTCGAAGTTGAAACCAAATCGGGCGCCCTGCACAGCCGCGATGTCACAAACCCCAAGGGCTCTCCGCCGGACCCTCTCAGCCGCGAGGCCCTGCAGCAGAAGTTTGCCAGGCTGACCGCGGACGTGCTGACCGCTGGACGGGAGGTGCAGATCGCCGAGGCGGTTTATAGCATCGAAACGTTGCAGGACATTGGCAGTCTGACCCGGCTACTCGCAATCGGCGCTTAGCAATCACATGGCCGGCCCGACACTTTTGATTGCCATACTGCTTTCCATCGCTGTCTTGATGGTGCTGATCCTTCGCTTCAAGGCGCACGCGATCTTTCGCGCTGCTGGCGGCGGGCGTAGTGCTCGGGTTGGCCACCGGCATGGAGCCGCTCGCCATCGTCAGTTCCTTTTCAGAAAGGGATGGGCAACCTGCTCGGCTCCATCAGCCTCTTGGTCGGCGGTGGAATGATCCTGGGTCGAATGATCGAAGTTTCCGGCGGCGGCAAGGTTATGGCCACCGCGCTGATCAAGGCCTTTGGGCGGAGAAAATACCTTGGGCCTTTCTTGTCGCCGCCTACCTGATTGCAATCCCGGTTTTCTATGATGCGGCGTTCTTGGCTCTGATTCCCCTGGTGTTGAGCCTGAGCCGCGAAACGAAGAAGTCTGTTCTTCTCTATGCACTGCCTCTCCTCTCCGGCCTCACCGCTACGTTTGGTCTCGTTCCTCCCTCACCGGGCCCGGCCGCCGTGGCAGAGCTTCTGGGGGGCTGACCTGGGGAAAGTGATCCTCTATGGGCTGATTCTCTCTGTGCCGATGAGCGTCGTGGGCGGCATCCTCTATGGAGGATGGATCGGCAGGCGCATCTTCGTGCCGGTGCCGGAAAGCTTCACAACGCTGGTCGCGAAACCGCAGACGCCGGTTCGCTCCCCAACGTTCCGCGCGGTCCTCGGAGTCGTCTTGTTGCCCGTCGTCCTGATTAGTATTGGCACCTCGGTGGCGGGTTCAGCTTCGGTGGAGTCGTCGCTATACCAATGGATCTCCGGTTGCGCGGGTTCCTACAAGCAGGTCATTGTGGACTGCGGAGCGGGGCCTTACTTTGCACAGTTTCTCTTGCAGGCTCAGATCTCTCCGCTTCTGCTGGCGTTTCTGGTCGGTGCAACCTTGCGCCTGATCATCGGGTCAGGGGTTGCCTCGATCGTTACTGCCGGCGGGCTCGTGGCTCCTCTGACGGTGTCGTTTCCCCAGATCGATCCCGCCTTGATGGTCATGGCGGTGGCAATCGGCAGATCGTTCACCTCCCACGTCAATGACTCGGGATTCTGGATGGTCAAGGAATACTGCGGAATGAGTGTCCCAGACACACTGAAGTCCTATACCGTGATGAAATCGAGTACGTCGCTCACGGGCCTCGCTAGCCTCCTGCTCCTGCAACGGCTCGTGTGATGTTGAATCGCGCCTGGGACGAGACTATCGCGGGGTACCTTGGAAGTCCTCGTTTTGTCGTTAACCCGCTGTGCTCGCCGGCTCTCCCGCCAAAGCTATACTTGGGGCGGCGGGTGAGGCCTCCTTCGAATTTTATGCCCACCAGACGACAACTTCTCGCGGCTGCGCTGCCGCTGGCCTTCCAGGCATCCCCGCGCGCCCAGAAACGGCCCAAGATCGCCTGCATCTCTTCAAGTACTCGCAGCCCCGCATCTCTTCTTCGGCCCAAGACTACTCTCCGGGGCAGTACGCCAGCGCCGTCAGTGCGTAGACCTGCGCGATACGCACCAGCTCGCTCACCGGACAGCATTCGTGGACGGTATGCGCGCCAGTGGCGTTGGGGCCGTGGGTGAGGGCGGGGATGCCTGCGAGCGAACAGAACCAGTTGCCGTCATCGAGGAACGGCTTCGGTCCGAGCGGCAGGCGTTTTCCGGCCGTGATTTCAAGGGCCGCCTGTAATGCTTCGATCGCCGGTTCGTCGGGAGCGATTCGAAACGCGTCGCCCTGCAAGGCGTAATCGAGTTCGATTTGGGTGCCGGTGCGTTCGGCATGGGCTTGGACAAGTTCCCGGAATTGCGCCTCGACCGCCTCAGTCTGGCCCGGTGTGATCCAGCGCCGCGTGCCCTGAATAAAGCACTCCGCCGGAGACTGATTGTAGATCTCGCCCGACTGGATCTGTCCCACGAAAACCGAATCATGACCGACATCGGGGTCGGAGTTGGCGGATACCTGTTCATGCAGTTCTTTCAGGCGAACGATCAGCTCCGCGCCGGCCGGAACGACGAGGGGCTGGTCCAGTGGGCGCAACACCTCGTGTACCGCCTCACCGTCACGGCGAATCCAGGCTTGGAAGATCGCTAGCCCGCGGCCGGAAATCGGAAGAGGCGACGCACAGTACTCGGGCAGCAACACGGCGTCACCGACACAACCGTCGCGGATCAACGCGCGCACCTGCCGTTTGTCGCCCCAAGGGCCTTCGTGGTGTTCGTGCGCGGTCAACAGGACCCCCCCGCCCTGAAGTGTCCCAGTCTCCTTGAGCACGCGGACCGCTTCGACGGCCGCAGCCACACCACCCTTCATGTCGGATATGCCCGAGCCGTACAGATTTCCGTGCCCTTTTCGGGGCGCCACGAACGGCAGGTGAACCGTGTCGAGATGACCGTTGAACTGCAAGGTGCGCCCGGGACGGCCGCTGTCCAAGCGAGCCACGACGGCAGGAGCTTCCGGCCAGTCGGCTTCGGGACGTTCCACCGCAAAGCCGTCAGCTTGGAGGATCTCAGCCAGCCGGTCGGCCACCTCGCGGGCCTTGCATGTCGGGCTCGGCACCTCGACGAGCGCCATCGCCGTTTCAACGAGGCGGTCGACGTTTACGGCGGAAAGTACGGTGGCGGCGAGTTGCTTGGGAATCATGATGTAGCACTCAAAGTACCACTTGACTGGCGGGAGGTCAAACAGTTAGCGCGTCTTCTGACTTGTCGCGAGACAGCCGTTGCGCTCTCGATTCTTCTCGAGATCCCATGAACCGCGAGCACGAATCCCGCCGCAGCCGCCAGTCGCACCAAGAACCATGCCCGAAATCGCCGAGGCGGCGAGAGCCGCGATCGGGGCCGTGCGTCTGAACATGACGGCCTTCATTTGACCGGGATCGCGGCCCGCCGAAGGTCACGGACCTTTCTTGGATCAGATGCTGACCGCGAATACGCAGTTTGTCGTAAACGAAGGACGAACGCAACTTCGTGGCGCCCGCTGTTGGTTAGGCCTGATACGCTTGGGAGCTCGCCCCGCAAACCGGATATCGCCTGGACCAGTCGGGCGATGAACGGCGAGCATTGCCGACGGACAACGTGCTAGCGTGACTAGTGTGGCTAACAACAGCTTGTTGTAGAGTAACGCCCGCATTTGCACTTGGCCGCAACGTATCGATCCCCACACAAACTGACCCCGCTCCGCTCCTCGGATGGCGCGCGCTGAGGGGAGATGTATCTGAGTTGCTGGCTGCCTGAACTGGGCAACCTGTGCCATAATCCGCAGTCGGGGCTTTCCCGTGGAAGGAACGACGATGGCAATAGATTCGCTGGAACAGATCGCAATCGTAGGGATAGGTTGTCGCTTGCCGGGTGGCGCGAACACGCCTGACGAATTGTGGAGTTTACTCTGCCAGGGTGTTGACGCCATCCAACCGATGCCCAAGGATCGCTGGGACGTGGATGCCTTCTATCACTCCGACTCCAAGCGGCCTGGAAAGTATTACATACAAGAGGGCGGCTATCTTGAGGGCATCGACCTTTTTGATGCCCAGTTCTTCGGAGTTGCGCCGCGGGAGGCCAGCCGGATTGATCCGCAGCAGCGCATCTTGTTGGAAATGGCGTGGGAAGCGCTTGAAGACGCTGGGCAGCGCGTGGATGAGCTGAAGGGCTCTCGCACCGGCGTGTTCATCGGATTGTCGGGAAGCGACTACGGCCATATACAGTACGATCATTCCAAGACGCTCAACGCCTACTCTGGCGTCGGGAGCGCGGGCAGCATCGCGGCCAACCGGCTTTCCTATTTCTTCGACTGGCGCGGCCCAAGCATGGCAGTCGACACGGCCTGCTCCTCGTCGATGGTCGCCTTCCACCAAGCTTGCAGAAGTTTGTGGAGCGGCGAATCCTCGATGTGCCTGGCTGGCGGCATCGGCATCCTGCTGCAGCCCGAGACGACGATCGGCTTCTGCAAAGCGGGTATGCTCTCTCCCAGCAACCGCTGTTTCTCGTTTGATGCCGCCGCTGACGGCTATGTCCGGTCCGAGGGCGGAGGCGTCCTGGTGCTCAAACCGCTGTCGCGCGCGCTGGCTGACGGAAATCCGATTTACGCCACGATCCTGGCCACGGCCTCGAATTCAGACGGGCGAACGCAAGGGATTTTCCTGCCCAGTGCAGAGGCGCAGGAGGCTCTGCTAAGGGAAGTCTACGAGCAGGCCGAGGTCGATCCCGCCGACATCACATACATCGAAGCCCACGGCACCGGTACGCCCGCCGGAGATCCCGTGGAATGCACCGCGATCGGAAAATTCCTCGCGCGGCACCGAGACCCCGAAAAGCCGTGTCTGATCGGTTCGATCAAATCTAACATCGGCCACCTCGAGGCAGCATCGGGCATGGCGGGGCTCATCAAGGTCGCTTTGGCCTTGAATCATCGCGAAATCCCCGGGAACCTGCACTTCAATAAACCCAACCCTAGCATTCCTTTCGACTATTTCAATTTGCGCGTCGTCGATCGCTTGACACCTCTGCCCGCCAACTCGAAACCGCTTGTGATGGGCGCGAACTCGTTCGGCTTCGGCGGAGCGAACGCCCACGCCATACTGCAGGAATTCGATCGTAGCCGGTCCGCGGGGGCGACCGTGGCTATGCAAGAGACCAAGCAGACGCTGCCTCTGGTCATTTCCGCTCGCAGCGAAAACAGCCTGACTCGATTGGCCGAGAAGTATGGGGGCCTGCTTCGCGCCCCGGACCCGCCACCGTTGTATGACATCTGCTACTCGTCAGCGCTTCGACGAACGGCAATGGATCATCGGTTATTCGTCTTCGGCGAAACCCACGACGCCATGGCCCGCAGTCTTGAAGCGTTCGTCGCCGACGACATCGCCGAACAGTTAGTCAGGGCCGATACGGTCGACGATAATGCACCCGTCGTATTCGTCTTCTCCGGCAACGGGCCGCAATGGTGGGGGATGGGCCGGGAGCTACTGGAGCACGACGACACGTTTCGGGCTTGCTTGGAGAGGATCGATCAGATCTTCAAACCGTTGGCAGGTTGGTCGATCATCGACGAGCTTCGTTCGTCCCAGCGGGATTCCCGCATGGAGAAGACAGAATACGCGCAACCGGCACTTCTTGCCGTTCAAGCCGGCCTCCTCGACTGCTTGAAAGCGCGCGGTGTGCATCCAGGCGCCGCAGTGGGTCATAGCGTAGGCGAGGTGGCCGCCGCCTACGCTTCCGGCGCCCTTTCGTTGGAGGATGCGGTGCGCGTCATCTACGAGCGGAGCCGTGTGCAGGGACCGACCGCCGGGCAAGGGAAGATGGCCGCCGTGGGACTTCCGGCCGCAGACGTCGAATCTGCTATCCGCCAATACGACGACATCAGCTTGGCCGGGATCAACAGTCCGAACTCGGTCACGATATCCGGCGACCCGGCCTCTCTCGAGGCATTCGGAGAGTCGCTGCAGCCCCACAATGTTTTCTTCAGGATGCTGCGGCTGGACTATCCCTTTCACAGCCCGGCTATGGATGCCGTGCGCGGGCCGCTGCTGAAGGCGCTTCGAGGCTTGCAGTCCCGCGAGCCGGTTATTCCGTTCGTATCCACCGTAAACGGAGACCACGTTCAAGCCGGCGAACTCGACGCTACTTACTGGTGGAACAACGTGCGCAAGCCGGTTCGCTTTCATGACGCGATCAGTCGGTTGATGGACGAGGGCTACAAGATATTCCTGGAGGTTGGACCACATCCAGTACTCACCACATATGTTGTCGACTGCGCCAAGGCTAAGAACAGCAATTCCGTAGCCGTGGGCACGCTGCGGCGCGAGGAGCCGGAGCAAGCCGGCCTATGGTCGGCGGCCGGACGCTGTTACGCGCTGGGTGGCGATGTCAACCTCAAGACCTACTTTCCGGAGGCGGGCAGATTCGTCCCGCTTCCGTCGTATCCATGGGATCGCAGCCGCCACTGGTTCGAGCAGCGGCACGAATCGATGGACCACCCGCTGTTGGGCTACCGCTCCGATGCCGCCGACGCGCGCTGGACTCACCAACTCGACACGCCTCACGCAGATTTTCTTAACGATCACCAGGTGCGCGGCTCCGTCGTATTTCCGGCGGCGGCGTATGTGGAAATGGCGCTGGCGGCGGCGAAACGGACCGTGGAGAGCGGGGTGGTCGAGATAGAGGATCTGGCGATTCTCAGGGCACTTGTGATTCCCGAAGATCGCCCGCCTTTACTGCAGTTTTCTCTCGCACGGGAAGACGGAACCTTTCGGATTACCAGCCGGCCGGGAACTGACGACAGCGCTTGGTCCACCAACGTGACGGGCAGACTGGGTGCGCTTCCAGCGAGCGAAGAGCCGGAAGTGCGATCGATGAGCGAGCTGCGGGAGCGAATCACACGGGTTGTCCCCAAAGGCGACGTGTATGAGATGGCGCGGGCGGCGGGCCTCGAGTTCGGGCCGAAGTTCCAGGGCCTTGAAGAACTGTGGACCGGAGACAACGAGGCTTTCGGAATCGTCTCGGCGCCGGATTCCCTGCAGCAAGAAGCTAGCCGCTACCACATCCACCCAGCGCTGCTCGATACCTGTTTCCACGTTATGTTGGGTCCGGTGGTCGCCGAGATGGCCGGCCGCAGACTGCCCGCCTACTTGCCGGTTCAGATCGGCCGGCTGCGTTTCTACGACGATCCGGCCCGTGTTCGCTACTGCCACGCGCGCCTGCGGAGGAAGAGCGGGAAGTCGATGGTCTGTGACCTTGACCTGCTCGACGGCGATGGCCGGGTGTTGACGGAAATCGAAGGCTTCCGCTCCCAGCAACTAGGCCGGGAGCGCCAGCCAGCGGGAACTCTATACGAGGTGAAAGCGTGTCTTGACCCGGGCGCGGTGTTGCCGGCGGCCTATGTGAACTCGCCACTGCCAAGTCCGGCGGACCTGGGCAATCGATTGGCAGCCAAGATTCCTGAGCTAAAGATTGCGCACGGCCGTGGCGAAAAGAATCGGGATTATCGGCGGAGAAGGGGGCAGCTCACCGCCGGTTTCATTGCCGCCGCAATGCGGCAGTTAGGATCGGGCAACGGACAACCCAGCCAGGATGTTTTGCCGCTTTACGAGCGCTTGGTGCAGCGCTACACTCGCTTTCTCGAGGAAGAGGGACTCAGGGCCAGCTCTGCGAACGGGCAAGGGACGGCCGACCTCAAGTCTCAACTTGCGCTGAATCAGCTTTGGCGGCAACTGATCGGGGATCATCCGGAGCGATTGGCCGAGCTGATGCTGCTGGGCCGATGTGGCGAACATTTAGCCGACATTCTTACGGGCAAGCTCGACCCCTTGACGGTCTTTAGCATTTCCGGACTAGAACATCTCTACGAGTCCAGCCCCGCGTGCGCATTTCACAACGCAGTCACCGTGGAGGCGGTCAAGGAGATTGTTCAGGGATGGCCCTCGAATAGGAAGCTGCGAATCCTTGATATCGGCGCCGGAACGGGCGGCCTAACCACGCGCATCCTACCGTATCTTCCCGAGGACATTACCGAGTACGTATTCACAGATGTCTCTGAGCTCTTCCTGTCGCAAGCCGAAGGGAAGTACGACAAATACCGATTCATGCGTTACGCGCGTCTCGACATCGGCCAGCCACCGCAGGAGCAGGGATTCAACCTCCGGAGCTACGACATTGTCCTGGCCGGGAACGCGCTTCACGTTACGAGCGATTTGGAACAAACGCTGGGGCACGTCAACAGCTTGCTCAACCCCAATGGCCTGCTGTTTCTACTGGAAGTTCAACAGCTGCCGTCGCTAGATCTTACTTTCGCGCTTCTGAAGGACTGGTGGAACTTCGAGGACACCGGACTGCGTCCATCCTCTCCCGTGCTGAACGAGCACGAATGGCCGAAGCTGCTGACCGCTTGCGGCTTCGACCAGGTGGAGGTGCTCAACGACGGCGAAGCGGATCTGCCACCGGAGCAGTCGCTATACCTGGCTCGCAAACCGGCGCAGCAGAACGCGGCCATCGTCGAGGATAGCCTTGCTACAGAGGACCGCCGATCGTGGCTGATCTTGGCCGGCGACGACAACGGCCGCAGTTCGGTGATCGCGGACGAACTGCGGCGGGATGGCCATCGTGTCGTGCTAGTCGAGCCGGCCCCGAGTTTCTCCCGCGTCGATGACGAAACCTTTCAGGCGCCCGCCAACGCGCGAGGATTCGAGGAACTGTGTCTGGCGCTGAATCTGGAAGGCCCCTGGGACGACGTCATCCACCTACGAGGCCTGCACCCGGGCCCGGTCGAAAGCGCCGCGGATCTGGCGGCGGTGCAACAGACCCGCTGCCTGAGCATCATCTCCTTCCTTCAAGCGATGCAGAAGATCGGATTGTCCCGTCCTCCTCGAATTTGGTTGGTGACTCGGGGCGCCGTCGCACACCCGGACGGTCAGGGACAGCTTGATCCCCCGCAAGCTCCACTGTGGGGATTGGGCCGCGTACTGGCGAATGAGTATCCCGACATTGCCTGCCATCTGGTCGACCTCAACCCAAGGGACCAGGCGGCGGATACCGACCCAATGCTGCTCGCTGAGTTGCGCCAGGTAAGTGATGAGAACGCCGTGCTGCTTTCCAAGGACGCGCGGTACGTGCATCGGATTCAGCGCGTTGCTCTGCGTGAGGTGACGACGGCACCAGCGGCGCTACAGAACGGCTCTGGGCATGGCTCCGGACATGGCTCCGGGCATAGCTGCGGACAGAACGTACCGTTCACTTGTGGGCTCTCCGCGCAAGGATCGCTTGACAACTTCTTCCTTCAGGAGGTGCCAATTCCGCGGCCCGGGCCGGATCAAATCGTGGTGAAGGTAGAGGCGGCTGGATTGAACTTCCGCGATGTGATGTGGGCGCTCGGAGCGCTTCCCGAGGAGGCGGTGGAAGACGGTTTCGGAGGGGCGCTTTTGGGATTGGAGTTCAGCGGCGTTGTGGTCGAGGCGGGCCCTGGAGCCGGCTTCGAGGCCGGGCAAGCAGTCCTTGGTTTCGCGCGTTCGTGCTTCGGCTCCCACGTCATTGCCGAGAAGGCGATGGTGACAAAGATGCCGGCCCGCCTTCGTTTCACCGAAGCGGCAACCATCCCTTCGGTTTTTCTCACCTCCTTTTATGCACTCGACGAGCTGGCTCGATTGAAGCAAGGAGAGTCGGTTCTGATCCACGGCGCTGCTGGCGGCGTGGGGCTAGCGGCGCTCCAGATCGCCAAATGGCGTGGCGCGGAGGTCTTCGCGACCGCCGGTACCGCCGAGAAACGGGAGTTCCTTGAGTTGCTCGGCGCCGACCACGTGCTGGATTCGCGCAGCTCGAGCTTCGCGCAGCGCATCACCGAACTTACCGGCGGCCAAGGTGTCGACATCGTTTTGAACTCGCTGGCCGGCGAACTGATGTACAAGAGCCTGACCCTGCTAAAGCCTTTTGGCCGATTTCTCGAGATTGGCAAGCGGGACCTCTACGCCAACAGCAAGGTCGGGCTGCGGCCTTTTCGCAACAACATCTCCTACTTCGCTATCGATGCGGACCAGATCATGTCGGGCCGTCCGGGTCTAGCGTCGGAGGTATTTAGGCAAGTCACCGAGCTCATTGATCAGGGCGTCCTCAACCCTTTGGTACACAGGTCGTTTCCCGCTTCGCGGCTGTCGCAGGCTTTTCGGCACATGCAGCAGTCCAAGCATGTCGGCAAAATCGTGATCACGATGGAAACCGAACAGGCGCCGATCCAGCCACGCAAGCGGCCGGAAATGAACGTGGCCGAAAATGCGACCTACTTGATCACGGGTGGGCTTAGCGGTTTCGGCCTGGCAACGGCCAAATGGCTGGTCAAAAAGGGCGCCCGAAACGTGGTGCTCGTGGGCCGCAGCGGAGCTTCCAGCGCGGAGGCGCGCAGCGGCGTTGCCGAGATGGAGGCGGCGGGAGCGAACGTCGTTGTGGCGAGGGCCGACGTGGCCCAGGAAAGCGACCTTCGGCGGGTGATGGAGAAAATCGACAACGAACTTCCTCCGCTACGGGGCGTGATCCATTCCGCGATGGTTCTCGAAGATGTCTTCGTAACAAATATGAACACCGAGCAGTGGAATCGGGTTGTCTCCCCCAAAATGCTGGGAGCCTGGAATTTGCATCACCTCACCCTTGGGCGCCCGCTCGACTTCTTTGTGATGTATTCGTCAAGTTCGGCATTGGTCGGAAATCCAGGACAAGGCAACTACTGCGCGGGCAACCTTTACCTCGAAGCATTGGCGCATCAGCGCCGGGGCCAGAATCTGCCCGGACTCGCCGTTGGCTGGGGCATCATTAACGACGTCGGCATTATCGCCCGAAGGGAGGAGCTGAAAAAGGCCATGCTGAGTCAGTTGAGATCGATCAGCTCCGGTGAAGCTCTCGATGCTTTGGAGGAGCTGATTTCGTTCCAGGCGGTGCAAGTCTCCACGGCCGATTACATCTGGCAAACAGCGCTGCAGCTATTGCCGGCGCGGGCTCAACCCTTCTATGCCAACGTACGCGGGGAGGCGGGAGACGAAGGGGCGAGCGGCGGCCAGATTAGTCGGGCCAAAGAAACGCTCCTGGCGTTGCCTCGCGAAGAACGGCTTGTAGCCGCAACGCAACTATTGGCCGAGCAGGTGGCCAGGATTCTGCGCCTGCCGGCCGGCCAGTTCGATGTGAACCGATCGCTTGCCGAGGTAGGACTGGACTCGCTGATGGCGATGGAGCTTCAAATATCGATCGAAGAGGGATTCGGCGTCCTGCTGCCTAGCATGGAGTTCGCCGCCGGACTGAGCACGGCCCAGATCGCGGCGCGGATTCTCGGGCTGATTACGCCGGATGACGAGGTGATCGTGGAATCAGCGAGCGAAAGCGCCAGGCCGGCGGCCGCAGGCCTGCCGTCATGAGCCAGACGGATAGTCTGGATCGCACGCTCGATCGTTCTGGGGACGGTTTTTCTGGGAACCGTTCTTAGAACAAGCAGTCTTACAACAATCATGGACATGGATGGCCACAGCGACGGCGCCACGGCGGGGGACCGCCCAGACGTGTCCGCGATGGATCGCGGATCGCGGGCGGGCGGTGCCGGAACGTTGCTCCTTACCGGAGGCACCGGAGCGCTCGGGCGGGTTCTGATCCGCGAGGTTATCCAAGAAAGCGAGGCTCGGATTCTGACGGTCGTACGGCGATCCCCCGGAACCGATCCGGAAGAACGTTTGCGCGTCACACTCCGCGATGAGGGCGTCGCCGATGAGGTCGGCCGGCGAATTGGCGTGATCGGCGGGAACCTGGGCATTGGCGATTTTGGCCTGCTGCCGGAGCAGCTCGACGGTCTACGCGGTGAAGTGGAGTCGTTTCTGCACTTGGCAGCGCTCACCGATCTGGGCGCCAGCCGAGAAGATCTCTTCCGCGTCAATGTCGAGGGAACCCGGCGTGCGCTCAAGCTGGCCTGGGATCTCCACCGTCATGGCCGCCTGGCGCGGTTCGGCTACTTCAGCACAGCCTTTGTGGCCGGCAGCCGGCAGCAGTGGCGGGCTCCCGAGGACGGGGCCTGTCCTCACCCCGCTTGGGCCAACTTCTACGAGGAAAGCAAGTTCGTTGCTGAGTCTCTCGTTCGCGAGGCAATTGCTGAAGGTCTGCCGGCGATGATCTTTCGTCCGAGCATCGTCGTGGGCGATAGCCAGACGGGCCGGACAAGCTCGTTCAACGTGGTCTACCCGTTTTTTCGGCTGGTCGCATCCGGGATACTTTCCGTTTTCCCCGGCCGGCCCAGCGATGTGATACAGATTGTCCCGGTGGACTTTGTGGCGCGTGCGGCCTGGGAGATTTTCCGCCAGCCTGACTCGGTTGGCCGCACCTACCATCTGACGTCGTCAAGTCCTCCCGATGTAGAACTCGTACTCCGGCTCAGGCAAGCGCTGGAGCCAGGCGCGCCGCCGTTGCGCTTGATTCCGCCTGAGCGGCTCGACAGCGCGCCGCTGCTCATCCGCAAAGCGCTCGAAATGATCAAGCCTCACATCGGCTACGTGATATACGATCTCAGTTTCGATACGAGCAACACCGAACAGGCCTTGCAGGGCAGCGGGATTGAAATGCCCGACACGGGCTACGAATTCATGCACCGGATCATAGGCTACGCCAAGAACGCCGGGTACTTCGACTAGCGCGGAGGGAGGACACATCGGACCCGCAGCCCAACCCAAACGGACCTGGTCACCGCATTTCGCTGTAGGAATGTGTCTGACCGGATGGCTCAGTGCGCTCTGGCGAAATGGCTTTGCGGTCGGGCCGCGCCAACTGCACTATTCCGTCATGGCAAGCCTCACTCGTCCGGTCACTTCGCTGCTGGGATCGATACAGCGGATGCTCTATGTCACCTGAATTATGCACAGATTCACTTTGCGAGTGTGGCTGCGTTCGTAGCGGGTTGGCGGTCGTCGTGAGGTGGTAGCTCGGCAACTGGTCTTTTGGCTTCTCCGTGTCCGGTTTCCCTTCCCGCCCAGAATCCGCGTCGTCAAAACCTCGCTCGGAAGTGACGTGTTTCCAGTGCGTTACGGCTAGTGCATAAAATTTTATGCATAGCGCATAGCCAGGCTCTCAGATCAGCGCCCTCCCGACCACCGGCAGCAAGCCGCCGTAGGGAGTCGGCTTCCTGCCGCGGAAGTGGTAAGGCGTCGAAGCCCCGATTTTATTGGGCCGCGAGGCCGTCACGGCTGGGCCTTGTTGGACGGGCCTTTGGGAGCTATGCTGTTTTCGTCTGGTAACCATGTGGGTGACCTCCTTGGGGTTGGCTGGCGAAGCTGGGATCTTTGCCAGCCTACCTTTTTACCCCATGTTTTCGGGGGTCCCAAATGGTCTCTTGCGGCTCAGCCCTCCTCAGGTCCACGCCGCAGTGCATAATTCAGGTGACACGCAGGTCGAAAAGGTCGATTTGAAACCAGCGCCGCTTTTCATCGTGGGGCATTGGCGCTCTGGAACAACGATGCTTCACGAACTCCTCGCACGCGACCCCCGGCATAGCTTCCCAGACACCTACGAATGCATGTTGCCTAACCACTGCGTCCTTACACATCGTTGGGGCAGACGCATTTTTCAATGGACCGTTCCAGAGGAGCGAGCGATGGACGCGGTGCCGGTTGGCTTGGACCGGCCTCAGGAGGAGGAGTTTGCCCTTTGCAACCTTGGACTTCGCTCACCCTACCTTTGGATCGCGTTTCCGAATGGGCCTTATGACCGTGATTGGGAGACGTTGGAAAACTTACCGGCGGCGGATCGCGAGCAATGGAAGGCGACATTGCGGCGCTTCCTGCAAGGAGTAACCCTGACCCGGCCTGGAAGGCTTGTCCTAAAAACGCCGCTGCATACCTTCCGAATTCCAATATTGCGAGAGCTATTTCCCGATGGGCGCTTTCTGCACATCGTACGCCACCCGGCCGCCGTCTATCGAAGCACCATCCGTTTATGGACCGCGATGCATCGCCAGCACGGCTACCAGACTCCTCGCCACGACGACCTCGAAGAGCACGTGCTGGCTACAGGGGAGCGTATGTTCCGTGCTTTGCTGCAAGCCAAGGAGCGACTCCCGGCGAACCGGCTGTGTGAAATCAGGTACGAGGATCTGGTTCGGGACACGGAACCGACATTGCGCCGCATCTACGATGAGCTGGAGTTGGGCGAGTTCGATCCAGCGGCAGCCGGCGTGCGGGCGTACCTGAGTGAGACACAGGGTCACCAGACAAGAACTAGAGCCTCAACTGACGACCTCGCCGCCGTTCGTGACCGCTGGGCCTTCTACTACGAGCGCTACGGATACAACATGCAGGAACTCGAGGAAGGCGGGCGAGCGAGCGGAACGAATTAGTGGCGCTCCTGCCGCGTGCCTCGGCCAACAAGCGATGAGAAATGCAGGTTAAGATTGCAATTCTTGGTGCCGGTCTGGGAGGCCTTGGTATGGCCGCTCGCCTCAAGATGGCGGGAGAGAACTCATTCGTAATCCTCGAAAAGGCGGACCGTGTGGGCGGAACTTGGCGCGACAACACCTATCCCGGGTGCGCCTGCGATGTGCCGTCTCATCTCTACTGGTACTCCTTTGACCGGCAGCCGAACTGGAGCCGCGTCTTCCCATCGCAAGCGGAAATCCTACGGAACATTGAGTCGTTCGTAAGCCGGCGGGAGATCGCCCCGCACATCCGTTTCGAAACAGAAGTGACGGCGGCGAACTGGGACGAAGCGCAAGCTGTGTGGCGCATTGACACAACATCCGGCGAGCAAATGACGGCCCGCAGTTTCATCGCCGCTTCGGGTCAGCTGAGCCGACCGAAAATGCCCGCTATCGATGGGCGGGATCGCTTCACCGGGACGGCGTTTCACTCGGCTCGGTGGCGGCACGATGTCGATCTGGGGGGCAAGCGCGTGGGCTGCATCGGCAGCGGCGCTAGTGCGGTACAAATCGTCCCCGAAACTGCACAGAGGGCAGACCTGCTCACTCTGTTTCAGCGCTCAGCAAGCTACATCATGCCCCGGAATGACAGGGCGTACGCAGGGGCGGAGCGACGGCGTTTCGCCATGGACATCGAAGCTTTGAGAGCGGACCGCGAGGTGTTGTACCTCGAGCACGAAAGGCGCCACACTGCCCTTGCACTGGGATCGCCCGCGGCGCAGAGGTTGGTTGCCATAGCACGTGCCCACCTGAATCAGCACGTCGTCGATCCAACGCTGCGCGAGATGTTGTGGCCGGACTACCCCCTAGGCTGCAAGAGAGTCCTCCTATCCGATGATTTTTACCCCGCCATGATGCGGCCTAACGTCGGACTGGTGACGGAGGGGATCACCGCTATTGAGCCCTCCGGCGTTAGGACCTCTGATGGGCGCCTGCGCGAATTGGATGCGATCGTTTATGCAACAGGCTTTGAGGCCACATCGTTCCTCGCCCCGGTCGAGATTGCCGGACGTGGCGGCCGGTTGCTCCACAGCGAGTGGCGCGACGGTGCGTCGGCCTACCTGGGTATTACGGTTGCCGGTTTTCCGAATTTCTTTCTGCTGTATGGTCCGAACACCAACCTCGTTCACAACTCGATCATTGCTATGCTCGAATGCCAATTCGGCTACGTGATGGAAGCGCTTCGTCTCTTGGACGAGGACAAGGGGTCTACGATGGAGTTGCGCTCCGACGCTATGAACCGGTTCAACAGGGAGCTTCAGCAGAAGCTAGGCGGGACCACGTGGGCCGCGGCATGCAGCAATTGGTACAAGACCTCCGGCGACCGCGTAACGAACAATTGGCCGGGGACTGTCGAGGATTACAAGGCGGAGACGGCAAGGATAGCGCTCGGCGATTACGATCTGTACGATGCCGCTTCCTAGGGAGAACGGCGTGCCCAGATCAGCCAATGCTAAAGCGGTGCTAGAGCGATGAATAGGGTAAAGGGGAAAGTTGCACTCGTAACGGGAGCCGCCCGAGGATTGGGCCGCGACATAGCGAAACTCTTGATCGAGGAAGGCGCCACGGTATTTCTTTCCGACATCGACAGCGAGCTCGGACGCGAAACAGCCGGTGATCTCGGAGGAACATTCCTCTCCCACGACGCGGCCAGCGAGGAAGGATGGCAGAATGTGATCGTGGCCATCCAATCGGCCCAAGGCCGCCTGGATATCCTGGTCAACAACGCGGCCGTGGCGAACCTCCCTGGCCACAAGGACCCTGAGCGGGCCTTGCTGCAGAGCTGGCGGGAGACTGTCTCGACCAATGGCGAAAGCGTTTTCCTCGGTTGCAAACTAGGGGTGCCCTTCATGCGGAAGTCGGGCGGCGGATCGATCATCAACATCTCCTCGGTTGCGGGACTCATACCGACCCCATTTCTCGCCGCCTACGGGTTCAGCAAAGCCGGCATTGGGCAGTTCACCAAGTCCGTCGCCCTGCATTGTGTGCCGATGGGAATTCGCTGCAATTCCGTACATCCTGGACAGATTGATACCGACATGCTGCAGGGAATCATGGAAGATCATTCCGCCGATACAGGACTGCGGCCGAGTGTCGTGCGGGCGGCAACAGTGGCGAAGATCCCGCAAGGCCGCTTTCAATCACCTCGCGACATTGCTTACGTGGTGCTCTTCCTTGCCTCTGACGAGTCACGCTGCATCACCGGCGCCGAGATCGTGGTCGACGGCGGCATGACTTTGACCAACTAGCGAGTTCTTGATCCGCATCGTGCGGACACCGGCCCCGAGAGATACTGAGCATGCCACTAGCCCCCTCCGTAACCAATGTCCTTCGCTGGCTTGCGCCAGCCGGAGCTCCGCCCAGCTGGCAACTTCCCCTCCAGGTCCGGCGAAGTTCGATGCGCACGAACTTCGTTGAGCTGGGCGGGCCGCGAGCTGCAGTCGATTCAATCCGGGACCTCACACTCGCCGGAATGCCCGTCAGACTCTATCGGCCCGCCGGTGGCGGACCCCAGCCCGCGCTGATCTATTTGCACGGCGGAGGCTGGGCCTTGGGCAGTATCGAAACGCACGACTCGCTCTGCACCCATATTGCGCAAGAGTCTGGGTGGACAGTGATTTCCGTCGGCTACCGCCTGGCGCCTGAACATAAGTTCCCGGTACCCGTGTTCGACTGCTGGGCTGCTGTCCAGGCCACCCACGCCGCCGCCGCTGCTCTCAACGTGGACGCCTCGCGGATCGCCGTCGGCGGAGACAGCGCCGGAGGCAATTTGGCGGCCGTGGTTTCACTCCTTGCCCGCGACTACGCTCTGCGGCTCTGCGCTCAGATTCTGATCTATCCAGTGACCGACTATCTCCCGGACCACGACTCCTATCAGTTTGATTACCTGCTGAGCCGAGCAACCATGGAATCCTTCTGGAGTTTGTACCTGAATCACCGTTCAGAATCAGGAATGGCGCTGGCGGCGCCGATCCGGTCGGAATCGCTCCGCGGGCTGCCACCCTGCCTGCTGATAACGGCGGAGTACGATCCGCTGCGAGACGAGGGCGAGGACTACGGAAGCCAGTTAGCCGCAGCCGATGTGCCGGTGATGGCAAAGCGATACCGCGGCATGTGCCATGGTTTCGTGAACATGTTAACTGCGGTGCCGCAAAGCAAGGAGGCAGTTTCGCAGATTGCAGAGTTTCTGCGAAGTTCCGCAGGCGGCTCGGATTGACGCATTTGGCTTGAGGCGGACGTGCGCGATAAATCGCCTTTGAAGTAAGCTGGGAGTCCCAGCTATGGCTAGCGGAACTTGCAATGAGTCTGTCTCTCATCCTTTGTAGCTCTGTCGCGGTGCACGGGGTCAGGTCGCTATGGTCGCGCTAGCCCCGTTACTTGCCCGATTCGCGGACTTCGGTATTCGCCGCCGTAAGTCTATCCTGGCCGTCAGCGTTTTCTTTGTTGTTTCCGCGCCGTTCTTTCTGCGAGGGCTCGAACTGGACTCGGACGCCGCCCGGATCATTCCTTATGAAGACCGCCTTGGTACGGCCTACCGCCAAAGCCGGGAGCTTTTTGGCGACGCGAACCGTGCGGTCATCGAGCTGCGCCATTCCGATGTTTCGCTGAGTGTTTTGAACCGTTTCACTAACCGGGTGGCAAACGTCCTTCGCTCCTGGGAAGACATCGAATACGTCGATATCAAGCCGCTGGACCTCGCGGACCGCGATGAAACTGCCGCACGTCTGCGCGCCGCTCTTCTCAATTCCGACTCTGAGGCGTTTGACGATTTCGCTTCTGCGTTCAGCGAGAAGGGCATGCGCCGTACGTTGCTGCGGACACGCAAGCGCCTGATCGCGCTTGACGACCCAGAGATGCACGACGAGGTGGCAAAGGACCTTCTCAACGTGCGCGATGCGCTGCTCGGGCTGCGGCGGCCTCGCGTGGGCCAAACCGAGCGCAACGAGTCGAGTGCCTACTTCGATGCTCTGAGCGGCGGCTCCCGCCTGATCTTCGTGCAGCCGAGTGGCTCGGCGCAAAATGCCGCCTACGCGCGGGATTTCGTCAGAAGGTTAAACGAGACACTAGCAGCCTTGAAGGCGGAAATGCAGGCGGACGGGATCGAGTACTACCTGAGCGGGGTTCACTCGATGACAGCGGAGGCGACCGCGGTGCTGCTCGAGGACCTGAAGTTGATCACCGTGGCAGCGACAGTTCTGCTTCTGCCGCTTTTGTGGATTTTCTTCGGCCGGCTGCGCACGACCCTCATTTGTTTCGTGCCGCTTATGATCGCGCAAGTCGGAGTCTTGCTCATTGCGCGGCTCTTGTTCAACCCGATTCACTTCATTACTATCGGCTTCGCGGCGATCGTGATCGGTCTCAGCTTGGACGTTGGATTGCACCTAACCGGCCGCTTCAGCCAGTTTCTCGGGCAGAGTTCCGTCGAGGATGCGATTCGTGAGTCCATGGCCGACTGTGGCCCACCGATCGTAATCGGCACCGCCAGTACGTGCCTCGGATTCCTGGCGCTGTTGGTGACCAACAATCGAGGGTTGATGCAGCTGGGTCTGCTGACGGCTTCGGGCCTGACGGTAACTCTGGCGATCACCTTCCTGCTCTTTCCTCCGTTGGCGATGGCGTTAGGCTCGAAGAACAGCCATTCGGGGAAGACCTTGCTGAGGGGCACGCAATGGGGTCTATTCCGGTTCGTTGGCGCGAAGCCCGGAGCCGCTTTCGGAATCGCCCTGGTCGCGGGGCTGCTCAGTTTACCGTTCGCCGGCCGTTTTGAGTTCGCGGACCAGGTGCTCCAGCTTTTCCCCGATGACATGGATTCATTGGCGGCGGCGGACGCGATCGGCGTGAGTCATTCCCAATCGCTCGCATCCGTCACGATGGCCACCGTGAGCGCACCTGATTTGGAGACGGCGATGTCGTTGCAGAGAACGCTTGACAGCCGCCTGACTGCGATGGTCGATGAAGGGCGTTTGGCGCTGTTTCGATCGCCCAGCGAGTACCTGCCTTACCAGGATCCGGCCAAGGACCGCGCTGGCTGGGTCGAGTTTGCCTCAGCGGTGCAGGGCGCACGGCAGTCCTTTTTCGATTCGCTTCAAAGCCTCCGCTTCCGGGATGCCTCGTCCTACCGGCCGTACTACGATATGGTTGAAAGGGCCGCAACCGATACCGGGAAATGGAACGATCCCACCGAGCTTTTGGGAAGAATCCCTCGTCTGCGGAAGCATGTCCACGTTTCGGAGGACGGAGTGCGGCTCCAGACCTACGTCGCCGTGGCACGGTCGGAGGGAGCGCCTCACGGACAAGACATGGGGCGGACGCGCCAAATCACGAATGAACTGGGCAGTGTGTCCGGGCCGGCCGGGAGTTCGATTGAAGTCTCGGGTCTGACCCAGGTCTACGATCGGGCGAATAAGCTGCAGCTGGATGACTTCGGCCGTGTCAGCTGGATCGCAGTCCTGTTCGTGGGAACCGCGGTCATGGTGTTTTTCCGCCGCCTGGCTCCGGCCGGGTTGACGTTCCTGCCGCTAGCCGCTGGGCTGCCCGCGGCTTTGGCGGCGATAGTTATTCTGGAGGTGGAATTGATGCCTTCCGCTATTTGCTTCGCGGCGATTATTCTAGGGGTCGGCATTGACGATGCGGTACACATCCTGGCTCGGGTGCGCCAGGGAACGGGAGAAGAGATGCAGCAGATCATGAGCGGGATCGGCCCTGTCATCACGCTGACAAGTGCCTCCACCGGAATCGGCTTCGGTGTGCTGGCGCTAAGCCGTGTTAGCGCTGTGTCGTCACTAGGGATCATGATTGCCGCCGGCGTCGTGGCGTGTTGGTTCTTTTCTTTGTTTCTGCTTCCCGGAGCGATTCGCTGGGCCTGCCGGCGAGGGTGGATGGGGTCGATCGGCGCGGCTCTTTTGTTGTTCGTCGGACTATCGGCCCAACCGGGCCTTGCTCAGACCCACACCGCTTCCCAATTGATGGACGAAATGGCGGAGAACCTGGACTCGGTAGAGGCGGTCGCGTGCGGCATCGAGCAGGTCAAAGTCCTCAAGCAACTCGAAGGCGCGATCCGGATGGAGGGACCGCTGCTCTACCAGAAACCACATTTCATCAAGCTGGAACTCGAGGGCGACGAGAATATGTCACTTTTCAGCGATGGAGAAACGGTGTGGCTTGTCGATCGCGATTTAGAGGACGTCGAGAAATTCAGCATTCAAGGAGCGGAGAAGCAGCGACAGCTATCGAGCCTTCTGCCACCGTTGTTCTTCTTGACCCGCGAAGAAACCGAAGAGAGGTTTGAAATCTCCGCGACAGCATCTGAACGCTGGGCGCATCGCCTGGAGCTGACGCCGAAAACCATGGGGGATTACCCCTTCGAGCGTTTGGTCGTCGATCTTAGCAGCAGGTTCCGAACTCAGCAAATACGGATGGAATTCAAGAATGGGGATTCGGTCGAGACACGTTTGAAGAACTGCGCTAAAAGGCCCCGGACATCCCTAGTGGCCTTCCGGTACAGCTCCGAATAAGCATTGGCCCCGAATAGGCATGGGTAGGACACCTGCCGGGTCCGTTCCGCTCCTACACGAAGCCGCAATTCTCTGGCAATCCGAAAAGAATCAGAGCGGAGCTGTCGTTCCCGGCTGGTCCGGCCCACCGAATCCGCCGGCTGATCGCGGGGCCAGACGGACACAGCTTTCGAGAATGGCCTCGAGCGAATCCGCGAAATCGGCAAAGGCGCGCTCGTCTTCGGATTGGAATGGGCCGCCCTTTCGATTCAACAACTGCACTACGGCAAAAACTTCTTTGTCGTGGTCTCGCAACGGAGCGGACAGAATACTCTCGGTCCGGTAACCGGTTTCGTGGTCGACAGCGGGGCTGAAGTCGGGGTGCTCGTAGGGATCGGCGATATTCATGATCTTCCCGGTTGCCGCCACCTTGCCCGCGATTCCCGTTCCGGCCGGGATTTCGATCACGAGCGGTTTCTCTCTATCCCCGGTTGCGATTTTGGATCGCAGCACTTTCTTTTCCATGTCCACGAGGAAAAGCGTGGCGCGGTCGGCTTGCAGCAGGTCCCTGATCTTTTCGGTAACCGCGTCGAGAATTTCGTCGAAAAGCGCGTCGGTCGCTTCGCGGCTTCCCAGGTCAAGCGTCTTCAGGAATTCCTCAAACTCAGCTCCCATTTTTTCGAGCACATCGAGAAACTGTTTCGGCGACAGCCCCTCAATCTGCCGCTTCACTTCGCTGCCGCCCCGCAAGCGCGAGAACGCTGTCAGTAGATGGCCGGCGTTGGCGACCATGCCGGACGAGAACGACGAGAGCCGGCCGTCTTCGAGGGAAACGACACGATCGGCGATATCGAGAATGCGATTGTCGTGAGTCACCAGCAGGATGGCGTAGCCCTGGCGTTTCGCAAGGTTGTGAATGTGTTCGACCACCTCGCGTCCCGATGCCCGATCAAGCGAGGCTGTGGGTTCATCGGCCAGAATGATCTTCGGTTCGCGAACGAGGGCGCGGGCGATCGCCACGCGCTGCTTTTGCCCGCCGGAGAGCTGCGCAGGGTAGTAATCGACGCGATCGCCCAAACCGACCGATTCCAGGATCGCGACACATTTCTGCCGGGACTGCCGCCGCGACATGGAATTAGCCCGACTCGTCCCTAAGGCCATGTGGACGTTCTGCCAGGCCCGCAGCGCGTTTAGCAGGTTGTGGGCCTGAAAGATGAAGCCGATTTCCCCGCGAACCTCGACTTGCACCGAGGAACCCGCGCCATTGAGCTCGCGTCCGAGAACGCGGACGCTGCCCTCGTCAACCGAGCGTAGCGCGCCCGCCAAGCTCAGCAGAGTCGTTTTTCCCGATCCGGAAGGGCCGGTCAAGATCACGATCTCGCCGGGGTCGACCTCGGTCGAGATATCGTAGAGCACCTGAGTTCGCAACGAACCACTACCGTAAGAGTAGTTCACGTTGCGAAATGCAATGATCGGTTCCATCGGGGTTCAAAAGATCGAAGCGGGGTCCGCCGAGCGCAGTCGCCGCCCGGCGAGCAGGCCTGAAAGCACGCACATGCCCAGCGTGTAGCCATAGACAATCAGAGCGCGCCGCGGAGTCATCGCGATGGGCAACAAGGTTGCGGCATGGGTAATTGCGTACACGACCTCGGCCAGCAGTAGAGACGGCAAGAAGCCTAGCACCGAAATGATGACTGCTTCCTGCATCACGACGCTCATCAGATAGGAATTCTTGTAGCCCATGGCCTTGAGCGTTGCGTATTCCGCAAGATGC
Source organism: Bryobacterales bacterium (assembly GCA_965224215.1). GTDB lineage: Bacteria > Acidobacteriota > Terriglobia > Bryobacterales > UBA6623 > CBDCYS01. Next base: position 23,552 of record CBDCYS010000049.1, on the reverse strand, counting down.
TCGGAGACATCGCTGTAAAGAATCTGGTACACGATGACCGCACCGACGATCCAGCCCATCACGACGCCGAGCAGGGTCGTGAAACCGATCGGCGTGCTGTTGGCCCAATAGTCAATCTCGTTCTGGCGGAAGGTCTCGCGGGGTAGGACCGCGACGTCTTCCGGAAGAACTTTCCTCAGCGCGGCGAGCACGGCAGCCGGGTCGGCGCCTGGCTTGAGCTTGATGACACCTACCGAGACGAGTCCCTCGCTCGTGCCGGATCGCAGGCGCAGGAAGTTCAGATCGCTGGTGATCACCGAACCGTCGACACCGAACGAGGTGCCAAGCTCGAACAGGCCCACAACCCGCATTTTTCGCGTGGCGACCTGCGCTTCGAACGGTCCTGTCTCTTCAAAAGATTTGCCAACGGGGCCGTACTAGGGGCGGGAGAGAGTGTCGAACAGGATGGCGTCGGGGGCGCGAAGCGCGGCGATCTGGCTCTCGATGCCGGGAAGATTCAAAACGCCCTCGCGCGGCTCGAACGCCAGTAAGAAGACATCGCGGTTTTCGTGGGTCCACGGGTTGGTCCAGGGCGCGAAGCCGAGGTAGAGCGATGCCGTGGATTCGACCCCAGGTACACCCTGGGCCTGCAGCAACCGCCGGTCGGTGAAGGTCTGGCTGCGAATCAGAATCTGGTATTTGGCGCTGGTGATGAAGATTTCACCATTGAGATGGTCGTGCACCAGGACGGCGCTTTCAAAAAACGCCTCGGAGACCCCCATATGCGCCAGCATCAGCACCGCGGCGAACGAGATCCCCGCAACGGCGGCGGCGAGCCGCCCCTTGCTCTTGAAAAGCTGTAGCCAGGCTAGGGGAATGCGGACCATTACGGATGGAATTGGACGGAGACTCGGCCGTTGATGAGGCCCGCGACTGGCTCGCTGTCGTCGAGACGAATATGCACCTTGACGATGCGTGCGTCGGCATATTGGGCGGGGTCGAGCGGCAGCGCTTCGTTCTTCTGGACCTGCTGGCCGATGCGATCGACCGTGCCTTCCAGATCGGAAGCAAGAATTTCGCCGCTGATCGTGGCGCGATCCCCCGCCCGCACTTTACCGATGTCGGTTTCGTAGACCTCTGCGACGACGTACATTTCGTCGGTGCGCCCCAGTTCGAGCAGACCGGCGGGGCCGACTTCCTCTCCCTCTCGAGCGTTGATCTGGAGGACCTGTGCTCGCATCGGCGACTTGACGATGGTCATGTCGAGATCGGCGCGGGTACGGCTAACGGTGGCGAGTGCTGATTGGAGTTCCAACTCGGCGAGTTGAACATCGCTTGGCCGGATCTCGATCAGGCTCGAGAGGCGCTCGCGGGCCTGCGCCAACATCTTCTCAGCGTTCTCGACGGTCCGGCGTTTCTCGTCCAACATGGAGGCCGAGACATCTTCGCTTTCGCGCAACTTGTTGTAACGCTCGAAGTCGGCGCGGGCAATTCTGAGCATCGACTCCCAACGCGCGATCTCTTCCTTCTGCGCGGCGATATCGCCTTCCTCGGGTCCCTCCTTGGCCTTTTTGAGCTTCGCCTCCATCACGGGGACGCGAGCCTCTGCCTCGCGGACACGCGCTTCAAATGTGTTGCGATTGTAGAGGATCACGAGGATTTGGCCTTCGTCCACCCACTGGCCCTGCTCAACCTGGAGATTCTTTACCAATGCCGGCCGGCCTTCGAAATAGGGCGCCGAAATACGGTAGATCTTGTCCTTCGGCTCGATATGGCCAAGGCAGGAAACAGCGCTGGGGGCGGCTGGCGTCGCTGCGGCGGGCAGTGCCTCCGGTGCGGGTTCGTTGCCGCCAGGCAGGTATTCGCAGCCCAACGACAAAACCGCCGCGCAAAGCAGCAAGACAGCTACCACGGTGGTTGAGGAATCCGTGTGGAAAGACTCACCGCGATGACAATACCGGTCCTCGGTCGGTTGGAAAGGCATTCGAATTGTACTATCTTATTAAACTCGCCACCGGTCGCGGCTTGTGTCTTTGCGGCGGATAGCTTTCCAATAGGCGGAGAGGCCGAGTTCGGCCCCGGCGGTGCCGTGCTCTTTCGGCGCGGCCGCCCCGGTCGTCACGCCCCCCGGCGGGATCTGAAAAATTTTCGAGGATATGCAGCCATATTAAGAACGAGTGTCATTTGCGGCTTTGCCGCAGTCCTGGCCACCGTCGCGGGCCACACGGAACCGCCACCCCAGGCAGCCACGCTGGAACTGACGCTCGAACGGGCGATCGAGTTGGCGTTGGCGCCAAACGGCAACATCGGAGTGCAGTTGGCCGACCAGTCCATCGAGCAGGCCGAGAATGTGCATCGTCAGGCACAGGCCGTGCGGCGGCCCGTGATTGAGAGCTACGTCAGCGAGCGGAACATCGCCCTCAATCTCGAGGCCATTGGGGTTCAGTTCGAAGGCGGGGACGAATCGATGCCGCTAATGCTGCCGCGCCGGGTTGGCCCATTCAATACGCTGGACGTGCGCGTAGCCGCTCGTTACAACCTTGTCGATCCGGGAGGCAAGCGTCACGAAGAAGCGGCCGTGGGTGGCATTTCGGTCGCCCGCGCAGGCAGCCAGGAGGCGCGCAACGGGACCGCTTTTGCAGTCGCCCGGCTGTACAACGAAACGCTGCGCCACAACGAGCGGCTGGCCACGCTCGAAGCCAACTTGGAGTTTGCGCAAGCCTTGCTGGCTTTCGCCGAACGGCAGCGGGACGCGGGCACCGGCGATGCCATCGAAATCACCCGGGCGCGATCGCAGCTCGCCGACGAAGAGTATCACCTGGCGGCGGCACGCTCGGACCAGGAAATCGGCTTGCTGAAACTGCTGCACGTGATGGGACAACCGCTCGATACGGATTTGCGGCTGGTGGATTCGCTTTCCGCCGATCCGGCGCCCATCGCATCGACCGAGGAGGCAGCCGCGCATGCGAAGTCCGAACGGGCCGACCTGCAGACTTCAATGCAGCGAATTGAGAAGGCTCGATTGGACGACCGGGCGATCCATTCCGAGCGGCTGCCGACGCTGGCAGTATTTGCCGACGTTGGGGCCCAAAATACCGGCGCCAATCCGCTTGTTGAGACGCACACGGTTGGCGTCTCGCTCCGTTTTCCGGTGTTCGATGGCGGACGCCGGTCGTCGCGCAGGGCGGAGGCGGCGTCACGCATCCGGCGTGAGGAACTCGAGGGAAAGCGAATTCACGATCAAATTGATCTGCAAGCCCGGGAGTCCACGCGACGGCTGCGGCTGAGAGAACACCAGATCCGCGTCGCCGGCGAGGGGCTTGCGCTCGCCGAGGAAGAGCTTGCGCGGGCGCGGCGGCGCTATGAAAATGGCGTGACCAATAGTCTCGAAGTCATCGAGGCGCAAACGAGACTGAAGCGTGCACAGGATAACCGGCTGGAGGCTATGTATGAGTACAATCGAGCGAAGATCGATTTCGTCGAGGTGCAGGGTGACGTGGGCCTGTTGATGCGGCCCTAGCAGGCCCTCTACACAGTGAGCGGCAATCCGATCCCTCAGCGTGAAACGAGATCCTTAAAAGATATACTAGGGGGCTAGGTTGGATGAGGCGTCAGGGGAGTTAGCGCCGCGCCGGCAGCCTTGCTCCGGCTGGATAAACCCAAATCCAGCAACCGCCATCCGCACGCACTAGGGAGTTGACGGCCCGTCCATGGACCGCTCGGCCCCCGAGCAACGGAGCGATATCGGGCGTTTTGACAGGGCAGCAGCAGAATCAGTGTATGACCCGCATGAACGCCGACGACCCGAAAAACCGAGAACCGATCGCCATCGTTGGCATGGGGTGCCGATTCCCCGGAGGCGCCGTCGATCCGGCGTCTTACTGGAATCTGCTGGTGAACGGAGTCGATGCCATCACCGAGATTCCGCCTGATCGGTGGGACGTTGACACCTTCTACCACGCCCAGCCGGGCATAAGCGGCAAATCTTACGCGCGGCGCGGCGGATTCATACGAGACATCGACCAGTTCGAGCCCGAGTGCTTTCGGATTTCACCTCGCGAGGCAGCCTTCATGGATCCTCAGCAGCGCCTGCTGCTCGAAGTTGTCTGGGAGGCACTCGAAGACGCGGGCATATCGGCGACTCGGTTCGAAGGTTCGTCCACGGGAGTTTTTGTTGGTATTTCGACCTGGGATTACGCGCAGATTCAAACTTCACCTACAGACCAGCGAGCGCTGTCTTCCTTCTCGGCCCTCGGCACAAGCTTGTCAATCGCCGCCAATCGGATTTCCTATTGCTTCGACTTGCACGGACCGAGCATGGCTGTGGATACCGCCTGCTCATCGTCGTTGGTTGCGGTGGACAGAGCGCTGAGCAGCCTTCGGAATGGGGAATGCGGCATGGCGATCGCCGGCGGCGTTAATGTGATCACGGCGCCCGAAACCGTCATCAGCTATTGCGCCGCGTCTCTCCTCTCACCCGAAGGACGCTGTGCCGCGTTCGATGCCGGTGCGACAGGCTTTGTCCGGGGCGAAGGTGCGGGTGTTGTTTTGTTAAAGCTGCTTGAGGATGCCCAACGGGATGGGGATCCGATCCTAGCTGTGCTCCTCGGTTCCGGAGTCAATCAGGACGGGCGTAGCGCAAGCATTGCAGTGCCCAACCAAGAGGCACAGCGACTGCTTCTCGAGGAAGTGTACCGGTCAGCGGGAGTCGAACCTGGCAGCGTGGGCTATATCGAAGCTCACGGCACGGGGACGCCGGTCGGCGATCCCGTTGAGGCGTCCTCCGTGGGCAGATTCTTCTCGCAGTACATCTCGGCTGCACGGCAGCTCTTGCTCGGTTCCGTGAAAACGAACATCGGGCACCTGGAGGCCGCCTCCGGTATTGCGGCTTTGATCAAGCTGGTCTTGTGCTTGCGCCGCCGGGCCGTGCCGCCAAATCTGCATTTTTGCGAACCAAATCCAAAGATCGACTTCGAGCGGCTTCGACTTCATGTGCCGACCTCGGTCACCCCTTGGCCCGAAGACGCACTGCCCGCTGTCGGAGGCGTAAATTCCTTCGGATTCGGCGGCACGAACGCGCATCTGGTGGTCAGCGAATACATTCCTAACGGCGAGTTTCCGAGTAGGCCTGTCCACGGCGGAGATAGCCGCGCCCCGGCCGGTTCGCCGCCATTTCTTTTGCCGATCACTGGCCGCACGAAAGATAGCCTTCGCGCTGTCGCTTCGGATCTCGCCGAGCTTTTCTCGAAAGACGGTCCCGAGGCGCCCCGGTTGGCCGACGTTTGTTATTCAGCGAGTCTTCGAAGGACCCACCATGACCACCGCCTGGCAGCGCTTGTCGGGGACCGTGAAACGGCCGCGAAGCGGCTGCGGGCATTTGCCGCCGGCGAGCCGGCCGAAGGCCTGTCACAGGGCTCCCGCAGGGCGAAGCCTCCCAGCTTGGTTTTGCTTTCTCTGGACAGGGAACGCAGTGGGCTGGGATGGGTTTGCCGCTCATGGCTTGCGAGCCGGTGTTCGCGGACGTTCTCGAGCGGTGCGAGGCTCATTACCGCGAACTAGGAGCACCTTGGTCGTTGCTCGAAGAGCTTCGGCGTGAAGGGGATTCGAGCCGCTTGCGAGAAACATCCATCGCACAGCCGGCGATCTTCGCGGTCCAAGCTGCGTTGGTCGAACTCTGGCGGTCCTGGGGCATTGTGGCGGAAACCTCCATCGGTCACAGTATCGGAGAAGTCGCAGCTGCATACGCAGCCGGCATTTTCGATCTGGAACTCGCAGCTTACCTGGCCTATCATCGAGGCCGGGCGATGGGCTCGGCTCCCGACGGCGGCCGGATGTTGGCGGCGGAGTTGACCGCGGAAGAAGCGGCGGACGTGATCAAGGAGTATGACGGCCGAGTGTCGCTAGCCGCCACCAACGGGCCGCGCTCGGTAACGCTCTCAGGACGTCCCGAGGACATCGGTCAGCTTCGGAGACGTCTCGATGGAGTCGGGAACTGGTGCCGGCTCCTTGATGTCAATCACGCTTTTCACAGCCCCGACATGGAGGCAGCCAAACCGGAGCTGCTGAAGACGCTGACAGACCTTTCCCCCTCCCCTTCCTCAAGCAAATTCATCTCGACCGTCACCGGTGGCCCGCTGGACGCCAGCGCACTGACTGCGGAGTATTGGTGGCGGAATGTTCGTCAATGTGTGCGCTTCCATGAAGCCGTTGATGGGTTGCTGCGGCAATCGTTCGACACTTTCGTCGAGGTGGGTCCTCATCCGGCGCTCTTGCAATCGGTTCTTCAAATCGCGGCGGCGGGAGGGCATGGGGTCAGAACGCTGCCTTCGCTTCAGCGGGGACATCACGGCCGCGAAACAATGTTGAACTCACTAGGGGCCCTGTTCACGCTCGGAAGTCCGGTCGACTGGGAAATGCTCAAGCCAAAAGGTGGGCGCTACGTAAAGCTACCGCGCCACCCGTGGAGCAAGAAAAGGTATTGGAACGAAGCCTCGCGGCCGCACCGCCTGCAGAGCGACCCGCACGAGCTTCTCGGACGTCGCCTGACCCATGGCAACCCCACTTGGCAGCAGAAACTCGACATAAAGGGGACACCGTACCTCGGTGACCACCGGGTCGGCGCTCGGGTCGTATTTCCCGCGGCGGCTTACGTGGAGATTGCGGTCGCTGCCGCGACGACGCTCCTAGGGACTCCGGCCTGCACGTTAGAGCAACTCGCTTTCCATCGTGCCCTCCTGCTGACGGAGGAATCGCCGCTTGTCTTGCAAACAGTCGTGCACCCGGGTGAGAACCGGATCGAGGTCTTGAGCTCCCCGAACGAGGAAGATCCGCAGTGGACCTTGCACTTTTCCACTTCCTACGGCGAATGCGGACCGAGGCCCGACCGCACGCCAGCGGACCTGGATGCGATCGAAAGCCGGCTTGACCGGGATATCCCGGCCGAAGAAATGTACGCCAACTTCAAGGAGGCCGGGCTCGAGTTCGGGCCCCTGTTTCGGGGCATTCAGAGGGTTCGTTGCAGAGACCGCGAGGCGCTCGGCCAAACGGAACTGCCCGCGCCCACCCTGGATGGGCCGCCCTCCTGTGGGATTCATCCCGCGCTCTTGGACTCCTGCTTTCAGGTTCTGAGCGCGACGCTCCCGCCGGAAGTCGCGCATGGATTGTTCCTTCCCGAACGGATCGATCGCTTCCGTGTATACGGACCGACTTCCGATCGGTTATGGAACCACAGCCGGCTAAGGCGGTCCAACGAGTTAATGATCGACGGAGATCTGTCGTTGTACTCTCCGAATGGTCTCCTCGCGGCTTCAGTCGAAGGGTTCCGGTGCCGCCGCACGCATCTTGCCGGGCGTCCCGATGACTCGTCGGTCGCAGACGATTTGTACGAGATCCAATGGACTCCCCAGGATCTCGCCGAGACCTCCGAGCAGATTGCGTCAACCTCCGAGGGTGACCCGCTGCCATCGAGCGGCACGCCTCAACATTCCGATCTCTCGGAACAAACTTGACTGATCTTTTCGGATCGCCATGGTTTGGGCGGGCGACTGGCTGCCCAACTCCGGGAGCGCGGGTGCCACGGTGTGCTGGTACATGCTGGAAAGAGTTTCGAGGTGCTCGGGGAAGACGAGTACGTCATCGCACCGGAAAGCCGCGATGACATGCTCGAACTTGTCCGACATTGCACGAATGGCCAGTTGTACCGGATTCGTGGCATCGCGCATCTTTGGTCCTTGGATGAAGCGACAGCGGGAGCAGTATCGGCCGTTTCGGCCTCGGAAATCGAGGCCAAGCTCTGTCACAGTTTGATGCATCTCGTCCAGGCCCTCGACGAACGGTCTTATGATGTGTCGGCCCGGCTGTTTCTGGTGACCCGCGGAGCGCGTGACGTGCAACCGCACGACCCGTCGCCCGCATTTCACCAGATGTGCTTAGTGGGCCTAGGACGTGTCATCGCCAATGAACTGCGCCACTATGAGGTGAGGCTGGTCGACCTCGATCCGGACGAGAGCCCCCAACACGTAGACGCTCTCCTGCGTGAGATCATCTCCGGTGCGTCCGATGAAGAGGTGGCGATCCGCGCCGGGGCCCGCTGGCTTCCACGGATCGGACGGGCCAAGCCGGAATTCGTGCCAGTCATCAATGGAGAAGGACTTCCCGAGGATAGAGCGCCGATCCAGCTTCAGACCCGCCGGAAAGGCGCGCTCGATTCGCTGAGGTGGCTGGAAACCCGCCGTGTCCCGGTCGGTTCCGGCGAGGTCGAGGTTGCCGTCACGCACGCCGGGCTGAACTTCCGCGACGTGCTGAAGGCCTTGGGACTCTACCCGGCGGAAACTCCGATTGATTTGCGGCTCGGAGACGAGTGCGTTGGCACAGTCGTAGGGGTGGGAGCCCGTGTCGAGGCGTTTCGCCCGGGGGATTCGGTCATCGCGGTTAACCCCGGCAGCCTGCAATCATTTATCACCGTGCCAGCGGCTTTCGTCATACCGCTTCCCGCACACTACGACCCCGCGCAAGCGGCTTCGCTGCCGATTGCATTTCTTACGGCGATGCACGCTCTGCATGACGTGGCGCGGATCACTGAAAAAGATTCCATCCTGATTCACTCGGCGGGTGGCGGCGTCGGCTTGGCGGCTTTGCATTTGGCAAAGCAGGCGGGCGCCACGATCTACGTAACGGCCGGAACCGAAGAGAAACGGCGGTTACTCCGGGAAATGGGAGCAGCCCATGCAATGGACTCGCGCACGCTCTCTTTCGCGGAGGAGATCGAGCAGTTGACCGACGGGCGCGGCGTCGATATCGTTCTCAACTCGCTGGCGGGCCGAGCCATGACGAAGAGTCTGGAGTGTCTAGCCCCCTACGGCCGATTTTTGGAGCTTGGCAAGCGGGACATCTACGAGGGAAGCCGGATCGCCCTCTGGCCCTTCCGCAAGAGCATTTCGTATTTCGCCATCGACTTGGCGCGACTGCTGTTCGATGGCTCATCTACTGGAGCCGGCGCCTTCGTGAAGTTTTCCGAGGCGATCAGAAAGGGAGAGATCGCCCCCCTTCCCATTTCCACTTTCGACGCGGACTCGGTTTCAGCAGCGTTCCGGACCATGAGTCAGGGTCGTCACGTCGGCAAGATTGTGATCGACATGGTGGGCGCCGAAGTCGCCGTCGAACGCACCGTCGCGCAAGACATTGACTTCGAATCGGAAGCGACCTATTTAATCACCGGAGGGCTTGGCGGCTTCGGCCTTGAGCTGGCCCAATGGATCGTCGAGAACGGAGGGCGCCACCTCGTCCTTATGGGCCTCTCTGATCCAACGGAACGTGCGCTCCCGATTCTGGACCGCTTGCGAGGCAGAGGGGCCACCGTGGTCACGGTGCGTTGCGATGTAACCGACAAGCGGCAACTGGGCCAGGCAATTCAGCGCATTCGCGAGACGCTGCCTCCGATCCGGGGCGTATTTCATTTGGCGGGAGTTCTCGAGAACGGTATCCTTCTCAACTTGGACCGCGAACGCTTTGCGAAGGTCATGGAGCCAAAGGCTTGGGGCGCTTGGAACCTCCACGAGCAAACGCTGGGCGACGAATTGGAGCACTTCGTCGTCTTTAGTTCCATCAGCGCCAGCGTCGGCAATCCCGGCCAAGGCAACTATGCGGCCGCCAATGCTTTTCTCGAAGGTCTCGCCGCTTACAGACGGTCCATCGGGCTGCCTGCCAAGGCGATTGGATGGGGTTTGGTCAGCGATGTCGGTATGGCGCAGAACCGGGACGACTTGGTTCGCATCTTCAAGCAGCGCGGAATGATGACCATGACTTCCAAGGAGTGTTTGGAAGTTCTTCCCCAGGCGCTGCAGCGCGAGTCGGCAACCTGCTTGATCGTCCGCTTCGATTGGAACCGGGTTACACAGTCTCTTGGCCGAAATCGATCGTCAACGGGCTTGCTGTCGTCCATGCTGAGTGGCTCGGCCTCAAACTCGCGGACCTCCGAAACAAGACTCCTTCAAGAAATCCAGGAGTGCCCGCCGGACGAGCGGCTGCTAAAAGTTGAGCAGTACCTCTCCGCTCACATCGCACGCATTCTGGCTGCCTCGCCCGAGAGCATTGATGCCGATCGTCCACTCAGCGATCTCGGCTTCGATTCCCTGATGCTCGTGGAACTCGCTCTGATTGTGCCGGACGATCTCGGGCCGCGGATTTCCAGCGCTTCGGTCAGTCCTGCCGCTTCCATTAGAGCTTTCGCCCAGGCCGTAGCTGGCAGCTTGGAGAGCACCTCGAACATTGGCCCCGAGGCCGAGGCGGCGGCGGGACCTCAACTAGTGTGCACGCCAATTCCGATCCGCTTGTCGGGCGACTTGGATCCGCTGTTTCTGATTCACCCTCTCGGAGTCCACGAAGGCGTCTATCGTCCGCTAGTCGATTCGCTTGCCGCTCAGCGCCCGGTTTACGGTATCAGTTCGCATCTCGAGGCAGACGACGTAGGGGACCTAGTCAAGATCGACGATCGAGTTGCCGCCTTCGTTGAAGCGATACGCGAGATCCAGCCGAACGGCCCCTACCACTTGTGCGGTTATTCCATGGGGGGGCACCTGGCGCTCAAGACCGCGCGTGTGCTCGAGAGTCTCGGCGAACGGGTAGCTTTCGTCGGTGTGATCGAATGGGAACTCGCTGTTGCCGCCGACGTGAGTTCCAGTCAGGGCCAGACGGCTAGCTTGTTCGCCGCCATCTTCCGGTTGCTCGAAACCCGTTTCGGAATCCTCACCCACCTCCCTGACGATCGGCTAGCGGAAGAGGCTGCCGAGGCCGCCCGGCAAATGCTGGCGGCGGACCACAACTCGCCCACATCCGTCGCCTACGAGTGGATGGTCGACAAAGGCTATCTGACGAAGAACGTCTCGCGCCAGCTGCTGGACGGGTACTTCAGGCAGTTCTTCGTGAACTTCTCTCTTCTTGCCTCCGATACCGAGGTCGAAGTCATCGAAGCACCGGTCTACGTGTGGCGCGCGAAGGAAGGACTAGGTACGGGAGACCGATCTTGGAGCGAGGTCGCCGCGAACCTGAAATCAGAAGAATTAGTTGACGGCGACCACTTCTCGTTGATGATTCCGCCCCGCAGCTCGGCGCTTGCCGGAATGATCGACCGCCGTTTGGCCGAGGCCTCCGCGGGAGCCAGAGCTTAGCTCTTTTACCCTCTCCGAGGCTTTGTTGCACAATTCAATCTCGGCGCCGAACCCAGGACCTTGAGCCCGTGGAATCGACGACCAGGTGGATCGGACCGTCGTGGGCCCGGCTAAGCGGCGGCAGCTTAACGATTCGGTTCCGGCGAGAGAGCGTAGTGTGGTCGGGCGGCGCACGGGATCAGTGGAGAGTCGGGGGTGGTTCAGTGAGCGGAGGGCGTCTTATCCGCAGCCCGGCTGGGTGGAGCACGACCTTGATGAAATCTGGGGAAATGTCCGGGCGATCGTGGGTGAACTTGCTGGCCGTCACCCGGACAAAATGAAATCGCTCGCCTGCGTCAGCCTCACTAATCAGCGTGAACCATCTCCGCCGCACTGGCACGGGGCATCGATCATGAATATTGGCTCGGCGGCATGAGGCTCAGATGAAATTATTGCGGACCAGAGGAGGTGACGCTATGATTCCAGTGCCGGAAAGATATGCGGTTTGTTTGAGCATAGCGGGTGTACACTGAGGTCACGTCGGGGCCCACTTGAAACTCCTGGTTGAATAGCATGCTTTCGCGGCCTGCACCGTGCTAGATATTGTCCAGTCGAATTGGCAACCCGTTGCGGCGGTTTTCGGCCTATCCGTATTTTGGCTATGGGAAGGCTGGGCGTCCTTGGTTCCAGCCACGTATCGATATCGTCATGCGGCAGTGAATCTGACCGTTGCATTGTTGAACTGGCTGCTGCTGCTGGCTCTGGCCGGTGTGATGGTCGCGATCGCGCAAGCAGCGGCGGCCAATCAGGTCGGGGTTTTGCGTCTGGTTTCGATCCCCAGCCCCTTCGACTTCTGGGGCGCCTTGATACTCTACGACGCCTGGAGCTATTGGTGGCACCGCATCAATCATCGGATTCCGTTTCTGTGGCGGTTCCACCGCATGCACCATAGTGACCCGGCGATGGACGTCTCCACGGCAACGCGCTTCCATCCCGGCGAAATCTTTCTGTCACTACTGATTCGGCTGCTCGTGATTCCCGTCATCGGCATGCCGGTCGCGGCGTTGGTGGTTTACGACGGCGTGCAGTTGGCCAACACGCAATTCCACCACGCCAACATTCGTCTCTTTCGGTGGCTGGATCGCGCAGTGGCCTACATCCTCGTTTCGCCGAACATGCATAAGGTTCATCATTCGCCCTTGCGGGAGGAGACCGATTCCAATTACTCGAGCGTGTTGTCGGTGTGGGACCGGATTTTCGGATCCTATCGCGAATTAGCCGTCGGTCGTGAGGTTCGATTCGGGCTGGACGAACTTAAAGAGCCAGAGACTCAGTCAATTGGCGGGTTACTGCGCACGCCGCTATTTCGGCTATAGGGCCGCTTACGCATGGAGGTTTAGCAAAGCGCACCCCGCCCGCGAAATGGGGCTGAGTGCTTCATGCCAGGGGTGGGCGATGCCGGCCACAGCTTTGTTCCGCAGCTCATTTCAGATGCACGGGCCGGGTCAAGGCCCCGTTTCCCGCCGAGTCGTAGGCGGCGAATCTCACCCACTTCGCACCGGCTGCTTCGACGGGAACGCTGAATCGCTTCTTGCCGAAGGCTAGCTGATCCGTTGTTGAGATAACCTGGCGGCCGGTTTTTTCCCCGTCGCCCCAGACGACCTCGACGAAATCGAGGGGGAAGTTCCACTCGACGTCGGCAACGACGGTGCGCTGACTCCCGGAGCCCTCCACCGCAAAGCTGGGAATAAGCACCTCACCCGAGGTCACGAAGAAATCTCCCGCTCGCATCGCCTCGGTGATCGAACTCCAGCCCTCGTCAAAGCTAGGCAGCTTCGCCACTTTGATGTAGTTGACGAGAATCCCGGGGTACATTTCCTGCTCGGGGTACTTATGATACGTATCCCCTTCCGATATCAGATATTTGGGCAGTCCCCAATTGTTCATGTCATCCAGTAAACCCAGGCAGCGCTCCTCACAGATGCGTTTTTCGGAAAGATCGACGGGCAGCGATTGGTAGGCGCCTCCCAAATAACGGTCGCTGCGATAGATGGGCTCGTCGCGGATCACGTCCGGATAATAGGTCGAGCCTTTTGTGCGAGGGTGTGCCTGCCACACCAGTCCCTTCTCTTGTTGCAACAGCTTCAGCAGATCCTCCTTCGAACCCGTGCGATAGACCTTGCCGTACTTCGGATGCTTCTCCTCAAACGGCTGGCCGTCTTCGCGGCCCCGCGACCAATAGACCGGCCGCGGCAGGACCATAGTGAAGTGTCCGCCCATGTGAGCGTTCGGTTCCTCGCCGGGAATGATCAGAAAGTCGCGGTCGGAGTGCCGGCGGGAGGCTTCCACGTAGTTGGCGATGTCCTTGAAGCGCAGTTCCCCGGTATCTCGCACGTTGCCGTCGCCATGGAAGTCCGACATCATGGCGATGTTGATTCCCAGGGCGCGAAAAGTCGGAATCCACGGGGCCTGAAAATCGAGGGTGCCGGAGTCGAGGGCTTGCTCGGTAGTCGCGGTATGGAAATGACTGACCGCCACTTTGTAGCCGGGTAGCGGTTTGAAGCGGTCGCCATGGGTGAACGCCAACACAGCCTGCTGGGCGGACATCCCGCTGGACGGGCTGAGATAGAAATATAGCGCCATGCGCTGCCAGGTCCCGGGCGGTGCGTTGTAGAGGGCAAAGTTGCCCTGGGCGAATCGCCGCGCCTGCCGGGAGCGTTTTGCCCAAAGCTCATCGGAGAAGCCGAATGGCCGAAACATCGCCTCGCGGTCAAGTTCGATCTCCGCAGCGTTTGTGACCTGTGGTCGGTGAATCGCGAGAGGGCGGCCGACCAGGTGCAAAAGCTTTTTGGAAAGCGGCCGAAGCCCTACCAATACTCCGAAGAGTTTTTGGCCGACTCCGGCCTCGACGCCGTGATGATCGGCACCGACGATCACCAGCATGCGAGGCTGCTCGCCGAGGTGGTGAAGGTGGGCAAAGATTGCTACTGCGAGAAGCCCATGGCCAACACTTTGGAAGACGCCAAGCTGGCGCGGGATACGGTCTTGGCCAGCAAGCAGGTCGTGCAAATGGAGTCGCAGTGGCTGAGCGATCCTTACCAACACGAAGTGCGCGACATGATCCGTGGCAACAAACTGGGCAAGATCGTATCCATCAGCCAAAGCTGGAATTTCAATGGCCCTCGCTGGCACGTCCCAAAGGACGCCAACATCGCGGCCATCCGGGAGAAGGACACCGACTGGAAGCGCTGGCTGCTCGGGCGCCCCTTTCGGCCCTTCGATCCGCGCGCCTATTTCGAGTTCCGCATCTTCAAGGATTTCTCCGGCGGTATTACGGACCAGTGGTACAGCCACGGCGCCGGGCTCGCTCACTTCTACCTGGACACGTTCATCCCAGATGACACCGTTGCCAATGGCGGCGTTTTCGCGTGGCACGATGTTCGCGAGAACCCAGACACCTTCCAGTGCCTTTCCACTTTTGCCGACAAAGAAGTCCTTTACAGTTACAGCACAACGTTTGGAAATGCGTACGGCGATCACACCATCATCCGCGGCACTCGGGGGACGCTGTATTCCCCCGGTGGCGAAGGCAGCCCTCAATGGTGGTTTCAGCCCGAAACCCGCAGCGTCTGGCGCACCCACGAGGTCTTCGACTTGAAATCCGGACCGGTGAAACCCGAACCTGTGTTGCTCGCCGGGGACACGGAACCGCCACCGGTCGACCAAAGCGACAACTTGAAATCTCACACGGACAACTGGTTCAAGTGCATGCGTAGCCGCAAGACGCCCAATGGAAGCATCGAGACCGGTTTCGCTCATGCGGTCGCGGTGGTGATGGCCACACGGAGTTACCGCGAGGGCAAGAAGTCCCACGGGACAGGAAGAACGAGCAGATCGTGGAGCAGCCGGTTTCTGGGTGAAGTTTGACGCTTCCGGGTATGCCGTGTGGTCAATGGCTCGCGTCAAAACAGTCGTTGAAACAAAGGGGTTGCCGGTTAGTGGTATAAAGTTTTTCGGGAGTGAGTACCTATTGAAACAGGTGGGCAAATCGTGAACGTGACCGTCCAGGGCCGAAGATCGCTAGTCCGACGACGAGTCGGATTTCTGAGGCTCGTCACTCTTCTCGGGCCGAATCAGCCTGTTCAGGGCGGTTTCGGGGTCTTCGGTGATAATGAGCCGTTCCTCTTTCGGTCCGGGCTTCTCGCGCTTTTTTGTCTTTCGTTTCATCGTCCTCATGGTACACTCGAAGTGGTGACCCCGGAGGGGATCGAACCCTCACACCTGAAGCAGGCACTCGGGTGCAAGCCGAGCCTGTTTACCGATTTCAGCACGGGGCCACAAGTGCTAAGGGCAGGGGCGGGGGAGAGGTCTTAACGCTCAAGGCCGCCCCTGCTTTAGCCGGGTCGCTCAGCCGACCCTTAATCCCTCCTCATTCGCTGGCCTCCTTGGTGGTGACTTCGACCGAGGTCCGCAACAATGCCACAGCGCCCTCAAGGAGCGTGCACTGAGCCGTTGTCAGACCTACGGGATACTGGATGTGAGCGCCGCCGAGCATAGGGATCGGAAGGCGGTCGAATCCATCAGGCGGTCGGTCGGGTTTCGCAAGGAGGCCCGGAGGTGGTGTCAGCGGCATCGGGCGTCGGGATTTAGGCTTACGCCGAGGAGCGCCGCCAGTTGTACGGCGTGCCGCCCGACCCTTGAGCGCCTTCAAGTGTGGAGAGACAGTGCCGCCAGATTCTTCCAATACTTTCAGGTAGAACCGGATGGACTTATCTACCATTTGTCCCGCTGTAACGCCACCGTTGCGGAAGCACTCCTGGATTTTTGCCTTTGTCGTCGTTTCGACGTTTACCTCGCCAATGATCGGTTCGTAGCGCGACGTGATGACTTCGCCGAGCGAGAGCTTCCATTCATCTTTGCCTTTTTTGCGAGCCTGTATCAGTCGGTGAAACAACTCGGTGGACTTGTCGTCGTCGCCTTCAATCAGACCGAGAAACCGAAGCCCTGCAAGCAAGGAAGTTTGATCTCCGCCCGAAAGTGTAGACAGCATACTGCGATCAATGTGATCCGGGACCGCTGTATCCTTGAGCCCCTCGCAGAACTTGTCGAATGTGCCGTACGTGCCGTACGGTGGGCCGGGCTTGTCGTTTTCAGCCATGATCGTCCACCTCCAGATGATTTAGGGAATCTAGAATTACGCTCAAGACAACTGCATAAACCAGGAGAGAGCGCATGTCAAGCCGTAATCGCGTTATCGTCCGCGCCTATGGGGACGAGCCAACACCGCTTTGGGTGTCAAAAGTTGTGGGTGGCCGGTTTGTTGTAACAAACGAAGCAGAATCAAGCACTTTGAGCCTACCGGGGCAATCCGTATTCAAGTTCGATGGGGTGCTATTCGAGCAATTGCGAGAGACCTTCGATAATGGCAACACAGATCAGTTGATTTCCCTCTGGGATAAGGCAATACCATACATCAGAGAAAAAGTCTTGCAATAAGTATCAAAATATGTTATCATCTGTACATGAAGAGACGACAGAAATCACCAATTCTGAGAGCCCTTCGGAACGCAGCCATTGATGAGGATAAGGCGGTCGAATTTATGGAGCGTCAGCGATGGGGCGACAATCCCGCCTGCCCGCGCTGTGGAGACGTAGACGTGTACCACCTGAATTATGCACTGCGGCGTGGACCTGAGGAGGGCTGAGCCGCAAGAGACCATTGGGGACCCCCTAAAACATGGGGTAAAAAGGTCGGCTGGCAAAGATCCCAGCTTCGCCAGCCAACCCCAAGGAGGTCACCCACATGGTTACCAGACGAAAACAGCATAGCTCCCAAAGGCCCGTCCAACAAGGCCCAGCCGTGACGGCCTCGCGGCCCAATAAAATCGGGGCTTCGACGCCTTACCACTTCCGCGGCAGGAAGCCGACTCCCTACGGCGGCTTGCTGCCGGTGGTTGGGAGGGCGCTGATCTGAGAGCCTGGCTATGCGCTATGCATAAAATTTTATGCACTAGCCGTAACGCACTGGAAACACGTCACTTCCGAGCGAGGTTTTGACGACGCGGATTCTGGGTGGGAAGGGAAACCGGACACGGAGAAGCCAAAAGGCCAGTTGCCGAGCTACCACCTCACGACGACCGCCAACCCGCTACGAACGCAGCCCACACTCGCAAAGTGAATCTGTGCATAATTCAGGTACCAGATGACCGGCAAGGACGGGAAGCTCAACAAAGACTATCGCTGGCGTTGCCGTGGCTGCAAAGCCATGTTCACGGTACGAACGGGCACGATTTTTGAGGCAACCCGCTTGCCGATGCGGATCTGGGTGTTCGCCTTCTGGCGTGCATGCGCCAGCAAGAAGGGTATCAGCGCGCTTCAGTTGAGCCGAGAGATGGAAATCACCCACAAGTCGGCCCTTTTCGTGCTCCGACGCATTCGGCATGGTCTGGGTGATGATGGCTCCGGACCGAAGCTTACAGGAACAGTCGAACTCGATGAGACCTATGTCGGCGGACGGCCACGATATAAGGGTCGATCAAAACGCGGGCGCGGCACATCGAAAGCCCCTGTCGCCGCTGTTGTGGAGCGCGGCGGGAACGTACGATACAAAGCCCTTCAGCGGGTCACTGGCAAGGAATTGGGGAAAGCACTACTGGAGAACGTCGATACTCGTTCCCGCATCATCACTGACGACTTCAGCGCCTACAGCAATGTTGGCAAGAAGTTCTCGGGCGGTCACGAAACAGTGAAACACAGCGCTGGCGAGTACGTTCGGATCGGCACGGACATTCACTCGAATACCGTCGAATCGGTGTTCTCGCTTCTCAAGCGCGGCGTGATGGGCACGTTCCACAGCATCAGCAAGAAGCACCTGCCGAACTACCTGAACGAGTTCGAGTTTCGTTTCACCTGAATTATGCACTGCGGCGTGGACCTGAGGAGGGCTGAGCCGCAAGGGACCATTGGGGACCCCCGAAAACATGGGGTAAAAAGGTAGGCTGGCAAAGATCCCAGCTTCGCCAGCCAACCCCAAGGAGGTCACCCACATGGTTACCAGACGAAAACAGCATAGCTCCCAAAGGCCCGTCCAACAAGGCCCAGCCGTGACGGCCTCGCGGCCCAATAAAATCGGGGCTTCGACGCCTTACCACTTCCGCGGCAGGAAGCCGACTCCCTACGGCGGCTTGCTGCCGGTGGTCGGGAGGGCGCTGATCTGAGAGCCTGGCTATGCGCTATGCATAAAAATTTTATGCACTAGCCGTAACGCACTGGAAACACGTCACTTCCGAGCGAGGTTTTAACGACGCGGATTCTGGGCGGGAAGGGAAACCGGACACGGAGAAGCCAAAAGGCCAGTTGCCGAGCTACCACCTCACGACGACTGCCAACCCGCTACGAACGCAGCCACACTCGCAAAGTGAATCTGTGCATAATTCAGGTTTCAATACACGCAAGATCGACGATGGACAGCGCGTGTCGGCAGCCGTGAAGAGCGCGGACGGCAAGCGGCTCATGTATCGGGAGTCCGTGGAGAGACCACCGTATGCGGTTTCAACAAGTACCTAGTCCCGAAAGGTATTATTATCCTAAAGTATTGCTGGCAGGGCAACGGCACGCGGCCGCTGCGTCATCCAAACTTGACATTCAATAGCTCATATGTTGTACTAAGTTCGCCTATATTGAGCTGCTGTTCGCGGTACCCAAGTCGGAATAATATCCCTCGGGTGCAAGCTAACTGTAGAAACGATTCATTCCGCCGAAAACGCGCGAGAAGGTTTGAGTTCCGTCGGCTGCAGTGAAGCCGAATTGACGCTAGGCGATTGGAGGAGGAGCAATCGGAACGTCTCATTCAAAGTTGTCCCAAACAGAGTTGTCCCAAATTTGATGGGGAGGTAATATTTTTGCTAGATCAGCGCGACGCACGATACCAGGCCGTGACGGAGCACAATGTCGAGCAGCAGCCTGAATGGGAGCGGATCGATCCGCAATTTCAGGAAGCCATTCAGACGGTCTCGAAAGTGCTTCCATTTCGCACGAATCGATACGTGATGCGGGAGCTGATCGACTGGAATAATATCCCCAACGACCACATGTTCCAGCTCGTATTTCCTCAAAAGGGGATGCTGGACGCCGAGGATTATCGTGCGGTTCAGGCACACATGGGGAATGGAAATCCGACGCCTGAGTTCAAAGAAGTCGTCCAAAGAATTCGCGCTAAACTCAACCCGCATCCGGCCGGCCAATTAACGCACAACGTCCCTTCCCTGGACGGGCGCCCCCTCAGCGGCCTGCAGCACAAGTACAAGGAAACCGTCCTGTTCTTCCCCGCGCAGGGACAAACTTGTCACGCCTATTGCACCTATTGTTTTCGTTGGGCGCAGTTCGTAGGCATGCCTGACATCAAATTCGAAGCCCGCGAAACCGGCGACCTGGTCGCGTATCTTCAAGCCCATCCTGGTGTCAGCGATGTGCTGATCACTGGCGGCGACCCGCTGATCATGAAGACGCATGTGCTTCGCAAGTACCTGGAGCCTCTGCTGGCTCCTGAACTAGCCCACGTGCAGAACATTCGGCTCGGGACCAAGGCTCCGGCCTATTGGCCACAGCGTTTCGTGACCGACTCCGACGCCGAGGATTGCCTTCGGCTGTTTGAAGAGATAGTTGCCGCTGGGCGCCATCTGGCAATCATGGGGCACTACAGTCACTCGGCCGAACTGGCCCCTGAAATAGCGAAAGAGGCCGTGCGAAGGATTCGGGCAACGGGCACTGAAATCCGCATGCAAGCCCCGCTGATCAAGCACGTCAATGACGATCCGATCATTTGGGCGGATCTGTGGCGTGAGGGCGTCAAGCTCGGAATGATTCCTTATTACATGTTCATCGAACGCGACACGGGCGCGAAGAAATACTTCGAGGTGTCTCTGGCGCGCAGTCACGAAATCTACAAGGAAGCTGTACGGCGCTGCTCCGGGCTGGCGCGAACGGCTCGGGGGCCATCAATGTCGGCCTTCCCGGGCAAGGTCAGGGTGGTCGGCGTCTCTGAGGTACACGGCGAGAAGGTCTTCGTCTTGGAATTGATTCAGGCCCGGAATCCGGAGTGGGCCAACCAGCCATTCTTCGCCAAGTTCGATCCGAGGCGAGTTGGTTCGACGACTTGAAGCCGGCATTCGGGGAAGACCAGTTCTTTTTCGACGCGGCGGTTCCATCCCAAGAACCGACTTCAGCCCCCAAGAAACTGCCGGTCTTGGCAGGATATTCGAACAGCCATCGCCCGGCGGCTGTTGGAGAATAGCCGCGGAATCGTTTCGGTCCACGCGGGGGCGCAATCCGGGTATTCGATATAGTGAAGGGACCCGGTGAGGTGCGAGAGTGGTTGAATCGGGCGGTCTCGAAAACCGTTGAGGCTTTGCGGCCTCCGTGGGTTCGAATCCCACCCTCACCGCCATCTTTACTGTATTTATTTTCAATAACTTACTGGACCCTAATTTTGCCGTGTACCTCTGATGTACCCTTCGTCTCGGAAAAGAGAATCGGGTCTTCGCCCCATGTTCGCTTCACGTCCGCCTCCAGTTGCTCCTGCCGAGCACGTACCCAGGGGGCGTAGTGGCGCTCGGTGATCTTCACACTACTGTGTCCCAGCAAGACCGAAACTCGCTCGATTGGTACGCCCTTCAACAGCAACTCTACAGCAAAGGTATCTCGAAAACGATGTGCATGGCCACCCTTGATGCCTGCGAGCTGAAACAACGAGTGAAGATACTTCATCCACGTCCGCGCGATCCCATCGGGGTCAGATGTTCCGCTCCAGAAAAAGTACGTTTGGTTAGCGTGCTCAAAACCTGTTTAGCGCCTCAATCACTCCATCAGGCAAAGGAACGCAGACGGGCACGCCAGTCTTCTGGACGTACAGCATCAGCTTATTGCTCTCGATGCGGTCCTTTCGCAGCCGTGCCGCGTCGCCGATGCGCAATCCCGAGTACCGCAGGAGAAACACGAAAGCCTTCAGCCTTCGCCAGTCGCCCTTGTAACGATCACAGGCTCTGAGGATCTTCATCGTCTCTTCGGGTGTATAGGGCATCGTAGGTGTCTGCTTCACTTGGGGATTTTGGATCTTGCGAGCAGGATTTTTTTCTAGCCACTTCGATTCGACGCTGTAGCGGAAGAACGCCCTAAGTCGCTCTAGTTTCTTCAGCGCCGTATTGTTGTCCTGCGTCCAGCCACCACAGAATTTCCGTGTGGTCGGCAAGTCCAACTCTTCAAGAAATCGAAACCCGCGATTATCAGCAAAGGCTAGCAACTCTCGAAACAGTAAGTTGTACTTGCTGACTGTGCTTCTAGATAACTTGCGACGTCCGGCATCCGAAAGAAAGTCTTCCGTTGCCGCATCGATGCGCACCGGTCCTGAATCGTCCGGCAGCGACTGCTGGGCTTCCCAATCGCGCACAAATGCCTGCGCCTTCTCCCAGCTTCTGAGGTCCAGGGACTTGCGAATTTCTTTCCCGGACAGGAAGCCATCCACCCAGATTGGGCACCGGCAACGGCGATACTTGCGTCCTTCCTCTCGGTGCGGGCAGCGCTGGGTGTGGCGTCTGTAGATGGTCAACATGGTGTGCTGATTTTTACACAACTCGCGCTATCTGCTCAACTGCCGCCGGTAAACACGCTCCACGACGCGCTCCGGGATCCGCAAGGTCTTGTATAACGTTCGCTTGTGGCCCCGCCTGCCAATACCAAAACGCCCGGTTCGTTCTCGAAAAGCTTGCGAGTCGCATCGGCGCTCAGTCCCCACATTTCGCTGATCTGTGTCACGGTGTAGTGGCGCTGCGCGAAATCGAGAGATACCAACTCGGGCCCTGGAACTGATGCACAATGCCCATGACGCTCGCGCATCCATCGCTGCTTGTCTTCGAGATTTGTTTTGGCTCGTGACATCAAGCTCTCGCCAATCCTTATCCCACCCCAATCGGACGGATATTCAGCACCTACTCAGAGCGATTGATCGAATCCTCTTTTCTTGTTTGGCCATGCCTTCGGTTCGGGTCGCTACCACAACCGGTGCAGAGATCGCCCTCGTGTGGTTCCTCCGAACCGCAGCTCTGGCAGAATCGCCAGTCGAGTCTCGCCGCTTCCTTAACGGCCAATTCAACGACCCGCTTCCCTTGGCGATGGCGCAGGCGAACCAGGTGGCGAACCACCCGGTCGAATTCGTGCTGATCCTCAGTTGGTCGCTTGATGCTCATCGTTGATCACACCTCTTTGTAGACCGCACACCAGAAGGACGACCTTTGCGAAATTGTCTCTCCTTCGGTTACGAGTTAGAAATATTTCTAGGCCGATGAATACACTTTTGCGTCGCAGGCCCTGTTGACGATCCGGTTTGAATTGCGGATGAAGGTTCTTCCGGTATTGCGATCAGTCTCTTGGCAAATTCTTCCAAGCTAACGGTGCAATTCTCCATCGACGCACTGAACGAACCACGGTGAAACGTACTCCTATCCACCAAGCCTCCCACCGCAAGAACCGTTTCGCATTTCTCCCGTAACCAGTCGGGGTCTGAACTCGCGACCACTATCCATGGCCCAGTCCAATCCTCGGACCCGAAAAACACGACAGGTAATTCCTGCGCCTCTCGCTTGTGAAAGTACTCGGAGATCAAGAACGGATTCAGGTTTGGCAATACGAGATATCCATTCTTGGTCGCGTCGGCCAAAACATCAGCCTCGGAAGCGTTGATTAAATCAGCAAGAACCTTCAAGCCACCTGCGCTTTCATTCGTCATCATTCATCTCCTTTCAAAATTTCCCGAAATGTGTGTGTGCGGTTTTCGCCATTTGACCGGTGTCCAGGGTGTCCACACTGTCCACCCTTCCATCTACTCTTACTCTCTACCCTCTCTTTCCACTCTCATTCACCCGAACCGAAACAAGTAGAGAAAGGGGTGGACAGTGTGGACAGTGTGGCACACACACTCCGACTAGTGAAGCCGATTTGGCCTCCATTCAATCCCGCGATAAAACCATTTCCGAACCCCATCCAAGCGCTGTCTTTTCTTCTCGATGTGCGGTTTTAACCGCTTGAAGGCATTTCCGAATTCAGTTTCAGTCATTGGTGGCCGGCCGTCACGGCGGGCGGCATCGTTGAACTCCGTTCGTAATTTGACCGCCTCAATTCGCGACTTGGAAGCTTCGATTATGTTTCGATCAAGCCAGACCTGAAAGTAGTCGGTAATGTCCCGATATTCATTCAACGCTCGTATCGTGCTCTTGGGCTCGGTGAAACGTCCCTCACGACGGAGGCGATCCAGCGCATCTAGAGCCTTGTTTAGAGCGCCAGACAGCTCTTCCGGACGCGTCAATCTGTGTAGGAGTTTGTCCATCGGTACTTCAGCGCTTCTTCCCCGAAACCGTCGGCTAAACGGAACCACTACTG
>CBDCYS010000048.1:0-185808 GCA_965224215.1 Bryobacterales bacterium | reverse complement strand
ATACTGCCGTTGCCTGAGCTAGATTAGACACCTTGGTATCGATCACTTGCTCCGACTGATCCAGATCGCACAGTACGTCCCTGAGCATTTGCGCGGCCGGGTCGTGGTGAGGGCAGCCAGGTATATAGAGAAGCTCAATCTTCATTTCTGTCTCCCTGCATCAGACCTGCTCGCGATCTGTTCCAAGACCGGACACTCGGCTTCCAAGTGAGTCCTTCCCGTACGGAACGCCTCCTGGCATTGGCCCTGGGCTTTTCGAAGCTTCGCTTCCAGCCCTTGTAGAACAGCCATCTTGTGCCGTACAGAGGCGAGTTTTTTCTCCAGCAGCTGCTCAACGTGAAGGCACGGTTTCGGAGCTCCGTTGCGCAGGGCTAAGAGCTCGCGTATCTCGTCGAGCGAGAAGTCGAGTTCCTGTGCACTTTGAATAAATTGAAACTCTTCGATGTCTTCCGCCTGAAAGAGCCTGAAGCCCCCGTCTGACCGAACCGGCGCAGTGACTAAACCCTCCCTTTCATAGAATCGGATAGCATCGACGCTTAAGCCGGTTCGTTGGGCAACGATTCCTATTTGAAGACCTTGCGACACGGGGATACTCGCTCTACATTTTCAAGAGTACACCCTGGACTTAGATCAAGAGTCAAGGGTTTTTTTCGCCAGCTCGCCGCTTTCGGCAAGTTTCGACAAGAATGTCGCGGCGGTCAAGGATGCGGTTGCGGGCGCAAGTGACGAAGCTCTGATGACGACTTGGTCATACCAGGCTCGAAGCGCTCGGCAAGATGGCCCGCGGCGCCGATGCGGGCGCTGCTATTTCACTGTGTAGAGCCCGGCGTCTAGGTCGCGTCTTGTCTCGCGGTTTGGATTTGCAACATCGGCGTGGATCGCTAGGACATTCTTGCCCTTCTTGAGGAGATTCGCGTAGCGGCTCACGTCGATGTGCCGATATTCCCGCCGCGTTCGGACATCGAGCTTGGCGACCTCCTTGCCGTTGAGGTAAATTGCCCCTCCCGAAACCGAGGTCATCACTTCGACCCAGAGAGTCTTCGGTACTTCGTTCACCGTGAACGTCCGGCGCGCCCAGATCGGACCGGTCGCCCATACGTCGCCGTTGGTGAACTGCTCGTCCGCTGAGCTGCGCAACGGCGCCTTGCCGTGCAACCAGGTCGAGTCGTCGAGGCTCAGGCCGGCCCAGCCTTCGCTCGGTTCGTTGAAGGTGTAGGCCCACTCCTGCTGCTGGTCAGCCGATGTGGCGGCAATCACCTCGGTCTCGCGCGGCGCGGCGAAGAAGACGCCGTGGATCTTCTTGAGGCGATTGGCGTCGAACTTCACCAGCCTGCGGTCATACGTCATCAGCCCGTTGACCTCGCCCTCGACATCGGTCGTCTGCGTGTAGATGGCGGCCGAGACGCCGCGGTGATAGGGTCCGGCGACGGCGCTGACGATCTCGTCGTACTTGTCGTTAAGCTCCTTGCGTGAATTCAATGTTCGGTAGCCCCAGTTGCGCTTGTTCCACCAGAGGTGATCTTCCACCGGCCAGCCGAGTCCTCCGAACTCTCCCAGTACGGTCGCCCGTTTGTCGCTGCTGGGCAAGGGCCGCATCCCGGGTCCCGGATACATGTGCGTGTCATAGAAGTCGCCCACGCCGCGATCGGTCCAGCCGGAAGCTGCGTTCACCAGCCGGGTCGGATCGTAGCGCTTCGTCCATTCGGCAATACGCCCTGTGTCGTACTGTCCCCAGCCCTCGTTGAAGGGCACCCAGGCGACGATCGAGGGGAAGAAGCCGAAGTGGTCGATCTCTGCCTTCCACTCGCT
Source organism: Bryobacterales bacterium (assembly GCA_965224215.1). Lineage (GTDB taxonomy): Bacteria > Acidobacteriota > Terriglobia > Bryobacterales > UBA6623 > CBDCYS01. Next base: position 183,999 of record CBDCYS010000048.1, on the reverse strand, counting down.
TTCAAACTGCGCCGCCGACACGCCCTCGCGCGGAGCGTCGTTGATCGCCCAAGGGTCGATGTAGAGGCTTTTCGCATCGCGCTCACCGCTCAAGAACGCGGACGGCATGTCCTGCCAAACCATCAGCCCGAGACGGTCGCACCAGTAGTACCAGCGAGCCGGCTCAACCTTGACGTGCTTGCGGGCCATGTTGAAGCCGAGCTTGCGGGTTACTTCGATGTCGTACTTGAGCGCTTCATCGGACGGCGCGGTGTAGAGCCCGTCCGGCCACCAGCCTTGGTCAAGCGGACCGATCTGGAACAGCGCTTTGTTGTTCAGAAAAAGCCGCCGAGCTCCGCGCGAATCCGCCTCGATCGAAATCTTGCGCATCCCGAAATAGCTCCCGGCCTGATCGATCGTCTCGCCGTTGCGCGTGAGCTTTACCCGGACGTCATAAAGATGCGGAGAATCAGGAGACCACAGCTTCGCGTCCGGCACGGCCAACTCAAGGGGCTCGTTCGCCGCGGCGGATCCGCTTGCGACTTCATTCCCGTTGTCGGTTACCGTCGCCTCGACTCGTGCGCCATCGGCCCGCCCTGACAGGAATGCCTTGAGCGTTACTCGTCCACGGCCGATGTCGGAGTCAAACCGCAGCCTCTCGAACGAAACGTCGCCGACCGGCTCGATCCAAACTGTCTGCCAGATCCCGGTCACCGCCGTGTACCAAATCCCCTGTGGCTCGAGGACCTGCTTGCCGCGCGCCTGGGTGCCGGAATCGGTCGGATCCCAGACCCACAGTGTCAGCTCCTGTTTTCCGCTGGCCGTCAGTGAATCGGTGATGTCAAAGGAGAAGGGCGTATAGCCGCCCTTGTGTTCGCCGGCCGGGATGCCGTTGACCGAGACCCGCGCATGCCAATCCACCGCGCCAAAATTGAGCCGCACGCGCTGTCCGCTCCAACCGGAGGGAACTTCGAACGTCCGCCGATACCACAACACTTGGCCGGGCAGCACCGCTTTGCCAACGCCCGACAACGCTGATTCGATCGCGAACGGCACGAGGATCTCGCCCTGATACTCCCCTGCGGACATGGCGTTCTTCGAAGTGACCGCATAGTCCCACAAGCCGTTCAGGTTGACCCAGTCTGGGCGGGTCAACTGCGGCCGCGGATACTCGGGCAGAGGTTTATCGGGCGAAACTTCCTCGGCCCAGCGAGTCATGATTCGTCCCTCGACCGGCTTCCAATCGGCGGCGGAGACCGCAACAGCCAATAGCACTAAAGCGAACGCGACTTTCTTCATCTTGAATCTCCTATGTAGTTTGGCTCGGGAACGACGGTTGGCCGCCCCCGCTGAGTTCTTCGACGATCTTGCAGCGGCTGCCGCTCGGAGCGGCTGATGCTTGTCGTGGCTGATGCTTGTAGCGGCTGATGCTTGTAGCGGCTGATGATACAGCCGATCGCCACGAAACGGTAATTGTACGATTAAGGGACTAGCGAATGTGCGCTAGCGGCGCGTTGGGCGCTGACTTCCGACGACGGGTTCGCCGGGGATGTTTGATGCGCTAGAGCCCCTGCCCCGCGTCACACGGCGCGGAGCCCGATTCATAGCGATGCGATCCGTCGGTTAGGTCGAAGACAAAGTACCCACCGAGCCGGTCGTGCACGAATACTTTCGTTTGTCCATCTACGTCTGACCAGCCCATTGGGCGACACCGCCACCAGCGTGAAGAGGTGGACATCGGCAGCGTCGCGAGCGTCTCGTCATCGTACAGATCTTCGAGTTCCCTGGCTGCCAGACTCTTGCCGGTGGCCGAATAAATCACGACTACCTTTCCGTATCCGGCGTTGTGCCAGTTGTCGAAAGTGATCAAAGCGCCCGTATCGCTCAGCATCGAGCTGACAGGCGCAACTGGGTTGAGCAGCTCCACGTCGGCGATCATTTTGTAGGAGCGGTTTGGCTGACGCAGGTAGAATTCCGCACGTGCGTAAAGTCCCTTCTTGGCCCCCGCGAAGCCATAGGTGTCGCCGACGCTTTCGCCCGGCAGGATGCGAACAAAACGCAGGCCGTTCTGGCTGAAGACCTCCTCGCGCTTTGGGCCGGGCCAATCATCAGCAAGCAAGAGCGCTACGGAGAAGCCGAGACCCAGGAGAAGGCTGGTGGTGCGGAGATGTTGTCCCACATAGAGACTGACGCCCTCGGAGCCAAATCTGTTTAGTAGGACAAGGCAACGGTTAAAGCCAGCTGACTCTGAATTGAGGTACCGCGATCTGGGGGGGGGCAATGCGCTACTCGGCGACTTCTACCTTCCAGGCGGTCTTCCATCCGGGGGGAATCTTGAATTTACCGGCGTCGATCGGAATCATACCGACGCCCGGGAGGATCGGATCGGTGAATATCTGAGTCTGATTTTGCCCATGCGGAAACTGGGTGATCATTCCGGCTGCCTGGTTGAGATTTCGCGCCCCCCCCGATTGTCTGGCCCGGGATGGGGGAGACCTGCTGTAGCGTGGCTTGGATACGAGCGACCCGGTTTTCAAACCGCAACTCGGTGATCTCAAGTCCGAGGATGTGACGGGCAGGTTTGCGAAAGCGCTCGAGCCGGCGAATCCTGCCGATGACGATCGCTCCTTTCGGCACAACTAGCTGACCGCCCTTTTTCACGGCCCGCTCCAGTTGGCCTTCGATCTTATCCCCTACGCTCGACTGTTCGGAATCGATTCGAGTCCCGAATTTGACTCGGAGAACGGCGTTGGCAGGTAGTTCCAGCCTTTCCATACGTGAGTCGGTCGCTAAGATGGCCTCGGGTCCGTCGCCGAAGGATAGCTCCGAGCTGACGCCAAACAAGCGGCAGGCCGAGAAGACGCTTCGGTTGTGTTTTTGGACTTCGTTTGGCAAGCGCACCAGCATGTGCGCGCTTCGAGGTACGAGAAATGCCCCGTTTCCAATACTCGACGCAACATAGTCGAGTTGGCCCCATATTTCCGAGATGTCGGGTAAGGACGACAGGGCATCCGCTTGTATGCGGAGGCGAAGCACGTCGTAAGTGGCGGCGTCGATCCAGAGAGCCCCCGAGTAGGGAACTCTTGTATATCCATCACCGTCCCCGAGCAGGACGCCGCGACCCGCGCCCTGCGCTAGATAGTTGTACCGGATTGCGCGCCGGCCGTTCAGGTTGTCTTCTCCAGCGGCCTGAAATAGCTCCGTGCTGCCTAGGAAGGCGTTGCGGAGTGCAGTGGCGAAAGTACCCGACGAGATGAATCCGAAGCCCACCATTTCAGGCAAAGGCTTTTCTTCGAAGCTGCCCTCTCCGGGCCAAGAATAGAGTTCCTTACTGTCGACAAAACCGACTTCGACCCGGACTGTCTCACTCGATTCGGCGCGTTCGAGTAGAGCGTCGAGGGGGAGCGGGGAGCCGTCCGGCTGTCGGCCAGGCTCACTCTTCAACTGGACTCGTTCGATTGTTTGAAGGCAGGTGTAGTTCGGGATCTCGTCCAGGCTTGCTAGGACTTTTTCCTTTGCTCGGACTAGCGCAACTTGTTCTGGTGTCTCGACTGCCTGGGCGCCCAGACTTGATGATAAGCCTACGAACGCAAACGCAATCCAAGCTCGCTGCATGACTGCATCCTTTTCGCTGCCCAATTGCTGCTCAATTACTGCCGCATTGCCGTCGAGTCTTTAACCCAGAATCCGACCCGGACCTCTGGCGGGTATATGTTACAACACCCTCTGTTTCCAGGAAAGACATTTCTTCAAGAGCTGAGCACTGAGCATTGGGCGGTGAGGTCGAGTGTGCATTCGCACCATAGGTCTAACTACCAATTGCATGCGCGGAAGGAAGTGCGTTAGCGTCAACCCTATAGTGGCATCGGAATTGGTAGCGTCGAAATTAGTAGGATCGAAATTCTTGTTGGCGTGGGTCGTGCTGGGGATCTGCACCGCCGCGGCGGCCAACTCCGATTCGCAGCAATTCATTCGGGAGTTGCAGGATCCCGATGCGAAGGTGCGTGCGCAGGCTGCCCGTCAGTTGGGAGATTTAGGACTAGGCGAGGCCACTGTCGATCCGCTCGTGAGGTCCCTCGCCGATCCCGATTCCAAGGTAAGAAGCAGCGCGGCCGGTTCCTTAGGCCGACTGGGGGTCGACGCCGCTCGCGCAACGGGGGCGCTGACCAGGCTGCTTGGCGATTCCGAGGAGGGAACGAGAGTGGCTGCGGCTGCTGCACTTGGAGGGATTGGTCCCCCTGCCTACCGCGCGATTCCCGCTCTCACCGAACATTTGACCGACGAGTCGGCGTTGATGCGCCGTACCGCGGCGGGCTCGTTGAGCCGGATGGGCGCCCGCGCGGTCAGCGCGCTGCCGCAATTGATAGACGCGCTGGCCGACCCTAATGCTACCGTTCGTGCTGCTGCTGCCGATTCGCTCGCACGGGTTGATCCCGAAGGCAGTGTCGTTGTCCCCCCGCTGACCGCCATGCTGCGGGATCCTGACTCCCACGCCCAAAGCGCCGCGACGAATTCGCTCACGCTGCTGGCGCATGCGGCGATCGAAGCCATTCCGACGCTGACGGAAACCCTCAACAACCCCAACAACGAGTTCTACGTACGGAGCGGGGCGGCGGACGCGCTCAGTCGCATGGGTCCCGAGTCCAGAGTGGCTATCCCGGACCTCGCACGTGCCTTGAGGGCGGAACATCCTTGGATTCGAAATGCCGCGGGGCGTGCGCTGTCGACCATCGATCCGCGGCCCGGGATCACGAGCGATGAAGTGGAGGCCCTGGTTGACATGTACATTCGCACGGCCCCTCCTGTCGAGCCGCCGGACGCTCCGGACCGCGCGACGCTGACTCGACTTGAGACGGCGCTGCGGAGCGAAGATCAGGTGACTCGGACCCAGGCTGGCGAGCTTCTCGAGGGCTTCGGGCTGCCGGCAGTGCCGATTTTACAGAACGCGTTGAAAGATCCCAAAGAAGAGGTGCGGACCGAGTCGGCTCGACGGTTGAAAGCCTTGGGCTACCGAGCTGCGGATGCGGTTCCGGCACTGCTGGAGGCCTTGGAAGGCGAGACAGGACGAGCCCGCCTGGCCATGATCGGAGCTCTGAGCGCGATCGGGCAAAATGCCAGTCCCGCCGTACCGTTGTTCGTGAAGCTATTGGATGACGCTGAAGTCCGTATGGCGGTACTTCGAGCGTTGCGCAACATCGGCTGCACGGCGGAACCGGCGGTAGCGCGGTTGACAGCTTTGCTCGAGGATTCCGATGCAGCGGTCACGCGAGCAGCGGCAACGGCTATTGCGGACATCGGCTGCGGCGGCGAGATCGCGGCTGCTGGACTAGCACGACTCCTTAAGGAGGGAGACCGCAGCGAGCGATATGATGCGCTCTACGCCTTGGCGAAAATCGGCGCCAACGACTCGGAGACCGTGCTGGCCCTGATCGAAGCTCTTTCCGATGACGACGCTCGGATCAGAGAAAAGGCGGTCTACGCGCTCGGAAAGATGGGCCCGGCGGCTTCTGCCGCCGTGTCCTATCTGGTCGAGAGGCTCAGCGACTCTCATGAGCGGACTCGACGATGGAGCGCATGGTCGTTGGGCTTAATCGGTGCAAGCAACGTCGAAACGATCTCCGCGCTGATCGACACCCTGCGAAACGACAGCCCCAGCGTGCGCCGGGAGGCCGCTTGGGCGCTCGGGAGAGCGAAGCACAGCGGCGCCCGTTCCGGCATTGCTGAGTGCGCTTAGCGATGCGTCGGCGCAGGTGCGCCGGGCCGCCGCGCAATCGCTGGGGCTGTTGCGCGCAAGAGTTGCCGAGGCGTCGCTACGAGAAGCTCGCGAGTCTGATCCCGATCACGACGTTCACAAGGCCGCCGACTGGGCTCTCAACAAGTTGAAGGAGTAGCCGGACTCTTTCACCGCCTGATGGGCCAAGCGCACGATGCGCCCGCCAATTGCTTCATTGCCCTTGGAGTTATTGCTGTAGCGAGTTGCTGCGTGGGCGAAAACTGGGGCTGTCGACCCTGTTTCTCAGCGAGTTTCGTGTCTTTTGCGACTACTATATGCGTTAACTGTCGAGCCTGCACGCCTCGGTGGAGGCCTCGAAGGAACTCGTAAGTTCTTTTATTTCAGTAAACCGGCAACCTCGATTGCAGGGTTTGGCAGATATTGTCATGATATCCCTTTTTTGCCCTCAGAGCCAGCTCACCTTCCCATCTCTTGTGAATGGGGCCTTTCGTCAACGGGCGTCTGTGAACGGCGCTGTGCGTGATCACTTGTCGGTCGATCATTTCACCGCTCTCAGCATAGCGGCAAATTCGTGTTTGTCAAGTCTTGAGAGAGCACATTTGTTGATAACAATGGGATTTATGCTCTCAAAAACCCGTGACTGGAAGTTTGGTCGGTGGAATTTTGCGGAGATAAGGGGGGCCTCCGACGCGGCGCTGACTGGCGGAGTCGGGTGCTGGGGATACGGTTTGTTCGGTGATCGTTGCCGAACTCTGGGGTTTGGCTGTCGGAGACACGGCTGCGGGGGAGTGGTTGTTGCGAGCGGATCAATCGATTCGAGCCAACCGCTTGCTCACGCGCGCGGCTCGGGGCGGGGACGGGCCGAGGCTGTCGGAGACGCGATTGTGGGAGCCCCGGCTGTGGGGGAGTGGTTGTTGCGAGCGGATCAATCGATTCGAGCCAACCGCTTGCTCACGCGCGCGGCTCAGGGCGTGGACGGGCCGATTCCCCACTTTCCTACGGGAGAGCGACATGAATCTCCCAGCTGGGGGATCTAAGAGAGAACGGCGGTTCGTTGACGAACGGGGGATCTTCGTGTCGAAGGGCAGCTAATGCGCACGGCTACGTGTCCTGCTCCTTTCGCTGCATGGCATCGAAGTAGCGGTCGGCCTCGTCGACGCTCGCAAAGACTGACTGCTCGGGAAGGAGGCGCGCGATCTCGAACACCTTCTTGATGGGTGGCTGCAGGCCGGTCAAGATGAGCGGACCGTTCATGGCTTTCAACCGCTTCATGGTCTGAAGCATGACGCGCAACCCCATGCTGCTGATGTAGTCGAGCCTCTCCATGTCGAACTTCATCGCCCAGGGATGTTTGTCTAGGATCGGCTTCAGAGATTTCCCTAGCTGTTCAAAAGTCAGGTTGTCGAGACGGCCTTCGAGGGAAACCTCAAAGATTCCGGCAGTCTTTTCGCGCGTGCCGATATTGAGCATGACTCCATCGTAACTCCCCTCGCCGCCCGAGCCTCCATAGACACCGTTGCTGGAATTTCGCCTGAGTCGTTGTATTTGTATTGGTAGAGCATCGCAGGTGTGCAGAGAATGAAGCTCGAATTCTGTGCTTTGCGCGCCCCGGTGCCCTCAACACCGGCAACGTACAGGATCCGAGGGACACGACGCCCCGCGGGGTCACGATCTGAGCGGCGTCGCCCATCGGATTCGAGGCTTCCGACAACCGGTGCGAACTCAACCGGTCAATGCAACACTCGCGTTAAGTCGTTTAGCTGGAGTGTCCCAACGCTGAGGGGCACAAGTGGCTTGCCTTCTAGCCGAAGCTCCAACCGCAACCGCATAACTCGTTTAACTTCAACAGCGTTTAGAGGGAAGCGCGGCAACCTCTCCGTTACCCTTTTCGTTTCTTAGGCTTACACTTCACCCTTCCTTCCAGGAAAGGTGTTGCATCGACCCATTGAGACCACCGGACATGTCGGAAGTGACACACGTAAGGCGATCTGGCCCCTTTTGCCCGATCCTCTCCGCTGCGCCGTCAGGCAGGATTCAGGTAACAGACAACGGAACGGAGATCATAATGCCAGAACAACCCGCAGACTCAACTATTAGTCCCTCAATACAAAGTGCCGCAACCCCTCCGCAACACTCCCCAAACTCCACCACCTCGCTAAGCGAAAAGTACAGGATTTACCGACCGTCTGAACTGAAGGCACGTGTCAAGCAGTTGGGTAAATCCGGCTACATCGTGGACGGACTCATCCCTCAGCAAGCGCTCGTTTTGATGGTAGGAGACTCAGGGCTTGGTAAGAGTCCACTTCTCTACCAGGCTGCGGCTTGCATAGCGGAGATATAACCAGAAGTTGTGGATGAGTAGCAGAGGGGGGCGGCGTATCCTGACGATTGAGGAATCAATTCAATCGTTTCCTGGAAAGGAACAAGGAGGATACGCCATGAGTCAGTGTGATGCTGCTGAAAGCAGCAGTCAAGTCGAGCCCCAAGTCATTGATGGAAAGAAACGCTCGCCGTTAGACGAGGTATTGTGCCCAGGAGCGCGCCAGATGCTCGCCAAGGCCGTCGAAGCCGAAGTGGCCGCTTACATCGAAGCGCATCAGCACGAAGTCGGCGAGGACGGCCGGCGGCTGGTGGTGCGCAACGGCCACGCCCGCGAGCGCACCATTGTCAGCGGCGTGGGTCAGCTCAAGATCCAGGCGCCGCAGGTCGACGATCGCCGAGTCGATGAGCACGGCCGGTGCTTCCGATTCACTTCCCAGATTCTGCCGCCCTACCTGCGGCGCACGAAAAGTGTGGAGGAGTTGATCCCCTGGTTGTACCTGAAAGGGATCTCGACGGGCGATTTCAGCGAAGCGCTGGAGGCCTTGCTGGGGCCCGACGCTCCGGGCCTGTCGGCGACGACGGTGGTGCGGCTCAAAGAAGTCTGGCGACGCGAATACGAGACCTGGTCCAAGCGCGACCTCAGCGGCAAGCGGTTTGTTTACATTTGGGCTGACGGCATCTACTCCAACGTCCGTTTGGACGATGAACGGCAGTGTTTACTGGTCGTGATGGGAGCGCTCGAAGACGGCCGCAAGCAACTGCTGGCGGTGCACGACGGCTTTCGCGAAAGCGAGCTGTCGTGGCAGGAGTTGCTCGAGGACTTGAAACGGCAGGGGCTCGATCTGCCGCCGAAGTTGGCGGTGGGCGACGGCGCGCTGGGCTTCTGGGCGGCTTTGAGGAAGGTCTTTCCAGCCACTCGCGAGCAGCGCTGCTGGGTCCACAAGACGGCGAATGTGCGCGACAAACTGCCCAAGAGCATGCAGGGCAAGGCCAAGCAAGCGCTCCATGATGTTTATCTTGCCGAGAGCCGGGAGACAGCGCAGGACGAGCTGGACCGGTTCAAGAACTTATATGAAAAGAAGTACCCCAAGGCGGTCGAGTGCCTGGAGAAAGACCGCAAAGTGCTGCTGGCTTTCTACGACTTTCCGGCCGAACACTGGGTGCACTTGCGGACGACGAATCCGATCGAGTCGACGTTCGCGACGGTTCGATTGCGGCAGCGGCGAACGAAGGGCTGCGGCAGCCGGGACGCATCGCTGACGATGGTCTTCATGCTGGCCCGCCAGGCCGAGCGCCACTGGCGGCGCCTGAACGGTTCAGAAGTGATTGTGCATGTCTTAAATGGGAAGAAATTCAAGGATGGTTTGATGGTTCAGGAGAACGCCGCTTGACCTCGCCCATCCACAACATTTGACAATATCTCTGCATAGCGTCCGGGACGCCTTTCCTTGGCAGAGCTGTGCGCCAGGGAAAAGTGCTTTACATTGACTGTGAAAACGGGTTAGGCCAAGTTGAGCAAATTGTTACCTGAATTATGCACAGATTCACTTTGCGAGTGTGGCTGCGTTCGTAGCGGGTTGGCGGTCGTCGTGAGGTGGTAGCTCGGCAACTGGCCTTTTGGCTTCTCCGTGTCCGGTTTCCCTTCCCACCCAGAATCCGCGTCGTCAAAACCTCGCTCGGAAGTGACGTGTTTCCAGTGCGTTACGGCTAGTGCATAAAATTTTATGCATAGCGCATAGCCAGGCTCTCAGATCAGCGCCCTCCCGACCACCGGCAGCAAGCCGCCGTAGGGAGTCGGCTTCCTGCCGCGGAAGTTGTAAGGCGTCGAAGCCCCGATTTTATTGGGCCGCGAGGCCGTCACGGCTGGGCCTTGTTGGACGGGCCTTTGGGAGCTATGCTGTTTTCGTCTGGTAACCATGTGGGTGACCTCCTTGGGGTTGGCTGGCGAAGCTGGGATCTTTGCCAGCCTACCTTTTTACCCATGTTTTCGGGGGTCCCAAATGGTCTCTTGCGGCTCAGCCCTCCTCAGGTCCACGCCGCAGTGCATAATTCAGGTGTTAACAATCGAAGGTCTCTGATTGTGAGTGCGAAGGGGATATCCCAACGGGTATGTGCGCAACAGGTGCTATGCAGTTTTTTTTCTTGGGACTTAGCCCTGCTCGCGGTCGCGGACTCTTCGTACCAGTTTTGGACCACCAGCATTGCCGTCGCTTCAGCTTCTTCCACCTGCTCTACCACCACAAATCGGCTGCTCAGATCACGTTCCGTCGCCAACCATCAGCACCTTGAGCATCGGACTGACCGGATCATCGCTAACAATCGTGAGCATGGCGCGCACGGGCCCTCTCGAACTCGGGGTGAACCGCACTTTGATCCGAATTGCCGTGTCGGGTCCTATCCTGATGGTCAAGCTTCCGAAAGGACCGTCGACCACAAAGGCCGAGTTGTCCGACGTAGCGTCAGACAGCGTGATGCGCTCTGTCCCGCCGTTCCGGATGCTGACGGACAGCTCAGCTGTGTCACCAACCTGAACTTGGCCGAAGTCCACGGGGTTAGGTACGACTTGGACGCTTGTACCGTCGGGCGGCGGCTCGGGCATAGGCGGAGGTTGCGGGCCGGGAGTGACGGTGCCCGCGATCGGTAGGTTAACGGGCTGGCTCCGGCTTTCGCCGAAGGCGATGACCAAGGGCAAGGTCGCTCCCTGAGCAAAACCAGTGTGCAGCGCGGCGGTCTGGAGAAGTTGGTCGGGCAACTGAATGTTAACTTGGCCCAAACCCACGAAAAACGGCGTGAGCCCGGCGAATAAGACTTGGGCCGGCACGTCGCCGACCGTGACGGTCGGAGTCAGATTTGCCGTAGCGAGCGGTGAAGCCAATGCCGGCGTTCCGGTTGGAGGCGGGTTGCTGACGTCACCGATGCCAGTCAGAGAGATGATCAGCACGTCGCCTGGTTGGGCAGGGTTGTCCGCGGTGATCAGCGCGCCGTCGGGATGGCGCTGGATGATTGGTTCACTGGTATTGGGGTTGGTAAAGACACCCGGGGCGTAATCGCTCACCTGCACCGCCACCGGCGGGCTTTCGACCCCATTGCGACTCACTACGACCTCGACCGTGGCATTAGCACGAACCTCGAAAGGAACCTGAAAGTTGATCTGCGTGGACGACACAAAAAACAGCGGCGCGTTGTGGCCGTCGACGCGGACGCGCCCGCCACCTAGTTCGATCGGCAGGGGTACATCAGTCGCGATTTGGACGCCGTCCGCAAGGTTCACCCCGAAGAGGGAACCGATACCGCCCAGAGCGACGACAGCCTGGAAGCTGGCGGCATCCACCACACCGCCCGTGTTCACGGCGGGCATCGGCCCGGTACCGCCACTGGGACTCAATCCCGTACCGATCAGAGCTATAGTAAGCGGCGAATTGGGGTCGTTCGAATGAACGACCAGCGCTGAAGCCGTGTCACCGGTTAGATTCGGAGTGAATCCAAGCTGCACTCGTTGTTCCTCACCCGAGCCGATGGAAAAGCCAGAAACCGAGGCTTGGAATTGAGCATCGCCAATATCGAGTCTTTCGACGGTCAGCCCCATCAGGCTGGCGGCGGCGATTCCAACATCGAGCGTTTTGGTTTGACCGATGACAACCTCGCCGAATTCCACGAGGTTCGCAGAGGCTTCCGCGCGCGGTTCCTCTCCGTCAAATCCCTCGGCTCGCAGCAACAACGTCTTTTCCGCCCCGTCAACGGAGTTGCTGTGCATCACCAGCTCGGCTTGCTGAATATCCATCGCCGTCGGAGCGTAGCGGACCTGCAGCAAGCGGCTTTCTCCCGGGGCCAGCTCGAACGGCACGGGAGGAGCGCCCAGCTCAAAGGCATCCGCATTGGCGCCGCGGATCTCGAGCAAGCGGACCGTGAGCCAGCCCGTACCCGCATTAGAAATCTTGACCTCCGTCTCGCGCGCACGACCCTCGATCGTGGAACCTACCGTAGCCGTCCCCGATGGGGTCGTCTCCAGTCGCGGAGAAACGTCGAGAATAATCGGCCCGACTTCCGCTTGGGCGGTATCCAATCCGGCCGCGGATAGAACACGAACACGAATCGAAGACCCTTGCAGTTCAGCCGGGTCAACGGTGATCTGAGTGTCGGTGATATCGACCGCGAGGGGAATCCAGGTTTCACCGTCATCCGGCGAATAGAGGGCGGCGTAGGCAGTCAAATCGCCTTCGGGGTCAGCGCCCGACCAAGCAACTCTAGCCGCCGAAGCGGGCGACCACCTCTCCCCGCTTACCGGGCTGGTGATCGTCACATTGGGCGCTCCATTGGACATGATTGAAGCTAGCTCGCGATCGCTCTGCATCAACGAGACCGAATGGAGTCCCGCCGGCCTGGGCATTACGAAACTGAAAAACTGTTCGTCCTGCTCCACTCCCGTTTCGGTGTCTGTGAACTCCAGCGAGAAGCACGTCTCGTTCAGAACTCCGCCCTCGCCGTTGAGCCGGATGCAGTGAGTCGCGTCGGAAGCCGAAGATTGTGGCGAAAGAATTGTGTTGACGCGGTAGGCTGGAAACAACCGCCCTGAGCTGCCGTCTCGGAGGGCCGAACCGCGTATGATCAGAGCCTCGACTGGGGTGGACTGTTGACGAACTTCTCCGTGGCTCTCCTTCGTCAGCCGTTGCGACAGAAAGCGCGAGTCAATGAGCTTCTTGTAGGTGAATTCGGAGACCCACACGTTATTTGCGCAGTAGGTCATCGTGTCCTTTTTGGTTCGCCTAAGGGCGACCCCGGCACCGAATGTGTCGAAGGCGTTGATGTCAATCGTGGATGTGGTCCGATTCTTGGGCCAGTCTGTTTCGTCATCGTTGGCGCCGCAAGAGTCGCTGGTGTTTGGGTGATGACGGCCCAGGTTATGAGCCAGCTCATGGGCGAGGGTTTCTTGCTTTAAATTGTCATCCTCCACGGCCAATACTCGTCCGGTATTCCCGAGACCCTTGAATTTGGCGTCGGCCAGGCCATTTACGGACAGCCCTTCTCCGAGCGTGAGAATCGAGCCATTCGGCACGATCGCCACCAACTGATCGAAGCCACCGGCTGCCGGCGAGAACTGCAAGTTGTGGAGCAGGCTCCTCAACCAATGGAAGAATACCGATGTATTCGGCGTTGAGTTAGGTGCAAGAGCGTAGATATTGTTGTAGATGGGTATCCGGTTGACTCAGGTAGCCCCAAGATGTAGTATGCCGGCAGATGGAAGATTACCCTCAGAACCTGACAGAATTCGAGTCCCGTTTTAGCAGTGAGGCGGCCTGCCGGGAGTATCTGTTCCGGCGGCGCTGGCCGGACGGTTTCCGCTGTCCGGGTTGCGGTTGTGGAAAGTCGTGGCCTTTGCGAAAAGTGCTGCTGCAGTGCGCTGCGTGTGGGCGCCAAACCTCGGTGACCGCCGGGACCATCTTTCAGGACACGCGCAGCCCTTTGCCGTTGTGGTTTCGTGCGATGTGGTGGGTCACCACCCAAAAAACCGGAGCCAGCGCTTTGGGACTGCAAAGAGTGTTGGGGCTCAACAGGTACGAAACGGCTTGGACCTGGCTGCACAAAATGCGGCGCGCGATGGTGCGGCCGGGACGGGATTTGCTGGCCGGGACGGTGGAAGTCGATGAAAGCTACTGGGGCGGGCTCGAAGAGGGCCTGCGGGGCCGAAACCTGCAAAACAAAGCATTGATCGCAGTGGCCGCTCAAGAGGATGGGCGGGGTATCGGCCGGATTCGCATGAAGAGAATCGAGGATGCCTCGGGCGAGAGCCTGTTGCCTTTCGTGGAGGAGTGCATCGAGCCGGGCAGCGTGGTGCATACCGACGGCTGGCCCGGTTACTCCGGGTTGAAAAAGGAAGGCTACGTCCATCAGGTCACAGTTGTCAGCAGGCAGGAGCAGTCCGCGTCGGAATTGATGCCCCGCGTCCACCGCGTGATGTCACTGCTCAAGCGCTGGCTGCTGGGCACCCATCAGGGCGCCGTGAGCCACAAACATCTGGACTACTACCTGGACGAGTTCACCTTCCGTTTCAATCGCCGCAAATCCAAAAGCCGCGGCAAACTCTTCTATCGGCTCGTCCAGCAGGCGGTAGCCGTGGATCCCGCGACTTACAAGATGATTGTTCACCCGGTTACAGAACCCAAGAAAATCTCCAAACCACAAGATATTGGGGCTACCTGAGTCAACCGGATACCCATCTTGTTGTAAATCTGCTTCTCTGCCGGCCAGCGCGCAAAGCGAAGGTCTTTGTGCGCCACTGGATACGTCTTGAGAAGGAATTGCTCCATGCCACCGTGGTTTTCCGGCACGGTCTGGAGGCCCTTTGACAGTGTTCGAACGTCGACAGGCAAGTACCCGATCTCGAGCCTTTCCCCAGGCTGAAAAGACAATCCGACTGACGCTATGTTGTTGCTGAATCCCGTCAAATCGGTCTCTGGCGCCTGCCGATTGGGGTCGATCTCCGCTTCGAGACGAATACTTCCTTCATTGATCCACCACTCGGGTAGAAGGAAGTTGAAAGTGTCATTCGTAAACTCAGGCCGGGGATTTTTGAGCACGCGGGACACCGATGTCTGCAGAAACTTCGCTTTTCCCGGCAGCCGACTCCCGCCGCCATTGGATGCTTTCACCGCCACATCGACTTTCTCGAAGTCCGAGTCCGAGCTGCGGGCGAACACACGCAGTACAGTACGTTTCTTGGCGATCAGCGGAATGTGATGGGCGCCAGAAGAGTCGACTCGCTGGATGTTTTGCTTGACCTCCAGACTGTCGATGAACAAGTCACTTGGATTCGGCTCGACGATGAAGGGGACAGGGTTGGAAACGCGGTTCGCCAGCTCCACGGGGTTTACTACTTTGATTTCGGACTCTCGCGCAAACCTCAAAAAGCCTTTTGGAATAACCGCCATGATTTGACCCGGGGTAACAGCTGCCACTTGCATCTCTCGTCCATCGAGACGAACCTTTGCGTTGGGCTCAAACCGTTCGCCGTCAATTGTGATTGGAAGGTCATTCGGGCTAATTGGCGAGCGATCTGGAGTCACGGTTGTCACGGCCGGCGTCGCCGGTTCAACCAGGAACTTGGCGATATTTGACAGGCTCCCGTCCGGGTTCTTTACCTGAACGTCTATCTGCCCCGCGAGCCCGATAAGATTCTCCGGAATCATCGCGTCTAGCCGGCGACCGTTAACAATGATGGGCTGGACGCCTTGGCCGTCCCAGAGCACCTCCGAAGTTTGGGTGAATCCGAAACCTTCTATTACAAGCTCGATCGGTGCGTCGTCGGCGCTACCTGCGACTGGAGAAATTCGAGAGATTTGGAGTGCTGGTCCGGTCACTGGAAACGTCGCGTCATTCGAGCGCTGGCCGTCCGGGTTGACAATAACCAACGTTAGGATTCCAGGTTCCGAGACCGCCGAAGCATCGATCACCCGGCGTGCCTCGGTGGCGCTGACCACTCGTACCGGCAGGGTCTCATCGTTGTTGATCTCGACTACGGCTCCGTCAACGAAACCGCTGCCAAGGATTCTCAAAGTGAACTCGCCGCTGCCGGCCTCAACGGAAGTGGGATCAAACCCTGTAATGAGCGGGGGCCGGCAAACCTGAGCCTTTGCGGACTTTTCTGACGTCAGCGCCGGACACCCGTCGCCTAACGTGAACGCGTTAAGCAGTACAGCCCTGTGGAAGACCTCCGTCTCCGGCACGAGCGGGTTAGGACCCCTCCATCCAAAGTAGATGTCGTAGGTCCCGAGCCGCTCCGCGAGCTGGTCTTCTCGTATCGTCGACATGAGCGTGAACTCCACCGTCGTGTCGTCGATAATTGTAAAATCGCAGAAACCAAAGATGCTCCGCTCGGGTCCCGGACAGGGGCCGCCTGGGGCATTGAACAGAAACCTGTTGCGGAAGTCATTTGACTTGACGAAATGGACGGACGTAAAGCCCGTAGCCTGGGTGAGCTGCGTTCCTTCCGTCTTAATACGGAGGATCTGCCGGGTATTCAAGCCCTGGCTGTCGGGAGTGATCGAGACTACCGACGGTGCAACTACGGGCACATTGAATGGTGCTGAGCGGGCCACTTCTACTCCCTGGCCATCGTGCAAGGTCACAAGAAAGTCCACGCTGGTGATTTGGGTTATCGCCTCGGCAAGCGTATTGAGGCCGGACGAACTCGCACTACAACTGGGATAGCAGGTAACAAGGGGGATGTTGAGCGGCCCTAGACTTGTTACATCGATCGATTCTGCAGGGAAGCTGTTGAATCCCAACATGAACAGCTCGTCTTCCGTCGTTTCGAGAACGCCATTGAGACGGGCAATGAAGAATAAACGCCCAAAGTCTGCGTCGACTTGCACCCTGGCGGTTGGCCCTCGAGGCGCCCCTCTCACTGAGCTGCCGCTGTAGTAGGGCCCTGGGGGAGTGACACTCAGTATCTCAAGGCTCTGAGCCGTGGCCGCCTCGCCAAACAAACACACGACGACCACAATGAAAGCGATTTTCGACAGACTAGAAATGCTCGTTCTCATTCCAGATTCCTACAGATGCGATTCTCTCTCTCGACTGCCGATCTGCCATGATGGCCGTCAGCAGCGGTTTCGGGCCCCAGAGCCGACGCAATTATACCGCGAACCCATTGCTACTGATAGCTGCAAGCCTTCCGTCGAGCAATCCTTTTTCTTTGACTACCAGCGTTGAGATCGGGAGGTTTCCCCTCTCTGCGCAAAGATGTGATCGCCGTAGGTATGCCGATTGTTGGTGGTAGTGAAATTTTTCAGTGGCTATCCGCAGTCGAAGTTGTCCGCCGCAAATTTTTGGCCAGGTGACGGCCTGCCGCAAAGGCCGGAGTCTCGAAAGATCTCCCAATTCCAAACCAGCACTTTCGATCTGCCAGTTGTAGGCAAGTTGTCGCAGGGCCCAAATCCGCCCTAGTCGCGTGATGTAGAGCCAGCCAAAGCATGGTACCCAAAGGGACCCCGGCCCCACCGGAATTCACCTCCCGCCTCCGCTTCCTGGCATTGTCGGAAGTATACTTGTCAACTCGGACCTGGACAACTCCACTTCCGCGGCGGGAATCATCGGAAGGCCTGCCGATGCAGAAGAATCGCCTGGGTGCTTCGGTGCCGCCTAAGTAGAGCGCCAGGTGCGCGAGTGGCATGATGACCGGACGTGACAACGGCGTGGCGGTCTTGTCAACCTGGTCGGACGCCCCATGTTTGGATGATCCGCGGCATCGCAACCAATGTCGTCGGGTCAGCCGTGAAGGACGCTAGTCCCTGGATCGTTTGGTCGAGGTCATGCTCGGTAGCCAAGCCCGCTCCGACGACTGCATCGGAGATGTTCCGCAGAGTGGCCAGCATGATCTCTTTGAGCTCGCCTTCGAGGTAGAGAGGCTGGACCAGGTGGGCCTGGATCGCCTCGAACCCGGCCTGACGCAATAAGCTCGGCAGCTTGGGAGCAATGTCCGGGTCTGTGCCGTTGCGCCGGACGGCCTCGCTGTAGAGTTCGCAAAGACGGTCAAAGTGCGGATTCTCCGGGTAGCAAAAAGCTCCGCTTACGTCGATGTCTTCGACGGCAATCACAGCACCCGGTTTCAGGGTCTCTCGCATCACGCCAAGTATCCCGGCCGGATCGCTCAGGTGCGTGAGCAGAAATCGCGAATAGGCGAAGTCGTACGATCCGGTCTCGACGATCTCGCTGGCGTTCCCGTGCAGGAAGCTTACGTTTCGCAGGCCTTGCCCGGTGGCTGCTCGGCGGGCCAGATCTAGCTTCGTCTCATCAAGATCCACTCCGGTTACCGACCCTTGTGGGCCTACCCGGCGGGCCGCTTCGAGCGACACATGCCCGGCTCCGCAGCCGAGGTCCAGAAAACGAGCGCCCGGTCCAACGCCCATTCTGTCCAGAAGAGCTTTGGTGTAAGGCTCCATGACGCGGGCCAGCAGGTCCAGACGCTTCTTGCCGGCTTCTCCGCCGCGAATGACGTAGTGATCGAGCGAGCTATCCTTTTCAACCATTGCTTAATGACCTCCTAACTCCTTACTGAGCGTTGCCGGACGAAACGGGATTTTGCGACACCTACTGCCTCTACCCCATAAGACTTCGGACCACCGGGCGGACGCCTACCAGTCGACGACCGAGCCGTCATCCTGATCGAACTGAGGCAGATATGGCCTGGGTTCGCCGACCTGAGCCATCAATTTGTCTTCGTCGATGGTGATGCCAATACCGGGATCGGTCGGCAGCGGACGGTAGCCGTTTCGGACAGGAGGCAGCGGCTTGGCCAGCAAATCGTGCTCGCGGTCGCCTCGCTCTTGGATCAGGAAGTTGGGGACACACCCAGCGACCTGCAGGCTTGCCGCGAGCGAGCAAGGTCCGTTGGGGTTGTGCGGCGCGATAGGCGAGTAGTAGGCTTCCGCCATTCCAGCGATCAGCCGCAGCTCGGTGATGCCGCCGGCATAGTTGACGTCCGGTTGGAGGATGAGCGCGGCCCGCTTCTCGAGGATTTCGCGGAACCCCCACTTGGTGAAGATGCGCTCGCCGGTGGCCAGCGGAATGTGTGTCTTGGCGGCGATCTCCGCCATCACGTCCACATTGAGCGCCTGTACAACCTCTTCGTAGAACCACGGATTGTAGTCTTCCAGCGCCTTGACCAGCAGCATGGCTGTCGGCGGCTGAACGGCGCCGTGGAAATCGATGCCGATGTCGACTCCGTCGCCATGCTTGTCGCGCAGGGCGCGGAAGTTCTCAACGATTTCATCCACGGCTTTCTTGCCTTCGATGTACTTGGTCGCATTGCGGCCGGCGAGCCTCGGCCCGACCTTGATGGCGTTGACGCCGGTCTCCTCGCTGACGGTGCCGTAGACCCGCACGCGATCACGAGTAGGGCCACCGAGTAACTTGTAGACGGGTACGCCAAAGGCCTTCCCCTTGATGTCCCACAGAGCTTGATCGATGCCGCTAACGATGGCTGTCTTGACCGGACCGCCCCGATAAAAGGCGCCGCGGTGAATCGCTTGCCAGTGATGGACGACGCGAAGGGGGTCTTCACCGACGAGATAATCCGCGACTTCGAGGGCTCCCGCGGCGCAGGCCTTAGCGTCATCCTTGAGCATCTCGCCCCAGCCGGTGATGCCCGCATCGGTAGAAATCTTGACGAAGACCCAAGAATTGGTGAGTACGAACGACTCAATCTTCGTCACCTTGATTTGATCATTGGGGCCAATTTGGGCGGCTTCGGTGCGTTCGGCGGTGAACATCGCGTCCATACCGAAAAGGGCACCCGCACCTACCATCGAGCCAAGCCACGTGCGTCGATTCATCTGAGACATTGGTCATACCTCCACGAAGATCGTTCATCTGAGAACGGTTTGCCGTTAGGGTACGACAACTGAGACTCGAAAGTCAGCGGTGTGCGATGGCGTGATCGCGTGAAAGGCCCTTGGCTATTTGTTTGGTCTCGAGGATGCTGACGGGGCGGCCTCGGGCTCAGCGACGAACATTTGACGATGACGGGGAGCGTTATTGCTCTGGCAGCCTCGGCCCTTCGCCTGGCCGGCTGTTCGGATTGGATGGAATGCCCAGTACCTCCAGTTCGGCCACCGCGATCATTGATGGCCCTGGGAAGACGACCAATAATTCCACAACATCCGCCAAGGGTTCGTTGAGCGGATAGATCACTCGGAAGCCGTCGACGTTGACCGAGGGCAGCTTTTCAGCGCGTTCGCTGCCGCCGATCAAGCGCTTGAGGTCGATCGCGAATCCTTCGGGCCGTTGCGATGGACGATCTTCGTCCCTCGGAGTCGCCTCCGCTGCATTGAATTCGACTAGGATCGAATGGATTTGGACAGGCTCGCCGAAGCGCAGCTTGATCCAGTGGCGGGTCGCGCTGTCGCTGAGTCAATAGGTGTAGTTGATGTTGTTTACGATGTGTTGGCCACCGTCAAAAAGGTTTGGCACGCCGTAGAAAACGTTGTCGAGTGTTCTGCCTGCGTTCACGCTGCTGGCGTCGGCGAAGGTGTCGCTGAGTTTGCCGAGGTTGACCAACTCTTGCGCGCGGCTGCCGGGGGCGAACGCAAGCCATGCAGCGAAAACGACGATGGTAATTGAGCAGCGCAGACGAGCCTCCTACCTTTTTGACGCGCCGAGGCCCTGCACGGTGCAGCCTTTTTGTTGGCAGCGTCAGGCCGGTCACCTCGATAGGAACCCGCAGCCGCACTCTAGCCCGGAGCGTTCGAAGCTAGCAGCAAGCGCACCGAAGATCGGTGAGACGCTCACTTCCGCCAGCCGGACATGTCGGAAGTTAACACCGATGGTCAGCGGAAGGCGGCGAAGTCAACATTTCGCCGTTAGTCAGGATCTGGAGAGATTGTTCCTTCGGCCCAAAGTCGGGCAAGTCAGACTTAAGTGGCTTTGTTAGAGTGTGTTACGAATTAAAAGCCCTGATTGTTGGACGGAACGAAGATATATCAATTTGTACCGACAAACGAGCCCTATGTAGTTTGTTTCGTGGGACTTAACCCTATTAGCGGTCTAGGAACCCTTCGTACTAGTTTTGGACGAGTGCGAGGCATGTCTGGCTGCCTACACCTACTGCTCGGACGATCACAAAGTACTGTCCGCTGTCGGCCTCGTCGTAAATCTTGAATGCTGGACCAAACGCGTCAAAGCGCATTCACCGAAAGCGTGGAACTTGAAGCGGATAGCCAGCACGCGGAGGCGGTCTGGGGCCTATCCCTCTCAAAACATATAGCGCAACGAAAACTGAATAAAGCGGGGATCAAAGGTCTCGAGCACGCGGCCGAAGTTCACCGAGCCGATGTCGCCCACCGGGTTCCGAAACTGTGCCTGATTGAAGAGATTGAAAAACTCGGCGCGGAACTCCAAGCTCTGACTTTCAGTGATTTTCGTCCGCTTGAACGCCGCAAACTGCCAATTCACGAATCCGGGGCCCCGCAAGACGTTGCGTCCGAAGTTTCCGTGACGCCCCGCTCCCAGCTCGTAAACCGGCGCCGAGCCGATGCGGCGGAAATGCGGGTTGGCAGCGGCGGTGGGCGTGCCGCCGCCGCTGCCGTCGAACCAAGAATTCGGCCGGCCAGGAACGGCATCTGTCGAGCGGGGGTCGTGAAAGGCGATTTCGCCCCCAATGTAATCGGGTGTTCCCACGAAGAGGACGCTGCAGAGGCAGCGGTCTTCGCTCTCAAGCACGTTGAATGCGGCGCCGCTGCGTAACATCGTCATCCCAGACACCCCCCAGCCCCCCAAGAGCTTGCCCAACGGCTCCGTCTGGTTTTGATACCAAGGGAGTTTATAGACATAGGTGCCCACATAGACGTGACGCCGATCGTGATCAGCGTGGCCCCGGCGCGAGCGGCCGTCATCGGGCCGGTCACGCACCCCCTGGTCCGACGCCGAGTCGATGGCGTGGGACCAAGTGTAGGCGTGTGTCATTTGAAACCCTCTTGAGAACCGCTTAGTGAGGTTGGTCTGCAAGCTGTTGTAGTTGGAGTTGCGGTCGTTTCGGTAAATCAGAATCTCGCTGAAGGGCGTGCCTCCAAACAGCTCGCTCTGAGGGTGGTCCTGATTCAGGATGCGACGCAAATCGGTGTTGCCCACGTTGGCGCCCGGGCCGGGCACCGACGGGTTGGCCTCCCGCAAGCTGTAGAGCTTGACTCCGTTGGATCCCACATAGCCGACCTCCAACAGCCAGTTGGGCAGCAGCTCGTATTGAACTTACAAGCTCCATTGCTGGGTATAAGGCGTAGTCAGATTGGGATCCATTCCCCAGAAGGTGATCGGGGCCAGCGACGCGAAATCGAAACTCTCTCCGGGCTCGGGCGGAACGTGCGGGAAGGGTTGCGGCCCGGGAGTGAACAGCGCGCCCCCCCAGGGGTTGGCAATCTCCGTAAAGAAGACACGCTTGTTAATGGTGTACGGGGCCGTTCTCGTCCTGTTGAATTCCAGTTCGAAGTCAGCCAGGGCGTAGAATACGCCGTAGCCGCCGCGCACGGCGAGGCGCCCGTTGCCGAGAAGGTCCCAGGCAAGGCCGAAACGCGGACCGAAATTGTTCCAATCCTCGTCGTAAGTGGAGCGCGAAATCCCCTCGTCGCCGGGGTAGACCAAACCCGCCGGAGCATCGGGAAAAATGACGGACTGCCGCCCCGGACGCAGGGCGCTCACACGATCCCCGGTTTCCGTGAGGGCTTTATTGAATTCCCAGCGCAGCCCTAGATTTAAGGTCAGATTACTCTTGACCTTCCAGTCATCCTGCAGAAACAGGTTCGTGGAGGACGTACGGCCTTCGACAATGGCCGCCGACCCCTGTTGATAGAAGGTCGTAAAGCCACCGGCCAGATCGTTCAATGCGGTCGAAAGTCCCTCAATTGAGGAAACGAGGCCGTTTGCGATGCCGCTGCCATTGAAAACAAACACCCCGTTGTTGAGGACGGAAGTCGTCCGATCCACCGGCCTCGATGTGAAGTTGCCGCCGAATTTGAGGGCATGCCGGCCGCGGGTCCAACTGAGATTGTCGATGAATTGCAAGGTGGTCTCGTCGGCCAGGACGGGAATCCCTAAGTCTCCGAACTCACTGAAGCCCAGGATGAGGACGAGCGGCGCCGATGCCTTGCCGGGAAGATCGGGAACGATGCCGTCCAATCCCAAACTGCTCGGCGGAGCCGGGTTGGCGGGATTAGCAATATTCGAGTTGACCCGCTGCAGAGCCAGGCGAAACTCGTGAAACAGATTGGGGCCGAACGAATGCGTGTCGCGCACGATCAGGTTTTGGATTCGCTCCTCACCGGACCACCCGAAACCCGGAACGGGGATCTGACCGCCTAATCCAAACGAAGGACTGATGCCGTTCCAGTCCTCGCGAAAATACGTGACGGCCATCCGGTTCGCCGCGCTGAAATGATGATCGACCTTGAACAGGACCTGATCGCGATTGGAGTCGCTCTGCAAGTTACTGAAGAGTGTGTTGCCTTCGGTGGCGCTCGGCAGCAGCCCAATCAGCGCCCGGGCTTGCGGTGTTCCCGACGCCTCGATCGCTTGACGCTCGGCGGCGTTGGGGACCGTCGCCGAGCGACCAATTTCCGTGCGCCGCCGGAACCCCAGGTAGGATGCGAAGAAGAACGTCTTGTTGGGCTGGATCGGCCCGCCCGGAACGGACTTCTGAAAAAAAGGAACGGCGTTCAGGCGCCGGTTACGCCAGACTTCGCTCACCATGCCGTGGAAGCGGTTGCCGCCTGACTTCGTCGTCAGAATCAAGGTCCCCCCGGGGTTTCTGCCGTATTCGGCCTTCGCGGGACCCGTGACGAGGCGGAACTCCTCGACGGCATTGGGTGCAATACCCGTGGCAGTATTCGAAACCGCATTTATGGCCGACCAATTTGTGGTCGCCCCGTCGAGCACATAGTGATTCTGCCGAGCCCGTTGGCCGTTGACCGCAATGCCCGAAGCTAGTCCGGCTTCGGCCGGCGTGGTGCCGGGCTGGGTGTAGGCCAGCTCGATCACGTTGCGGCCGCCGCGGGTCGAAAGCACGGGCAGCCGCGCGATGTCGCGCATGACCTTGCCCAGTTGGGCGTCCTCGGTATTCACCTCGCCGGCGATGTCCACCACTGTCACGGAGAAGGAGGTTTCCCCTACTTTCAGCTCGACGTCGAGCCGCAGATTATCGGCCAGGCTGAGACGCTGCGCGGAGACTCTCGTCGTCTGAAAACCGGCGGCCTCGACTTCGACGAAATATTCGCCGGGCAGCAGATTCGGTATGCGGTAAAAGCCGGTGTCGCCGGTCGTGGTGCGGTCAATAGCGTCGGTTGCCGCGTTGATGGCCCTCACGCTCGCGCCGGCGACGACGGCGTCGCTGGGGTCGGTGACTCGCCCGACGATGGTGCCGGTGATGCTCTGGGCCGCTGCGGGGGGCTGGGCTGGGCCTAGCGTGCAGGCTAGGATCAGGATCGTGGATGAGAAGCGCATGATTGTCTCTTAGAGGTCTCGGCTCCCGAGCCCTCGACTCCATTCATGGCCCCTTCGTCACCCATCGAAAAACGCCGCGGCCCTCAGCGGAAATTTTTGACCAGCATGAGGTCGGCCTCCATTGGCTCCATTTGGCCGAACAAAATCGACCGGCCGTCGGGGGCGACGCTCAGGGTGCCAATCGGCTGTCTCTCGAAATCATGGATCGGCTCGACGGCGCCCGTGGCAAAGCGAAGGAACTGAAGCGTAAAGCCGTCTTCCGGAGTCGATGCAGGAGGGACAAAATAGACCCCGTCTTCGACGACCTCGTACGAGCCCTCGTGCGTGGATTCGAGGACCCGCTCTTCCTCGCCTCCCTCGACCGGCATTCTCCACACAGATTGGTCGGCGCCGCGCGTAAAGTAAAACCACTTTCCGTCTGGCGACTCCATCCTTGGCCCCTCCCCGGCTGTAACGAGCTGGGCGGGACCCCCTCCCGCCGGCATCTTGAAATTCTGATCATCCCCGCTCCGGTCTGACACGAAGTAGATCCACTCGCCGTTTCTCGACCAAGCCGGCCCCGCCTCGTACGACGGATCGCTCGTCAAGCGCCGAGGCGCGCCGCCTTCGGCGTCCACGACGTAGATATCGGAATGCCCTTCGGCAACGGAACTGAATCCGATACTCTTCCCATCGGGAGCCCAACGGGGGAGGCGGGTCACCGGCGCGCCAAGCGAAGTCAACTGTACAGGGTTCGAACCGTCGCTGTCACACCTCCAGATTTCGTAGCCGCCGGAGCGAGTCGAGATGAACGCGATACGGTTGCCCTCAGGAGAATATTGCGGATCTTGGTCCCACCGGGAAGAAGCAATGAGCTTATCCGCCTCGCCGGTAACGCCGTCCGCGACGGGCAGGTTGAGGCGGTAGATGTTTACGTTCCAGGCAGGCGCTGTATAGGCGAGCCGATTCCCCTGACGGGAGAGTTGCGGCCAAAATCCGCTCTCCCCAAACGGCAGCCGCTCGGGCGAGGCGGCCCCGGATGCCGGCACTCTCCAAAGACTTGAGGTGCCAAAAGGCCCCGCCGCGAAAACAATGTCGCGGCCGTCGGAAGTGAAACCGTGCCCGGCCATGACCTGCTCCATAAACGTTCGGCGTCGAGGTTCGCCTTGCGGGTTCAAATCTTCATCGAGATCCAGCAGATAAAGATCGTTGCTCGCCCCGGAGCCGTAGCGGGAAAAGGCGAGCGTACGATCGTCGGGAGAAAAGGCGGGGTAGACGTCACTTCCAGTCCCCGAGTCCTCGGGTGGCCGGGTCAGCCTTCGCCTTTCGCCGGAATCCACCGAAAGCAAGAACAGGCTCAACGGCCCGGGCGAATCCTCCTCCCAATCGCACACTGCCAGCCAACGGCTGTCGGGAGATCAGGCCAGACAGGTCCCCAGAAGATAAGTGAGAGGAACCCGCGTTTCCGCCAGCTTGCGTTCCGTCCCGCCGAGGGCGGGAACCAGGTAGAGGCCCATTTTCTCTGCAGCTTCGGGATGTCCGCGGTGAAAGGCGATCTGGCGGCCGTCCGGCGACCAGACGGGGCTGCCATCCCAGGCAGGATTAGTGGTCAGTCGCAGAGGGGGCCCGGGCCCGATGAGTTTGACGTAAATGTCGAAACTCTCCGTATTCCCCCCGGTCCACACGAACGCCACTTGGTTGCCGTCGGGGGAGAATGAACTGGCGCCCTCCATGCCCGGGTAGGTGGTGAGCGGGACGGTCCGCATGGGTTCCAGTGGCGCTTTAGCAGTGGTCGACCCGAAGTTCCACAAGGCCGCTCCGGCGATCGTCAGAACAACGGCGGCTGCAATACCCAAGGTCCAGGCGAAGCGCCTTCGCCGGGAGCCCGCCTCAGCTTCCGGGCGCAGCGCCTTGGCCGGTTGCCTGCCCGGTTGGGCAAAGTCGCCGGGAGCTTCCCTCTCACGCCCGCCGGCCCGCAAATCCGCCAGCATTTCTCCGACTTGCTGGTAGCGGTCATCGGGGTCCTTCTCCAGTGCCTTGGCCACAATCCGATCCAACTCGGTCGGGACTTCTGGTCGCAGGCCCGCGATCGGTTCGTAGTCCTCATGGACAATCGAGTAGATCACGGCCTGGTCGCGGGAGCCTTGAAACGGCAGCTGCCCCGTCACCATTTCGTAAAGCAGCACGCCTAGCGACCAGATGTCGGCGCGGTGGTCAACGTCCGGGTTCTTGGTCTGCTCCGGCGACATGTAGGAAACCGTGCCGACCGTCGTGTCAGTCTTGGTGATTTTGGACAGGTGCGCCAATTGGGCCAGGCCAAAATCCAGGATCTTGACCCCAGCCAAAGTGCCGGCTGCGGCAGACCACATGATGTTGGCCGGCTTGATGTCGCGATGCACCACTCCCGCCCGATGGGCAGCCTCTAAACCCTGCGCGATCTGGGTGGCGATCGCCAGCGCCGCATCGAGTTCCAAGGGACCCTCATCGAGCTTCTTCTCGAGGTTCCGGCCTTCGATAAAAGCCATCGCGATGAAGGTCTGTCCCTTCACTTCGTCTATTTCGTAGACCGTGCAGATGTTGGGGTGCTCGACCGCCGCGGCAGCCTGGGCCTCTCGGAAGAAGCGCGCCTTGGCCTTCGAGTCCTCGGTCAGGTGGGGAGCCAGCAATTTCAGGGCGACGCGGCGCTTGAGTTTGGTGTCCTCGGCTTTGTAGACGACGCCCATGCCGCCTTCGCCGAGTTTTTCGAGCAGGCGGTAGTGGGAGATAGTGCGCTGGGCGGCTGTGCCGTCGGGAAGCCCGACGATTTCGCCCGATGCATCGAGCCGCTCGACCGGACCAATGAAGCGATAGCCGCGGCGCGGGAGGGTTTCTATAAAGCGTGGTTCTTCGGCGGAATCTCCCAGCGCTTGCCGCAATTTGCTTACAGCAATGCTGAGGCTCTTTTCGAAATCGACGAAGGTGCCGTCGGGCCAGAGCCGTTCCCGAAGGGCTTCGCGAGTGACCAGCTTGCCGGGGCGATCGAGCAGCGCCGCCAGGATTTGGAACGACTGGTGTCGGAGCTTCACCCGGATGCCACTCTTGCGCAGTTCGCCCGTGGTCAGATTGACCTCGAAACTCTCAATTCGAACGATCCGCGAAGCCTGATCTGCCTGCGCCATAGCGTGTTAAGGTTGCGGCATTTTTCTTACTTCTCGGGAGAAATTGTACCACCAAGAGAGGCGACTAGTCTGGCCGAGGTTGATGCCACTTTCTCGGCCCTCTTTCTTTCCGCGAGAGCATCGTTCAGGGCCGGCTCTAACTTGTCCCCTGGACACGGGCCCGCTCATTGAGCCGCCGCCCGCTGACCGCAGGGTCGCTGAGGTTACATCTAGTGACGCTACGTCTCCCGTGGACTCTGACCGAATTCCCACGCGATTTTTCGCGGCGCGACGGGCCACCCAATGTTTTCGAGAGTCGCGGAGGGGTGTTCGGGGTTCTTGGTATGAGTGAAACCCTTTGATTTCAGTGACTTAATCGCATGCACGGAATTAGCCTCCAATTAGGGCAAGATGGGTATCCGGTTGACTCAGGTAGCCCCAAGATGTAGTATGCCTGCAGATGGAAGATTACCCTCAGAACCTGACAGAGTTCGAGGCCCGTTTTAGCAGTGAGGAGGCCTGCCGGGAGTATCTGTTCCGGCTGCGCTGGCCGGACGGTTTCCGCTGTCCGGGTTGCGGTTGTGGAAAGTCGTGGCCTTTGCGAAAAGTGCTGCTGCAGTGCGCTGCGTGTGGGCGCCAAACCTCGGTGACCGCCGGGACCATCTTTCAGGACACGCGCAGCCCTTTGCCGTTGTGGTTTCGTGCGATGTGGTGGGTCACCACCCAAAAAACCGGAGCCAGCGCTTTGGGACTGCAAAGAGTGTTGGGGCTCAACAGGTACGAAACGGCTTGGACCTGGCTGCACAAAATGCGGCGCGCGATGGTGCGGCCGGGACGGGATTTGCTGGCCGGGACGGTGGAAGTCGATGAAAGCTACTGGGGCGGGCTCGAAGAGGGCCTGCGGGGCCGAAACCTGAAAAACAAAGCATTGATCGCAGTGGCCGCTCAAGAGGATGGGCGGGGTATCGGCCGGATTCGCATGAAGAGAATCGAGGATGCCTCGGGCGAGAGCCTGTTGCCTTTCGTGGAGGAGTGCATCGAGCCGGGCAGCGTGGTGCATACCGACGGCTGGCCCGGTTACTCCGGGTTGAAAAAGGAAGACTACGTCCATCAGGTCACAGTTGTCAGCAGGCAGGAGCAGTCCGCGTCGGAATTGATGCCCCGCGTCCACCGCGTGATGTCACTGCTCAAGCGCTGGCTGCTGGGCACCCATCAGGGCGCCGTGAGCCACAAACATCTGGACTACTACCTGGACGAGTTCACCTTCCGTTTCAACCGCCGCAAATCCAAAAGCCGCGGCAAACTCTTCTATCGGCTCGTCCAGCAGGCGGTAGCCGTGGATCCCGCGACTTACAAGATGATTGTTCACCCGGTTACAGAACCCAAGAAAATCCCCAAACCACAAGATATTGGGGCTACCTGAGTCAACCGGATACCCATCTAGGGTATTTTTGCCTTGTCCTACAGGGCATTTGACCGTAATCTTGACGAGTCTGGCGGCAGTCGCGCTAGGCGATACAGAGAATTCTTGAAACTCACAGGAGAAAAAACAATGAAACCAATCAGAAAATCCGTAATCTGGGCGTCCACGACGCTCGTGATGATGCTGGGGGTGGCGGCGCCGCCCAATCTGCAGGCGCAAGATGGAGAAACCTTCGAGTGCTCCAATGAAACACTCAAAGGCGCGTATGGCTTTAGCGGGACTGGCACGAACAAACAAGGTGACTTCCACGGAACGAGCACGGGGGTCATTGTCTTTGACGGCATGGGTCAGACAACCGTGATTAAGTCAACTCAAACCGACGATGCGTCCCCGGATTCTGAATCTCCAGGAGGGTTCGATGTAGGGGTTTTCGACCTCAGTCAGTTCCCGGGATTTAGGGGTGAGTATACGGTCAACCCGGACTGTACAGTGACATCGAAACTTCTTGCCCCGGACGGGGTGACCGAGATCGGTTCCAGCGCGTTTGTGCTCGTCAACGGAGGGCGCGAGGGTTGGGGCATAGACACAACTGGGCCCGTCGTCAGCCTCACTACGTTCAAACGGATCGACCCCGTCGATGAGCAGCATGAGGCGAAGGTAGATGCGCTAGCGGACGACCTGGCGAACCCCCAAAAGCTGGTCCGGCGAATAGCTCTAGCTCTCGGCGTCCTGCGTCGCGGTGAATGAACCTAATACAGGCCAACAGATTGTAAAAAAGGCTGCCGCGGCCCCACGGCCCCGGCAGCCTTTGCCGTCGTGAGGAAGACTCGCGCTTCGAGTAGGTCTTTGCATGATCCGGTTTTGATCTCCGCGGCGCGAGCAGCCGAAACAGAGGGCGAGTCTCATTCACCTGCCCAACCGACGTACTCCCGCCAGCGTTTCGGATTCCCATATCGCACCATCGGCTCGCTATGTTCCCACGTATACGCCACCGCGTCGTCGACGCGACGGGGCATCCCAAAGCGGAATCGTACTGCCGTGCCGCGACCACCAGCGGCGTTTCCCAAATTCGTCATTGAGCGCGCGGCTGATTCGCCCCTACGCTACTGAGCTCAGTATCTGAGCGTGGACTGCCGTGTACACCTCTGTCATTGCGTTTCGGGGCGTGGTCGTTCAGATTAGACGAACAAGCTCGGGAAGAAGTCGGAGACCTAGTTTCGTTGCCGCGAACGGCCCCCTTACGCGCTTCACATAGAGCCACGCAGCGCTTGCCTAGCCCGTCGAGGGTCCCGATTTAGCGTCGGCCGGTTCTATGGTTTTGAGAATAGCTAAGGCGGCCTGTCGCAAAGGCCGGAGTGGCGAAAGATCTGCCAATTCCAAACCAGCATTTTCGAATTTCCCAGTCGTAGGCAAGTTGTCTCCGGCCTAAATCCTCCCTTGTCGGCAAGGGTTGATCCACCCGCTCAACCCGCCCCCTGCTCTCTCTTGCGGGCAGTTCCGCGAATGGGGATTGTCGGAAGCGGCACAAGGTTGGAGTCCCTGGGTGTTGACTTCTTAACGATGCTCGGAGGTTGAGGATCGTCCTAGTTCGTCGGCCCAACTTTTTCAGTTCGTCCGGCTAGGGGTTGCACTGTACCTTTGCCGCAGATCGCCACGCCGCTGCCTTTGAGCGCGACCAAAATGTTGTAGAGCAGGGCGTAGACCACCTGCTCATTGATCGCCGGACTTCCGGGTAGCCGAAAGGTCGCCGGTAGCTCTTTTTTGAGCGAGATGCGCACGGCTTGCTCTAGCTTGCCATGGGCGTCCCGGCTATTCGCAAGGATGAGCGGGGTCTGGAGCACGGCTCCAGAGAGGCCGTTCACGTAGAACTGACAGCGCGAGAACCAGCCCATGTTCGCTGGGTCACTCGCATCGAAGAGGACCAAGGGATCTTTCGACGACTGCGGCTTAGCGTCAACCGTGATGGCGCGGTTGTCTTCGCTGATGTTGCACTCGAACCCGGCTTGCGTAGCCAAGTTGTAAATCATCTCGTGCTCAGGCTCAAGAGCGATCAAATCACGTTCCCCGGCCTGAATGAACTTCATATATTGATTCTAACACCCGCTAGTTTTCCTACCGCGCTCGAAACAGAGCGGTGCCCGCATGGGTGCCGTGCAGCTCGGCGGTACCTCATCCTTGAGGTTAAGCAAGAAAGGCTAACGGACTCGACCGCACACTTGCGTGTGCGGCTCCTAAGGAACACTTTGATAAGCCTTTTTGTTTCAACAGAGAAAGTTTTCACGGCCTCTTTGCCGACGCGTAGCCGAGCAAAGGTCAAACCGTGTTCCTTACGTTCGGGCCCCGGCCACTCGGCCGGGTCAGTCGCTCTGTTGCTCTTACGAGATCGAGATCTGCTCGTTGGCATTCACGAAGAGGACCTCGCTGAGCTCGAGGTGCGACAGAAGAAACTGCTTCGGGTCGCCTGCAATGTCGCGATAGGCGAACCCCATGATCACCAGGTCAGCGTCGCGGGAATTCTTGTCACAAGCGCGTTCAAAGCTGGGCTGATCGTCGAAGCGGACAGGGGTCAGGTTGTGCTCGGCGATGGGCAACCTGCCCTCGGTGATCATGTCGTGGAGAGTCGCCAGCTCCTGCTCCATCGTCTCGGCCGGATAGCAGGCGAAGATTCTGATCTCCGCTTGCCGCCATTGAGGATGGCCCAGGATGATATAGGCCAGCAGAATCATCAAGGCAGCGTTATTGAAGTCGTCCTTGGTCAACCAGATGTGGATGCTTTTGCGGTAGCCGAAGCGGATTTCTGAAGAACGAAGGATGCAAACATTGAAACCCAGCGGGGTAGCCAGCTTGGCGCCAGCCGCGACCTCGCCGACCCCGTCGATGTGATTGCGAGAAAACTCGAGGAGAACGGTATTGTTCGGGAGACCCGAGATTCCCGGCAACTGGACCACTTGAGCCAAAGCCGTTTCGAAAGACTCCGCGATGATCGAATCGACAAACACGCCGGTATGACTGGCTTCGGTGCGCTGGATCAGCTTCTCCGATATGACGCGTGAGTAGACTTCAGAGTCCACCGAAACACGGCCTTCGATGTATTGAATGAACTGTCCGAAACCGTGCCGATGACAGATCCAGCGCAGTAGGTCGAAGTGGTCCAGGCGGTCCATGGAGTGGCGGGTGACGGCGATCACCGACGGGCGCCAGTCGCGGATTCTGCTTCCCGCGCGGTTTTTCTGCAAAACGATTTGCAGGCGGCGGGTGAGCTGGAACATGACGCCTTCGAAAATCGCGGAGAGATCCCTTTCACCTTTGCGCTGGTAGCGCAAGCCCCCGTAGATGCCGAACATGACCAACAGCGCCAGCACGGCATATCCCGGGGCCATCTGGAACATCATCATGAAACACATGAAGGCGCCGAGCAGGGATATGTACCAGCGGGACCGGAACGAGGGCCGGTAGGAGGGGTTTCCAGCGAAATGCTCCAGGAAAGAGACAGTGCACAGCGCTCCGTAGGTGACCATGAAGAACATGCTGATGATCTGGGCCACGAAGTCAACGTCCCCGAGCAGAACGAATATAAGAGCCAGTGCGGCGGAGGCGAGAGTAGCGTTCACGGGCTCGCCCTGCTCGCCCCGGCCGCTGGAGAGAATCCCGTTGAGCTTCGAGGAAGGAAGGACCCCGGTCACGAGCCAATGCTTGCAGCGTGCGAGGGGCAATCAGGATGGAGCCGATGGCGGAGGAGATCGTGGCCGCCGCCAAGCCGATTGGAATAATCGGCCCCCACAAGGCGATGCTGCTCATGACAAGCTGGTCCGAGTCGAGATCTTGCGGCGTGGCACTGGCTGCCATTTTGATCACCAGCAAGATGTAGATAACCATTCCTATGACGGTGCCCAACAGAGTTCCCAACGGGATGGAGCGGCGCGGGTTGCGGAGGTCTCCAGAGAGCCCGACTCCGGCTGTCATTCCCGTGAAGGCAGGGAAGCAGATAGCGAATACCAGAACAAAGGAGTGGGGGTTGTCAATGGTCGCGCCTAGCGGGATACCCCGGGGAAGTTCTAAGTTTCCCTGGCCGAGGAAGAACAGGGCCAGTGAAACTGTCAGGATGCCGCTGACGACCCACAGAGTGCGAACCCCCATCGCCGCGCCTTTCTTGAGAATCAACGCGACGAGCAACACGGTCGCCGGCAGGCTAATCGCGCGTGCGTCCGACGACCAGCCATAGCCATAGTTTTGCTCGACCCAAGCAAGCAGGGGGACAAACGCCTGGGCGAACGCGATCATGTAAAACGCAATTGAGACGGCCTGGGACAGATAGAGCGAGATGCCGATGGCGCCGCCGATTGTGCCGCTGCCGAGTGATAATGTCCTAAACGTGCCAAGTAGAAATGTCCTATTGACAAGGTCAGCCTGGAGGGGTGAGCAAGCAAGGACAACTACTAATGACACAACGAGAGCGCGACCGGCTGGTGGCGCTGCGCAAAGCAGACAAAAAACTCATCACGCAAAAGCAGGCCGCCCAGCAGACGGGCCTCAGCGAACGGCATCTGAGGCGGCTGCTGGCGAAGCTTCGCAGCGAAGGCGACCAGGCCGTGGTCCATGCCGCGCGGGGCCGCGCGTCCAACCGCAAGCTCAGCGCCAAGGCGGAAAAACAAGCCGTGGCAATCCTCTCCCAACCCGTCTACGCCGGCTTTGGCCCGACTCTGGCGGCGGAGTATCTCGAGCAGCGCCACGGCGTCCAAGTCGGCCGCGAAACGCTGCGCCGTTGGATGGCCGCCGCGGGCCTGTGGAAGCCCCGCCGCCGCAAGTCAGGACGCCCGCATCCGTGGCGGCCCCGCCGCAGTTGCCGCGGCGAGCTGGTGCAATGGGACACCTCCGAGCACGACTGGCTGGAGGGACGCGGGGAGAAGCTGTACCTGATCGGCATGATCGACGACGCCAGCAGCGAGTTGCTGGCGCGCTTCGTCCGGCACGACTCGGGCGAAGAGAATCGCCGTTTGCTGAAGACGTATCTGGAACAAAACGGCCGACCCGTAGCCTTCTACACCGACCGCGCCAGCCTGTTTGTCAACACGCCCAAAAACAGCGCCGGCGAGGATCCCAAGCTCTTGCCTCCCACGCAGATCGGGCGGGCGCTCCAGGAGCTGGACATCGAATCGATCACGGCCTATTCGCCGCAGGCCAAAGGCCGCGTCGAGCGCAGCTTTGGCACCGCCCAGGACCGCCTGGTGAAGGGTCTGCGGGTGGCCGGGGCCACGACGATCGAACAGGCCAACGCCTACCTGGAAAGCGAGTTTCTGCCCTGGTGGAACGCCACGTTGCGGGTGCAGCCGGCTCACCCCGACGAGGCGCATCGCGAGCTAGGTCCCGAGCACGATCTGGACTCGGCGCTGAGCCAGGTCGAGACGCGGCGGGTCGCCAACGACTACACGATTCGCTTCCGGGGAAAGAGCTATCAAATCGACCGCAAGGCGATTGTGCCGGGTCTGCGAAACAGCCGAGTGCGGGTGGAGAGACGCCTGGACGGCGTCCTGGCCGCGCGCTGCGGCAAGCACGAACTGGCGCTGAAGCGCTGCGGCGCGCAGCCCCAATCGGAGCGCCCGCAGCCCAAGAGCGCCCAGGCGGAACCCGCTGCGGCAGCGGCCGAGAAGGCTGGCGGCAAAGCTGCCGGCAAGCGAAGCAGCGACTGGATGAAGGACTTCGATCTGAAAGACAGCCCGCCTGTGTGGCAAGCGGCGCAGGCATCCGGCGCTCGGCGAGACGATACGCAGGACTAGGAGTCGCTGCCAAACCAAGACTCTATGCGGAGCGCCCATCGGGCCGATGCGCTGAGTTGGCAGTCGCTGCCAAACCAAGACGCTATGGGGAGCGCCGGGCAAACGGCGCCCGGCGATCGTCGCGTTGGCGAAGCCCAAGGCCTCCGCTCCGAAGCTTCACCAAAGCAATCTCTGTCACGAACAGAAAACCCTCTGACCGGGAGGCCAGAGGGTCGTCTGCTTCAGCCGATTGCTTGGGAGCCAGCTCCATCGCTTCGGCCTTGGGCATCAAGAGCAGGCGCGACCCTGCCCTCAACGCCAACCACTCTACCATCGCCTCTCCAGCCACCTGCCCCAAAGCGGACATTTCTACTTGGCAGCGATTAGGACATTTCTACTTGGCGTTGACAGTGTCGCTGCCGATTGTGGTGCCGAACGAGCGGCTGATGATGTAGTATTCGCCTCCGCCCTCGACTCGCCGGTTGGTGGCGATCTCGGCAATCGCCATGGCGGTCGGTATGGTGACGAGATGCCCGATCAGAATTAGCAGGATGGCGCCGGCCAGACCCAAGTTCCCGACCGCGTATCCGAAGCGGAGGAACATAACGGCGCCGAGGATCGTGCTGATAGAAGCGAGAAAAACTGGCGCGGTTCCGAACCCGTGGCCACCGGAGGCGCGTGGCAAGGGAGTTGCTGGGGCGGTGGCGGCGGGATTCATCAGCTAGAGTTGCAATGAGCGGAGTTTACGGCAAAGAAGCAAGTCTCCACTATACGGATTTCCTTGCCGAAAACCAACTTGCCGCCTTGCGAAGGGTTGGCGCGCAAAAATCCAAAATAGCCGCCAAGCCGCGCAGGCCGGCAAACGGTTCACGACAGGCGTCGAGGGGAGTCTTGACGCGGCAAGCCTGGTGGCTCCCAGCGGGAGCTGCGGCTCGGCGCTCGCATGGTAAGAAAGGGCAGTTAGTCTATCCTGAGCCCGCGTTGAAGGGTAGGGTCACGATGACCCGGCAGGAGACCGCGAACCGGTGGCAGTTGGCTCTCCAAAGGCAGGGGGACTTTTGCAAGTGTGAACGGAACGTGCACTCGATCGGGCCGACGAATGCTGCGAACGAGGCGGGGTAGCCGAGGTGTACGGTGGAAGCGAGCCCCAGAACCTCCGGGCACGGCTTCCACCGTGGCAATTCCTCGTTACTGAGAAGGATTCCAAGCCGCGAGCACTGCGCGGCGGCGAATCATCCTACATCTTCACTGAATCGACGTGCAGGCTGTCATCGGTGATCTTACCGCTCACGGTAACCTTGTGACCAACGTGGTCCTTCACCGCATCCTGGTTGTCAATCGTGTAGACTTTCTTGTCCGAGTCTTGGACGAAGACGATTGCCTTTCCGCTCTCCACGCACTTCGCTGCACAGTCCGCGTGGGCTTCCTTGGCGCCATTGGCCCCGCATTTCGCATCGGACAACCAGCCGACCAGATCGCCGGCCATTGCCGTGCCGGTCACAAACATCAGTAGCATCATCAGGGTTACAACTTTCTTCATGTTCCCTCCTAGGGGTGAAACGGGGTTCAACAAGAAAACTAGAAAACTCTTACCAGACCCGGTCATTATACATCTATCCTCCGGCCGGGGCAACTTGCACAAAGTGGCAAAACGTACTTGTTACACAGTTAACACGAACCGGCAGCCGCCGATGGCGCGGAGCCAAGCCCGCGATCTCTGTCGTGGCCGCATTTTGATCTAGTTCGCCTAGCCCGCGCTGTAGACACTCTGGAGCGTGGACTTCCGTCCACGCCTCTGTCCGGCCGTCTGAAATTTTCTCGGTCATGGCCGGGCCGGGGGCTCTCTCAGCCCAGATGCGGCGCGAGCACGTCAACGAGTTCGTGAACGGCATGGGCGCTCTTCTTGAGAGCCGCGCTCTCGGATTCTTCCAGGTTTAGCTCGTAGATCTTCTCGATGCCACGCGAGCCGAGTTTGACCGGGACGCCGACAAACAGCCCGTTGACCCCGTACTCGCCTTCGAGGTAGGCCGCGCACGGCAGCACCTTCTTTTTGTCCTTGAGAATCGACTCGACCATCTCGACGACCGACGAGGAAGGAGCGTAGAATGCGCTCCCGGTCTTGAGGTACTTCACGATCTCGGCCCCGCCGTCGCGAGTTCGCTGAACGATAGCGTCAATCGTTGTCTGGTCGAGCACGTCGGTGATCGGGATTCCGGCAACGCTGGTGTAACGCACCAGCGGCACCATCGTGTCTCCGTGTCCGCCCATAACGACGGCCACAACGCTTTCCACGGAAACTTCCGCGGCTTCCGCCAGGAAAGTCCGAAACCGGGCTGTGTCAAGGATTCCCGCCATGCCGATGACTCGGTTCTTCGAGAAACCACTGATCTTGTGGGCCACGTGGCACATGGCGTCGAGAGGATTCGAGACGATGATCAAGATGGCGTTGGGAGAATACTTGACGGCAGGTTCAACACAGGCTTTGACGATCTCGTAATTCTTCAGCAGCAAGTCGTCACGGCTCATGCCTGGCTTGCGGGGGAACCCGGCCGTGACTACGACGATATCTGAGTTCGCCGATGCTTCGTAGTCGTTGCTGCCGGTGACCCGGACGTCCGATCCCTCGACCGGGCAAGCTTCGAGCATGTCGAGCGCCTTGCCCTGCGGGACTCCCTCCACGATATCGACGAGCACGACGTCGGCTAGTTCCTTGTCGGCCAGGCGCAAGGCGCAACTGGCTCCTACGTTTCCTGCTCCCACGACGGTAACTTTGTTTCTCATTTTGTCCTTCCTAACTTTGATTCCATTTCAACAGGCTGACCATCCGGCAGCCGGACACGCGGGTGCTGTCGAGGCTGCCCTCTTTTTTTCGAAAAGGGGTCACTCCTCTTCACTGGGTGGTAGAAATTCATCGTACAACGCGAATCGTCCCCCGGGACAGCACTCCATCAAGTACGAGAAGATCCCGCTTGCGTACTCCGGAGCGCCTTCGATGAAATCAACCGCCGTTTCAAACCGAGGATTGTTGGCGAAACGATGCCAACCATTCACATACTCCTGACGATAGAAAACCTGCTCTCCAGAGGCCGCCGCTTCGGCATTGGCAATCTCGAAAAAGTTCTTGAGTTCGCGGCGCGCCAAGTAGAAGTTGCAGCGCCTCAACAGCGACTTCCAGTCATCCGGCAAATCTGGAGGCTCCATTAGCACTCCCCATATCCGCTTGTTTCCGAACCCGTCTGTTCCGGCCCGCCGTTAGGACATATTCTTGACAATCTCGGCGGCATACTCGCTGGTCTTGACCTTGGTCGCACCTTCCATTTGGCGGTGCAGGTCATAGGTGACCGTCTTGTTCGCGATGGTCTTCGTGATGCCGGACTCGATGCGGTCGGCCGCCTCTTTCCAGCCCATAAAGCGGAACATCATGGCTCCAGAGAGAATGACGCTGGATGGATTGATCACGTCTTTATCCGCGTACTTCGGCGCTGTTCCGTGAGTCGCTTCAAACACACCGTATTCGTCGCCGATGTTTGCGCCGGGCGCCATCCCTAGCCCCCCGACTTGAGCCGCGCAGGCGTCGGACAGATAGTCGCCGTTGAGATTTGTCGTGGCGATGACCTCATACTCAGCGGGCCGCAGCAGCAACTGCTGGAACATCGAGTCGGCGATGCGGTCTTTGATCAGGATTTTACCCTCGGGAGCGGGACCCCAACCGGCGTCCTCTTCGCTAATACAATGGTCGGCGAACTCTTCTTTCGCTAGTTCGTAGCCCCAATCGCGGAAAGCGCCTTCGGTGTACTTCTGAATATTGCCTTTGTGAACCAGCGTCACGCTCTTGCGGCCGTTATCGATGGCGTATTGAATCGCTCTGCGGACCAGCCGTTTCGATCCGGTAACGCTCATCGGCTTGATGCCTACGCCGGAGTCCTCCCGGATGCTGCTGCCCATCTCGCCGTTCAGAAATGCAATCAGCTTGGCGGCTTCGGGAGTTCCCTGGCGCCATTCGATCCCGGCGTAGACGTCTTCGGTGTTTTCGCGGAAGATCACCACGTCCAGTTTTTCCGGCTGCTTGACCGGGGAGGGCACGCCGGCAAAGTAGCGAACCGGGCGCATGCACACGTAAAGAGTCAGGAGTTGGCGCAACGCCACGTTGAGGCTGCGAATGCCGCCGCCGACCGGGGTGGTCAGCGGACCCTTGATGGCGATGTGGAACTGCCGTATGGCGGCCAGAGTGTCGTCAGGCAGCCAGTTCTCGAACCGGTTGAATGCTTTCTCTCCGGCCAGAATCTCATACCAGACCACGCGGCGGTTGGCGCCATAGGCTAGCTCGACGGCGGCGTCAAACACGACACGCGAAGCCTTCCAAATATCTCGTCCGATGCCGTCGCCTTCAATGAAGGGAATGATCGGCGTATCGGGGATGATAAACCGGCCGTCCCGAACCTCGATTGAGTCCCCATCGGTAGGAACAGGAATGCCGTTGAACGTCATGTATTCACCTTGTGGCGTCGTAAGAGGGACTTCCCAGAGGCCCGCAGCCGCTTGGACTTCGGCGTGGGGACGGCAAGGGGGAAGCGGGCGAGTTGGAATCAGTCATTCCAGCCGCCCCGAGACTCAGTGATCACGATCCGATCGCACTCATACCCGATCGCTTGAAACTGAAGTGTAGCAAGCCTCCGCCCGCGGCGGCAAACCGCATTCCCTCGATCACCGGGCGATTATCCTATTTCAAAATCGAGTTTTAGCCGATAAGGCCCTCATGAGCCAACACACGCTTGAGAGACGCCAAACGTCGCGCCGGCCCCTCAACCTGCCGGCCGGACTGAAAATTTCGACCTACGGGCAGGCGGGATCTCCACGAACTTTCGCCGCCAAACTAATCGATGACAACGAGGAAGGGCTTGGAGTCGAAATGTTCGTGCCCCTGGTGGTAGGTTCGGTCGTTTCGATCGCCGGAGAACTTTCGATTCCTGAATTGTCCATGAACATACAAGGACAAGCGCGAATTGCCTATTGCCGTTGTGAGAATGGCGGGACGTTCCGAGTCGGACTGGCTTACGAAGAAGTTTCCTACCGTAAGACGGCGTAAGCTGCCGACGACGCCTTCTCTGCTGGGGTGGCGGTTCTCACTGTGCCCGGGCTCCGGGGCCGCATCGAAACCTCTCGCGACGTTTGTTAGGCCGTTTGCCAGAGCCGCTTGCTACACCGGTTTCCGACGTCGCCAAACGGGGGGCTGGTCCCACCCCGATTATTCTGCTCTTTTTTCCTAAGTTCGCGCATTCTTCCTTTGTGTTCGCACATTCTTCCTCTGCGTTCGCGCATTCTCTTCTTCTAACTCTCAGATAAAATTTTTGGCGCGCATGTCGATTCGGCTTGCCCCCGTTCGTCGTCTACACGAAAGCCCAATCGATAGGGCATCGGAAAAGGAGAGAAAACATGGCAGTAGCAGATGTAGCGAACGGACTCGTCGGCCTTTGTTCGCAAGGCCAATTCATGGAAGCCATCGAGAAGTACTATTCAGATGACATCGTCAGCGTCGAACCCGTCGGTGGCCCCGGTATGCCTGCCGTTCAAAACGGCATCGAGGCTGCGAAAGCCAAGAATCAATGGTGGGCGGAAAACCACGAAGTTCACGGCCTGAGTATCAAAGGCCCTTACGTGGGCGACGGAGCCTTTGCGGTTTTATTCGAGATGGACGTAACGCCGAAGATGACCGGAAAGCGCGGAACAATGAGGGAAATGGCCGTCTATCAAGTCGAGGGCGAGAAGATCACCCACGAGGAGTTCTTCTATAACGCTCCCGGCAGCTAAGAACACGTAGTCTTCGGCGAACTGAGCTTTTTCCAGGTGCCGCGCGCTCCGGGTGCCGCGTCACCATTCGCCGCGGATTATTGGGCAGGCAATTCTGTCCGCGGCCTAGGCTGACGGGCGGAACGACGCCCGTTAGCTTTAGGTTTGCTAAGAGTAGGGCGGGTCGGGGCGGTCATCCCTGAATGCCGCGGTTCTGTGTGAGCAATCGCTGGCACGTGCTACCTGAATTATGCACAGATTCGCTTTGCGAGTGTGGCTGCGTTCGTAGCGGGTTGGCGGTCGTCGTGAGGTGGTAGCTCGGCAACTGGTCTTTTGGCTTCTCCGTGTCCGGTTTCCCTTCCCGCCCAGAATCCGCGTCGTCAAAACCTCGCTCGGAAGTGACGTGTTTCCAGTGCGTTACGGCTAGTGCATAAAATTTTATGCATAGCGCATAGCCAGGCTCTCAGATCAGCGCCCTCCCGACCACCGGCAGCAAGCCGCCGTAGGGAGTCGGCTTCCTGCCGCGGAAGTGGTAAGGCGTCGAAGCCCCGATTTTATTGGGCCGCGAGGCCGTCACGGCTGGGCCTTGTTGGACGGGCCTTTGGGAGCTATGCTGTTTTCGTCTGGTAACCATGTGGGTGACTTCCTTGGGGTTGGCTGGCGAAGCTGGAATCTTTGCCAGCCTACCTTTTTACCCCATGTTTTAGGGGGTCCCCAATGGTCCCTTGCGGCTCAGCCCTCCTCAGGTCCACGCCGCAGTGCATAATTCAGGTGCTACAGTAGTCAGTCCCAAAGGCATACGTTTTAGGTGGACAGGAGGCTAAACACTATGGCGGATCATACGCCTCAGAATTTTGACAATCACGCGATGATTCCGAAAACGGGTTTCATCGCTGCTGGAATGATACTGGTGGGTGTCATTTCGGCCTCTATAGGGCTGTTCGAGGTCACCTCCACGGCGGGCCTTTGCCTGATCGGCAGCGGCGTCGTCGTCAGTGGCTTCGGATCCATTTTCGGACTCGGGGTTCTGCGGAGCTACTCGACAAAATTGCAGGACCGCGTCATCCGTGTGGAGATGCCTCTGCGGCTAGCAGGAATACTGCCGCCGGACTTGCAAGGGAACATCACGAGCCTGACCATACCGCAGCTCGTCGCTCTGCGCTTCGCCTCGGATGGAGAGATGACGGAGCTGGTGCGGAAAGTCGTGGCGGAGAATATCGAAGACCGCGCCGAGATCAAGAAATTGATGCGGGACTGGCAGGGCGATTACGACCGAGTGTAGAGAGATTGCGAGGGCGGATTACATCTCTGTCTGAAACGCTTGCAACTCGTCCATAGACGGTGCCACCGGCAACAGACCGATTAGGTCACAAAACCGGCATAATAGTGGCCATGCGCAAGCCGTTAATAATTCTCTGCCTCACCCTTGCGATCACCGCTCTTCTCACCGCCCAGCGAGACGACTGGACGCGGCCCTTCCCTGGTCATCGGGTCGTCGGAAACCTCTACCATGTGGGGACCTACGACCTGGCGTGCTTCCTGATCACGACCTCCGACGGGAACATCCTGATCAACACCGGGATCGACAGTTCGACGCCGATTCTGCGGGCAAATATCGAATCGCTAAGCTTTCGCCTGGAAGACGTCAAGATCTTGCTCACGATGCAGGCGCATTGGGACCATACCGCCGCTCTCGCCGAGATCAAGAAGATCAGCGGCGCCAAGATGTGGGCGACAGACGGCGACGCCCCGATTCTCGAAGACGGCGGTATGAGCGATCCGCACTTCGGAGGCAAAGTCAGCTTCGCGCCGGTGAAGGTCGACCGCCGCATCCAAGACGGCGAAGTGATCGAGCTGGGAGAGACCAGCCTGACGGTCGTCTCAACCCCGGGGCACACGACGGGCAGCGTCAGCTACACCATGAAGGTCCGAGAAGGCGGGCGGGACTACGACGTGGTCATCGCGAACATGGGGACAATCAACCCAGGAAAAAGACTTGTCGACAAGCCCACCTACCCGGGCGTTGCCGAAGACTTCGCCGAGACGTTCCGCAAGCAGAAAGCATTGAAGTGCGATCACTACTGTCCGGTTAAAAGTCGAATAGAATCAGCTGGTTAGGGTCATCGAGTAAGTTTTCGTGGGAGTCGGACGGCTGCAAGGCCTGTAAAATGGGCGTTTTCTCGAAAAGGGTAACGCTGAGAATCTGTAGAATTTGGTAGCGACTCGCCTCCAGGCCCAACCTCTTGCGCGCGATCGCGACCAGTACGTAAACCGAGACCGCGATCCAGATTTGCGTCTTCACGGCGTTCTCGCTGGTACCGTAAAACTGCTTGATCCGCAGGAGCTGCTTGATCCACTTGAAGAACAACTCGATCTGCCAACGCGACTTGTAGATGCGGGCGATGGTCAGCGCCGGGAGCGCGAAGTTGTTGGTCAGGAACTTCAGCCGCTTGTTCGTCGCGGCGTCAAAGTAGCTGATCCGCCGCAACGGGTCCGGATACGCCAGGGCCGACTCGATGGCAGTCAGTAGGACGGTCTGATCCGAGCGCACCCCCGTGGACTTGTCGACGGGATGCGAGTAGCGCCGTTGGCGCAAGATGTTCTTCTTGGTTCGCACGACGAAGAACGACGAGCAGAGGGTGAACACGAAGAGACGTTCGAAACGACGTAGGCCCGATCCATGACGTAGAAGGCGCCGGGCTCGAGGAGGAACTCGTCGAGGATGTTGACGTCGTGCATTTTGCCAGCGGTAATGCGGATAAACGTGGGGATGTTACCCCGCAGGTCCAACAGCGTGTGCATCTTCAGGGCGGCCTTGTGCCGGCGGAACTTGGCCCAGGGGAACAGCGAGAGGCACAGATCGATGGTGGTCGAGTCCAGAGCGTAGAGACTTTGATCGAGATCCACGCCGATCGGATCGCGGGCGTACAAAGGCCGCGCGATGCGAATCAAGACCTGGGCGAAATCGGCATAGATCCGCCAGTCGCGCGACTCGTTGGCGTCGGCCAGTGTGGAGCGCGCCACCTGGGAGCGGAATCCCCTGTGGTAGAGCTTGGCGCCGAGCGAACGCAGGCACGCTTCGATGTCGCGCAGGCTTTCGCGGTAGGTCAGCTGGGCGAACGCCATGCAGAGGAACTGATCCCAGCAGGAAAAGCCGCGCCATCTGCGATCCCCGTCGTAGCGGCTTACGCAGCGGCGGAATTCGCGATCCGGAAGGAAGCTGATCAACTGGGAGAATACGGTGCGGCCGAGGTTCATGAACCATTGTCGGCCGCCTCCGAAGTCGTTCCAGCCGTCCTTCGCCGTTCAAATCGCGGCAAGGGGAAAACAGCCCTAAGCTATGCTGGAACAATCAGTTGCCGCTCGCCAGTGAGTCGTTAACCGGACAGTAGTGAAGTGCGATATATGGGTCGCGGCCCACGGCTCGCAGTACGGCTTGCACGACAAGTACAAGGCCGGCGACGCCTACGATCCCAAAACGTTTGTTGACCCAGAGGGCTACCTTGCCGCTATAGAACGACTCGAAAAACTGTATCTGGAACAACTCGAAGTCGAAAGGCGCTGAGACAATCCGGCAACCCAGCAATCTTTCAAAGATTGCGAATCCGCACGCTCCGCTGAGCGTGGACCGTCCACGCCCCGGTCAGGTCATCTGAACCGTCTATAGATGATCGGCAACGATCTCGGCCTACACCCGAGGCCTAAGCTACGGCTATTTTTCGCGGCGAACGGTCTCGATCGTCACGGCGGCAAGGGGGACGTTGCCGTGAGGGCCCTTATTTTCTGTCGGTACCTGGGCGATCGCGTCAACGATGTCCATGCCCTCTGTCACTTTTCCGAAGACGCAGTATCCCCAGCCGTCCCTGGAATGTTGCTTGTCCAGGGCTTGGTTCGTTTTGTGGTTGATGAAGAACTGGGCGGTCGCGCTGTGGGGGTCGGGACGTCTTGCCATGGCGATGGTTCCGCGCAGGTTGGCAAGCCCGTTCGTGGCTTCGTTCTGGATCGTGTCCCGGGTCGGCTTTTCGTTCATGTCCGGGCCGAACCCTCCGCCCTGAATCATGAAGTTCGGCATAACACGGTGAAAAATGGTTCCGTCATAGAATTTGTCGTCGACGTACTGCAAAAAGTTCGCGACGGTACCTGGTGCTTTTTCGTCCTCGAGCTGGATCTTGATCGTTCCCTTACTGGTTTCCATGACTACCACAGGCTTCTCCTTGACTTTCGGTTTAGGCGGCGCTGGTTTGGGCGGCTCGGGCTTGGGCACCTCGAGTTTGGCCGTTTCGACCGGTGCTGGTTCCGGCTCAGGTTCCTTGGGTGGGGTTGACTCGGCGGCCGGCTCGGGCTCTTCGACTTTGGATTCCGGTTCGGGGGAGGACCCGCACCCAAGCGACAGAACGAGGCCGGCCAGCAACACCGAAAACAAGCAAATTTTAGGCAGTTTCATCTTTGACTCCATCCTCTAGTGACCCGTTGCCGACGGGTAGCACTATAGTTTAGCAACGGTGCCGTCCGTGAGGAAACCGCACAAACACCCAACTCAGAATCCCTGCTCTTTCAGACCATGGACCGTCAGCCGGCTGGGAGGTCGAAGCTCAACCGATCGCATCAGCCGTTCAACATGCTTGGCGATCACGTCGCATTCCAGATTCACCTTCGCGCCGACC
This sequence comes from Bryobacterales bacterium, assembly GCA_965224215.1. GTDB lineage: Bacteria > Acidobacteriota > Terriglobia > Bryobacterales > UBA6623 > CBDCYS01. Next base: position 139,237 of record CBDCYS010000048.1, on the reverse strand, counting down.
TCCAGCCGTCCCAGCGAGGTCGCTTCGTAGGTGTGTGGGATAATTGCGACGCCGATCGTGTCGTCTTCCACCGAGGCGACGGTAAGACTGATTCCGTCGATCGCAATGCTTCCTTTGTAGACCAAGTATCGCAGCAGTTCGTGAGGCGCGCGGATTTGCAGCCACCAGTTTCCGTCTCCGACCGTGGTGAGCGAGTCTAGCTCTCCAACGCCGTCGACGTGGCCCTGCACAAAATGACCGCTCAGCCGCCCGGTCGGCAATAGCGGCCGCTCCAGGTTGACTTTCGCCCCGGCTTTCAAGCCTCCCAAGTTGGTGCGCTCGAGTGTCTCGGGCGACAAGTCGGCGGAGAATGCGTTGTCTTGGATTGCGGTTGCGGTGAGACAGACACCGTTGACGGCGATGCTACCGCCGACTGCCAGGTCAGACAAGACTGTTTCGGCGCTAACTATTAGAGTGGCCCCGTGCGCCTGCCGGGTGAATTCCGACACCGTGCCGGTTTCCTCAATAATTCCAGTGAACATACCAAGTCTTCCGGGCCGCGGGCGTCAGCAAGCGGTCAACGAATTGAAAGCGCAATCCTTCACGAGAAGCCTAACGCGGGACTAGTGGCAACCGTGACAGGGACTTGGACTGCGGTCGGATGAGGCGCGGCGAAGCAGCTAACCCCTCCCTCACGGTCGGGGCTCCGGGTCGGGACTCCGATTCTGGCTCCCGAATTTCCTGATTCGATCGGCAAAGACTCAACCTTTGTCTGCCGCCGCATCCCGCTTTTCCATATAGGCCTCCACGGCGAACTCATCAAGACCGACGGAGTGGATTTGAACGCCGTGAAGCCGAATTGCGTCCGAACGGCTGCGGCGCCCGACGCCACCAGCCATTGGCAGTGAGTCCACGCCTCCGAGAATCTTTGGAGCATAATAGAGCAGGGTCTTATCGACGATACTCAACTCCAAAACCGCCCAATTCAACTTCGCCCCGGCCTCGATCAGCAACGAGACGTGTTGCTGCTGCCCGAGCCAGTCCACCACGTTCGCTAGATCCACTCGTCCGCGAGGACCGTCAAAGACATGAACGGAAACGCCGGCTTGCTCAAGAGCCTGCCGTCTTTTAGCGGGCGCAGCGGATGTGGTCATGACAACGAGGTCATCGTTGGCCGACTCCACGAGTCGCGAGCTGAGCGGCAGCCTCAACAGTGAGTCGGCAACGACCCGCAGCAGAGGACGCCGCCGCGGCAGTCCGGTCCGATCTGAAAGTAAACAATCGTCAGCCAGCACGGTACCGATGCCCGTGAGGATCGCGTCACAGTCGTGCCGAACCTGCTGAACGTGCTCCCGCGCGGTGTCACTGGTAATCCATCCGGTGTTGTCGTCGGGAGCAGCTATCTTGCCATCAAGTGTCGAAGCCGATTTCAGAATCACCAGGGGCTTCCCGGTTCGATTGAAATGAAAAACCGCTTCGTTGAGCTTGCGCGCCTCGACGGAGAATTCCTCGGCCAGCGCAACCTCGATGCCGGCCTGCCGCAATTGGTCAAACCCAGCGCCAGACACTTTGGGGTGAGCGTCTTCCACCGCCGCGACCACACGTTTCAGTCCCGCGCTGAAGATCGCTGCGGTGCAGGCAGCGGTGCGGCCTTCGAAGCAGCAAGGCTCGAGGCTGACGTAGAGAGTCCCCCCGCGCGCGGCCCCACCGGCCTGCTCGATCGCTAGCGCCTCGGCGTGTTTCAATCCATCGTAGGTGTAGAAGCCGCTGCCCGCTTCTTCGCCGGCGGAGTTGACGATCACAGCTCCGACCATTGGATTGGGACTTGCTAGCGCTCTGCCCTGGTGCGCCAAGTCGAGTGCCTGTCGCATGAATTTGTGATCTTCGGCGTTCATCAGAAGCTGTGGAATACCTTAAAGAATCAGTTCTCAAACAGCGAGTGCACAAAGGCGCCGGCGTTGAATGGCATCAAGTCCTCCGCCTTTTCGCCGACTCCGACGTAGGATATCGGTAGACCCAGCTCACGCGCAATAGCCACGACGATGCCTCCTTTGGCGGTGCCGTCAAGCTTGGTGAGGACAATGCCTGTTACCGCGGCGCTTTCGGTGAACTTGCGGGCCTGCTCGAGGCCGTTTTGGCCTGTCACGGCGTCCAGAACTAGCAGCACTTGGTGGGGAGCGCCCGGCACTAGGCGGCCGGCGGTGCGAGTCATCTTTTCGAGTTCCGACATCAGGTTGGATTTCGTGTGCAACCTGCCGGCCGTGTCGACGATCACGTAGTCAGCCTGACGCGCCTTGGCTGCTTGCAACGCGTCGAACAAGACCGCGCTGGGGTCGGAACCGGGTTTCTGCTTGATCACATCGCTCGATGTGCGCTGTCCCCAGATGTCGAGCTGCTCGGCGGCGGCGGCCCGAAACGTGTCAGCCGCGCACAAGATAATTTTCTTCTGTTCCTGCCGCAAACGATGCGCCAGCCGCCCGATCGTCGTGGTTTTTCCCGTCCCGTTCACGCCAACGACCATGATGACCTCAGGGCTTGGAGGTCTGCCCGAAGCCTGCCGTGTCGTGCTGTTTAAGACTTCCGTCAAATGGCGCGCTATGTGCGTTTTGAGCTCTTCGACATTGCCGAGCTGATCGCGGTCTAGCTTTTCACGCACGTCGTCGAGGATTTCAGTTGTCGTGTGGACGCCGATATCCGCGCTGATCAGCATCATCTCCAGCTCATCGAGCAGGTCAGCGTCGATCTCTTTTTTTCCCTGGAGTAAATCGTCGATCTGGCCGGAGAGGTTTTCACGAGTCCTTGCAGCCGCTTCTTTGAAGCGTTCAAGGACAGTAGGCTCCGGCGGCGGACCGAAGAGGGTCTGAATCATAATGGGGCTCTTGAATCTCCAGCAGGGAATCCCTGTCGCGGGGACTCAGTAGGGTGCGGCCCTCCCGGCGCAAGGAACGGCCTGAACTACCCGCAAGTGGTCAACCAACTCGATCATATCACGCGGCCATTTTAGTTTCCGCCGACCGCACAGCGATCGAGTAGCCGCGGCTCCGGCCGAAGCTGGACACATTCGCGCGCCGGTGCTAGCCTACATCCAGTACAACTCAATATCACAGCAATCGGTACCCAGGTGGTCGAATCTGGCTAGTCCACATCGCATGACCAGAGGCAAATCCCATGCAAACGAGGCGTAAGTTTCTCAGCACCACCGCCCTGCTTTCAGCGGGGGCATTCGCCGGCGCAACGAGCGCCGCCGTAGAAACCGGGAAGATCAAGAAGTCCATTCTGATCTCGATGCTTCCTAAAGAGCTGCCATATTTGGACCAGTTCAAGTTGGCGGTCGATATCGGCTTTCACGAAATGGAGGTTCGCACCGTCGACTCCGAAGACGAATCCGTCAAGATCAAAAAGGCCGCCGATCAGGCAGGCCTGAGAATTCATTCCGTGATGAACCAGGCTCATTGGCGCTACCCGCTCTCGAGCCCCGACCCGAAAGAGGTCCAGACCAGCATGCGGGGTATGGAACTGTCGCTCAATCAAGCCAAGCTTTACGGCGCGGATGCTGTTTTGCTGGTTCCTGCCGTGGTTCGAGCCGACACGACCTACGAACAGGCTTGGGAGCGCTCGCAGAAGAAGATCCGTGAACTACTTCCGCTGGCCGAGAAGACCGGCGTCATCATCGCGGTCGAAGAGGTTTGGAACAAGTTCTTGCTAACTGCCCGCGATTTTGTTCAGTACATCGACGAGTTCGATAGCCCGCTCGTTCAGGCTTACGTCGACGTCGGCAACATGGTCCACTATGGCGTGCCGCAGCACTGGATTCGCCAAGTCGGCAAGCGCATCGCGAAGGTTCATCTGAAGGACTACGTGCGCCAGACGCGCCAGTTCGTCAACCTCGGGGATGGGGACGTCGATTGGGAGGAGGTCCGGAAATCCCTTGCGGGAGCGGGATTCACTGGCAACGCAACCGTCGAACTGAAAGGTGGTGACCGAGCCTACCTGACCGACGTCAGCCAACGCGTCGACAAACTGCTGGGGCTGGGTTGACTCGCAACGTCGTGCAAGACCCCGGCTGCCTCTTGATTCGATGGTGCCTTCGCTGACACGGCGCGAACCCTTCGGCGGGCAGCGCCGGCCTCCGGCAAGCGCCGAAACCTCGGATTCTGCTACGATTGTTCCCGCTATGAAGAAGATCCTCGCCGCACTCATTTCAACCTCTGCTGTTATTGCAATCTTCCTCGCCTGCGGGCCATCCGCCCAAACCCGCGAAACCGTCACCAAGGCCACCATCGAGGCCTGGATGACGGATCTCTCGAACTGGGGACGCTGGGGCGCTGAGGACCAGCTCGGCACCGTCAACCTCATTACACCCGAAAAACGCAAGCAAGCTGCGGCGCTTGTAAAAGAGGGCGTCTCCGTATCGCTTGCACGCAATGTCGAGAAAGAAGAAGCCCCGGACAACCCAGCCCCGTTCGGACATCGCATGCTCAGCACCGAGACAAGCTCGCCGGCGGACAGTTCGTCAGCGACGAGTACACGGTCAGCTACCACGGCCTGGCACACACGCACATGGACACGCTCGCCCACATGTCGTACCAGGGCAAGTCCTACAACGGCTTTGAAATAGCCAAGGTAAAAGAAGACGGTACGCCCCATCTGGCGATTTCCAATTACAAAACCGGGATCTTCACCAAGGGGATTCTGATGGACATCCCCAAGCTCAAAGGTGTCGACTATCTCGAACCGGGCACCCCGATCTACCCCGAAGATTTGGAGGCCTGGGAGAAACAAGCGGGAGTCAAAGTCGAGCCTGGTGATGTCGTCTTCATCTACGCCGGGCGCTGGAAGCTGCGGGACGAGAAGGGCCCCTGGGAGGCCCAGACGAAATCCGCAGGGCTCTATGCCACCGCGGCAAAGTGGTTGCGCGAGCGCGATATTGCAATGATCGGCTCGGATGCATCAAGTGACGTTCAGCCGTCGGGTATCGAAGGGGTCGGCTCGCCCGTTCATCAATTGATGCTGATTTCTTTCGGTACGCCGATTTTCGACAACTGCGATTTGGAAGACCTCGCCGCCGAATGCCGCCGCCAAAACCGCTGGGAGTTTCTGATAACCGCCGCGCCGATTCCGGTGGAACGCGGGACCGGCTCACCGCTGAATCCCATCGCGACGTTTTAACCACGCGAATTGGCAAAGACCTAAAATCGAGGTGACAACGAGTCTGCCGCCGCAGTTTCTGGGTAAATCACCTTGCCCCTCTTCATCGTCATTGCGCATAGGTTGAGGCCGAGGTAGTAAGGGATCTCGCGATAGTCCGCTGTGTCGAAGACGACCAGGTCCGCTTGCTTGCCTGGCTCCAGAGATCCGATCGAACCAGCGCGATCCATTGCCGCCGCCGCATTGATTGTCGCGGCGGCGATCGCCTCGGCCGCTGTGAGTTTCATTTCCCTGCAAGCCAACGAAAGGATCGCGGGCATACTCAACGCCGGATTCAGATCAGAACCAAAGCCGCTGGCCAATGCGACAGCGGCGCCCCTTTCGATCAGCCCTCGGGCGGGTGGATAGCGGCTGCCGCCGTCGTGGTAGGCTGCGCCGGGCAAAAGGGTGGCGATAGTTGGGGAGTCCGCCAGAGCATCAGTCTCGAACTCGTTGACAAATCGCAGATGCTCCACACTCGCGGCTTTCAGTTCGAGCGCCAGCCGGATCGCCCTGGTAGGGCGTGTTCGATTCGCGCCAACCCTTAGACCAAACCCCAGTTTCGAAGCTGCACGAAGAAGTCGTGCACTTTCGGCGAGGCTGAAAGCCTCAGCCTCGCACTCCACATCGCAGAAGGAGGCGAACGTGTGGTGACGAATCGCCGGCAAGATCTCTTCCGCTAGGTGTTCCACGATCGCTGCTGGATCGTCGCCGCGGCCCAAGGATTCGGGCCAGGTCATACGAAATGTCCCCACCACGTCCAACAAACGGCCGTCGAGGCGGCGAGCTACCCTCAACGCTTTGACTTCGGACGCTAGATCCAGGCCTTGTCCGGAGCGTACTTCCACAGTCGTGGTTCCATGGGCGGCAAACCGACTTAGCCATCACTGGGCAGCGAGTTCGAGCACCTTCGGTGACCTGACAAGCACCGAATGAGGGGGAGGCCGTACGGCGTAGCGCCGGGACTCGATATCGGATGGCTCGGCCACGGTCCTGGCATCGAACTCCCTGAGCCGTGCCGCGCTGAAGAGGAGCTGAGTGTAACTGTCGACGAAACCGGGCAGCACCACTTTTCCGGTCACGTCGATCACTCTTGCCGCGCGAGCGTCTGCTCTGTTTTCGATGCTCCGAGTCGAACCGACGGAATCAATCTTTTCGCCATCGATCAGGACCGAGCCATTGGGGATGATCCCTAGTTCCGAAAGCTCGATTCCGCGGCGAGGCGATCGACCGCGCAGAGTCAGGAGCTGTCGCGCACCGCTTGATATCTAGTTATCTGAACTACGGCAGACCCGCAAGAGATACGGTTCGTAGAGATTCTATCAGGAGGTTCGCTTGCCGGCGCCGCTCACGTGCCGATAGGTCAACGCCCGGCGGGTTAGGGGCACTTCCAAGCTGGAGAAGTTAACGGCTGTTCGGCAGCGGTCAGTTTTCGATCAAAACGGCAGTAATATTGTCAGGAGCGCCCTTCTCCAAAGCCGCTTCAATCAGCGCCTCGCACTTCGTCTTGAGAGGCCCGGGCTGCTCCAGAGACTGCACCAGCGCTTCTTCCCCGGCCACGTTGTGCAACCCATCCGAACAAAGCAGCAGTATGTCTCCCGGGAGAAAGTCAATGATGTGGGTTTCGACCTCGATCGTATCCTCAGCTCCAACGGCCTTCGTCAGAACATTGCAGTAGGGGTGCGTTCGAAGCTGCTCTTCGGTGAGACCGAGGCCCCGCCCGATCTCGTTGACCCAGGTGTGGTCCGTCGTCACGCAGTAGAGTTCCCCGGTCGTTCGAAGATAGGCGCGGCTGTCTCCCACGTTCGCGATGTAGGCCTTCGTCTCGTTCACAAGCACGGCAACGCAAGTCGTGCCCATGCCGGCATTCTGGCGGTTCCGATCCGCCTCCGCGCGGACATTCTTGTTCGCAAGCCGAATCGATTCAGAGAGAGTAGCGAGGTCCGCCGTCTGGTCGTCCCGCTCCATTTCCGCAACAACGGTTTCGACGGTGATCCGCGACGCGAGCTCGCCGGCCTTGGCTCCGCCCATGCCGTCGGCCACGATGTAGAGGCCCAGCTCAGGCTTGCTAATGTAGAAGTCCTCGTTGTTGGACCTCACCAACCCGACGTGGGTCATTCCGTAATAGCTGCTGCCCATACGCGATGTGCCGGTTCGGGGTCTTCTTGGCCCTCCGAACCCGGGTTCTCTTGCCATGCGGAGTGGGTCTCTGCCGACTTCCCGCCGTGCCCTTTTCTGATGCTACGCTACGCGGATCAAGAACGGCCTACTCACTACCAACAAGCACCCCGCGCTCCAGGCTGTCTCTGTCTGTGTCTGGCGACCGGACTCGTCCGCGGCACCCATTCACAATGAACTCGCTGCCGGGAGAAGCCGCTTCCCGCCTGAGGATGGCAAACGCCACCACTCGTTCCATTGTTGGTGAAAAAACCGGGCTCGTCAATCGGCCCACGTCCTTTTCTTTGACTAGCACGACCGCGCCGGGGTCGGGTGGCTCCGTCGTTTCCAGCTCTACCGCGACAAGAAGCCGGTTGATTTGACCACGGGATCTCACCCTTTCGACAATCTCTTGGCCTAGATAACAGCCCTTCGTGAATGAGATTGCCTCCGCCTGTTCGAGGTGATTTGGAAGCGTTGAGTCGGAAAAATCGTCAGCCTGCCGCGGCACTCCGTTTTCAACACGAACAGTCAGCACATCTGTCGCGGTAGCGGCCGCTACTCCGGCCGCCCGAAGCTTTGCCGCCGGGTCACTCGGGCTCGCCCTATCGCTACTTCCCGAATCCGCGCTTCCCGCATCCGCGCTTCCATGCTCTGCGATCAACCAGAGCCCCGGTTGTCCGCTAAGCGACGCTCGAATGGTGGTAAGTCCACCCTCGTGCGCGTGGGAATAATCCGGAGCGGGCGGCGTAGCCACGTTGAGCACCTGGCGGGCGATCATTTCCGCATCAGGACCCTCAATCGCCACGGCCGGGCTGGAATGACGCTGAAGCGTAACGTCCTCCATCACAATGAATCGTTCCAGGTGCTCCTGCAAGTGGGCTGAGCGCTCCGGCTCGCAGTCGATCAGTACATGATCTTCACTCACAAAGATTCGTGTGTCGGCCTGGATATGGCCTTGGACATCGAGGAAGAAGGCACGAACGCCTTGCCCCGGCTCCAGGCTTTGCACGTCGTTACTGCACATCGCATGAACGAACTGGACTCGGTCTTCACCGACCACTCGAATCCTTCCCCGGGACGAAATGTCCGCCCAAGCGGCCGACTCTCGGAGAGCACGATAACCCGACATGAATTCAACCGTGGAGGGTCCGAAGATAGGCGCCCAAAGCGAAAATGACGAGTCCGGAGATTGCCGCGCCCAGCATCAATCTGGGCCGCTTTGCGTTCTGCGCCGCGTCCCCGCTCGGAGGCAGGGCGACAAGATAGAGCATCGCGAAAACATGGGTCGCCAGGAGGAACTTTATCCCGAACGCCATGTGGTAGCCGGCGTCGACTCCGCCTTCGAGCACCCGCAGGAGGTTGTAACTTCCAGAAGCGACAAGAACTATGATCACCGTCGCGGCTAATGGTTTCAGATGAGAGGCCAGCTTGTCCAGGACGCTTGCACGCTCTTCTTCAGCGAGTGCCTGAAGTGCCGGCGTCAACACGAATCGCGCATAAACAAGTCCGCCCACGGCAATGGCCGCGGCCGCTAAATGCAGCCATCGAGATAATATGTCCATATATTATTGTCGCTTCTTCGAATCGTAGCCGTGCTTCAGCCTGTTAGGCGGAACCCGGCCGGCCCGCTGATTGGATCTTGATATTATAGCTGCAATGATCCACGAAATCCTTCCGGTCGGGCAGCTTCAGTGCAACTGTTCCGTTTTCGGCGACGAACAAAGCCATGAGGCTCTAGTGATTGACCCAGGTGCCGAAATTGAAGAAATAAAAGCAATTTTGGACCGTCACGAACTGCAAGTGAAGGGAATTATTATTACACACGCCCATATTGACCACATTGGAGGGGCTGCCAAGCTCAAGGAGTTAACCGGTGCTCCCGTCTACATGAATGAGGACGATATGGAGTTGCGGGCGCAGCTTGACGTTCAAGCCGGCTGGATTGGGGTCGAGACTCCCGCGGCGCCGGAGATCGATATTATGGTTCGCGACGGGGACACGGTGACTCTGGCAGAGCAGCCGTTCCATGTGTTCCACACGCCCGGTCACACGCAGGGAAGTATCAGCTTGCACGTTCCCAGCGAGAATAAGCTGATTGCGGGCGACACGCTCTTCCGCGACAGCATCGGACGAACCGACCTGCCAGGCGGCAATCCCCGCCAGATTATCACTTCTATCAAGGAAAAACTACTGGTCTTGGACGATGGCGTCGTCGTCATCCCCGGCCACGGTCCGGCGACGACCATAGGACGGGAGAGGGAGATGAACTATTTTCTGCGCGGATTGTAGTCTTAGCCGCGAACGTAAGTGAGTGGGTCCCTTCGGGCTAGCGGCCGTCGGGTCGGACGGAAACCTTGCAACCGCCCCTCATCAGGATGTCTTTTTTTTGTAGCGCACCCGCTGTGCCGCACCCGGTGTGCCGCACCCTCTCATTTCAAATAAGGCAGCATCTGCTTGAACTCGGATCGGCTGCTGCTGCCGAGTAGTTCATAGATGGCCATCTCCGTCGACGAAATCACTGCGCCTGCGCCGCGCATGCGCTCGATGCCGATGGCTTTGTTGGCCGCCGCGCGCGAGCCAATTGCGTCCCCGGCGACGTGTACCTGATACCCATTCTCTAGCGCGCCCAGCGCCGTCTGCATCACGCAGATGTGCGCCTCAATTCCCGCCAACAGCAGCGTACCCCCCGGCGGTAAGGTTTCCGATAGAGTCGTCCGGAAAGCATCATTGCCCATGCACCCGAAGCAAACCTTGTCGATCTCCTCCTGACCGGCCAACTCAGCGATTTCCGGTACGGTTTCGCCGAGGCCTTTGCGGTATTGCGTCGTAACCAGAATCTTAAGGCCCAGGACCTGAGCAAGCCGCAGAAGTTGTTTTGTATTCTGGAGCACCTCTTCGCGGCCGTGGATGGCGGACACGAGGTTTTGCTGCAGGTCAATCACGACGAGCGCGGTTGTTTCGGGGCAAATCATCAAGTGCGGGGCAGGCATGCTTCGATTGTAACGCCAGCCAGTCGTTTCATCATGCAGACGCCGCTAATAGTGCCGTATTCCGGCCCAAAGCAGGGTCGCGTCAGGCCTTTCTTCGAGAAAGGCCTCAATTATTAGCACTCGGTTCGTTGGAAAGCATGTTACGATTCTCCTAAGTGAGAATAGACATGCGCACTCGAAACGAATGGACGGAATATTTCCCCCACCTACTCTTCTTGGTGTTCCTGATCACGGCGCAGGCGGCGCTGGCCCAACCGGTGAAGTTGTCGGTGACAGTCGACAAAAGAACCGTCCAGGTCGGGGAGACAGTCGGTATCGTCGTGGCGCTGCTCGACGCCAACAATCGCAATATGCGGGCGCGGAAGCCCTACGCCATTTCCGTGCAAATCAGCTTGCCTTCGCGCAAAGTGGTGCCCTTGCGCGGGTCGATCGCGGTTGGCCAAGACACGACCCAATTGAGCTACAAAACACAGGAGCCAGGGATCACGCGGATTCAGGCGAGCCACGGTGAGCTGCGAGCGGGCGGCACGAGCCTCAACGTGCGGCCTCGCGGAGCCGCGACAGCTAGATCGCTCACCAGACCCCAGGCTAGCGTCGCGACGGCGCCACCACCTCGACTTAGCGCGAGGAGCGTCGAGGCCATTCCAGTACCGAGGCCGGCGCCGCCCCCGAGAGGCGCGGTCCGGTCGAACGAAACGCAGTCCGCACGCGAAATGACGCGGACACCGAGCCCAGCCCCCGCCGAAGCCACCGCTGAAGCCCCCGCCGAGGCGGCCCCCGTTCCCGATCCCGTTGCGGTCGAGCATTCGCCGGAGTCGCCATCAGCCGAGGTTGCACCGCCGCCACCACCACCGCCCGCGGCTTTCGACGAGAAACATTTGCAGCTCGACTACAACCCACAACAAGGATTGAAGGCGGACGGGCAGGATGCCGCCGAAATCACGGCCTTTCTGTTGGGCGCGGAAGAGCCGCCAACGCAAGATGTCGTCGTGCGGCTCCACGCCAGTGCTGGTAACCTCAATCCGCCGTCAATGAAAATTAAAGCAGGTGAATGGCAGGCGGTTGCGCTGCTCACCTCGGATCGAACCGGCCTGGTGGAGGTCAATTACTTGGACTCCATTCCAAGGCTGCCGCTAGCCGGAGACAAGACACTGCAGATCGAGTTCGCGCCTCCGATCTGGAGCCTGCGAGTCGCGGGATCGCCGCGCGAGATTACCTTCCTCGAACAAAGCAAACTTCTCGTCGAGCTCCTCGACCAGAACGGTAATCCCGTGGAAACAGACATAGCGCGGGAGGTCCAAGTCACCATTACCGGCGGACACGGATCTCTTGAGAAGGAGTCGGTGACCATCTCTCCCGGAAGCGCCGCCGCCTCATCTGGATTCACGCCCAGTAGCTGGGGTGCGGCTACTTTCTCTGCTTCCAGTGCCGGGCTGCGAACGGCGGAAACGGATATCGACGTGACCTTCCCGTTCTTGCTGCTGAGTTTTTCCGCTATCGGCGGCTCGGTAGGAGGACTGCTGGCTTTTTGGATACGCAAGCCCTCTCATTGGTGGCGAATCGCCAGCGGAGTGGTCGCTGGATTCGTCCTCTTCTGGCTCTTCGATTTGGGCATGTTGACGATACTCCCCTCGGCGGCTGTTTCCAACCCTCTAAGCGCATTTGCGCTCTCGGCCATCGGCGGCTGGATGGGTACGGAGGTTTTCGACGTGGCTACCCGGCGGCTGGGCCTCAGGTCAAAACCCGCCTAGACTCCCAGCCAATTGCTGGCTCGCGACGTTGGACCGGCTAAAGCCGTTCCCTGCGTGTGCTGGCTTGATTTCGATCCTGTCAGTTTGGATAGAGCTGTTTCAGCCGTTCAATTCAAATCAGCCAGAATCTTCCTAATCAGGTTGGGTACATAATGCCCCAGGCGAGGATCCACCGAGGAGTGCCCGCTCGGCAACGCCTCGATTGTCGCTTTGGCGCTTGCGGCGCGGCCGTCCATCGCATCGATGGCGTTGAGCGCTGTCAGAGATACGTAAAGGCCGTTCTTATCGAGTGGAGCTAGCTCTATCAACACCTTCAGAGCCTCACCTGCCTCGCCTTCAGTGCCATACTGTCCGAGCGCTTGGGCCGCGATCGAGCGAACGTAGGGCGACTCGTCTCGCAGCGCCTGGCGGAGCGGCTCAGCGCCGGCGCGGACAGCCGCCTGACCGCGCATGAGGGCTCCCATCGCTGCCCAGTACCGCACAGCGCTGTCTTGGTCTTGAAAGCCCGTCTGGATCGTGGGAAAGTCTTTCGGATCGAGCGAGGAGGCTGCTTCCGCCATAGCCATCACCCGCTCCAAGGGATAGCGAAAATCATCGTGTCCCATCTCGTAGGGCGTGGACCCTTCCGAGCGGCTATGAATTTCGCCCTCGGGTAGAAAGCCAACGTCGCGAATTCGCACGGCCAACTGGCGCTGGGCCTGACGCATCCGCTCGAGGATCTCCCGGTGAGCCGCTGATTCCGCCAGATTGTTGACCTCGTCGCGGTCGGTGGAAAGGTCGTAGAGTTCCTCCGGCGGCTTGGCTTCCCAGAAGAAGGTGCGTGGTGCGCTCAATTTACCTGCGTCGTATAACTGCCGCCAAACCCGGGTCGTCGGCGTTTTGAACATGTAGTCAATGAACTGGCCGTAAATTTTATGAGGCTTGTAATTCCGAATATAGATGTAGCGCTTGTCGCGGACCGAGCGAACCATGTCATAGCGCTCGTCCATCCGTCCGCGAAATCCGTAGATGTAGGGCTGCTCGGGAGCTTCGTATTTCCCCGCGAAGGCGTGCCCTTGGAAATGCGCTGGAGGCTTGAGGCCGGCCACGCTAAGCAGCGTCGGCGCCAAATCGATGAAGCCCACCAGGCGATCGGTTTCCGAGCCCGGTTTGTAGTCGCCGGGTGCGAGGTGGCGATACTTCTCGGGGAAGTAAACGATTAGAGGGACGTTCAAGCCGGAATTGAATGTCCAGCGCTTGCTGCGCGGCATGCCTGAGCCGTGGTCGCCGTAGTAGAAGATGATCGTTTCGTCGGCGAGCCCAGCCTGTTCGAGTTCTCCCAGTACGCCGCCGGCCAGCTCGTCCATTTCGGTGATGCGATCGTAGTATTGCGCCCAGTCGCGCCTGACCTCCGGAGTGTCGGGATGGTAGGCGGGCACTCGCGCCTTTGACGGGTCGTGCTTGAGTTCGTGAGGCTGGTCGCGAATTCTGCTTTCGTGACTGATGGTGAAGTTGAATATGGCGAAGAAGGGTTGCCCCGGCTTCCGATTACGCCAGTGCGCCGCGCGACTCGATTCATCCCAGACCTTTCCCGGCTTCGCGAGGTTGTAGTCTTCCTTGGAGTTGTTCGTGCAGTAGTAGCCGGCCGCGAGCAGGTACTGCGGGTACATCTTCATCGACGCCGGCAGACGAGTATTGGAGCGCATGTGCTGCGAGCCGGTGCTGGGCGGATAGAGCCCCGAAATCAGAGTCGTGCGGGCCGGCGCACAAACCGGTGCGGTCGACCAGGCGTTGCGGTAGATCATGCCTCGGCCAGCCAGCTTGTCGAGATGGGGCGTCACGGCGTAACTATCCCCGTAAGAGCCCAGGTGGGGACCATTATCCTCACTGGTGATCCACAGAATGTTTGGGCCGCGGGGCTGCTGGGAGCTGGCCAAAAAGGAGCAAAGAAGGGCCAGCAAGACGAGCATTCCTGTTCCCGTGGCAACAGAACGTTCACCCGGAATGCCGAAGATTGGGCTATGGCCCGAGGCCGCCACCGGCCCGAGACCTTGGCGGGCCAGCCGGACTCTTTGCTGATTTCCTTTTAATCTCTGAAGACCGCCCACAATTCCAAACACAAGGCTGTAACCGAACCCGGCGTCCAATAGATAGCCGGTCGCCAGGTTCATCGCAACGCCGCCCATGGCCCGCCAAATACCACTAGGCCGGCCACCGACCCCACCACGTTTTTTGGAAAGAGATCGGCTGGGAGGATCATGACGAGAGTTGACCAAGACCACGGAGAAGCAGCCGGCCCGAAAGCCAGCCGCCGGTTAAGCTCCCGTCGCCCCAACGGGCACTTACTGTTCGCGGGAATAGCTGGGCGTGCGCCAGGACGTTCATGATGCCCCCTGCGACCGCCTGGGACTCGATGTCAGGGGACCGCCTAGAGGGGCGACGAGCTGCTAGGTTGCCAAAACGGAAATTGGCTAGTCTTCCGGACGATGACCTGGATACCCTTATGGCGAACCTCAATGTAAGGTTCAAAGATCTGAAGAAAGCTATCCACCGCCAGCTCAGGCCGGTCGAGCAGCGGCGGTTCAGTCCAGCCGTAGTCGTCAATAATCAGAACACCACCCAGCTTGAGAAGGTCCCACGACAGAGTGATGTCGGTGATCGCGCAGGCCGCCAGATGACAGCCATCCACATACACGAAGTCGAAGGGTTCTTTTAGATCTAGATCGCGCAGAATCTCTTGCGACCTACCTTTGAGCTTTACGACTCGCTCTGCGTTTCCACCCACGAGGATATTGTGATCGAAAAACACTTCCAGCCGGCGCAAAAAAAAACGGGTCGATACATGTCACGCTGGAAGAAGGGTGTGTAGCGATGTTGTCCAAGAACCAATTAGCCGACCGCCCTTCGAAGCTGCCAATCTCCCAAATGCGAACATTCGGTTGATCTTTCAGGTGTTCGAGTTCGTCACGCCATCGCTCTTCATAGTCCCTGACCCAGTCCGTCGTATACGCCAGATCGGGTCCTGTCGGGGGTTTCCAGTCATCTGCATTGCCTTCGTTAATGCGTTCCGTGAGGAATTTCTGGTATTCATAGTGTTTCGCAAGCTCCGAGCTTTGCGCAAGCTCCGAGTCTCCGTGCTGCGAGCAGCCCAGAGCTGACAAAAGCACCCCGCAAATGGCAATGCGGCTTAAATGAGGCTTGAATCCGTGGCTCATTATCGTTAACCGGTACGTCAATTGTAGTCACACTACTCTTGGTTGCGCAACAGCTAAAGCCAGGATTTCTTCGTGGCTTTCCCGGAGCAACCTCAAAACCTTGCTGGTGACCAATGTCCGAGTTTCCGTTGAAACAGGAGCGACTCTCCGGTTAGTTTAAGCTGCCATCTTGCTCTCCGCAACGGCCGACGTGGCCGGTGTGGCCGGTTTCAAATGCAGCTGCTGCAACAGGGCCGGAATTTGCGGGTAACCATGCACTCGATTCCAGCGCGTTTCCGCCCACAGCAGTCCCGATGCCATCCAGCGCTCTCGATGGTCCCCGCCTTGCCAGTTCTTCACTCGGTCGCAAAGTCTTCCCACCATCGAAAACGTTGATTCGATTACATTCGTGCTCGATAGCGTCTTGCGCAGCGTCGGCGGCACATCGAGCCGATGCAGCGTCAACGTCTCCTCAAGCCCTTCCTCCAACGAACGCGCCGCGCTGGGATTGAGATCCATCAGCTCCCGCAACAACTGCTCGAGCGCTTGGCGTGCCTTCGCTTCTTCCCTCATCTTGTAAGCCCGCCGCATCTGGTAGCGCACCACCGACTGATACGATTTCGGCAGATGGTCCACCACATTGCCGATCTTGTGCACTTGACAGCGCTGCACAAAAGCGGCCTCGCCGGCGTAGTGTTTCACCGCCGCCCGCAGCGCCTTGCCGCCGTCAAGCAGATACAAGCGCGGGATGGAGAAGTCCATGCCTCGCTGCTGCAGATCCCCCAGCAAAGCCTTCACCACCGTGGCGTTCTCGGTGGCGCCTTGCCGCAGCCCCAGCACGCTTTTACGCCCGTCACAGCCGATTCCCAGCGCAATAATCATTTGCTGCCCGCGGAACGATTTCCCGTCGATGACAATCGCACATAGCCGCAGGTCACCGAGCTGTCGCGTCAATAATTGTTCCAACTTTTTGCGGCTAGCTTGCACAAAATGCGCACTGACCGTCGACTTTTTCAGACCGTAGGCTTTGGCAAATTCGTGCACGACGGCTTCGTAGCTGCGCATCGTCAGGCCCGCCAGGATCTTGTTCCACACCGTCTGTTCGACCAACGATCCGCGCTGGAACAGCTCGTAGGTAAGCGGCCCGGAGGGGGCGCGGCGGTAAAGCGGGCTAGTGAATGACTGGGTTGCTCAGGATGAGGGCAACCAGGTTGTAGACGATCAGGCCGGCGAAGAATACGTTGACCTTGCGCAGCAGCTGCTCTCTGGACCGGTAGACGCAGAATAGCGCTAGCAGCACAGCGCCGACCTTGACGAGGATGAGCGCCCCAATCGGATTTGGCCCTTCTCGGATTACCCAGCGGATGATGGGGTTGGACTCCCCGACCCCTTGCATCATGAAGGCTATCGTTGTCAAGATGTCGAGAAGCTGAAGGTAGATGAACGCCGCCAGGGTTGTCATAAGGTGCCCTTGCGCTACCTAAGGTCTACACCCTAGGGCGCGGCAATCAGTCTCAGTATATCTAGGACTTTTATCTTAAGCAGGGCCTAAGTGTTTTGTCTACTGAAAAACGCCGCGAATCGACTGGAACTCAGCCCGGAACCGCTCGACGAGCTCCGGGAGGCCGTCGATGAGGCCAATCTGCTCGAACGCTTGGTCGGGTTCCGGGGGCCTCCGCTTGGCGGACGAGGCGATTTCGAGCCCGTAGAAGCGAACATACAGGTCGGCCGCATGCACTAAGTGAGCCAGAGTCATGGTTTGATCGCCGCTGGAAGGGCAGGAGTCTGGATTATGGTGAAAGGCGGCGGCCGTCTGAATCACATCAGATAACTTCCACTTCTCAAGTACCACGGAAGAAAGTTGCGAGTGGGTGACGCCGAGTAGCTCTTGCTCGGATTCTTCGAACTCGCCTCCACTGTTTTCCCAATGCTCAATCAGAGGCGGGAACATCTCCGGTAACGTGTTGATAATCAGCAGTTTACCCACGTCGTGGAACAACCCCGCCGCGAATGCCGCATCGACATCTTCGGACTTAGCGTAGTGAGCTAAGAACTGGGTCATCATCGCGCATCCGAGGGCGTGCTGAGAGTATTGGGCACTCAGTCTTCGCGAGGCTGCCTTCGGTTTGACGAGCATTTGGCGCATGGAAAAAGCAAGAGCCAGGTTTCGCAATGTCTCAAAACCCAAAAGAGTCACCGCATGGCGGATCAACGAAACACGGCTCTGCAGTCCGTAGTAGGCGGAATTTACGCAGCGAAGAACGTTACCGCTGAGCACGCCATCCTTCTCGATGAGCGCGGAGATTTGGCCAGCCGACGCATTCGCATCGTTCATGAGCTTCAGCAAGTGATTCAGGACGGTCGGCAACGGCGGCAACGTTTCCAGCGATGACAACAACTTCTTACGATGGTCGCTCGGCTGTAAAACCGTCTTCTCCTGCGGACCCGGCGTTTGAGGATAGCGGTAAAGGGGCAACTAGAACTCCTTTATACGCTATCGGCAGAACGAGCCAAAACCCTGCGATTGGCTCGATTGGCCTGGCGGTTAAGAGCATGCGCCCGCGTCGCGGTGGGAGCCGAAGACTCAGCGCGCTCCGGGACAATCGCACAGGGTTGATTGGGTGGGTCAATGGGAGGCCATCCTAGGGGGCCGAGAATCAACGCTAGGAATTCAACCCGGCTGGCCCCGCCGATTCAGTTCGTCCCAGGGCACGACCCCGGCTCGTTCGGCCCATTGCTGATAGAGGCTGGCAAGTTGCTTCACTTTGTCCGAGTTGGCCGCGGCGAGATCGTCCGTTTCCGTGCGGTCGGATTCTAGATTGTAAAGCTCCCAATCACCGTGAATGGCTCGCTCGCGGTCGAAGCGCGAGACAAGCTTCCAGTGGTCTTGCCGCACGGCACGGTTGCCCTCGTGTTCCCAGAAAATGGCTTGGTGTACTGCGCGCGTGCCGGTTTCAAAGACTGGTCGCAGGCTCTTGCCGTCTAGTGGCTTGACCGGGTTGCCGTTGTGGGTGTCTGGGTAGTCGACGCCGGCGACGTCTAGGCAGGTCGCCATCAGATCGATCACGTGACCCGGTTCGTTTGTCATCGTGCCAGCCTGTTTGATACCGCCAGGCCAGCGGCAAATCAGCGGCGAGGAGATTCCGCCTTCATGCACCCAGTGCTTGTAGAGCCTGAACGGCGTGTTACTGGCGTTCGCCCAGGGGACGCCGTAGCTGTCAAACGAAGTAGCTGGGCCCGGAGGCGCGTCAGGGTCTCCCCAGGTATTTCGAGGGGTGCCTTTGGCGATATCGATCTCCTCGGCACAACCGCCATTGTCGGCTAGGAACATGACAAGCGTCTTCTCCTCCTCGCCGACTTCGCGCAGCTTGTCGAGAATCTTGCCGATGCCTTGATCCATGCGATCGATCTGTGCGGCGTAGACGGCCATCTTTAGATCTTCGAGTTCCTTTTCCTCGACATCTTCCCACGGCGGGACGTCCGTGTCGCGTGGGGTCAACGGCCATCTCTCGTCGACTAGTCCCATCTTGATCATGCGAGCGTGGCGTTCTTTTCGGAGCACGTCCCAACCGGCCATATATTTGCCCTTGTACTTAGCGATGTCTTCGGGCCATGCGTGAAGCGGCCAATGCGGCGCGGTGTAGGGGACATAGAGGAAAACCGGCTTGCCGCGATTGGCCTCGCTTGCGGCGTGCTCGCTGATAAACTTTACGGCGTTATCGGAGAAAGCGTCGGTCATGTAGAAGCCATCACCGGGCGTAAACGGAACATCGTTCACAACCATCTGCCGCGCCCCGTCGAGCTTGAAATAGTTGCTGCCGCCACTGATCAACCCGTAGCAGCGATTGAAGCCCCGGTCGGTGGGCCAGTGGGGCTGCTCTTCACCGACGTGCCACTTGCCGGACATGAGCGTGGTGTAACCACCTGGCTTGAGTGCCTCGGCGATCGTCACGCACTGGTCATTGAGATACCCCTGATACGCGGGGGCTCCGCGGTCGCCGACCATGTGCCCGATCCCGGCCTGATGCGAGTAGAGACCGGTTAGCAGCGATGCACGCGTCGGGCAGCAGCGTGCCGTGTTGTAAAACTGCGTAAAACGAAGGCCCTGTTCGGCCAAGCGGTCCAGGTTGGGAGTTGAGATTTCACCGCCATAGCATCCGATGTCTGAGAATCCCATGTCGTCGGCCATGATGAGGACGGTGTTGGGTTTATTTTGGGCGGTAGCGTCGCGGGTCGGGGATCGGCCACCGCAGCCCGATGCCAGCAGTGCGGCGGCTCCGAAGTTTTGGAGGAACTTTCGGCGGCCTATGGTTGGGCTATAGGTCAAGTCGTCGCCTCTTGAACGACGCCTCGGAGCGTGCTGCCGTTCACTTCGCTATCGGCCATCAAGGGGCCTTCCCGCCGGCTGAAATCTTTGGCGTCATCAGCAATGATTTTAGTTCAATCACCAGGTCTAAACCCACCGCCTTTCAGGCGGTCAGCTTCAAGCAGTTCTGGATGAGAATGGGGGGATGGAAGAATATCGGCGAGGAGCGCATTCGGTCTACGACATCAAATATCACCTCATATGGATCACGAAGTACCGCTACAAGGTGTTACGGGGCAGGGTGGCAGAGCGGGTGCGGGATCTGATCCGGCAGAGCTGTGAAGCGAGGGGAGTGGCGGTGATCCGGGGCGCGGTGTCGCCGGATCATGTGCACATGTTGGTGACGGCTCCGCCGCAACTAGCCCGCATTTCTCACCGATTGTCGGAAACGGGGTTGGCGCGGCTCGGGAGATGAGATTTTCATGGTCTTGGGGCGGCAGCGCCTCTCGGTTGGGCCGCCGTGGGTCATAAAGGGCCCCGTATGCCGTCGGCAGCCTTGGCCGAGACGTTTTGGATCCGTTTTTGCCCAAACCTCGATTGCCGCCCCTGTCGAGGCCTGTCTGCTTCCAGTGTTACTTGAAGTCGCCTCACCGTTTTCAGCAGCGCTGCGGCTCCCCTCGTTCGAGATGGTCATACACCTGGGCAAACACTCCCGCCCAGGCGTATCCTGTCGCCAGCGAAATCCACACCTTGCGCGCCGTGATCCGGATCCGCGCCCCGATCTTGAACAACTGCAGACGGATCGTCGTGCATTGCGCCCGCGCCGCCTTGCCCGTCTTAGAGAAACGCCGTCGGGCCAGCTTCATTCGCCTCTGGATGCGGCGCCGCAAACGGGCGTTTTTCACCAGTCCGATCACGTAATCGACCGCATTCGCCTCGCACCAGCTCAGTATCTCGTCGCGGCAAAAACCGCTGTCGGCCCGCAGCAGGATCTCGGCTTCGGGCCACGTTCGCCGCAGTTGTTCGACGATGTGCTGGACTTCTTCCAGCGACCCCGCCGAGGCGTCGATGTTGGCCGGCCGCAGGCGCGCGCACAGCAGTTGGTCCCCGGCGAAAATGTAGAGCGGCAGGTAGCAATAGTGTCCGTAGTAGCCGTGAAAAAAACGCCCTTCCTGATGACCGTGCAGCGGGTCGTCGGTGGCATCGAGATCCAGCACGATGCGCTCGGGTTGGCGCGGTTGCGGTTGGATGTAGAGCGCGGTCAGCAGGCGGTCGGCTGCACTCGTGTCGAGAACGATCTTCTTGTAACGGCTGGATGCGTCGGCCTTAGCCGGAGTCCCCTCGAGGCGGTTGAGCGTGCTCTTGCCGGCGCCGGCCTTGCCGCGGTCTTGGCGCCGCCGTCGCTGCTTGCCTTCGAGGTCTTGTTTGCCGCACAGCAGCGACAGCAGCGGGTCGCAGCGCAGCTGATCGTGATCGTTGAGATCCTCATAACCGAGCACCAGCCCGTAGACGCGCTGGGAAACCAGCTCGCGCACACTGTGTTCGATTTGCGCGGGCTGGCGGTGATCGCGGAAGCAGGCGGCGAACTGCCGCACGATGCCGCTGCGCTGTTCGAGTTGGCGCAACAGCACGCCGCCTCCGTCGGAGCTGATCGTGCCGCCATCGAAACGGGCCACCACTTGGCGGCGGCCATGGCCGGCAAAGCTGAAGCTGGTTTGGGTACACTCTGTCATGGCGAAGGTCGCTTTCTTGTTGGCTCAAACATCTTGTGGTGATTATGTTTATGCCACAAAAGGCGGCCTTCTGCCACCCTACGATGAGAAATGCGGGCTAGCGCCGTCGAAGCTGGTGCAGTACCTGAAGGGGCGGTCGTCGCGGCGATTACAGGACGAGTTTGGAGAGTTGCGGAAACGGTATTGGGGCCAACATCTGTGGGCACGCGGCTACTTTTGTGCGACGGTGGGCGCGGTAGATGAAGAAACGATCAAGAGATACATTGAGAGCCAGAAATGGGATGAGGACGGGGAAGGATTCAAGATTACAGCGCCCACCAAGCCTTGAGCCGGCTGTGAGCCGGACAGCTTCAGGCGGCTTGAGCCGCAACCCCGACTTTCAGTCGAAACGTAACCCACCGCCTTTCAGGCGGTGGATGTTTAGTTGCTCAAAGAGCAAGCGACCGGAAGCAACTACTCGATTTTTGTCACGTCGATGTAGTTGACGCCGATGGTTTTGCCGCTGCGTATGAGGCGGGCTTCTAGGGTTGCGGGGCCTGTCGGGAGATCGACGCCGGAGAAAGTCACCGACTCGGCTTCCCGCGTGAACGGCTTGCTTAGCTCAGCGTCGCCTAGTTTGAACTCGGCTCGTCCAGCGCGCTCCTGTTTCGTGAAGCGGAATCGAATGTCGTACTTGCCTGAAGACTTTACGTCCACTTCCCAGTAGCCGAGGTAACCGTCCGTCCAGCCGTCGGCGCCGACCATGCGCCAATCTTGACGAGTCAGGATCACGGGGTTTTCATGTTCGGTCCCGATGAAGATCTTAGGCGGATGGTAGCCCCGAGTCGCCGACACGTCCTCGAACCAGTCTTCGTACTGCTTTTTGAGGTGGGCCAGCTCGCCGGGCTGCTGCGACGCCAAATCGTTCTGCTCTTCCGGATCAGACTCCAAGTCATAAAGCTGCAATGGGGTGTCGGGCGGGGCGGGCTCGCTGAAGCTCAGCGGCTGCACCAGCTTGTATCGCTGGCTGACGGCGGCGAAGTTGCGGTAGAGCTGCGGCTCGTTGCCCCGGTGAGACTGGATGAAGATCGTTCGCTCAGGCCCGCCGGCGCCATCTCCCCGCAATAGCGGCATCAAACTCACACCGTCGAATTCCACCGAAGCAGGCGCCTCGACCCGGGCTGCCTCGAGCAACGTCGGTGCAACGTCAATGTGTGCTCCAAGGCGATCAACCTTCGACGCCTCCAACTGAGAGGGCCACCGCAGGAAAAATGGCACCCGGATGCCGCCGTCGAAAACGGTCGTTTTCTGGTCGCGAAGGCCGGCGGTGAAATGCTGCGTAGTGGGGCCGTTGTCGGTCACGAAGATCAGAATCGTGTTCTCGGCCAACTCCAGCTCATCGAGTTTGGCCACCAGCTTGCCCATGTTGTCGTCGATGTTGGTGATCATGCCGTAGATCCGCGCGTCCTTGTCGTTGAGTCCCTTGGCCCTATAGGGCTCGATATAAGACTCTGGCACGTCGTAGGGCGAATGTGGCGCGTTGGTCGGAATGTAGGCAAAGAACGGCTGATCGCGGTTCAACTCAACAAAGCGCATGCCGGCGTCGAAGAAGATGTCGGTGCAATAGCCTTGGAATTGCTTTTGTTCGCCGTTGTGCTGCAGGATGGGGTCAAAATAGCTTGTCCCAGGAGGGTCTGAGGGTTGACCGATCCCTCCGCCTTTGTGGACCAGCGTTTGCTGGAATCCTTGATCACCGGCTCGCATCGGGTAGGTGTCGCCGAGATGCCATTTCCCGAAGATTCCCGTGCGGTAGCCGGCATCGCCCAGCATTTCGGCCAGAGTCACTTCATCGCCATGCATCATGGCCCGGCCCAGGTAGGTGTCCACAACTCCGGTGCGGTAGTTGTATCGCCCTGTCATCAAGCTGGCGCGGGTCGGCGCGCACACCGGCGAAACGTAGAAGCGCGTGAGCTCGACGCTTTCAGTGGCCAGCCGATCGAGGTGGGGTGTGTCGATCACCTCGTTGCCGTGGGAGCCGACTTGTGCCCAACCCTGGTCGTCGGTCATGACGAGAATGATGTTCGGCTGACGGAAGGTTTCTTCCGGTGGATCGCCGCCGCAGGCGATGAAACCGAAAACGACGAGAGCCAGGATGATGATCCGCAACCGGGCTTGTCGCCCGGTCGGATTAAAGAGGCTTATCATTGCGTATTTTTCTTAACGCGAAGCAAACATCACAACTTGGCAGTGAACAGAGTGTAACACCTGCATTCATCGTGGGCATGGGGGACGATCAACGGTGCGATTATTCCTAACACCTGAATTATGCACAGATTCGGCGTAGCCATCGTCGATGGAGTTGTGGCGATAGCGGCACTCGTGTCAACTCAGTGATTTCGCAAGTCGTCTTTTCTGCTGTTTCCCTCCCCGTTTGAGCCGCCTCCTGATCCCGGCAGGGCAAAAGCGGGCTGGCAAGCGGCGTGTTCCCAGTACGTTGCGGCGAGTGCATGAAAATTTATGCATGGAGTGCCCCTCAGCTCAGCGCACCCTCCACCACCGGCGCCAAGCTCGATCCCGGCGGCCCCATCGCCCGCAGCCGTCGCATCAGCCGTTCAAACAGGCCCTTTTCCTGATAATGATCGCTGTAGCTGACACCCGTTCTGCCGGCGTGCCGCCAGATCTTGGCCGCCACGAACAGAAAACGCAGCCGCGCCGTCGCCAGGGTGGTGTGCCGCAGCGTCTCCACGCTGGCCTGGGCTTCGCGGTTGAACAGCAGCAGCCAGCAGTTGAGATTGTAGGCCAGCATGGCCAACTGAAAGTGATTGCGGTTCATGTCAAAGCGGCGCGAGGGATGGGCCGCCAGCCCGGCGTCGTTGTTGGCCTCTTTGATCAGGTTCTCGGCTCCGGCGCGCTGATTGTAAAACCACACCACCGCCGCGATCGGCTCGGCCAGATTGGTGACAAACACGCGGTAGGTGTAAGCGCTGGTGGCGAACAACTGGTATTGCTCGGCCGCGCCGGCCTTGGGCTCGTTTTCGTAACGCAGCGCCAGGAAACGGCAGGCCCGCGCCCAGTCTTGCGGTTGGTAGAGGAATTCGCATTCCGCGTCCGCGTCGGAGCGGGGGGAGGGTTTCCATTCTGCTTGCTGCAAGCGCTCGACCAGGCGCCGCGTTTTGCGCGCCACGATGACGAACTGACAAGCCGCCTTTTCATAGGCCTCCACCGCCTCCCAGCAATAAAAGCCGGAATCGGCCCGCGCCAGGATTTTCTTCACGCCGCCCGGCAAAGTCCGGAAAGCGCTCTCGAGGTGGGCGGCGATCTGTCGGCCCGTGGGCCGGTCGCCGTTGCGCAACCCGCCCATCAGGTATTGGCGCGTCTCGGCCAGGAAGGTCAGTATCGGCTGGTAGCTGCGCTTGCCCTTGTTCTTGAGGTTGTAGCTCTTGCGCCCGCCCATCTGGCGGCCGTAGAGGGTATGCACGGTGGTGTCGGTGTCCAGCGTCACCGTCTCCAACTTCACGTGGGCCGCGGCCCAGACTCGTTCCCGCAGCTGGCGCTGAATGGAAAGGATCTGCTTCGCCACGTTGAGGTGCAGCGAGGCCAGAAAGCGCCACAGCGTGGACTGCGGCGGCAGACGCGTCACTTGCAAGATGCCGGTCAGGATGGGGTCGCGAGCGATGAAGCGGAGTTGGTTGAGCCGCGCAAAGCCGACATAGAGGCCGAGCACGAGGGCCAGCACGAACTGGTAGGGGCTCATGGCTCGGGTGATCCGTTTGGTCGTGAGGGTTTCTTCCAGCAGCGCTTGGAAGCCGAGTTTTTCGAGCAGGGTGGCGGCGGGCAGCAAGCCGCCGTAGGGAGTCAGATTCTTGCCACGGAAGTGATAGGGCGTGGCAGCCCCGATTTTATTGGGCCGCGGGGCCCTCGCGCCGGAGCCTTGTTTGACGGGCCTTCGGGAGCTATGCTGTTTTCGTTTGGTAACCATTTGGGTGACCTCCTTGGGGTTGACTGGCGAAGCTGAAATCTTTGCCAGCCTACCTTTTTACCCCATGTTTTCGGGGGTCCCCAAATGGTTCCTGGCGGCTCAGCCCTCACCAGGTGCACCGGCAGTGCATAATTCAGGTAACATATCAAGGGTTCCCGCGCTTTCTAGGTCCCGGAGCGAGACGCTTGATATTGCCCTGAGCCCCGCAGTGTTCCGCTAAGATTACGACTGTACAGCAGCTTCTATGGGGCTAGCTCGCAGGTGGCCGCCGGACGTTGGCCACCGCCAAAACCCACGGTGAACTGAATGAACGAACTCGGACCGATTGAGCAGAGACGGCGCGAAGGCCACGATCCGTTCCACGTTGAGGGCCGCCCGCTGGGCTTCGACTTGGTGAGCTTCTGGCAATGGAGTTCTTCTGATGTCGTGAGCAATGTGACCCGGGGGGTGCTTGCGGAATACCTTGTTGCTCAAGCTCTCGGAGTCGCTAGGGACAGCGTCCGCGAGGAGTGGGCCTCATACGACCTGAGGGCGCTCGACGGCACGCGCGTTGAGGTCAAGTCCGCAGCTTATATCCAGAGCTGGCATCAGGACCAACTCTCGCGAATCACGTTTCGCGTTCCAAAGACGCGTGCGTGGGACAAGGATAGCAATCAGCAAAGCGAGCATACCCGACGACAGGCGGACGTGTACGTCTTCGCACTGCTCGCACACCCCCATCAGAGAACCCTCGAACCGTTGGACGTATCTCAATGGGAGTTCTTCGCCGTACCGACGATCGCCCTCGACCACCGAAAGCGAAGTCAGCACTCGATCACACTGCCGTCGCTTAGGACACTATCCGGCGAATCGATTAGCTTTTCTGGGCTTAAACATGCCGTTGAAGAAGCTGGAAAGATTCAGAGGGGGACGAGTGCCAAGCAGATGCAGCCGGACGGTGCGTCGCATCGCCGCTGATCGCCAAGTAGTAGTCCGCAGACGACAAACCCATGCACATTATCAAGGAAAAACCATTCCTAACATACCGGGCGAGTCCAACCGTTTCAAGACCAGCGCCGGCATGAGCTTCATTAGGTTCCGTCCAGCCGGAACCAGTCAAGCCGTCGGCTGTCCCCTCGGTGAAACCAAACCGCCGCCCATTTTCGAGGTCCCATCTGGCACGAACGCCATTACACCAACGGCATTAACCAGCTCAGCAGCAGTGTCATCAAAAAGCCCGCGAACCCCATCACCACCAGCATGGCGCTCTTGGTCTTCAGGGTCTCGATCTCGGTGAGTCCGGTCATGGTTCGGTAAACCCAGAAGCCGCTGTCATTCATCCAGGCGCCGACTTGCGCCCCTGACCCGACTGCCATCAGGATGTAGACTGCGTGGTAGGCTGGCGGATTGGCGATCAGCATCGGCGCCATGATCGACGAAACCGTGATCATGCAGACCGTCCCTGAGCCTTGAGCCACCTTGAAGAGCGCCGCCAGCAAGAAGCCCAGCACCAGCAGCGACAGACCGGCTCCCTCGGCCAGCCCTCCGATGGCAGATCCCACGCCGGCCAGCACCAGCATTCCTCCGAAAGCTCCACCTCCCGCGGTGATGAGAATGATCACGCCCGCACTCGATATCGCCTCCTCGATCGGTTTCGACAACTGCTTCAGCGACAGACCCTTCTGCCTTGCCAGGACGGCCGCCGCCGATGCCGCGGCCAAAAGCAGCGCAATGCTGGGATTCCCTAAGAAGGCAGTCAGCGGAGCCAGCTCGGACCCGGGCACGACGGCGTTGACAATCGTGTTTGCCGCGATCAGTATGACCGGCAGCACAATCGGAGTCATCGAAAGCCCGAACCCTGGCAATTCTGCCTCGGGCCGAGAGGCGATTTTCTCCAGCTCTTCGAGCGACAATCCCGGCGCTTCGCGGATCGAGACGTCAAGTTTGCGGTCGATGAAAATGGCGTAGAGCCAGCCAAAGAACGATGCCGGGGCCGCCACCAGCAAACCAACCAAGATCACAATGCCTAAATCGATATTCAAAGTCGCGGCCATCGCGAGCGGTCCGGGGGTCGGAGGAACGAAGTGGTGCGTTGCGGTCCCTCCGGCGCCGATAGCCAGCGCGTAAAGCACAAAATGCTTGCCTCCGAGCCGGACGCTCATCGCACGCGCCAGCGGAATCAGCAGATAAAACACCGTGTCAGAAAACACAGGCACCGCGAGCACATAGCCGCTAATGACCAGCGCCAGCGAGGAATACTTTTCGCTCAGAAAACTAACGAAGCGCCGCGTGATGCGGTCGGCGGCACCGCTCTCCATCAAGCACTGTCCAATGATCGCCGCCATCGCGATAGCGATGCCGATGCGGCCAACGACGCCGCCAAACCGCGTCCCGACTTCCTTGATGATGTCGGTGAGCGCGACCTCCGGCGCGAGGAAGCCAATGACAATCGCCGCGCAAATCAGCGCCACGAAGGCGTTGATCTTGAGTCGGATGATCAGCAGGAAGATGACCGCGATTGCGATCAGCAGAATTCCAATAGGGTGCATGGGGGATCTCGCTGGCTATGCGACCGCCTGGATTCCTGCCGGCGGGCGAAGCGACTCGGAACCGCACATGATACACCGTCTAGGGGGGAACTCGTCGATTGTTGAGTAAGAGGTAGGGCCTATTCGTCAAAGTTAGTAGCGCGCTATTCGAGTTCCGCAAGCAACTTGACGGCCGGAAAGGCCGGATGCATAGCTCGGTAGAACTTCTTGTCGGCGGTGACAAGGTCGCAGCGCTGCTCCAAAGCATGCGCGAGATACAAGCAGTCGTATACGGTTCGATCGTGGGCAACGGCGATCTCGAATGCCGAGCGGCTAGTAACTGGCGAGTCCAGAAGAATGGGCGAGTCGTGCAGAAGTTGTTCGAAGCATCGGCGGCCTTGATCGGGCGTTAGGTCCCCAGCGCGTATTCTGCACCAAAGAACGTTTCCGACCTCGCTGACTAGCAAGCGCGGCGCGATGAGATCGAGCTTCTCGTCTTGATACAGGTCCCGGATCAGAAGGGCCCGATCACGGTCTTCCTCCGGAAGTAACCACTTGACAACCACGCTCGCGTCGACCGCGAGGCAGCTCCTTGCCACGATCAGTGGCCTCGTTCGCGGTCTGTCCGGAGCATCGAGGTGCTATCCGTCATTGGGGGTAGGGTTTCCACGAATTTGCGGAACGGCTCCCGTTGCTCTCGCATCATCCGCCGCCTCCAGCGCTCTTCCGTGCTGAGTTCAAGCAGCGAAATGATATAGGCGTTGAGACTCTTGCCGGCCGATCGAGCCGCGATCTTGAGATCAGCGTGAATTTGGTCGGGCACATCTTTGAGAGTGAGATTCGCCATGGAGTTTTCCTGTGATGCAATCAGTTGTGATGTCTTTATAGTATTATATTTGATACCAAAATGGTGGCAAGACACTTCGCCATCCCAAGAAAAAGACCCCGCCCAACGGGCGGGGTCTTGTCAACTTCGAAACTGTCGATCTCGGCGAACTTAGCGCCGCTTCAGCGTCGGCCGCTCGTCCGCGTCCTCGGCGCCCGCATCGGCGTCAGGATCGGTGCCCTCGGACTCCACCGTGCCTCCTGAAGGCGTTCGCCGCAAGCGCGGGCGGTTGGGATCATCCGCAGCTTCTTTCCCGCGGCGTGTCAAGGCCGTTAGGCGGTCCTTCATGTCGAGGAATTCGGAAGTGCTGACAACGTACTCGTTCTTGCTGGGCAATAGGGTGTCGATATGCTTTTGGGTTTTTGTGATCCGGTCTCCGTGAAGCGGGTGGCTGCTGAAGAGCTTCGCCATCGTCCCGGGCTTGCGTTTCTCGTCCGCCTGCATCTTCTCGAAAAAGTCGACAAACGCAGTTGGGTCGTAACCGGCTTTATACAGGTACTGCAAACCAAGAAAATCGGCTTGGGTCTCGAACGCTCTCGAAAAACGGAGAAAGCCAATCGGAATCGCGAAACCAGCCGCTTGCCTTATGCCGTAACCCGTCCAGCCACCCATGAAGATCAGTGGAATCGTCGCCAGGTTGATCACCTGGCCGCGCGTGGCTTGCCGCGTCCCGTGACGGGCGGAGACGTGGGCAATCTCATGCGCCATCACACCCGCCAGCTCCGCTTCGCTTTCCGCCCTCAGCATCAGACCAGAGTGGACGAAGAAGAACCCCCCCGGCAGCGCAAATGCATTGACATCCCGGCTGTCGATCAGCTTGATCGTGAAGGGCACTTTGGCGTCGGAGTTACGGACCAGGTTCTGTCCGACTCGGTTGACGTACTCAGCTACGATGGGGTCGTCGACGATCTTGGCGTGCCGCTCGATGTCCTGAGCCAGCGACTTCCCGAGGGCGATTTCCTTCTCGAGGGAATAGAAGTTCATGCCCTTGCCGACATCCCGGTCGCCGATCGCTTCAACGTCCTGCTTCTTGTTCTTCGGCTTCTTTTTCTTCGATTCGTCGGTCTTCGCGGCCAGCGTCAACGGCATAGCCAGAGCCAGTACAAGCAACCAAGCAACCGATCGTTTGCGGGTTTTCATCAATCCCTCCCGTGGATCATGACGGACAATGCTGAACGGCCAAGCCGGAACAAACCAAGCGCTGCTCCGAGCCATCTTTAGTATACAGTCCTGACAACTTTGACATAGGATACACTCTATCTGACCGGTTCAACCCCGTCTAAGCCGGCCTTTCGTCATATAACGCACCAACATGCGGCCACTTTCCGACTACCGAAGCGAGTTTCCGGTCACAAAAAGTTACATCTATCTCAATCACGCCTCGGTCGCCCCGCTGCCGCGCCGCGTCGCTTCGGCCATGCAGGATCTCGCCGAGGACGCCACACAGCACGGCACCGTTCACTACCTCAAATGGATCGCGACGATTGAAGCTCTGCGCCAGTCGGCAGCCCGGCTCATCGGCGCTTCATTTGACGAAATCGCGATCACAAAGAACACATCGGAAGGTTTGGCGATTGTCGCTAATGGAATCGATTGGCACCCCGGCGATGTCGTCGCCGGAGTGCAGGGCGAGTTCCCGGCAAATTACTTCCCTTGGCTTCAGCTCGAACGCCAGGGTGTTGAGCTTCGCTGGATTGAGCAGCGCCAGGGTCGCATCGATCTCGACGACATTGACCGCGCATGTAAAGGCGCCCGCCTGCTGGCAATCAGCTTTGTTCAGTACCTCAGCGGTTTCCGTGTGAACCTCGATGCCGTAGGCGAAATCTGCCGCCGCCACGGCTGCCTGCTCGTGGTGGACGCGGTGCAAGGCCTGGGCCCGTTTCCGGTGGACGTCAAGAAAAGCGGCATCCACGCCCTTGCCGCCAGCGGGCACAAGTGGCTGGTTGGCTCCGAGGGCTGCGGCATCTGCTTTATCGACCGCGATTTGATCCCGCAAGTACGGCCCGTCGAATTTGGCTGGACCAACGTTGCCGGCTGGCGCGGATACAGCCTTGACCCCGAGCTGGCTCCCGGCGCTGCCCGCTACGAATGCGGCACCTTGAACACCATTGGCTGCTACGGGCTGCGGGCGGCTATCGAGTTGTTCTTGGAAGCTGGAGTCGACCGAATCGCCGCGCATATCCATGACCTGGTTGACCAAATCGTGACGGGGGCTACCGCGAAGGGCTACCAGATCATGACGCCAAGAGACAAGGAGTCCGGCTCGGGAATCGTCTGCATCCGCAAGAAAGGCCTCGACTCCAATGCTATTGTGCAAGAACTTGCCGAGAAGAACGTCATCGTCTCGCCCCGTTTCGGATGGGTCCGCGCTTCGCCGCATTTCTACGCCAACGAGGATGACATCGCCCGCTTCCTGGAGTTGCTGCCGTAGCGAACTACTGCCTGGGCGAAACGGGGGCTGTCGACTCTGCTTCTTGCTTGGCGTGTTTCGTGTCTTTCTTGGCAAGTTTCTTCTCTTTCGCGACTACTATATGCGTTAACTGTCGACCCTGCGCGCCTTGGTGGAGATTTCAAGAAATCCGTAAGTTCTTTGATTTCAGTAAACCGGTAACCTCGATTGCAGGATTTGGCAGATAATTTCATGATTTAGCGTTTTTTGCCCCCGGAGCCAAGTCACCTTTTCGTTTTTATTGTCAATGGCCGTTGGCGAACCGGGCTGTGAATGATTCGCTTGGTGGGCGTTTCATTTCGCCACTTATCAGCATAGTGGCACATTCGCGTATGTCAAGTCCCGGGCAGGAGAAGCTGTTGATAACAATCGAATTATTCTTTTTCAGATCCGTGACTCCGAAGGACCATGTCCGGAAGATCGTCGAAAGGGAGCGACTCTCCATCGAGTCATAGGCTCGGGGTTCTGAAAAACACAAAGGAGAGTCGGAATGAAAGAGAAAGCTGATAGGCAGCGGCAACACGCCGCATCCCGTTTTCAAGAACAAGTCGAAACAAACGATGCGGTGATCTCGGCCCGCCGGGAGGCGCGCGCCACGCTCAAAGCGGCGAGTAGCCTCCTACTGGGTAGGCCTCAGAACCGGCAGTCACACGAAACCGGGTGCCGGCTGAATCCAGTCGCCAACTTAGTCTACGATCGCGGTCGTCGCCATGATCTGAAATTGGCGTCTAATCTTGAGGTGCCGGTAGGGGCGGATCTGGGTCATGAAGATTCCGATGAGTTCTTCTTGCGGGTCGATCCAGAAGTAGGTTCCGTAGGCGCCGCCCCAGCCATAGCTGCCCAACGAACCCACCAGGGCCGCGTCTCCCAGGTCGGTGATCACCCGATAGCCGAGGCCGAAACCATGTCCGCGCAGCCTTAGCGTGTACCAAATCGGGTAGTGCACAACGTTGTCAGGCAGGTGGTCGGCGGTCATCAACTCGACGGTCTTGGGGCTGAGCAAACGCGTTCCGTTGAAGTTTCCACCGTTGAGCTTCATCTGGCAGAAGCGCAGGTAGTCTTCGACGGTGCAGCTGAGGCCGCCGGCGCCGCTGAAATATCTCTTCGAGGGCGGCGTTATTTCGGTAGTCATTAAGGCGGCCGCCCGCTCAAGCTTGCCGTCCTTGGTCAAGTAGACGGTAGCGCGCCGGCTGAGCTTTTCTTCGGGTACGTAGAAGTGGGTGTCTTTCATGCCCAGAGGATCGAAAATGTGCTCGCGCAGGAATTGGTCGAGAGGTTTGCCGGAGATGACCTCGACGAGATAACCGACCACGTCGGTCGCCGGGCCGTACTGCCAAGCCGTGCCCGGGTGGAAGTTGAGCGGCAGCCCAGCCAGCTTCTTCATCACCGGGCCGAGCGTGGCGCCGGATTTGCGCATGGACGAAATCTCATCTTGGTAGAGCTTGACGGTTGGGCCACCGTAGGTCGTTGGCAATCCAGCGGTGTGGATCAGGACGTGCTGGAACGTGATCTCCCGATCGGCCTGGATGGTATAAAAGTCGCCGCCGCTGCCTCCTGAATCTTTAGGAATCGCCACCTTGGAGTTCTTGAATTCCGGGATGAACTCGGAGATCGGATCGGCCAGGCGAAAGTGTCCCTCTTCATAAAGCATCATTAACGCCACGCTGGCGATGGGCTTGGTCATCGACGCCATGCGAAAGACGCTGTCGGCAGACATCGGCTCCTGCGCGGCGATGTCTTTGAGACCGTGTGTCTGCAGGTGAACGATCTTGCCCCGCCGGGCGACGAGTGTGATCGCTCCCGGTATCTCGCCGCGGTCGATGTAGCCTTGCATGACGCCGGCGATACGGCCCAGCCGCTCCGACGACATGCCGGCGTCTTCGGGTTGGGCATGAGGAAGACCGTCGACCATCAAGCGGCGCGGCGACTCGGCCATCAGGGGAACATGGACCAGTGACCAACAGGTCAAGGCCGCGATTCGAACGGAAAGATATTTCATCTCAGGAGATCTCCAGGCAGCCTCAATTGTAGTGCGGGGGCGGGCAGCCGCGCGACTTGTTGGCGACGCTTGTAAGACTGTGGGAACACACTCGGCAGTAAAGGGCCCGTTCGGCCTCTGAAGCCGCCTTTGGAACTGCATGTCCACGAACCAGTCGAATCGTCTAGCTTGTGGACACTTCGTGCTGGCGTGAGCGTAGCGATTTCCAAGCTGATGCAGGATCAGCGTGTAAGTTTCAGCCAGCACTGGAAAAGACACCACAACCCGGAGTGACTCCTTGTCGAGTGGCTCTAACTGCTGAAAGGCTCGCTCGTGGTGCTGATCGGAAGTATCGGCGAGGGCGTAGAGAGGCCTAGTGTCAGCCAGTACGGCGTGCCTCATGTGCCGAGCGGTTTCGCTTCAAACCAACGGCCTCGGAGAAATATTGGTCGTGGCTTTGGCTGATATCAGTCAGGCCGCTGCCTTCGCTAGCCGGAGTGACCTTGAATGCGGACGCCGGTCTCAGATAGCCGCGTTCAGCTAAATAGTCTTTCAGTGCAGCCTGCAGCACGGCGGTCAGGCTAGGAGCCACTTCTTGGTCGTGGAGATAATTGTCGAGCGATTGTTCAAGCTCGTCGGAAACACTGACGGTGACCTCCTCTTCACAACTGAATTATGGCATCAATTGATGCAAATGATGAATTTGATGCAGCTACTGCTTTAGCTCGGCCTCGACCTGCTGCAAGTCGTCAACGAGCTGCTGAGCGTTCTGCCTCAGGCGCGTCAAGCGAACGGCGAGCCCTCGCAGATTGCGTTCAGCTCGCGCCTTAGCGTCTTCGGGTGAGGCCCGGGCCGCTTCGGCGGATTCTTGCCCAGCCGAGGACTCCTCATCCGTCAAGGCATCAAGAGTAAATCCCTGTCCACCGCTAAGTTTGTCCAGCGCCAGCTCGAAGCGGTCCTCGTAGATCAAGCGGTTGCCCATCGCAAGCACGACTTTCTTGAGCTGCGGCATGCGAGCTGTTTCGGCCTGAATGTAGATCGACTCGACATAGAGGAAACTGTCGGCGATCGGAAGGACGATGATGTCACCACGCAAGACCCTCGAACCTTGCTGGTTCCACAACGAAAGGTCTTTCGAGATGTTCTGGTCTTGGTTGATCCGCGACTCGATCTGATTGGGGCCGAAAACCAACTGTTGCTTGGATAGCTGGAAGAAGATTAGCTCGCCTAATTTGTCGCCGTCGCAGCGGGCCGCCATCCAGCCGATGAGGTTGTCCTTGGCACGCGGCGTGAAAGGCAGCATCAGAAGAAACTCGGGCTCGGTTTCCCCTGGCAGCGTCGCCACGATGTAGGTTGGCCGCATCGGCGCCGCCGTGCCGGTGTCCCCGGAGAGGCTCTTTCCAACTTCCCAGACATCTTCTTTGTTGTAGAAGACCTCCGAGTCACGCATATGGAAGGTGCGAAAGATGTCGGCCTGGATCTGGAACATCAGCTCCGGGTAGCGGACATGCTGCCGTGGGGAGGCCGGCATCTCGGACTTGTCCTTGAACAAGGTCGGAAACAGGTTGCGGTAGGCCTGGACGATCGGGTCCGTTTCTTCGAAGACGTAGATTTGAGTCGTTCCGTCATAGGCATCGACCGTTGCCTTCACCGAGTTGCGCACATAGTTTATGCTGCGTCCGAACGCAGCTACATTCAAGGGCACCGAGTAGGGATGGGCGTTTGAGGTCGTATAACCGTCGACGATCCACATCAGACGCCCTTCCTCGGTGATAACGAGATAGGGATCCGGTTCCCACTGAATGAAGCCGGCAAGATGATCGAGACGTTCTTCTACGTTTCGATAGATCATCATGCGGCTGTTCTCATTCATGTTGCCGGTGAGCAGAATGTTGTAATCCGCATTCACGATCGACGCCATCAGCCGGAGCCACAACGAATTGATTGGAAATCCCCCGTTGCCTTCGTAGCTGGAAGTGATATTTTGGTCGCCCGACGGGTAATCGAATTCCTTCTGCTCAGTCGTCACAAAAGACGGGATCATGGGTCGCTTCGCCGTAGTAGATTTCCGGTCTTTCGATCTTAATATCGGGAATCTTAATTTCCGGCGGAGCGTCCTGGATCAGCAAGACCGGCAGGCCGTCGTCGGTCGTGCGGTTGACCTCCGACATCACGACGCCGTAGCCGTGCGTGTAGACAAAGTGTGGGTTAATCCAGCTTGCCCGCGCTTCGACGGGAAGCTGAGTCACGTCGATTTCGCGAGGCGAGAGCATGACTTGTTTGATTTTTCCGTCGATGATGTAGCGGTCAACGTCCACGTCGGCAAAGCGATAATAGGGCCGTAGAGCCTGAATCTGCGTGATCGTCGCGGAGAAAGCTTGCCAGTCCCAGAGCCGGATATTGTCGACCAGGGTCGAGTGCGCGCGGACATCGAGGTGTTCAGTTGGCGTGGCCTCGAACGTTCTTTCGCTTGAGTTTTGGGCGATCCCGTAGGCCTCGCGCGTGGCCTCGATGTGGCGATCAATAAACGGCTTTTCCAGGGCCAGCTCGTTGGGACGAACGTAGAGCGATCGAACCACCCCCGGAACCACCGCGTTGGCAATCAGCGAAGCAGCCAATACTCCCACCGCGACCTTCCACCGTGACATCGACACCAGCGCGATCGCGGCGAAGGCGGCTGCGATGACGACCCATCGAAGCGGAAGGGCCACACTTTCGTCCAGGTAGTCAATGCCTGTCATGAAAGCGTGCTGGTTCATCAGAAGGGTGTATCGTCCTAAGTAAAACCATGCCGCCAGGCCCGCGAGCCCGACGCAGGTAAGGGTGCGAGCGAAGCTAGTCTCGGTGGCGCCGGGCAGCAACAATGGCGTGGGGCCGGGATCAAACTCCTCAATCTTCCCGCCGTCGGAGCGAAACCGCGTGATTTTTTCGAAGATCTGCCAGCCGCGCCCAGTCGCCCAAAACACCAGAGCGCAAAACACCGCTGTCGCGAACAAGAATCTCAATAGCAGCGAGAAAAAGGGAAGGCTGAAAAGATAAAAAGCGAGATGTTTGCCGAAGACCGGGTCCTGCCAAGCATCGGCCGCCGCCTCCACGCCCTGTCCACCGACGAAGGCCATCACGGTCCAGGAATCAACGGATGAGCCTATAAAGACGACCGCCAGCACCAGCAAGCCAGCCGGGACAAGCCTGGTGTAGATGGGGT
This sequence comes from Bryobacterales bacterium, assembly GCA_965224215.1. GTDB lineage: Bacteria > Acidobacteriota > Terriglobia > Bryobacterales > UBA6623 > CBDCYS01. The sequence goes on along the minus strand of CBDCYS010000048.1, from coordinate 102,975 downwards.
AGCGTTTGAGCGGAGCGCCGGAAAAGGCCGCGCCACGACTGTGCGCCCAGATCAGCGCAACCCACGCCAGCAGGGAAGCCACGACCGCCGGCAAGAATCGGTACAGCAGCATGGTCAGCCAAGTTTGGAGTTGGCCGAGCTCACTCCACCAGTGGTACTCGATCGCGAATTCGGCGCCCGTGCGAGATCCCAGGAGAAGGATGAGCACGATACCAGCCAGAATGGAAAGTCGAATCTGTAAAGGGGTCATGGTTTGGGCACTGCGCGAGGTTGCACTGCGAGGCAGAGATTCGCCGTAAGGGTCGGAGTTCATTGTACATGGCTGGCTACATGGCTGGAGCGTGTGACGCGCGCAGGGTGATGCGCTTTAGCGCCCTGGTGCCGAGGCGAACGGGCAGTCTGGCGCCAGGGTGCCGCACGGCCTCGCGCTCAGGCCTCGCTCCCAGGCCTCGCGCCTAGGCCCCGTAAAGCAGTATTTCGGCAAGTGGACATCTTGACCGCAGGCTTGCGCCAGCGGCTCTGTCGAGGCATCCGCGATTCAGTCAGCCCCCTTCTTCAATCGCTGCGCCGCCTTTTTCGAGGGTTCAGCGCCCAGCCAAGTCGGCCGGCGGGTTACATTAGGTGGTTGACATTTCATGGTCGGGCAGAATTTCATGGTTGAGCAGGAATGACACACCTTCGATGAGCGACGAAACGCGGCCTCAGTATCTGCATCATCAGCAGCGATGGGAACGGCCTCTTGATTTTTTGGTCATTCTCGCGGCGCTGGCAACGATCCCGATCGTGGTCCTGCAGGAGCGACACTACGATCATCTGGTGGTATCGGTGATCGATTGGCTGATCTGGGCCATATTCTTTGTGGAGTTTGTTTTCGGGCTCATCGTCGTCAAGAACCGCAAAGCCTACACGCGCAGTAACTGGCTGGGTATCGCCGTCATCGTTTTCTCGTTTCCGCTGTTGTCGGATCTGCTGGCCTCGATCCGCGTATTGCGAGTGGCGCGGATCGCACGTCTGATTCGAGTCGTGGCGGTGACCGGACGTGGCTTGCACGCCATGCGGTCTTCGCTCGCGGGGCAGAGCCTGATCTACGTCGGGGCGCTCACGGCTTTGCTGACCATCTCGGCAGCAGCCCTGATGTCGGTGATCGAGCCCGAGACCGTCCGCGCCGATTTCGGCAGCAGTCTGTTGTGGGCCGTCGTCACCGTCACGACCGTCGACTACGGCGACATTGCCCCCGTTACTCCGATCGGCCGCGCCCTGGCGGTTGTGCTCATGCTGAGTGGCCTGGGGCTGCTGTCTACGCTGGCAGCCTCGATCAGCGCCTACTTCGTCGGCAGCGACAACGATCGAGAAACCGTGGCCATCCACGAACGCCTCGAGCGGATGGAGCGGCTGCTAGAAAAGATGAATGACGGTGGCAGCTATACAGCCCCGAGTCCAAACTTACCCGCGGGAAAACCGCACCCGACCGATCTCGAAAACAGCGGCCGACACGAACTATGAGCAGGAGTGTGCATGGTGATGAATTTTCCAAAGAACAGTTCCCTACGTCTGATTTCGATTTGCTTGGTTTTGCTGTTGTGCGCTTGCGGAGGGTCCACCGAAGAGCCCGCCGCTGAACCCGCCAGTACAACCTCCGGCACCGAGCGGACGATTATTTATCCCGCCGAGTTTACCGATGACAGCCCCTTTAGTTCAATCACCAGGTCTAAACCCACCGCCTTTCAGGCGGTGGATGTTTAGTCCGGGGGTTATGGCGGGCGATACGCTTTATCTCGCAGGCCAGGTTGGCCGTGACCAAACGACGCGTGAACTGCCTGAGGACATTGTCAGCCAGACGAGATTGGCGATGGATAACATCGGTCTTATCCTCAAAGCGGCGAAGCTCGACTACGGCAACCTGGTGAAATGCCACGTCTTGCTGGATGACATGGATGACTACAAAGCGATGAACGAGATCTATGGCGGCTTTTTCGAGCCCGGCCACTATCCTGCGCGGACGACTCTCGAGATCGCCGGACTCGTCGGCACAGCTCATGTCGAAATCAGTTGCATCGCGTTCGCGGACAAATCTCGCATCGAAGTCGTTCAACCAGCGGAGGGCACTATTCCCGCCGCGATGGGGCCCTATTCTCCAGGAGTCCGAGCCGGCGAGGCGCTCTATCTTTCCGGTCAGGGTGGCCGTGATCCTGAAACGAACGAGATCCCGGAATTGGTGGGAGCCCAAGCCGCTCAGGCAATTGAGAACATCCACGAAGTCGTCAAAGCCGCGGGCTTGGGACTGGAAGACGTTGTCTATACGAATGCCTATTTCCTCGGCTGCGGCAATCGCGCCGAACTCGGCAGCGCGTTTGCGTCGAGTTTTCCGGCGGGCGTGACACATCCGCGCTCGGAGCTCTGCCTCCCCAGGCTCCCGGGAACGATCAGCGCCGAAATCACTTTCTTCGCCGGCAAGGGACAGCAGGTCGACGACACCGTCTATTTGCCCGTGCGCTCGGCACCGGAATCAGGTTCTGATATCGCCTCTCAGATGAGCGGCACGATGGAAAAGCTCGGCAAGGACTTGGAAGGCGCGGGGTTGGACTACGGCAACGTCGTCAACGCCAATGTCTACCTGAAGAACACCGGCGATTTTCAGGGAATGAACGGGGTATTCCGCAAGGTTTTTGCAGAGAATCCGCCAGCGCGAACAACGGTAGCGATTCTTGAGGAGGGCGACCACGCGGAGGTCTTGGTTGAAGTGGCGCTGATCGCGGTAAAGTAGAGAGACCTTCCGGTGGTTGATTCCGTCAAGGAGCAGGCTTCAAGACTTCGCGCACCACCGCGATCAGCTGGCCGGGGCGGTAAGGCTTCTGAATGAACCGCGCAAGACCCTTGCCGCCGAAACGGTCCGTGACATCCTGCTCGCTGTAACCGCTGGAAAGAACGGCCTTCACGTCGGGCCGGATACGGCGCAGTTCCCGAAGAGTCTCTTCCCCATCGAGCTGCGGCATCGTCAGGTCCAGTAACACCAACACAATCTCAGCGGAATGGTGTCGAAAAAGATCCGTGGCCTCGCGCCCGTCTAAGGCCACGAGGACGTCGAACCCACACATCTTGAGCATCCTTGCTGCAACGGTGCGAACATACTCCTCATCGTCTACCACCAAGACCGTACCGCTCCCGCGCCACGCTTGTTTGGTTTCGAGTGTTCTGGTGAGGCCCAGAGGCTGTTGCTTCGAGCGCGGGAACAGGACCCTGAAAGTGGTGCCTCGGTTCGGCTCGCTGTCGATCTTCAGGGCCCCACGATGGCCACGCACAATACCCAATACAGCGGCCAAGCCTAGTCTGCGGCCGGTGAATTTCGTCGTAAAGAAAGGATCGAAGATCTTTTTCCGAGTCTCTTCATCCATCCCGCATCCCGTGTCGGTTACTTCCAGGTAGACGTAGTCACCTTCGGGTAAGCTTTCATCCAAATAGGTTTCCGAGAGGTATGCACGGTCGGCCTCCGTCGCGCCCGTGCTGACGGTAACGACGCCGCTTCTCTCCCCGATGGCCTTGGAAGCGTTGATGATGAGGTTCATAACCACCTGGCGAACCTGGGTGGCGTCGGCCTCTATTGAGGGCAAATCCGGCGCGAAGTTGTATTCCAGGGCTACCTTTTTCGAAATGGAGATCTCGAGCAGGTGCGCCATCTCCTCGACCAGTTTGGAAAGATTCAAAACCTGAACGGCAAACCTGCCCTTGCCGGAATAAGCCAACATCTGCTTAGTAAGGTCCGCCGCGCGTTGAGCGCAGGTCGAGATATGCTGCAGTTCCTCCCGGGCGGGTGACTCGGGAAGCAGATCCATGAGCGCAAGCTCGGCGTTACCGAGCACGCCGACTAGCAGGTTGTTGAAATCGTGCGCGATGCCGCCGGCCAGCACTCCGAGGCTTTCCAGTTTCTGGGCGTGTTGAATCTGAGCTTCGAGCTTCTTGCGCTCCTCTTCCGCTTGTTTGCGGTCAGTGATGTCGGTGATCAGCGCAACATAGCCCTTGGTTTCTCCTCGCTCTCCGATGTCGGGAACGTAATTGGCGAGCACGTGCCGCTGTTGCCCTCCGAGGGACAAAGTGGATTCGTAACTCACGGCCTGCCCTGATAATGCCGCCTCCACATGTTTACGGATCGTCTCGTAGGCGGAGTCGCCGATGACGTCTTTGATGCGCAATCCCTTGAGTTCCGAGCTGCTACGGCCGAACCAATCTTCGTAGGTCTTGTTGTTGAACTGGTAGCGCTGTTCGGAATCGGCATAGGAAATGCAGACAGGCAACGCGTCAGTCACGATACGAAGCTGCCCTTCACTTTTCAGACGTGCTTCCTCGGCTCGCTTGCGCGCTGTGACATCACGGGCGAAGGCACAGCAATAGTCCACCCCGCCGAACTCCAGATAGTTGAGTGCAACCTCCACGGGAAAGACTCTCCCGCTCTTCGTTCGATGGCGTGATTCAACCGTCACAAGACCATCCCTCTTGATCCGCTTCCAATGCTCCGGCCAGACCTCTTTCGGGAAATCCGGGTCGATGTCGTACACGCTCATCGACGTCAGTTCTGCGGGTGAGTATCCGAGCGTACGGCAGGCCGCGTCGCTGGCGTAGGAAATCCCGGCGTCCTCTGTGACCCAGAAGATGGCGTCCACCGCGTGATCCACCGAGAACTGGGTGAGCCGCAGCTTCTGCTCGACTCGCCTGCGCTCCTCCACTTCGGATCGTAGCGTGGCGTTTGCCTCTTCCAGTTCTTTAGTTCTCTCTTGGACGCGCCGATCCAGTTCGTCGTTTGCTTCTCGCTGCTTCGTCTCCACCTCTTTGCGCTCGGTGATGTCCAGGCAAGAGCCGATGTAGCCGGCAAATCCCCCATCGTCTCGAAACCTTGGCACACCGGTTTCCAAGACCCACCGATATTCGCCGTCGGCGCGGCGCAAGCGGCACTCCATTCGAAACTTTCCGCGAGTGTCAAAGGCTTTTGAGTAAGTATCGAGACACTGTTGAAAATCCTCTGAGTAGACACCCTCGGCCCACCCATTGCCGATCTCCTGCTCCATGGTCCGGCCAGTAAACTCGAGTCAGGGTTTGTTTAACCTGAATTATGCACTGCGGCGTGGACCTGAGGAGGGCTGAGCCGCAAGGGACCATTGGGGACCCCCTAAAACATGGGGTAAAAAGGTCGGCTGGCAAAGATTCCAGCTTCGCCAGCCAACCCCAAGGAAGTCACCCACATGGTTACCAGACGAAAACAGCATAGCTCCCAAAGGCCCGTCCAACAAGGCCCAGCCGTGACGGCCTCGCGGCCCAATAAAATCGGGGCTTCGACGCCTTACCACTTCCGCGGCAGGAAGCCGACTCCCTACGGCGGCTTGCTGCCGGTGGTCGGGAGGGCGCTGATCTGAGAGCCTGGCTATGCGCTATGCATAAACTTTTATGCACTAGCCGTAACGCACTGGAAACACGTCACTTCCGAGCGAGGTTTTGACGACGTGGATTCTGGGCGGGAAGGGAAACCGGACACGGAGAAGCCAAAAGACCAGTTGCCGAGCTACCACCTCACGACGACCGCCAACCCGCTACGAACGCAGCCACACTCGCAAAGTGAATCTGTGCATAATTCAGGTGAAGTAGTTACGAAGCTTGTCAGTCCCCGACATCCAGATCAAAACTGGGGCCGTGTCGGCCATTAGCGCGAATCGTTCTTCGCTCTCTCGCAGCGCCTGCTCTCTGGCTTGCTGCTCCTGGAGACGCCAGCGCAGAGCAATTTCAGCCGTTGCACTTTGAGCCAACGCGAACATAATACGAGCTTCGCGCTCGGACCAGTTGCGCGGGTTGCCGTCGATGGCGCAGAAAGAACCGAGTACTTGATCGTCCGGAGCCAACAACGGAATCCCGAGATACGCTACGACTCCGAGGTCGCGTATGACCGGATTCTCCCTGCTGAGCGGATGCTCTCTCGCGTCGTTTATCAGGAGCGGTTGATTGGAATCCACGACGCGCTGGCAGAACAGATCAGAGAGCGGTATCTCGCGGTTGCCGGCCCAGGGTTCAGGCAGCCCCCGGGAGCTTTTGAAGAACTGGCGGTCTCTATCGATCAGAGAAACCAGCGAGACAGGCACTCCGAGAACTTCGCAAGCCAGCTCCGTGAGCCGATCGAAAGCTTTCTCAGGAGGGGAGTCCAGCAGGCCGGTCTTAGCGAGTGATTCGAGACGCGCGGGGTCGGCGAGCGTGTCCGGCGGTTTGTCTTCTTTCATCGTGACGCCTGATCTTAAGGCTCGGAACGATAGGGGGATCTGACAAAAGCCCGCCCCGGCCTTGCATTACTCATGGCGGTCAGGTGAAAGGCGGCGTCTATGTGAAAGATTGTATCACTTAATCTGAGAAATCAATTCGTTTGCAGACTGGATACCCAAAACTCACATCCACTATCCAAGTTTTGACGATGTACCGCTGTAGACGCGACGGCCTTGCGGGATCTCGTCTTGTTGATGGTGAGGGCTTTTGCGGACGGCCTTCGTGCGGGCGCGGGCCGCTGGATGGGGGCTTCTAGTCTTCTGCTTCTTTTTCGCCTTCGGGTTCTTCTTGCTTGAGCAGGTCTTTGATCGCTTGCTGGATCGCCTCCACCGCACTCTTTTCGACTTCGTAAGTGCTGGGTTGCCCGGCACGCGCGGCGTACACCAGATCGTTTTCAGGCGAGCTGATCATGACCTCGTCTCCGCTGCCTTCCGTGAGCGCCACCTTGGCCTCGATCAGGGGAGCGGTTAAACCATATTTACCCAGGTCGGCTTCATTGTCGGAAGTAAACGACTTGGCTGTCAGGTCGCGCAGCTTGTCGATCGCCGTCTGAACCTTACCGGAGTCAAGTTCTCTCTCGTCTTCAGAGGTAAGCAGCCATTTGTCTTCTGTCTTCTCGACAGCGACACGGGTGTCGCCGTCCCGCAATTCAAGCTTGGCAAGTTCCTTGAATCCGAAATCGAACAGCTTCTTGTTGCGGAAGTCCTCGAGCTTCTTGTCGAGGCCTTCGGCCATCGTGCTCGAGACCTCGAAGACGCCGCCCTCGAGATCCGAGCTCTTGGCGTAATACTTGTCATCTTTGCCCTTGGCCACGGTCAACGTGTGCACGCCGCCCTCGTCGGTCACTTCAACGCCGGCCGTGCGCCGGGAGAAATCCAATCCCGCCAAGTCGTCACCCTGCTCGGCCACCGCCATCATCTCAGCGCTCCTCACGGAGCGGACCAAGTCGCCCACCGTAAAGTCGTCCGCACGAAGCGGCTGTGGCTGGAGGATTTGCCAAGCGTCGTCGCCGGTTTTGCCGAACTCAATCGATCCCTCGGATGTCTTCAGCACGAGGCGCGAGATCTTGTCGTCGGCTACCTCAGTTAGTCGCTTATCGCGCAGATCAAAGACTTCCTTCTCGAATCCGTTCTTGACGAACTGGAAGACGGTAAAGAGGCGCGGGTCTCCGTCGAGCCGCGCGTAAATGTTGGCCCCCGCGGGCGTTTGGCTGCCGAAGATCACACGGTAAGTCTTGTCGCCCTCTACCTCGGCCTCGACCTGCACGGTTCCCTGGCCGGTGAGACCATAGGGCGCCCAGTTGATGACGTTCTCTTCGACGACGCGGTCGGATTTCATCGATGCCATCGAAGAGACTAAGGAGTTGACGGCTGATTGATCGGCGGGGACAGCCGAAGGCGCACCGAAATTCCACTCGTCGTCTTCACCTCGCTCCAGAACAATCGGATCTTTGTCCGGCCGAGTGACGGTGAGTTTCTGAATGCTCTCTTCTTCGACCTCAACGATCGGCGTCTTGGCATCGTCGGAAGCAGGCGGGTTCTCTTCTGTGTAAAAGACCAAGCCAGCGAGGATGGCGAGCACCGCCAAGGCGATCAGTAGTGGCAGGGGTTTCACAGGCACACCTCCCGAAGAACGGCTCTTGAGTTCGGAATATTGACGACGCGCAACATCGTGATCGAAGTCGGGCTAGCCTGCATTTCCACCGGCTTAGCGCCGGCGCCACCAGGCGTTGATCCCCGCGGCAATAATTAGCAGCGGGAACCCCAGGACCGTCAGGAAAAACACGCGCGACATGTCCGAACTGGAAAGGTCAAGCGGAGTGTCTGCGGGGTCCTTCGGCCGAATCGAGATGAGGTCTTCATCAGAGCTGAGCCAACTGAGGATGTTGAGGAAAAGGTCCGAATTGCTGCCCCGTCCGAGGAAGCTATTCCTGGCGAAGATGGATGTGCCCACGACGACGACCCGTCCTTGACGCTCTTCTTCATCGTCATCGCTTGCGGCGGCATCCGTGCCGGGCTCAGCAGCGTCTTTGTCACTGTTGCCGGCGTCCTCGTCGTTATCGTCGTCGTTATCGTTGGGGTCATCGGGAGCGGCTGCCGACTCTTCGGCCGGGACGTCAAAAGTCGCGGCAACCGCGATAGAAATGGGTCCTTCGGTTTCCTTGTCGGGGTTGCGTTTCAGCTTCTCGTCAACGACTTCGAAATCTTCTGTTGCAAAGCTGCCGGCGGTTGTGCCGAACAACTTAGTCGTCGCCCAACCGTCGGCGGAATCACCCGGCTCCACGGTTCGGCTCATCGGGAAGAACGTTGCCGAGCCTCCCATCACGTCCGTGATTGCGTGCGACTCATATTCGGCCACAAGCGGGGTTAGCGGCCCACCGCCGAACAACTGGCCAATGCCCGAGAGGTCGACAATGAGATCATCTTTCACGCGGATGCCCCAGGCCGCCAGCATCTCGACGAGGCGCGGACTCCTTTCGTTGTCGAGCAGGAAGACTGCCCGGCCCCCATTCTCGACGTATTTCTTCAGGATGTCGATCTCGGGCTCCAGATAGTCGTTCGCCGGCCCTGCGGCCACCATAACAGTGCAGTCCTCCGGGACTACCGGGTTCTCCAACAAGGACACGGCCTGGGTCTTGAAGTTAGCTCCCTCGGTCTCGGTCTTCGCTCCGACAAACCCGTTCCGTTCGGCGTCCTCCAGGTCAGCCTCACCGTGACCCGACATAAAGCAGGCAGTTTTTTCTTGCCCTTTGATGACGCGAATGATGGTGTTGGTGATGTCCTCTTCGCTCACCGAATTCGCTTTTTCGCGGTCACCGGCATACTCGACAAAGAGCGTCCCGTAGGTCGAGACGTTCATCTCTCTGGTGAGTTCCGGCTTGCTATCGGGATCGATGTAGCTGACGCTCACCCGGCTGGAGGCGTTTTCGTATTGCACCAGTGAGCCACGAACGCGCTCGAACGACGGTGCCTGATCGAAGTAGTAAATCTTCAAGTCTTCTTCAAGGCCGTCGAGTATCTTGGTGGTTTGGCCGGAAAGGCTGTAAAGCTTGTTCTCGGTGGCGTCGTAGGTCTTGTTGTAGCGAACTCCCAGATAATTGACAGCGGCCAGAATGGCGACGAAGACCAGGGTGTAGGTCACCATGTAACTGCCGGATTTGGCTTGACGTGACTTTAGGGCGTCTAGGTTCATGGTCGCTAACCCTCCCCTACGCTCTCCAGCGGAGAGACTCCATCGAGCGCTTGCTCAAAAACAGGCCCAAGCCGATAGCGCTCACATAGTACAGCGCATCTTTTAGCTCGATGACCCCCTTGGAGAACTGTTGTATGTGAGGCGCAATGGCGATGTATTGGCAAACCTTGCCGATCATCGATGAATTGTAGGAGTTCACCCAATCCAGGACATAGAGGAGAAGGAACAAAGCGAATGTTACGGCGCCGGCAACGATTTGATTCTTGGTTACCGTGGAGACAAACGCGCCCAGGGAAAGGAACGTCCCGCCCATCAGCAGCAACCCCAAATAGGCAACCGCCAGCGCTTTGCCGTCCGGAGTGCTGTAGACAAACAGGATAGATAGACTCAGCAACGAGACCGCCAGCATGCAGGCATAGAGAAGCATAGCGGCGAGCCACTTCCCGAAAATGATCTCGTAGTCGTGTATCGGAGAGGTGAGAAGCAGCTCGATCGTGCCACTGCGCTTCTCTTCGGCAAAGAGCCGCATGGTGATCATCGGGGACAAGAAAAGCAGAATGATGCTAAAGTTCCCGAGCGTCGGCTGAATGATGAACTGATCTACGTTCATCGGCCCCCCTCCGCCTTGCATTGCGGCGCGGCCGCTGAAGTCGACAAAAAATGCCACCGCGCTGAAGAAAAAGTAGCCGAAGATGATTGCGAACATCGCCAGCAAAACATAGGCGACAGGCGAGGCGAAATAGGAGTTCAGCTCCCTTCGGGCAATGGTCCAAATGTTTCTCATGCGTCGGGCCCTTTCTCAGCTTCCGGAGCGTCCTCGGCGGTAGTCGGCTCGCTTGAATCTTCCTCTGGGGTCGCTTCCAAGTCGGGGCTGCCGGCGGCTAGCTCGGCTTCGGAATCAACTTCGGGATCGGCTCCGGGATCTTCACTGGTGAGCTTGAGGAAGATGTCTTCCAGGCTCAATCCGATGGACCGAATCTCGTGTAGTCCCCATCCCGATTCGATCACGGCTCTCGCGAGTTCCGTGCGAACGGCCGGGTCTTTGACGATTTCCACCTGCCAGGCTGCCCGGCCTGCTTGGCCCGTTGCGCGTGAGACTTTCTCCACGCCCTGGATACCCTGAATCTTGGCCTCAACTTCGTCAGCCGGCCCGTCGACTTCGACCCAAACCGAGTCGTGCCCCTGTAGCCGAGATGTGAGGTTCTCCGGCGTGTCGCTGGCTTCGAGCTTGCCGTTGTTAATAATAATGACACGCCCGCAGGTCGTTGAAACCTCGGGCAGAATGTGTGTGCTGAGGATGATGGTGTGCTCTCCGCTCAGCTCGCCGATCAGCTCTCGGACTTCAATAATCTGCTTGGGATCAAGGCCGGCGGTCGGCTCGTCCAGGATCAGCACGTCGGGGTCATGAATCAACGCCTGGGCCAATCCCACCCTTTGCTTGAAGCCTTTTGAAAGCTGGCTGTTCAGCTTGCTTCTCACGTCGCCGATGGAGCAACGATCGATCACCGAGTCGACCCGGGCCGCCAGATCAGCTCCCGCGATACCTTTGAGGCGCCCCACGAACTCGAGGTAGTCCCGGACGGTCATCTCGGGGTAGAGCGGAGGAGTTTCCGGGAGGTAACCGATGCGCCGTTTGACTTCGATCGGCTGCTCCTGCACGTCCAAGCCGCCAATACTTGCGGTGCCTTCGGTCGGGGGCAGGAAACCCGTCAAGATGCGCATTGTCGTTGTCTTCCCGGCACCGTTCGGACCCAGGAAGCCGACAATTTCACCCTTCTCTACCTCAAAGCTGATGTTCTTGACAGCGGTGGTTCGCCCATAACGCTTGGTTAGGCCCTCAACTTTAATCATGTCTGTATAAGGGAGCGGGTGACGCTCGAGATTATTGCTTCAGCACTGAGGCGATCAAGTAGTCATCAAGCGTGGTGGACAAGCAACAAATCACTTTACCACAGCCCACTAATTCTTGTTTAACATTCGGGGCCGAAGGTTGTCAAACAGGGCACCGAGCAAGCGATGCGGCGCGCGGATTCAGCCGAGCGTGGACTTCCGTTTAGGCGTGACCGCGGGTAATTGTGGACTTCCGTGCACGCCTTTGTCCGGCCGTCTGAAATTTTCCCGAGCGATCACCGGCGATCAGTCCGAGACCCGCAACACGGTGAGGAAGGCCTCCTGAGGGATATCCACTTTCCCTACCCGCTTCATGCGTTTCTTTCCTTCTTTTTGCCTTTCCAGGAGCTTGCGTTTGCGTGTGATATCGCCGCCGTAGCACTTCGCGGTCACGTTCTTGCGCAACGCCACGATGTTCTCTCTGGCGACAATTTTGTTGCCGATCCCGGCTTGCAGGGCTACATCGAACATTTGCCGGGGGATCAGCTTGCGCATCTTTTCGATCACGGCTTTGCCCCGGGCGTGGGCTTGCTCCCGATAGACGATCATCGAGAGGGCATCGATCGGATCACCGGCCACCAGCACGTCCAGCTTGTCCATCGGTGATTCGCGGTATCCCGAGAAGTGATAGTCGACCGAGGCGTATCCGCGGGAGACGGTCTTGAGACGGTCGTAGAAATCCAGGACGATCTCGTTGAGGGGAACTTCGTATGTAAGCATCACGCGGTTGCCCGCGACGTACTCGAAACCCTTCTGCTCGCCGCGCTTGTCGTCCAGCAACTTAAGAATGCCGCCGAGATGCTCGTCGGGAGTGAGGATGGTGACCAGGAAGATAGGCTCCTCGATCTTTTGAATGTCCTGCGTGGACGGCCAATGGCTGGGGTTATCCACTTCAATCACCGTGCCGTCGTTCTTCGAAATCCGGTAGCGAACCCCCGGCGCGGTTGTAATCAGGTCGAGGTCGAACTCGCGCTCCAGCCGCTCTTGGACGATTTCCAGATGCAGCAGGCCAAGGAAACCACAGCGGAATCCGAAGCCCAGCGCCGTTGAGCTTTCCGGTTCAAACTGGAATGAGCGGTCGTTGAGCTGCAGCTTTTCGAGGGCTTCGCGGAGCAATTGATGCTCGTGTGATTCCACCGGATAAAGCCCGGCGAAAACCATCGGTTTACTTTCTTCGAACCCTTCCAGCGGTTCGGCCGGGGGGTTGGCATCCTCACAGATCGTGTCGCCGATCTTGGTCTCGGTTACGTCCTTGATGTTGGCAACGATCCAGCCGACTTCACCGGAAGCCAGCTCGTCGCAGGGAAAGATTTTGGGTGTGCGGTAGCCCAGTTCTTCAACGGTGTAGGTGCGGCCGGTGGTCCATAGACGGATCTTCATCCCTTTGCGCAGCGTCCCGTCGAGAACCCTCGCCAGGATGATAACGCCGCGATAGGCGTCAAACCACGAATCGAAAAGCAGCGCCCGCAACGGCCCGCCCCGCGAGCCCTTCGGCGGCGGAACCCGGGCGACGATCGCCTCGAGGATTTCGGGAACACCTAGACCTGACTTGGCGCTAACGAGCAAGGCGTTCGAGGCGTCGAGTCCGATCGTGCTCTCGATCTCCTCGCGCACGCGTTCAGGCTGGGCGGCGGGCAGATCAATCTTGTTGATGATCGGAATGATTTCCAGGTTGTGTTCGAGCGCGAGATAGGTGTTCGCGAGGGTTTGGGCCTCGACTCCCTGGGAGGCGTCGACTACCAGCAGCGCCCCTTCACAGGCTGCGAGGCTGCGAGAAACTTCATAGGAAAAGTCGACGTGCCCTGGGGTGTCAATCAGGTTGAGCTGGTAAATATTGCCGTCCTTGGCCTGATAGTTGATTCGGACGGCCTGCGCCTTGATGGTGATACCGCGTTCGCGCTCGATGTCCATCGAATCGAGCACTTGCTCCTTCATCTCTCGATGAGAGAGCGCCTCGGTCGTCTCGAGCAGGCGGTCTGCCAGCGTCGATTTACCGTGGTCAATGTGGGCGATGATCGAAAAATTGCGAATCAGGGAGGGGTCCATTGAGGGATGGCCGCAATGGTCAGCGGAGTAGTGGTAAGCGCGGTAAAACCAATGCTCACGCTAACAGTCAGGGGGAAAGGGTGTCAATTTTGGGGGACACGGTTGGGATGCTGCCTTGAACGCAGCAGGCTTTCTCGTCGACTATCGGGAGTACCCAGGAAGACGGAGGGGATGTCTAGATTCCGGTTGGCCGGGAGGTATTACAATGGAAGCGAGTGAAAGTTCGAGACCTGATCCGGCTCGTCGAATCGGATGGGTGGATACACGTGAGAACAACCGGCAGCCATCGCCACTTCAAACACCCATCGAAGCCCAACGTCGCCACAATTCCCGGGCGTCTCGGTGACGATGTTCGGGCTGGGACGTTGAAGTCGGTGCTGAGAGCAGCAGGCCTTAGGGATAGGCACTAAGCATGAAATACGCAGTAGTGTTCGAACAAGCCACGACGAACTGGTCCGCATACGTGCCGGACCTCCCTGGCTGTATTACGACTGGCGAAACCCTCGAAGAGACCGAATTCAATATCCAGGAAGCCATACGGGGCCACATCGAAACACTTCGAGAGTTTGGAGAACCGGTACCGCCGGCAACAAGCCAGGCTAGACTGGTCGACCCCTCTCCCGCAGCCTAGTTTGAGACTGACGCCTTGAATCGCCGGGGTGACCCACTCCGCTCGCTTTAGCAGCTCAGAATTCATCGCCTGGCAGTGTCGCTGCCGAGTGATAATGTCCTAAACGTGCCAAGTAGAAATGTCCTATTGACAAGGTCAGCCTGGAGGGGTGAGCAAGCAAGGACAACTACTAATGACACAACGAGAGCGCGACCGGCTGGTGGCGCTGCGCAAAGCAGACAAAAAACTCATCACGCAAAAGCAGGCCGCCCAGCAGACGGGCCTCAGCGAACGGCATCTGAGGCGGCTGCTGGCGAAGCTTCGCAGCGAAGGCGCCCAGGCCGTGGTCCATGCCGCGCGGGGCCGCGCGTCCAACCGCAAGCTCAGCGCCAAGGCGGAAAAACAAGCCGTGGCAATCCTCTCCCAACCCGTCTACGCCGGCTTTGGCCCGACTCTGGCGGCGGAGTATCTCGAGCAGCGCCACGGCGTCCAAGTCGGCCGCGAAACGCTGCGCCGTTGGATGGCCGCCGCGGGCCTGTGGAAGCCCCGCCGCCGCAAGTCAGGACGCCCGCATCCGTGGCGGCCCCGCCGCAGTTGCCGCGGCGAGCTGGTGCAATGGGACACCTCCGAGCACGACTGGCTGGAGGGACGCGGGGAGAAGCTGTACCTGATCGGCATGATCGACGACGCCAGCAGCGAGTTGCTGGCGCGCTTCGTCCGGCACGACTCGGGCGAAGAGAATCGCCGTTTGCTGAAGACGTATCTGGAACAAAACGGCCGACCCGTAGCCTTCTACACCGACCGCGCCAGCCTGTTTGTCAACACGCCCAAAAACAGCGCCGGCGAGGACCCCAAGCTCTGGCCTCCCACGCAGATCGGGCGGGCGCTCCAGGAGCTGGACATCGAATCGATCACGGCCTATTCGCCGCAGGCCAAAGGCCGCGTCGAGCGCAGCTTTGGCACCGCCCAGGACCGCCTGGTGAAGGGTCTGCGGGTGGCCGGGGCCACGACGATCGAACAGGCCAACGCCTACCTGGAAAGCGAGTTTCTGCCCTGGTGGAACGCCACGTTGCGGGTGCAGCCGGCTCACCCCGACGAGGCGCATCGCGAGCTAGGTCCCGAGCACGATCTGGACTCGGCGCTGAGCCAGGTCGAGACGCGGCGGGTCGCCAACGACTACACGATTCGCTTCCGGGGAAAGAGCTATCAAATCGACCGCAAGGCGATTGTGCCGGGTCTGCGAAACAGCCGAGGGCGGGTGGAGAGACGCCTGGACGGCGTCCTGGCCGCGCGCTGCGGCAAGCACGAACTGGCGCTGAAGCGCTGCGGCGCGCAGCCCCAATCGGAGCGCCCGCAGCCCAAGAGCGCCCAGGCGGAACCCGCTGCGGCAGCGGCCGAGAAGGCTGGCGGCAAAGCTGCCGGCAAGCGAAGCAGCGACTGGATGAAGGACTTCGATCTGAAAGACAGCCCGCCTGTGTGGCAAGCGGCGCAGGCATCCGGCGCTCGGCGAGACGATACGCAGGACTAGGAGTCGCTGCCAAACCAAGACTCTATGCGGAGCGCCCATCGGGCCGATGCGCTGAGTTGGCAGTCGCTGCCAAACCAAGACGCTATGGGGAGCGCCGGGCAAACGGCGCCCGGCGATCGTCGCGTTGGCGAAGCCCAAGGCCTCCGCTCCGAAGCTTCACCAAAGCAATCTCTGTCACGAACAGAAAACCCTCTGACCGGGAGGCCAGAGGGTCGTCTGCTTCAGCCGATTGCTTGGGAGCCAGCTCCATCGCTTCGGCCTTGGGCATCAAGAGCAGGCGCGACCCTGCCCTCAACGCCAACCACTCTACCATCGCCTCTCCAGCCACCTGCCCCAAAGCGGACATTTCTACTTGGCAGCGATTAGGACATTTCTACTTGGCGTTGACATTCATCGCCTGGCAGTTGGCGGATCAGGCACGAAGGGCATATACTGGGGCCGAAGTATCTGAGGAGGATCCCTTTCTCGGACTTACAGCGGCACGACAAGCCCCGACGCCGAAACCCTGGCTAAAATTCGACGAACGTGGGCAAGATTTTCCGGGCTGAAACCGGCTTGTCCGATCGTGGCGCCGAAGAAAGCCGATGTAGACGTTCTCTGCGCCTCGCTCAGACAGACGCGACGCCAAGATACTGCCTGCAGAAGGAGGTTCTATGCGAAATTGGGAATCTATTGGGACTGCCGCATTTGGTGGAATGGCGCCAAATCTGCTGATTCTGGCTACGGGTCTGGCCAGTGGACGTGTTCTAAACTTTTTCAAGAACTCAGAAGAGCCAATGCTAGAAGCATCTCTCGGCGTCCTGGCAACCCTGCTATACGGGCTCTTGGGCGGAGCCGTTGGTGCCATCTGGAAAGAAGAAGACCTCAAGAAATCGTTCTCTCTGGGGCTTGGTCTGCCCTCTCTACTTTTGAGCATGAACGGAAGTGTTGAAGCGGGTGGGGTCAACAATACTGTCACTGAACCGACCGCTGCATCTTCTATTTTCCAGCTGGTGACTCCGGTATTTGCCCAAGTGAATGAGCCCGGCGCCCAACGAAGGTTGATCATTAGAGCTAGCGATCATGATCTGCCGACCGAGGTGGTGTTTCTGTCCAAGGATCAGAATGAGATAGGGGCAGTCAATTACCACCCCGAACGGGCGATTGATGTGCCGCCTAGGGCGGCCGAATTCCAAATACGAGTCGGCTGGAACACTACAGAACCACGGCCTCTCGAACACGAGGTGACACTAGTCGATGTCAAGAAAGAGAGGAGCACTTGGTACTCGTTTCTTTATGCGTTGGGGTTTCGGTCAATCGTTCCTGAGTATTGGGAAATCGAGCAAGTCCTGGATGGCCGCGAGCTTTTCTGGCAAAGTATCCAAAACGGAGATTTGGAAACGCTGAAGCTGCTACTCACGGCCGTCGACGTCAACGAAAAACGACCAGCAGATACGGGAGACACACCCCTCGTCTTTGCCGTGAAGAACAAAAGCCCTGAAGTTCTAGAGCTTCTCCTCGAACATGGTGCGAATCTGGGATCAGAAGACAGAGACGGACAGACCGCACTGGGCATGGCAAGTGACATAGCAGAGCAGGAGAACGACCGAAGGCTTCTGGAAGTGTTTGCTGAGTATGGGTTGAAGTCGGAGAGTGATCTGACGCGAGAGCTCCGCGCAGAGGCACAGGAACTCCGCGTGACGGTCGCGGAACATCGCGCGGAAGTAGCGTCGATAGGGCCGTTACGCACTCAGCTTGCGGAACTACGCCAACAGCTCGAGCGTCATCAAGCGAATCCCGACGCCAACGTTAGGGAATTGATAACACCTGAATTATGCACTGCGGCGTGGACCTGAGGAGGGCTGAGCCGCAAGGGACCATTGGGGACCCCCTAAAACATGGGGTAAAAAGGTCGGCTGGCAAAGATTCCAGCTTCGCCAGCCAACCCCAAGGAAGTCACCCACATGGTTACCAGACGAAAACAGCATAGCTCCCAAAGGCCCGTCCAACAAGGCCCAGCCGTGACGGCCTCGCGGCCCAATAAAATCGGGGCTTCAACGCCTTACCACTTCCGCGGCAGGAAGCCGACTCCCTACGGCGGCTTGCTGCCGGTGGTCGGGAGGGCGCTGATCTGAGAGCCTGGCTATGCGCTATGCATAAAATTTTATGCACTAGCCGTAACGCACTGGAAACACGTCACTTCCGAGCGAGGTTTTGACGACGCGGATTCTGGGCGGGAAGGGAAACCGGACACGGAGAAGCCAAAAGGCCAGTTGCCGAGCTACCACCTCACGACGACCGCCAACCCGCTACGAACGCAGCCACACTCGCAAAGTGAATCTGTGCATAATTCAGGTAACAACCTTAGCGGAACGACAAAGACTTATCCAAGGATTACGCTCCCGCATGGCTGGGAAAGACCAGGTGATTGAGCAGATGCAGGCCGACCGTTGTAAGAACTGTCAGAGTGAACCTCGCCATAGGGGCGCGATTCTGGTATGGAACGGTCGAGACCTGGAGCCGCTCAAGATTTCGTTGGACGGCACGCCATAACGTCTGCGGGAAACTCGGCAGATGGCAACCGTGAAGGCCTATACTGGGGCGGAAGAAGCATCTTAGGAGGACCCTAATGCTCGCACGTAGAAGTTTCCTTGCGCTTGTTGCCGCGATCCCCGCATTCGATGGCATCAAGACGCGCTCGGCGAAGGTCGAAAAAGTCTTTGATTCACCCGGTCCCAAGCCCAACGGGCTACAAGCGACTGAAGACGGTCTGTGGATTCTCGACCAGGGCAACAATCATATTGCCTTGGTGACCTATGAGAACGGCAAAGTTTTGCGCGATCTCGAAACCGAGTCCGATCGTGGCAGCGGACTGACCTTTGACGGGGAAGCGATTTGGATCGGTTCCACCTATGACCGCACGATCGTTCGCTGTGACGCCATGACCGGCAAGACCATCCGCAAGTATTTCACTCCGGGCGCTGGTGTGATTTACCAACGAGCCGGCGACACGGCCGCTCGCAGCAGCCCACTAGCTAAGCCTCCTGCCCCAGGCCGGCAACAGCCACAGGCGGCGCCGTCGGAGCCTCGCGGGGGCACCGGCGCACACGGCATGGAGTGGCGTGATGGCAAGCTTTGGTTCGCCGTGCCTCCTTCGCGGACGATCTATCGCGTCGACCCCGAGCGCTGGGTGGTCGAGCATCAATTCGCGACGTCCGGCAACCGCCCGCACGGAATTGGCTGGGAGGGGGAATGGCTCTGGTGCACCGACAGCAATCAGAACGCGTTTTTTAAACACAACGTGACGACGGGTGAGATTGTCGAGAAGATTCAGCTCGCCGAAAGCGATCCGTTGCCTCACGGCATGACGATCTGGAAGGGCATGATGTGGTATTGCGATGACGTGGGGATCGTCTGCCGCCTGAAAATGTAGTCGCCGGGTGAAGTTTTCTGGACCGGGCGGAGCGCCCGGAGATCACAGGGCCGCAGCACGAGACTGGCGGGTGCGCAGGGTTTCGGCGAGACCGTCGACCAATTCCGCGATCCGGTCGCGCACGTTATTGTAGACTTTGTTCGACTTACCAATGGGGTCGTCAACTACCCACATCAGGTTGAGACCTTCAAAACCGGGCATGGCCTGAAGCACGGGCATGCCGCTCATGTTCACGACGAGGTCCGTAGATTTCCAATCGACAGCGAAAATTGGCTTCGGCCATTGACCTTCGAGCGAAACGCCCTTGTCCGCCATCACGGCAATGGTTTCCAGCTGTACGATTGCCGCCGGATAAAGTCCCGCGCTGGAGACCTCCATCAGCTCACTGTAGTGATGCCGGGCGTAGCCTTCCGCCATTTGGCTGCGGCAGGAATTGCCGATGCAGATGAAAAGAATGCGAGCTGGCGATTGCACAAATAGGACCCCTATCTTGAAGATCGGATCTTCTCGAGAAATAGTGCATGCAAGCGGCGATCTTTTGACAACTCAGGATGAAACGTCGCTGCCAGATGCTTGCCTTGCTCGACCAGAACGGGATCCGAACCGTCGCTTAATAGTACGCTTGCCGCCGCTCCGACGTTGCGTATCATCGGAGCTCGAATGAAAACCGCTTCGAGCACGCCTGGTTCGGTGCGCTCCGCGAATTGCGGTGACGGCTCGATCGACCGAATCGAGCTATCGGCCTGCCTGCCGTAAGCATTGCGTTCAACTGTCATGGCTAACAACCCGAAACTTTTCTGGGCCGGAGACAGTACTTCCTCCGCCATCAGAATCGAGCCGGCGCAGGTGCCCATCACCGGGTGCTGCTCCGCAAACTGAAGGATGGGCGCGAAGAGCCCCTCGTCTTGAAGCAACTTCAGCATGGTGGTGCTTTCCCCGCCCGGAATGATTACCCCGTCGATTCCCGCCAGTTCGCTTGGATGACGGACATAAACCGGCTGTGAGCCGAGATCCTCGATGGCCCGGCCATGGGCCTCGAAATCACCTTGAAGCGCGAGAATGCCAACCCTTACCGACGACAAGGTCGATGCTGAGGTCAACGCCGATGCTGAGGACGAGGCGGACAAGCCGCTTCCGTCGCCCTTACCAGCCACGGGTTTGCAGAAGCTCGGATTCATCGAGCTGAGCGATGTCGAGCCCGCGCATTGGTTCACCCAAGTCCCCGCAGGCGGCCAGCAACTGCTCGGGATCGTTGTAATGAGTGGCGGCCTTCACAATTGCCCGCGCGCGGCGATCAGGGTCTTCGGACTTGAAAATGCCTGAGCCGACAAACACAGCTTCCGCTCCAAGGTGCATGACCAACGCCGCGTCCGCGGGAGTTGCAATTCCTCCGGCGGAAAAATTCGGTACGGGCAGCTTACCGTGTTCGGCGACGTATTCCACCAGTTCGAGCGGGGCTTGCAGATCTTTGGCGGCTGTGGGCAGCTCTTCTTTCGACTTGACCGTCAGCTCCTTCAACTCCTTCTGGATCGTCCTCATATGCCGAACGGCCTCGACGATATTGCCCGATCCTGCCTCGCCCTTGGTGCGGATCATGGCGGCTCCTTCACCGATGCGGCGAAGAGCTTCCCCTAGGTTACGGGCTCCACAGACGAAAGGAATCTTGAAGCCGCGCTTGTCGACGTGGTGCGCTTCGTCGGCGGGAGTGAGAACTTCGCTTTCGTCAATGTAGTCGACCTTGAGCGCGGCCAGAATCTGGGCTTCGACGAAATGCCCGATGCGGACCTTGGCCATGACCGGAATGCTCACGCTCTTCATGATTTCGCGAATCACCGAGATGCTGGCCATGCGAGCGACGCCGCCTTCTTTGCGGATATCAGCCGGAACACGCTCGAGCGCCATCACGGAAGTCGCCCCCGCATTTTCAGCGATCACGGCTTGTTCCGCGTTGGTGACGTCCATGATGACGCCGCCTTTGAGCATTTCCGCCAGACCAATCTTCAGACGAAACTCATCGGTTAAATACATAGCTTCTTCTCCAAAGTCTTCCCGCGAGGAGATCCGCTCGACCCTCGCCTGAATACCGCGGCGTAGCGGTTCTCGATCCCGCGACCAGCCGGCGATGACAGGCGACCAGATCGAGGACTGACGGCGAGTACACCGCGCCTTACGAATTCAAGCTGTCGCGTGCGGATAGATATAAGTATTCGGAATGGCCCGAATCCAGGGTGCGCTCACCCGCGCCGGTTTCACTCGTCATCTTAGCTCCGGTCTGGGAAAACGGCAAGTTCCTGCTCGGTGCACAGGGCTGAAGCCCCTCAGACTTCCTCCGGAATCCGGTAATGCTTGCGGTAGGCGGGTTTCAATTGCCCGTTGGCCCAATCACTATTTGTGAACCTTTCCGCTTCGCCGTCAAATGTCAGGTGCTTGTTGCCGGCACGGTATGCCAGGTTCCCCAGATGGATCGCGCAAGAGCTGTAGTGGCCTTGCTCAATGTCGGAGTTGGGCCGCGCGCGGCTGCGAATGCAATCGATGAAGTTTGGTTGGTGCCATTTGTCGGGGTGAACGCCCTTGTCCTGGGCGACGACCTTGCCGTCTTCTTCCATGACTTGCCAACCGACTCCGTGGCGGCCCAGATACATGATTCGTTTCGTGCCGTAGATCTCCACGCGCGTCGAATGGTGGTTCCAAACCGGCCAGGTGGTCCCGTTCCGGATTTCATTCGGAAACTTCTTGATGTAGGGCGTGAACGTCCCGCTATCGCAAGTCATCACGAAGTCGCCGTAGTCGTAGGTTACGGCCTGCGTATCGGGAGCTTCACGGCCGTCATCGGCGGCAAAGCGTCCGCCGGTCGCGTAAACGGATTTGGGATGGGGAGGGTCGCCCAGGACCTTTCGCGCCAGATCGAGCTGATGACTGGCATCGGAGGAGAGGGGTCCTCCACCGTAATGCCAATAGGTCTCCCAGTGATCAATGCGGTTACGGTTGTAGGGCGCCACCGGAGCAGGCCCCAGGAAGGCGTCCCAATCAAGCCCCTCTGGAGGCGGGCCGTCTGGCAATGGCTTGAGCGGCGCCCAGTCACCGCTGCCCGGGAGCAAGTTGAAAACTTTCACGTAAAGGACCTTGCCGAGCCTGCCGCTGGCGATGTACTCGCGGGCCGAGTTTGAATAAGGCGCGCTGCGGTTCTGCGTTCCGCATTGGACGACGCGCTTATACTTGCGTGCGGCCTCGATCATCTTGCGGCCTTCCCAGACGGTCAGCGAGACGCATTTTTCAACGTAGACATCCTTAGCGGCCTGGCAGGCCCACACCGTGGCGAGGGCGTGCCAGTGTTCGGGCGTGGTGATGATCACACCGTCGACGTCTTTGTCGTCGAAGGCGCGGCGCATGTCGAGAACTCGCTGGGGCCGAAACCCGCGGACCGACTCAAGATGGGAAGCAATCTCTTCCCCACGCTCGTCGTTCACTTCGCATACATATTTGAACTCGACGTTCTCCACGTTCTGAAGCTTGCGCGCTAGATCACTGCCGCGTCCACCGGCGCCGATGAGCACGAGAACGACCTTGTCGTTGGCTGATTGTGGCCTAGCTGGGCGGGCGGCGGCGAGGGCGGAGACGCCGAAGAAGAAATGGCGGCGAGTCAATTTCGAATTCATGGAAATGCTCCTTGTGCGGGCGGTTGGTTTGCGGACGCCAGATTCACAAAGAGTGTACACCACGTTCGGCGTGTTCTAAACAAACGGTCGACGAGAGGACAGTACAATCCTTTCCGTGGCCGTGAAGTGGAAGGCTGCGGCAGGGATCACCGCGCGGCGAAAGGGATCGGTCGCGAATGTCTTAGTAGTGGAATCGCGCCTGCAAGAAGTCGATTCTATCGTCCGATACCGCGTAGACAAGGCGATGCTCTTGCGTCAGTCGGCGGGACCATGTCCCGGCCAACTCGTGTCTGAGGGGTTCGGGTTTGCCAATACCTCGAAAAGGATCTCTCCTAGTGGCCCCGACAATAGCTAGAATGCGCAAGGCGATGCGGCGATCTGTTCGAATCCAATAGCGAAGATCTTCCAAAAACTCTGCCTGAAAGACGGTCTCGCGCCTCTTGTTGGGCTCCGCCCTCCTAGGCTTTATCAAGTCCTGTCTCGGCTCGAAAGGCTTTCAACGGTCTTCGGTTTGACGGATCGAGTCCTAGCGCGACGCAGCGCCCTGAGAAGCCGCCTCGCGTTCTCGGGGGACCGCATGAGATGGGCCGTTTCGAGTAAGCCGGTCAGTTCAGAGGCGGAAACGAGTGCAACGTCATCGCGACCCCGGCGCTTGATGATCACGGTTTCTTGGTCTTGGGTCACCCGGTCCCATAGGTCGGCGAAATTCGCCCGAGCGCTTGTATAGGTTGTTTCAATTGGCATGATTACGTACAGATTTACTGTACAATATAGCGGCTCCTTGGTCAAGACCTAGATCCCGCGCTCGGACCCGTCGCTTGCGCTTAGGGCTCTGAACTGGGCTCTGTTTGTCAGTTATGACACTGCTTGCAGGCCAGCTCTTTAGGCATGATCAGGTGAGCCTTGACGGTCGAGCCGTGAGCGTTGTGGCACATGCCGCAGTCCTGAATCATATGGGCCGGGTGGGGATGAACTTTCGTGAAGTCTTCTTTCTGGTGGCAGTCGAAGCAGCCGCCCTTGAAGCGGAAGCGTCCGCGGCGGCTGACGCCATGACATTGCGTGCACTCGACGCCCCCTAGCGGCGGATGTTGTGAGAAGGGCTTGTACTCGCTGGGCGGCCCTTCGCCGACAAAGAAATTCACTTCCTTGCGGCCGCCTTCCCAAACCAGAGCCAGCGTGTGCTTGCCGGGATCGGCTTTCGCCTTGCCATGGAAAACGTTGGGGAATGGTTCGGCGGCAACCACCGGGGCGCCGTCGAGTTCGAGCTTCCCCGACGGCGCGGTGGCCACAATGTCAACTTCGCCGGATGCGTATGCTGCCCAGTCGGCGGGCCGCATGATTTTGCCGGCATCTTCCTTCCCCGAGACAGCCGCCCCGAGGCACAGCAATACCACGGCGATACCCGCACCGATGTACCGCCGGCGCATCAGAGTTCAATACGGCAGATCGATCCGGCGAACTCACTCTTGCTGTCGTTGTGCCCTGGCGCGATCCCGGCGTCGCAGTAATACAGGTGTCCCTGGTACCAGGTCATGCCATGCGGATCGGGGTCGTCGCTGTTGAGCTGCACAGCCTCGATGACCTGGCCGCTGACCGGATCGAACTTCAGCACGCGGAAGTCATTAGAGAACATATTCCAGATGCCGTCTCCATCCCAGCCCAGCCCGTGGGCGCGGCCCAGCGGCACCGAGAACGAACTCTGCACGTTCAAATCGGCGTCGGCCCGGACGATCTTATTTGGCCCGAATTGCGTGATCCAGAGCGAGTCGTCATGCCACATCAGACCGTGTAAACCCTTTCCATTGGGAGTGGAGTAGTTCTTCACGTGCTTGCCGGTCTTGGCGTCGATCTTGACGATTCGGCCACCCTTCTCGACATCGTGGGGGCGTTTCTCTCTCATAAGCCCAGGGCCGTTGGCCGCCATCCAAAGGTAACCGCCGCCGTAGGCGAGACCGCTGGTGTTCGACGATTGCGTGTCGTAGGCGGTCAGCGACTTGCCGGTCTCCCAATCCACGAGGTGGGCACGGTCGGAAATCTGCTCACCGACCCAGAGCCCCTCAGGCGTCGCTTCCAGGCCATTCGGGTGTCCCTCGGGAGACTGGTAGAGAATCTCCACTTTCCTGCGCATGCGAATGGGGTACTGATGCTCACTGCCGACGAACGTCCTCGCGGCCGCGGCGGAAGCTCGGCTGCCCATCACACTTCCGGTGGCGGCGAGTCCGGCTAACAGGCTTCTTCGAGTCAACATGGTGCTGTCCTCCTTATTTACGGATGCGAACTAATTTTCGGTCAATGGCACTGATGTTTGCAACCCCTGACATGCCCATATCGAGCGCTAATTCCGTTCTGAGCAGTTCAATCACGCGTGCAACGCCTTTTTGACCCGAAACTAGCCAGTCCCCAAAGATAGGGACGCGCCACTCCAACGGCGGTCGCGCCGAGCGCCAGCGCCTTCAAGATGTCGGTACCCCGCCGGAAGCCGCCGTCAATCAAAACCGGGATTTTGCCGGCCGCCGCCTGCACGCATTCAGGCAGCGCCTCGATCGTACCGCCCACATGATCGAGCTGCCGCGCTCCGTGGCTCGAGACGACAACGCCCGACATCCCAGCTTCGACGGCCTTCTCGGTATCTTCGGCGGTGAGTACTCCCTTGATAATAATCGGCAGGTCGGTGAGTTCGCGTAGCTGCTTGACGGTTTCCCAGGTGGGGGTTGGAAAAGGGCGCGAAGGGTAGTCGCCGGTCCGCCAATATACGTCTGTTGGCCTGTAGATTAGCTTGCCCTGAGCATCGCGCGGGATGCCTGAGTTGCACCAATTTCGCACCAGTTTGTTGTGAATGCTGCGCTCGCGGTGGGAGACGTGCATGATGTCCACAGTGAAGCAGATGCCGCCACAGCCTTTGTCTTCGAGAGGCTCGATGAAGTTGAGCATCATGTTTTCCGTGCGGAACTGCCCGCCGGTCGTCACCTGCCACCAATTCTTCGGTCCTTTGCCGGAGGCGAGCACATCGTCGATGCCGCCGTTGGTGATCATCAGCGTGTTCGACTCACCCGCGGCTCTGGCGACTTCGGCTTCGCCGTTGGGATAGACACAGTTCTTTCCTCCGGCGGGATCGATAAAGATAGGGTGCGGCAGATCCTTCCCGAACAACTTCATCGAAACGTCGATCTTGTGAACGTCGGTCAAGAAGCGGGGACGGATGATGATACGGTTGAAGGCCTCCCGAGCGTCGCGTAGGGCGACTTCGTCGCTAGCGCCTTCGTCCATGTAGTCCCATGCGAGAGGGTCCAGTTTCGATTGGGCGTACTTGGCGAAGTCGAAGACGTTGGGCAGGTCGAGCATCGGGTCGTCGCCGCCGGAAGAGGGTTGTTGCGCCTGCAGCAACGGCGACGCCAGGAAGAACGCGGCCAGGTTTTGGATTGCTTCTCGGCGACTCAACATTTCGGGTGTCCTCGATCGAATAGAGATGGCTCGGCCGGTAGGGATGGCCCTCATTCCGGTCCCGCCTACACACAGACCAACGAGAGTCCATCACATTCTAGCCGCTTTTTCAGGGTCACTAGAAGCCAACTCTCAAATGCCGAAGAAAATCGAGCCAACAAGAATGGATGAATGCTAACGTAGCCGCGCGCCGCAGCCCTCTCACGCTGGGCGGAGGATGGGTAAACCCTGCACGATCAGGGAGGCCATCTGAAGCGATCTGTCAAGGGTGTCGGGCCGATGACGCCCCGCAACGAAACGCGAATTAGGAAGACGGCAGCAGCTGAACGTACCTCAAAAGGACTCCCAAACGAAAAACATCTCTCAGCGGGCTGCAGTATTGTACATCTCCCCGCAAGGCAGTCGCATCCGTGAGTTTGATCCGAACCGCTCGTCCCGCGTCCACCGCTTTCGGCGAGCGGATGCCCAAACCCTGCTCCGATCCGTCAAGAAGCTGGACGTTCACCGAGACCGGGCTACCGTTTTCCAGCCAAGACATTTTCGCCGATCGTTTGTATGCCCATCTTGTGGTGAAGCGGCGGTTCTTGGTGGGGGGCCTGGGAGAGTCGGGCTCCGACTCTTGGATTGATGTCTCAGCCCCGTTGTCAAGCGGGATTTCGGACGATAAAAGCGTTGGGGCGCTGGAGGAAAACTCTTCTGAGAGCAGGAATAACTCGATGAAGCATCCCTCGCAGGCGATGATCCTGCTATTCGCGTCAGGCGGCCAAAGCAGAGGATCAGGAGTCTCTCGCCTACAAATGACGCAGGTGTCCAAATCCATTGAGGGGTTCGACCAGTCCTGAATTCGTTTTGATCATCCCAACTATGGACGTCGTCTGTCAACGCCCGGGCAAGCCGCCACTTGGGCTGGCATGACAGCAAGATCCCGTCGAGGGTCGAAGATCCGATAAGTAGCTGCGACACTAAGTGAAAGATCAGGAATTCGAGTCGCTTGACCTCCTTGTTGAGGGAATCGAGAAGTCAATGCTGAGGAAGTCAATCGTGGAGGGATCGGAAATGACAAACCGACTATTCGTCGACGGGACTCTACGGAAAGACAGCTGGAATAGCATGTTCCACATGCTCGCGCGCGACGCGAGGTTCGTTGGCTATGCGCGAATCGTAGGACGGATGTATTGCCTGGGCGAATATCCCGGCCTTGTGCCGTCCCGCGACCCTGGCTGTTGGGTCTACGGCGACGTGTATGCCCTTGAAAATCCACCTAAAACTCTGACCCTGCTAGACGACTACGAGGGTTGTGGACCGGGTGACCCCGAGCCACGCGAGTTCGAGGGGGCCGAACATAGGGTCGTCCTGGAATCCGGCGCCGAAGACAACGTCTGGGTTTATGTCTACAGAGGCTCAACTACCGACAAGCAGGAGATCTTGTCGGGTGACTACTTCAAGGAAGCTTCCTAGCAACGGCATCGGAAGCTTCGCCCGCTCCTCGGTGGCATATCCTGATGCAGCCTGTCTCCGCGATCTGAGCGCGGTGCCCCGCTCGGCACTGAAACTGATCAGGGGCGAAGGTGGTGCTGCTCGCTGTCAGGGAACGACGACGCTCGTGACTTTTCCGTCCTCAAACACCAGTTTCGCGGATCCGCCTGAGGTAAGACTGTAAGTCCATTTCTCGCTGCTGCCGGCAATCGGCCACTTGGGCTGGCCCAACAGCGAGACCACGTCGTCGGCCGACGTTCCGACCGTGACTTGACGAACCGTGTCCGGTTCAAGGGGTTCGGCCTGCGCCGGAGGCCGCGGCGCGCTCTGGATGGTGAAAACGGTTGGGGATGCGGCGGACGCGCGTGAGCTCGATCTCCTGGTACTTCTGCTGCTACTTCGACTGGTCCTTCGGGCAGTGCTTCCCGTTGTCGATCCGTGGCTTGCCGCGTGTTTGGCGTCCAACTCTCGCATGCGTCGGTTCGACTCGGACTTCATGTTCGCCCTGCGATTTTCGTAAGCGGCAATCATGCTTGATGAAACGCCATCGTCACTGCAGGCGACCCTGCCATTCACACATCCGAAATAGCGTTCATCGCGGCGGCTGTGGACCTTGTCGGGTTGGCCTTCGCATTTGAAAGCGACGAAGTGTTTGTGCAGTTGCGCCGCTGCGGGCGACCCGCAGGCGAAAACGAGCAGAGCCGGCAGAATGAGACGGTACATGATGTATTAACGATATCGCGAACTCGGTTTGCGATCCATCCGTCAAAGCTCCTAGCTGTTTTCGAAAACACCCGCAGCTCGGCCCGGTCGTGTTCGAGCACGCAGGAGGCGAGCTGGCCCCGCCCGGATCCAAAGCAAAGTTGTGTTCTTCACCAGGGATGGTCCTTTTTGGGGGTTTGACCTCAGGCTGATGCTTCGTTCGAGGGCGCGACCCGCGCCGGGGGCTCTGATCTGTTGTCCGAACGTCGATTTGAAATCCAGACGTTTCGCCACATCAGCCTCAGGGACAGGTCTCACCCAACGAGCTATTTTGAACCAGCCGAGCTGTTCTAAACCAATCGGCCAAGATTGCTAGCACCTGAATTATGCACAGATTCGGCGTAGCCATCGTCGATGGAGTTGTGGCGATAGCGGCACTCGTGTCAACTCAGTGATTTCGCAAGTCGTCTTTTCTGCTGTTTCCCTCCCCGTTTGAGCCGCCTCCTGATCCCGGCAGGGCAAAAGCGGGCTGGCAAGCGGCGTGTTCCCAGTACGTTGCGGCGAGTGCATGAAATTTTATGCATGGAGTGCCCCTCAGCTCAGCGCACCCTCCACCACCGGCGCCAAGCTCGATCCCGGCGGCCCCATCGCCCGCAGCCGTCGCATCAGCCGTTCAAACAGGCCCTTTTCCTGATAATGATCGCTGTAGCTGACACCCGTTCTGCCGGCGTGCCGCCAGATCTTGGCCGCCACGAACAGAAAACGCAGCCGCGCCGTCGCCAGGGTGGTGTGCCGCAGCGTCTCCACGCTGGCCTGGGCTTCGCGGTTGAACAGCAGCAGCCAGCAGTTGAGATTGTAGGCCAGCATGGCCAACTGAAAGTGATTGCGGTTCATGTCAAAGCGGCGCGAGGGATGGGCCGCCAGCCCGGCGTCGTTGTTGGCCTCCTTGATCAGGTTCTCGGCTCCGGCGCGCTGATTGTAAAACCACACCACCGCCGCGATCGGCTCGGCCAGATTGGTGACAAACACGCGGTAGGTGTAAGCGCTGGTGGCGAACAACTGGTATTGCTCGGCCGCGCCGGCCTTGGGCTCGTTTTCGTAACGCAGCGCCAGGAAACGGCAGGCCCGCGCCCAGCCTTGCGGTTGGTAGAGGAATTCGCATTCCGCGTCCGCGTCGGAGCGGGGGGAGGGTTTCCATTCTGCTTGCTGCAAGCGCTCGACCAGGCGCCGCGTTTTGCGCGCCACGATGACGAACTGACAAGCCGCCTTTTCATAGGCCTCCACCGCCTCCCAGCAATAAAAGTCGGAATCGGCCCGCGCCAGGATTTTCTTCACGCCGCCCGGCAAAGTCCGGAAAGCGCTCTCGAGGTGGGCGGCGATCTGTCGGCCCGTGGGCCGGTCGCCGTTGCGCAACCCGCCCATCAGGTATTCGCGCGTCTCGGCCAGGAAGGTCAGTATCGGCTGGTAGCTGCGCTTGCCCTTGTTCTTGGGGTTGTAGCTCTTGCGCCCGCCCATCTGGCGGCCGTAGAGGGTATGCACGGTGGTGTCGGTGTCCAGCGTCACCGTCTCCAACTTCACGTGGGCCGCGGCCCAGACTCGTTCCCGCAGCTGGCGCTGAATGGAAAGGATCTGCTTCGCCACGTTGAGGTGCAGCGAGGCCAGAAAGCGCCACAGCGTGGACTGCGGCGGCAGACGCGTCACTTGCAAGATGCCGGTCAGGATGGGATCGCGAGCGATGAAGCGGAGTTGGTTGAGCCGCGCAAAGCCGACATAGAGGCCGAGCACGAGGGCCAGCACGAACTGGTAGGGGCTCATGGCTCGGGTGATCCGTTTGGTCGTGAGGGTTTCTTCCAGCAGCGCTTGGAAGCCGAGTTTTTCGCGCAGGGTGGCGACGGGCAGCAAGCCGCCGTAGGGAGTCAGATTCTTGCCACGGAAGTGATAGGGCGTGGCAGCCCCGATTTTATTGGGCCGCGGGGCCCTCGCGCCGGGGCCTTGTTTGACGGGCCTTCGGGAGCTATGCTGTTTTCGTTTGGTAACCATTTGGGTGACCTCCTTGGGGTTGACTGGCGAAGCTGAAATCTTTGCCAGCCTACCTTTTTACCCCATGTTTTCGGGGGTCCCCAAATGGTTCCTGGCGGCTCAGCCCTCACCAGGTGCACCGGCAGTGCATAATTCGGGTAGCATGGGGCCAGCGATGTTTGTACGACAAAAATTTGCGACTTGGGGAGCTTCCGCGCTGCTGGTCGCGGGTCTATCGAGCCCCATTTCCGCCACCGCCCAAGAACCCAGCCCCGGCCTGCCACCCGCAGCGCAAGGGCCAATTGATTTCGAGTCGCAAATTCGGCCGCTATTTGAAAAGAGCTGCTACGCCTGCCACGGGCCGACGAATCAAATCAACGGACTCCGGCTGGACCAAAAAGCCGCGGCTCTCCAGGGCGGCGATTCCGGCCCGGCCATCATCCCGGGCGATTCCGCAAACAGCCGGCTGATCCACTTGGTAGCTGGATACAAAGTCAAGGTGATCATGCCGCCGGCCGGCGAACGGCTTACGCACGACCAGATCGGGACTCTGCGCGCTTGGATCGATCTGGGCGCATTCTGGCCCGACTCCGGAAGCGAAACCAGTGCCGACTCGTCTAGCAAAGCGTGGCCCAAAGCCGCCTCGACGCTTGGGGCGCTCCAGCCGGCTCAGCGGCCGTCCGCCCCGCAAGATCGCCAGAGTGCCACCTTACCCGCCGCTGAATCTCCCCTCGAACCCCTCTCCTTGTGGTTCGACGAACCCGCTGTGAAATGGACCGAGGCACTCCCAGTAGGGCAGGGCAGACTCGGCGCCATGGTCTTCGGCGGAATCAGCAAGGAGCGAATCCAATTCAACGAAGACACCGTGTGGCAGGGAGCGCCTCACGATTACGCAAACAAGGGAGCGCATAGTCATCTCGCCGAAATCCGCCGGCTGCTTTCGGAGGGCAAGCAGTCCGCGGCCGAAAATCTGGCCATGGAAAGCTTCATGAGCGATCCGCTAGGGCAGAAAGCATACCAGGCATTTGGCGACCTGATCCTGAAGTTTCTCGGGGTTGACGAGAGCAGCGTCAGCGACTATCGCCGTGATCTCAATTTGGATAACGCGATTGCCTCTGTCCAATTTCGAGCAGGAGGCGCGGAATACAAACGCGAAGTTTTCGCCAGTTTCCCGGATCAAGCGATTTTCGTCCGTCTCACTGCCACGGGTTTCAAACGGCTCTCATTTCGAGCTTCTCTGGTCGGCGCTCACGAGGAAGCTTCGGTGGAAAGGGCTGGAGAAGATTTGGTCATGGCCGGGCAGGTGGCCGACGGTGCGATCCGATTCGAGGCTCGCTTGGCGGTTCAAACTGACGGCGGGCTTGAATTCGACGGGAATTCGGTCCTTGTGGAATCGGCGAGCAGCGCGACTCTGTTGCTCTCGGGTGCTACCAACTTCGTCAACTATCGAGACGTTTCCGGCAATCCCGGGGAGCGAAACGCACAGATATTGGACCTCGTCCGCGCGAAAAACTACAAGGATCTCCGCATCGACCACATCCGTGATCATCAGAATTTTTTCCGCCGTGTCCGCTTGGATCTTGGCTCGACCGATGCCATGAAATCCACGATCGACACGCGCATCCGCGGCTTTGGGACGGGCGACGACCCGCAACTGGTCACTCTGCTTTTCCAGTACGGACGCTATCTGCTGATCGCATCGAGCCGAACCGGCGGGCAACCCGCTAACCTGCAAGGGCTTTGGAACGAGTCGAACGAACCGGCTTGGGACAGCAAGTACACCGTCAACATCAACACCGAAATGAACTATTGGCCCGCCGAGACGACGAGTCTTCCCGAAACGGGCGAGCCCCTTTTCGCGGCGCTCCGGGAGGTCGCCGAATCCGGCGCGAGTGTCGCTCGCGAACACTACAACGCCGGCGGCTGGGTGCTCCATCACAACTTCGACCTGTGGCGCGGCACGGCTCCGATCAACCATTCGAACCATGGAATTTGGCCCACCGGCGGCGCTTGGCTCTGTCAAAGCCTGTGGCAGCACTATCTCTTTGGAGGCGACGAAGATTTTCTGCGCCAGACCGCATACCCGCTCATGAAAGGCGCTTCGGAGTTTTTCGCCGATGTGCTCGTTGAGACTCCCGACGGCAGATGGCTGATCTCCGGACCAAGCAACTCGCCCGAAAACGGAGGCTTGGTGATGGGGCCAACGATGGATCACCAGATCATCCGCAACCTCTTCGGCAACGCAATCACCGCGGCAGAGATCCTCGACGTCGACGAGGACTTGCGCCGGCAACTGACCGCTCTGCGCCGCCGCATCGCGCCGAACCGCATTGGCAAACATGGGCAGCTTCAGGAATGGCTCGACGACGTGGATGACCCGGCCAACAAACACCGCCACGTCTCGCATCTTTTCGGACTGCACCCGGGCGTCGAGATTACGCCCTATGGCACCCCCGATCTATTTGAGGCAGCGCGCCGCTCGCTCGAATTTCGCGGCGATGGCGCTACTGGCTGGTCGATGGGCTGGAAGGTCAATCTGTGGGCTCGGTTCTTGGACGGCGATCATGCCTACAAAATTCTGGAGAACCTGCTCCAGCCTGTCCCGGAATCAACCGCGCCGAACCTGGACGTCAGGCGTGGCGGGCTCTATCCGAATCTGTTCGACGCCCACCCGCCTTTTCAGATTGATGGCAACTTCGGCGCGACTGCCGGGATTGCGGAAATGCTGCTGCAAAGCCACGATCCTTATGGAACGCCTCTCGGCTACAGCGATGTGCAGGAGGGAAGTCGCGGCTTCCTGCACCTGCTGCCCGCTCTGCCCTCCGCGCTCCCCAACGGTTTTGTCGAGGGATTGCGGGCCCGCGGCGGATTTGTCGCCGACCTCAAATGGGAAGCCGGCAAGCTGACTCAGGCGAAGGTTCTCTCAGAACGAGGCAACCCGTTGACGCTGCGATATGACGGCAAGGAAGTGGAGTTGGAAGCGGGGGCTGGGACAATATACCGATTGGACGGCAATCTGGAGTTGCAATAAGCACGGCATTTCTTGCGGGTAAGCGACATTATCGAAACTAGACGCTAGTGGCTTCCTGGTCTCGATACTGCAACTGGTAAAGCCGCCAGTAAATGCCTCTCTTGTCCAGCAGTTCCTGATGGGTTCCGATTCGCAAACCTTGCGTTCATGAGTGACCAGAATGCGATCCGCGCGATGTATCGCGAATAGCCGGTGGGCAACGATGGTGGAAGTGTGTCCCCGCCACCGTGTCATTCGATTGATGGCCGGCCGGTGAGCCCGGAACACGGTAGACTTCAACCCGCCCTACGAGATAGGAAAGGCGTAAGCCATCGTTTTGTCACGTTTCCCGGGTCTGGAAACCAAGGCGGGGAGTTTTGCGTGGTGGATGGCAACGCTGAGTGGAAACGAGGAAACAGTGTTTCGAAGCGGCGGCAAATTGCAGCCGGAAGAACCTTCAATAACCATCCCATGGACGTTACGGCAGGTATTTCTTCTCGTCCTCCTTCATCCGATAAACCCCCTGCAGCTCAAAAACCCGGCTCACTGGAACCATCTGCTCATCGACGGTGTGAATTCCACCGGCCCTTTTGATCTCAGCCAGCAACCGCTCTTGCGCGCGGACCGCGGCTCGCAGAGGGTGATTCGCATACATCACCATCTTGATCTTGCCCAACCCCCGAATCCTTTCTTCGGTCAAGCTCGGGTAGCTGGTCGGAACAATGACCAGCGGCGCGTTGCCGTCCCAGCGCCGGGCAAACTCAACGACCTCATCCGGCGTGGAGGACTTGGAGTGAATCAGAATGCAGTCCGCGCCGGCCTCTTCGTAGTGGTGAGCGCGGTTCAGGGCTTCTTCATGCCCCCACCCGGCGATTCGCGCCTCGGTGCGGGCGATAATCACAAAGTCTTTGTCGCGCCGCGCGTCGGCCGCTGCCGTGACTTTGCCGGAAAACTCCTCGATCGAGGTGAGTATTTGGCGTCCGCCGGGTAACAGGCTCGTATCCTTCGGAAACTTCTTGTCCTCTATCGACACTCCCGCGATACCGGCGCTTTCGAACTGCCCGACAGCATAGATAACGTTGTTGGCATTGCCGAAACCCGTATCGCAATCCGCGACAACCGGAATGCTGACCGCGTCGTTGATCGAACGTGCCCGGTCCAGGAACTGCGTCATCGTAATCAAGCTGGCATCAGGAAGACCGTAAGAAGCGGATATGGCGAATCCGCTCGACCAGATAAAGTCGAACCCGGCCTCATCGATCAGCTTGGCCTCGAGGGCGTCCCGCGCCCCAACACCTACGACGAGATTTTCCCCGGCGAGACGGTTTCTGAGATCTTTCGCTTTGCCCATTTCGATTCACCCAGTAGGAGAAGGTCTCTTTAACCTGAATTATGCACTGCGGCGTGGACCTGAGGAGGGCTGAGCCGCAAGGGACCATTGGGGCCCCCCTAAAACATGGGGTAAAAAGGTCGGCTGGCAAAGATTCCAGCTTCGCCAGCCAACCCCAAGGAAGTCACCCACATGGTTACCAGACGAAAACAGCATAGCTCCCAAAGGCCCGTCCAACAAGGCCCAGCCGTGACGGCCTCGCGGCCCAATAAAATCGGGGCTTCGACGCCTTACCACTTCCGCGGCAGGAAGCCGACTCCCTACGGCGGCTTGCTGCCGGTGGTCGGGAGGGCGCTGATCTGAGAGCCTGGCTATGCGCTATGCATAAAATTTTATGCACTAGCCGTAACGCACTGGAAACACGTCACTTCCGAGCGAGGTTTTGACGACGCGGATTCTGGGCGGGAAGGGAAACCGGACACGGAGAAGCCAAAAGACCAGTTGCCGAGCTACCACCTCACGACGACCGCCAACCCGCTACGAACGCAGCCACACTCGCAAAGTGAATCTGTGCATAATTCAGGTTTAATGATCATAACCCCGGAGCGTGACATTTCTTGATCAGACTCTCTGTTCGTTCGCGCCCTTCAGAACCGCTCTATGAGCTTTACTGTACAAACACGCGACGAACTCCTTCATGGTGCCTAGTGAACTTTGGGGTCGAGGATGCGGTAGGACAATTGGCCGGCGCGAAAACTCATCCCCAAAGTCATTTGGGCACATCTATAGACAGAAGAAGGCTTGAATCTCCACTTCGGCACCGCTTGGATCGCCGAGGCGATCGCGAAGGGGTGACCACTGACTGCCCTCGCACATTCCACGCTACCATCGGGCACAATCTTGAGGACGATGTTCACATCGCTATCCAACTGGACAGGCCCTAGGCCGGGTGCCTTCGGCGCCACCTTGTGGATAATCGATTTGAGGAGTTCGCGATGGCTAATGGAGGCCGGCGGATCCCTGCGGGAATTCTCGGCTGATTCATCGCAGCATCGATCCAGCGCCGCTTCCTCCGTCGCTGCGGGTGTGTTGGACCGCTGGGCGATGCAAGCCAGACCAAAGGAATACTCGAACGCTAGAAGAAGAAACACCTTCCCACACCGAGTCATATCGTAATTCTACCCTCGCCCCGGTCGCCGGGCCCTGCTTCGACCTGCATGCTGACATCCAACGCTTCCTGGTCGCGATACTGCAACTGGTAAAGCCGCCAGTAGATCCCCCTCTTGGCTAGCAGTTCCTGATGCGTCCCCGATTCGCAAACCTTGCCTTTGTGCGTGACCAGAATACGATCCGCGCGATGAATCGTGGATAGCCGGTGAGCAACGATGATCGAAGTGTGTCCCGCGACCATCCGAGACAGCGCGTCCCGGATTTTCATTTCCGTATCGGTGTCGACGCTCGATGTGGCTTCGTCCAAGATTAGAAAACTCGGATTGTGCACCAGCGCCCGCGCGAAACCGATGAGCTGTTTCTGACCAGAAGAAAGAGAGCTGCCCCGCTCCTTGAGCGGTTCTTCGAAACCCCTGGCAAAAGAAGCGACGAACCCGCTAAGATTCACATCCCGGGCGACCTGCTCGAGCCTCTCCGCCGGCGCCTGATCGTTGCCGAAACGGATATTGCTTCCGATCGTGCCCTCGAACAGATAGGAGTCCTGCAGCACAACTCCGAAGTTTCGCCGCAATTCGCCAACGGGCCATTCACGAATATCGCGCCCGGCGACAAGAATCTTTCCCTTCTGGATTTCGTAAAATTGCAGCAGCAGGCTGATGATGGTCGTTTTGCCCGCGCCCGTGTGGCCGACAATCGCAACGGTTTCCCCTGCCTCGATCCGAAAACTGACATCGCGCAAGACCCAGTCTTCGTCCTTGTAGGCAAACCAAACGTTTTGAAACTCTACATCTAGTTTGGCCTTCGCCGAAGTTGCTGCCTGCCCACCGTTCTCGCCGGCCGCGGGTTGCCGAACCAGCTCCTGTTCAGGCCCCGTTTCAGGCACGGTGTCGAGAAGATTGAAGATTCTCTCGGAACTCGCCATGGCCGACTGCAGGATGTTGTATTTCTCGCTCAGGTCCTGAATAGGCCGGAATACGCGCGTTCCATATTGGATGAAGGCCACAACAATGCCGATCGTGACGCCCCCATCCCCTACCCGATATCCTCCATAGACCAGGACGGCGGCCACGGCCAGCACCCCGAGCCACTCGATGGCTGGGAAGAAATAGGCGTGGGCCCGAATCGCTTTGCGGTAAGCGTCGCGATGCGTGGCATTGATCTCATCAAACTGCCGTGCACTGCGACGCTCATGATTGAATAGCTGCACCACCGCCATCCCGGTAATGTGCTCTTGCAGGAACGAGTTGATTTTCGCTACCGCGACACGAACCTCGCGATAGCTTTCGCGGGCTTTCTTGCGGAACCAGATCGAAACGCCAATGACGAGCGGTACCACCGCCAGCAGCACCAAAGTCAGCATCGGACTCAAGTTCAGCATCGCCACCAAGATAAAAATAAGTGTCAGCACGTCGCCGAAAACCGCCACCACGCCTGCCGTGAACAGCTCGTTCAACGTGTCCACGTCAGTCGTCACCCGAGTCACGAGACGTCCCAGCGGGTTGCGATCATAGAACTGGACATCGAGCCTTTGCAAGTGCTGAAAGATTTCTTTCCGCAAATCGCGCATGACCTTCTGCCCGGTGTAGTTCATCACCAGTGTTTGGCAGAAACGGAAAGCGAAGCCCGTGATGAGTGTGGCCAGATAGAGCAGTGCGATTGCGTTCAGGCCCTCCAGCTGCTGGTCTGGGAGCCAGTCGTCCAGCAGCGATGAAGCCTCAGGCTGGGGGCTCAAATAGCTGTCGATTGCAACCTTAGTCAGATAGGGGCCCACCACCGCCAGTAAAGAGTGCCCGATCAGCATGCAGACGGATACGATGACCCACCCGCGGTAGGGCCGCAGGTACCGCAACAATCGCGCCGACAGCCGCGCGTCGTAGACTTTGCCGATTCGTTCTTCTTCCATTACAGACGCCGCACTTGGTTCACACTCGCTCCAGCTCTTCTTCGATGAGCTGCTTTTGATACAGCCGGTAATAGTGGCCCTCGAGGGCAAGTAGTTGTTGGTGCGTGCCGCGCTCCTGAATTCGCCCCTCGGCCAGCACCACAATCTGATCGGCATAGCGAGCCGTCGACACGCGATGCGAGATCATCAGTGTCGTGCGGTTGCGCATCAGAACACGAAGCTGCTCCAGAATGCGTTCCTCTGTCACCGTGTCAACGCTCGAGAGCGAATCGTCGAGAATCAAAATCCGCGGATCGCGCAAGACGGCGCGGGCCAGCGCGGTTCGCTGTTTTTGACCCCCGGAAAGGGTGATCCCGCGCTCCCCGACAACTGTCTGAAACCCTTCCGAAAATCCCAGGACGTCTCGTTCGAAATCAGAGACGCGGGCCGCCTCGGCCACCTGCCAATCCTCTGCCCCAGGCCGCCCGAACGCGATGTTCTCCTGGATCGTTTGGCTGAACAGAAGCGTTTCTTGCGGAACCAAGCCGATCGCCGAACGCAGCACCTCGAGGGGAATCTTCCGGGCGTCGGTTCCGTCGATCAAGACCTGACCCTCAACCGGATCGATCAGCCGTGGCACGAGACCGACCAGGGTTGTCTTCCCGCTCCCGGTAGGTCCAACGATCGCCAGGGTTTGGCCGGCTGGAATACCGAGATCAATATTCGATAGCACTGGCACTTCTGAACCCGGGTAGCTGACAGTCACGTTCCGAAACTCCAGGTCTCCCCGGACCCCGCTAATCGATGCGTCCGTGGTTGGCGAATCAGCGATCGAGGGTTGTTGCTTCAATAGTTCATTCAGCCGCTCCAGCGACGCCACGCCACGCTGAATCACATTGACGACCCAGCCGAAGCCGATCATGGGCCAGGTCAAGATGGCCATGTAGGTCATGAACATCACGAAGGAGCCAAGCGTGATGTCGCCCGCAAGAACCTTCCTGCCCCCGTACCAGAGGACGATAACGTAAGTCAGGCCGACGAGCAGTTCGAGCAGCGGGTAGAACTTACCCCACAACCGGATCAGCTTCAGGTTCTGTCCCAAGTACTCCTGGTTGAGCTCTTCGAAACGGCGGACTTCTCCGTCCTCCTCCGCATAAGCCCGGACAATGCGAACGCTGCCCAGACTCTCTTGTACCATCGAGCTGATGTCAGAGAACTTCTCTTGAACGTGCTGGAAACGGTCATGGATGCGCCCTCCGAAGTAGGAGACGGTGAACGACACCAGTGGAATCGGCAGAAAGACAAAGCAAGTCAGCCGCCAGTCAGTGGAGCTCATCACCGCTAGCACGGCCACGAAAGTCAGGACGACATCCGCCGTATACATGATTCCAGGACCCACCAGCAGCCGGACCGCGTTCATGTCGTTCGTTGCCCGCGACATCAAGTCGCCCGTTCGGTAGGAGTTAAAAAAGCGCTGGGGCAGGCGCATCAAGTGCCCGAACAGATCGTTGTTGATGTCGTACTCGATATCGCGCGAGATCCCGATCAGCGTCCAGCGCATCCAGTACTGAAAAACTCCCTTCAGCAACGCCAGAATCAGCAGCAGCCCTGCTAGCTGAACCAGCGATTGCATCGTGAAAGATTCCGCCAGGTAGTCAATCATGAAGCGAATGACAAGCGGAATGGCCGCAGCCGTCGCATTCTTTAAGACGAGCGCGCCAAAGCCTGCGCCGTAACGCCAGCGATAGCGAATCAGGTACGGAAACAATGTGCGGAGTTGCGACAGCATGCTGCGGTTCTATTCAGACAATCTGTGTTCGGCGTGTTTGTAGTCGAATCATTCTTCACATGAACCGGCCGTCACTTAGGCCCCGTTTCACTCAGGCGACGATTGGCTCAAGCGACGATTGGCTCGAGCGACGGTTCGCTTGGACGACTTTCACTCAAACCAGGAGTTTAGCGTCTTGATATACTCGATCACCAAAACTTCCTTGTCGTCACGCGTTTTCCACCACGAGTCTGGATCAAACTCGGGATGGTCGGAGGCAACGAAGATATAGTCGATCGCTCCTGACGTGTGTCCACGATAGATGCTTCTGGCCCGACGGGTGTGAAAATTCGACGTAACCACCAGGGCCTTGTTGACTCCCCTTCGTCGTAGCTCTCGCTCGACAAGAGCCAGCTCCTCCAAAGTCGAGGTCGCGGCGATTGGGAAGCCTTCCAGCACCTCCATATCCAGCCCTTTGCGGCGAGCAAATTGCAGCGCTAGATCCGACTCGCGGACCCCGTAAGCACCCTGTGGCCCAGGTATCAAGACTCGCGGCGCGTAGCCCTCGCCGACAAGCTCGACGGCTCGTAGCAGACGGCGGCCGCTGCCATCTCCCGCCAGCACGACCACGATGTCTGCGGCTTCGAGAGGATCCGTCCTGACCAGAAAATTTCCGGCCCATGCCAGCCAGACCGGATGCGTGACGCCGAGCAAAAGCGCGACCCCGAGCATGGTCGCGGACTTGCGAAATCTCCGAAGCCCGGTGGCGATCATAGAAATTTCAAACGGCCGGACAGGGGCGAGTGGACGGAAGTCCACGCATCGGGTGTGCGCAGACTGCTAGCCCGCGCGTTTCAGTCTTGGCGATCGTCGGCGGAGGTCTTTGAGTCCAGATGCCCCGCCGCCTTGAGCCGCTGGAAGAGGCGGTCGATTTCCTCTTCGTCCTCGCTCCGCAGCAGCTGGTATTTGGGCGAAGTCATCTTCTCGGGTTCGGCGCGCGCGAAGGGAACGTCGCCCCAGTACTCATGATACGGCAAGCCGTCGATCACCGCGTCCCGTGACATTCGCCGCACCTGCCGCAGCAGCTTGCTTGCCGATTCTACATCGCCGGGATAGATGACCCGTATGCGGCGACTGTTTCGGAGCGTCAGAATCAAAACCAGCGGAGAAGACCAAGCCGTTGAATCCAGGCGAGCCACGTGGTGCCAATCAAATGCCTCGGTTCCGATGGAGAAGCCTGACTCACGAATTTCGATCACAGGCCGCGTAGCGAAGTAGTAGAGGATGACCGCCCAACCGACGAATATGCCCGCCGGGATGAAAGCCAGTGGCCAGCTCATCCCGCACCAAGTCGAAAAGACAGACAGCGCGGCCGCCACGAGGCTGGCGGGTATGTGCTGGGGGGCCGGCCGATAGCGATTCATAACGCTCCTACCCCAAGCGTACCTCGACCGGATTGGTCAGTCAACAGTACCTTCGGGCCAAACCGTGTGAGAGTCCGGAACGCCTGTGATGCGTCAAACCTCCTGACTCCGAATGCCGAACGCCAAAGTCCAGACGGCGAACGCCGAGCGCCGAGGGCGAATTCCGGGAAACTGTGCGCTGTTGCTAACGGCCCGTAGCGCGGGGCTCGACAGAGCCCCGCGGCCTTTCGCCCCCTTGCCGGTGAGGATCTGTCAAAGGCCGCGGGTCTCTGTCGAGCCCTGCGCTACGGGAGGTTTGAGTTGGTTTCGCGGGCTGCCCGCCCTGCGGAGGCGGACCTACCCCTCCGCCAACGCTTTTATATGCCGCAGCACCCGGAGATGAATCTGGTGGATGATCTCATCCGACCAGACTTTCCAGTACGTCGCGGGCCAGAGGCTATGCCGGTACCACGTCGTCCCTTCGAGTAGGGTTTGGCCACCCGGCAGGGGTTTGAGAAGAAACTGGCCGCCGTCCGATTCCAAAAAGCCTTTCAGGTGGGGAGGGTGAACCGCTTCGTAGGGGGTCCACTCCTGCATCGGCGGCGGGTTCGAGGTAACCGAAAACTTCAGTAAGCGGGGTTCGTCCCAAACCTCGATCGGCTCGACAAATGAGCCTGTCGAAAACACGCAATGCCGCTCTGCACCAGGTCCGCTGCCTTCAATCTCGGCGCGAATTGGATACGCGATTCCGAGGCGGAAAAGCCACTGCTCGGGCTCGGGAAGTTGGCTAAAAGAAACCACCTGGTTCCACACGGCGGCCGGTGTCGCCTGAATCTCGATGGACGAGCGAACCTCGAATACCGGGGCCGGCGGTTGGCTGGCGTTCTCGGCCACCAGCAGCAGCGGCAGTGCCAGCACAAGCGCCGGGTAGACTTGAGCCGCTTCCCGGCCGGTTCCGCCTGGTCTCTGGATTAAGTAGCCGACAAGACCGCCCAACAGAGCCAGCGGAAGGGCCAGCGGCGCCGCCATAATGATGCAGATGAGCCCTTCGACAGCGCCCGCGATCAGCAAGCCGGCCCAAATGCCGACGGCAATGGTAGCCTCCAAGAGACAGATCAGGAGACTCCGCGGCTCGTGATAGGTGTAGACCAGCACGGAAACCAAGCCGACACAAAACGGCACTCCGACGAACAGCCCCCAGCCGTAGTTGCCCAGACCCTCGGTCGCAAGTAACACCGCCGGAATCCCCAGCGCGTTCGTGGCCATCACACCCATCGCGGCGCTTCCAATGGGATGAATCGGAATCAGGCGGTCGAGCCAGGACTCGCTGTGAGAGACCGGCTCCGGCGTTCTTTCCGGAAGTACGCACAGTATCAAGAAGAAAAGCAAGTTCAGGAACGGAAGGAAGAAAAACGCCACGCCCCACGCAGGCAGACCCGCCGATCGCTACCGCTTGTGGGTCATGGAGAGTCCAACCCAAATAAAGGGCAGCGACATCGTGACCATCGCAAGCAAGAACCGGGCGTCGGCAGCGGTCAGCGATGGGAACTCCACCGGCGAGATCCAATAGTTGAACGGCCCCCACTCCCGCTCGAAAACGGACGTGGCGAGAATGCGGTCCATGTTGTGTTTGAGCGCGAATCCAATTAGCCCCACGAGAGCGTAACGGCCGCGGCCGGCGGTTCCCTTCCAGGTCCAAAGTTCAGAGATTGTCATGTTCGCTTCCAGGCGGCCCATCCCGCGCGCGTTGATGAGCCAGCGACCCGCGCGGGAACGCGGTGTCTGGGATTTCTGTAAGAACTGAATTGCAGCATGAAAAAAACTCCTTAGCCCGTCCCCAGCAACGTCGCAACGAGCTTCCTGGTCCTACCCTTGACCCGCAGAAAACTCCGCAGCGCCTTGGATGGCATCCGTTGAAGTTCCTGATAGAGCGACGTGGCGTTCTCGAAGAACTCCAGCATTTCTTGCAAGCGCTCTTTGGTGTAAGGCTCGGCCTGGCGGTCCTTCTCAAGATCCGCAACGCTCGACCGCAGCATCGCTAGCGTCGGATCGATCTCGCGGCGCTTCCTCTCGTCGAGCACGACGCGAAACATCTCCCACACATCTTTCATCGACTCGAAGTGGTCCCGGCGGTCTCCGAGGACATGGGTTACGCGAACGATGCCCCAGCCCTGCAGCTCTCGCAGGCTGTTGGAAACGTTGGAACGCGCGACCGACAGCGTCTTGGCGATCTCCTCGGCGTTCAGCGGGTCCGGAGAGAGGAAAAGCAGCGCGTGGATCTGCGCCACCGTGCGGTTGATGCCCCAGCGTGTCCCCATTTCCCCCCAGTGGAGGATGAACTTCTGTTGGGCTTGCGTTAGATCGGCCATTCTTTCAGCAACTTCAGTTGATACAGAAATTACAGCATAGGTGGGCGGATTTGTCAACCCCTC
Source organism: Bryobacterales bacterium (assembly GCA_965224215.1). GTDB lineage: Bacteria > Acidobacteriota > Terriglobia > Bryobacterales > UBA6623 > CBDCYS01. The sequence continues at coordinate 59,714 of CBDCYS010000048.1, read as the reverse complement.
GTCCGCGTAGGCGCAGTCGCCCAATAGTTGAGTTTCTGCAGCGTATCAGGTGCCCTCACCCATCGCCGTTAAGAAAGCTATCTACACGACGCTGTAGGACGAAATCGGTGAATCCGCCGTCGAACGGATCGAACTGTCCTGCGATTCCCGCTCCCTTCAACCTATCGATCACTCCCTGTGCCTCCTCTTGCCCACCTGCCACAGCCAGCGCATGCACGCCCGGTTCTAGGTTTTCTGCAAGGAGCTGAAGAAACGGGACTTCGCTTGCTCGCCATCCGATGACCAGTAGCTTTGTTATCTGTGGGAGGCACACGAGCAACGCCTCGAGGTGTTCATCGGGACACTCGTGGATACGTTTCGTTTCGACGGGGATTGCCAAAGCTGGGAATAGTATTTCTTCGTCCACATTACTATTAGCGGCTAGATGCTTGTCGATGAGTCGGTACTTCTGGCTGATCTGAAGCTCTGGCACCCGATCTATTACTTCCTGAGCCGCAACTTCCCGAGTGCGGTTGCCACGGGCTGTTTTCCCCTTGCCGCGATTTGAACGGCGAAGGACGGCTGGAACGACTTCGGAGGCGGCCGACAATGGTTCATGAACCTCGGCCGCACCGTATTCTCCCAGTTGATCAGCTTCCTTCCGGATCGCGAATTCCGCTGCTGCGTAAGCCGCTACGACGGGGATCGCAGATGGCGCGGCTTTTCCTGCTGGGATCAGTTCCTCTGCATGGCGTTCGCCCAGCTGACCTACCGCGAAAGCCTGCGCGACATCGAAGCGTGCCTGCGTTCGCTCGGCGCCAAGCTCTACCACAGGGGATTCCGCTCCCAGGTGGCGCGCTCCACACTGGCCGACGCCAACGAGTCGCGCGACTGGCGGATCTATGCCGATTTCGCCCAGGTCTTGATTCGCATCGCGCGGCCTTTGTACGCCCGCGATCCGATCGGCGTGGATCTCGATCAAAGTCTCTACGCTCTGGACTCGACCACCATCGATCTGTGCCTCTCGCTGTTCCCCTGGGCCAAGTTCCGCCGGCACAAGGCCGCCCTGAAGATGCACACGCTGTTGGACCTGCGGGGTAACATCCCCACGTTTATCCGCATTACCGCTGGCAAAACGCACGACGTCAACATCCTCGACGAGTTCCTCCCCGAGCCCGGCGCCTTCTACGTCATGGATCGGGCCTACGTCGATTTCGAACGTCTCTTCGTGTTCACCCTCTGCTCGTCGTTCTTCGTCGTGCGAACCAAGAAGAACATCTTGCTCCAACGGCGCTACTCGCATCCCGTCGACAAGTCCACGGGGGTGCGCTCGGATCAGACCGTCCTACTGACTGCCATCGAGTCGGCCCTGGCGTATCCGGACCCGTTGCGGCGGATCAGCTACTTTGACGCCGCGACGAACAAGCGGCTGAAGTTCCTGACCAACAACTTCGCGCTCCCGGCGCTGACCATCGCCCGCATCTACAAGTCGCGTTGGCAGATCGAGTTGTTCTTCAAGTGGATCAAGCAGCACCTGCGGATCAAGCAGTTTTACGGTACCAGCGAGAACGCCGTGAAGACGCAAATCTGGATCGCGGTCTCGGTTTACGTACTGGTCGCGATCGCGCGCAAGAGGTTGGGCCTGGAGGCGAGTCTCTACCAAATTCTACAGATTCTCAGCGTTACCCCTTTTCGAGAAAACGCCCATTTTACAGGCCTTGCAGCCGTCCGACTCCCACGAAAACTTACTCGATGACCCTAACCAGCTGATTCTATTCGACTTTTAACCGGACAGTAGTGATACGGGACAATTGGCAGACACTTTCGAAACCGGGAGAGAACTGCGTTGAAAGCCGGTCTGCCGTCAAATAGCTCGTCTGCCAGCGGTGGCCGCCTGTTCTCAACAGGGCTCCCTTTTTTGGGTCGAAACGACGGAGCGGAGTCGTACGAGGCGCCCGCCCCAAAAATCACCATCAGCATTTGGTTCATCCTACCCTACGGCTCAGACTGACTGCGGCGGTGCCTAGCCTGTCACTTGTCCCGTTGTTCCCTCGGCAACAAGAGGGCTACCATAACGATCAGGAGAATCCCCATGCAACGAAGAACCTTCGTCAAAACTGGTGCGGGAGCCGTCGCTGCCTCCTCCACTGCCTTTGCCGCCGCCAATCGCGTCCTCGGAGCCAACGACAAGATTCGTTGCGCCGTCCTCGGTGTGAACGGCCGTGGCCAGAGCCACTTCAACGGCCTGCAGCCTCTCGACAATGTCGAGGTCACAACATTCGTCGATCCTGACTTGGAAATCGGCCGACAGCGCGCCGGCGAATTCGAAGCGAAATTCGGCCATCGCCCGAAGGTTGTTCAAGACATGCGCCGAGTCCTCGATGACAAGGACATCGACGTCATCACCGTCGCGACGCCCAACCACTGGCACACCCTGGCCGCCATCTGGGCCTGCCAAGCCGGCAAAGACGTCTATGTCGAGAAGCCCGCGACGCATTGCTTCAACGAAGGCAAAAGCCTCATCGCCGCCGCCCACAAATACAACCGCATCGTGCAGCACGGCGTGCAGTTGCGCAGCTCCGAGGCCGTTCGCGAAGCCGTTTCCAAGATGCGCGAAGGCCTGATCGGCGACGTCTACATGGCTCGAGCGACCCTCTTCAAGTGGCGTCCGCCGCTCGAGAAGCACCCGCAGGAAGCCGCGCCCTCGCACATCGACTACGACCTTTGGGTCGGCCCTGGCAAATGGCGTCCCTATTCTAAGCGCCACGTGCATTACAACTGGCACTGGACCTGGGACTTCGGCAATGGCGAAATCGGCAACCAAGGCATTCACGAGACGGACATGCTGCAATGGGGCCTCGATGTCGGAATGCCGACGAAGCTAACGTCCATGGGGGGAAAGTATCTCTGGGACGACCATCGTGAAACACCCGAACTGTTAACAACTTTGATGGAGTTCGACGGCGGTAAGAAGTACGCCGAGGTCGCGGTCCGTTTTTGGAATTCAAACCACGAGACCGAGTCGGCCAACGGTAATCTCTTCTACGGCTCGGAAGGCCACTTGGTGATCAGCGGCTACACCAAGTACCAGTTCTTCTTCGGACGCGAGAACGAACCCGGCCCCTCGGGCGAAGCACCGACGCGGCACTACGAGAACTTCATCAAAGCGGTTCGCAGCCGAAAGACCTCCGACCAGCATGGACCCGTCGAGACGGCCCACTCCGCCGCCGCCCTGGTTCACCTCGGCAATATTACCTATAAGCGCGGCCGGACGCTGGAATTCGATCCCGCGGCTGAGCGCTTTACGAATGACGAAGGGGCCAATCAGATGCTAGGCCAGGAGTATCGGAAAGGTTTCGAAGTTCCCCCGCCCGACAAGGTCTGACGCCAGAAGCTCAGAGCCGCGGGTGGAAACCCGCGGTCCAAGGTCGCTCACGTTCGCCCACTCGCCCTCGCGCTTAGCATTGCGTCTGCCCACCAGCTTGACCCCGCGCTCATGCGCGGGGCTCTGAGTGTCGTCGGCTGATCCATGGATGCACTGAAGGGGCATGCTCACCCCGAAACTGAACCGTCCCTGCTTCCGTGATAGCCTGAGACGTCGCTGGCCATGCCCAAACAGTTCAACAGCGAGGAAGCAAAAAACCAACACGATCCCTCCGCCTACCGTTGGCGTTGGCGCGACTGCCTGCTTGGCGCGCAAATGCTGTTCGTGGCGTTTGGCGCCCTCGTGCTGGTTCCCATCCTTACCGGGCTGAATCCGAACGTTGCCCTCTTTACCGCCGGTGCCGGGACACTGCTGTTTCAGCTCATCACTGGCGGCCAAGTCCCCGTTTTCCTGGCATCGTCGTTTGCCTTCATTGCTCCAATCATCTATGGCGTCCAGACTTGGGGCGTGCCGGCAACGCTCGGCGGTCTCGTGGCCGCGGGACTGCTTTACGTGGCCCTCAGCATCGTCGCGCGGGTCGGCGGTAAGGGGCTGCTGCTGCGCGTCGTGCCGCCCGTCGTCACCGGGCCGGTGATCATGGTGATCGGGATCGTGCTCGCACCTGTCGCGGTCAACATGGCGATGGGAATGACCGGCGATGGAGCTGCCCAACTTGTCCCCTACGGAACCGCCCTTGGAATAGCCGCGGTCTCGCTCGCCACGACAGTTCTTTGTTCGCTCTTGGGCCGGGGCATGCTGCGCTTGCTACCGATTCTCATTGGAGTCGCGCTGGGGTATGCGCTGTCGTTGCCGCTGGGCCTGGTCAACTTCGAAGCGGTCGTCAATGCGCCTTGGTTGCGCATTCCCGCTTTTGTCTTTCCCGAGTGGAATTGGCAGGCAGTCTTGTTCATTCTTCCGGTAGCCATTGCGCCGGCCATCGAGCACTTCGGCGACGTGCTCGCTATCGGCTCGTTGACGGGCCGCAACTATCTCGAGAATCCTGGGATCCACCGCACGCTACTAGGAGACGGGCTAGCCACCTCGTTGGCGGCTTTTCTCGGAGGCCCACCCAACACGACCTACTCGGAGGTAACCGGCGCGGTTGCACTGACCCGCGTCTACAACCCCGCTGTCATGACCTGGGCGGCAATCACGGCGATCGTGCTGTCCTTTGTAGGAAAAGTAGGCGGCATTCTGCAAACGATTCCCACGCCGGTAATGGGGGGCATTCTCGTGCTGCTGTTCGGCGCCATCACGGTCGTCGGGATCAATACGCTGGTAAAATCCGGACAGGATTTGGTGGAGCCTCGCAATCTTGCGATCGTTTCGTTGATCTTGATCCCCGGAGTCGGAGGACTCAGCCTGGGAATCGGAGAGTTTGCGCTCAAGGGGATCGGTCTTGCCGGAATTCTCGGCGTAGCGGCGAATCTCGTTCTGCCCGACCCCCGCCGGATAAAGTCTGACAACTAGTTCAGCAGTCAGCGAAAATCCCCGCCTGGCGCTTCAGAGCCGCGGGTGGGAACCCGCGGTCGACCGTAAAACGAAACCTGGTTCAGCGATCAAAGGGTATCGGTTCGTCCCCATGCGCCGGTTCACCCGTTTGACCCCGGCTCAAGCGCGGGGCGCCAAGAGTCAACGGCGCTTCCGTGATCCCGAATTCTCGCAATGCCGTGTGAGCCGGCAGTCCAGCGTGGGTCATCTGAACCGGGGGCTACCGAAATGTGCGTTGTGCTGGGACGCTCAAATGCGGCACCGAGTTGAACGTGAAAAGCCGCATGTCGTTGCTATGAACCCGCAAAGTAGTCATCCCCGAATTGAAAGTCACCCCGGCCATTCGGAACGTGTTGCGCGCGTCCAACTGAAGTGCCTCGCCAACCCATACCCCGACCGGCGTCGACGAGGTAAAGACCGCAATCTTGGCTCCGCCCGAGTGGTTGACGAGCGTTTCGAACGTACTGAGGATGCGAGCTCGAAACTCCTTCCACGACTCCCCTTCGTAGGGGTAGCGCCCCTCAGCCCAGGCGTTCACGACGGCTACGTCGCAATAGCTGTGGTGGCGCTGGAGTTCATGATCCTCATCGCCCAAAGCCCCTAGGAGCTTTTCGTATTCAGCTTCGAATCGCCGGTCGTCACGACACAGATGCGGAGCGAGCTGTTTGTAAACCTCAGTCATATCAAACTCGTTCCAGAGGGGATCTTCCACGATCTCGGGAAATTCGACCTGAACTTCCGCGTACGCCTGTTGGACCGCCGCCGCCGTTAGCTTTTGTCTTTCAAGCGCGCCACAATAGACAGCCGTAAACTGAGTCTTCTCGGCGGCAAGGTGCTCGCCGAGCATCTGTGCTTGCGCCCGTCCCAACTCGGAGAGTGTGTCATAGGCCTGCCGGGGACCGGCTTGAGCGTGGCGGAATAGATAGACAGCGCTCATCGCCTCTCCATCGCCAGAACGCCCGCCTCGGCAAGACCCTTGACCCGCTTGTCAAACTCACGAAAGCGCGTGTCCCGAGTCTGGCCGACGTAAAACCGGTAGAAAATCTGCTGCAGTACGACGGCAAGCTTGAAGAGGCCGAAGACCTCGTAGTAGGCGATATTCGACAAATCGTGTCCTGTCGCCGCTCCATAGCGGGCCAGCAATTCCTCGCGCGTATACCAGCCGGGTTGCGTCGTCAGGGCGCTGATCGCCTCCTTGCGCGCTTCCGGGTCGTCCTGCTGAACCCAATAGCACATGACGATTCCGACATCGATCAGCGGATCGCCGACACTTGTCATTTCCCAATCGAGCACGGCGGTCACGCGGCCCGGGTCCTCGGCGTCGAGCATCATGTTGTCGAGCTTGTAGTCGTTATGCACAATGGTTGCGGTCTGTGAACGGGGAAGCCGCTCGTGCAGCCATTCACGAAGACGCTCCATCTCGGGAAGTTCTTCGGTTTTCGCCCGCTCCCATCGTCCGGTCCAGCCACGGACTTGGCGTTCGAGGAACCCCTCAGGACGGCCAAGGGAGTCCAACCCATGGCGGAAGATATCGATTGAATGAAGCTGGGCCAAGCAATCGGCAAAGGCTTGACTGGCGCGTCGGGGCAAATTCGCCATCGGACGGTAGGCGGGCGGCACTTCTCGTCGCAGAATCAAGCCATGGCGGCGTTCCATGATATAGAACTTAGCTCCGATGACTTCCGCGTCCTCACACACGAGATAGACCCTCGGCGCCGGTGGGAAGTGGGGGCTGACGGCGTCAAGGATCCGATACTCCCTGACCATGTCGTGGGCTCTGGGCGCCACAGGACCCAGGGGAGGCCGGCGCAGGACATATTCCTTGCCAACCGTGTTCGCCTTGCCAACCTTCAGGAGATAGGTGAGATTTGAGTGCCCCCCGGGGAACTGCTCCAGAACGATTCCCTCCTCAACGCCGTCAAGTCGGCCACACAAGTAGCTCTGCAGCTTGCCAACATCAAGTTCTTCACCCGGGCGAATCTCTGTCGCGTCGTCTGTCATTGGTTTGAGGGCTCAGGGATTCGAAAGGCCCAGGGATTCGGAAGGCTCGGGGACGGAAAGCTCATGGACCCGAAACACCAAGGGATCGTTCTTGAGGTTTTCGCGCTCGACCGGGCGCCCAGGGCCGAAAACTCACAGCCTAGCGCAAATTGGACCGACTCAGGAAACCCGTGGGCCGTCATCCTGAGTTTGAGCGGGCGGGATGAGCGGGCCGGGATGAACGGGCCGGGATGAACGGGTCCAGGTACTTGGACACGATCAGGATGAAACCGTCGGCAAGAGCCACCGCCAATTTGTAGCGGCTGCGGGTCAACCGGAGTCGGCACGCCTGTCCGAAGCCCGGTGAAATCCGCGCAATCCAACCTATGTCGCTGCCGAGTGATAATGTCCTAAACGTGCCAAGTAGAAATGTCCTATTGACAAGGTCAGCCTGGACACAGACAAGACTACCTATTGATTCAACGACGCTTGTATGGTAGAATTTCCATCCCGCTTGGTAACAGGGGTGGCTGACTGCGACAATCGGGCAGCCGACAGAGAAAAACTTACCGGAAATGTCGTGTTTGGCGCGGAAATTGCGCCAACAACAACAGAGGTGAAGAAGAACAACCCTCTGCCCGTAGATCCTGGATTCTTCCGGCAGCTAACGAAAAAAGTTTCCTAGCGTCTAAAATATGTGAAACCACCGCTCGGTGGGGAACATCTATATTTGTTCAAACAACGTAATCAGAGAAGGAGGTTGGCGATGACAAAAAAAGAAAGCGACAAGATCAAGAATCAGTTGCTCGCCAAGTTATTAGAGGTAACCGGCGGCGCGTCGCATCGCGAGGGTCTCATAGCGGAACGGTCGAACGATCCGATGGATCAGATGCAGTCACGAATTGATTTGGACTTGGCGGTAACCGCCATCAACACGAATTTCGAAACCAAGAAGGCAATCGAGGTGGCGTTGGACCTGTTAGTGACCGGCGACTACGGCGTTTGCCAAGATTGTGGCGATCCGATCAATCCCAAGCGTCTTGAGGCGCTTCCGTGGACGACACTTTGTATCCACTGCCGCGAAGCCCAAGACGCCGAGCGGAAATTGCGCGCCGACGACATGCTTGCTGCCTAAGAGTCTGCACCAACAATTCTCAACCGATTCCCCTGGGAGCCGGCCTTTCAGCTGCTCCCAGGGGTATCGAGGTGCGCCCGGATCACGCCATTTCCAGTGTTCCAGCTGCAGCGGCGGCCCACTTTTGCAGGGTCTCCGCCAGCAGCTTGGGCTGGATTGGCTTCGTGAGGAAGTCGTCCATGCCGGGGTCCAAACATTTCTCCCGGTCTCCCGCCATGGCGTTGGCGGTGAGCGCGATGATGGGAATCCGCCTTTCCCGACTTTCTAACCTGCGGATCTCCGCGGTAGCCTCGTAGCCATCCATGTCAGGCATCTGACAGTCCATCAAGATCACGTCGTATTCCATCCGCTGGTTCGCTTGGATGGCTTCCAGTCCGTTGGCCACGGCATTTGCTGAGTGGCCTAACTTGCTGAGGAGCTTGAGGACGATCTTCTGGTTCACCACGTTATCTTCCGCGACCAGCACCCTTAGTTTCACGCCCGCAACTTCAGGGCCCCCAAAATCCCCCCCTAGCCTTGATTCGCCCTTGAGCGCCGCCGGTCCTAAATGCAAGCCCAGCGCGGCGCCGATGCCCCGGTAGAAGTGGGCTTTCCGAACGGGTTTTGTTAAATGAACGGACGCGCACACAATCTCGTCGTTCGGGATCGGGAGCCCGGCGGGCCTCAGCGCCACGATAGATTTTTTTGCCAAAGCGGGATCCTGCTGCGTGATTCTGATGAAGGAGCCGCCATCCATCCCCGGCATCATGAGATCGACAACAACAACGTCGTAGGGCCTTCCCAAGCCGGCTCTCTGCTTCATCAGTTCGATACCCATCGGTCCGCTGCTCGCTTCGTCGGCGGAGAGGTCCCACGAGTTCAGGTAGCGCTTCAACGCATCCCGGCTGCCGCTGTTGTCATCGACAACAAGCGCCGTACGTCCGGGAGGAATCCTGTCCGGCAGGGCTGATGGCGCCTGCTTCGGCTGCTTGTCGAGTACCGCGGTGAACCAGAATGTCGAACCCTTGCCCGGCTCGCTCTCGTTGCCGATCTCACCTCCCATCAGTTCCGCGAGACGCTTACTGATGGAAAGGCCAAGTCCGGTCCCCCCATACTTCCGGGTGGTGCTGCTGTCGGCCTGACTGAAAGACTGAAACAGACGTTCCTGCTGCTTCGGAGAGATGCCGATGCCTGTATCGCGAATGGAGAACCGAAGTGTCACTTGCTCGCTCGTCTCCTCCACTTGCTCTACCCGAACATCAACCTCTCCGTGGTCGGTGAACTTCACCGAGTTGCCGGCCAGATTGATCAGGATCTGTCGGAGCCGGCCGGAGTCACCCCGCAATTGGGTGGGTACATCGTCGGGGATGAACGTGACCAGATCGATCCCCTTGGCATTTGTCTTTTCGGTAAGCAGTTCCACCGCCCCTTCAATGGTTTCGACCAGATCCATGTCGAGAATTTCGAAACTCAGCTTGCCGGCTTCGATTTTTGAGAAGTCAAGGATGTCATTGATGATCGCCAGCAGCGAATCGGCGCACACGCGGACACTTTCGGTGTACTCCCGCTGCTCGGAGTTCATTTTGGTGTCCAGCAGCAAGCCCGTCATGCCAATCACCCCGTTCATCGGAGTGCGAATCTCGTGACTCATGGTTGCCAAGAAATCGCTTTTGAGCCGGTTGGACTCCAGCGCCATGTCGCGCGCTTCGGCCAGAGCTTCTGCCTGCAGCATTAACTCCGTGGCTTGTTTCTCGGTCGTACTCCGTGCTTCTTCGAGATCAAGAATGATGTGTTCGACCTGGGTGTTGCGCTGCAGCATGTCTTCCTGCGATGCCTCGAGCTGCCGCACCATCTGCTGCTCCGCACGATACGTTCTAACGTAGTCGAATGCCAGGCCGCTGAGCGGAACGCCATAGGCCAAGATTTCGAGAAAGTGGGCGATGTTGAAGTGGTTGTCATACAGTGCCACCGACCCGAAGGCCATGTGCAGCTGGGTCGCGATTTGGGGGATGACGCTGATGACAAGAGAGTGCGCAAACAGGGACGGCCGCGCACGATAAAAGCGCGGAAAAACAAACAGGCCGGCTAGCAAGAAAAGGGCAAGCGGCGCAACATCCCAAGGCCGCGTCACGATCGACTCGGGGAACATCGTTTGGGGCAGCCGGCTACTTGACGCGCAGAGATGGATGATTCCGTAAGCCGCCGCTCCAAACGCAGCACTCGTGGTCAGAGCAAAGCGAATCCCCGTGTTCTTGCTTTCCCCGTTTCTACTCAGCAGCACGCCGGCGCCGCTAATCATGATCAGAGCGTTGAACAAGGGGCAGATTGCCCACGTGAACGGAATCAGGTCGCGGTTATCGGCGACCGAGTTGATCAAGCGATCCGCCGCGAGCGTGTGAAAAGCATCCATCACGCCAGCGCAGAAGAGCGCTATCCCTAGGATGAGGGTGGCCACATCCCGCCTGATCGTGAAGTGGATGAGCGCCAGCAGCCCCGCGAAGATCGCCATGCTGAAGGCGCTCCACTCCAGGATCGTGTGAACGAACCTCCCCTACATCGAGCAAATCACGGCATCCGCCACCTCGCCCGGGGCCTGCCCGCCGGGCTCGGCCAAACTAGCTGCTACTGGATTGCTTGAGAAGTCGACGCCGACCAGATTCAGCAAAGAGGGCAGAACGCAGATTGCCACCACGGAGGCAACCAGGACCCGGGGCAGCTTGTCTTCGCTGGTTTGCCCAGTCATTCCTTCGGCCGAGAACGCGGCAGTCAGAGATTCCTCCATCTAGGGATTCTTATCGGGTGATCCGTGAGCATTCTGAGGGATTTCCCGTATCTCTTCGGCCTGCTTTTTCTCTCGCCTGCCGCGGGCGAGAGTCAGCCGCTGCTGGACGAGGTTTCAGATGTAGAATGTGAAGGATCCCTCCGTTGGATATAAACGCTCCCGCCCAAATGAATACAGTGGAAAGCTATGGGCTCGTATCCAGCGCTGGCGACGCAAGTCTCAGAGAATGAACAAGCAATATCGAGGAGCAGCGTCACGGCGATGCGATTGGTCCGCGATTCTTCATTGATGCGATTCTTCGTTGACGCACTCACTTGGAGGGTGGGGCGCGAGCCCTCCGGCCACGCCAGGGGTCCCTCCCCGAGCTAAGCCCCCACCCGGCTCCATTGCTGAGAGCCCCAGCCAATCATGCCACTAAGAATTTCTGCATTCCCGAAGTGCTACATCGAAGAGATCGCCGGAAGCCGCGCCATGTCCGTCTTCGACTGGATCGAGATGGCGAGCGCGCTCGATGCCGACGGACTGGAGATGTACGACGGGTTTTTTACTAGCCTGGATGACGCCTACCTGGATCGGGTGGGGGAAGCGATCAGCGCAGCCGGCTTCGCTATGCCAATGCTGTGCTGCTCGCCCGACTTCACCCATCCCGACGAAGATCAACGAAAGCGCGCCGTCGATCGTGAAGCGGATATGATACGCGTCACGCGCCGCTTGGGCGGGCCGCAAGCGGTCTGCCGTGTTCTGAGCGGTCAAAGGTATCCCGGGGTCGCCACCGAACGAGGTATCGAGTGGGTGGTGGCGGCGATCGAGGAGCTAATTCCCGTTGCGCGTGAATATGACATCGTCTTGGGGCTTGAGAACCACTACAAAGATGGTTTCTGGAGTTACCCTGAGTTTGCCCAGAAGAAAGACGTTTTTCTCGCGTTGCTCAACAAGATCGCCGAACGGGAGCATTTCGGTGTGCAGTACGATCCTTCTAACGCCATCGTGGCGGGCGACAATCCGGTCGAGCTGCTATTGGCCGTGTCCGGCCGTGTTGTCAGCATGCACGCCAGCGACCGTTATTTGGCCGCGGGGGCAACGCTCGAAGAGCTGCGTCAGAGCGATGGGACTCTCGGTTACTCTCCTGATTTACATCACGGCGTCGTGGGCAAGGGCTTAAACGACTATGAGAGGATTTTTGAGATCCTGGCCGGACAACATTACCGTGGCTGGGTCAGCATTGAGGATGGCATGAACGGGATGAGCGAGATGGCGGAATCCCTCGAATTCCTGCGCGCAATGAGCGGTAAATATTTTCCCGCGAGCTGACACCGGCCGCGTACTCGCAGCCGCCAAAACTTGAAATGACTCGAATTCGCACCGCTATCGTCGGCTGTGGAAAGGTCGGGCATATCCACGCCTCGGCGCTCGCGAGCCTGCCTGAGTCCAAGTTCGTAGCCGTTTGTGACCGGAATGAAGACCGCGCCCGGGCCTTCGCGGGAACGTATGGAGCGCAAGCCTGCAGCGGCCTTGGGAAGATGCTCGATCAATGCGCCGTCGAGGCTTTGATGGTCTGCACGCCTCATCCGCTGCATGCCGAGGCGGTCCTGTGCGCGGCCCAACATGGCGTTCACACCTTGGTCGAGAAACCCATGGCGGCCAGTCTGAGCGATTGCGATCAGATGATCGAAGCTGCCGAGCGCGCCAGCATCAAGCTGGGAGTCATCAGCCAGCGCCGGTTCTATGAACCAGTGGTTCGCATGAAAAAGGCGATTGATGCGGGCAAGATTGGAAAGCCCGTGCTCGGCAGCGTCATCATGTTGAGCTGGCGCGATCAGGCCTACTATGAGTCGGACCCATGGCGCGGCAAGTGGGACACGGAAGGCGGCGGCGTGCTGGTCAATCAGTCGCCGCACTTGCTCGACATTCTGCAGTGGTTGATGGGCCCTATCGAGGAGATCAGCGGCTACTGGGCCAATCTCAATCATCCTTTTATCGAGGTGGAAGATACCTCGGTGGCCATGCTTCGATTTAGGAGCGGCGGTCTTGGCTGGATCGCGGTCAGTTTATGCCAGAAGCCGGGCATCTACACGAAAATTCACGTCCATGGTTCGAACGGCGCCTCGGTCGGGGTGCAGACCGACACGGGAGCTACCTTCGTCGCCGGGGCCTCGGGAGTCGCCGAGCCACCGTTCAACGATCTCTGGACCGTTCCCGGTGAAGAAAGCCTGCTAGAAGGGTTTGTCTCCGGTGACCGAGAGAGTATCGCGCGGATTGACGTGACGACTCACTACCACCAACTGCAAATCAAAGACTTCTTGCGGTCGATGGCTGAAGACCGTCAGCCGATCGTGACCGGGCAAGACGGCCGGAAGGTGGTCGAGATTTTCGCGGGGATTTATGAATCGAATCGAACCAGAAGGCCGTTTAAGAACCAGGATTAATCTATAGCTCGATGACCGCTTTGGCGACCCCGTCCGAGTAGTGAGCAACGGTTTCGAAAGCTTTCGCGCCATCTTCCAACAGAAATCGGTGACTCACAAGGGCGCTGGAGTCAATCAACTTGCGATGTAACATTTCAATCGCCAGGTGATCGTTGCCGTTCGACCGCTTCTGGACGTAGATCGTGATTTCGCGGTCCAGACCGCGCCAGAAATTCACCGGCACCGTCTGCTGGGAGGGAACTCCGATCACGACCATGCGGGCGCCGGCGCGGGCCGCTTCCAGCCCGTCATTGATCGACTCCGGCTTGCCTGCCGCATCAAAAATGACGTGAGCACCCTTGCCACCGGTCACATCGCGTACCGCGTCCGCTACCGACTCTTGCGAAAAGTTGACGGCGACGTCGGCGCCCATCTTCTTTGCCAGGGCAAGTCGTTCGGGTATCTGGTCGGCCACAACAATGGATCCCGCGCCGGCGAGTTTCGAGACCGCCACCGCCAGCAAGCCGATCGGGCCGGCGCCTAGGACCAGCACCGTTTCGCCTAATTGGAGATTGGCCAACTCGAGCGAATGCAGCAGCACGGCCAGGGGCTCTGCTACAGTTGCTGTCGGGAAGTCCATATCGTCGGGAATCAGAGCCACGTTGCGTTGCGGCACGACCGCGTATTCCCGTAACAAACCGGGCTGCTGTGAACCGCCCAGAAAAATAGCGCTTTCGCAGCGGTTCTGGTGTCCACTGCGGCATGGCGCGCACTTTCGGCAGGTGATTGCCGGCTCGACGGCGACGCGAGTCCCAGTTTTCAGGTTCTCGACTCCAGGCCCTACGGCGGCAATCTTTCCGGCCGGCTCGTGGCCCAAGATCGCCGGGAAAGGGGCCACTGTTCCCGCTACCGAGCCTTCCAAGTAGTGATGCATGTCAGAGCCGCAAATCCCGACGGCGCGAATGCGCACTAGCACCTCGCCGGGCCCTGGATCGGGGGGATCCGGAGTGTCCCGGGGTTCCAGAGTACGAGGGGCGACCAGTTGAAGCGATTTCATAAGTTTCCTGCGACCTGAATTATGCACTGCCGGTGCACCTGGTGAGGGCTGAGCCGCCAGGAACCATTTGGGGACCCCCGAAAACATGGGGTAAAAAGGTAGGCTGGCAAAGATTTCAGCTTCGCCAGTCAACCCCAAGGAGGTCACCCAAATGGTTACCAAACGAAAACAGCATAGCTCCCGAAGGCCCGTCAAACAAGGCCCCGGCGCGAGGGCCCCGCGGCCCAATAAAATCGGGGCTGCCACGCCCTATCACTTCCGTGGCAAGAATCTGACTCCCTACGGCGGCTTGCTGCCCGTCGCCACCCTGCTCGAAAAACTCGGCTTCCAAGCGCTGCTGGAAGAAACCCTCACGACCAAACGGATCACCCGAGCCATGAGCCCCTACCAGTTCGTGCTGGCCCTCGTGCTCGGCCTCTATGTCGGCTTTGCGCGGCTCAACCAACTCCGCTTCATCGCTCGCGACCCCATCCTGACCGGCATCTTGCAAGTGACGCGTCTGCCGCCGCAGTCCACGCTGTGGCGCTTTCTGGCCTCGCTGCACCTCAACGTGGCGAAGCAGATCCTTTCCATTCAGCGCCAGCTGCGGGAACGAGTCTGGGCCGCGGCCCACGTGAAGTTGGAGACGGTGACGCTGGACACCGACACCACCGTGCATACCCTCTACGGCCGCCAGATGGGCGGGCGCAAGAGCTACAACCCCAAGAACAAGGGCAAGCGCAGCTACCAGCCGATACTGACCTTCCTGGCCGAGACGCGCCAATACCTGATGGGCGGGTTGCGCAACGGCGACCGGCCCACGGGCCGACAGATCGCCGCCCACCTCGAGAGCGCTTTCCGGACTTTGCCGGGCGGCGTGAAGAAAATCCTGGCGCGGGCCGATTCCGGCTTTTATTGCTGGGAGGCGGTGGAGGCCTATGAAAAGGCGGCTTGTCAGTTCGTCATCGTGGCGCGCAAAACGCGGCGCCTGGTCGAGCGCTTGCAGCAAGCAGAATGGAAACCCTCCCCCCGCTCCGACGCGGACGCGGAATGCGAATTCCTCTACCAACCGCAAGGCTGGGCGCGGGCCGGCCGTTTCCTGGCGCTGCGTTACGAAAACGAGCCCAAGGCCGGCGCGGCCGAGCAATACCAGTTGTTCGCCACCAGCGCTTACACCTACCGCGTGTTTGTCACCAATCTGGCCGAGCCGATCGCGGCGGTGGTGTGGTTTTACAATCAGCGCGCCGGAGCCGAGAACCTGATCAAGGAGGCCAACAACGACGCCGGGCTGGCGGCCCATCCCTCGCGCCGCTTTGACATGAACCGCAATCACTTTCAGTTGGCCATGCTGGCCTACAATCTCAACTGCTGGCTGCTGCTGTTCAACCGCGAAGCCCAGGCCAGCGTGGAGACGCTGCGGCACACCACCCTGGCGACGGCGCGGCTGCGTTTTCTGTTCGTGGCGGCCAAGATCTGGCGGCACGCCGGCAGAACGGGTGTCAGCTACAGCGATCATTATCAGGAAAAGGGCCTGTTTGAACGGCTGATGCGACGGCTGCGGGCGATGGGGCCGCCGGGATCGAGCTTGGCGCCGGTGGTGGAGGGTGCGCTGAGCTGAGGGGCACTCCATGCATAAAATTTCATGCACTCGCCGCAACGTACTGGGAACACGCCGCTTGCCAGCCCGCTTTTGCCCTGCCGGGATCAGGAGACGGCTCAAACGGGGAGGGAAACAGCAGAAAAGACGACTTGCGAAATCACTGAGTTGACACGAGTGCCGCTATCGCCACAACTCCATCGACGATGGCTACGCCGAATCTGTGCATAATTCAGGTGCGATCTTACTGCTTTGCACCGAGACATCCTCCGCTTCGTGGCAAACGGTTCGGTCAAGCCAGGCAACACACGATTCTAGCGGAATCACCGCGAGAGCGCCGAGCGTGAGCCCCGGGGCTACAGTGACACAGGTTCTTTGCAAGGAGAAACCAAGAAGACTCTCCTACGCCTACTACTGAAGCTACTATTGGCGTCGCTGAACAGGCGGCTACGGGCTACAATATCGGAATGCAATCCTGCCGGTTAGAAGACCTCCCCCGGTTGGGTCGAAGCCGAAGTTGCCTCGATTTCTGAACAGGCTCACCGCCGCGTGATCCTCGAAGTAAACGAAAACCTAGACTCATTCGTGAAGTGGCCGGAACGGGCGGAACTCCTCTGGTCTTCTTGTGACCGTGTACCTAACTCTGATCGGAAACGCAAATATCACCGGTACCCTGAAACGCTAAAGTCTCCCTTCCGCGAGCGCGGAATCAAGCCCGATGGTCGCGGGAACGGTCCAGCGGTCGCGGCTTACCTGCTTGCAAGTGGCGAGCGCCCGACACGGAACGGAAACCACGGGTGGTCGGTACACCACATATATGATCGGAAGTTTCCGTATCCCGGCACAACGAAATCGATGTGGGCTGTAAGAGATCCGCGACACTTTACGCAAACCGCTGGACTGGTAACGGTTCATCCGATCGCTGATGCGCTAGCAGATGAGTTTGCTGTTTTTGCATGGCGACTACGCGCCGAATCGTTCTTACGCTTTGGCTACGATCCTGATGCGGCGTTTGCAGACGCGCCGGATGAATACGGGTTTGCCGAGCGACAGTGTCAACGCATCTGGTGCAATGATCCCGTTTGAGCGTTCGAAGTCGGACTGAAACCGGAAACTC
Organism: Bryobacterales bacterium; assembly: GCA_965224215.1. Taxonomy (GTDB): domain Bacteria; phylum Acidobacteriota; class Terriglobia; order Bryobacterales; family UBA6623; genus CBDCYS01. The sequence goes on along the minus strand of CBDCYS010000048.1, from coordinate 42,789 downwards.
AGCGCGGATATGGGGAACGGTGCGCCTTGATTTCTCAACGCGTTGGAACCATCTCGCCAGCCAGAATCATCCTGCCTGGGACAACTCCAGCGTTTCTCCGATCCCCGCTTCTTGTAAAGTAAAGAACAATCAACCCACCCATGACGCGACCGTTCACCCTCGACGACAAATATACATTGGAAGAAGGCGTCGTCTACGTCAACGGCATTCAAGCGCTCGTGCGGCTCCCCATCGAACAGATGCGCCGCGACCAGCGCGCCGGCCTGCGAACGGGCGCCTTCATTTCCGGCTACGAAGGTTCGCCTCTGGGCGGCTACGACATCGCCCTGCAGCGCGCTCAGCGCCTCCTCGACCAGCACAATATCCACTTCGTTCCAGGCGTGAATGAGGATCTCGCCGCGACCGCCGTCATGGGCAGCCAGATCCATCAGTTGATGCCGGATACCAATGTCGACGGCGTCGTCGGCATCTGGTACGGCAAGGGTCCTGGCGTCGACCGCAGCGGGGATGTCCTGCGCCACGCCAACTTGGCCGGCACCGGCAAACACTGCGGAGCGCTTGCCCTGGCCGGTGACGACCACGTGTCGAAAAGCTCCACGATCCCGCACCAAAGCGAGCTGTCGTTCTACAATTTCGCGATCCCCGCGCTGACGGCCGGCAGTCCCCAAGAAATCCTCGACTACGGCCTCTACGGCATCGCCATGTCGCGCTTCACCGGCGCCTGGACAGGCCTCAAGCTCGCCACCGACGTTTGCGACGGTGGTGGCACGCTTGAGGTCTCACCGGACCGTTGCCCGACAATCGAGCCCGAGCTGATCATCGACGGCGTACCCTACGAGAAGGTCATGAAGCCCCGTCTGATCGTGCCGATCTCACTGGGACTCGAAAAAGAACTTCACTACAAGCGCCTGGTGGCCGCGCGTGAGTTTGCCCGCGCCAATCGTCTCAACGTGATCAAGGTCTCGCATCGGGACGACAAGCTCGGCATCATCACGGCCGGCAAAGCCTACTACGACGTGATGAGCGCGCTGCGGAATCTGGGAGTGGATGACGAAGCCTTGGAGCGATCGGGCATTCGCATCCTGAAGCTCGGCATGGTCTACCCGCTCGAGTCCTCGATCATTGACGAGTTCACCAAGGGGCTTCATCAAGTACTCGTCATTGAGGAGAAACGCAGTTTCATCGAGATGCAGTTGCGGGACCTGCTCTTCAACGCCAACCCGCGTCCGGCGATCTACGGAAAGAATGATCCCGATGGCCGGCCCCTGTTTCCCGCCGATGGCGAGTTGGATGCCGAAATTGTGGCCCAGGGACTTGCCCGCTGGCTCGAAGTGACACCGGCCATCGAGCGCCGCCTGGCACAGATCGCCGAGCGCGAAACGCCGGACACCAGCGGCCGGGAGGTTGCTCCACGCGCACCGACGTTCTGTTCAGGCTGCCCGCACAACCGCTCGACGATTCTGCTCGATGGCCAGATCGCCGGTGGCGGCATCGGTTGCCATGGGATGGCCGCCCGCTTCAAGGACAACCGAGGTGTCGCCTACCTGGCACAAATGGGGGGCGAGGGCGCCGCCTGGATTGGCATGTCGCCATTTACCGAGCGGGAGCACATTTTCCAGAACATCGGCGAAGGGACTTACTTCCATTCCGGGAGAATGGCTTTCAACGCCGCGATCGCCGCCGGAGTCAACGTTACTTTCAAGATCCTCTACAACGGCGCGGTTGCCATGACCGGGGGACAGGAAGTTGCCGGAGGGTTGCCGATTCCGGCGTTGACGCGCGAGCTGCACGCTGCCGGGGCGCGCAGAATCGTCTTGGTCACCGACGATCTCTCGCGCTATGAAGACCGCTCGCAACTGGCGGATGCGACCGACGTTCGCCCGCGTGAGGACTTAGAAGACGTGCTGGCCGAGCTGGGCGGCCATCCCGGCGTCACCGTCATGATTTACGACCAGATGTGCGCGGCAGAAAAACGCCGCCGCCGCAATCGTGGGCGGATGCCCCAACCTGTCCGGCGGATCATGATCAACGAGCGTGTGTGCGAGGGTTGCGGAGATTGTGTCACGCAATCGAATTGCGTCTCGCTGCATCCGGTTGCAACCGAGTTCGGGGCCAAGACGCGGGTTCATCAGTCTTCCTGCAACGCCGACTATTCTTGCGCTACCGGGGATTGCACCTCATTCGTTTCGGTCATGATCGACGAGGGCACCGATCTGAAACGAAAGCCCCTGCCCGACTTGCCGGATGCAGTGATCGAGGAACCAGCGCAAAGGGTCGCTTTCGACGGTCCCTACCATGTCTTGATGCCGGGAATCGGCGGTACCGGCGTCGTCACTATGAACGCCCTGCTCGCGACGGCGGCATTGCTCGACGGGTTCCACACGATCACGCTCGATCAAACCGGGCTGGCTCAGAAGGGCGGGGCAGTCGTCTCGCACTTGACGATCAGCGCCGAGCCGCTGGAGGCGGCCAACCGCGTCAGCTATGCGGCCACCGATCTTTTGCTTGGTTTCGACGTCATGGGAGCCGCCGCCGCCACAAATATCAAGCGCGCCCACCCCGAGCGAACCGTTGCCGTCATCAACAGCCACGAAACGCCGACTGCCGACTCGGTGCGCAAGGGTTTGACCGTGATCTCGGTCGGCGGGCATTTCCTTCACGTCATTAATCGCTCGACCATTGCCGAGCGAAATATCTTGCTCGACACCTCGAAACTCGCCGAGAAGCTGTTCGGTAGCCATTTGCAATCGAACATCCTTTTGATGGGGGTCGCCTACCAGGCCGGTCTGTTGCCGATCAGTGCTGAATCCATCGAGGAGTCCCTGCGATTGAATGGAGTTGCGGTCGACCGCAACCTGGCCGCTTTTCGCTGGGGACGAAAGTATCAGCAGGACCCGGCAACTGTCTTGCCGTATGTAACCGACAAGAAAGCACCAGTCGAAATCAAAACGCTGGACGAGCTCATCGACCATCGCGCGGGCGAATTGAGCGCCTATCAGAACGAGAAATACGCGGCCGAATACCGCTCGTTTGTGGGCCAAGTGCGCCAGGCCGAAAAGCGAGTCCGCCCAGGAAGCACCGATCTCGCCGACGCTACCGCGCGTTACCTCTACAAGCTGATGGCCTATAAGGACGAGTACGAGGTCGCCAGGCTGCTGACCGACCCCGCCTTCGAGCAGCAGTATCGCGACACATTCGAGTCGCCGCGAAAGATCATCTATCATCTTCACCCGCCCGTGCTCAGGGCTCTGGGCCTGAAGAACAAGCTTGCCTTGGGACCACAGTTTCGGCCGCTGCTGCGGCTGCTAGCTGGATTCAAGTTTCTGCGGGGAAGCGCTCTCGATGTGCTCGGGTGGGCCAAAGCTCGACGTCAAGAGAGGGAGCTAATCGGCTGGTACCGCGAAACCATCGAATCGGTGCTCGCGAGCCTCAGCGACGCCAACCTAGACCGTGCCGTCGAGATAGCAAGACTGCCCGACCAGATTCGCGGCTACGAAAACATCAAGTCAGCCTCGATCGAAAAGGTCCAGCAAGCCGCCGACGAGCGCCTAGCGGACCTAGTGCGCCCCACCGCCGCCTGAGGTTGCCGGGCCACGTCCGACGTCTGATCGCTCGCGAAAGCGTCGTGAACAGCCGTAGTTTTTGACTACCCGTAGCGCAGGGCTCGTCAGAGACCTGCGGCTTTTCATCAAGTTCACCCGCCTGTGCGGCCCGACGAAAGGCCGGTGCGGCCCGACGAAAGGCCGCGGGTCTCTGCGACTCGACACTCAGAGCCGCGACCGTAAGGGAGCGGTATCCACCCCTGAGCGCTCAGCCGCAAACAGAAAACAAGGGTCGCGCCACATGGAGCGAAAAGGCCGACGCGCCAAGCCAAAGGAGCCACGCCGAGCCCGGCCGAGGCTTGACACGATGACCCCGATCATGGCCCAATCAAAAACGAATGGACAGCAAAGCAATCGAGCTTCTCGAGCTGCCTCAGCTCGTGGCGTCGCTAAGACGTTACCTGTTTAGCCCGCTCGGTGAGTGGCAGCTTCAAGAGCTGGAAAACGAGCCCCTGCTGGACTCTCAGGCGGCGGCCGAGGAGTCACTGGCTGAGCTGGGAGAGGCCATGGGCTGGCTCCGCGAAGACGAGGGGACGATCCGCGACCGGGATGCCAAACCGCCGCCAAGTTTCCAGGGCTTGCGGGACATTCGGCAACCCCTGGCCCGGCTGCCCGTTCGGGGCTCGGTCCTTGAGGCGCATGAGATCTATAGCACGCTCGAGCTTTTGGAACGGGCGTCGGAGGCGCGCTCCCGATTGATCGCGGTCAGTGGCCGGCGGTCCCGGCTTGGCGCCCGCGCCGAGCGCTTGGAAGAGTTTCGTCCCTTATTGCGCCGGCTCGCCGGGAAGGTATTGGCCAACGCTGAAGTCGCCGACAATGCCAGTCCGGCATTGGCGCGAATGCGCCGCCAGATCGAGCACCATCGCTCCTCGGTCCAGCAGTCTCTCGAACGTTTCGCCCGGACCCTCGATGGGCAGGGGAGCCTGCAAGACGACTACGTCACGATTCGCAATGGCCGCCTGGTCGTGCCCGTCAAAGCCGGCTCGAAAGGGAGCGTACCGGGCGTTATCCACAGTGCCAGCTCGAGCGGACAAACGGTCTTCATCGAGCCGTTAGCGACGATCGATCTGAACAACCAATTGGTTCGTCTGCTCGAAGAAGAACAGCGAGAAGTCTATCGCATTCTGCTGGAAATGTGCGAGCAATTGCGGCAAGAAGCGCCGGCGATCGAGAGCGCCTTGCTCACGATGGCGGAACTGGAGCTGGTCTTTGCCAAAGCGCGCTTCGGCCGCGAATTCGACTGCTGTATTCCGGTATTTAGTGACGACGGCGACAAGGCGTCCATCTCGCTGAAGAACGCGCGTCATCCGCTATTGCAAGACGTGCTTGGCGGGGACAAAAGCAAAGTCGTCCCGTTATCACTCACGCTGGAGGGCGGCAATCGCGTGCTGCTGATCAGCGGACCGAATGCCGGCGGCAAAACGATCATCCTCAAGACCGTCGGGTTGTCGTGTCTGATGGCGCAGACGGGGCTGCCGATTCCCGCCGACGATGCACGGCTGCCATGGTTTGAGGAAGTTCTGGCCGACATCGGCGACTCGCAGTCCATTGCCGAAAGCCTCAGCACTTTCTCCGCTCACATCGCCCGCATCAAGCACATGATGGAGCGGGCGACGGCGCGGTCTCTGGTGCTTCTCGATGAACTCGGCGCCGCGACCGACCCCCATGAAGGGGGCGCGCTCGGTGTCGCGCTGGTCGATTATTTCAGGGAGCAGGGAGGGTTTACGATCGCTTCCACGCACCTGCCCGAGCTCAAGGCCTACGCGTCAGCAAATAGGGGCGTGACCAACGCCTCGGTCGGCTTCGACGAAGAGACGCTTTCGCCGAATTACCGGCTGACGACGGGAATCCCGGGGCAGTCGGCCGGGCTCGATATGGCGCTTAAGTTCGGCCTCCCCGAAGCCGTCGTCGAGCGCGCACGGCGGGCGCTCGATCCGCGCCAAGCCGAGACCGTCGATTTCCTTCATCAGCTTCGCCGCCAAGTCGAGCAATATGAATCGGCGACCAGCGATCTTCGTGCAGCGGAAAAAAGCCTCGAAGAACGCAAGAAGAAACTCGTCCACGATTGGGACAGGCGCGAAAACGCCAAGCTGCGTGAACTCGAGCGGCAGCTTGAAGCCCGCTTCAAGCAGTTTGAGGTCGAGCATAGCGCCGCCCTCGACACACTGGCCGAGCAAGGAGCTGGGCAGCGGACCATCGCGGCAGCTCAGCGGCGCCAGTCCCAACGCAAGCGGGAGCTGCGCGAGGATTTTCAAGCCGCCGCCGCTCAGACGCTGGGCCGAACGCCTGACAAAGGGGTTTCCAAGGAGGCCCCGGCACAACTTGAAGAAGGCGCCAACGTTCGGCTCAAACTTGGAGCCAACGCCCGCGTGCTGCGGCGCGTCTCCGACGGTCTCTGGGAGGTGCAGGCAGGCCAGTTGCGGCTGCGCGTTTCGGCCAGCGATATTGCCGGCGTCTTGGAGCCGGATGACAAACCAGCGGCCGGTCTGCCCAGCCGAGTGACGCTCCATACCGAAGCGCGCTCGGTGGCATCGCTATCAGAAATCAACGTGATTGGCCGGACCGCGGAGGAGGCTCGAAGCGAGGTGGATAAATTTCTCGACGATGCAGTCGTCGCCGATCTTGACCGCGTGCGCATCATTCACGGGCACGGCATGCAAGTCCTGCGTAGAACACTTTGGGAAATGTTCGCCTCCCACCCGCAAGTCCAGCGCCACTACCAAGCCGAGCCCTATGAAGGCGGAGCGGGAGCAACGATCGTGGAAGTTCGCCTGTAAATACCGGTGTATCCAACTCGTTGCCCTGTTAAAGGCTGGAGACCCGGGATCGGTTCCCAGCCCGGCCCCGAGCCCCGGCTGGGAAGGGGCAGTGAAAGAATGCGGCTCCAGCGGAGTCCACAATCGAGACCCGTTTGCGGGCCTTTTCTAACTTCAGCCTGCCTCTCTTCCCCCCTCGCAGGCTAAGACCGACAGCCGGTCACGGAATTAGAAAAAGATATCCCCTGTGTTTCCAACAAACTTTCTCCCTCGCCGGTTGACATCTGCAATAGTGCCGCTATTCTGAAAGGGGTGAATCAATTGACTGGCAGCCGAGCCGATCCGCAGATCACAGAGAATCCCGGCTGGGCTCGGGAAAGGAGAAAATCGCAAAAACCTGACAATATCTGCCAAACCCTGCCATGAGAGTAACCCGATCACTGTAATAAAAGGACTTACGAGCATCCCTAAGTTCGAGATGCTGCGCCTGGGATCAAGCTTTAACCCATGTTGTGCTCGGAAAACCAGCGAAAGTCGCCGAGAAAAGGCCACTTTGCGCCAATAACGCTAGTCCGGCCTGTGGCAACTTTCGAGCTTGGCTGCTCGGCCGTCATGCGGTGGGAATTGCGGGGGCTAGCGCTCTATGGGCATCTCCGCCTCTTTCCAGGCCCGCCACCCGCCGGCCAGCGAGTAGACATTGGTGTAGCCCATTTTCTGAAGCGCATCAGCAGCCAATGCCGAGCGATATCCGCCGCCACAATAGAGGACGATCTTCTTTGAGATTTCAGGAACAGCTCCTTCGATGTCCCGCTCGATGATTCCTTTTCCCAGATGGAGCGCTCCAGCGGCGTGCCCGGCCGCCCACTCGGACTCTTCCCGAGTATCGACCAAGACGAACTCAGCGCCCGCCGCAGTGTCCCGCTTGACGTCGTCCACGGTGGACTCACGAATCCCTGATTTGGTGTCGTTTACGAGATCGAGAAATCTTTGCGAATGCTGCATGGACTACATTCCTCCTACAGGTAGTGTAGCCTGCTCGATCAGGAGCCTGAACTGGATAGCCCGGCACCAGCTCAGTGGCTCACGGCGAGCCATTCCGCACTCTGATTGGCCCACGCGCCTAGGCACCCGGCAGGATGCATTGAGCGGTCAAAGCGGTATAGAATCGGATGATCGGGGTGAGCAGGTTTCGGAAGTTTCCGGACTTATCCTCATCCGGCCACTTAGCACAATCAGGCCCGCCCGGGCTGACGGCAGAAAGGCTGAAGAATCAATATGCGGCGTCTTATATTACCTGAATTATGCACAGATTCGGCGTAGCCATCGTCGATGGAGTTGTGGCGATAGCGGCACTCGTGTCAACTCAGTGATTTCGCAAGTCGTCTTTTCTGCTGTTTCCCTCCCCGTTTGAGCCGCCTCCTGATCCCGGCAGGGCAAAAGCGGGCTGGCAAGCGGCGTGTTCCCAGTACGTTGCGGCGAGTGCATGAAAAGTTATGCATGGAGTGCCCCTCAGCTCAGCGCACCCTCCACCACCGGCGCCAAGCTCGATCCCGGCGGCCCCATCGCCCGCAGCCGTCGCATCAGCCGTTCAAACAGGCCCTTTTCCTGATAATGATCGCTGTAGCTGACACCCGTTCTGCCGGCGTGCCGCCAGATCTTGGCCGCCACGAACAGAAAACGCAGCCGCGCCGTCGCCAGGGTGGTGTGCCGCAGCGTCTCCACGCTGGCCTGGGCTTCGCGGTTGAACAGCAGCAGCCAGCAGTTGAGATTGTAGGCCAGCATGGCCAACTGAAAGTGATTGCGGTTCATGTCAAAGCGGCGCGAGGGATGGGTCGCCAGCCCGGCGTCGTTGTGGGCCTCCTTGATCAGGTTCTCGGCTCCGGCGCGCTGATTGTAAAACCACACCACCGCCGCGATCGGCTCGGCCAGATTGGTGACAAACACGCGGTAGGTGTAAGCGCTGGTGGCGAACAACTGGTATTGCTCGGCCGCGCCGGCCTTGGGCTCGTTTTCGTAACGCAGCGCCAGGAAACGGCAGGCCCGCGCCCAGCCTTGCGGTTGGTAGAGGAATTCGCATTCCGCGTCCGCGTCGGAGCGGGGGGAGGGTTTCCATTCTGCTTGCTGCAAGCGCTCGACCAGGCGCCGCGTTTTGCGCGCCACGATGACGAACTGACAAGCCGCCTTTTCATAGGCCTCCACCGCCTCCCAGCAATAAAAGCCGGAATCGGCCCGCGCCAGGATTTTCTTCACGCCGCCCGGCAAAGTCCGGAAAGCGCTCTCGAGGTGGGCGGCGATCTGTCGGCCCGTGGGCCGGTCGCCGTTGCGCAACCCGCCCATCAGGTATTCGCGCGTCTCGGCCAGGAAGGTCAGTATCGGCTGGTAGCTGCGCTTGCCCTTGTTCTTGGGGTTGTAGCTCTTGCGCCCGCCCATCTGGCGGCCGTAGAGGGTATGCACGGTGGTGTCGGTGTCCAGCGTCACCGTCTCCAACTTCACGTGGGCCGCGGCCCAGACTCGTTCCCGCAGCTGGCGCTGAATGGAAAGGATCTGCTTCGCCACGTTGAGGTGCAGCGAGGCCAGAAAGCGCCACAGCGTGGACTGCGGCGGCAGACGCGTCACTTGCAAGATGCCGGTCAGGATGGGGTCGCGAGCGATGAAGCGGAGTTGGTTGAGCCACGCAAAGCCGACATAGAGGCCGAGCACGAGGGCCAGCACGAACTGGTAGGGGCTCATGGCTCGGGTGATCCGTTTGGTCGTGAGGGTTTCTTCCAGCAGCGCTTGGAAGCCGAGTTTTGCGAGCAGGGTGGCGACGGGCAGCAAGCCGCCGTAGGGAGTCAGATTCTTGCCACGGAAGTGATAGGGCGTGGCAGCCCCGATTTTATTGGGCCGCGGGGCCCTCGCGCCGGGGCCTTGTTTGACGGGCCTTCGGGAGCTATGCTGTTTTCGTTTGGTAACCATTTGGGTGACCTCCTTGGGGTTGACTGGCGAAGCTGAAATCTTTGCCAGCCTACCTTTTTACCCCATGTTTTCGGGGGTCCCCAAATGGTTCCTGGCGGCTCAGCCCTCACCAGGTGCACCGGCAGTGCATAATTCAGGTGGTAGCGATAGTGATCCTGACCGGAGTTCTGTTCGCGGCGTGCAACCGCTCGAACCGCACTCGAATCGGTGTCGTACCCAAAGCGGTCGCCCATGTGTTCTGGCAGAGTGTTCATGCCGGCGCCGTAGCAGCGGCCCGTGAGGCTGATGTCGACATCGAATGGAAAGGTCCGCCGCAGGAGACGGATTTCTCTCGCCAGATTGAAATCGTTGATTCCATGATCAACGCCCGTCTGGACGGAATCGTCATGGCTCCAACCGAACCAACGGCTTTGGTTGCGGTTGTCGAGCGCGCCGCCCGCGAAGGCATTCCGTTGACGATCTTTGATTCTGGAATCAACACGGAAAACTACGTTTCTTTTGTCGCTACCAACAACTACAACGCGGGTGTGCTGGCCGCCAAGAAACTCGCCGAGATCCTCGGCTCCCAAGGCAAGATCGCTATCGTGAAAATGATTCCAGGCAGCGCTTCGACGACTCAGCGCGAAAAGGGCTTCGAAGACACCCTCGGCAAAGACTTTCCCGATATTCAGATTGTGGCTGAGCAATTCTGCATGTCGGACAGAGCGAAAGCGCTTGCCGTTGCCGAAAACATGCTGACCGCGCATCCGGACCTCGACGGTATGTTCGGTTCGGCGGAGCCGGCGACCGTCGGAGTTGCTCAGGCTCTGAAGAGGCGCGGCCAGGATGGAAAGATCAAGTTCGTCGGTTTCGATTATTCCGATTCGATCGAAAAAGACCTCAAGTCCGGTGCGATTGACGCTCTCGTAGTCCAAGACCCTTTCAAGATCGGCTATGAAGCAGTCAAACGGTGCTAGCGAAGCTCAATGGCGAGACCCCTGAGAAAAGAATCGACTCACCGGCGACTGTCGTGACGTTGGAAGATCTATCCCGCCCCGAAATCGACGCCCTGCTTCACGCAGATTTGGATAAATACCTGAAGATGGGTATCCGGTTGACTCAGGTAGCCCCAAGATGTAGTATGCCGGCAGATGGAAGATTACCCTCAGAACCTGACAGAGTTCGAGGCCCGTTTTAGCAGTGAGGAGGCCTGCCGGGAGTATCTGTTCCGGCTGCGCTGGCCGGACGGTTTCCGCTGTCCGGGTTGCGGTTGTGGAAAGTCGTGGCCTTTGCGAAAAGTGCTGCTGCAGTGCGCTGCGTGTGGGCGCCAAACCTCGGTGACCGCCGGGACCATCTTTCAGGACACGCGCAGCCCTTTGCCGTTGTGGTTTCGTGCGATGTGGTGGGTCACCACCCAAAAAACCGGAGCCAGCGCTTTGGGACTTCAAAGAGTGTTGGGGCTCAACAGGTACGAAACGACTTGGACCTGGCTGCACAAAATGCGGCGCGCGATGGTGCGGCCGGGACGGGATTTGCTGGCCGGGACAGTGGAAGTCGATGAAAGCTACTGGGGCGGGCTCGAAGAGGGCCTGCGGGGCCGAAACCTGAAAAACAAAGCATTGATCGCAGTAGCCGCTCAAGAGGATGGGCGGGGTATCGGCCGGATTCGCATGAAGAGAATCGAGGATGCCTCGGGCGAGAGCCTGTTGCCTTTCGTGGAGGAGTGCATCGAGCCGGGCAGCGTGGTGCATACCGACGGCTGGCCCGGTTACTCCGGGTTGAAAAAGGAAGGCTACGTCCATCAGGTCACAGTTGTCAGCAGGCAGGAGCAGTCCGCGTCGGAATTGATGCCCCGCGTCCACCGCGTGATGTCACTGCTCAAGCGCTGGCTGCTGGGCACCCATCAGGGCGCCGTGAGCCACAAACATCTGGACTACTACCTGGACGAGTTCACCTTCCGTTTCAACCGCCGCAAATCCAAAAGCCGCGGCAAACTCTTATCGGCTCGTCCAGCAGGCGGTAGCCGTGGATCCCGCGACTTACAAGATGATTGTTCACCCGGTTACAGAACCCAAGAAAATCCCCAAACCACAAGATATTGGGGCTACCTGAGTCAACCGGATACCCATCTACCTGAAATAGTCTTTGCGAGTTCCGGGCCGCGATCGAAGTGCCGTTGTCGGAAGTTCAGGCCGAGATTGCGGCTCATGAGCGTGCAAGGTCGCAGAACCGATGCGGGGCGGCCGACTTTCGCAACCCCTAGATGCCCGTTTATATTTCTGCCTAATCGCGAAGCATTCCCGAACATTTCGATACCTGGACACGGGCTTATGGTATTGTTGAGTCAGTAATTGTCTTAACGGCTAAAAAGCGCCATGCCCGCGCTAAAGAAATCGCTCAAGATTCTTGTTGTAGACGACGACGATGCGGTGCTGCGACTCGTTTAGGGAGTGTTTGAGGCCGACCGCCATACGGTTGTGCTCGCTCAAGACGGCGAACAGGCTCTGGAGGCTGCGGCGAAGCAGGCCCCCGATGTGGTTGTACTGGATCTTACGCTGCCGGCCGTTTCTGGACTGGAAGTGTGCCGCCGGTTGAGAACGTGGTTCGAAGGCCCGATTCTCATCCTCTCTGGACACGACGAAGAGGATGTCGTCGTCGAGGCCCTTGACTTAGGGGCCGACGATTACCTCACGAAGCCGTTTCGTCCCCAAGAACTAAGGGCTAGGGTTCGAGCTCTGGAGCGCCGCACGCTAGAGTCACCTCCGTCAAGGGCCGTCTTGCAGTGCGGGGAGTTGCACATTGACTTTGCTTGGCGACGCGTTTCACGGGACGGTCGCGAGATCCGGTTGACGCGAACGGAATTCGACATTCTTGCCTTCCTTGTGCTGAAACGTAATACCGTTGTCACTCCAAAAGCAGTCATGGAGAAGGTATGGGGCGCGCGCCACGGCGACTATGTGCAAACCATTCGGGTTCACGTGGGGCATATCCGAAAGAAGATCGAACCTGAACCGTCCAAGCCAAGATACCTTCTCACCGAGGCCGGAGTAGGCTATCGTTTCGCGGCACCTGAGGCCGAGAGCGCCTCGGCGACGTCATCGGCCGGTGGCGAGGCATGATTCACTCGGTTGACCGCTTGCCCGTGCCCCCCTCCTAGTTCCCCTAGCCGCCCCTCGCAGTGTCCCTTGCGCCGCAACGACGGACAGCATCGCTTTGTCGTGACGCAGTCCAGATTTTTCACTTATCCTTTGGTGAGTGGCGAGAAATCCGTGGAGTTCCGCCCTTAGGATCGCATCCAGCGAGACTCGCCACCCACACCGGCATCGCTCGAAAAGTTTTCCTTGCGGCCGATAAGGGAGGCAGTCATGAGTAGGCCAAGTGAGCGCAGGACGTCCGGCCGCCGCCAGATGGCCGGCGGGACCCAACTTAAGATCGGGCTTCACGAAGACGGCGTCCTGCTGGCTGAAATCGCCGCCGAACTTGTCGACTTCAGCGAATGGGGCCTGCGCGTGAAGACCGCCGCGCCCGTTAGCATCGGTTGCCTGGTTTCGATCGGCAGCGCAAATTCCGATCAGAACCGTGTGGGCGCAAAGAAACGCTCGGCACATGTCGTCCATTGCGCAAGCACGAGTGAAAGCAGTTTCCGGCTGGGGCTCGTGTTCCAGGAGTTTTCCGCTGGAAAGACTCGGGCTAGCGGCCCCGAGGCGAAAAACGCAGACGGCGAGATCGATCTGTACGAGGTCCTTCAAGTCAGCCCGAATGCCGACCTCGAAATGATCCAAAAGGTATATCGTCTGCTGGCTCAGCGATACCATCCCGATAACTCCGATAGCGGCGACGAAGAAACCTTCAAGCAAGTCTTGCAAGCCTACCGCGTGCTGGGCAATCCCACGGAGAGAGCCTCCTACGACGCCGACTACGGGGTCAAGCAGCGTCAAGGACGGAAAGTCTCAAATAGGTCGGAAGCGGCGGACGGAGTCGATGCAGAGCGCCGCCAGAGGCAGAGAGTGATATCACTTCTCTACACCAAGAAGATGCGCGAGCCTCGCCAAGGAGGGTTGACGCTGCGCGAATTGGAGGAAATGACGGACACGCCCAAAGAGCAGCTCGAATTTTGCTTTTGGTATCTCGGCGAGAACGGCCTGGTCGTCCGCAGCGACGGCTCCCGCTATGACATCACCGTGAAAGGCGTCAATTGGGCGGAACAGTCAGGAGATTTGGATTCGCAAAAACATCGTCTTCTGAAATCGCGGGAACCGGGTCAGGCGGAAGCGCAGGGCCAGCCGTTCAACGAATGGTCCGATGGAATGGATCAGTGCGCCGGCCAAGCGTCATAGCTTGCCCTAGGATTCCAGCGCGTGTTTGCAATATTGAAAGCACTTGCGAACTTCGTCGACCGAATCCGCGCCCTTGTATTCGTACTCAATGTTTGCGGGAAGAGTCGATTTTCTTTGTCTCAATAGCGCCAGGACTTCCTTGATCGGGGTGTCGCCCTGTCCGAATGGCACGTTGTCGCCCTGATTCTTCTTGCGATCCTTGAGATGTAGTGTGACGATGTCGTCGTGATGTTTGCGGATGTAATCAACTGCGTCAAAGTTGGCCGCCGTGAAGTGCCCAATGTCCAGATTAATAGCGATGTAGTCCGATTTCCCCTTGCGCGCACGCTCGAAGTCGTCCGGAGTAGCGAACTCGTTTTCGTGGATACGCGAGTGGTTGTGCATGCCGACTCGCATTTTGTGTTTCTTGGCAAACGGGTCGATGCGAGCCGCCGTGCTAACGTTTGCGGAAGCCGTCATCACTTTCACTCCCAGCGCTTTCGCCATCTCGAACCCGCGTTCGATCTCGGCGTCAGTGAAGTCGTCCTTGAAGCTGAGGTTGTAGGCGTAGAGATTGATTCCGGCCTCGCGAAATTTCTTGCCGGCGGCCTCAAATTCGTCGAGCGATACGGAGAGTCTCCATTTCCGCAACTCTTCACGGCCCCCTTCGCCCTTGCCATGACCGGCTTCCATGTGACCTTGCCACATCTCACACAAGCCCAAGCCCGCATCCTTGAACCCTTGGATGGCGGCGTCAAGCGGGCGGTCACGGAAGCTGTAGCTTTGTGCACCGATCGTGACGCCCTTTATCGTGGAATTGATCTCGGGGGCAGCGGTAAGCGGTGCGCCGATGAAAACGCCTGCCGCACCGGCCGCAAATCGTCCAAATTGCCTGCGTGTTGTCTTTGACATGTGCTTTTCCTAGATCTCTTGTACTTGGAGAATACCTGGCAAACTGCTCGAAGTGCCGCATTGAGTCGAAGTAGTTAGAATATCACCCTGTGTGGTGCCTCTGGAAAGCGATTCTCGATCCGTGGCGCCGGCCCGGCAAACCTTGATTTCCGGCTGAAATGCGGAGGCTAGCCCGCTGACTGTCTGGAGTTCTGCTCGGCCCCAAGGGCGTCTTCGAGCCTATTTCGCGGGAAGATAAGGCATACTGCCGACTCCAACAGGTCAGCGCATGGCCGACAGGGGTTTCATAAGTCAAGATCCGACGTTGGAGCCGGCACCTGAAGACTGCCTCTTGGGATTCGAACCGCGCCACTCAGTCGCTGATCCGGCGCCTGAGCGTCGGCCGCTCGTCACCGTCCTCCGCCTCCAGATCATCTTCGTCCGAAATTGTGCCGTCCGAAGGATTGCGCTTCAGCGTCGGCCGATTGGGGTCACTGGATTGAGGTTTGGAACGGGCTTGCATGCCGATCAACCTAGCCCGCACTTCCGCAAACTCGCTGGTCGAAATGGCGTATTGCGGCTGATCCGGCAGCAACTCGTCGATCGCACGCTGGATGTTCTTGATGCGGCTCCCGGTCGGAGGATGTGAACGAAAGATTTTCGTTAACGTCCCCGGCTTCTTCTTTTCCTTAGCCTGCAGGCGCTCGAAGAAGGTCACCATGGCGGTCGGGTCGTATCCAGTCTTGTAAAGATACTGCACACCGAGCAGATCGGATTCCTTCTCGAAGCCCCGCGAGAATTTCAGGAACGTCATGGGGATGGCGAGAGACATCGCCTGCTGCGCGCCATAGGCTCCCCAGCCGCCTCCGAGAAAAATCAGCGGGATCGAGGCGAACTGAGCCAGTTGTCCGCGGCTGGCTTGCTTCGTGCCGTGCCTGGCGGCGACGTGCGCGATTTCGTGCGCCATCACTCCTGCAAGCTCGGCCTCGCCCTCGGCCAGCTTGATAAGTCCTGTATTGACGTAGAAAAACCCGCCTGGGAGCGCGAATGCGTTGACCTCCTCGCTGTCAATCACTTTGATCGTGAACGGGACTTTGGCATCGGAGTTCCGGACAAGGTTTTGTCCCACGCGGTTGACGTACTCGGCGATGACCGGATCGTCGACGATCTTGGCCGTGCTGTCGATCTGTTGGGCCAGTTGTTTGCCGAGGGCAATCTCCTTCTCGATCGAGTAGAAATTAATCCCCTTGCCAACGTTGCGCTCGCCAATCTGCTCGACGTCTTCTTTAGCTTTCTTGGGTTTGTCCGACTTGCCAAAACTAGCCGTCGGCGTCATCAAAACCAGTGCGAACACTAATGCCCAACTTACGCGTGTCATGGTTCGTTTCCCCTTAAGAGGCTCGTTTGCCTATTCGCTTAGATGCACATCGCGGTCTAATGGGTACGTTCAGCCCGGTAGCAGGCGCGGCACAGGAAGACACAGAAAAGTCCTCCTAGACGAGATCTAGAAAAGAATCGTCAAACAATCGGTGACTGTCGGCGCTTTGCCAGCGGGCTCCCGGCGGGAACGACCACGGGCAAGATACGCGGGAGAACGGTGACCTCCAGCGGCAACCGTCCCAGCCCCTCGCCATCGACTTCGATACGGGTGGCTTCGTCGGCCTCGGCTCGGATACTCGTAGCTCGAAAATGATCAACCTTCGGATGCTGATAGATATCGTCGGAATAGAGAACCCGCAGGTCGCGAATGAACTCGAACATTCCCAGATGTCGGATCGTCGTCACTTCGAGTAGCCCGTCGTCCATCACGGCACGCGGGCACGGTTGCATTCCGCCACCGTGGTAGTGTCCGTTGCCGATCGCGATGTTGGCGACCAGCAGCTCATCGGGAAGCGGGCTTCCGTCCAGGACGACCCGAACTTTCTTCCCCCGGTAGGTCAGAAACACGGCAACCGTAGCGTAGAGGAAAGCGAGATTGCCGCTCAGTCCGCTGAAGATATTCTTCTTCGCGCGGACCGAGACATCGCCGCCCATCCCAAAGCTGAGCAGATTGACGAAGTAGCGGCTCAGCGGCTCACCGTCATGGCTGACAAGCGTCGCCTTTCCAACGTCGATCGGCCATGGAGTACCGCTGGCGATCGTCTCCGCGGCTTCGTGAACATCCGAAGAGATTCCGAGAGTCCGCTGCAAGTCGCTGCCGGTGCCGACCGGGATGAAACCCACCCGAGCGCTTGGGTTAACGGGTTCGTCGTCTTTGAGGAAGCCGTTGACGACTTCGTTCGCCGTGCCATCTCCGCCCACGGCGATGATGAGGTCGTAGCCCTGTGCCAAGGCTTGTCGCGCCAACTGAGTGGCGTGATCGGGGCGCTCGGTAAAGAGGATCTCGACGCTTCCCAGCCGCTGCTCAAGAGCCGCTGAGATTTTGGGCCAGAGTTTCGCTCCACGGCCACCGGCGGCTCGCGGGTTGAGAATGGCGGCGGCTTTCGGGCTTGGGTCCACGGATGACACGGCTCACGGAAGTCAATCTTACCCCACCGCGAAGTTGACCAGTTTATCCGGCACCACGATCACTTTGCGAATCGTTTTCCCCTCGAGGTAGGGACCGACCTTGGTATCTTCCTTGGCGAGGCGTTCCAGTTCGGCTCTTTCCGTGCCACGCGCCACCCCCAGCCGCGAACGCAGCTTCCCGTTCACCTGAACCACGACCTGAACCTCGTTCTCTTTCGCCAACTCCGGAGAGAACTCGGGCCAGGCGACATGCAGCAGAGGCCCCTTCTGACCCAACTCTTCCCAGAGATCTTCGGCCAAGTAGGGCGCAAACGGTCCCAGCAGCAAGACGAGCTTCGGCAGGACATCTCGTAACAAACCGGGCGACAGCTCCGCCTCGCGTGTGTAGAGGTCATTCGTCAGCTCCATGACGGCAGCCAGCGAGGTATTGAAGTGCCAACGCGTTTCAAAATCGCTGGTCACTTTTTGAATCGTCTGATGAAGCTTTCTCAGAATCGCGCTATCCGCATCGTTCGCCGGACCGCTGTTTTCACCGGGAGCGCCGTTTTCACCCCGAGAGCTGTCTTCGCCGGCACAGGCAACATCAGCGTGCCGTGTGACAAAGCGATAGACGCGGCTCAGGAAGCGAAACATGCCATCCACCCCGGCGGTGCGCCAGTCGACGTCCTTTTCCGGAGGAGCGGCAAATAAGCAGAAGAGGCGCGCAGTGTCCGCGCCGTATTGCTCGGCAGCTTCATCAGCTCCGACAACGTTGCCCTTGCTTTTCGACATCTTCACGCCGTCGTGAATGACCATACCCTGCGTAAACAAACGCTTCGCCGGCTCGTTCCACGTGATCAAGCCTAAATCGCGCATGACCTTAGTGAAGAACCGCGCATAGATCAGATGCAGCACGGCGTGCTCGACGCCGCCGATATATTGATCGATCGGAAACCAGGCGGCGACTTTTTCCGGGTCGAAGGGCGCTTTGTCGTTCTTCGGATCGCAATAGCGGTAGAAATACCAGGAGGAGTCGACAAAGGTGTCCATCGTGTCGCACTCGCGCCGAGCCTTGCCACCGCATTTGGGACAGTCGACGTTGACAAATTCCTCGACACTGCAAAGCGGAGACTGCCCCGTGCCGGTAAGCTCGACATTCGCCGGAAGCAAGACAGGCAGTTGGTCTTCCGGTACCGGCACCGTTCCGCACTCTCCGCAATGAATCATAGGAATCGGAGTACCCCAGTAGCGCTGACGCGAAATGCCCCAATCCTTCAGGCGATAAGTAATCGCGCCTTCGGCGAAGTCCCGCTCAGCGCCCCAAGCGGTCATTTTCTCCTTGGCTTCAGCAGTCGGTAGCCCGCTGAAGGACCCAGAATCCTCGACAACACCGTATTCCCCGAAAGCTTCTTCCATCGTCGCGGCGTCCGCCAGCTCACCGTCAACAGGCCGAATCACCGGCGTGATCGCAATGCCGTATTTCTTACAAAACTCGAAATCGCGCTGGTCGTGGGCCGGAACCGCCATGATGGCCCCCGCGCCGTACCCCATCAGAACAAAGTTGGCGACCCAGAGCGGCACGCGTTCTTCGTTGTATGGATTGATGGCGTAATGCCCGGTAAAGAAGCCTTCCTTCTCGAGATCGGCTGGGGCTTGTGCCGCGCGCGACCGGATCATTTCGCTCGCTTGTTCGCCAATTCCGAAACGCTCCACTAAGGGATGCTCCGGAGCCAAGATCGCACAGGTCGCGCCGAAAATCGTGTCGACGCGGGTTGTGAAAACGCGAATCTTTTCACCAGTCTCTTCTAGGCGAAAATCGACATGCGTGCCTACGGAGCGGCCGATCCAGTTGCGTTGCATCGTCACAACACGGTCAGGCCAGCCCCCTTTGAGCTCCTCCAGATCTTCGAGCAACTCGTCGGCATACGATGTGGTCTTCAGGAACCATTGATCCAGCGCCCGCTGCTCGACCGGCGTGTCTTCATGACGCCAGCAACAGCCATCAACCACTTGTTCGTTCGCGAGCACGGTTTGGCATTCGCTGCACCAGTTCAGCAGGGCCTTCTTGCGATAGGCGAGGCCCCTTTCGTGCATCTTGAGGAAGAACCACTGGTTCCAGCGGTAGTACTCGGGCTCGCAGCTCGACATCTCGGTGGACCAGTCGTAGCTGAAACCAAAACGCCGATGTTGACGCTTCATTTCCTCGACGTTGAATTTGGTCCACTCACCGGGATCCCGCTTGTTTTTGATCGCCGCGTTTTCCGCCGGCAGGCCAAAGGAGTCCCAACCCATCGGGTGGAGCACGCGAAACCCCCGCATCCGTTTGTAGCGCGCTAGCGCATCACCGATCGAGTAGTTGCGGATGTGGCCAATGTGGAGCGTGCCGCTGGGATAGGGCAGCATTTCGAGCACGTAGTATTTGGGCTTGGAGAGGTCCTCGTCCGTGCGATAAATGTCGGATTCGGCCCAAACCTTCTCCCACCTTGTTTCTAGTTCTTTCGGGTTGTATTTCTTTTCTGGCATCTGAAACTTTCTATTTCTCGCCCTGTCCGACGCGGTAAGAATTGGGGCCTGGAAGGGGTGAAAAAATCGGGGACTGCCCAAGCGGCCCGCTCCAGCAATCCCGCGATCAAGGCGTGAGCGCAGATGGGATGGCGCGTTTTCACCGTCGCGCCAGACACAGGAACAAGCTTGATCGTAGCAAATACACTTCGGAGCGCTGTCCACAACCGGTCGGTAAGGATTCTGGTTGCCTGCGAAGGCGTTACGCAAACCCGCGGTGCTGCGGGACTTCAGCGCAAGGCAGAGTCCGCTGGACGAATTGTCGACTGCCGCGACTGGTTTCATGAATCCGCCAAAACGGGCTAAGCCAATAGGATCCGGTGCGAACCCACCCAACTCGGCTGGTGTAGCTGTGAACACCCCTTGGCGGTGTGCCGTATGGCAATATCAAGAGAACATGAGGGTCACCGCTGCAACCAGCCCGCGTGTTCTCACGGCGTTTTCTCACGGAGTGGCCGGCTGGGTTGAGTCAGTTGTGCTGTCGGGTGCGAGATGAAGATGGCGGTCTAGGAACGTCAAATGAACGTTCGGAGAAAATCAGGGAGTCTGGGACAACTCGCCGTTGCGATCGCGCTAACGGCTCTTCTGCCGGCGCCGCAGGCCAGGTCCCAAACGGATTCGCCGCCGACTTCCTCCAAGGGAGCAAACTCCTCCACCAACTCAAACTCTTCTACAGACACAAGCTCTTCTACCGACACAGACCCTTCCGCTGACGCCGTTCCGCCCTTTCTTGACGGGACCTTTCCAGTGGACGTCCCCACGCCGGCGCAGATCCGGTGCAGAGCACGGGCCTTTAGGCCGTTCTTGGGGTTCCAGTTCAGCTTTCTCTCGGGATACTTCATCGAGGTCCCGGTTCGGGACCTAGTCGGCCCTCCGAACGAGCTGCTGGTCACTGTAACCGTTCGGCCGATTTCGGTAGAGGGGCGCGAAGCGGTTTCGTTCGATCGGGAGTTTCAGACCCGGGCTATTCCGCCACAGCGAGGCTCGGTTGAGCTCAGCGGCTCGCTGGCGCTAGGCGAGGGCAAATACGATATTCAGTGGCAACTGCGCGACCGCTTCGGACGCTTTTGCAGCGCAAGCTGGACGGTCGAGGCCAAGCTTTCCAAGAAAGACCGCGGCATGCCGATGGCCCTGGGACCAGGCGAAGTGGCGCCGTCGGTTGTCTTCCTTTTTCGCGACGAAATGTCGGTTCGCGGCGGGCTCGCCGACAAGAAGCTACGCATCAAACTGCTGGTGAGCATGGACGTTCGGCGGCGACGGCAAGTGACGATACGGCTGTGGCAATATTCGCGCCTGATCGCCATTTTGCGGAGCCTTTCGCGGAACCCATCGCTCGTCGAATTCTCCGTGATAGCATTCAGCCTCGAAGACCAACAGATCCTCTACCAGCAGGACTACGCCCACTCGATCAACTTTCCTGCGCTGGGCGAGGGGCTAGGCGGATTAACCCCCGCGACGGTCAACTTTGACGAGCTCGGCAAGACGAAGGAACAGGAGTTCCTTGCCAGCCTGTTAGCCGAGCAGCTAGGGGATGACAGAGAAGCGGACGCCTACGTTTTCGTGGGATCCGACATGCGCGTCGGGAAGAAAATCCCGAGAGAGACCCTGGCACCGTTGACGCAACCGGGGGGTCCGGTTTTTTATCTAAACTCAACCCGGCACCCCTGGCGCGGAATGCTCGGCAATGCCGTCAAGACGCTGAACGGAACCGAGTATAAGATCCGACTGCCGCGAGAGGTGGCAGATGCCGTAACGAAGATGGTTGAGGGCATCAGTCCGAGGTCGCGCCCGAAAGCCGACTAGGGTTCGAGCGGTGAGCACCGTGGAGCAGGTCGGCTAGCCGCTGAAGCAAGCCCCGATCTGAACGGCGCAGCAGCGTTCATTGGGTCGCCTCAACAACTCCCGAACTCGGAGTCAAGCTCAATCGTCGGCGGTCAACGGGCAGTTCCTCACCTTTACTGTCCGTGTGACATCCTGCGATAGTACAAGAGATGCCGAGGGTCAATCCGCGCATACTACGCTGGGCTCGTGAAACGGCAGGTTTCACGGTCGAAAAGGCTGTCCACAAGCTTCGGCTCGGGCCGGCGCGGGGTCTTTCACCCGTTGAACGTCTTCAGGCACTTGAATCGAACACCGAAGCGGTACCGACCCGGCCGATGCTGCTAAAGATGGCCAAGCAGTACCGCCGGCCACTCCTGACGTTTTACATGTCGGCACCGCCCCGCCGTGGCGACCACGGCCAAGATTTTCGCACGCTTCCCGAAGGCTACTCTCCGGACAACGATGCACTCTTGGAAGCTTTGATTCGGGATGTGCGTGCGCGGCAGAGCTTGATCCGTGAGGCGTTGGAGGATGAGGAAGAAGCTGTTCGTCTGCCCTTCGTCGGATCCGTGAAGATGTCTGGCGGAGTGTCGGCGGTTGTCTCATCAATTCAAAACACCATTAAGATTGGCTCCCGCGACTTTCACACGCGGTCATCCCCTCAAGAAGCCTTCGGGCTGCTCCGGAGCGGCGCTGAAATGGTCGGAATCTTCGTACTGCTGAAAGGCGACCTCGGGAGCCACCACTCAGCCATTGATCCTGAGACGTTCCGAGGTTTCGCGTTGGCGGATGAGATTGCACCATTTGTGGTCATCAACGATCACGACTCCAAAGCTGCGTGGTCCTTCACTCTGCTGCACGAACTTGCCCACATTTGGCTAGGTGAAACGGGAGTGAGTGGCGGGCTTGGCGAACTCGCAATCGAGCAATTCTGCAACCAGGTCGCTGGGGAGTTTCTGCTCCCCCGGGAGGAACTAGCGCGAATTTCGATCCGGCGTACAACTGGCATTGAAACGATCGGCTCGCAGATCCGCGAGTTCGCAGCGGAAAGAAACTTGAGTGGCACAATGGTCGCCTACGGACTTTATCGAGCGGGAGAAATTGACAGCGAAATGTGGCGGAACCTGAGAAGCTACTTTCGTGAAAAGTGGCTGCAAGGACAGCAGCAACAGCGCGAACGGGCACACGATCAAGAGGGCGGCCCCAGCTTCTATGTAGTCCGGGGGCACCGTGTTGGGAAGGCATTGATCGATCTAGTCGGACGGATGGTGATTGGCGGCACCTTGACGACATCGAAAGCGGGGAAAGTTCTTGGCGTCAAAGCCACGCAAGTGGAGGCGCTACTAGGCGCTGGCTCGGCCGCACGGACTCGACGACTGGCGTAGAACACCATGCTGTACCTGCTGGACGCCAACGTCCTGATCGATGCGAACCGCGACTACTACCCGATAGCGCGGATTCCCGAGTTCTGGGAATGGCTGGTGTACCACGGCGAGGAAGGCAATGTCGGAATCCCACTTGAGGTCTACGAGGAGTTTAAGGACGCAACGGGCGACCTCGGCGAATGGGCCAGGGAGCAAAGGGTTAAGGCGGCGCTTCTCCTAAATGAAGAGGCGGACGCATTGTTTGTCTCGCGCGTGATTGACGAAGGATACGCAGTTGATCTCACCGACGACGAGGTTGAAAAGCTTGGCCGCGACCCCTTTCTCATCGCCTATGCCCGTTCACGGCTGGGAGATAGGTGTGTTGTAACAACGGAAAGATCCAAACCTGGAAGGCACAGGGCGAACCGTCGTATACCGGACGTCTGCGGAGATCTTGGGATACCGTGCTGCGACACTTTTCGGTTTGTCCGCGAGCTCGATTTCAAGACAGGGTGGAGACCTGAATAAGTCGGAGCCCGACAATGAGTTGACAGTCTTCTGTTAGCCGAACCAGGCCAAACGCAAACCTCCTGCGGTTGCCAGCTACTTATCCAGGCCGAACCCCCTCTAGAACTGAAACTTCAAACCGCCAATCCCCCAAAGCCCGGGAGCAGCAAAGGCGTTCTCATAGTAGGTCCGATCGAAAACATTCTCGGCCTTGCCGTAGAGCCGCAATTCCCGCCCCTCGCCAACGGGGAACGAATAACTTGCCACAAGATCAGCCCGAATAGGCCCGTCAAACGCCAAACGGCGGTCCGCCCCAAAAAGTTGCAACGGGTATCCGCTCGCCGCAAACAGGTCGAACGTCACATCGAAACGCTGCCCGATGCGCTGCGTCGCGGTCATCGAGAACATGTGATCGGAGACCCCCAGCGTCTTGAAAAACGCCTCGCTGGAAATCGTGGGCCGGCGCGACGCGGAGTTGGTGTAGGTGTAGGACGCCAGGATGTTCAGCCCCGCCGTGGGTGCCAACGAGGCACTGAAGTCGCCGCCGCGCGTGAGCCCGCCCCCTGTATTTCGGTATCCGCCGAAGCGGCCGAAAGGGTCGGTCGCCGCGTCGATAATCCCGAAGTCGAAAAGAATGATTTCCTGCAAAGCCGTGTAGAAATACGAACCGCTGAGCCTGAGACGAGAGCCCCAAAGCCACTGGTCAATGCCCGCGTCGAGAGCGACCGAGCGCTCCGGTCTCAAACCCGGGTCACCCCAGAAACTGGCGAAACCGGCGAAGAAGGTAGCGCCGAGCCGCTCGAACGAAGACGGTGCGCGATAGGCATTGCCGACGTGCGCGCGCACTTTCGTACCACTGGAGCGGAAGAAATACGCGATCGCTCCGTCGCCGGTCAGAGCGGTTTTCGGGGCGCTGAGTTGGGAGGCGCGATAGGGATTGGAATCTCCGCTAAACACCGGCTCGGTGAGCCGGAAGGTTTGCACGCGTCCTGACACGCCGAGTTGCAGGCGGCCGTCGAAGAGGCGAAGCTGGTCTTGCGCGAACACGGAATGACCGTCTTGCTTGATTTGCCCGCTGCTGTCGTCGCGCAAGGCCACCTCGGGGTTTTCGTCGGTATTGACGTTGAGGTACTCTTCGCGCTCGTACTCGTAACCGATCGTGACGAGATGGTTCTCGCCAAGCCGCTGATCGGTCCGCGCTTGCAGCGTGTCCGTGCGCCCATCGAATCGCCCGTCGTTGCTGAAATCGGGATCGAAGAAGCTGCGTCCCGCCGGCCCGTCCCGGAAAGAACGGTTTGTATCGACACCGTGATAGCTGACCCGATAGGAGCTAGTCGGGCTCAACTCGTGCTGGAAGATCAGCGACCCGGCGAAGAAGGAGCCGGCGCGATGATTGTCGGGGTCATTGAAGTCCTGAATGAAGGTCGCTTGACCCGCGTCGAAAGGTTGCTCGTTCTCAAACTTCCGCCGCTCGTTGACCGGGAGCCCGATTGCCCGAACTGGGCCGCTCAGCGGATGATTCGCAATCACCGCATCGTCAAACGTCGGGCTCTCGTTCAACGCCCCGAAAGAGTCGCCTCCGTAGGCGCGGCCACTCAGCGATATCGATGGCGTGAACTGGTAGCGAGCGTATCCTTGTCCGCTGGTATTGCGGTAAGGATCGAAGCCGTCGATTCCTTCGATGACATTGAGATGCGCGATCCCGCCGCTGTAGACAAACTGATCGACACTGCCGAGTCCGCCTCCAACGCGGGCCACGCCGCGGGTGAATCCCAGCCCGCCGCCCTCAGCCGAAATCTCGCCATGCGTGCGGCCCCCGCCTTGGTTGCTGACGATGTTGATCACCCCGCCCATCGCGTGCGATCCGTAGAGAGACGAGCCGGAGCCTCGCAAAAACTCGATCCGGTCGCTGTCGACGACCAGCATGTCCTGGTGGAAGGGTGTGGCGTCTCCTTGAGTGCCCGCTGCGTCACGGAACCGCAAGCCATCGATCAGCAGTGCCGTGTCGTAGTCGCGCATCCCGCGAGTCTGTATCGTGGTCAGACTGCCCGGGCCGCGGTGCTGACGCACGCGCACCCCTGGTACGGTGCGGAGCGCTTCGGCGATCGAATATTCCGCCCGGCGGCTGATCTGATCACCATCGACACCATCACTCGCCTTGGCGACTTCTTGCATTGACAGCGGCGTGCTCGAGGCCGTGACCAAGACCTCCGTGCGAACACCGCGAACTCGAAGCTCGATATCGTGACTTCGTGCCTCGCCCGCAGCCACGGTCAGTTTTTCCGACGTACCCAGCGTCGAGGTGGGATCCTCACCCTCGAGCAGGTACTCGCCGGCCGGAATGTTCGTGAATCGGTATTGCCCGTCCGCGTCGCTCTCGGCCGCGAAAGCCGCATTCGTGTTGCGCCCGTAAAGCCGCACCGTCACCGATGGAACGTTGCCGCCACTAGGATCAGTGATCCGGCCGGAGAGCGTTGCGCCGCCCTCTCCTGCCGCCAATGTTGGCAACAACCAAAAAGCTGCCAACGCAATCAGGCACAGAGTTCTTTTCTTCAGTCCTCGTGTCTTCGTCAGTTGAGTTTTCTTCACCGCTTCCCCTTGGATTCCGTTTCCTCGCAGATAGACAAGAGCTGAACTGACAGGAATATCTTCGACGATGGAAGGTCAGGTGGAAACCAACCGGACACGCGATGAGCGGCGCGGTCGCTGCTTTCCACACAAACTACTCAGCCATCTGTCGCGAGGTTTAGAGGATGAAAGCCTAGGACGGCGTACATTCTTGGAGAGCGAAAGGCGACCGGCCCGCGCCTAAGCACCGGTCGGCCTAAAAACAGAAGCCCTCGCTCCCACAGGGACAAGGGCCGTGCAGCCTCACCAAACCGGCTGCTGGAGCTCATCCGTTTTCCCGCGGAAGACGCGCCTGTCACCGAGCTTTGGGTAGGTCTCCTGGCTTGTGATTTCAGGCAGCCGTCTGACTGCCAACGCCGCTTCCAGTCTTCCCCAACCCGATGGTTGAGTGACTCTAGTTGGAAAGCGGCTAACCACTCACAGTGGCGGGACCGCACCGGTTTTTCACCGGACTTCCCTGTTATGCCCAACCGGGCACCCAAAGCAGGGATTGCGCCGCCGACAGAAAACGGCGACGGCGCACCCGTAAGAATAGCTGAGGGGGCGAAGCGTGTCAAATCTGGGCAACGAACCGCGACTAACCTGGCCGATTGACATCTCTTTGCCACCCTCGCTAATATTGAACGGCGTTACTTAGCGCCCTCGTTAATTCAGTACGAAAACGTTCTTCAGGGAGGGGTGCGGTGAAACGGCAAATCATTGGTGTAGCTCTTGCGGCGGTGGCTGTCTACATGTGGGGGTTCCTCTATTGGGGAGCGACCACGATTCCGTACTTGGCCTGGCAGGCAACGAACGATGACGCCGCCGCCGGACAAGCCCTCCTGGAGCATTTTCCTGTATCAGGAACCTACTACCTTCCGGGCATGTATAACGACGAGGAGACCCGCAACAAGCTCTCTGATGCCGGTCCCGTTGGGTTCGTGCATATCCAGCGTGAAGGGCGGCCGGTCGTGGACACCTCGACTATGCGGAACGGTTTCTTGCTGATGCTAGCGACGGCCTTTTTGATCTCGGTGATCCTCAAGCGGGCTCTTCCGGCACTTCCCTCCTACGCGGATCGGGTCGGGTTTGTCGCGCTGCTTGGTCTGACAGCGGTCGTGATGATCGACTGCGGCGACGCAGTCTGGTGGAACACTCCATGGGGCTGGAAGGTCTATCAAATTTTTTACGACTTGGTAGCCTGGGTGATCGCCGGGCTGGTATTGGCAAAGTTCGTGCGGCCTGAAACTGCGGCCACTGAATAGCTTCGGAGTCAAGTCCGTGGCGATTGTGGCACGGGATTTCAGATGACCGGACAGAGCCGCGGTCGGAAGTCCGCGGTTACCGGAGAAGGGTAGCCCGCAGACGAACTCGAATCCCCCGTAGCGCGGGGCGCGGAGATCGCTACTACCTGAATTATGCACTGCGGCGTGGACCTGAGGAGGGCTGAGCCGCAAGGGACCATTGGGGACCCCCTAAAACATGGGGTAAAAAGGTCGGCTGGCAAAGATTCCAGCTTCGCCAGCCAACCCCAAGGAAGTCACCCACATGGTTACCAGACGAAAACAGCATAGCTCCCAAAGGCCCGTCCAACAAGGCCCAGCCGTGACGGCCTCGCGGCCCAATAAAATCGGGGCTTCGACGCCTTACCACTTCCGCGGCCGGAAGCCGACTCCCTACGGCGGCTTGCTGCCGGTGGTCGGGAGGGCGCTGATCTGAGAGCCTGGCTATGCACTATGCATAAAATTTTATGCACTAGCCGTAACGCACTGGAAACACGTCACTTCCGAGCGAGGTTTTGACGACGCGGATTCTGGGCGGGAAGGGAAACCGGACACGGAGAAGCCAAAAGACCAGTTGCCGAGCTACCACCTCACGACGACCGCCAACCCGCTACGAACGCAGCCACACTCGCAAAGTGAATCTGTGCATAATTCAGGTGTAATAGAAGGCTGTTCTTCGGCTGTGGAACCCCAAACCGGCAGCCTGGATGGCCCTATTCCGCGCAGTCAAGCCGCTGAATCAGCCCCTAGTAGCAGGGCAGTTTGACGTTCTGGAGAATTACATGAGTAAGGTTTCACTCCTCGGCGAGTTCGTTCTCTTTCTACGGGAAAACAAGAAGCTCTGGTTATTGCCAATTGTCATCACCTTGCTTTTACTGGGGGCACTCCTCGTGTTCGCTCAGGGATCGGCACTCGCTCCCTTTATCTACACCGTCTTCTAGTTTCAATCGCCAGCTTCAAAACCACGACCATTCAGGCGGTCAGCTTCGCGGGAAGGTTTGAAACAGAGCCGCGCCCGCAAGGGTGCGGTCCAGCCCGGTAGTGATCCCACTCCATTGACAGGTCCGACGGCGGAACCCACACCATTGCGGGCTCGGCTGTATCTTGGCCAAGCCGCGCCTCGGGCGGGCAGCACAAGTTGTCAGGGGGCTGTTGCAGCGTCCTGAAAAATGAAAATGTGCTGCCTGGGAAGGAATTCGAACAGATCCGCTAAGCGGAAACCCATCGGCTCGAGTTCTCCTCGAACCTCTTCTACAGTCATCTTGTGAAGCGGATGGATGGGGATTGTGGGATCCTCTTTGCGGTACTCGATCAGCACGACACGGCCTCCAGGCTTAAGCGATCTGCGAACATGTTCCAGGGTTTTCTCGGGATGAGCCAGCTCGTGGTAGACATCGACGACGAGAACGAGGTCGACCTCGCCTAACGGCAGCCCCGGATTGTCAGCACTGGCCAGAATGCTCTCGACGTTGTTGATGCTCTTGCCGTCCAAGTTGGCCGCCAAGCGGTCCAGCATGCCCTGCTGGATATCAACGGCCAAAACTCTTCCCGTGGGCCCTACGTGCTTGGCGAGCCTGAGCGTGAAGTAGCCGACGCCGGCCCCCAAGTCAACAACGGTCGCCCCTTTGGGTATTTTCAAAGCCTCGACGACGCGGTCGGGCTGCTCCTCTTCATCGCGCTCAGGACGAGTTAGCCAGTCGGCGTGAGCCACGCTCATCACCGGCGCGATACGCCGCTTCTTGATGAGTTTGCCGACCTGAAGCGGACGCTTCGTGCCATCCTCGGCGCGGCCGACTTGGGTACCCGTCTGTCCCGGAACCGGTTGCGTGCAGCCGGCGAGCCCAATCGACAATACAGTCACGATGGCAACGGCTGCGGCTAGAGAGCTGACTGCCGTTTGCTTGCGGCGTGGGTAGTTCATCATTGGCACCTATTGGAAAGCTTCCGACTCCTGGACGCGCAGCTATGCCGAAACCTGCTGGGCGTTCATCAACCCCGTCTTCGCCAAAATCCCTTCCAGGTCGCTTCGATCCCCCGCGCTCAGCTCGATCAGAGGCGAGCGGACGAATCCTCCGGCGAGTCCCGCCAGGTTCATGGCGGTCTTGATCATCGAGCACTTGTATCCCGGTTTGCGATTTCGGATCTCATAGAGCGGGACGACAATCTCATCCAGCAACCGGTTCACGCGGCCAAAATCGCCCGCGGACGCTCGCTCGAAGATTTCGTCCGTGACTTGCGGCATGAAGCACGCCAGTCCCGAGGTGAAAGTCGTGATGCCCAGATTCCAGTAGCTTGGCACGAAGGGTTCCGCCATCCCGTTCACCCAGAAGAAGCGGTCTCCATACCTTTGGCGGACGTTCAGGTAGTGCGACAAGTTTCCGTTCTCGTCCTTCACCATGCAGATGTTTTCGACATCTTCTAGCCGCTCGAGCAGGCTTAACGGCAGGACGCCGCTCCATTTGGTTTGGTAAAGCACGGCGGGGATCTCCGCCGTTTCCGCCACGAGCCGGTAGTAGTCGGCCAGACCGGCTTCATTTTCGTCGGCCATATAGGGCGCCATGATAATTACCGCATCGGCTCCCGCACGGCGAGCCATACGGGCTTGCTCCTGGGCGGTCTTCAGCGTTTGCCGACGCCGAAAAGCAGCCCCTTTTTGCCCGCGACCATGGTCGAGGCCGCCTCCGCGACGGCTCCATATTCATCGAGCGTGATCGATTGCAGCTCCCCGTTACTTCCGCAGAAAGCCAAGGCCGACAGCCCGGAACTGAGTAGGAACTCGACATTGATACCAAATCCGTTGGCATCGAACTCGCCCTCTCGCGTAAACGGAGTCACGGGAAAACCGATCGTACCGGGAAAGCGATCAAGCAGAGGATTGTGCATGACTGGATCTTCTCAAACTGAGCACGGCAGGTCAATGTGTCCGGCCGTTGCCACTTCGCGGCCGGTTGCGCCGAACAGGCCGCGGGGCTATGCTTCGATTGACCCTTCGGCACCAGGAAGGTTCAGCCACTCGATGGAGTTCACGGTTCAGCACGCGATACTCGAATTCCTCCAAGGAGATATCACCCGGGTTCCCGCCGATGCAATGGTCAATGCCGCCAATTCGGAATTGGCCGGAGGAGGTGGCGTGGATGGCGCGATTCACTCCGCCGGAGGACCATCGATCATGGCCGAGCTAGACACGATCCGGTTCGAGATCGGCCATTGCCGGACGGGCGATGCCGTGGTCACCGCAGCCGGGAACCTGCCGGCGAAACACGTCATTCATACCGTCGGGCCAATCTATCGAGACGGAACGCGCGGCGAACCCGGCTTGCTCGCCTCCTGCTACCGGACATCGCTCCAACTAGCCCAGAAGCACGGGGCGGAAACCGTTTCCTTTCCTTCGATCAGCACAGGGGTTTACGGGTACCCCATCGGCGAGGCCGCGGAAGTCGCCATCAGAACGGTCGTTGAACCGCCTCGGGCAAGACGACTGCACGATCAAAAAAGTAATCTTCGTGCTATTCGGAACCGCCGCTTACGAAATACATCTTGAAACCGCCAGGAAGGCCAATCTACTAGAACGAACGGGCTGACTTGCACGATGCCGCGTGTGGCGCGCCACCTCAGAGCGGCCCGCGTTTCACCATCAGGACGTTGTGCCCCTTCTGCACCACCTCGTCACGCTGGTTGATCAGCTCGATATCAAGCTTCACAATACCCCGATCCGGCTTCGAATTCGATGCTCGCTTCTCAGCCACCGTCAATCGCGCTTTGACCGTATCGCCAACGAAAATCGGACCCACGAAATCCCAAGACCAGTGCAGCGAAACAATGGACTCCACCTGGAACTCTGAACGGTTCTTGAGGCCGTCGGTAATGGCGAGGCCTAGCAAGCCATGAGCGACCCTCTGCCCGTACTCGGTTTGTTTGGCGTACTCGTCGTTGGTGTGCAGTTCGAAAAAATCCATCGACAGGCCCGCAAACTGCATGACGTGCCAATCGGTGATCGTCACCCCAGGCGACTCAAGGGTCTCACCAACCTCTATCTCATCAAAGTAACGTTTAGCCATCGCAGGAGATGCGCGGGGAACTGCGGAGCGCGCCGTTCCACCGGAAACCAGACCGTCGGAGACGGGGCCGCCGAGGCTAGGCCGCCGACACTGGCCGCCGGGGGCCAGCCCGCAAACGACTAGGCCATCGCCATCTGGCTTTCGCGGGCTTTTTTCCACAAAGCCAAGTACGGATCGAGATCTCTCATCATCTTCTCGAAGTCGGCAAAGGTCAACGACTGGGCGCCGTCACTCCAAGCCTTGTCCGGGTTCGGATGAACTTCGACCATCATTCCATCGGCTCCGACGGCCACAGCGGCTCTCGTCAGAGGCGGAATCAATCTCCGCTTACCGGCGGCGTGGGCCGGATCGAGAATAATCGGCAGGTGAGTGAGTTCGTTCAGTACCGGGACCGCTCCGATATCGAGCGTGTTGCGGGTCGCCGTTTCAAAGGTCCGGATGCCGCGCTCACACAAGATGACGTTGTGATTGCCTTCCGAGACGACATATTCAGCGGAAAGGAGCAACTCCTTTATCGTTGAGCTGAGTCCGCGCTTGATCATCACCGGGCGGTTGACTCGGCCAACAGCCTTCAGCAATGGAAAGTTCTGCACGTTCCTGGCGCCGATCTGCAGAATGTCGCAATAGTCGGCAACCAGTTCGACATTGACGACCGTCATCACCTCGGTGATGACAGCCAGACCGGTCGCGTCCCCAGCTTTGCGCAACAGCCTCAGCCCTTCCCTTTCCAGGCCCTGAAAGCTGTAGGGAGAGGAACGCGGCTTATAGGCCCCTCCCCGCAAAATATTGGCGCCGGACGCGGCCACGGCCTCCGCCGTCTCCATAATTTGTTGCTCGGTTTCAACCGAGCATGGCCCGGCCATGACCGCGAAGTTCCCGCCTCCGACCGTCACTTTCCCGACGGGAACCTCGGTGCGAGTTGACTTGAACTGCTTACTGACGAATTTGTACTCCGCCGAAATCGGCACCGCGCTCTCCACCCCGTGACACGCTTTCAACGACTCTATTGGATGTGACAAATCTCCGACCCCCACGGCGGCGATAACCACCCGTTCTTTGCCCTGAATGGAATGAACCTTGAAGCCCAGATCGTCAATTCTTTGGCACACGTAGTCGATCTGATCCTGTGGAGCACCTAACCTCATGGAAATAATCATCTAAATAACCTCTGCTGCTTCTCTGCGTCGGCGGAAATAAAAACCCCACTCGGTTGAGTGGGGAGTTTGTGAAGCTCGTACGACTCAAAACCTGCGCCACTCTAGGGAGACTAGTCCGTAAATCGAAACCAGCGGCGATAGGCGTAGGAGAAGCGCATGCGTAAGAATATTTTTAGCATGACTCCGACCCGTTTGTCCAGTCTTTTCAGGAGCTTCCGGGTAGTATCGGTGCCGTTAGTGAGCTTCTTCACACCTGAATTATGCACTGCGGCGTGGACCTGAGGAGGGCTGAGCCGCAAGGGACCATTGGGGACCCCCTAAAACATGGGGTAAAAAGGTCGGCTGGCAAAGATTCCAGCTTCGCCAGCCAACCCCAAGGAAGTCACCCACATGGTTACCAGACGAAAACAGCATAGCTCCCAAAGGCCCGTCCAACAAGGCCCAGCCGTGACGGCCTCGCGGCCCAATAAAATCGGGGCTTCGACGCCTTACCACTTCCGCGGCAGGAAGCCGACTCCCTACGGCGGCTTGCTGCCGGTGGTCGGGAGGGCGCTGATCTGAGAGCCTGGCTATGCGCTATGCATAAAATTTTATGCACTAGTCGTAACGCACTGGAAACACGTCACTTCCGAGCGAGGTTTTGACGACGCGGATTCTGGGCGGGAAGGGAAACCGGACACGGAGAAGCCAAAAGACCAGTTGCCGAGCTACCACCTCACGACGACCGCCAACCCGCTACGAACGCAGCCACACTCGCAAAGCGAATCTGTGCATAATTCAGGTCACAGCTTCAACCGTGCACCATCAAATGGTGGTGCTTGCTGCGCCGATCGCGACTTTGTCAGCCTTCCCCAACCCTACGCATCCCGCTACCTCGATCGATGTCCAACGGTGGAGTACAATGCGTGTCTCGTCCTCACATGCGAATTGGAGTTGATACCGGAGGAACTTTCACTGACCTCGTCATTTGGGACGGGAGCCGCTACTACACCCGAAAGGTTCCCTCCACGCCGCATGACCCAACCGAAGCGATTCTCGAAGGACTGCGGGATCTCGACGCCGAAGAAGTCGTCCACGGTTCCACCGTTGCCACCAACGCCCTCCTTGAACGCAAGGGTGCCCGCACGGCGTTTCTTACGACCGAGGGCTTCGAGGACCTGCTTATCATCGGCCGGCAGAACCGGGAAAAGCTGTATGATCTCCTCGCCCCGGCCAAACAGCAGCTTGTCCCATCGGAGCTGAGTTTCGGACTGCCCGAGCGCATGCTCTACGACGGCTCGGTCGAGCGTGATCTCGACTCAGCCGCACTCGCGGGACTCACCGAAAAACTGCGCCGGCTCAAGGTCGAATCCGTTGCGGTTTGCCTGCTGCACTCCTACGCCAACCCTATCCACGAAAAGCGTGTGGGCGAAGCTCTCCAGGGCTTTTTCGTCTCGCTATCGCACGAAGTTCTGCCTGAATATCGCGAATACGAGCGGGCTTCGACCACCGTCGTCAACGCCTACGTGACGCCATTGATGGCTCGCTATCTGGAGAGCCTCTCCCAAGAGCTTGGCGCAACACGCTTGAGGGTCTTTCAGTCGAATGCCGGGTCGATCTCGGCCGCCGCAGCCAGCCGTGGCGCGATTCACACCGTGCTTTCAGGACCCGCCGGGGGCGTCGTGGGAGCCGCCGCGGCGGCGAAGCATGCCGGGTTTCGTCGCGTCATCAGCTTCGACATGGGTGGCACCTCAACCGACGTCTCGCTCTACGACGGAAAGTTCAGTTATACAACCGAGTCAAAGCTGGGTGACTTCCCCATTCGCATACCGATGCTGGACATTCATTCGGTCGGAGCGGGCGGCGGATCGATCGCGTACCTCGACCGCGCGGGAGCGCTGCGCGTCGGACCACAAAGCGCCGGCGCCAACCCTGGTCCGGTTTGCTATGGCCGCGGCGAGCAGATCACCGTCAGCGACGCCAACCTGCTTCTGGGACGCATCCAGCCGGACAAATTTCTCGGCGGGCGCATGCAACTCGACCTCGATCGCACTCGGGATTTCATGAAGCCGTTCGCCGCTCAGCTTGGCGTATCCATCGAAAAAGCAGCGAAGGCGATTGTGGACGTGGCGAACTCCAATATGGAGCGAGCCATCCGTGTGGTTTCCGTAGAGCGCGGACACGACCCGCGTGACTTTGCACTGCTGAGCTTTGGCGGCGCCGGAGCCCAGCATGCCTGCGAGCTCGCCG
This sequence comes from Bryobacterales bacterium, assembly GCA_965224215.1. Taxonomy (GTDB): domain Bacteria; phylum Acidobacteriota; class Terriglobia; order Bryobacterales; family UBA6623; genus CBDCYS01. The sequence goes on along the minus strand of CBDCYS010000048.1, from coordinate 8,215 downwards.
AACGCCTGGACATATCAACCGTGATCGTTCCGCCGCATGCCGGTGTGCTTTCCGCAGTGGGCATGCTCGCCGCTGACTGTGTGCGCGACTACTCGCAGTCGGTTCTCGGAAAGGATGCGGGTCTTGCTTTCGACGAACTAGGTAGCCGGGCAGCGGCTGAGTTTTCAGACGAAGGATTCTCGGAAGTGCTGTTCGAACGCCTGATCGATCTGCGCTACGAGGGACAGTCGTATGAGATCACCGTCCCCTGGGAACAACGCGCCGATTTTCAAGCGCATCACCGCAAACTCTACGGCTACGATCACCCCGGAAGAAAAGTCGAGCAAGTGACCGCACGCGTCAAGGCGATCGCCATCTTGGACAAGATAGACTTGGCCGCTCCGTCGGAGCGAGAAGAGTTTTCCAGCATCTACGTCGCGCCCGCCTGGCACGAGCGAGAAGACGCCACAGGAAACCGAATCTTGACGCGAGCTTAGCGCGACGAATCCCCCACAATCCGTCCGTAAGCGACCTTTGCGTTGAGCAGTTGTTGCCGAACTCCGTAGAGAAGATGGAGTGACCTGTCCAACCGCGAGAGTCGCGGGTTACGCTTCAAACAGATGCGCAGAGCCGCATCGAGGAGGACAGGTCATGAAAGAGTCTAGCGAGTTCAACAAAGAGATGAACAAGTGCAACAGTTACGACAAATACGTCGGGATGGACGTTCACAAAAACAGTATCTCGGTCGCTGTCGCCGCGGCGGGGCGAGGCGCATTTCTACGGCAAGATCGACAACCGGCCTGAAGCCATTCGTCGCTTGATTTCCGCACTCGCCCCGTCTGGTCAGAGGCTGCACTACTGCTACGAAGCCGGCCCCTGTGGCTACGGCATTTGCCGGCAGATGCGTGACACCGAACACGATGGCGACCTGGTCGCGCCGTCGCTGACCCCGCGCAAATCCGGCGATCGCGTCAAGACCGATCGGCGCGACGCGTTGACCCTGGCTCGGCTCGATCGCGCCGGCGAGCTCAGCACGGTCTGGACGCCCTCTCCGGAACACGAAGCGATCCGCGATCTGAGCCGCGCGCGCGGCGACTGCAAACTCATCGACAAACAACTTCGTCAACGCCTCGGAGCTATGCTGCTGCGCCACGACAAGCGTTTCCCCGGGCGCAAGAATTGGACGCAAGCGCACTTTCGCTGGCTCGAGACGCAACGCTTTGAGCAGCCGGCCTCGCAGATCGCCTACGAAGAATACGCCGAGGCGGTACGCCAGGCGCAAAGCCGAACGGCTCGCCTCGAGCAGCAGTTGCATGATCAGCTGGAAGGCTGGAGCCTGGGAGGGCCAGCGCAGGCGTTGACGGCGCTGCGGGGCGTGGACTGGCTGGCGGGGATGACGTTGCTGGCCGAGCTGGGCGATCTCACACGCTTCGACTCCCCGCGCGAGCTGATGGGCTTCGTCGGAGTGACTTCATCGGAGAACACGAGCGGAGCGCGACGCCGTCAAGGCGCGATCACCAAAGCAGGCAACGAGGAAGCTCGCCGTCTGCTGGTCGAATGCTCCTGGGCGTATCGCTTCCCGGCACGTCGCTCGCGGCTGATTCAACGCCGTGCCGAGAAGGCGTCGCCCCCAGTCCAAGCGATCGCCTGGAAGGCGCAGGTGCGGCTTTGCGGTCGCTTTCGCAAGCTGCGCAACAACGGCAAACACGCGAATGTCGTCGTGACCGCGATCGCGCGGGAACTGCTGGGATTCATCTGGGCAATCGTGATCGAACAGACCCGAACACAACAGGAGAAACAGGGATTGAATGCTTGCTGAACGCTCGAGACGGCCGCCAGGGAGACCGCCAGGGAGACCGACAGGGAGATCGACAGGGAGATCGCCATCGCCCTCGATTGACGTCGTAGGCGACCGGCCGAAACCTGTCAAGGGTACGCTTCGCCGCGGTAACCCGCGCCCTTGACAGAACCCGTCCGGCCGCCAAGAGGCACCTTATACGAGGGCGATGGCTAGCTGCCGAGGACGATGGCTGCTGCCGAGGACGATGGCTGCTGAGGGCGATCGCTAGCTGCCAGCAAGCGGTAGCGAAAACGATTTTGGTTGCCGGCTTCGGGCGGCAGCCACACAAGGTAGGACAAGGAGGACGGCTGACTGGAAACTGAGCCTGCCAGGAGAACCCTCGACTGCGCTAAGAAGCGCTCGATTGAGTGACCTTCGTCAAGGAAGCGCTCGGTTGAGCGACCTTCGTCCGTAGAGTGAGGCAGCTCCACGACGCAGACTACTCTGGCGAGAACCCGCGAATATCAGATGGATCCATCGTCGTAAACGCTCTCTTCCACAGGCTGTTCTTCTTGTCCTCGTTCGTTGGCCAACGCGGAGTTGAGGCTCCGCGCGACAGCAGTCGTGCGCGCAAACTTGACAGGTCACACCATATCAGCGCAGGGCTCGTCAGAGACCTGCGGCCTTTCGTCGGGTCGCACTCGGCGGGTGAACGCTCCGAAAAGCCGCAGGTCTCTGACGAGCCCTGCGCTACGGGTATTCAAAACGTTTTCGGAGGCAACCAGAGTCCTTACGGACGGATCTGGCAATCCCGAGCGCACATTCAGTGCTCACGCGCGTCTTGATACCGTCCTGCAACACACGAAGTTACAAAAGAACCCCTTCCCCTAGCCCACCGTTTTCAGATATCATTCAACGTAAGGCGTCCACATGAGACGAATTTCGCAGCTCCTCCTGGTTGGGGCACTAGCTCTGCTCGGCGCCCCTGGCGCTCACGCCTCGGACGCCACGACGGTGCAGTTGGTGATGGCCGCCAACGCAACCGCCACGCAAGGCGCAAAGGCATCGATCGCGTCGCTGTTTTCCACCAAGTTTGCGACGGGTTTACCTCAAGGCCAAACGGTGACACTCTCTATCGCGCACGGCACTTTCGGGCCAGAGGGACTCGCTCCCGACACATTCCTTTCCCTGTTCACAGGCAACGGAGCCGTTCCAGAAACCTTGAGTTGGGGTCAGTTCTTCGAAGGAGGCGACGGTTGCACCGAGGCGGTTCCCCGATGCATCGCCCCTACGGAGCTTGGAGGTGTGGAAGTTAGGGTAAATGGCAAGAAAGCCGCAATCGCGTTCGTTCTCAAGGGATCGGACTTCAATGTCCCGGACCAAGTCAACTTCATCTCTCCCGATGACGATGCGGTCGGAGACGGCATCAAGGTCGAAATCTCGAATTCCGACGGACTGAGCCAGGAGACCTCCATTCAGTTGCTGGAGAGAGCGCCTGGTTTCTTTGCGTTTGATCCGCAGGCCCGAAGATTCTTGGCGGCGGTTCAGAACGACGGCTCTGCTTTTGTCGGTCCCACCGATTTATTCGGCGGAGCCCCCTTGCCCAATGGGCTGGAAATCCGCCCGGCCAAGCCCGGAGATATCGTTCAGCTCTTCGGGACTGGATTCGGACCGACAGTTCCGAAAGTGCCCTCTGGCACGATCCCTACCGTAATCGCCGAACTTGAGGACGAAGTGATGGTGACGGTCGGCGGGTTGGAGGCGGAGGTTTTCTTTGCGGGTCTGACATCATTCGCAGGAGCCGTCCAGGTCGCGATTCGTGTCCCCATGGTGGGAGACGGCGACCAAGAAGTCATTGCCTCGATTGCTGGTTCGCAATCGCAGGCTAACGCTTTCATCCCAGTTCTGAGCGCGCAGTAAGCGCAGCCCGGTCACTCACGAAACTCGAGCGCTCGCTTGCCCCCAGGGAGCAGATCTGTCCAGCTACCGCTGGCTGGCCCATCTAACAGATCGTCCCTCCGAAATACTCACCCTGCGCCCAAACGCCGAAATCTAAGATCCCCTTCTCGGCAACGCAAAATATTGTCGTGAGTGGGTGACGTCAATGCCGCTCGGCGAAGGCGTTGTGCGCGAGTGCAGCCTGCCTTGCCGCACCTGCCGTCACGGAAGCATGAAAAACATGCACCAAATTGGTACAATTTGTGGCGCGGTAGCCGGACTGACCAGATTATCGACGTGCTTCCGGGAAATTGTCGTTTGAACAGCCTCACAAGGAAGGAGGAGAGATGCCAGAGCAACGCGAGAATTACAAAGGCAGGGAGATTATTGTTGAGACGGGAGACAATCAAACTAAAGTGCAGATTGACGGGAACGAAATCGAAGTTGCCAAGACGAATCTTCCGGGAGATATGTAACCTCTCTCCTACCGTACACGGACTATTCTTCGGCGATAGATTTGGCGAAGGATGTGAGCGACAACGCGCCGGATTTCGCGGGCAGTTAAGTCATCACTAGTGGTTGTATCGCGAGCACTCTAACCCGCAGGCCGACCGGTGTTTGCCTCAAGGAGGAACAGATGGCTGTTCGAAAAAACGCTCTTACCCTGAGCGCTGCTGAGAAAACCGCATTCGTGAACGCCGTAAAGGCACTGAAGGCCAACGGCACATATGATCAATATGTGCTGCAGCATGTTCAGGCAATGGCTCACGGTACGCCACCTGGGACAGCTCCATCGATACGCAATGCCGCCCATCGCGGACCCGCATTCTTCCCATGGCACCGCGAGTACCTCCACAGGCTTGAACTGGACTTGCCGCAAGTGTCAGGGGACCCCAATATGGGAATTCCCTACTGGGACTGGGCGGCGGATTCGGCTCTTCCCAACCCGGCCACCTCCGCCGTATGGGACAACGACCTTATGGGAGGCAACGGCAATCCGGTGACAACCGGTCCGTTTGCGTCCGGCATGTGGACGATCATCAACAGCGCGGGTAATCCTGCCGAGCCACTCATCCGCGTGTTCGGCTCGGGTGTGCCAACTTTGCCGACCCAAGCGGATGTGAATGCTGCGCTGAATGAGACGCCCTACGATTCGTCGCCTTGGAACGCGTCAAGCAGCCCGAGTTTTCGCAATAGAAGCGAAGGGTGGATTGGCGGTCCGCAGTTGCACAACCGCGTCCACGTATGGGTTGGCGGCTCCATGCTTCCGGGAACCTCCCCGAATGACCCGGTCTTCTTTCTGAATCATTGCTTTGTGGACAAAATGTGGGCGGACTGGCAAGCTCAGCACCCAAACGAAGCGTATGTCCCTGCAGGTGGGGGGCCGGCCGGGCACAATCTAAATGACCCGTTGTTTCCGTGGACCACTACACCCGCGGACGTTATCGACCATCACGCTCTTGGGTATCAGTACGATGATGAGGCGTTGATCGCCGCAGGCGGCGTGGTCAACGCCGCGAGTTTCTTGGCGGGTGCGGTTTCACCTGGAGTCATACTCTCGATATTTGGATCGAACCTAGGCCCCGCAGCGCTCCAAACCCTGACAATCGGCCCAGGTGGACTAGTCACGACTCAATTGCCTCAGACACGAGTTTTGTTTGACGGGCAACCCGCGCCGCTGCTGCTGGTCTCAGAGGGTCAGATCAACGTCGTCGCACCCTACGGGCTTGCCGGAGCCCTCAGCACACAGGTCGAAGTCGAAGTTGACGCGATTCGCTCGGTCCCCGCATCGCTTCCGGTTGCTGCCGCGGGTCCGGGGGTGTTTACGCTGACCCAGGCCGGGTTCGGACAAGGCGCGGTTCTAAATCAAGACAACTCGGTAAACGACGCTTTAAACCCTGCGCCAAGGGGTTCAGTCGTACAGATCTTCGCAACCGGCGGCGGGGTGACCTCGCCGAGTGCGACCGATGGTGCCATTGCGCCCGCGTCGCCACTGCATTTGTTGACAGAGACCGTGCAAGCTGAGATCGGAGGCCTCGGCGCGAATGTGCTATTCGCCGGAGCTCCGCCCGCGCTGGTCTTTGGAGTCGTTCAGGTGAATGCCGAAGTTCCGGCCGCGGCTGCCACGGGAAGCGCCGTCCCGTTGCAGCTGACCATCGGAGGGGTTGCTTCCCAGGCCGTGACGATCGCCGTCAGCTAGCCCAATTTGCGCGTTTTTGGCGTGGCTGAGGGAATTCATCTCGTCTGCCAAACACGAGCACGAGAGCTTGTTGATCCTCGGCAACTCAAGCGCTATCCTGCGATAGCAGCTCTCTCCATTCTCACGAGGCACAAACACCATGGCAACTCAACCTGAAAACCCTTCTCGCAGATCTTTCTTGAAAGGCTCAACGGTGGCCGGAATCGCGGCCTCCGGCTTCCAAATCATCAAGCCTGAATTAGTGCGCGGCACGGGCAAGGAGCAGCTCACAGCGGGAATCATCGGTTGCGGCGGCCGCGGCACTCGCGCCGTCAATGACTTCCTCAGCGGGAACCCCAACGTCGAGCTGACCGCCATGGGCGACCTCTTCGAAGACCAGCTCGAAAAGTCGATCCGCCGGCTTCGCGACGCCGAGGAATTTCCCGGCATCCAAGACCGCATCAAAGTGGCTCCCAACCAGCGCTTCATGGGGTTCGACGCCTATAAGAAGATCATTGCCAGCGACGTCGATATCGTCATGCTGGCGACGCCCCCCGGCTGGCGGCCGATCCATTTCGAGGCGGCCGTGGATGCGAAGAAACACATCTTCGCCGAGAAGCCAATGGGGACAGACCCGGTTGGCGTCCGCCGCGCGATGGACGCGGCCCGCAAGTCCGAGCGCGAAAAACTCACCGTGATGATTGGCGCGCAGCGCCGCTCACAGCAGGAGTACGTCCAGTCGGTCGAGAAAATCCAGAACGGCGAAATCGGCGATGTCGTCGCAACCTATGCCAACTGGCTCAGCGGTCCGGTCCTCAAAGGTGAGGAATTTCTCGACAAGAAGAAGGGCCTCGACTGGCAACACCGTGCCTGGTATTCCTACGTCTGGATCTGTGGCGATCAAGTCGTCGAGCAGCATCTCCATAACATCGACGTCATCAACTGGGTGATGGGCACTCACCCCATCAGCGTGGTCGCTTCCGGCGGCGCCTGCTGGCGCCCCCGCGAGATGCTCTACGGCAATATCTACGATCATCTATACGCGGATTTTGTCTACCCCACCGGTGTTCGCATGACGAGCCATTGCCGCCAGTTCCCGGACCGCAAAGTTCGCCGTGTCGACGAACTTGTTGTCGGCACCAAAGGACGCAGTGATTGCCGTGACCTGGGGCAAGTAGCGGACGTGAGCCCCTACGTCCACGAGCACGTCGAGATGGTCAACAGCATCCTTGGAACCGGACCTTATATCAACCGTGCAATGGCGGTTGCCGAGAGTACGATGACCGCCATCATGGCCCGCGAAGCCGCCTATTCGGGAATCGAAGTCACCTGGGACATGATCATGAACTCGAAGCTCGACCTGATGCCCAAGCGCTTCGACCTAGAAGCGGACTTCGACATCCCGCCGCTGCCGAGGCCCGGCGAGTATCAGTTCACGTAGGGCGATACGCTGGCGGCAAGTCACTCGAATTCGATCGAGCGCAATCTAAACGTGCTAGTGCTACCAACTAGCGCTACCATGTTATGCGCCGTCTCGGGCAAGCAGCCAGACGAAGGTAGGTGACCCATGAACCGAAGACAATTCCTGAACAGAAGCGTCCTTCCATCCGCCGCAACCATGGCCTCGGTCGCCGGGGTGCAAGCGAGCCCCGCCCAATCATCCACCTCGGCGGCCCCGGCCAAAGCGACCGGCTTGAACATCACGGCTGTGAAAACCCACCTTGTCCACCCCGGCGTCGGAAAAAACTGGCTGTTCGTCAAGGTCGAGACCGACGAAGGAATCCATGGCTGGGGCGAGTGCTACACACAGGCCGACAGAGACCAAGGCATCGAAATCCAAGCGCAACAGCTCGCCAAATATCTGGTCGGAAGGAGCGCATTTAACATCAAGCACTTCACGTTCATGGCTTACCACGACTTCGCAAGCAAGCGGGGCTCGATGGACTTCTACAGTGCGGTCAGCGGTATCGAGCAAGCCCTCTGGGACATCGTCGGCAAGGCCCTGAACACATCTGTCTACAACCTGCTGGGCGGACCTTGCCGCGACAAGATTCGCGTCTACGCCAATGGCTGGAGCGGCGGACCGCTCAAGCAAAAACTGGAACACGCGAAGCAGCTCGTCACCAGCGGCTTCACCGCCATGAAGTTCGATCCCTTCCCGGGACGATGGCGCACTCACATTTCCCGCGACGATGAGCGCACGGCGATCGAGACGGTCGGCGCGCTCAGAGACGCCGTCGGTCCCGACGTCGAACTGCTGGTCGAAGTACATCGCCGCCTGGCGCCAGTCCATGCGATCCGCGTGGCGCGCGAGATCGAGCAATATCGGCCCTTCTGGT
>CBDCYS010000047.1:0-35206 GCA_965224215.1 Bryobacterales bacterium | reverse complement strand
CGACTTCTGGCTGGACTACGGAAAGAGCCTCACCGAGGACAAGCGAACGTCCCTGATTGTCGACCCGCCTGACGGCCGGATCCCCGCGCTGACACCGGCAGGGAAAGAAAGAGAAGCCGCCCGCAAAGCAGCCATGGCCCGCCCCGCTCACAGCCCGGAAGACTGCGGCCCGTTCGAGCGGTGTCTCATCGGGTTCAACGCCGGACCACCCATGAAGCCCAGCGGCTACAACAATAACGTGCAAATCTTCCAGACACCGGATTCAGTCGCGCTGCTTGTCGAGATGGTGCACGACACACGCATCGTGCCTCTCGTGGAAAGTCCGCCTCTCCCGGGCAACGTGCGCCAATGGAAAGGCAACTCGCACGGCCGCTGGGAGGGCGACACGCTGGTCGTCGAGACAAGGAACTTCACGGATCAGACGCCGTTCTATGGATCCGGAAAAAGCATGCACTTGACCGAACGGTTCACGCGCGTTGACACCGGCACGCTGCTCTACGAATTCACGATCGATGATCCGGAGATGTTCACGAAACCCTGGACCGTATCCGTGCCCATGAAGAAGAACCCTGAGCCGATCTACGAGTATGCCTGTCACGAAGGCAACTACAGCATGCTTACGATGATGGTAGGTGCCCGCGCCGATGACAAAGCCGCCGCGGAAGCAGCCAAGAAATAGGCCGTTCCGCCCGCACTCCAGTAAGCGCTTCGACCGCTGTACGCTTCTTGCAGTGACCGCTGTCCCGCACGAGTTGGCCCCCCCACGCCAGTTATTAGGCTAAAGTACACGTGGGTGTGTCTTCGATCGCGCACCTGAAAAAGTGACAGGAGGAAAGATGAAGATGACTTGGCTAACGAATAGAACACTGATCACGATCGCCGTGGCTGGGCTGATGTGTAGCCTGGCTCCGTCGCTGGCAACAGCTCAAATGAACCCGGATGGTTGAACATCCGGATAATCAAAGTCAAACCCGGCAGAGCTGCCGAGTGGGAGCAACTTCATAAGCATCGCCACGAAGCCTTCAAGAAGGCCGGCCGCACGGTCCCGGAAATCTGGGAGGTCGTTCGCGGCGACGTCGACACGTACCAAATCGTGACGCGCGCCTCGAAGCTGGGCGGCAACGACGAGCCGCCACCGGACCCGCTGGGAGAAGCCGGTTTCCAGCAATGGAGCAGTCGCATCAGTCAATGCGTCGCCGATCGCCAGGTGCTGACTTTGCGAGCCATGCCGGAGCTGTCGATCCCCGCCAAAGAAGGGCGCAAGCCGAACCTAGGGCTCCTGCGACTTCGGACCAACGGCCCCGGTCAACACCCGCCCTATGCCGCCTACCTCAGAGACGACTATATTCCGGCGCTAAAGAAAGCAAAGATCGATGGAGTGTATATAAGCAGTGTCTTTGCGGGCGACAGCCGCCGCACATGGGCTATGTTCACGCTGATCGACAGTTGGTCTGTCTTCGACGAACCGAACCCGCTGACCAAAGCGCTAGGCGAAGCGGAGCGGCGGAAGCTTGGCCTGAAAGGAGCGAGTATGATCGTCAAGACCGAGACTATTCTGCTGCGCTATCGCGCCGACCTGAGCCTGCCCTAATCGAACTTCAAGGTCAAGCGAAGGGAAAGTAAGCCGAGTGAGCGAAACGAAGTGAAGGAGGCCGGTCGCGTGCTTTGGCCGTCAGAGCTTCGGGTCATTCGAGCCCAACGCCGTTGAGCCGCGACGGTGAGAGGGTGTCCATGGACCTACGGCCCACCCGAAGGGACCCTCGGGTTTTCGAAAAGCCGTAGGGTAAACGATCCGTCCCGTAGGTCCGAAGGACCCACAGATTCGCAACTGAGCGGGTGCTACTTTCTGCGGCCCCGCGGGAAGCGCTAGAAGTGTACCGCTGCCTATTTGCTACAAACTACAGCAGGCTGAAGTAGCCGTCGCGGCGGACGACTTCTACGGACATGTCGAATAGTTCCGATAGAGGGGCTGAAGCCAGCGTTTCATCCTTGGGACCATCTTGAAAGACCTTGCCGTCTTTCATGAGCACGATGCGGCCGATCTCGGGGATGATGTCGGGCAGGTTGTGGGTGACCAGGACCAGCGTCGTGCCCGCGCACGCTACCTTGCGCATCATTTCTCGCAGCTCGTGTACGGCGCGAAGGTCGAGACTTGCGGTGGGTTCGTCCAGGATAAGCGCTTTGGGATCATGAACCAGCGCCCGGCCAATTAGAATCCGGCGGATCTCCCCGGTCGACATCTCGGATGTCTGCCGTTCGGCCAGGTGCTGAATTTCGAGCAGGTCCAGGACTTCGTCAGCCTTCTCTTGCATCGGATGCGTGACTTTGTTGTGGGGCCAAATCTCGGTGCTGCTGAAGAAGCCCGTCAAGAGGGCTTCTCGCCCGGATATGTCCCGTGTACAGAGCTGGACCCAGTCGGGCGAGACGATGCCGAGCAGGGGCCGAAGGTCGAACAAGCGCCAGCGGTCTTTGCCGAAGATGGTCAGCGAGGCGTCGTCCTTTACCAGGGGATAGCACTCCCTCATGATGGTTTTGATGAGGGTCGATTTGCCCGAGCCGTTGGGGCCGACGATCGCGACGTGTCCGCCGATAGCGATCGAGAGGGTGAGGCGATCCAGGGCATTCTTGTTACCCCGGATGACAGTGATGTTCCGGAAGTCGATCAGCGATGGAGCCGGGTCTTGCGAGGAAATACTGGTGGTCATGACGAGAAGGAATCGGGGCCAAAGCCCGACTTGCCGTTCGGGGACGAAGAGTTCAAGATAACACTTGTGGTGGAAACCCATCGGGACAAGCCCACAATCCGTCCATAAGACAACCTTTGGCCAGCGTTGTTGTTGACGAATTCTGTTTGATGGGTATCCGGTTGACTCAGGTAGCCCCAAGATGTAGTATGCCGGCAGATGGAAGATTACCCTCAGAACCTGACAGAATTCGAGGCCCGTTTTAGCAGTGAGGAGGCCTGCCGGGAGTATCTGTTCCGGCGGCGCTGGCCGGACGGTTTCCGCTGTCCGGGTTGCGGTTGTGGAAAGTCGTGGCCTTTGCGAAAAGTGCTGCTGCAGTGCGCTGCGTGTGGGCGCCAAACCTCGGTGACCGCAGGGACCATCTTTCAGGACACGCGCAGCCCTTTGCCGTTGTGGTTTCGTGCGATGTGGTGGGTCACCACCCAAAAAACCGGAGCCAGCGCTTTGGGACTTCAAAGAGTGTTGGGGCTCAACAGGTACGAAACGGCTTGGACCTGGCTGCACAAAATGCGGCGCGCGATGGTGCGGCCGGGACGGGATTTGCTGGCCGGGACGGTGGAAGTCGATGAAAGCTACTGGGGCGGGCTCGAAGAGGGCCTGCGGGGCCGAAACCTGAAAAACAAAGCATTGATCGCAGTAGCCGCTCAAGAGGATGGGCGGGGTATCGGCCGGATTCGCATGAAGAGAATCGAGGATGCCTCGGGCGAGAGCCTGTTGCCTTTCGTGGAGGAGTGCATCGAGCCGGGCAGCGTGGTGCATACCGACGGCTGGCCCGGTTACTCCGGGTTGAAAAAGGAAGGCTACGTCCATCAGGTCACAGTTGTCAGCAGGCAGGAGCAGTCCGCGTCGGAATTGATGCCCCGCGTCCACCACGTGATGTCACTGCTCAAGCGCTGGCTGCTGGGCACCCATCAGGGCGCCGTGAGCCACAAACATCTGGACTACTACCTGGACGAGTTCACCTTCCGTTTCAACCGCCGCAAATCCAAAAGCCGCGGCAAACTCTTCTATCGGCTCGTCCAGCAGGCGGTAGCCGTGGATCCGGCGACTTACAAGATGATTGTTCACCCGGTTACAGAACCCAAGAAAATCCCCAAACCACAAGATATTGGGGCTACCTGAGTCAACCGGATACCCATCTTCTGTTTTTTAGATCCCGTAGCGAAATGCTAGTCACAGACTTGCGGCTTGCCGTTCGGTAGACATGAAACGGAGCGGCGCCAAGCTAAGCGGCGGGAAGCGAGGACGGGGGTAGCAACCAGGCGAGTTGGCCCCGCGCAGGCTGAACATCTCTCCAATGCTCGGCATGAAACTCGATGCAGGCCAGCGTTCCTGCCGAGAATCGCAAGGTGCCGCCGCCGACTAGCACGCTGACGAGCGCCGACCAGGTGGGTTCGTGACCGGATAGGAGGAGAACTTTCGTTGCGTCCGGCTCGGCTTGAATCTCTTCGAGCGCGACGCCCGGCACTGTATCGTAGAGAGCATCCGTCGCGCGGATAGGACATCGCCAAGCGCCGGCCTCGCTAGCAATTTCAGCGGTCGAACGCGCCCGCAGCGCCGAGGAGGCAACGACGGATTCAGGCCGCAAATCGATTGCCGCGAGATAGCGTCCAATCCGCAGCGCATCCTGTTTCCCTCGGTCAGAAAGCGGCCGATCATGATCGCGGCCTGAGGCCGCTGTATTTTCGGGTTTGGCGTGACGCAGAATGAGCAGGGTCAGCATTTCTGGTTTCAGGCCATTTGCCGCTCACATTTTGGCGGGCCAGTGGCGGCGCCATGGGACCCGAAAACGCGTCCGCCAGTTGCTGAGCCTTTACGATTTAACCATAGCCCACGAAATGACCCGCCGCGAGCTGGATTCTGGAAACAAAGCTTTGTCATAGCGAAGCAACTTCTGTAAACTATGGACCTGCCCCCTGGGGTGAGACAAATAGTTTAGACACAGTTGACCGTTCGCTGGTTTTTGCTGGCCAGCGGCGGCCGTTTCGTGCATACTAGCTCCCGGTTGGTGAAGCAGCGGCGGGCTCTGCGGGAGCGCAACCCGCCAAGGAATAGCCAACTGGAAACTCATCGAGACGATGGGGCGGGGCGTAGAGCTGCATCGCTTTGCGTCCCGCATCTCCTCCGCCAGCCCTATCGGATCGAAAGATTTCCCCATGCCTCAGAAAACTCCTGCTCCGCCCCGGGGTTTGGGATAGTGCAACGCGGATAGCAGCGTTTGAGTGAGCAAGACGAAGCAGCCCAGGCGCACATACTCCGGGCGAAGGCTCAGCCGTCGGTAGCGGTGAGAGTCGGCGGGATGTTCCCGGTAGTTGAGGCGAGTTCACAAAATCTTACGCAGGGCGGTTCTCAAGTCAGCGCAGCCTACTACACCACCGGCATGAAGCTCGAAGGTGGCGGCGCAATCGCTCGCAGTCGGGGGTAGAGATTGGAGTTACCACGCAAACGAGGGGCCCCCGTTCCATACCTGGAATCGAGGATTGCGACTACAGATCGGGATCGCGCCCTCAAGTTTTGAGCCAACTTGACCGTTCATAGGGTAAGAGGCGAGCGGAATAGCTTTGGCTCACTACCTAGTCACCGGTGCCGCCGGTTTTATCGCATCCACGGTCGTGGAGTTGCTGCTTGCCGAAGGCCACACGGTTGTTGGACTCGACAATCTGAATGACGCCTATGACGTTCGGCTCAAGCAGTGGCGGCTGGAGAGGCTATCGGGGCGGCGCGGATTTTCATTCCACCGGGTGGACATCTCCGACCGCTTGCCGCTGGAAGCCTGGTGGCGCTCGGTGTCAACGTTCGACGCTGTCATCAATCTGGCGGCCCACGCAGGCGTGCGCTGCAGTGTTGAAGATCCTTGGGTGTACGTCGACACCAACGTCACTGGGACTCTGAACCTGCTCGAGTTGTGCCGGCGGAACGACGTGGAGAAGTTTGTGCTGGCCTCCACGTCGAGCCTCTATGGAGCCCACAACTCTCTTCCCTACCGGGAAGATGCGAACACGGATCGTCCTCTATCGCCCTACGCGGCCTCCAAGAAAGCTGCTGAAGCGCTTTGCTACACTTACCACCATCTCCACGGCCTAGATGTAACGGTTCTGCGCTGCTTCACCGTGTATGGGCCTGCCGGGCGACCGGATATGAGCCTATTTCGGTTCATTCAGTGGACCGCCGAAGGACGTCCGGTACGGGTCTACGGCGACGGGAAGCAGTCACGCGACTTCACATACGTCGACGACATCGCGAGGGGAACCGTCGCCGCTATCAAGCCGCTGGGCTACGAAATCATCAACCTGGGGTCGGGCTGTCCCGTTTCCATCATGGACTTGATTCGCTTGATTGAGCGCCTGTTGGGCCGGACAGCTCAAATCGAATATCATCCTACACACGGGGCAGACGTGAAAACAACTTAGGCTGGCATCGACGCAGCGCGCCGCCATCTGAACTGGGAGCCCAAAGTTGTCCTTCAGCAGGGAGCGGAACGCTGTGTGCGGTGGTACTTGGACAATCAGGAGTGGGCCCGACACATATTAAACGGAGCAGCCTACTCCAGTGCTCAGGCGTGCCCGATAACCCTAGCTTGCCTTCACCAACAACGGTTGGCGCTATCTCAAGTCCCGGAAACCGTGGTGTCTTCTTCGAAGGTCGCTGAGTAAATTATGTTGTAGGCACGGGGACCGCCGGTCCCTCTTTGCGCCAGCCGAATTGCTTATCGGCACAGGGCAAGGTACAGTTGCTCGTCGGGCACATCGTGCTTGCCGGTGCGGATGTGGCAGCCGATCGTTCTGCCGACCGACTCCTACGAGAGTGTCACTACTTGGCGGCGGGCGGTTAAATATCGAGGTTCTTTACGTCGAGGGCGTTGTCGCTGATGAATTTTCGGCGGGACTCGACATTCTCGCCCATCAACGTGGAAAAGATTTCTTCACTTTCCACGGCGTCATCGATTCGGACCTGCAGGAGGCGCCTCGACCCTGCGTCCATTGTCGTATCCCACAGCTGGTCGGCGTTCATCTCACCGAGCCCTTTATAGCGCTGGATGGAAGCGTCTTTCATCCCGCTGCCCTTGAGATGTCGCAGCAGCGACAGGCTGTCATCGATCGTCGCTTCCGACTTCTTGCCGATAACGCGAAATGGGGGCTGGTTGAGGGGGGCGATGCGGTGCGAAAGGGCTCGCAGGCGGCGGTATTCCGGCTGGGCCGCCAGGTCGATATTGATGATCCGCTCACCCTCGGTTGATTCCTTGAAGCCGATCATCCAGGCCGTGTGCATTTCGTCGGGGAGCAGCCTGACCTTGAGATCCAGCTGCCGGAGGCGATCGGCCAGATCGCCCATTACCGCTTCGTTCTGAAAGTCCTGCTTACTGTCGATCGTCAGCTTGGCGTCGGACAGAACGGCAATCACCTTGGGATTCCGTAACCGCCTTTCCAGCTTCTGACACATGATCGAGTATTCATCGACTTCAAAGAGGAACGTCCGCAGTTGCTCCTGCTCCATGACACTGCCTTTCGTGCCGTTGCTGCCGTATTCGATCCGCACGCCATCGGTAGCCAGCCGGATGATCTCGCGCGAAAAATCTTTCTCGTCCTTGATGAATCGCTCGCTTCTGCCACGCTTGATGCGATAGAGCGGGGGCTGAGCGATGAAGACGTGACCCTTTTCAATCAGCTGCCTCATCTGGCGGAAGAAGAAGGTCAGCAGCAACGTACGAATGTGGGAGCCGTCGACATCGGCGTCCGTCATCAGGATGACTTTGTGGTAGCGCAGCTTGCTGATGTCGAAATCCTCAACCCCGATACCGGTCCCTAAGGCGGTGATCATGGCTCTTAGCTCGGTATGGCTGAGCATTTTGTCGTAGCGGGCCTTTTCGACATTGAGGATCTTGCCTCTGAGCGGCAAGATGGCTTGATTTTTGCGGTCCCGCCCCTGTTTGGCGGTGCCGCCGGCGGACTCCCCCTCGACGATGAACAGCTCGGCCCGCTCGGGGTCCTTTTCCTGGCAGTCGGCAAGCTTACCGGGCAGACCAGCTGAATCCAGCGCGCCTTTGCGGCGGGTCAGGTCACGTGCCTTGCGGGCGGCTTCTCGCGCCCGGGCAGCCTCGATGGCTTTCTGGACGATTCTTTTCGCAACGGCAGGGGTTCGCTCAAAATACTCGCCTAGACGGTCATTCACGAACTGGACAACTGGACCTTGTATATCGCTGTTGAGTTTTCCCTTGGTTTGCCCTTCAAACTGCGGCTGGGACAGCTTCACACTGACGACGGCGGTGAGACCTTCGCGGACGTCATCGCCTGACAGGTTCTCTTTGAGGTCTTTGAACAGCTTTGCCTTCTGGCCATAGGCGTTGATCGTTCGGGTCAGCGCCGACCGGAACCCGCTCAAGTGAGTGCCGCCATCAACCGTGTTGATGGTGTTCGCAAAGCTAAAGACTGTTTCGGCATAGCTGTCGTTGTACTGCAGCGCTATTTCCGTCCCCAGCATGGACCCGTCATCGAGCGGCCGTTCTCCTTTGAAATGGATAGGTGCGGGATGCAACGAGTTTTTTCCGCGGCTGAGGTACTCGACAAACTCAGCGATGCCGCCCTTGAAATGAAATTCTTGCGGTTTGCGGTCGCCGCGCTCATCGGTCAAGTTAATCTTGAGCCCGCCGTTGAGGAAGGCCATTTCTCGAAGACGCGTGGCCAACGTGTCGTAGTTGAATTCAGTAACGGCGAAGATTCCTATGTCGGGCTTAAACGTGATCTTCGTACCGGTCTTCTTGCCAGCTTTCCCAGCTTTCTGCAGCCGCCCCTGCGGGATTCCTTTGCGATACTCTTGCTCCCAGGTGAAGCCCTCGCGCCAGATTTCCAGCTGTAGCACGTCGGATAGGGCGTTGACACAACTCACCCCGACACCGTGCAAGCCGCCCGAAACCTTATAGGAGTTTGAGTCGAACTTCCCGCCGGCGTGCAGTTTGGTCATCACGACTTCCGCAGCCGAAACACCCTCTTCGGTGTGCATGTCAACCGGGATACCGCGGCCGTCATCAACGACTGTGACGGAATTGTCAATATGGACCGTCACGTCGATCTCGGTGCAATGCCCAGCCAGCGCTTCATCCACGGAGTTATCAACAACTTCATAGACCAAGTGGTGTAAACCGAGTGCGCCGGTCGAGCCTATGTACATCGCCGGGCGCAGCCGCACGGCTTCCAGCCCTTCGAGGACGCGGATACTATCCGCGTCGTAGTTACCCTCATTCGGTAGTTGATTTTCCGCCATACGTTAGCTTTCTCTTCCAACCACTCTTCGGACCGACATTGCTCAGACCCTGACTACTCAGACCCTCATCGGCATGATCACGTAACGATAGTCATAGAGGTCGGGACTAGGGAGCAAACTCAACTGCCCCGCGCTCTCTTCATTCACAAATTCGAATTGTACGTTTTCCGTGCCGGCAACTCCGAGGAAGTCCAGCAAATACTGCGAATTAAACCCGATCTTGAGCGGGTCGCCGGTATAGTCAACCGGCACCGACTCCTCGCTCTCTCCAACGTCAGACCCACTTGAGGTCAGCTGCACCTCGCCTGATTTAACCTCAAAGCGAATCGCATGTGAACGGTCATCGGCAAACTGCGAGACCCTGCGAATCGCCGCAACCGCTTCCTCTCGGTTGATCGCCACCTTGGCCCCTTCCTCGCTCGGGAGCACCCTTTCGTAATCAGGAAACTGCCCAGTCAGCTTCCGAGAGATCAGTAACCGCCGCCCGCAGCGGAAGAATAAATGATTTTCGTCACTGGCGAAATCAATAGCCATTGATTCGCCCGCTTCGGTAGCCAGCTTTAGTAGTTCAGCCATGGCCTTTCGAGGCAACAGAGAGCGCAGCTCACCCTGCAAGCCCTCAAATTTGTGGGTCACTTCAATGTAGGCAAGCCTGTGGCCATCGGTTGTCACCATCACCAGCGACCCTTCTTTGAGAAGCAGCAGCGAGCCTGTCAGCGTATAGCGCGACTCCTCGTTGGCTACCGCAAAGATCGTCTTGCTGATGGCGTTGGCTACCAAAGACGCAGGTATCTGCGTCAACACGGCCGGCATTTTTGGCAGTTCAGGGAAGTTCTCCCTCGACATGCCGGCGATTCGGGTCCGCGATCTGCCACATACAAGACTCACTGAATCGTTGTCAAGAGACTTAACCGCCAGCTCCGCGTCGGGAAGCAATCGGACATAGTCCAACAGTCGCCTTGCCGGCACGGTAGTCGATCCGTTCTTGGTGACAACGGCTGGGCAGGTGGTTCGTATACCTAGCTCCAAATCGGTGACGGTCAGCGAGATCTCACCTTCCTGAGCTTCGATCAGGACATTCGACAAGACGGGAATCGTTGTCTTTCGTTCGATGACGCCTTGGCCGAGGCCAAGTTCCTTGACCAAGTTTGTTTTGTTAACGGTCAGTTCCATTGAATTAACTCACTCAACCCTATTCAAATTGAGCCCAAGAGGAAACTTGGACTGCGACTAAGATAATAACCAGGTAGATCTTAAACATCTCTATAAAGTAGTAGTAGTTATACCTGTGAATCTGTGGAAAAGCACCCAACACGTTGGCAGCACTACAGGTTATCAGCAGGGCTCTCTGCGGAAAAATGTGTCCACCTGTGCACAAGTTGGAGTGGGCGCATCTCGATCCACAGGGTTGAGACATCGACTGTAGTTCGGCTGTGGATATCTCTATTATATCTAACTGAATCTGTCAGTTAGCTTGTGGATGATCCTGTTCAAATCTTGATCACGGTCGCGCAGCTGTCTGATCTTGTTTACAGAGTACAGCACCGTGGTGTGATGCTTCCCACCGAAGGCTCTTCCGATCTCCGGAAGGGATGCTCTCGTCAAGCTCTTGCACAGGTACATAGCGATCTGCCGTGGCATCGTAATCGCCTTGGCATTGGTCTGCGCGCACAACTGCTCCGGCTTGATCTCTAGTTCTTCCGCCACAGCCCGTTGTATGGCCGGGATGGTGACTTTTTTCGAACTCGTGCCCATCGACTGCAAGGCGTCCCGGGCCATCGATATTGTAATCTCCTTGCCCGTCAGCGATGAAAGGGCCGTGAGCCGTATGAGAGCGCCTTCTAGCTCACGGAAATTGGATTTTATTTGTGTCGCAAGAAAGCTGCGTACCGCCTCGGGGAGGTTCACACCTGACTGATCCGCCTTGCGATCAAGGATCGCCATTTTCGTCTCCAAGTCGGGAGGCTGAATGTCGGCCATCAATCCCCACTCGAATCTCGAGCGCAAACGGTCTACCAGCCCCGGCACCATTTTCGGTGGCCGGTCACTGGAGATAACGATTTGTTTCTGCGTGTTATGCAGGGCGTTGAAGGTGTGGAAGAACTCTTCCTGTGTCCCTTCTTTCCCCTGGAGGCTCTGGATGTCGTCCACCAACAATGCGTCAGCGGAGCGAAATCGTTCGTGGAACGAATTGATAGAGTTGTGGCGCAACGAGCTGATCATCTCATTCATGAACTGCTCGCTCGAGACGTAGACCACTCGCAACTTTGGGAAATTGGTTCGCAGGCCGCGTCCAATCGCATGCATGAGGTGGGTCTTGCCCATGCCTACTCCGCCATAGATATATAGCGGGTTGTAGGAGCGCGCGGGGTTCGCCGTGACAGCCGAAGCGGCGGCGTGGGCAAACTCGTTACACGAACCAACGACGAACGTATCAAATGTGTAGTTCGGGTTGAAGAGGCTGTCCGGGACGCTGAAATCTAAGCGATGCTGATGAGCCAACGGCGGTGGCAAAACGGCTTTGATTCGCTTTGCTCGTTCGGTGCCGAACTCGACTGACTCGAGGACCATCGCTAAGCTGCGAGCTGTCGAGAGAATCCGGTCGCGGTACTCCTGCTCGAGCCATCTTTGCGCACTCGGGTTGGGTGCGATCAGATGCAGAGTCGAAGCGGAATCAATGTGGCTGAAGCGGACAGGGGAGAGCCAGTTTTCAAAGCTATCCCTGCTCACTTCGCCTTCGATGCGGTGAAGAATCTGCTGCCAAGCGTTCATACGTATCCTGTCTAGCCAGGGCGGTTTCAGCGCCTAGCCAGTGCAGTCTCCAGGTTGTTGAGAATGTCGATTAAGGGCTGAAGAGTTGGACAACCCCTAAGAGGAAAGCGTTAGTCTAGCATAGAATACACGCTTAAAGAACAGCTATTTGGCAACAAAAACGTGGCCCGAAACACTTGTTTTTAAAGGGGCTCCGCGACAGAAGCGGGGATAAATGTTACGACAAAATAGAGAAAATTGGTTTCGTTTGTGAACCTGACAGTACTTCGTTGAGTGATCCCTGACGGTAGCCTTCAAGATCAAGAGTTACATACTTAAAGCCGAGGTCCTTAAAGACCTGCGTGAGCTTTTTGGTCATCTCCAGGCTCAATGCACGAGATAATTCGTCAGGTCCGATCTCGATTCGTACTAGTTCGCTGTGGTACCGAACGCGAAACACGCTGAAGCCGAGTTGTTTCAGTTCTTCTTCCCCGCGTTCAACCAGTTTGACGTTTTCACGCGTGACCTCGGTACCGTAGGGGATACGCGAGCTGAGGCAGGCCGCCGCCGGACGATCCCAAGTCGGCAAGCTCTCTTGTTTCGACAGTTCGCGAATCTCTGCCTTGGTCAATTGCGCCTCGAGGAGCGGGGCGCGAACGCCGTGCTCCTGAGCTGCGCGGTGCCCAGGCCGAAAGTCGCCGGTGTCGTCGACATTCACTCCGTAAACGATGTGCTCGAAACCTAGCGAGTTGCCAATATCTTTGAGACGTGTGAAAAGTTCGTCCTTGCAGTGGAAGCAGCGGTTGGCATCGTTGCGAACGTAGTCTGGGTTTTCAAACTCGTGCGTTTCGATGTATTGGTGCCGCAGGCTGAACTGCCTGACGAAGTCTTCGGCATCGCGTTTGTGGGATTCCGGGATCGAAGCCGAGTCGGCGGTGACCGCCAGCGCCCGATCGCCCAGTGCTTTCCCGGCCGCCCAGGCGAGGTAGGCCGAGTCGGTTCCGCCCGAATAGGCCACCATGACCTTTCCCATCGACTCAAGGATCGAGAGGAGCTTTTCTTGTTTCTGCTCCGGTGCGGAGGGCATTCCAGACATTATATACCCGCCGGAGCAAGCTCATCTCGTAGCTGGTTTTCTGACACTGGTTTTCTGGCGTAAGCGATTCCGCGCCAGAAGGCCCGCGGCGAATTCGTTTGCCCGTCTGAAGGACCTGCAAGCACTACTGGATCAGAATCCCCTGCGGATCCGGCTCCCTATCGTCGTAGCCGTTCTCGGCGGTTTCGGGGACCACGCAGGCGGCGGCAATCTCGTCGCTGCCCTCGAGGTTCACTAGCCGGACGCCTAGCGCTGAGCGTCCGGTGGCCCGAATCTTGTCCGACTCGATCCGGATCATCTTACCGCTTTTCGTGATGATCATCAGGTCGTTCTCTTTCGTCACCGTCATGATCGAAACGACGTTGCCGTTTCTCTTCGATGTCTTGATGTTGATGATCCCTTTCCCGCCACGCGAGGTGAGACGGTACTCAGCGATTTTCGTGCGCTTCCCATACCCGAATTCGGTCATGCTGAGGACCAGCATGTCCTCTAAGACGGCAATCATTCCGATCACCCGATCATCAGAGTCCAATCGCATGGATCGCACGCCGCGGGCGGGCCGGCCCATGGCACGAACCGCTGACTCGTGAAAGCGTATCGCCTTGCCGTGGCGGGTCGCGACGAGGATATCGTGGGCGCCGTCAGTAAGACGAGCCGAGATCAGCTCATCGTCATCGTCGAGCCCCAGCGCGATAATGCCGCGAGACATGGGCCGCTTGAAGACGGTCAGATCACACTTTTTGATGACCCCCTTCTTCGTTGCCATCACGATGTTTCGGCCCTCGACAAACTCCTTGACGGGTAGGAAGGCCTGCACGGTCTCGTCGGGCTGGAAGTTCACCAGATTGACGATGTTCTTGCCACGCCCGGTGATGCCGGCGTCGGGAATGTCGTAGATCCGCAGCCAGTAGACGCGTCCCAGGTTCGTGAAGACCAGGAAGTAGGAGTGCGTCGACCCAATCATCAGGTGCTCGACGAAGTCCTCGCCGCGCGTGCCCATCCCGATGCGGCCACGCCCGCCGCGGGTTTGCTGGCGGTAGGTCGTGACGAGAGTTCGCTTGAGATAGCCGTTATGGGTGACCGTGATCGCAACATCTTCGTCGGCGATCAGGTCTTCCATGGATAGCTGGGTCACGGGCGGGCCGATTTCGCTGCGGCGCTCGTCGGCGAATTTTCTTTTGATCTCCTTCAGCTCATCGACGAGGACTTTGCGGAGGACTTTGTCGGAGTCGAGGATCTCAAGATAGCCGGCAATTCTGAGCTGAATTTCCGCCAACTCGTCGACAATCTTGTTGCGCTCCATGGCGGTCAACCGCTGGAGCTGCAACTCGATGATGGCCTGGGCCTGCCGCTCGCTGAACTCAAAGCGATCCATCAGCGCCTGCCTGGCCTCGGCGGGGCTCGTGGACTGCCGGATCAGCCGGATCACTTCGTCGAGATGGTCGAGCGCGATTTGGAATCCGAGCAGCACATGCTCGCGGGCACGAGCTTTACGCAGCAGGAAATTGGTCCGCCGCCGGATCACGTCGATGCGGTGGTCGATGAATAGATTGAGGTACTGCAGCAGACCTAGCTCGCGCGGCTGGCCGTCGACGATGGCCAGCAGGATCATGCCGAAACCGGTCTGCAACTGCGTGTGTTTAAAGAGGTTGTTGAGAACGACCTCGGGCTGTTCTCCGCGCTTGAGTTCGTAGACGATCCGCATGCCGTCGCGGTCGCTTTCATCCCAGATGTTGGAGATGCCTTCGATTTTCTTGTCATTGACCAGAGCGGCGGTGTGCTCGATCAGCCTGGATTTGTTGACCTGGTAGGGAATCTGGGAAACGATGATTTGCTGACGGTCGCGGGCGTTGACCTCGATATTCGCCCGCGCCCGGATCGTCAGGTGGCCGCGCCCGGTGCTGTATGCATTCAGGATGCCTTCGCGGCCGCAGATGATCCCCCCGGTCGGGAAGTCCGGTCCCTGGACGATCTCAAGAAGTTTCTCCAGGGGTGTTTTCGGGTGCTGGACCAGAGTAATGGCGGCGTCGACGATTTCACCGAGGTTGTGCGGCGGAATGTTTGTCGCCATCCCTACGGCGATGCCGGTTGCTCCGTTGATGAAGAGGTTCGGCGCGCCTGCCGGCAGACATTCCGGCTCTTCACTGGTGTCGTCGTAGTTGGGCCGGTAGTCGACGGTATCTTGGTCCAGGTCGTGGAGCAGCGCCTCGGCCAGCGCGGTTAGGCGGGCTTCGGTGTAGCGCATGGCCGCGGGCGGATCGCCGTCGACCGACCCAAAGTTTCCCTGCCCGTCAACGAGCAGGCCGCGCAGGGTGAAGGGCTGGGCCATGCGCACGAGAGTGTCGTAAATCGATTGATCGCCGTGCGGATGGTAGTTCCCCATCACTTCACCGACGATCTTTGCGGACTTGCGGTAGCTGCGGTTGGAGCGCAACCCGGCCTCATACATGCCGTAGAGAATGCGCCGTTGGACCGGCTTGAGCCCGTCGCGCACATCAGGCAGCGCGCGGCCGATGATCACGCTCATCGCGTAGTCGAGATAGGACTTCTTCATCTCGACTTCGATGTCGATCGGGATTAAATTCTCAGGCGGGGCACCGTTTCCAAGCGGGAGCTGAGTGGGGTTATCCGGGGGTTGATCAGCCAACGAGACGTCCTTTCTTCAGGGGTGTTTCAGGAGATGCTAAGTAGTTTATTTATTATAGCGTAGAGCGGCGGCCCCAGGCGGGTTTTGGGGGTCTTTCACGGCTAGAATTCGCCGATTTTCGAGGCAGAGGGTTCAGCGCCGATGGACGCAGTGGCCAGCGGTCTAACGGCGAGGCGCCGTTTGCCTGACGCGGCGGCTGCTGGGCTATGAAAAATGCGGGCCTTAGTCAGCCCGGGCGGCCATCAGACAGCTACTAGTAACTTTGGCCGGAGCGGGAATTGGGGTGGCTATGAGCTTCTTCATCGCCTTGCCGGTGTTTGAGAGAAGGGCTTTCGCAAACTCCTTGTGTGATTGTTTCAGCCAGTTGCTAAGCGGCCACATGGGGAGTTCTCGCGACAACGCTACCGATTCGTATTGGATGAAAAGGCCATCCTCGTCGCCCAACTTCCCCTCCTGGAAGCGCCAGTAGGATCTGTGCCTCCATAGTAAGCCTTCGTTCCGGTCGTCGTCCTCGCTCATGACGTCTTCGGATTTCTCGCCCGGCCTCGCGACCAGGCGAATCAGAGCCGTGGCGGTTCGCGCGAGCGCGCGGCCGCCTTCAAGCCGATGGCATTCCATCGTGTGCTCTGTATCGAGGACAACCCGCATCGTCATCTTCTGGTAGTTTAGCCGCAGCCTGAATCTCGACTGGTTTCCGTCGCCCTCGATCAGCCCGGAATCCAGGACAAGGGGCTGCTGAAAGCGCTGGTAGCCGTCGAAGTCCATGGATACAGCTCCCGCAAGTTGCAAGTCTGCGGCGGGCACGAACATTATGGCCATCCAGTCGTGGATGTAGCCGCCTGGAAGTTTCGCGCTATCAGCATTCACGCGATGGAGCCATACTTCTCCCCGGCGTAGGGCCGCTTCAATGGCCTGACGCTTGGGATGGCGCTCCTCATTCATGCAGAGAAAGGGTCCATGTTTGGCTAACCCTCGGTCCAGCCGCACTTCACTGCTGGTGATGTAGGTCTCGAAGGCTTGAAGCGTTTCGTCCGTCAGCTCGACCGCGGCGAGCGGCGGGCCCTGTGAGGCGAGGAAGAGCAGCGATGTCGGGAGGACTGCCCACCCGCGCGCAACCCTGTGAGAAATCACACGCACTGGTCAAGTTTAGGCTGGAGGCATTTGGATGCTCTGCCTGACCGCGAGTTTGACGGCGGGTTGGCCGGGGGCTGATCGCGAGCCAGAGGCTAGCGGGAGCCAGTTTTGGAGTGTTCGCGGCTAGTGAAAAAGCTAGTGGCACGAGTGCGCGTCGAGCGACATAATGGGGCGAATGGCAATGAAACTATTTCTCAGGGGCAGCGCCAAAGGGGTGGGCAACCCGCTCCTTCGCTCCGAGTCAGCCGGTTCGATCCCACTGGTTCGATCCCAATGACCCGGCGCCGATTCGTGGCCGCGACCGGTGGGGCCATAGCCGCCTCCGCCGTAAACTCGTACGGAGTGGACAGCTCCAAGCGCGTCGTCCTCACCTTTGACGACGCGGTCAAATCCCATCGAACGTTCGTCGCGCCGCTGCTCAAGGAGCTGGGTTTCAACGCCACCTTCTACGTTACCCACCGCTGGATGGACGACGCTGAGAACTTTATGACCTGGGAGGACATCGCCGAGATTCATGAGATGGGCTTCGAGATCGGCAACCATACCTGGACGCATTCGGACGCCTCGATCCCTCGGACCGCCGGCCGCTTCGCAGGCGAACTGGCCCTGATCGAAAACGCCTTGGAGAAAGTCGGCGTGCCGCGCCCGACGAGTCTCGCCTGGTGCGGCAATAGCTTTGGTCCCGAGGCGCTGGGGCGGCTGCGGGACTTGGGCTATCGCTTTGCGCGCCGCGTTCGGAAAAGGGCAACTGCTGGATCCTCACCGCCTGGCAGCGGACCGGCCGCAGTTGGGGCAACCTCAGTTGCCCCTGCTTCCACGCCGACCCGGTATTCGCCGATTGCGCTCCAGGCGAGACGGTGCGCCTCAAAGGGCGGCTGTGGTTCTATGAAGGGGACGGTATCGAGGCCGAGATCGCGCGCGCTGCGGCGTTCCTGTGAGCGGTACTGAGACGTCGGCTTGTCAGTTGATGGCGGGTGTCGAACATCAGTAGATTGGGCTAAACTGGACCCATGTTTGTATGTCCCGCTTTTTTTGAGGCGTTACCGCGCTTTTGGGGAGCGCGGAGTGGCACGCTGGGGCCCATGGGGCCCGACACGTTCCTACTCGAGCAAACGCTTTTGTCCGAGCCGCTGGTTTACTGATGGGGCGCCGGGCTGGCTCCAGGTTGCACCTCGAGGCCCAAAAGCGCCGATCTCACGGAAATCAAGATGCCCACTGAGTCTTTTCTCGATCAAGTGCGCGCGGCGGCCCATGACCGGCAGCGGGTTCTGCGGCTGGCCTTGGCCCACTTCCAAGCCGAGACAGGGACGATCCATGAACTCGGCTCCGACGGGGTCCTCCACCTGACGGCTTGGACCGACGGAATCCCCGATCACCTGCTCCCGCTGATTCGAGATGTTCCGGTCGGCAAGGGGATTGCCGGCCTCGCTGTTGAGCGCAAGGAGCCGGTCGATCTCTGCAACTTGCAGACCGACGACAGCGGTACGGCTCGCCCAAAGGCCCGTGACACCGGAGTCAAAGGGTCGATCTGTGTTCCAATGATGGATGATGACCGGGCCGTAGGCGCCCTAGGCATCGGGACCGCCGAGGAACGAGAGTTTCGCGCGGACGACGTCAAACTCTTGATGTCGGTTGGCCGCTTGTTGGCAAAGAAACCCTAGCCCGTATTTCTAACCGGCCCGCCATCCGGCTCGGCTGCGGATCCAGCTTACTCGCGGAAGACCCGGAAGGATTGGTGTATTCATGTCGTTCGTATCTGTTGACAGCCTGAGCACAGACAGGCCGTTTATCGTTTTAAATCCAAGCGACAACGTCGTTGTGGCGCGGGTTGCGCTTTCTGCCGGGCTGAAATCAGTCGCGGGAAACCGCGAGATCGAGGTGCGCCAGAGCATCGGCCCCGGACACAAGGTGGCGATCGCCGAGATCCCGAAAGGCGCGGCGGTCTTCAAATATGGCGAGAACATCGGCACGGCCAGCCGCGATATTCATGTCGGCGACCTTGTCCATGAGCACAACCTGGAGTTCGACCTGCAGGACCGCGAATTCGAGTTTTCGACCGCGCTCAATGATCTCTCCGACATCCCGCTGCTTCCAGAGCGCACTTTCATGGGCTATCCGCACCCCGACGGACGAGCCGGTACTCGCAACTACGTTGCCATCGTCGGCACCGTGAATTGTTCCGCCTACGCTGTGCAGCAGGTTCAGGACGCTTTCCGCAACGAGTCCTTCGAGGGAACCGGTATTGACGGCGTCGTGTGCTTACCCCATCAAGACGGCTGCGGGCAAGGCGATGGCGAGGATATGCAGCAGTTGCGCCGGACTCTCGACGGGCTGGCGGATCATCCCAATGTCGCGGCCGCGGTCATCGTCGGGCTCGGCTGCGAAGTCAATCAGGTCGGCTACTACATGCGCCCCGAGGCCAGCGGCAATGGAGCGGCTCCGCGGCGCGGACTCACCCTTCAGGAGAGCGGCGGGACCAAGAACGGGGTTGCCGACAGCGTCAAGGCCGTCTGGGAGCTGATCGAGGAAGTTGGGGGCCAGCAGCGAGTGGCGTGTCCGGCTTCGAAACTGGTCGCGGCGCTGGAGTGTGGCGGCTCGGACGGGTTTTCGGGGATCACCTCCAACCCCGGCGTCGGCTACTTCTCCGATCTATTGGTCAAGCAGGGCGGCACGGTCTGTCTTGCCGAAACGACGGAAATCCACGGCGCAGAGCATCTGCTGACGCGGCGTGCTGCCACTCCTGAGGTGGGTGAGCGGCTGCTGGAGATGGTCGAGTGGTACAAGCGCTACGTCGCCGGTTTCCCGAACGCTCCGACGTTTGACGGCAACCCCTCACCCGGCAACAAAGCCGGCGGGATTACGAATATCGTCGAGAAGTCGCTCGGCGCGGCGGCCAAGGGCGGCACGTCTAACCTGACCGGGGTCTACGACTATGCCCAGCGTATCGACAAGACCGGGTTTGTCTTCATGAACACGCCAGGCTACGATCCCCCGTCGGTGGCGGGCATGGCTGCGGGAGGCTGCAACGTTTGTCTATTCACGACGGGCCGCGGCAGTTGCTTCGGGTTCCCGACCGTTCCGGTGGTCAAGATTGCCTCGAACTCAGCAACCGGCCAATTCATGGATGAAGACATGGATATCAACGCCGGCACGATCGCGGACGGCAGCGAGGACCTCCCTGCTCTCGGCAAAAGGATGTACCGATACGTTCTGGAGGTGGCCTCGGGGCGCAAGACCTTCAGCGAGGAGCTGGGCCACGGCGAGTTTGTAACCTGGCGGATTGGTCCAGTGCTGTAGCGAAGGTTCTTTGGAGCTTGGAACGCCTACGGTCTGGCGTGCGTAAATATCAGTAGTGCGATGAAAGTTCTGCTGTGCCTGCTGGCGCTCTCCTTCGTTCACCTTGCTCCCGCTGGCGAATCGCGTGCGAAGATCGAAGCCCCACCGCTGACCGCAGAAGAGATCGTCTCGCGGGCCGTTCAGCACGCGGACTCCCTGCGGGAACAGAAGCTCGAACAAAGGTTCACTTTCATGGAATTGGCCATCCGTGAGGAGCTGAGCAGGGACGGCAGCATCAAGACACGTGACGTACGCCGCTCGAAGATGTACCCGGTGGAAGGTGTTCTCCACGGCCGAGTTGTCGAGCGCAACGGACACCCTCTCTCGCACGAAGAACAGGAAGCGGAGGACCGGCGAGAGCAAGACCTGCGGCAACGTATAGCCGACGGTGAAAAAGAAGCGAAGGACGAGTACCGCATCGAATTCGACCAGGAGCTGGTCGGACGGTATCGGGTGTCGCTGGCCGACAAGAACATTCTCGATGGGCGCTGGACGTACGTTATCAACTTTGAGCCCAAGCACGGCCG
Source organism: Bryobacterales bacterium (assembly GCA_965224215.1). GTDB lineage: Bacteria > Acidobacteriota > Terriglobia > Bryobacterales > UBA6623 > CBDCYS01. The sequence goes on along the minus strand of CBDCYS010000047.1, from coordinate 14,713 downwards.
GCTGCCGATTAGAAGGCGCATCGACTATGCCCTCAACAAATGCAGAGGCCAGATCTTCGTCGACGCGGAGACTTTCGAGGTTGCTCGGATCGAGTTCCGGCTGATCGAACCTGTGGGGCTGTGGTGGGGACTGCTGGGTAAACTTCGCCAGGTCGAGGGCAGCATCGAGAGAAAGCCCCTGGCGAGCGGCTACTGGGCCCCGACTGAACTCAGCATCTACATGAACATGCGGGTCCTTTTCAGCAACAAACACTTCCGCAGAAAATCACATTGGTCCGACCACCACCTCTTGGGCGAACCATCGGAACAGCCCACGGCGGGGGATTCGAAATAGTAGGAGGTATCGGCGCGACGTGTTCGGATCGCGCCAGCTTACCCCCACTCACCTTCCTTGTTGTTCACGCCGACTGCTCTTCGCGCTAATATGATTCGTTATGACAAACCAAGACACCGACCATGTCTTCGGCTTCGCCACCCGTTCGTTGCACGCTGGCCAGCGGCCCGATCCGGGTACGGGAGCCAGAGCCGTTCCAATTTGCCAGACCACTTCCTACGTCTTTGAGAACAGCGACCACGCTGCGGCTCTTTTCGCCCTGCAGCAAGTTCGGTAACATTTACACGCGCATTATGAACCCGACCACGGGGGTTTTCGAGGAGCGTGTGGCGTCGCTGGAAGGCGGCGTCGGAGGCCTCGCCACAAGCAGCGGGCAAGCCGCCCAGTTCGTCGCGATCAGCAGCCTTTGCCAAAGCGGAGACCATTTGGTTTCCTCGGCGACGCTTTATGGGGGGACCTATACACAGTTCGACGTGACGTTTCGGCGGCTGGGGATCGAGACGACTTTCGTAGATCCGGACGACCCGGAAAATTTCCGCAAAGCGATCACGCCGAAGACGCAATTGGTCTATGTCGAAACGATCGCAAACCCGCGAATGAACATCGTCAATATTGAGGCGGTTGCTAAGATAGCCCACGAGAACGGCATCCCGCTGGTCATCGACAATACTTTGGCCACGCCTTATTTGTGCTGTCCGATCGAACACGGCGCCGACATTGTGGTGCACTCAGCCACGAAGTTTATCGGCGGTCACGGCACGAGCATCGGCGGCATCATCATTGACAGCGGCAAGTTTGACTGGACCAACGGAAAGTTCCCGCAGTTGACCGAACCCAGCCCCGGCTATCACGGCATGAAATTCGCCGAGACATTCGGGGAGATGGGTATCCGGTTGACTCAGGTAGCCCCAAGATGTAGTATGCCGGCAGATGGAAGATTACCCTCAGAACCTGACAGAGTTCGAGGCCCGTTTTAGCAGTGAGGAGGCCTGCCGGGAGTATCTGTTCCGGCTGCGCTGGCCGGACGGTTTCCGCTGTCCGGGTTGCGGTTGTGGAAAGTCGTGGCCTTTGCGAAAAGTGCTGCTGCAGTGTGCTGCGTGTGGGCGCCAAACCTCGGTGACCGCCGGGACCATCTTTCAGGACACGCGCAGCCCTTTGCCGTTGTGGTTTCGTGCGATGTGGTGGGTCACCACCCAAAAAAACCGGAGCCAGCGCTTTGGGACTGCAAAGAGTGTTGGGGCTCAACAGGTACGAAACGGCTTGGACCTGGCTGCACAAAATGCGGCGCGCGATGGTGCGGCCGGGACGGGATTTGCTGGCCGGGACAGTGGAAGTCGATGAAAGCTACTGGGGCGGGCTCGAAGAGGGCCTGCGGGGCCGAAACCTGAAAAACAAAGCATTGATCGCAGTGGCCGCTCAAGAAGATGGGCGGGGTATCGGCCGGATTCGCATGAAGAGAATCGAGGATGCCTCGGGCGAGAGCCTGTTGCCTTTCGTGGAGGAGTGCATCGAGCCGGGCAGCGTGGTGCATACCGACGGCTGGCCCGGTTACTCCGGGTTGAAAAAGGAAGGCTACGTCCATCAGGTCACAGTTGTCAGCAGGCAGGAGCAGTCCGCGTCGGAATTGATGCCCCGCGTCCACCGCGTGATGTCACTGCTCAAGCGCTGGCTGCTGGGCACCCATCAGGGCGCCGTGAGCCACAAACATCTGGACTACTACCTGGACGAGTTCACCTTCCGTTTCAACCGCCGCAAATCCAAAAGCCGCGGCAAACTCTTATCGGCTCGTCCAGCAGGCGGTAGCCGTGGATCCCGCGACTTACAAGATGATTGTTCACCCGGTTACAGAACCCAAGAAAATCCCCAAACCACAAGATATTGGGGCTACCTGAGTCAACCGGATACCCATCTTCGGGGAAATGGCCTACATCATCAAATGCCGGGTCGAAGGCCTCCGGGATCTGGGACCGTGCGCGGCTCCCTTCAACTCGTTTCTGTTCTTACAGGGGCTCGAAACGCTGGGTCTCCGGATGGACTTGCACTGCTCGAACGCGCTGGCGGGGGCGCGTCATCTTGAAACACACCCTGCGGTCGGGTGGGTGAATCATCCGGGCCTCGCCTCCAGCGCGTATCACGACATAGCGAAGAAGTATTTGCCGAAAGGTGCCGGCGCGATCTTCACTTTCGGGGTCAAGGGCGGGCTCGAAGCAGGGCGCAAGCTAATCGACAGCCTGCAATTGTTCTCGCATCTTGCGAATGTCGGCGACGCCAAGAGTCTGGTCATCCATCCGGCCAGCACGACGCACCAACAGTTGACGGAAGAGGACATGGCTGCCTGCGGCGTCACTCCGGATATGGTCCGGCTCTCGGTGGGGCTTGAGGATCTCGAGGATCTCATTTGGGATCTTGACAACGCGCTGGCGGCATCGCAGCAGGCCGACGGTAGCTAGAACGCGGGTTTGACGGAGGCACCGGACTGGACCTCGCAGGCGCTGAATGGGGGCCATTGGACCGAGGGCTTTGCGGAGTTGTAGCTGCCGCTGGTTGAGCCGCTGGAAGAACCGGGCCACCGAGCAGGCCGCAACGATACAATCCGAATGGCCGGCCAGAGTCTAGCCTGCAGTCTCGCTTCGGGCGGTGTCTCCGCCAACTCGCCTGTTCAGGAAAGCGAGTTTGCGACTTCGCCGAGAGAGCGCTTGCGGATCCTTGAGCGCTATTCGAATATCGCGATGGTGGGGCTTTCGTCCAACCCCTACCGCCCCAGCCATTTCGCGGCCAAGTATCTGCTTTTCGAGGGATACAACGTGATTCCGGTCAATCCCCGCGAGACACAAATCCTGGGCGAACCTGTTATCCGAGCGTGACCGATATCCCTGGCGTTGTGGAGGTGGTCAATATTTTTCGAGCCGCCCGCGATGTGCCACCGCTCGTCGAACAAGCAATCAAAATCGGTGCGCAGGGCATCTGGATGCAGTTCGGCGTGATCCACTACGAGGCGGCGAAGCGCGCCCGTGATGCCGGGCTCGAAGTCGTCATGGATCACTGCATGAAGGTGGAGCACGGGCGGTTCTTCGGCAAGCTCTCGATCCTCGGGTTGAACACAGGCGTGATCTCCGCGCGGCGTGCCCCGTCGAAACTGGTTTGACGACGTTGCTCTCGGTAGAACCCCCCAGTACTTTTAGGGTTTTGCCCTGAGAATTGGGACTTTAGCTTGACTCCGATCAGGGCTTGGGTTGATACTGGTCAGCGGTACCCTTCGTTTCCCGAGCAGGCAATCACTTGGATTCGGGGGTTACGTTACGCACTAGGGCTGCGCCCCCCCCAAGTTCCCTGGAAGCGTGTCGATATGGTGTTTGGAGACGCATGCCGCAACCAAAAACGATAGAGCTCGACGGCGTTCACCCGCTTCCGCATCTCATCCTGCACCCGTTTACCGAGTCGTCTTCCACTGTCCAAGTTCTCGAAAGCGCAAAAGCCTCCCTTTCGCTGATGAAAGAAGGATCGACGACGGAGGGGCGACAACGCGAACTCGAACTACATGTTCTTGAAGGGCGTTACGCCGAGCTTCGCATGTTGTTCTATGTCGGTAAAGATGTGGTCCGCTGGATCGATCAGTGTATGGACACGTTCAGGCGATCGCCGGAGTTGACCGGCCTTGGAATATCGGAAGCTAGTTTTTCTCACCTGCTGATCAAGCAGACTCCAGAAGATGTGGCTGAGAAGCTCAAAAGCTGGGGAGTGATCGAATACGCCCGTATCTTTGCGCGTTCGGTCGGAATCTTCAATCAGTTTTGCGACCCACCGGCGCAGGACTTGCTGCAACCTGACTACCTGCGTTCCTATTACCGTTACGCTGACTACGCCTATACCTGCTGGCGCGACGCGAAGAAATACCCTGTACTGCCGCAAGCGCAGTTCCCCTTCACGCTTTACGCCTCGGGCGAATACACCAAGATGCTCGAAGAGCAGTGGAAAGAGACGGTCGACTGAAACTCTGCCGGAGCCCGGAACGCAAGTGACGGGTCGGCTTACGTCGCCTTCTCTGCGGATAGGTCCACGCTTGTCCGACGCGTGTCATCAGGCGCCCAAGCCGGTTTCCCTTGCTGTCATACGAAGCTGCATCAGCGGCGACTAACCCCCAGTAGCTACTAACCCAAGCGGCTACTAGCCCGAGCTGCTACTAGCCCAGCAAAGGTGGGATCACCCTTCCGCAGGCAGTCGGTCGCCTTCGACTCGACAGACCTAGGAGAGAGGCTGTGTCGTGACTTGGGATTCCGCGTTGCGGCTTGCCGCGCGTTGCGGCTCGGTCCATACATTCAATCCAGCTAAGGAGAAAACCACATGAGACTTTGGAAACTTTCGATCACCCTGTTACTTTGCGCGCTTCCGGTTCTTGCACAAGACGATTCGGAAGCGGCAGCCAGCATGCCCGCAGCGGGAGCTGAGAAAGCGCTCCAGGAGATGCTCGCTTCTCCCGCCCCCGACGCGGAAACAGTAGGAAACTTGGTCATCGCCATCCATAGCGGGAGGCGGCAGATCGCCAACGTTCAAGGCGTTCATCGCATATTGGCGATCGGCATTTTGGATTCCGATCAGCAAGTGAGGCTGAACCCGCTGCGGCTGGCTTCGTTTCTCCGGCTAGCGGCGCAACAGGCTGTCAGTATTAACTTGATCGGGGCCCACGAGCCGCCGCAAGGGACTGACGGCGAGGGGGGTGGTCTTTAGCGAGTTCGTGCCGGCCCAGGGGTTGGGTTGGGGCTCGAGCCCGGCTCGAGCCCCTGGGTTCCAGCATCGGGCGAATCGTCTCCGTTTCCTGCCACCTCTTTTGCGCATTGCATCCGATGAGCGAACGATGGCGTACTACACTAGAAGCCTTTGGAGGAGGCTAGGATGCATCATCTCGACCGGCGCCAGTTCTTGCGTTTTGCTGCGGGCGCCACTGCTGCCGCGGCTCTTCCCCTTGGTTGCGGCAGCGCTCCCGAGCCCAAGTCCACCGCTTCGGACAAACCCAACATTGTCGTCATCATGGCCGACGACATGGGTTTTTCCGACATCGGCTGCTATGGCTGCGAGATCGAAACTCCCAACATCAACGCACTGGCCGAAGGCGGACTCCGCTTCCGCCAGTTCTACAATACCGCCCGCTGCTGTCCGACACGCGCGGCGCTGCTGACCGGCCTTTACCAGCATCAGGCCGGCGTCGGACACATGATGGAGGCCTACTTCAAGGACGGCGGGGTCATTCCCTCCTATCAGGCCAAACTGAACCGCGAGTGCGTGACCTTCGGCGAGGCTCTGCGGCCAGCCGGTTACACCACTTTGATCAGCGGCAAATGGCATGTGACGCCTGTCGAGAACACCGAGGACGGCGAGCCCGACAAGAGCAACTGGCCGCGGCAGCGCGGCTTCGATCGCTTTTGGGGCACGATTCACGGTGCCGGCAGCTTCTACGATCCGGTGACCTTGACTGATGAGAACACGCCGATTCAGCCCGAGAGCAACGACTTCTACTACACGACGGAGATTGCTAACAATGCGGTGCGGCTCATTGACGAGTCGCCGCGAGACAAGCCGTTCTTTCTGTATATGCCGTTCACCTCGCCGCACTGGCCGCTGCATGCGCCCGACGAGGACATCGCCCGCTACAAGGGCAAATACGAGATGGGCTGGGACGAGCTACGCAAGCAGCGCCGCGCGCGGATGATCGAGATGGGCGTGATCAAGCAGGAGTGGGACCTCACTCCTCGCGACGAGGTCGTCGTCCCTTGGCAAGAAGCCGAGAACAAAGAATGGCAGTCGCGCCGCATGGAGGTTTACGCGGCGCAAATCACCGTGATGGACCGCGCCATCGGCCAACTGGTGGCGAAGCTCAAGGAGATGCAGGTCTTCGATAACACGCTTATCTTTTTCCTTGCCGATAACGGCGGCTGCGCTGAGGAGCTTTACGCGAGGAGCGGCGGTCTGCACATCCCGAAAACTACGCTCGATGGCCGCCCGGTCAAGCTGGGCAACTACCCGCAGGAGATGCCCGGACAGGACGACGATTACCAGAGCTACGGGGTGCCTTGGGCCAACGCATCGAATACGCCCTTTCGGCTGTATAAGCACTGGGTCCACGAGGGCGGGATTTCGTCACCTCTGATCGTGCACTGGCCCAAGGGCGTGACGGTACCGGGGACTTGGACCGATCAGCTAGGCCATCTGATCGACGTCATGGCGACCAGTCTTGACGCGGCTGGAGCCGAATATTCCAGTATGTACGACGGACACCAAATCACTCCGCTCGAAGGCGAAAGCCTGCGGCCGATCTTTTCGGGGCAGGACCGCAACGGTCACCCCGACGGCCTCTTCTGGGAGCACGAGGGCAACCGTGCGGTGCGGGTCGGCAAGTGGAAGCTGGTTTCGAAATGGAGTGCCAACGGCATTCGCGGGCGTCCTATAGGCGGACCGATCGACAATCAATGGGAACTCTACCGCACCGAAATGCACGATCTGGCCGCGGACATACCGGAGAAGGCGCAGGAGCTGGCCGCGATGTGGCAAGCCTGGGCCGACAAGGCGGGGGTGGTCGAATGGCGCAGTTGGGACGGGGCCTAGGCGCGGTCGTCTGGCGGGAAGACGAGTTAAGGACGATTGCCTTCCTCGTGCCCTAGGTTTCGGAGATGGGGAGTCGACCGCAGGTCCGACTCCGCCGCGACGCTCTCAGGCCTGCTTCCCTGGCCAAGAAGAAAAGTCACATGTCTCTTCGAGCCCTTCACAACGCTCTAAATCTCAATATTCTTGAAGATGGGTATCCGGTTGACTCAGGTAGCCCCAAGATGTAGTATGCCGGCAGATGGAAGATTACCCTCAGAACCTGACAGAATTCGAGTCCCGTTTTAGCAGTGAGGAGGCCTGCCGGGAGTATCTGTTCCGGCTGCGCTGTCCGGACGGTTTCCGCTGTCCGGGTTGCGGTTGTGGAAAGTCGTGGCCTTTGCGAAAAGTGCTGCTGCAGTGCGTTGCGTGTGGGCGCCAAACCTCGGTGACCGCCGGGACCATCTTTCAGGACACGCGCAGCCCTTTGCCGTTGTGGTTTCGTGCGATGTGGTGGGTCACCACCCAAAAGACCGGAGCCAGCGCTTTGGGACTGCAAAGAGTGTTGGGGCTCAACAGGTACGAAACGGCTTGGACCTGGCTGCACAAAATGCGGCGCGCGATGGTGCGGCCGGGACGGGATTTGCTGGCCGGGACAGTGGAAGTCGATGAAAGCTACTGGGGCGGGCTCGAAGAGGGTCTGCGGGGCCGAAACCTGCAAAACAAAGCATTGATCGCAGTGGCCGCTCAAGAAGATGGGCGGGGTATCGGCCGGATTCGCATGAAGAGAATCGAGGATGCCTCGGGCGAGAGCCTGTTGCCTTTCGTGGAGGAGTGCATCGAGCCGGGCAGCGTGGTGCATACCGACGGCTGGCCCGGTTACTCCGGGTTGAAAAAGGAAGGCTACGTCCATCAGGTCACAGTTGTCAGCAGGCAGGAGCAGTCCGCGTCGGAATTGATGCCCCGCGTCCACCGCGTGATGTCACTGCTCAAGCGCTGGCTGCTGGGCACCCATCAGGGCGCCGTGAGCCACAAACATCTGGACTACACCTGGACGAGTTCACCTTCCGTTTCAACCGCCGCAACTCCAAAAGCCGAGGCAAACTCTTCTATCGGCTCGTCCAGCAGGCGGTAGCCGTGGATCCGGCGACTTACAAGATGATTGTTCACCCGGTTACAGAACCCAAGAAAATCCCCAAACCACAAGATATTGGGGCTACCTGAGTCAACCGGATACCCATCTTCTTGAAAATTCGCCGACGCCGCTCTTGGTCCTCAATCTCAGCCTGCAATTGTCGACGGTGACGTTCCTCCGCATCTGACTTCTCCTTAGACAGCATATCCACGTATACACGATTGGCCTGAGGAAGCCATCGCTTAAAATGGTCAATGAGATCCTGGATTTCCTCTTCTCTTCCACCGATAGTAGCCTTATTTCCAGAGATTACAAACCTCTCTGGACCTTTGCCTACCTTTGCCCATTACAGATCTGTAACCTGAATTATGCACTGCGGCGTGGACCTGAGGAGGGCTGAGCCGCAAGGGACCATTGGGGACCCCCTAAAACATGGGGTAAAAAGCGTAATTATCTACTTGACGCAAGGGTGGGTGCCGTGGTAGCCTCGCTTTTATGCTATCGCCATCCGCTAGGCAGAAAATTGCCAATGAGGCTATCAACTTTATACTTCAGGCTTTCTACGCTGGCGTGGTGTACTCCGTGTTAGCAGCAGGTGGAACAATATACGCTTGGATTACCGGAGCGGATCAGCAATGGGTTTTTTTGGGCCTAGGTGCGCTCGGAACCCTGTTTCTTGTCTTGGTGACCACTGGTGTCGTCGTTTGGCAACGCTCCAAATCAAAGCCGCTACAGACGGTTGGTCGTAAGGGATATTTGGATTTCAGAAAGGACGCGGAGGCTGCAATTCACCAACTACAAGTGGACATCCCCAAGATTACGGCAATAAATCAGCGGATGGGCGAGATCGCGTCGAATGCTTCAAAACGTCCAGATACATCCTCGCACCGCGCGATCCACGCAGGAGTCGTAAAGGTATCAAAAAAGATCAATCGGCAGGCGAGCATTATGAGGATTCGCTCGGGTCCCGTAAAGCGCAACGTTGACCTACTCATCGAAAGCATAACCGGATGGTCTGATTGGGTCCGGAAGCGGCAGGGACCAGATGAAATTCAGTCGCTTCTCCCACTGATCCGATCTATTGGGGCTCCGCTTCAACAGACTATTTCTAGTCTAGAATCGTTTCAGGCGAGTCTACAGGTGAACATTCGAGAGATGAGTCAGGAGATGGATTTGGCTGGAGGGGCATTTCACAGTGAAATGGACGCGGTTCTCAAGCGGATAAAGCAGCTCCGTGCGTGCTGTCATCAGCAGATTTCCCTATTAGATCCTTATACTTCAGGGAGTCCGAGTTAATGAGCCGCAGCAGGGTGTCCCGAAACAAATACGGATTGTTCCGATTGTCGAACCGAAACTCGAACTCATCAAGGTAGGCAGGAAGATGCTTCACGCTGACTTTATGATAGGCACCGACAACAGACCGCTTGAAGAGCGAGAACGCGCCCTCGATCGAGTTCGTGTGGACATCGCCGCGAACCCACTCGTCAGCGGAATGGTTTACGCTCTCGTGCTTGGTTTTCTCATCGCCAATGCCTTTGTAGGCTTCGTAGTCGTCGGTATAGATGTTCTCGGCATCCGGGGCGTGCTCCTCAATGAATCCGTGAAGCGTTTCGCGATTGCGCCGCTTGCCGACCGTCAGCCGGATATTGCCATCGCGTTCGATAGCCCCGAGAACCATCGTTTTGTTCCCCGTGTATCCCCGGCCCATGCCCTTGGCCTTACCGCCGACCCAGGTCTCATCGACTTCGACGGTGCCTTCAAGGGGCTCGGTGTCGGCGTCCTTCATGGCGGCTCGGATACGATGGCAGAGATACCAAGCGGTCTTGTAGGCTACTTTCAGGGTGCGCTTGAGTTGGTTGGCCGAAATCCCTTTGCGGGATTCGCACATCAGGTAGATGGCCGCGAACCACTTGGGAAGCGGCAAGTGAGAATCATGGAAGATTGTCCCGGCGGTAACGGAGAACTGGTACCGGCATGAGTCGCAATCGAACTGTCCGCGCTTGTGGATTCGAGAGATCTTCTCGTTTTCGCATCGTGGGCACTGTATACCCTTGGGCCATCGTAAGCCCTCAAGGTAGGAGCGGCATTTCTCTTCAGAGTGGAACCGGTCCATTAGCGTCATCAAATCGATATTTGCGGTGGAAGCCCTAGCTATGACCAGAAAGAAACCAGAGAAGGATCTAACGACCGACGAAGCGATGCGGAGGATCTTCCCGAAGAAGGTACGCGAAGAACTTCACCGAGTAGCGCACGAGAAGGACGACAAAGAACTGAAAGGAAAGAAGACACCCCGATCACAAGAATAGCATACTATGGTTATGACCTTGTGTCAAGTAGATAATTACGCGACGTTTCCTCCATCCCGCGGCTGCGCCACGCTGACGGGGGATTTCAGCCGTTAATCCAAAAAACCGCAATACCCCAAACTCAGTCCTTCGAAAACAGGCGGCATAATCTCCTTCCAAATCAACGGCCTGTGAGAATCACCCTCTGGCTGTTGGCCAGCGCCCAGCGAAGAGTCGTGCTTGCTTTTTCGAATCTCGTTGTGGCCACAGGCCATCGGCCATTCACGGATAAATTGTAGATGGGTATCCGGTTGACTCAGGTAGCCCCAATATCTTGTGGTTTGGGGATTTTCTTGGGTTCTGTAACCGGGTGAACAATCATCTTGTAAGTCGCCGGATCCACGGCTACCGCCTGCTGGACGAGCCGATAGAAGAGTTTGCCGCGGCTTTTGGATTTGCGGCGGTTGAAACGGAAGGTGAACTCGTCCAGGTAGTAGTCCAGATGTTTGTGGCTCACGGCGCCCTGATGGGTGCCCAGCAGCCAGCGCTTGAGCAGTGACATCACGCGGTGGACGCGGGGCATCAATTCCGACGCGGACTGCTCCTGCCTGCTGACAACTGTGACCTGATGGACGTAGCCTTCCTTTTTCAACCCGGAGTAACCGGGCCAGCCGTCGGTATGCACCACGCTGCCCGGCTCGATGCACTCCTCCACGAAAGGCAACAGGCTCTCGCCCGAGGCATCCTCGATTCTCTTCATGCGAATCCGGCCGATACCCCGCCCATCCTCTTGAGCGGCTACTGCGATCAATGCTTTGTTTTTCAGGTTTCGGCCCCGCAGGCTCTCTTCGAGCCCGCCCCAGTAGCTTTCATCGACTTCCACCGTCCCGGCCAGCAAATCCCGTCCCGGGCCGCACCATCGCGCGCCGCATTTTGTGCAGCCAGGTCCAAGCCGTTTCGTACCTGTTGAAGCCCCAACACTCTTTGAAGTCCCAAAGCGCTGGCTCCGGTTTTTTGGGTGGTGACCCACCACATCGCACGAAACCACAACGGCAAAGGGCTGCGCGTGTCCTGAAAGATGGTCCCGGCGGTCACCGAGGTTTGGCGCCCACACGCAGCGCACTGCAGCAGCACTTTTCGCAAAGGCCACGACTTTCCACAACCGCAACCCGGACAGCGGAAACCGTCCGGCCAGCGCAGCCGGAACAGATACTCCCGGCAGGCCTCCTCACTGCTAAAACGGGACTCGAATTCTGTCAGGTTCTGAGGGTAATCTTCCATCTGCCGGCATACTACATCTTGGGGCTACCTGAGTCAACCGGATACCCACCAAATTGTATTTATAGTCCCTTTGTTTTCAACAAGTTTTTTCGAACCACGGAAGGAGTCCCAAGATCGACCTGTTACACTAAAAGCGAGAAAACACAACAATGACTCACTCGGAACTGAAGCCAAGGACAACCCTCCACGGCTTCTGCGGGACCTAAAAAGCCGGAAAACCTGTCAAACACTGTCATTTAGAAACCATAAGATCCTGAAGAATGAATAACTTGCAGAAATACAACCCGCGGCGATTGAGGCTCTGTTGGTGACGATTACGATCATTTGAGCGGCAAAAGAGGGCAAATGAGAGGCCGTGTAGGGGCGTAGCGCGCTACGCCCGCGGGTCCGCCGGAGGCGCCACTTCAGAGTGGCCTGCTTGAACCGTATTTCCAGAGACTCAGGGCCGGAGGTAGGCAACACCGCTCCTCTGGCCCTTGTCGGCTACTCTGTTCTCGGAATGGGCGGTATGGACAAGCGCTGCGATACGCGGTCCACGTTCTGGCCGATCCGGTCTACCTCGGACTGCAGGAATTCGAGCTTCATTTCCAGCTCGGCGGGCGTAAGTCCCCCCATGTCGCCGGTTCTCTGTCTGTCTCCGGTGCGACCAGGAATGCCGCCAAAAGGAGGTACGGGGAAGGGAGTCGAAAAGTCTCCTTGCACGAACAGGGAGCCCAACGCAGGGCCGCTAACAAGGTTGGGACTGGCCGCGATTTGAGCGATCGGTGCGACTCGAAGAGAGGTCTGAAGCAGTTGCAATTTATCGCGCTGATCGGGAGAAAGATTCAAGGCATCGGCAGCTGCTTCGAGCTGACTCTGTCGCAGCATGCCGGCCTCCCGCTCGATGCCACGGCCCGCGAGCACCAACCGTCCGACCGCTGTGTCGTCTGGCGGATCAGCTGCCAGCGCCGCTCGCAACGCCGCTTGATTGTCTAGAGCCGACTGAAACAGAGGACGCAAAGCCTGTGCATTGTCGCTCAGCATCATTCCCAACGCTTCGACCTGCGATTCGTCAAGTTCCAAAAAAACCACCAAAGCGCGCGGCGACGCTCCGGGACCTTGCTGTCCTCCACCGCCCGGAACGGGACCGCCGCCAGCCGGTCCAATGCCGCCGTCGGGCCCGGGACCGCCGCCGTCGCAGTCTTGAGCCCACGCGCCGGTCCGACGTCAATACGAGGAGGCTAAGGAAAATAGTCAAAAGCTTGATTCTTCATTGTTGATCTCTCCTGAGATGCTATTTCGAACTTCAAGTCTAATCGCAAGTCTAATGGATCGATACCTAAGATTTGCGTCACGTATGTAAAGAGAAGGTCAAACCTCGTTTACTCCTAACTTAACAATTGAGAGACTTGCCGGCCGACCTCGGAGTCGGGTCACAGGCTGCGTGATCAAAACAAAGGGGCCGGCTAAGATTACGCCGGCCCGCTGCTATGCCCTTGGTACTGCTGACGGTTCGGAGCGGTGACCCTCTCGGTCACTAGGGGGTCGGCGCGTCTTCGGTCCCTGGCCGTGGGCCGCGTCGGCCTCTGAATCCCCGGCGTCCGCCGCCACGGAACCCTTCCATCGAGGCGCCACCGAACATGCCGCCACCGAACATGCCGCCACGCCCAGGTCCGCCAAAACCACCTGGTCCTCGGCCGGGGCCGGGGTCCGTCAGACCGAGCGATCCCGCTTGATGGAGGGCCGGCTGCACCTCACGCGTCTGCTCAAGTGCAGCCAGAGCCGCCTTTTGATTGTCGTCGAGTAGCGCAACGGCTTGAGTCTGAAACTGCTCGCCAATCGTCTTGATTTCCTCCCGTTTCGACTTCATGTCGACGAGCAACTGTCCCGCCGCTGAAGCGTTCGGGCTGTCCAGAGACATTTCGGAGCGAAGTTGCTTGCCCAGCTCGGCCATCGCTTGGTAAACCAAGCGGGGTCGCTTCCCGTTTGGCTCGCTGGTTCTCTTGAAGAGCGGTGACCTGCTCAGGCGTGAGATTGAGCGCGCTGATCGCTTCGTCCGGTGTCCGGTTCCGCCGTTGCCGATCTCGCATCGAGCCGTCTTGCGCCAAGACGATACCGCTCGCCATCGCGGCGCAGAGGGTAAGAGTCATGAGTTTCATTGCGTGTTCTCCTTTTCTTCAGGGATACTTCGATTGTCAATTGGATAGACGGCCAAGCGCAAGTGAGGTAACGGGGATACAGGTTAAATGAAAGTAAAACAGTACTTTACAAGGACTTAACAAAGTGAGGCTGGTGCCGAACGGCACTGCGGGGTTGGGACCTGCACGTCGGCGGCTGCCGGCACAAGCGTCGACCTAAGGCTTCAGAAACTGCCTATCTGTTGTCGCCCCATCTGCCCCCGCAGCTTGGGCGCTCTTCAGGCGGAAGAAGGCGAGAGCTACCGGATTGACAACAATCATTCGGAAGCAAGTTTTAGATCCGGCATTTGTCGAACGCTCGAAGCTCCGACGACGTGCCCAAACGGCTAGTGTTAAGTATTTGTTAAAGACAGCACTATTGTTGGTCCTGGTGTTCCATTCTAGTCTTAGGAGTGAAAGCGGCTGCAGGTAGTGGCCGTCGGCACAGACCGATAGACCGCGAGCAAAGAGCATGAAACAACAGCGTTCACTCGTCTCGGCGATGGTGGTTGGCGGTCTCGCGCTCGCCCCTGATTGTTCTCGCGGTTGTGCAGTACTGCTGGATCGGACAGCTCACAGTAAGCGACCGCGAAAGAATGCAAGCCAATCTCGAGGTTTCGGTACGCCAGTTTCGCCAGGAGTTCAATCGTGAGCTTTTGGGTCTTGGCGGTGCTTTTGGACCCGACTTCCAGGTTGTCGTGGACCAGAATTGGGAAATCTACGCCGAGCGATGGGATGTGTGGACGCAGACATCTCCCTACGCAAGTCTGCTCAGCCAGGTATTCGTTTGGCATCCCAGCGAGGACGGTTCGTCAGAGCTTCTTCGCCTCAATCAGACTTCGAAGCGATTCGAACCCGCCGGCTGGCCCGCCCGCTTTGAAACCGTCTCGGAGATGATGGAGTCGCAAGCCGACCCGCGTCGCCGATTCGGCGGACCCGGCGGACCCGG
>CBDCYS010000046.1:0-22478 GCA_965224215.1 Bryobacterales bacterium | reverse complement strand
GCCGAAACCGGTGGAAGATGGAATCGTTGCGGAAGTGGCCATAACCGAGAACGACGGGATTTCTGGTAGCCCCTCCTACGACTACTGGGCCATCAGGAAGAACGGCGACTTCTTTCTGCTGCAGAGCCTCTTCGAAGACCAACGACACGAGAAGGTGATGTTCGTAGACACGCGGGTGGTTCGTGTGACGGAGGCCCTGATGTTTTGCGAGCGGCTCTACAAGGCCCTCGGAGTGGCCGACGATGCGAAGGTTAGCATCGAGGTCGTCCATCGTGGACTGGCCGGGCGCGTGCTCTCGGTTGCCTCGAGCCGGCGGCACATACTGCCTGCCAAGTCAGCTTCGGACGTCGGTCGGGCTCAAGTCGTGGTGCCCGTTAGCGATTTGGGACCGCACCTAACTGACTATGTGGTCCAGATTGTCGAGCCTCTGTTGATGCTTTTCGACTTCAGGCAGCTCAACCGGAAGGTCTATGAGGGCTTAGTGACCGACTTTGCAAATGGCCGCATCGGGTAGCTAGTCCAACCCAGAGCACATCATGAGCACCGACCTTACCGTTCTCGTTCTTATCGGTTCGATCGCCACTATTGTGCTCGTGGCCATCGTACTGATCCGCCAATCCCGGGGCTTTGATACGGCCGCCAAGACGGTGCGCGACGAGCTCAAGGCCGGCCGCGAGGAAGCGCGTCAGGTGGCCACGCGCCTGCGCGAGGAACTTGTTGTGGGCTTGAAGGCCGGCCATGACACGCTCGGCCGTTCTCTGGAGGGTATGGGCGCCCTCCAACAGGCTCAGCTCAGCGGCATGACCACACAGATCAAAGAGCTGACCGAGGCAAGTCAAAGCGGGATGCGCCAGGTGCGCGACCTGCTCGATACGCGCGTCAAGGAACTGCAGGAGGGCAACGAGAGAAAGCTCGACGAAATGCGTAAGACCGTCGATGAGAAGCTCCACGACACGCTTGAAAAGCGGCTTGGCGAATCCTTTAAGCTGGTCAGCGACCGGCTTGAATCCGTCCACAAAGGCCTCGGCGAAATGCAGACCATGGCCACCGGCGTCGGTGATCTCAAGCGCGTGCTCACCAACGTCAAAGTTCGCGGCACCTGGGCGGAAGTGCAGCTGGGCGCGATTCTTGAGCAAGTGCTCGCTCCAGGGCAATTTGAAAGGAATGTTCGCCCGGTGGCTGATTCGGCGGAGACAGTCGAATACGCGGTGCGCCTCCCTGGCCCTCAGGACGACTCGGCCGCCTGCGTTTGGCTGCCCATTGACTCAAAATTCCCGCAGGAAGATTACTTAGGGCTTGTCACAGAACAACTGAAACAATTCGGACAGGAAATGTTTTATGCTTGAGTGGTGGCTGAGGCTGAAGCTGACGGAATCCGAATGCGGTTCGAAAAGCTAGCGCCGTTTCTCGACGAGCGCATGAGGCGGCTTGTCGCCGCGAGTGAGAGTCTGGCGATCGGTTTTGGAGGAACATCCCAGGTGTCGCGCCAGACCGGTGTATCGCGGCGGGCGATTATCCGGGGAATCAAGGAACTCGACGAAGCCCCAAGTGTGCAAGGGGGCCGAGTACGCCGCCCGGGTGGAGGCCGCAAGAGAACCGTCGACAAAGACGCCTCTTTGAAGACGGATCTGGAACGTTTGGTGGATCCCGTCACTCGGGGCGATCCCGAGTCTCCGTTGCGTTGGACGTGCAAGAGCGTGCGCAAATTGGCGGAAGAACTCAACCGGCTTGGCCATCAGACCAGTCATCGGATGGTGGCCGAGTTGTTGCATGAACTGGGCTATAGCCTGCAGGCCAACCGCAAGACCCTGGAAGGGTCCAGCCATGCCGACCGCGACCAGCAATTCCAGCACATCAACCAGCATGTCACCGAGTTCCTCCAGCAGCAGCCCGTCATTTCAGTCGATACCAAGAAGAAAGAGTTGGTGGGCAATTTCAAGAATCATGGCGCGGAACTGCGCCCCAAAGGCGACCCGGAACCAGTGCGCGTGCATGACTTTGTGATCCCCGAATTGGGTCGTGCCGCGCCCTATGGGGTTTACGATCTAGCGAACAATAGCGGCTGGGTGAGCGTCGGAGTTGATCACGATACATCCGCTTTTGCCGTCGAGACCATTCGCCGTTGGTGGTACAGAATGGGGCAACAATCCTACCCGCAAGCAACCGAGCTTCTCATCACCGCCGACTCCGGTGGCAGCAATGGATCGCGAGTACGGCTTTGGAAGGTTGAACTGCAACGGCTCGCTGATGAGACCGGATTAGAACTGCGAGTTTGCCACCTGCCGCCGGGCACCAGCAAATGGAATAAGATTGAACACCGCCTCTTCTCCTTCATCAGCCAGAACTGGAGAGGGAAGCCCTTGGTCAGTCACCAAGTGATCGTTGACCTCATCGCTGCCACCAGTACGAAGACCGGCCTCAAGGTGCGTGCTCAGATCGACTCAAACCTCTACCCTTCCGGCCTCAAGGTCTCCGATAAACAGGTCGCCGCACTCCACATTGAACGCGATGCCTTCCATGGAGAATGGAACTACAAGATCTTGCCGCAGGTATCTGTAAATTGAATCACTTGTTCTGTGACAGTCCCTTACGCTTGCAGGACGCAACTGAGAGGGCTGATGCGGACGCAACACTGCACGCGATAGAGGCACTTACGCGCACCGTCAAAGCCGCCGCGAAAACGATCCACGATAAGTACCTGAAGCCTCCGGATACAACGGATTTCGGGATCATGTTCCTGGCGACCGAAGGCCTCTACGGCGAAGTCCTGCGCCAGCCCGAGCTTGTTGATGAACTCCAACAGCGCTACCGCGTCGTGGTCGCGGGTCCCACGACGCTAGCCGCGATCCTCACCAGCCTGCGCATAGGCTTCCAGACCCTGGCCATCGAGCAGCGCGCCGCGCAGGCGTGGCGCATTCTCGGAGCCGTGCGGACTGAGTTCGACAAATTCGGCGACGTCTTGGAGAAGGTCAAGCGCCAGCTCAACAGCGCCAGTCGCACGATCGAGGAGACGGGCGTGCGCAGCCGCGCGATGGACCGCAAGCTGCGGTCCATCGAGCAAATGCCGGACGGCGAGGCGGCGCGGATTCTCGAACTCCCGGCGCTCAGCGAAGAGATCGAAACAGAGGAGACCGAAGCCGCCGCCGACCTCGAAGTGAGCGATAACGATGACGACGTGTAGTCAACGTGAACGATTTCGTTATGGCGAATCCTCCTCCAAGAAAGTGCAGCCTGCCCCCGCTAAGCGGGGAACCGAGGCCTGCCATGATCTGTCGTGCGCGGCGCTGGCGCAAACGGAAGAGTTTCTCGACCGCCGCGCGGTCGAGGTGAGTGGATGTCATAGAACGCAGGGCGCTGAGGATTTCATCAAGTCGATGAAACCAAACAGGTTGGGAAGGCATTCCGGACTCCTTCCATCTACTACACGTTAGGGAGCGATCCGGCATTATGGCCTGCCGGGGAGCGGCGTGAGTGGGAGCATATCACGCATGATAAAGGATATTATCATTCATATCAGGTGTCCGCCCACTCGAGCAGCCGCTCTTCGCGCTCCTTGATCGACCTTGACTTCCAGCCGGCGGCGTCAATGACGTCTGCCACTTCGCCCGCGATCAGGAGCCCCGTCTTGCGGTAATGCACCGCCTTGCCCTTCGCCGGCTTATTCTGCAACGCCGAGTTGAGCTTCGGCGGCAGAAGCATCAGATTCCCGAGCCTGACGGACGGCCAGGTTCCCTGACCGCAGTTCGTCCAGTAGTTTGCCCAGGACCGCCGGTCAGGACTGCCGCCGTTGACCACCAGCGGCAGCAGTCGCTTCGGGATAAAGTCGATTGGTGCAGTCTTTGGGAGCTTCCGCTTCGGGTTGTTGTTGAGGTCCTGAAGCAGCTGCACCGCCGGCCAACAGGGCAGTTCCACATCCTAGAAGTCGGGGAAAAACTCAAGAGTCCGCAGCAGAACCGGTGAGAACTGCCGCAGGTAAGAGAAGCGTTTGACGACCCCGTGAAAAACGTCGCTCTGGCTCCCCGTCACCCAATCGAACAACTGTCCATTTGCGCCGACAGTTCCTAGCGTCCTGGGCATCTCAGGGTGGGAGGGGCGCTTCCCTCGACACACGACCTTTTTCACGTGTACAATGATTACTGTGTTCACAGATAAACTGAAACAATGATTCTTTCCTTCCTTAACCAAAAAGGCGGGGTGGGCAAATCGACCCTCTCCACCAACGCCGCCGACTATCTTCAGCGGCAGGGGTCCAAGACACTGTTGATCGACGCGGACCCACAAGGCACCACGAACGATTGGGCGGCGCGGCGAGACGAGATGACGTTTCCCGTGATGGCGCTCGCTCGGGGCAACATGGCTCAGGAAATCCTGGGCCATGCGGTCAACTATGACCATGTTGTGATTGATGGCCCGCCGCGAGCAGAAGCCGTGAGCCGCGCGGTGATTATCGCCTCTGACCTTATCGTGATTCCCATCGAGGCTTCCGGCGCGTCCGATTGGGCCAGCCAGACCACCATTCAACAGGTCCAAGAGGCGCGGCAATATAAAGAAAACCTGAAATCTGTGTTTCTGGTTTCACGTGTTATAGTCAACACCGTGCTTAGCCGTTCGATCCGCGATCATGTCGCGGACCACGGCATTCCGTTGCTCCGGGCCACAGTCGCCAATCGCGTGGCGGTAGCGGAAGCGCTCACCATGGGAAAGACCATTTTCGAGTGGTCTCCCGATAGCACGGCGAGCCTGGAGTTTTCAACGGTTATGCAAGAAATCGGAGCGTTCTATGAGCAAGAAAAATCTGACGAAGCCGATCCCCAACAGGCAACCCACATCTGACGAAATGGACACTTTTGTCAGAGGCGGCGCGGGGAGGAACACAGAAGAACAGAGTTCTGTTAACACAGAACCAAAGATTTCTGTGAAGCCAGAAACCTCCCGTTTAACGGTCGATCTGCCACGGGCGCAACATCGGCGCTTCAAGATTGCCTGCACGGTCGCGGGCGAGAAGATGAACGATGAAATCCGCCGTTTCATTCATCGTCGATGCGCGGAGCTCGAAACTTCATCACAATGAGCATGGCGAAGCACGAATCAAGGAGGGGAGATGATTAGGCCAACTGAAGTGGAACCACGAGAGGGGTACCGGATATGGCTTCGGTACTCGGACGGTACGGCGGGGGAAATCGACCTGTCTCATCTGGCAGGGCGTGGCATATTCAGGGACTGGAATGACCGCGCTTGCTTCGAGACGGTGCATATTGCTCCGGCCGGAGGGATCGCCTGGGGAGAAGACGGCGAGCTTTGCCCGGACACTCTCTACATGCAACTCACCGGCAAGGCCGTTACGGAAGTGATGCCGGGTGCTCAGCTTCTGGTTGAAAATGCCTGAACTCTGCCGGTTCTACGGAATCGTCATACGTATGTATTTTGACGACCACGGGCCGCCTCACTTCCACGCATTGTATGGTGGAGATGAAGCGTTAGTGGCAATCGATAGATTGACCGTGTTGCACGGGCATCTTCCTCCGCGAGCTCTGGGTCTGGTGGTCGAGTGGGCCTTACTTCGGCAAGCGGAACTGAAAGAGGCCTGGAATCTGGCAAAGCGCCTGGAAACGCCTGGCAGAATTGCCCCACTGAACTGATCCTGTCATGGCGCGCTCCACTTTTTCTATGAGATGAGAATCCGCCAGGAGATGTTTGCGTGAGGTCGCTGCCTCGGTTCTTGAGAATCAGCGGATCCACAATTCAGGCGTCAGCGATTGCCTGGTGAATTCCCGCGATGTCAACGAGGCGGTGCACTGGGAGTAGGCCAAGAACCTCACCGTTGGAATTCAGTATTCGTCGAGGTTCTTATGGGCGCTACCCTCACTATGGAGCAGCGGTGCCGCCACAACGAGGCCGACTAGGATTTGGTCGTGCATGATGCCCCCCGGATTGTGTTGATGAGGGTGTTGGGCTTTTCGGTCCATGAAGTGATAGCGGCTCGACGGGCAAGGACCAGCCGAGCAATGCGAGTGACAGACGCCGCTAGGCGAGGGATCGATCTGGCACGAGCGTTGCCTGGGACGCCAGCCTCTCAGTGCTTCCACATTGTCCAGTGTCGCCTCGTGGTTGCGATCCAGCGCATCGAGCGACCTATTGACTCCCGCATAATATAGAGTCAGTCAAAACAAAGAGAAGACTGTTTCCAGAAGGCCGTGATCAAACGCGGTTTGCGGTGCATGCGGCGGAGTGCCTTGCGGGCCCGCTCGTTCAGCTCGCCGTAGTCCTTCGGACAGACGTTCGACAACTCGTGCTGCTTCCAGTAAGCCCAGATGTATTCCACCGGATTCAACTCCGGCGCATAGGGTGGCAAGTACTCGGTTGCGATGTGGCCTTCGGAGAGTTCGATGAACTCTTGCACCAGGCGGCTACGGTGCGCCGGCAGCCGATCCCAGACGATCAGCAGCGGCCGATCGATATGACGTACCAACGCCTTGAGAAAGTCGATCACTTGCTCTTTGCCGATCGCACCGGGATAGAGCCGGAAGTAGAAGTTACGCAACGTCAGCCCCGCCGAGACGGAAAGCTTCTCCCAATTGAAGTTAAACTGCAGTACCGGTGTTTGGCCGCGTGGCGCCCAGGTGCGGCAGCGATGCGGCTTCTGACTCAATCCGCTTTCGTCGATGCGCGTGGATACCCTCGGTATCTCGAATCGCTCCGTTGATGACGTAGCCGTTGCCTGTGATGCCGTAGATCGCCGTCGCCAGATTGTCGCCGCCGAACGTCGCGTCCTCGACACGCCCCATCACGTCCACCACCAGCACGTCGCCCGGACGCAGGAAGTCGATCACGCGCTGCGTGGTACCGGGTCCGAGGCCGGCGGTTTTGGCCTCCGCCTCGATCACCTCCTCGACGTCAGGACGCCGCGGCAAGAACAGCGCCGTCACCGCCCGGCCGACGAGCCGCTTTTCCGGATGCAGCACCTTCCAGCCTGAGGAGTATTGATTGATGAAACCCGTCGATTGCAATGGTCCCCAAGCCGCCGTCGAGGTCGCGATCGACAGGCGCTCGAGCAGCTCGTCGGGAATCTTGGGGCGCCCGTCTTCGAAGCGTTCGAACGGGTTGAGGCGGGTGTACTTGAGGAGGTCCTCTTTCTAGAACCCCGACATCTGTCCCCATAGCGAGACAGCCGAGACACAAGCCAGAAGCGCAAGATTCTTGATCATGCGCAGACGTTAGCACACCCCGAAAACTGCCGGGTGGGGCCCAAATCCGTCCGTAAGTTTCGAGGACCACTCTGCGTTCTGGTTGGGTGGGAACGGTTCGACCCGCCACTCGGAGCTGAGGGCGGCAACCCGCGTTGAGATGCGACGGCGAAAGTCTACGCGCCGGCGTCGGCTTCGCCTTCTTACTCGCCCATCTGCTGCGAGAGGTAGACGCCGATGCCCATCTGGTTGATCATCTCGAGCTGCGATTCGAGCCAATCGACGTGGCGTTCTTCATCGACGCGTTAGTGTAGATGCCGCCCTGCGGGCGGGGATTTTCAAGGCATCAGGGTCTATCGATCCGATAGGGTTTGGGGACGAGCGCGAAAGAGGACTTCCGCGCCCGTGGTCATCGTCTCGATGAGCCCGCCGGGCTATCCCTCGGCAGGGTTGCTTCCCAGCAGAGCCCGCTTCCGTTTCACCCGGCAACGCCATTGTAACTCCCACAGTCAAGCCGCCTGGCGACGCCGCAGCTGCCGTTGCTGTCGAGCCTGCTCCAGCTTGCGGTCGCGGGCGGCGTGGATCTCGTCCCGCCGTCCTGCCAGCAGGTCCTCCGGCGTCACAAACCCGATCGCGCTGTGCAACCGCACCGTGTTGTAGTGCTCGACATAGCGCTGGATCAGCCGACGCGCATCCTCCGGCGTCAGCGGCACGCCCGGCCTAATACATTCGCTCTTCAACGATTTGTGCCAACGCTCCAACTTGCCGTTCGACTGTGGATAATAGGGCGACGTTCTCACGTGCGTCATCCCCGAGATACGGATGAATTCCTTGAAGTCCTTGGCGAGGAACTGCGGCCCGTTGTCGGAGATGAGGCGCGGTCTGGCATCCGGGTATTTCTCCTTCGCGGCTTGGAGAATGATCTCGATGTCGGCCTCCTTCATCGCCTCGCGCAAGCCCCAGTGCACAATCGAACGGCTGTAGCCATCCAGCACGCTGCACAGGTAGTAGAACGTACCCGAGATGTTGATGTAGGAAACGTCGATATGCCAATGTTGATGCGGCTCTAGCGGCTGTTGGAAGCCCGTCCCTTTCAGCGACGTTTTGTCGTTCCACTTGCGCAGCAGCCCCGCCCGGCTCAACACCCGCCAGACGCTCGACGGGCTGACCGCCACGATGTCGGCGTCGAGCATCATGAACGTCAACCGCCGGTAGCCTTCCAGCGGATGCTGGCGATAAAAATCGAGGATGGCCTGCTTCTCCCACTCTTCGAGCCAGAAATCTCGGGGAACCCAACCGTTGTGCTCGTTGAGAGAGCCGTAGCGCCGGCGCCAGGAGTAGAACTTGCTGGGCGCGATGCCGAGCCACTGGATGAAACGCCCGGCGTGGATCTCGGTCTTGTCGGACCAGCGCCGCACGAAATCGACGATCTGGTCGCGCACGTCGGGCGGCGTCCATGTTTTGGTCAGAGTTCCCCAAGGCTTTTTTTTAACGCGATGTGCTCGGCCATCAACTCGGCCAGAACCTCATCCTTGGTCTGGATCTTCTTCTCCAGCCGCGCGATGCGTTCCTGTTCGGGCTGACGACGGCTGCGGTTGTTGGTCTGGAAGGTGGCGGCTCCGTTCTCAAAGAACTCCTTCTGCCAGCGGTAGAACACCGTCGGCTGCAGCGCCAGCTCGTCGCAGAGTGTTGAGACCGGCTCCTTGTCCAGCAGATGCCGTCTCAGGATGGCGACCTTCTCTTCGGCTGTGTAGTGTTTCCGTGCTTTCCTCATGCGTTCCCTCCGTTAGCTTACCGGCGGAACGTTTCTCCATTTTCCAGCTGAGGCGGGACACACCGTCTTACCTGCAAGCGCCGCCTTGGTGAAGGCGCTTGCCTCCCGTCCGAAATACTGCACCGCTTTGGTGGGGTGCTTCGTCTCCGGGGTGTCCACGCCGATGAGCCGGACGGTGTAGCTCTTCCCCTCGAACCGAAACCTGAATGGTGTCGCCGTCAATCACTCGCTCGACGTGGGCGGAGATTGGATCAAGCTGGGCGCTGGTGATAAGGCCCATGAATCCGCCGATAAACATGGCGCAGCCGATCATCTTG
Source organism: Bryobacterales bacterium (assembly GCA_965224215.1). GTDB lineage: Bacteria > Acidobacteriota > Terriglobia > Bryobacterales > UBA6623 > CBDCYS01. Next base: position 13,203 of record CBDCYS010000046.1, on the reverse strand, counting down.
GCCCTGAGTGGCAGGGGCAGGGTCAAGCGCTTTCGAGCTTGAGTTGTTGAATGTCCCATTGATTGGTCCTCGCTTCGTAGCCTTTGACGAAAACCGCTTCTTCGGCGAATCGCCGCCCCTCGTGGCGCGTCATGTGAATTACCATGGCGATTCCGTCCACGACGCCTCTACAGGTGACTTCCCAGGGAAGCGACCCGCCGCCTTGCATGGCGCAACTGGCGATCCGGGATAAGGCGCTGGTGGCGTTGTTGGCGTGTACGGTCGTCAGCGATCCGCCGTGGCCGGTGTTGAGGGCTTGCAGCAGGTCCGCCGCCTCTCCGCCGCGAACCTCGCCCACGACGATGTGATCCGGGCGGTGACGTAGCGCGTGGCGGACTAAATCGCGGATTGTGGACCGCTCCTTCCTGCAAACCGCGCGCCTCGAAGCGGACGCAATTTGACCGCTCGATGCGAAGCTCCAAGGTGTCCTCGATGGCAACTATCCGCTCGTCATCGGGGAGAAGTTCGATGAGGGCATTGAGCAACGTGATCTTGCCCGATCCGGTGCCGCCTGAAACCAGGATGTTGCGCCGGGACCGCAACACCCGCTCTGCTTCGGCCCGCACGTTTTCGGGGAGTGCGCCTTGCTTGACGAGATCATCCGCCGAGAACGCCCGCTTGCCAAAGCGCCGCACGGTGATAGCAACGTGAGGACTGGCGGGCGGAACGCAGATGGCAACCCGCGATCCGTCATCGAGCCGAGCATCGACAATGGGAGAGGTTGCGGGGTCCAGCCCCAAAGGACGGGCGATATGGATAGCGGCCCGTTTCCAGCGCCGCCGCGTCCAGGTCCGGCGCGGGGTAGACGGCCAGCCGTCCGGCCCGCTCGACCCAGACATTAGCAGGGCCGTTAATCATGATCTCGCTCACTTCGGAATCTTCAAGGGCGTTTTCCAAGCCTGGTAAAAACGGTTTCAGGTGTTCCAGTCCGCTTGCGCCGCTCATATTTGGCCCGCCTCCTTCGCTCTCCAATAGGAGTGTTCGGCTGGTAGATAGTGCGGCTTGAGGTAGACGCGGCGCGGCTCAAGCGACTGCGCCCCGTCATAGGTCAGACAGATTGCTTGACAGTTCGATAGCAAGGCGAAGTCTCGCGGGTGAAAGACGGCTTCGCGCTGCTCTCGGAATGATTTGGTCGCGCCCATGCTCCCGCCGCCGCCTCCGGCCCGGCCTGAGAGTGGGGAGACTTCCGAGCGCTTGGAGGTCTCGCTGATGGTGTAGGATTCCTTGATCTTCGCAACCTGGCCGCACAACTCCGACGCAATCTTGGCGGATGCGTCATCACTCAGCGATAGGAAGATGCGAGTGCGGAGCGTCTGCAACAGCGAGCGCCACGCTTCCGAGCTTCCCAAGACGGCCCGCAACGAGGAAATAGATTGTGTGGCGACAATCGGGATGCAGCGGCATTGGCGGGTCAGGGCAAAGGATTTTTCATCGCCCGATGGGTCGTCCCTCGCCCACCGAAGCGAAGGCTTGATATTCGTCACAGATAAAGACGGCGGGCCGAAAGTAGCTGCCTGGGTTCGCCTTCATTTGGGCCGGTCGCATGAGAAGCGCCTGTAACCAAGCGTTCTTGAGCATCACGCCCACGGCGCGGGACAGCGCGGGGTTGATACCAGCGGGCATATTCAAGGCCAGCACCTTGCCCTGCTCGATCAATCGGTAGAGCGGCGGTAGGTGGCGCGTGATTGGGGCTTCCTCTAGCGTCGGGCGTTGGTTGCTCTCGGTGGAGGGGTCCGCCGCTTCGTCGTCCGGCTCCGGCTCTGTCCACGATCCACGGTGCCTCGGTCGGCTTGACTGGCTTCGGCTCTGGTACGATCCACGGTGGCCTCGGTCGCGTTCAGCGGCTGCGCGGCCTCCGCCTGGGCCGTCTCGTCGTCCGGCTCCGGCTCCGCCGCCTTCGGCTGCCCTCCCCATGTGTATCTGATTCCCCCTGGTTCCGCGTGGGCCTGGGGCGGGTTGTCGTCCGGCTCCGCCGCCTTCACTGGCTCCGGCTCCGCTGCCTCGGCCTGGGGCGGGTTGGCGTCCGGCTCCGTCTGCGGCTCCGGCTCCGCCGCTTTCGCCGCCGCCGCCTCTTTCTCCGCTTGGACCCGCTTGATTTGGGCTTGCAAGATAATGGCTTGAGGATCGTCGGTGGTGTGCGGCGCGGCGGGACAAAACACCTTCGCCACGTCCGGCATATCGAACATGGACAGGAACACCGAAAACCCCCTCCACAATCGAGGACTTGATCTTGTTGTCTAGGGCTTGCCAGTCGTGGACAAACCAGCGCTTGATGGCTGCGACTCGCTCTCTGGTATCGGCTCCTGGCCCATGCTGCCAAGCGATCTGATGCTCGATTTTTTTCGCGTCAAGTCTTGCTTTCAGCGGGCGCGTGTGCGGGGGCTTGCCAGTCTTGGCCGTCCGCCGTAGCCTTCCATTTCCATTTGGACAGGTGTTTTCTTTTGCGACTTGAGCACGTCCTTGTTGATGAAAACGATCCCTGTGTTCAGGTCGTCACTTAGCTTCTCCGCCGCCTCGATCTTGGCCGCGAATAGCTCCGGGTCGATGGCGCAGCGGTAGACCTGTTTGCAGCGTCACCCATCGGTCGGGGAAGACTCGGTGAAGCTCGATGATCCAGCGCACCAGATTGGTATAGGCTTGCTGCCAGAAGGGTTCCTTGCCCTTGCCGAACAACTGATTGAGAAGGCTTGAAACGGTGTAGGCCAGCGAGTACGAATCGAGCCACCACGCCGAGAGCGGATTCCATTGAGAACGGGAGTCCATGCCAAGCTCGATGTAGTCCTCTCCACGGCCCGCGTCAACTAGGATTTGGCGGATGTCGTGGCAGAAGTCTCCCTTGACTTCGAGTATCAGCGCCGCCGCCCGCATGTTTCGGATCGTGCGCTTGCCAGCCGAGAAGTTGGCGGGCAAACGGGTTCATGCAAGCCGATGTTTTGCCCGACCCCACGGCTCCGAAGATTGCCACGCCGGTATAGAGTCCGCGTTCGGGGATGGTCAGCCACGAGGGACTAAAAATCTCCCGCGCCTCGACCGGATGATGAACCTCCCCGATGACGATAGCCGGAGCCTTTTGGTCGGGTGAAAGCGGCCACGGCGGGAGCTTGGCGAAGGGCGCGAAAATCGCGCCTCCGCCCCTCCAACCAGGACCTTCCAAACGGTGACGGAAATAACCCCGCACAGCATGACGGCAACGAAGGGTGAAAGGTAGTACCACCACAGCATGGCGGTGAAGAAATCGGGCGTATGAAATTGGACCAAAGCAAGGATCGGATGCTCGTCCAGCGACGGGAAGGGACGGCGTACAAAGTGCCAGACGGCGTACCATACACCGCCGAAAAAAAAAACAGCAGCAGGGCCGGAAGCTGTACAACGAATTGGACGACGCGAAACACCGTCCAGCCCAACAGCATCAGACCTTGAAACATGCGCCATCCGGCCCAACCCAACAGCACGAAACCCTGCACGACTAGCCAGCCAAGGACGGCGAAAACGCGGATCGGGTTTTTTTCCAGTTCATCGGGCCAGCGGGCCGCTGCCAAAGCTCCCGAAGATAAGGGCCGATCTCGCGCCATTTCATAGGTCCGTCTCCGTGGTTTTCAGGGCCGCTCCTGGCGGCTGTTTTGTAAGCCTTCCCGCAGGGATAAATGAGGACGTGAGCGACCCCATGGGGCCGAGTAGAGGTATGCCGCAGGCTACCGCTACGAAAGGCCGCATGACCCCCCTGTTTTGGGGGGGGTCGCTCACGTCCCCGCCTTTCTCCCGCGTCCCACAGCGGGAGGGCCGTTTTCAGAACGGCTAACCACAGCGGAATGAGTCATATAGAGGAAAGCGGCTTCGCCGCATTGCTCGTTGCAGCCATGCCGTACCCCCCCCCTGACCCTACGGCAAACATTTACGGTCTCTCCGGCATAAAAAAACACCCGATTTCCCGTCCCTCTCAGCCGATCTAATCTTGATCCGCAAAAGCGCACGGCCCGCCATGTCCAACAGTCGTCAATCGAGACTCCTTCCGTGACCTCCGTTTCGGGGCATTTCGTAGAGTACTCCAAGCCGTTCCATGGCTCCGCCGAAGCCGCCGTAAGGAGCTAGAAAACTGCTCATCGTCCTTGTTTTCATGGCTTCGTCTATCGCGTTGATCTCCTGCTTCGGTGTCGGCCCTTCTTGATGGCTTGTCCCTGGCTCCGCCGCCGCCCATTTCTCAAGCACTCGATGCGTCCGGTCCACGGTGGCATTTTCAACCGCAATTCCGATCACCCGAACCTGCCGCCCCTTCTTGCGAAGCGCATCCCAAAGCGGCCCATGCGCGGCTCCCCACGAGTACAACTCCCGATCCGTCTGGTGGCCTGGATCGACGTAGGCGAAGGTGACAATTTCAGGGTCCACGGCAAGGGGCAGTTTGAGCGCAAAGTAGCGCTTCTGGGTGCCGACCACACCGTAGTAAATCCGGCGCGGAATCAAGCGCAGCGGCAAGCCGAGCTTTTCAAAAAACTCTACCTTCTCCGGCTCGGCGGGGAGCCAGTTCATAGCGGCATGTTCCAGTACAGAATCCAGCGACAAAAGCCGCCGCATGACAAGCATGTTGCTGGCCGGTCGGCGGTGGCGGATGTTCTCGATGCCTAGCTTTTGGTAGATCGTCTTGTTCGATATGCGGCATGTTTTGGCACCACCATTGAGGGAGATTAGATCGGTTTCGACCGCCGCCCGCCGCTCCACCAATGACTTGACGAATCGGTGCGCCGTCTTGCTGTCCGTACTGAAGTAATGACAGAACTGCGCCCGCGTGAACACGCCGCTGTGAAGGCACACAAGGGCGATCCATTCCGCATCGTGGCCGGTCCATCCGAGCGGTTCCAGCTTGCGATCTCTGCCCCGCAAGTGCTCGATCATCTATTGATCTCCGGTGACGGTGGCGCGGTCGCCTTGCAGGTAGGTGATGACGATTCCCATGGGGTTGAACACGATCAACTCCGTGGGGATCTGTTGGAGGAATTGGAATTGCAGCGAGAGTGTCCAGCGCTCCCGGCCTACTTCGTTTTCCATCTCCATTCGCACGAGGTCAAAATCGGCCGTGGCGCTGTGCGGCTGCTGCGGGTTGGGTTGAATCCTCAAAATGACGCGGGCGACTTGCAATTCACCCCGCGCCACGCCCGCCGCGAGAAGGGCGACATTTTGGCTGTCGCCGCGAAACGAGGCATTGGCGAGTGGTGTACTGAGGAAGCGCAAGCTGCGCGCCCAGTTCTGTGCGACCGTGGCCCGCCGCCGCGAGTAGTAGTCATAGATAAAGCGATTGAGGAAGTATTTGGTCGTCGGATCCAGCGGGTCCGCCTGGGCTTGCATGGCCTGCTAGGTGACGGCTTCGGCCCGCCCGACTTCATCAACCCTCACGACGATGGGACGCGGCGGCTCGACCGAGACAATGCGAATGACGACGACGATGAGCAAAAGCACGGCGATAGACAGCCCAACAGTGGACCATCCGTAGATGGACGGTTGGTGTGGATGGTTTCGCCCCATATCTCGGCGTACTCGGCTCCGGCGTCTTTGATTTGCGGTTTTGCTCATTTGACCCCTCCGCCCGCCTTCGCCGTCGCCGCCGTGCCTCCGCTGGCCGCTATCATTTCCCGCCGTGCTAACCATGCCCATGAGACCGCTCCCGCCTGCTCCGCCTCCGGTGACGAGCATCGAGGCGAGTTCCCCGCACTTGAGGGCTGCCAGCATTCCGGCAATGAAGAAAGGCACGACCGCGAGCGTCCAGATACCCACTTCCATGAAGCTGTCCATGCTCATGTCGGCCTGCGCCAAGGTCGTGACGTAAGCGATTCCCACGGCGGCGAAGATGCGCAAGACGGCTCCGGCAATCACGGCGTAGAGCGAGTATGTAATCATCGCCCGGAACCAGCCCCAGAACAGAAACGACAGCGGCTCGAACACCAGAAACGGAATGAAGACCGGACCCAGAATGATGAGGATGGCAAGGGCCACTTGCGCCCAGATCACTTGAGCGTAGGTGACGGCGGCCAAGATAAGGAGCATGAGGACCATGAAGATCACCATCACAAACCCTGCAACCGCCGTCAGGGAGGATTGAAGCCCCGTGCGCGATCCCCAGACACACGGCTGATCGCCCAATACGGCGCCAGCGTCTGCCGGGAAATGGCGGAACCCGTCGCCGTTGTATGAGAATCGCGTGACGACCGGCCCTCCCAGGAAGTATGGATGGGTCAATATTTTTCCCGTGTTCGCTGCATCGGGATGGCCATATGCATCGGGGGTGACCTATGAGTGCTGCCGTCTTTCTGGGATCGCTGGTGCTCGTGCAGCTTCTGGGGCAAGACAACTGGGACGTCGTTCGGCTGGTTGACGAGTTTACCGATGAAGTCTCTGTAGATGCTGTCAGGCTCAGTGAAGATGGGCAGTTTCTCATTAACATCGACTGTGGTAAGGGTGACGATGACGCGATTATTTCAATCGGTGTGTTCGGGCTCGGCGAGGGTTTCGGGAGTACTACGATTTCGGGCGCGGTGGGATACGGGGCCGATCGAGAACTGGCCGGAACCGGCCGTGCCGGTAGGACCGGAGATCCTAACGTTCGCGCAATTCGACCACGAGGATTTCGTCTTGACGGACGATCCGGAATCTGTATTCGCGGGATCTTCTCAGAATCGAGTACTGGAACGCGTCGAACGACAGATCGGTTGCGCGTATCAGCCTGTCCGATGCCGACGCCGTGCTGGACGAGGTAGGATGCCGACCGTTGCTTTGATCACCGTTGTCGGCGCACAGGTTCTTTGGCGCGGCCTCGTCGTCGCACTGGAAGTACGCTGCTCGCCCTATGACGCATCCGACTACAGCTATCGCAATCCGTCGAAGACCGGATCATCGAAGAGCTCGGGGGCGTTTACGGGCCGTATATACGGGCCGCTGGTTCTCCGACAAGGGCCAGACGGATATCGAGCATATCGTCGCCCGTTCGGAGGCCCATGACAGTGGGTTGTGTGCCGTCAGCCCGTACTTGGGTAGTGTCCTAAAACTGTGTTGAATCCTGCCTGCATCAAGCTACTTGAATATTTCTATCGTAAATTCCATTGATTCAAATGGTTCCAGATCCGTAGGCGGTTCTACGGCCAGTACAGACCAAAACGCGAACTGGTTGACAGACACGGCATCAGGAGATATAATGCAAGGTGTCGAGGTCAAGCGACGAGGAGCGTGTCATGGCATTTGAAATCTTCACGCGGAAGCACACCCGCCTCCGCGATCCCGCTATTTCCTTTAACCGACTTGGGCGTATCGGCCTCAATCAGGCTGCTACGCTGGCTCTCCAAAAGGATGCCGTTGAGTTTGTGTTGCTCTTGTGGGACACGACTACAGGCGTGATTGCGATTCGTCCAATCACCAAAAAGGATTCCCGTGCATATCGAATCAGTTACGCCAAGAGTGGGAATAGCTCGGGATTCTCTGCAAAGACTTTTCTTGATTGGATCGGGTATGACTACAGCAGCACTCGGTCGTTCCCGGCAGATTGGAATGAAGGGGAAGGCAGATTCGAGATTAAGCTACTCCCTGAGACATTGAAGGACGAAAGGCAGAGAGAACTTGCGGGCGTCGAAGAGATGAAGGCGACCTGAGTAAAACGGGGATAGGCGTGAGGCCTATCCCCTTGAAACCGTTGCCGTTAACTGGTGTCGAAGTCAATCAAGGAGGCGCGTCATGCGCCCAGGTTCCTTTTGTATTATACGGATTCGCGGCCCACCAGTCAATAGCCAATGGACATGCGCAGCGATTCCGCAACGCGGTCGGGCGAGAGCCGGGAAGTGATTGGGGAACGAGCGAGTTAGGTGCGGGGCGAGCGGGGCGAGCAGATTCGCAGCCGGACGAGGGCCTCGGCGGGGCCCGAAGTCGGCCGCGGAAGACACCGCTACGCTCGGCTGCCGCTCGGCGGCGTGGTGGCAGCGCAGGATGGCAGGGAGAAAGAAAACCACCCGCTCGCTATGGCGAGGGCCCCGAGCCGTACGGGCAAGCCGCCGCCTGATACAGATCAGCCGCCATCGCGCGCGCCCAAAAGACTCGCGGCTTGCTGCGCCGCAGCGATGCCTTGAGATTGCGCGCAACAAAAACGTGGAAGAGATTAAAAGCCAGAAACACCGTCAACAGAAAGTTCTCGATCGCCGCGGGGTCGTGCTTATATACGTGGTCGGCGTGCCAGCCGTTGACTAACTCGTTGAAACCCTGATTCTCGATGTCCCAGCGTTGATGGCCCAACCTTACCACCCGCGCGGTCCGAACCTGCAGTGAGGAAAGGGTCGTCACCCACACCCACTCGCTGTGATGCGGATGCGGTTGGGAGTCGAGTTGCGAATACTGCTGCCAGCTCTCGACGGAACGAACCACCCGCAGCGGCTGCTGCACCTGCGGCCACGACACCAGGCCCTCGTGATCCCACCACTGGCAATCGCGACCTTGATAGTCGCCGCGTTGGGGCGCCGTGGTCGGCCACAGCCCTTGGACGTCTTGATAGAGGTTGCGGCGCTCGTCCTTGAGCACGATCACGGCGTCTTTGCCATGCCCCAATAAGAAGTTGATAAACGGGGCGGTGGCGTAGAGAGCATCGGCCAACACGACGTCAAAGGCTCGCGGATAGGTCTCGAGAACTCGCGCCAGCAAACGGTGCGCCGCGGCCATCTCGTCCTCGCCGGGCCGTTGCGGCTCGGCGTCGAGCAACAGTCGCAGCGGTTCGGAGCCGGGGGGCGCATCGGAGAGCAACAGCAGTGTGACTTGGCGATGGTAGTATTGCATCTGCTGGCCATCGCGGCGCTGCACGGTGCGCTTCAAGCATCCTCGACAGCAACGGCGGTAGCTGGCGTGAGACTCATGGCCGTCGAGCACGGCCACGCCCAGCCCGCCGATCCCGGGCAGGGCCTTGTTGCGCTTGAGCCGTTCGTAGACGTGATGAATCGCTGCCCGCACCGCGGCGGCATCGAGCCGGCTGTAGACGCGCCCGAGGGTGTCGGCGCTGGGCATCTCGCGGCCCAACCACTGTTTCCAAAACGGTGCGGGCGCTAGCGTCTCTAACGCGTTGAGGCTGCCCAGCCGTGTCCAGAACAGCACCAGCACCGACTGCAGCACCACCCGCGTCGGGATGCGCGGCCGCGGCCTGGTGTCGCCGACGGCGGCCAGCAGCGAGTCCCGCAGACCGTAGACCTTCTCGGCGTAGTGCAGCAGGCGTCGAAGAACGTCATTCCTCCCGGCGGCTTCGGAGCCGCTTCCATTCACGCTCGGAGACCTCGTCGAGGAGCCGTTGGAGTTGCTGGTAGGCGGCCACGGCCTGGCGGACGCGGGCCTCCCAGTGGCGGGGCACAAACAGCTGCTGCAGTTGCCCTTGGCGATTCCGCACCAAATACAACGAGGCGTGAAGCTGACCGCGAGCACAGCGACAGGTGGGCTTGCCGCAGGTGCGTTGGCGGGGCGCCAGCGTGCCGTGCAGCAACCAGCGGCCATGGACGAGCTGCGCGATGCGGGAGCGGAGCCTACGCTCGGCATCCGAGAGATGAGAGCGAGTGGGGGCCGCCTTCATGACTGGTATAATTAATATATATCAGAATAACACATGGGTCAAGTCCGCCGGGGGAATGCGAATCTGCTCGGACCTGGAGGACGAGCGAAAACACTTGCTAAATCAAATGTTTCCGACCCTCAAGAAATGTGGATGCGGAACCGCTGGGACATGCGGGGAGAGGTCTACACCTCTCCCCGCCCTATGATGGGCCCGTAGCTCAATCGGTAGAGCACCAAGATTAGCACCGGGAGACGCCCGTTCGATTCTGGTCGGGTCCACCAAACTTCAGTTTTCCTTGGCTTTAGCTTTAGCCCAGCGAGCCAAGACAGCCCTGCGGGCGCTTTCGCTGCGCTCTTCAGGTGTCATCTTTGCGGCTCTAGCCGGACCGCCTTTCTCGCCGCCTTTGCGACCGAGGGCAACCGCCGCCGGATTCTTTTTCTTTGCGGCCACGGCTTCAGTATACGTGACCGCTTTCGTAAAATCAACCCTTGACAGTACGTGACCGCTCACGTATAATAAGGGTGTGTTAGACAAGATCAAAACCCCGGCAGAAGCGCCAACTCCCACCGGGGCAGATTCCCGCACGGGCAAGCCCGAACGAGCGTCGCAACCTCAGTATACGGCTTTCCCCTGCTGATTCCAAGGAGTCCGCAATGTTTTGTCCTACGTGCCGTATCCGTTGTTACAAGCATGGAAAAGACCGCAAAGGAAACCAGCGCTACCGATGTCAGCAGTGCAGAAAGACTGTCCAGGACGTGCCTTACAAGCCGTTTGGGAACATGCGCGTCGATCCGAGGAAAGCGACGTTCTGCATGAAGCTGCTCGCCGAAGGGAATAGCATTCGGAGCGTTGAAAGGTTGACCAAGATGCATCGAGACACAGTCCTTCGCGTCCTGGTGGCCGCTGGAAAGCGTTGTGAGCGGCTACTAGAAAGTAAAATCCGGGGCCTTGAGGCTGATGACGTTCAATGCGATGAGATCTGGGGTTTCGGGGTATGCACTTCACTCCCGACTACCCCACATCTTGTGGTTGGCCGGTCCGCCTGCCGCGTAGGTGTTGGACCATCTCTGAATAGGTCGTGGGCCCAACGGTCGCGGCCTGTTGTACAAGCCGGTAGAAGAGCTTTCCCCGGTGACGAGAGCGTCGTCGATTGAATCGAAACGTATACTCATCCAGGTAATAGTCCAGGTGTTCACGGCTCACAGCGCCTTGGTGCGTCCCGATCAACCAGCGCTTCAACAGGGCAGCCACCCGGTGAACGTGGGGCAACAGCTCGGAGGCCGACTGGCTCGAACCGGCCAGAAAGTCGTACTCGTGCCGATAGCCAAGCGCCTCCAGGCCGACGTACCCTTCCCAGCCGTCGGTGTGGATCGTGCTGTCGGGCTCGACAGCCTCTTGGATGAAGCCGTGCAGCTGTTGCTTGGACGCTCCGCGGATGCGCTTCATACGGATCCTTCCTATCCCCGCGCCGTCTTCCTCGGCGGCGATGGCTAGCAGTGCTTTTTTCTGCGTCTGCCGTCCGCGCAGTCCCTCTTCTGCGCCCCCCACATAGGTCTCGTCGACCTCCACGCGACCGCTGAGCCGTTCTCGGCCGGGCCGCACCATCGCGCGCCGCAGCTTGTGCAGCAACGCCCAGGCGGTACGGTAGCTTCCCAGACCCAAGATGCTTTGCAGTCCCAGTGCGCTCGCCCCGTTTTTCTGGCTGGTCACCCACCACATGGTCCGAAACCAGGTGCGCAGCGGCAGGCGCGTGTCCTGGAAAATCGTGCCCGCCGTCACCGAAGCCTGATAATCGCATTGCCCACACCGCAGCAGGCCCCGCCGGCTGGGCCGAGCTCTCCGCCCTCCACAGCGGGGACACACAAAACCCTGTGGCCAGCGCAGTTGCATCAGATACTCGCGACACGCCTGCTCAGTGGCAAAACGCCCCTCAAACTCCTCCAGCGTCCGCGGGTAGTCCTCCACAGCCCCGCATGCTATATGTTGGGGTCTCGGGAGTCAAGTGCATACCCCGATGGTGCGAAACTATGGTTCTGAGAGATTACTGTCGGAGGGGTGTGCGACAAATCGACTGAGCAGCAGCGAGACAGCCTTGTCGGACAGCTAAAACAGGCTGTTGGAACGCTTCGCCCCCCCCCCCCCCCGCGACTGCCGTCGGGTAAAAATTTCTTCCGTTCCGGGGAGCAGGTCTTGTATCCTGTGTGAGCCGGATGTCCAAATCGGAAATTCCGGCTAGAAGAAACGCATTGTGTAGGTGAACCGTACACCACGGCCGATTTCCGGTGCGAAGTCCTTGATGAACGACGAGTGGTTGCGGTAAAGGCGGTCGCCGATGTTGAAGACATTCACGGAGAATTGATGCACCAAATGCTGCTGGACAAGCGTATAGGAAGCCTTCAAATTTACAACGGCATAGCCGGGAGTGCGTGTTTCGCTGGTATATATCTGGTGCTGTTGGCTCGCGAGGATCAGTTGCGGTGTGAAGCGGAAGCCGCTGTAGTCGAAAGCGAAACCGATCTTGCCGCGCAACGGTGGTATGCGGGGCAGAGGAGTGTTCAGGTTGGTTTCTTGCGCATCGACAAAGTCCGCGCCCAGGTTTAGCCATAGGTGGTGGTGAATGGCGAGATCCAGACCGGCCTCGGTTCCCATGAATCGTGCGTCTCGCTGGGTGAACTCGATCACTGGCAGCCCATCTTCCTCCTCGCCAGGTGCGAAAGGAAAGATGAAATTGTCGAAATTGTAGTAGAAGAGGTTGAACTCTCCTCGTATACGGCTGCCGTTGTGGCGAAGGGAGAGATCCACGCCGTTGCCTGTTTCCGCTTCGAGCCGCGGATCACCGATTTCAAACGACAGTGTGCCCGCGTGCGGTCCAAAATTGTAGAGCTCTTCCAGAGCCGGCGCGCGATACGAGTGCGCGTAGTTCATCACGAGCGCACCGTCCTTCCACGTATTGGCGTGAAGACCCGCGGATAAGGAGGCCCCTGTCAGCGTCCGCTCAATCGCATCAGGCGGCTCGTACTGTTTTCCCTTTCCTTCGTCATGAACCTCCCCTTCTTCCATTTCACGTTCTGCGTATGCCGGCGTGTAGTTTTGGGTTTCCAGCCTGCCGCCGAACTGAAACTTCACCGTTTCAAAGTCCACTTCTTCCAGAGCAAAGACCGCGAAACCGGATTGGCTGACCGGCGGCGAAAGGGCTTCCTCGCCCATGGCTTCATAATCACGATCAATTCCCCAGAAACCGAAGCGCCCGCTCCACCTCCCGGCACGGTCTTGCTCAAAGACCCCCCTGTAGACAACTTGTTGCTGGTCAAACGTCGTGCCGACTTCGGAATTGCCGTCCTCGAAGGACTCGATCTCGTCGTGTGTCCAGTTGGTGTAGCCCAGCTTCAGTGTGAAGCTATCGATGGCCCAGCCGAGATCCCTCAGGCCCCAGTTTAGGCGTAAGTGCGTACGAGCGGAGTTTAGCGAGACCCGATCGATTTCCTCCTCTTCCTCCTCGTGTCCCTTCTTGTCCTCGTCATGTTCTTCGTCTTCGTCGTGGTTCTCCTCCGCATGTTCTCCTTCCCCGCAATCGCTGCCGTGCTCACCTTCTTCGTGTTCTTCGTCGT
>CBDCYS010000045.1:0-12530 GCA_965224215.1 Bryobacterales bacterium | reverse complement strand
TTGGGAGCTATGCCGTTTTCGTCTGGTAACCATGTGGGTGACCTCCTTGGGGTTGGCTGGCGAAGCTGGGATCTTTGCCAGCCTACCTTTTTACCCCATGTTTTCGGGGGTCCCAAATGGTCTCTTGCGGCTCAGCCCTCCTCAGGTCCACGCCGCAGTGCATAATTCAGGTGTCACCAATCTGGCCGAGCCGATCGCGGCGGTGGTGTGGTTTTACAATCAGCGCGCCGAAGCCGAGAACCTGATCAAGGAGGCCAACAACGACGCCGGGCTGGCGGCCCATCCCTCGCGCCGCTTTGACATGAACCGCAATCACTTTCAGTTGGCCATGCTGGCCTACAATCGCAACTGCTGGCTGCTGCTGTTCAACCGCGAAGCCCAGGCCAGCGTGGAGACGCTGCGGCACACCACCCTGGCGACGGCGCGGCTGCGTTTTCTGTTCGTGGCGGCCAAGATCTGGCGGCACGCCGGCAGAACGGGTGTCAGCTACAGCGATCATTATCAGGAAAAGGGCCTGTTTGAACGGCTGATGCGACGGCTGCGGGCGATGGGGCCGCCGGGATCGAGCTTGGCGCCGGTGGTGGAGGGTGCGCTGAGCTGAGGGGCACTCCATGCATAAAATTTCATGCACTCGCCGCAACGTACTGGGAACACGCCGCTTGCCAGCCCGCTTTTGCCCTGCCGGGATCAGGAGGCGGCTCAAACGGGGAGGGAAACAGCAGAAAAGACGACTTGAGAAATCACTGAGTTGACACGAGTGCCGCTATCGCCACAACTCCATCGACGATGGCTACGCCGAATCTGTGCATAATTCAGGTTGAAGTATGTTCCGGCTTTACTGTAGTAGCCGAAAAAGTACTGGCCTTCGTGGCTTCTGGCGCTACTCGCTTTGACTTGGATAGTACTACGTTGTGTGTCGCTTAGCACTATTAAATCGATAGATGGGTATCCGGTTGACTCAGGTAGCCCCAAGATGTAGTATGCCGGCAGATGGAAGATTACCCTCAGAACCTGACAGAATTCGAGTCCCGTTTTAGCAGTGAGGAGGCCTGCCGGGAGTATCTGTTCCGGCTGCGCTGGCCGGACGGTTTCCGCTGTCCGGGTTGCGGTTGTGGAAAGTCGTGGCCTTTGCGAAAAGTGCTGCTGCAGTGCGCTGCGTGTGGGCGCCAAACCTCGGTGACCGCCGGGACCATCTTTCAGGACACGCGCAGCCCTTTGCCGTTGTGGTTTCGTGCGATGTGGTGGGTCACCACCCAAAAAACCGGAGCCAGCGCTTTGGGACTGCAAAGAGTGTTGGGGCTCAACAGGTACGAAACGGCTTGGACCTGGCTGCACAAAATGCGGCGCGCGATGGTGCGGCCGGGACGGGATTTGCTCGCCGGGACGGTGGAAGTCGATGAAAGCTACTGGGGCGGGCTCGAAGAGGGCCTGCGGGGCCGAAACCTGAAAAACAAAGCATTGATCGCAGTAGCCGCTCAAGAGGATGGGCGGGGTATCGGCCGGATTCGCATGAAGAGAATCGAGGATGCCTCGGGCGAGAGCCTGTTGCCTTTCGTGGAGGAGTGCATCGAGCCGGGCAGCGTGGTGCATACCGACGGCTGGCCCGGTTACTCCGGGTTGAAAAAGGAAGGCTACGTCCATCAGGTCACAGTTGTCAGCAGGCAGGAGCAGTCCGCGTCGGAATTGATGCCCCGCGTCCACCGCGTGATGTCACTGCTCAAGCGCTGGCTGCTGGGCACCCATCAGGGCGCCGTGAGCCACAAACATCTGGACTACTACCTGGACGAGTTCACCTTCCGTTTCAACCGCCGCAAATCCAAAAGCCGCGGCAAACTCTTCTATCGGCTCGTCCAGCAGGCGGTAGCCGTGGATCCCGCGACTTACAAGATGATTGTTCACCCGGTTACAGAACCCAAGAAAATCCCCAAACCACAAGATATTGGGACTACCTGAGTCAACCGGATACCCATCTAATGGAATTCACAGGTTACAGACCAATAATGCCCCGCCGGTGGCCGCCGCGCGGGGCGTTGCGTTTTTAGGGTGTCTACTTGCTCCGGGCTCCCCCTTTGGGAGCTAGTCTCAAGCGTTCCTGCGGTGAAAGCCTAACTCGACCAGCTCGATACCCAGCCGGGCCGCGCCAGTCGGAGTCAAACCGAATTTGTGCGAATACTGCCTGAACAAGGCCCAGGACTTGTGGCTGATTCCAACCTCGGGGCGCTGTTGTTGATAGCCGTTCTCGCCTACTGACATGACTAGCCCTTCGCGCTGAACGATTGCATCGGCCTGCCTTGCCGTCGCATAAACCGAGCATAGGGCCTCCAAAGCAGGTAGGTTCTGGCCCGTAAGAAACCGGTTTTCGACCAGTCTCGGCGCGACTCGCCGCCAAAGCGCTCGGCCCTCTTGGGGTAGCCACTTGGGAGCATGCGGCGCGCTCTTCAACGGTTCAAGTCTTGCTTGTGCAACGGCTTGCGGCATTTTGTCGCTGTGCCTCCTTTCCGAGCTTTAACACCCTGATTCCCGGATAAACGCCCTCTTCTTCATCCCGGCCCCCCGGTTGTTGCCCGCGCACACGTGAATTTCAAAACTATCGGTGACTGAAGCTCGCCCCGTAGGGTCTCACTATGCCGGTCTCCCAGCAATTCAACGTGCTCCCCCCTTACTTGATCAGCTCACGTCAAATGTCTGACCAGAGTTTTCGTCTACCCTCCGCTGTCTGAACCGCTCTGCCCAATCCACCATGAACTTGCCGAACTTCGCAAGGGTCGGCAAGGATGATCGCCGCCGCTCGCTCGTTGCCTGCGTCGTACCGTGCCCGCTTGCCCTTCGTCGGCTGGTTCGCGGCGCAAGTCCGGCTCCAGTTTCGGATTCCCTTGGCTTTTCGGTTCATAAGGTATTCCCGCTTACGCCTTTGGTGACGGGTTTAGCCAAAGTGACGGGTTGTGACGGGGTTTTGGGTATAACCGCCTTGTCTAAGCCTTCGTAAGATATATACGGAAAAGCCGTCACAACCCGTCACCCGTCACTTTTTTTCAGTCCGATCCCGAAGTAGATCGTTCCGCTGTTCGTGTGCTTCTTTGCGAACCCCTTCTCCGCCAGTCGCTGGGCAAACGCTGTCTCGGTCAACAAGTCCTTCTCACCCGCTTCAGTCGCCCAGCGCCGGTACTCTTGGTACAGTGGCCGGGCTTTGAACTGGCAATACTCACCGGTGATGCCGCACTCGCTGATGAAGCGGCCAACCTGGTCGTTCTCTTCGCGATACTCAGCCGTCGCGTTGGTAACTTCCACGGGCGGGCGCAGTCCATCCTATTGCCAATCGAGACAGCCTTGGACGGCAAAGTTCAGGACGAATGGCAGTTCATCGAGCAGCTTCTCAGCTAGGTGCCCATCCTGCTTGTCCTTCGGGATTGTCACCGTGAACGGCACCAGGCGAATACGTCGCCAGATGGCGTGATCTGTGCCGCGAATCGCGGCCTTATGGTTCGTGGCTAAGAAGCATTTGAACTCGGGCTTGAAGTCGAACCATTCCCCCCGCATGTACCGGGCGGAGATCGTATCGCCGCCAGTCATCTGCTTGATGCGGGCTTCGGCAAGGTGTTTGCCCTCTTCGGTTTCCACAGCCGCCACGAACCGCCGCCCCTTCAGCCGCGCCAGATCGTTCGGGATTCCCTCGTGTCGCTTGGCGATCAGAGTTTCCGGCGGGGTGAACATGCCGTAGTCTCCGGCCAGCGCGAGAATCGTTTCGATCAGAGTGGACTTGCCGTTCTCGCCGCCGCCCCACGTGATAAAAAGGCATTGCTCGGACGTGTCGCCGGTGATCGCATACCCGATAGCGCGTTGGACAAACCGGATTACATCTTGATTCCCGGCGAAGATATCGTTTAGAAATATCTCGAACAGCGTGGCCTTGGCTTCCGGGTCATGGCGGACGGGCGCCAATTTGGTAATCAGATCTTCCCGCCGGTGCTCCCGCAGTTCGCCGGTCCGCAGGTCCAGGGTTCCGTTATTGACATTCAACAGCCACTTATTCCGGTCGAGTTGCTCCGGCAGAACTACGATATCGAGCTGACTCGCGGCCAGTGCGATCATCGCGTCCAGCTTCTTCTTCGCTTCGTATGAGAGCGCATCGCGTACAAGCCGCTCACGTTCTTTGCTTTCCTTGATCGTGCCCGCAACGTCGTAGAGCAACCGCACGGTATCCGCTGCCCGCCGAACGACAGCACCGGTATCGTCCACTTTCCATCGCTTGCCATCCCACGCGAGCCATTTATGCCATGTGTGGGAGTAATGAAGTTCCCGCCCGTACCACTTCACCATCAACTCGGCAGTTGCCAGGTCAGTGAACCGAAACCGTGCCAGATCCGCCGCTCGGGGATGCTGGCTTGGGCGGTCTCGACCGGCGCGGAAAGTGGCGGTATGTAGTCGGAAGCGGCAGCGGTCAGCTCCCGTAACTGCTCGGCGGTCCCGCCCGCCGCAATCCAGTCGGATACGTCTTTGCTTGGCAGGGGAACGATGCGAACCGAAGCCGCGACGCCCTGCAAGTTCTGAGCAACGGACTCCGCGTGCTTGCGTCCTGGCTCGTCTGCGTCGGGGATCACGAAGACCGTCTTGCCTCGGAAGTGCTCGCGGTACTCGGGACGCCACTTGCCAGCTCCGCCCGCGTTAGTGGCCGCAATAATTCCAAGATTGTCAAGAGAATGAACGTCCTTTTCCCCTTCAACGATGTAAATTCTTTCCGATTTCAGAACGGCGGGCAACCGATACGGAACAAATCGCACTCCACGAACATTTCATATCCAAACGCCGTGCCCGTCCGGTCGTCGCTGCCGAAAGTCCTTGGGGGCGAACCGGACAACTTGAAAAAGTAGCTTGCCGTCAGCGTCGCAATAGTCGTATTCACAAACGATGCGCCGTTCTGGCTGTGTCCCGTTGCTTGAGAGATCGCGGCCAACGATTTCTGATACTCGCTGGACGGCGGTCGGGAAGTCGCAACCCGAGAGTGCCTGCTCGAAAGCGGGGACATCCCAACCTTGGCCGCACGCCGCGTGGCAGAAAGCCCGGCCCGTCTCGGCATCGACAGCAAGGCTATCGCGGTGGCCGCCGTGGATGGGGCAAGGTCCCCGCCATTCCCGGTTGCGCTGGGGCAGCTTGGGCAACCGATCCGCGTAGTAGATGCGGATGTCCTGCGGGGACAGATTTATCACCATTGCCCCCTTTCGAGAATCCAGTGAACGACAGCGTAGAACGCTCGCCAATGAAGCGGGGGGACCCTGCGGCCCTGTTGTTCATAGCGAACGCACACACCCTGCCATAGGGTCGAAAGATCCGCGTCTTTGGCTCGCATGGTCTGTGGATCAGCTTCTGTACTGAACACACCTGTGGGGAATGTGCTCATGGTTGTTCCGCTCGTTGGCCGCGGCTGCTGGCGCTCTCAAACGGGCTGCCGCTCTTAGTTGAGGCGTCCAATCGCCTTCAGCAGCCGAACTTTGCGGGTGTTGATGCTGTCGGGCAGTTCGTGGAATGTGATCTCCCGGGCGAATATTTCCGGGTGCAGACCGGACCTGATCATTTCCTCCATCAGCCAGATCACCCTTGTCGGCTCTAGCCCTGACTCGTTCGACATCGCCCAAACAAACTCGTCCAGGTTTTTAGCGAATAACTTGCCGTTCGCTGATCCCCACCGAGCGCAGCGACACCAGAGACGCTTCGCGTCGTCCGACAAATCCGAGTTCTTGATGCGAATTGGGATCATGCTTTCCACTGCGGCATCTTCAGTCATGCTGGTCTCCTTCTCCATTCGTCTTCCTGGGGCGCTATTTGGGGCGCTAAATCGTCAAAGGGCGCTCCAGGATGTCCCGTGCCTTTGGGTCGATCTCCGTAGGCTCGGCGCTCAAAATCGACGCGCGGTCGAGCGAGGCGCGGACTGTCACGGCGCCCCCTGCGCTCGCGCCTCCAGGCTCACCGTGTCCTGGGTTTGGGTTTCAAGCCATATGGCCAAACTTTTTTTTGAATACAGAATGAGCTTGCTCCGCCGCACCTTGGTTCGGGGTGGGCCGATTCTCTGGACGTGCCAGCGGTCAAGGGTCCGCGTGCTGCGGTTCAGCTCCCGCGCTAGCTGGTCCTTGGTCAAAAACTCACTTAGGGGTGATGTTGCGGTCGTTGTCGGCATCTGTCCTCCGGTTCTACCGGTAAGACGAGGCCGGAGGGAGGAATAATTGCCGACAAAAGGGAAAAACGAAAATGTCGGGGATTAAGGCTACGTCGGGGGTACTGGGCTTCGGGGGCGACCTGCGGGCAGCGTTGGAAGGTCAATTAACTTTCGGAGTCGCGTCACAGCCTGTTTTACAGCTCCCAGTTTCACCTTTGGGTTTAGTGCGATATGGTCAAACGATTCCTCTTCAATCTGGCGATGCACCAACCATTCAAAGTCCCTTTTCGAGAAGCTGTGGGCATCCGGAACAAACCCGGCTTCTCTCGCCACTTTTTCCGCATCGTCAAGATACTTGTTCAATGCGCCACACAATTCGCCCTTGTAGTCGGAGCGGCGCTCAATTTGAATTAGCCATGCTGGGAATGAGAACTCAGGAAGCTCTGACTTTTCCCAGTAGACCTTCACCGGAGGCACAAACTGGAGGACGCGAGGGGACATGTTTTCCTCGCCCATCAGTTGCCAGAGGTGAAGGGTGTTAAGCGCATACTCGATAGTCCATGTACCTCTCTGCCCATCGCAGAGGTGAAAATACCTTCCCCATTGGTGGATAGCGCTTTCAAGCTCGGGATAGCGTTTTAATTGATTGGCTCTTACTCGGCTCGACGGAGAGGCTCGCTCATGAACGGGAAGGACATCATCTCGCAGATTCACCAATACTTGACGGGCTTTACTGCGCCGTCCAACGGTGAGCAGAAACTTCCGTCGAGCACCATCAACTACCCACCCCTTTTGCTCGGACGGGTCGTACCAAGCGCCGCCAAGACGCACGCGATCCTCTTCGCTCATCGGGGAAACTCCACCACCTTTTTTTCGAACGGCTCGCCGATGATAGCCCGCAAATGGCGCTCCCACTTATCGAGAGCCGCGCGCTTCTCAGAGTCGTAGGAGTGTCTGTCGTAGACTTTCGTGACGCCCGGCTCCGCGTGATTCAATATCCGCCCGATTACGAACCGGGGAACCCCGAGACTCGCCAGGTGAGACGCCATCGAACGCCGAAGATCATGGGCTGTCCAGCCGGACAAACCAAAGCAGCCGTTTTCTTTCACAGCGTTCGAGAGCGACTTTTCGACCGTGTGCGCGTCCAACCCCAGGTTGCGGGACGGAAAGACGTATTTGCCCTTAGCGGGTCGGTCGTTGAGAATTTCCAACGATAAGCTCGACAACGGAACCCGGTGGGCTAAGCCGTTCTTCGTTTTGATGCTCGGGATAGTCCACCACTGCCCGGAAATTTCGGTCCACTCGACGGAGCAGACCTCCCCGGGTCTCTGCCCACTCGTCAATATGAGCCGCAGAATCCCCGCCATCGTCGGTGTCACCGCTGCGTCAAGAGCAAACCAAACTGTCCGGATTTCTTCCGCCGACAGAACGCGGTCGCGCGATCGTTCCTTAGCCGGCGCCTTTACCTGGATGCACGGGTTGTACTCGAGCAGGTCGCGGCTAATCGACCAGTTGAACACCATACGAACCAGAGCGAGTAACCGATTTGCGGCAATCGGAGCCGACAGGGCTTTCGCCTCGATCAGCGCAATCACATCCCGCCGCTTGATGTCTCCGGCTTTGCGCGCGCCCCAAACCGGCAGCACGTCGCGGTCCAGCACAACGGCGTCCAGCTTCCCGGACTTCTTCTTGACCGCGTGGCGCTCCACGTATTCTTTGGCGATGTCCGAAAACGTTGGAGCCTTCCGGCGCTGCTGCTTCTCCCCGAGTGGGTCTATCCCGCGGTCGATTTGCTGGCGAAGCTCTTTCACCCGTTGCCGGGCGGCAGTCGCGGACCACGCGGGATACTTCCCGATCGTCATGCGCCGCTCGCGGCCATCGACGCTGTAACCGAGCACGAACGACTTGGCTCCGCCCGCCGTCACTCGGACGGCGAAGCCAGTCAACTCGTCATCTCGGAAAAGGATATAGCCGGCGGTGGGAAGGGGGAGTTTTCGGACAGCGTTTTCGTTCAGTTTCATGGTTCGTACGCCTTGTGTATGGCGGTGTTAGTACGATTCATGTACGAGTATGTCGCTGTCTGTCGCTAATAGTCAACCTCTAAGTGCAGTGAAACCAATAAATTTATCAATAACTTCCGTATAAAGGAAATGACTTTGCGTCAGATCGTCCGTATCGTGAGCCTCCACGAGACTCGTGTTTCGCAGCTCAAGTCGCAGGCCATCCTGAGGATGAGAACGGCGCTGCGGGCCAGGTGGCCGCGTTAGTTTCCGGGGGTCGGAAAACTGATCACCAACGCTGATCGATCATCGAGCCTGAACCTGGATCATTGAACACTGAACGCGAACACTGACCTCCAACCATGGACCCGAAACTTTCCCAGGACGAAATCGACCGGCTCTTTAACGAGTTTGGTGACGGGGACACTTCGGACGGATCCGCCGCCAAAACGGCGGTCACCTACGACTTCCGCCGGCCCGACCGAATCCCGAAAGACCAGCTACGGTCGATTCATTTGATGCATGACTTCCTGGCGCGAAACCTGGCCTCTTCGCTCGGCGCCTACCTTCGCGCCTACATCACGGTCAGCCTTGTTTCGGTCGAGCAAATCTCGTTCGGAGAGTTTCAGCAATATCTGCCGACGCCGACCTCCATCGCCAATATCGGCATGAGGCCGATGGACGGCAACGCTGTTCTGGAGTTCAATCCTTCGCTCGTCTTTCCGATGCTGAGCATCCTGCTGGGTGGCACCGGGGAGGTGGCAACGGACGAGCTGCGAGAGCTGCCGAAATTGAGAGCAGCATTATCGAGGGCGTAGTGAAGATCGTCCTGCACGACTTGAGGGAAGCTTGGGCGCCTGTCACCGAGATCGATTTTTCGATCGAAGGTACCGAGACCCAGCCGCAATTGATGCAGATCCTGTCCCCAAACGAGGCCGTCGTCGCGATTGGTTTCGAGATCACGATGGGGGAGAGCCGCAGCATGATGAATCTCGGCATTCCCTCGATCATGGTCAAGATGATGGGGCAGAAGTTCGAGCAGCAGTGGTCGATTCAGCGCCGCTCCGGATCGTCGGACGAACAGAACCAAATGCGGCTCTTGTTGAACCGGGTCCCGCTTGGACTCGAGGCACTGGTCGCGGGAGCCAAAATTCGAGTGGAGGACTTACTCAACCTGGAGCAAGAAGACGTTATTTCGCTCGACATACCTGTGAGTCGGCCTGCTGAGTTGCGGGTCAACGGAAAGAGCAAGTTTCGCGGCGAGATTGTGGCCACGGGAACCAAGCGCGGTGTCCTCGTTTCCGACGGCTTCAAGTCCTTGCCGGCAGAGAACTAAGTGGGCGCGGCTAACACAGCTTGGAAGACGCAGCGATTGTCCCATTGGCTGGTCGCCAGTTGGGCAAAAAGCTTCGGCGATGTCATCGCCGCCCTGGACTTCAGCGGCGCGGCGGGCGAGATCCAGCTTACTGCTCGAGAGCCCAATCCCGATTCATGGCAACAATGGGAAGGGGCCCTGTGGTTCGACGTCGCCGCAAACACAGCCGACGGTGCTGTCATCTCCGTAGGTTGCGCGAAAGCGGTCGCCCGGGAGATCGCGGCTCTCATCACCGGTGAAGATGAGGTCGACGACCAAACAGCTGAAGAAACCCACATCGAGCTGCTCAGCCAAGTTGCCAGCTCGATTTCATCGGTAGCCAGTGAGAAGCTAGGCAGTCCTGTTGAGTTCTCCGCCGCCACCCTATCCACACAACCCGAAGAGACGGAACTCGGCGTCGAGTACACATTTGCGATAGGGGACAATGAACACGTTCTCGTTCTGGTGCCGAATGACCCCTTCGTGGAGGCTCTGAATCCGCCCGAGATTCAGCAACCCGAGGTCGCCGAGGCCGCTTCAGCAGGCGTCGGCGTCGGTGGGCGCGTCTCCACGGAAGCCCCCGGGTCGGCCGGCGCCGCCGGGTCGAATGGAGAAGTCAACCGTCTGCTCGCTCTCGGGTCCAGCGCCCAGAACAATTTGACGATGCTGCTGGAAGTCGAGCTGGAGGTCAGCGTCAGCTTCGGTCACACCGAGATGCCTCTGCAAGAAATTCTCAAACTTGCCTCCGGCTCGATCGTTGAACTCAACCGCTCGGTAACTGACCCGGTGGACGTCATGGTGAACAACCGAGTGATCGCACGGGGAGATGTTGTCGTGGTGGACGGCAACTATGGCATTCGAGTGACCGAGATCGTGAACCGCCAGGAGCGAATCCGGTCCATCCTTTAGGGGATTTCTACGAGTAGGGGATTTCTACGAGCGGATATTGACGATCGGCAATGCCCAAGGAGCTCTCAAAATGACCGTCTGGTTTGGAGTCGGACTCATCGTCTACGTGCATCTTGCCATCTTGCTTGTCGGATTCGTTTGCACGGTTGATACGCGAAGACTGAGGATCCGGGTCAAAGAACTAGAGGCAAAGCCTATGGAGGCAGCCGGCAGCGTCAGCCACGCAGTCAACAGCGATGCAAGCCAGTCGAACCAACCTGTCAGCACGCCGCATGCAGGCGCGCCCCACAATCCAACCCCGGACCCATCTGCAACGAGATCACAGGTGCGAGCGTTGGCGGCGCAAGGCCTTTCTGAAAATGAGATCGCCCGACAAACGGGGACCCCGCGAGCGGAAGTTGACTTCCTGCTTAAGCTCCGCCGACTCCAACAACACAAAGCCAAATCAGCGACATCCTAGAGGCGATTGAGCTAGCGGGATTGAATACTCGGGCCCAGAACGCCACTGACGGGTCCCCGCACCCTGCTATCGATTGGGGAGGATATCCCAACCTCGCCCACGCGTGAAAGCTGGCGCAAGCGAATCGAGCCCCGATACCACAAACCGGAGTGGGGCTGACCTTGGGGGTTGATACAGGTTGAGCTCTGAACCCGTAATCCCCGGGGTCCACTGGTAGCTGCCGGGAAGCGACAAAGTTTTTCGCTAGAATACGGGTGGAGGAATGGCCGAGCGGTCGAAGGCGGCGGTCTTGAAAACCGCTGGCGGGGTAACTCGCCCGGGGGTTCGAATCCCTCTTCCTCCGCCAATACTTTCTTCTTCGCTCCTTGCCCCGGAATTCCTTCGAGCTGGATGTCGAACTCAAGTTCGACAAGGTCTACGAGGTTCGGTCTCAGCATTTCTTCCGTTACGATCTCGACGACGGCAGCGGCAATTTCGATCCGCAGGTCTTGCCCCAGTCGTGCGTGCAGGACCCCCACGCCGGCCATGCGTTAGTTCGACGTGAGCATCAACCTCGGCTGGGTTGTCACCTTCAAAGTCGGTGACGAGGATATCGACAAAACGCCGAG
Organism: Bryobacterales bacterium; assembly: GCA_965224215.1. Lineage (GTDB taxonomy): Bacteria > Acidobacteriota > Terriglobia > Bryobacterales > UBA6623 > CBDCYS01. Next base: position 1,051 of record CBDCYS010000045.1, on the reverse strand, counting down.
TGCTTCGATGTCCTCATCCGGCTGCGATACTAGTACTTTTATTTCGTCCCGCAGAAGCTATTGACACAACGTGAATTATCGCTCATACTCACCTTAGTACCTTAGTTTATTCGTACTGTACGGTGTCGTTACAACGTACGCTTGGGCACCTAAATGTTGTTCACCCGTGCAGTCGCTTTCCTCTCGTTTACAATTTAGCCAAGATGGGTATCCGGTTGACTCAGGTAGCCCCAAGATGTAGTATGCCGGCAGATGGAAGATTACCCTCAGAACCTGACAGAATTCGAGGCCCGTTTTAGCAGTGAGGAGGCCTGCCGGGAGTATCTGTTCCGGCTGCGCTGGCCGGACGGTTTCCCCTGTCCGGGTTGCGGTTGTGGAAAGTCGTGGCCTTTGCGAAAAGTGCTGCTGCAGTGCGCTGCGTGTGGGCGCCAAACCTCGGTGACCGCCGGGACCATCTTTCAGGACACGCGCAGCCCTTTGCCGTTGTGGTTTCGTGCGATGTGGTGGGTCACCACCCAAAAAACCGGAGCCAGCGCTTTGGGACTTCAAAGAATGTTGGGGCGCAACAGGTACGAAACGGCTTGGACCTGGCTGCACAAAATGCGGCGTGCGATGGTGCGGCCGGAACGGGATTTGCTCGCCGGGAGAGTGGAAGTCGATGAAAGCTACTGGGGCGGGCTCGAAGAGGGCCTGCGGGGCCGAAACCTGAAAAACAAAGCATTGATCGCAGTGGCCGCTCAAGAGGATGGGCGGGGTATCGGCCGGATTCGCATGAAGAGAATCGAGGATGCCTCGGGCGAGAGCCTGTTGCCTTTCGTGGAGGAGTGCATCGAGCCGGGCAGCGTGGTGCATACCGACGGCTGGCCCGGTTACTCCGGGTTGAAAAAGGAAGGCTACGTCCATCAGGTCACAGTTGTCAGCAGGCAGGAGCAGTCCGCGTCGGAATTGATGCCCCGCGTCCACCGCATGATGTCACTGCTCAAGCGCTGGCTACTGGGCACCCATCAGGGCGCCGTAAGCCACAAACATCTGGCCTACACCTGGACGAGTT
>CBDCYS010000044.1:0-278394 GCA_965224215.1 Bryobacterales bacterium | reverse complement strand
CAGTTTCAGGTGGAGTTCGCGACCGAGGAGGCTAGCCAGAAGTACCTGGCTGCTTGTCGTTGGCCCGACGGGTTCCTTTGTCCTCAGTGTGGGCATCGGCAGGCCTACATTCTCGAGCAGAAACTACGGTGGCAGTGCGCGGCGTGTCGACACCAGGTCTCGTTGACGTCGGGAACGGTGCTCCACAATACGAAGACCCCGCTGACGGTTTGGTTTTGGGCTGCGTACCTGATGACAACTGATAAACGAGGTGTGTCGGCGCTGCTACTGCAGCGTCAGCTCGGCCTGTCGCGCTACGAAACCGCCTGGATGATGTTGCACAAACTGCGACGGGCCATGGTGAACGCAGCTCGCGAGCCCTTGCACGGAGAAGTAGAGGTCGATGACACCTGGATTGGCGGCCCGCAAGCAGGTTTGCGAGGCAGCCGGCAACTGCAGGGGCGCCGTGCGGCCCTTGTGATGGTCGCTGTTGAGAAACGCGGGAAGCGCTCCGGGCGCGTTCGCATGTCCGTTATTCCAGACTTCAAGAAGGTGACGATCGACAGGTTTCTTGCCCAGAACGTTGTTCCCGGCTCGACCATCTACACAGACGGTCTGAAGACCTTTACCGCCCTCGAAGAGGCCGGCTACAAACACGTCTCTCGTCCGCAACCTCACCGGACTGACTTGCGGAAAGGCGCCAAGTCGGTGGTGCCGCTGGCGGATCGTGCCATTGGCAACCTGCAGCAATGGCTGACCGGAACGTACCACGGCGTGAGCCGCGCTCAGCTTCAGGTTTACCTCGATGAGTTCGTGTTTCGACACAACCGCCGCAAGACCCCAATGGCAGCCTTCCAAACCCTCCTCGGTCTCGGAACTCAACACGCTCCTACGCCTTACGCCCACATCCGCCGCGCGCGTGACCTGGACAAGACGCGATGACCTCCACCCCAACATCTTGGGGTTTGCTGAAACAACCGTATAAGCAGGAGCCGGCTATAGTGCATGCCGCCGAGATCACCCCAGTAGGTGAGCCAATTGTGGGGTTCCTGATCGGTCCGTTTCAGGCGTTCGGAACTGATGTTGAGATCGGAACTGGGAGTCCACGGTTCGTTAGAGCTATGTGCGGAACTATGCCGGGAGCTATCTCCATGGGGATCGCTGGATGCCGCGCTCGTCGTATCGGCAGGGCTGTACAGGAATGCAATCAGGTCTTCCACCTGGGCGGGTTCCAGCTCAGGACGCGGCATCAGTGATTGAGTGCTTTCGGTGAAGCGCGCCAGGTTCTCTTTCAGGTGCAGCTGGAACCGTTCTTCGGTATCGAGAAATTGAAGCTAGAAGGTGTCGTCATTTTTCTTGACACCCTTCAGCATGCGGCCGTCCGGCAACTCGACCTCAACGGTTTCGAATCCAGGCCGCAACGTGTCGCTAGGGTCTACGATGGCCTTGCGCAAATCGCCAACGTTTTTCTCCTGGTAAACCTTGCTCAAGTCTGGCCCCAGCCGTCCACCGGAACCGTCGAAGAAATAGCAGTTGATGCAACCGGCTGCACCATGGAAGAGCATGCGGCCCGCCTCGGGGACGCCGGTGACCGGTTCCCGGGCTTCAGGGGACAGCGTGCGGAGAAAGGAGACAATCTCCAAAGCGTCTTTTTCGGACATCTCGCTAGGGGGCATTTGCGTGCCAGGAATGCCCTTGCGAATGTTCACTGCGATCTCGATATCGGAGCCGCCCCAGCGCCACCTGCCCGCCGTCAGATCGGAACCGCGCCCGCCTTTTGCATTTCCTCCATGGCAGGCGGCACACAACTTTTGAAACTGCTGGCCTCCTCGTGCTATTACCTCGGGTGAGCGGTTCAGCACCGGCTCCACGGCCAAGGAGGGTATGGCCGTAATTAGTAGTGACAGCAACACGAATAGGGTCAGACTTAAAGTTTTGATGAAGCTAGTTTTCGTCACGATTGTTCTCTGGAAGACGTGCAACGCTAAGGGCTCTAGCGAAGGATAGCGTCAAGGCTAAGTCAGTATGTTAGCGGGTTTGCGGTATCAGCGCGCACAATCGGCGCGCACAATCGGCGCACCCAATCGGAAGGCCTAATCGGAAGGGAAGCTCCACAGCGGACTAGCCACCGGTGGCGCCAGGCCCCCAGCGGACTCTCGCTGTCAGCGTTGCGCCCGCCTATGAAATCCGCGCCCGCCAAAGAAGATTTGAGGGGTGCCTACGGACCGGACGGAGGCCTGCTGTTACTTGTCAGAGACTTCGTGGAGGACGGATTGAAACCTCTCGCGCTGCTGATTGTCGAGAAGCACTAGAATGCGGTCGCGGCCCTCCGCTTTCATGTACTTGATCTTGCTCAGCCACTCGGCTTCCATCATGATGCATTCATCCAAGATAGTTTTCACTTGGACCACCTGCTCGCTGTCGAGGTCCAGCTCGTCTTGCAGGTGCTCCAATGCGAGTGCGGAGTCATGTATGTCGATCGGATCGTGGGTTGCCGCGGGCGAAGGCGCGCTCGGATAGAAGTAGCTTCCAATGATCCCTGAACCCGTGCCCGCCAGGAATACGAGCAGAAGTATCCCCAATGCTTTTCCCTGACACGAATCTAGGCGCGGACTTGACATGATCTTGTTATTTTTCCGACATCATGCCGACCAGCATGGAGCCGCGGTTACGCTGTAGATCGGCGCTAAGACGCAGCTCATAGTCAGCTGACGGCGGTTCGGTGAATAGTCTTTCGGCAATATGCTGGGTCGCGTCCGCGGCAGGGCCACCAAATGTCGCCACATACCCGCCCAACAAGGCGAGCCACATCAAACTTCCAAAAGCCAAACGGCGGCCGAATGCGGGTTGCAAGAATACCTCCCAGAAGGGAATTTCTCGTTCGCTTTCGATCTGCTGCATGAGCCGCGCGTAGAACGTAGGTTCGGGCTCTAGGATTTCGTCCTGGGGAAGGCGCAACGCTTTCAATAGCTGATCGGACTCTTCAAACAGGGCGAGTTCCTTGGCTTCGGCTGGATTCTCCTTGAGAAAGGCTTCCAGCTTAGCCTGCTCTTGAGAAGGAAGAGCCCCCGAAAGACAATCCTCTAGTTGATCTCTCACGAACTCCCTCATAACCTCATCCACCTCGCCCCCACCGGTTGTCCGTTAAGCTGTCGCGGCCGCCGAGCGGTTCATCTTCGCGGCTGCTTTCACCAGCTTCTGCCTGGCTCGAAACAATTTTACCTTAATCGTATTCTCGTTGAGTCCCGTCTCTTCGGCCAACTCCTGGACGGAAAGGCCGTGGACTTCTTTTCGAATCAGCAGCAAGCGCTCTTGTTCCGACACCTTGGAGAGCAGCCTCGCCAGGTAGTCCCTGCGTTCCATCTGGACGGAAATCGCCGGGGTCTTCTCTACCGCGAGCGCGGAGTTTTCCATCGTGCGGGCGTCGTCTTCGCCGAGATCGCTTTCATAGACCAGCTTGCGAACTTTCTGTTTGCGCAAATAGTCGTAACACTGATTCACGGCGATCTTGTAGATCCACGTAATCAGCGCGGAGCGAAAATCGAATCCTTTGATGGAGAAGTAGATTTTCGCGAACACCTGCTGAGCAATATCCTCGGCGTCATTGCGGTTTCGCACAATGCCGTAGATGATCGAGAAGACCTTCGAACGATGGCGTTCGACGAGTTGGCGGAATGCCTCCTCGTCGCCAGCCTGCGTGCGCCGGACAATCTCAGCTTCAGGGGTCTCTCTGAACGCCACATTTGCCCTCGTTGTTTGGGTGGCGGGCAGTCTCAGGGCTGTTGCTGTCGCTGTGCTCATACGTCCTTTGGACGCGTTGCCACCCGCTCTCGTTTCAAATATTACAGCTTCCAGGCTCCCAGTGGAGAATACGGACAAGTTCGCCGTTTTGGTCCCCTTTTTGTTTGCGGCAACAGGCCGGACTTCCGGCCGGCTCGATTTCGGTCCATTCCGGCGTTCTGGACGGTAACCTGCCTTTTTGCCACCAATTAAGCTACAGCGTCAGCTTCCAAGGAGCCCGGTAGGGGCGGCTGAGATAGGTTTGGGCTTCTTTGTTGGGAGTCGTTTCGGTCTTGGGATCCCATTCGACCCGCTGCCGGCTTCGCAGCGAGACATTCCCCAGCAGGGCCATCGCTGTCGAGCGATGGCCGATTTCAATGTCGCTGATGGGCGGCTTGCGCGACTTCATCGAGGAAATGAAATCCTTCCAATGGTCGTCGGTTGAATGGTTGACGGCTCTGCCCTCTTCGCGCACCATCAGTGCCTCGCTGTTGTAGCCCCTGGGATCGAGGCCCTTCATCTCGGGAATAATCTCGTAGCGCTGGCGGTCGACGAATAGCGTTCCTTTGGAGCCGTGAAATGTGATTCCGTAATCGCGGTCGAACATCGACTGTCCGTTCGTGATGCGGTTTTCGTAAACGCACACGAACTTGGGGAACTCGTAGTTCGCCAGGATCAGATCGGGGGTTTCGCGGTTATCTTGGATCAGGAACTTGCCGCCAATGGTGGAGATGACGCTTGGCCCCTCGACGTCCATCGCCCACATCACGATGTCGAGCAGGTGAATGCCCCAGTCGGTCATCATGCCGCCGGCGTAGTCCCAGAACCAGCGGAAATGCGAATAGTGAGTGGGGTCGACTCCGAAACGGTTCTTGTTGAATGGGCGCTCGGCGGCCGGTCCTAGCCACATATTCCAGTCCAGATCGGCTGGCGGAGCGGTGTCAGGCGGATTGCCCATCTCCTCGGGGAGCTGGTTGCTGTAGTTCCAGGTACGAACGAACGCGATGTCGCCGATCTTGCCGCCCTGGATCATTTCGACGACTTTTTGAAAGTGCCCGCCGGAGCGCTGCTGGGTGCCGACTTGCACGATGCGGTTATACTTGCGGGCCGCTTTGACCATCATCCGGCCTTCCTCGACGACGACCGAGATGGGCTTTTCGACATAGACGTCTTTGCCGGCCTTACAAGCTTCGACAGCCATGTAAGGATGCCAGTGGTCGGGTGTACAGATACAAATTGCATCGATATCGGGAGCGCCGATCACGTCGCGGAAGTCGGGATAGACTTTCGCGCCGGGGACCATCTTCAGAGCGAGGTCGAGGTTCGGTTTGTAGACCTCCGAGAAGGCAACGACCTCAAGCTCGGGCTGTCTCAGGATTGACCTCAAGTTGTTGCGGCCGCGCCGGCCCATACCGATCATGCCCAGGCGGAATTTCTTCGTGGCTTCGGCTCCGGCGAGCATCGCGGGTGCTGCGGCTACGGCGGCGGCGGGCGCTGCCGCGGCTGTTTTCAGGAATGATCGTCTGGGAAACTTATTGAAAGGCATCGGTAGTGGTCCTTTTCTAAGTTGCGCTTCTAGTTACGCGAGGTAGTCAGTCCGCCCCGACATCATGTCGCGCTGTCAGGGAGAGATTGCAATCTACCAGATTAACGGAAGATGGGTATCCGGTTGACTCAGGTAGCCCCAATATCTTGTGGTTTGGGGATTTTCTTGGTTCTGTAACCGGGTGAACAATCATCTTGTAAGTCGCCGGATCCACGGCTACCGCCTGCTAGACGAGCCGATAGAAGAGTTTGCCGCGGCTTTTGGATTTGCGGCGGTTGAAACGGAAGGTGAACTCGTCCAGGTAGTAGTCCAGATGTTTGTGGCTCACGGCGCCCTGATGGGTGCCCAGCAGCCAGCGCTTGAGCAGTGACATCACGCGGTGGACGCGGGGCATCAATTCCGACGCGGACTGCTCCTGCCTGCTGACAACTGTGACCTGATGGACGTAGCCTTCCTTTTTCAACCCGGAGTAACCGGGCCAGCCGTCGGTATGCACCACGCTGCCCGGCTCGATGCACTCCTCCACGAAAGGCAACAGGCTCTCGCCCGAGGCATCCTCGATTCTCTTCATGCGAATCCGGCCGATACCCCGCCCATCCTCTTGAGCGGCCACTGCGATCAATCCTTTGTTTTTCAGGTTTCGGCCCCGCAGGCCCTCTTCGAGCCCGCCCCAGTAGCTTTCATCGACTTCCACTGTCCCGGCGAGCAAATCCCGTCCCGGCCGCACCATCGCGCGCCGCATTTTGTGCAGCCAGGTCCAAGCCGTTTCGTACCTGTTGAGCCCCAACACTCTTTGCAGTCCCAAAGCGCTGGCTCCGGTTTTTTGGGTGGTGACCCACCACATCGCACGAAACCACAACGGCAAAGGGCTGCGCGTGTCCTGAAAGATGGTCCCGGCGGTCACCGAGGTTTGGCGCCCACACGCAGCGCACTGCAGCAGCACTTTTCGCAAAGGCCACGACTTTCCACAACCGCAACCCGGACAGCGGAAACCGTCCGGCCAGCGCAGCCGGAACAGATACTCCCGGCAGGCCTCCTCACTGCTAAAACGGGCCTCGAACTCTGTCAGGTTCTGAGGGTAATCTTCCATCTGCCGGCATACTACATCTTGGGGCTACCTGAGTCAACCGGATACCCACCAAACGGAAAACTGGTGACCGCGAAAGAAACCAGGCTGAAACCTGAATTATGCACAGATTCGGCGTAGCCATCGTCGATGGAGTTGTGGCGATAGCGGCACTCGTGTCAACTCAGTGATTTCGCAAGTCGTCTTTTCTGCTGTTTCCCTCCCCGTTTGAGCCGCCTCCTGATCCCGGCAGGGCAAAAGCGGGCTGGCAAGCGGCGTGTTCCCAGTACGTTGCGGCGAGTGCATGAAATTTTATGCATGGAGTGCCCCTCAGCTCAGCGCACCCTCCACCACCGGCGCCAAGCTCGATCCCGGCGGCCCCATCGCCCGCAGCCGTCGCATCAGCCGTTCAAACAGGCCCTTTTCCTGATAATGATCGCTGTAGCTGACACCCGTTCTGCCGGCGTGCCGCCAGATCTTGGCCGCCACGAACAGAAAACGCAGCCGCGCCGTCGCCAGGGTGGTGTGCCGCAGCGTCTCCACGCTGGCCTGGGCTTCGCGGTTGAACAGCAGCAGCCAGCAGTTGCGATTGTAGGCCAGCATGGCCAACTGAAAGTGATTGCGGTTCATGTCAAAGCGGCGCGAGGGATGGGCCGCCAGCCCGGCGTCGTTGTTGGCCTCCTTGATCAGGTTCTCGGCTCCGGCGCGCTGATTGTAAAACCACACCACCGCCGCGATCGGCTCGGCCAGATTGGTGACAAACACGCGGTAGGTGTAAGCGCTGGTGGCGAACAACTGGTATTGCTCGGCCGCGCCGGCCTTGGGCTCGTTTTCGTAACGCAGCGCCAGGAAACGGCCGGCCCGCGCCCAGCCTTGCGGTTGGTAGAGGAATTCGCATTCCGCGTCCGCGTCGGAGCGGGGGGAGGGTTTCCATTCTGCTTGCTGCAAGCGCTCGACCAGGCGCCGCGTTTTGCGCGCCACGATGACGAACTGACAAGCCGCCTTTTCATAGGCCTCCACCGCCTCCCAGCAATAAAAGCCGGAATCGGCCCGCGCCAGGATTTTCTTCACGCCGCCCGGCAAAGTCCGGAAAGCGCTCTCGAGGTGGGCGGCGATCTGTCGGCCCGTGGGCCGGTCGCCGTTGCGCAACCCGCCCATCAGGTATTCGCGCGTCTCGGCCAGGAAGGTCAGTATCGGCTGGTAGCTGCGCTTGCCCTTGTTCTTGGGGTTGTAGCTCTTGCGCCCGCCCATCTGGCGGCCGTAGAGGGTATGCACGGTGGTGTCGGTGTCCAGCGTCACCGTCTCCAACTTCACGTGGGCCGCGGCCCAGACTCGTTCCCGCAGCTGGCGCTGAATGGAAAGGATCTGCTTCGCCACGTTGAGGTGCAGCGAGGCCAAAAAGCGCCACAGCGTGGACTGCGGCGGCAGACGCGTCACTTGCAAGATGCCGGTCAGGATGGGGTCGCGAGCGATGAAGCGGAGTTGGTTGAGCCGCGCAAAGCCGACATAGAGGCCGAGCACGAGGGCCAGCACGAACTGGTAGGGGCTCATGGCTCGGGTGATCCGTTTGGTCGTGAGGGTTTCTTCCAGCAGCGCTTGGAAGCCGAGTTTTTCGAGCAGGGTGGCGACGGGCAGCAAGCCGCCGTAGGGAGTCAGATTCTTGCCACGGAAGTGATAGGGCGTGGCAGCCCCGATTTTATTGGGCCGCGGGGCCCTCGCGCCGGGGCCTTGTTTGACGGGCCTTCGGGAGCTATGCTGTTTTCGTTTGGTAACCATTTGGGTGACCTCCTTGGGGTTGACTGGCGAAGCTGAAATCTTTGCCAGCCTACCTTTTTACCCCATGTTTTCGGGGGTCCCCAAATGGTTCCTGGCGGCTCAGCCCTCACCAGGTGCACCGGCAGTGCATAATTCAGGTGAAATCGTTGTCCGGGCCATTGTAAGATTCGGACGCCATGGAAAATTGACGAGTCTTATTCAAAACGCTCCTCGCCGCAGGCCTCGCGGCGGCGGCCCCTTCGCCCTCCCGAGCAGACGTGATCCGCAAGCAGCCTCTTTCCGGCGTATTCGAAGGCCTGGAAGCCACCTTCGTCGAAGTCATCTTTGAGCCCGGTCAAAGTTCAAAGCCACACAAGCATCCCGGCTTCGTGCTGGGCTACGTGCTGGAAGGCAAATTCCGGTTCGCCGTCAAAGGTGGGAAGGAACAGATTCTCGGGCCGGGCGAAGTCTTCTACCTGAATTATGCACAGATTCGGCGTAGCCATCGTCGATGGAGTTGTGGCGATAGCGGCACTCGTGTCAACTCAGTGATTTCGCAAGTCGTCTTTTCTGCTGTTTCCCTCCCCGTTTGAGCCGCCTCCTGATCCCGGCAGGGCAAAAGCGGGCTGGCAAGCGGCGTGTTCCCAGTACGTTGCGGCGAGTGCATGAAATTTTATGCATGGAGTGCCCCTCAGCTCAGCGCACCCTCCACCACCGGCGCCAAGCTCGATCCCGGCGGCCCCATCGCCCGCAGCCGTCGCATCAGCCGTTCAAACAGGCCCTTTTCCTGATAATGATCGCTGTAGCTGACACCCGTTCTGCCGGCGTGCCGCCAGATCTTGACCGCCACGAACAGAAAACGCAGCCGCGCCGTCGCCAGGGTGGTGTGCCGCAGCGTCTCCACGCTGGCCTGGGCTTCGCGGTTGAACAGCAGCAGCCAGCAGTTGAGATTGTAGGCCAGCATGGCCAACTGAAAGTGAGTGCGGTTCATGTCAAAGCGGCGCGAGGGACGGGCCGCCAGCCCGGCGTCGTTGTTGGCCTCCTTGATCAGGTTCTCGGCTCCGGCGCGCTGATTGTAAAACCACACCACCGCCGCGATCGGCTCGGCCAGATTGGTGACAAACACGCGGTAGGTGTAAGCGCTGGTGGCGAACAACTGGTATTGCTCGGCCGCGCCGGCCTTGGGCTCGTTTTCGTAACGCAGCGCCAGGAAACGGCAGGCCCGCGCCCAGCCTTGCGGTTGGTAGAGGAATTCGCATTCCGCGTCCGCGTCGGAGCGGGGGGAGGGTTTCCATTCTGCTTGCTGCAAGCGCTCGACCAGGCGCCGCGTTTTGCGCGCCACGATGACGAACTGACAAGCCGCCTTTTCATAGGCCTCCACCGCCTCCCAGCAATAAAAGCCGGAATCGGCCCGCGCCAGGATTTTCTTCACGCCGCCCGGCAAAGTCCGGAAAGCGCTCTCGAGGTGGGCGGCGATCTGTCGGCCCGTGGGCCGGTCGCCGTTGCGCAACCCGCCCATCAGGTATTGGCGCGTCTCGGCCAGGAAGGTCAGTATCGGCTGGTAGCTGCGCTTGCCCTTGTTCTTGGGGTTGTAGCTCTTGCGCCCGCCCATCTGGCGGCCGTAGAGGGTATGCACGGTGGTGTCGGTGTCCAGCGTCACCGTCTCCAACTTCACGTGGGCCGCGGCCCAGACTCGTTCCCGCAGCTGGCGCTGAATGGAAAGGATCTGCTTCGCCACGTTGAGGTGCAGCGAGGCCAGAAAGCGCCACAGCGTGGACTGCGGCGGCAGACGCGTCACTTGCAAGATGCCGGTCAGGATGGGGTCGCGAGCGATGAAGCGGAGTTGGTTGAGCCGCGCAAAGCCGACATAGAGGCCGAGCACGAGGGCCAGCACGAACTGGTAGGGGCTCATGGCTCGGGTGATCCGTTTGGTCGTGAGGGTTTCTTCCAGCAGCGCTTGGAAGCCGAGTTTTTCGAGCAGGGTGGCGACGGGCAGCAAGCCGCCGTAGGGAGTCAGATTCTTGCCACGGAAGTGATAGGGCGTGGCAGCCCCGATTTTATTGGGCCGCGGGGCCCTCGCGCCGGGGCCTTGTTTGACGGGCCTTCGGGAGCTATGCTGTTTTCGTTTGGTAACCATTTGGGTGACCTCCTTGGGGTTGACTGGCGAAGCTGAAATCTTTGCCAGCCTACCTTTTTACCCCATGTTTTCGGGGGTCCCCAAATGGTTCCTGGCGGCTCAGCCCTCACCAGGTGCACCGGCAGTGCATAATTCAGGTTACACATCCTATCTGGAAAGTCCCGGGGGGGATTAAGACGTAGTCCAACCCGTCTTTCTGTCCCGGGGAGCCCATTAGTTCGCTCAATCTTTGCAAGTCTATCTTGCTGTTGCCGACCGACCCGCAGCGCACCATCTCAAAAAAGAAGGTCTGAATCTGATCGGTCCAGAGCCCTGGATGGAACGCTACTTTCCCCAGCGCAAAGCGCTTCGCAAACAGATACTCCATTACCGACCGATGCGCAAACTTGTAATTACCGTCCGCATCTTTATTCAGCAAAGACCGACCGCGAAGCTGCCAACCCTGGAGCGGAATCTGGTGCGCCTCCGCCAGTGGCTGTAGCTCGCTCCCAGGGATGCGTTCCCACCCTCGTTGCTTCTGATTGAGGAGGAGATCCACGGCTACTAGCTCCGAGAACTCCCGCAACGCCTCCGTGTCTTTCACGTACCCCTTCTCGCGCTGGAGCCACGAGTTCACCATTTCCTCGTAGATCTGAAAGGCGTACTCATAATCCAGATCACTGCCGACAAGGTCCTCGATGTGTGCAAGCAGCATGGGCCGTGCCACCAGATCGCCGATCTTTGCCGCGATCTCGCGAGCCCTCCGACGCTCGCGATGTTGGTACCACCTGAATTATGCACAGATTCACTTTGCGAGTGTGGCTGCGTTCGTAGCGGGTTGGCGGTCTTCGTGAGGTGGTAGCTCGGCAACTGGTCTTTTGGCTTCTCCGTGTCCGGTTTCCCTTCCCGCCCAGAATCCGCGTCGTCAAAACCTCGCTCGGAAGTGACGTGTTTCCAGTGCGTTACGGCTAGTGCGTAAAATTTTATGCATAGCGCATAGCCAGGCTCTCAGATCAGCGCCCTCCCGACCACCGGCAGCAAGCCGCCGTAGGGAGTCGGCTTCCTGCCGCGGAAGTGGTAAGGCGTCGAAGCCCCGATTTTATTGGGCCGCGAGGCCGTCACGGCTGGGCCTTGTTGGACGGGCCTTTGGGAGCTATGCTGTTTTCGTCTGGTAACCATGTGGGTGACTTCCTTGGGGTTGGCTGGCGAAGCTGGAATCTTTGCCAGCCGACCTTTTTACCCCATGTTTTAGGGGGTCCCCAATGGTCCCTTGCGGCTCAGCCCTCCTCAGGTCCACGCCGCAGTGCATAATTCAGGTTCTACGAACCGCCAGATGCGGTGCACATGGTTTCTGGTAATGCCGGCGACACGACAACCCGGTGTTTGGCCATCATCGTCGCGGAGAAAGGCGCCAAACTGTCGACGCCTGTCTGAGCCTGCCCCTGGCACCAGCCGTGCCGGGATGGCAGCAAGCCGTATCGATTCGAGGCGCTGGGATCACTGCGGGCTCTTCACAGTGACGAACGGGCCAGGCAACGTCGGGACGCCCGCGACGGTTGCAATCACTTCCAGATCTCCGTCCGGGGCGCTGGGGGGAACTTTCACGACAATCTGGTAGAGGCCCGCGCAGCAGGGGGCTGTGCCTGCATAGAAAATGTCTCCGCTCGGCACGGGAATACCGCCGATAGTCATCGCGATATCGTTGGTTAATCGTGCTTGCCCGAACGTGTCGGGTAACACGGTCGCGGGAATCTCACCAGCCATCACGGGCGGTTCTGTCGGGCCGAAACCGGTTGCGAAAAGGCTGATAAATTCACCTGGCGCAGCTGCGCTCGAGCCTGGAAACACCACTGGATCGGCCACGGCATCCGGTCCGCCGCCGTGCAGAGCCGCGATGGGGTTGGCGCCGCCCGCATCAGTGAACACGATCACGAAAAACGCCGGAGCAACCTCTCCCACCATCACTATCTCGGCAGGACCGCGACGTTCATCTTCAGTCCCGCAGCCGGCAATCACTTCAACCGAGACAGGGCCGACCGTGCCGGGGGCCAGAGTTGGCGCCTGCAAGTTGAGCTGGCCGGGAAACACATGGAGAATCGGGGAACGATCCCCGTTGATCTCAACGCAAACTTCGCGCTGGATAGTCGCTACCCGGCCTTCGCCGTCCAGCTCGGGTTCGATGTCCACCGTGCCTTCCGGGGCAAACTTTGAGCCGAAAATAGAAATGATGGCGTTGGAAGAAATGGAAGTCACCGTAGGCAGAAGGTTGGCGACGACAACTCCTCCGCCGCTGATCGCCGGGACAGGGCCGCCACCGCCACCCTCGCCGGGCTGGATTGTTTCCTGAATCGTATAGATCCTGTCCCCTGAGGGAAGATTGTTGCCGTTGGCGGCGTTGCCGGCGGCAGCGAAGACAATGGGGCCAATGTCGGTACTAGGAGCTGTCCAGTTCAGCGTGAACGTGGCTTCGTTGGGGCCAAACTTTGCCACGGTGTGCACAGTAAAGTCGATCGTGGCCAGAGTGCAAGGAGAAAACATGCCCGCTTCGCTGAGGATCGATACGTCACCGTTCGAGGGTGCCAACGTACCGGCCTGCGTGCAGCCGTCGGGCGGCCTCGTCGTCAATTGAAATCCCCAACGAGCCGCGCCTGGGTCGGCCACTCGCACCGTGACAGGCACGGTTTCCCCCGGCGTATACAGGAATGCCGAGGCGGGACCGCCGTTGATCAATACCGACACGCTGCCCGACCCGGAATTGGCCGGACTGTTGTCATGACAGCCGCTCTTAGCGCAACTAGTTTCTCCGGGAAAGGGCGCTCCGGTCGCACGAGGTTCAATCGTCGCCGCGAACGGACGCGAAACGAGCATGATTGGAAACGTGAAAGCCGCTGTCAGCAGCAGCGCGAGCAGAATTCGGCGTGTGTGCATGAAGTTCCCCCGAGAACCTCTTCCGAGACTGAGTTTGGGCGACGCCCGCCCGCCTTAACGTCAGGCCAACCGGCGGACGCAAGGCCTAGAGTCTCACCGACCCCTTCTCTAACAAACTCAATCGGTACGGAAAAGTTTCGCACTACGAGACTGCTTCCGCCCTTTCCCAAGACCCCCCTGGGCAACGGCAATAGCCTTGCGGCTGATGGTTGTAAGCGGAAGTGACCCTAACTCCCTTAGCGTAACCCATCGATAACCTGCGCCGGGCCGGCCTGAAAGCTTGGCCTGATAGACCTCGCCCTGGTAGTCCCGGAACGTGATCGCGTGGCGGAACGGGCCAAGCGCTTCACCCAGTCGAATAGCGGCGGGCTCAAAGCCGAGATCGTCGAGCTGGCCCCCCTGGGCTTCGGGAAGTTCCCAGAATCCCGGCATGACAGCGGCGTCAGCAGGACGCTGCCGCACCAATAAGAGTTCCCCTTTTCTAACGATGGCGACGGCGAGGTGCAACCTTTCGATAGCGGCTTTGCGCCGCTTGACAGGCCGTTCGCCTTGCGCGCCTTGTTTTCTGGCCATGCAAAGGTCGCCAATCGGGCAAAGAAGGCATTGCGGTTTGCGGGGCGTGCAGAGGGTGGCCCCCAGTTCCATCATCGCCTGATTGAAGGTGCCGGCACTGCGCGGACCGGCGGTCTCGATCAAAGCTTGCGCGTGAGCATGCAGGTCCGCCCTGACGCTCGCGCTTCCGGAGTCGCGGTCATCGTCGAGCAGGCGCGTCAGCACTCGAATCACGTTTCCATCGAGGACGGCCCGCTTCTCACCGCGCGTGATGCTGGAGATCGCGGCAGCGGTGTAGTCGCCTATCCCCGGAAGCTTCTTGAGGGCGTCGAAGTCGCGGGGAAACTCACCGCCATATTCGGAGACGATCAGTCGGGCGGCGGCTTGCATTTGACGGGCGCGGCGATAATAACCGAGTCCGCTCCAGGACTCAAGAAGTTCTTGTTCGGGCGCGCGGGCAAGCCTATCGACGGTCGGGAATCTTTCCAAAAACTGCTTGTAGTAGGGGATGACCGTCGCAACGCGGGTCTGTTGCAGCATGACCTCCGAGAGCCAGACGCGATAGGGGTCTTTGGTGCGCCGCCAGGGAAGGTCGCGTTTGTGGCGGCGGTACCAACGGAGGAGGAGTTGGGCGAGAGACGGTTCTTGCTTGGATGACGACTTCAACTGGTGTACGAGGTCACGGCGTCGTACCGACACTCATACCTCGACGGTTATCTGTTCCAGTAAGGCTTTTCCGGCCGGTATTTCTTTACTTTGCTCCCGGTAAGCCTGAATCATTTCGCGCACAGCGTCCTGGAGCATCTCACGGCACTCTTCTAGTGTCTGTCCTTCAGTGATGACCTCGGGCCATTCAACCAGTTGGCCCGCGTACCCCGAACTGATCTTCGTGTATTTGGCTGTGTAGTTGCTGATCATGAGGCTCCTCCGGCCGGGCGAATCTGAGGCCACTATGTACGAAAACACCGAAGGGTCTGGAATTGCTCGGATCTCACAATTCGACAGACCTGTTCACCGGACAGAACCCGGAGCTTACCCAATCGGGACCTCGACCTGAGTGACGAAAACTTCCGAGTTGGAACGACTTTCTATCTCGCTTGGGTCTGCAGTTTCCAGGAAGAGAGTTAGGGCCTCCGTCAGATTAGTGCGGGCCTCCTCAATCGAGTCGCCCTGACTAGCGACGTCTAACTCGGGACACAAGGCCACAAACCCGTCGTCCTCTCGCTCGATAATGGCTGTCAGGCGGCGTGACTGGCTCATGGGCTCATTATATTCGGGAATGACCCTGATCGGGGTCGCCGGTCCGGGAACGAAGCCGGCCCTAAGCGATATTCCACAACAAATACGCCGCCACGCCACTTCCCACAAGCGCGGCGCCGTAGCAAAGAAACGAAATCGCATGCCCCAGGTGCTTGAGCTTCAGCGCGTCATAGAGGGTGTGCCGGAAGCGGTGGGCCCAGTGAAAAAGACCAAGCGTGCACAAAACGAGTAGATAAAGCTGCGTGAGCGGATTTCTCAGCAGGGTCAGCAGGCTTTCGTGGCTGGGCGGCTCGAGCCATCCAAGCGGAAACGCCAGCGCGAACAGAAATAATTGCACCGGCACGAACAGAGCCGTCATGACGCCCCCGGCGCTGAAGATTGCCCAGAAGAACGGCTCGTGAGTCTTTTTCGCCATGTTAGCCCCGGAGCACCAGCCAGGCCACCAGGCCAGAGATAACAATCCACGCTATGTAGTTAGGCGCTATGATCGCCGCATCGGAAAGACGCTTGCCGCCCACCCTCAAAACGATCGCCCGCGGCGTTACATTGAACCACGTGATCGTGTGGTAGACAACGAACAGCAATGCGACCGCACTCAGTACCAGCATCACAGGGCTCGCCAGCCAGGCCTGGAATTCAGCGTAGGCTTCGGCGCCCTGACCCACCGCCCGGATCTGGAGAATAGTAATGATCACGAAATACGCCACGAATATGCAGGTCAGCTCCCTGAGCATGAACTTCAGATAGTTGGACGTCCCGAGCCACCACGAGGCCGGCATGGGCGCCCGATAGGTTCGAGGTCTCAATTCCGCGCCGGCGCCGTTGCTCATTTCGACCCCCAAGGCATCAGCAGCGACTTGAAGTAATCTTTGGTCGCCGTGATTTTGTATTGCTGGATCGCGCCAGCCGGGTCGACCTTTTTCGGGCAAACCTTGGTGCACTCGCCAACAAAGGTGCAGTCCCAGATTCCCTCGTGCTGGGAAAGCACTTCGAGGCGTTCCGACTCGCCCTGATCCCGCGAATCGAGGTTGTAGCGTTGCGCCAGCGCGATCGCCGCCGGTCCGATAAAACTCTCATCCAGGCCGTAGACCGGACAGGCGGAATAGCACAACATGCAGTTAATGCACATGCTGAACTGCTTGAAAGTGTCGAGTTGCTCGGGTGTTTGCAGGTACTCGCCTTCCGATAGGGGCTTTTCTTCTTCCCGCACGACCCAGGGATTGACCTTTTGCAACTTCTCCAAAAAGTCACTCATGTCGATGACCAGGTCACGAACCACCGGGAAGTAGCGCAGCGGCTCGACCCGAATCGGACCGGGCGCGTAGCTAGTCAAGAAGGCGGCGCAGGTCAGGGTGGGTTCTCCGTTGACCATCATGCCGCAACTACCGCAGACACCCATGCGGCACGACCAGCGGAAGGAAAGCGAGCCATCGAGCTCGTTCTTGACGTAATTCAGTGCGTCCAGGACGACCCACTCTTCACGCAACGGGACTTCGTATTCCTGAGTTCGGGGCTCAGTGTCGCTCTCTGGCGAGTAGCGGGTTACTTCGAGGTTGATGGTTTCTGCCATGTATTTATTTCCCTTTGCGGGCTGGCGTTGATGTGAGCGACTGCTCAGGTCCTAGTCACACGTAACGGCTCCAAAATACGGTCTGCTGGGAGCTAGCTTTGAGGGCCAAGCGCTATTTTATCTTCCGTTGGATCCGAGCAAGGATTCCAAGGCCTAGTCAGGTTGCCCAGAGTCCTCGCTTACACACCCGTTCCCCATCAATTTTTTGCTTGGTGCCCTCCGCCTAGTGCTCCCGGTCAGCAGGGAGACCGCCGGGGCATCTCCGCAGGCGTCTACCCCTGGCGCTTCGCAATCAGCTCTCGGACAACTGGCACTAGCTTGTACCTGAATTATGCACAGATTCGGCGTAGCCATCGTCGATGGAGTTGTGGCGATAGCGGCACTCGTGTCAACTCAGTGATTTCGCAAGTCGTCTTTTCTGCTGTTTCCCTCCCCGTTTGAGCCGCCTCCTGATCCCGGCAGGGCAAAAGCGGGCTGGCAAGCGGCGTGTTCCCAGTACGTTGCGGCGAGTGCATGAAATTTTATGCATGGAGTGCCCCTCAGCTCAGCGCACCCTCCACCACCGGCGCCAAGCTCGATCCCGGCGGCCCCATCGCCCGCAGCCGTCGCATCAGCCGTTCAAACAGGCCCTTTTCCTGATAATGATCGCTGTAGCTGACACCCGTTCTGCCGGCGTGCCGCCAGATCTTGGCCGCCACGAACAGAAAACGCAGCCGCGCCGTCGCCAGGGTGGTGTGCCGCAGCGTCTCCACGCTGGCCTGGGCTTCGCGGTTGAACAGCAGCAGCCAGCAGTTGCGATTGTAGGCCAGCATGGCCAACTGAAAGTGATTGCGGTTCATGTCAAAGCGGCGCGAGGGATGGGCCGCCAGCCCGGCGTCGTTGTTGGCCTCCTTGATCAGGTTCTCGGCTCCGGCGCGCTGATTGTAAAACCACACCACCGCCGCGATCGGCTCGGCCAGATTGGTGACAAACACGCGGTAGGTGTAAGCACTGGTGGCGAACAACTGGTATTGCTCGGCCGCGCCGGCCTTGGGCTCGTTTTCGTAACGCAGCACCAGGAAACGGCAGGCCCGCGCCCAGCCTTGCGGTTGGTAGAGGAATTCGCATTCCGCGTCCGCGTCGGAGCGGGGGGAGGGTTTCCATTCTGCTTGCTGCAAGCGCTCGACCAGGCGCCGCGTTTTGCGCGCCACGATGACGAACTGACAAGCCGCCTTTTCATAGGCCTCCACCGCCTCCCAGCAATAAAAGCCGGAATCGGCCCGCGCCAGGATTTTCTTCACGCCGCCCGGCAAAGTCCGGAAAGCGCTCTCGAGGTGGGCGGCGATCTGTCGGCCCGTGGGCCGGTCGCCGTTGCGCAACCCGCCCATCAGGTATTCGCGCGTCTCGGCCAGGAAGGTCAGTATCGGCTGGTAGCTGCGCTTGCCCTTGTTCTTGGGGTTGTAGCTCTTGCGCCCGCCCATCTGGCGGCCGTAGAGGGTATGCACGGTGGTGTCGGTGTCCAGCGTCACCGTCTCCAACTTCACGTGGGCCGCGGCCCAGACTCGTTCCCGCAGCTGGCGCTGAATGGAAAGGATCTGCTTCGCC
This sequence comes from Bryobacterales bacterium, assembly GCA_965224215.1. Classification (GTDB taxonomy): domain Bacteria; phylum Acidobacteriota; class Terriglobia; order Bryobacterales; family UBA6623; genus CBDCYS01. The sequence continues at coordinate 260,258 of CBDCYS010000044.1, read as the reverse complement.
ACGTTGAGGTGCAGCGAGGCCAGAAAGCGCCACAGCGTGGACTGCGGCGGCAGACGCGTCACTTGCAAGATGCCGGTCAGGATGGGGTCGCGAGCGATGAAGCGGAGTTGGTTGAGCCGCGCAAAGCCGACATAGAGGCCGAGCACGAGGGCCAGCACGAACTGGTAGGGGCTCATGGCTCGGGTGATCCGTTTGGTCGTGAGGGTTTCTTCCAGCAGCGCTTGGAAGCCGAGTTTTTCGAGCAGGGTGGCGACGGGCAGCAAGCCGCCGTAGGGAGTCAGATTCTTGCCACGGAAGTGATAGGGCGTGGCAGCCCCGATTTTATTGGGCCGCGGGGCCCTCGCGCCGGGGCCTTGTTTGACGGGCCTTCGGGAGCTATGCTGTTTTCGTTTGGTAACCATTTGGGTGACCTCCTTGGGGTTGACTGGCGAAGCTGAAATCTTTGCCAGCCTACCTTTTTACCCCATGTTTTCGGGGGTCCCCAAATGGTTCCTGGCGGCTCAGCCCTCACCAGGTGCACCGGCAGTGCATAATTCAGGTTGTAGGGAACTTCCATGACGGACCGATTCCCATCCGAAAAGGGGGCTTCATCTTCGGCCACGGCCTCTTCTTGGGTCTGCTGCTCGTAGTAATCGAGGACCCTCCGAACGCGTTCTTCGTCCCATCCCGATGGAAATTTCCCCTTTTTCACTTTCTTCATGATGGGTATCCGGTTGACTCAGGTAGCCCCAATATCTTGTGGTTTGGGGATTTTCTTGGGTTCTGTAACCGGGTGAACAATCATCTTGTAAGTCGCCGGATCCACGGCTACCGCCTGCTGGACGAGCCGATAGAAGAGTTTGCCTCGGCTTTTGGAGTTGCGGCGGTTGAAACGGAAGGTGAACTCGTCCAGGTGTAGTCCAGATGTTTGTGGCTCACGGCGCCCTGATGGGTGCCCAGCAGCCAGCGCTTGAGCAGTGACATCACGCGGTGGACGCGGGGCATCAATTCCGACGCGGACTGCTCCTGCCTGCTGACAACTGTGACCTGATGGACGTAGCCTTCCTTTTTCAACCCGGAGTAACCGGGCCAGCCGTCGGTATGCACCACGCTGCCCGGCTCGATGCACTCCTCCACGAAAGGCAACAGGCTCTCGCCCGAGGCATCCTCGATTCTCTTCATGCGAATCCGGCCGATACCCCGCCCATCTTCTTGAGCGGCCACTGCGATCAATGCTTTGTTTTGCAGGTTTCGGCCCCGCAGACCCTCTTCGAGCCCGCCCCAGTAGCTTTCATCGACTTCCACTGTCCCGGCCAGCAAATCCCGTCCCGGCCGCACCATCGCGCGCCGCATTTTGTGCAGCCAGGTCCAAGCCGTTTCGTACCTGTTGAGCCCCAACACTCTTTGCAGTCCCAAAGCGCTGGCTCCGGTCTTTTGGGTGGTGACCCACCACATCGCACGAAACCACAACGGCAAAGGGCTGCGCGTGTCCTGAAAGATGGTCCCGGCGGTCACCGAGGTTTGGCGCCCACACGCAACGCACTGCAGCAGCACTTTTCGCAAAGGCCACGACTTTCCACAACCGCAACCCGGACAGCGGAAACCGTCCGGACAGCGCAGCCGGAACAGATACTCCCGGCAGGCCTCCTCACTGCTAAAACGGGACTCGAATTCTGTCAGGTTCTGAGGGTAATCTTCCATCTGCCGGCATACTACATCTTGGGGCTACCTGAGTCAACCGGATACCCATCTTCTTCATTTTCTTTTCCTGCGCCTGCCTTCGTCGGTAAGCGACTAGGGGCTTGCCCGCCAATTCGTAAGCCGTGATCACGAACACACTATTCGGCTCCGGATCGGGCACGTAAATGACACGCAGATATCGTCCGCCTTGTGTCTGGCCGATCGCCACCCTCGAACCTTCCCGGCCGGGCCGATCCTCCCCTGGTTTCGCTAACACATCCTCGACCTCGTGCTCCCCAACTCCGTGGTTATAGATGTGGGGCTCGCCGGTCTCCGGGTCGATATAGAAGCGAACGTCCTTCCAGCATTCTTAGGTGCGCAACGCTTTCTCATCACGAGCTTCCCAAAGGCCAGGCAATGTCGCAACGGCAACTTCATCCATTCGAAATTCTCAGGACTTCCATTTCAGTTTACCTTGCTTGTCATTGACCACCCGCTTACCTCCCATAGACCCTTTCCGCCGGCGGCCAGCGCGTAATCGTCACCGGCAATAAATCCAACTTGGACGAACCGTCCTCTTGCCGCGTGATCAGCGAATGTCCCAGGAAAGTCTCGTCCTCTCGATCGGGGAAGTCGGTCCGTTGGTGCGCCCCGCGAGACTCAGTCCGGTTCAAGGCGGACTTGACAACCGTCTCGGCCACGTCCAGCATGAAACCCAGCTCGATCGCCACGGTCCACTCGGTGTTGAACGTGCGGCTGTGATCATGGATAGCGATCTTGCGGTAGCGCTCTTGCAACTCGCGGAGTTTGTTCTCGGAAGCTTCGATCGACGATCCCGTGCGGTAGATACCACAGCCCTCTTCCATCGTCTTCTGCATCTCTTCACGAATGGTTGCTATCGATTCGTTGCCGTCCGTCTTGTTGAGATATTCCTGCTCCAGCCGGTTCTGTTCATCCATAGCCTGGGCCGCAATTGCGCTATCGGACGAGTTGTCTAGCTCAGCGGCGTAGGCGGCGGCAGCTTTCCCAGCACGTGCACCGAAAACGAGCAATTCAGTCAGGGAGTTCGAGCCCAGGCGATTCGCGCCGTTGATGCTGACGCAGGCGGCCTCGCCCGCCGCATAGAGTCCCTTCAAGGGCGTCGCCCCGTGGATATCGGTATGAACTCCCCCCATCACGTAGTGAATCACCGGCCGCACCGGTATCAGTTCCGTGATCGGGTCGATGCCCTGGTATCTCTTGCACAGCTCGCGAACGAAAGGCAGCCGGGTGTTGATCACGTTTTCACCAAGATGCCGCAGGTCGAGATGGACGACGTGGCCGTAAGGCCCCTCGATGGTGCGTCCTCTCTCCCGCTCTTTTTCGAACGCCTGGGAGAGGCGGTCCCGCGGACCCAGCTCCATGCTCCGCAAAACGGGCTTCGGCTCGGGCGTGCCAAGGTCGTAGTCCTGAAGATAGCGATAGCCGTCCTTGTTGAGCAGATAGCCGCCCTCCGAGCGCGACGCCTCAGTAATCAAGATTCCGGTGAACGGCAGCCCTGTCGGATGATATTGGAAGAACTCCATATCCTTCAGGGGTGCGCCGGCGCGGAAGGCCATCGACATTCCGTCGCCGTTTTTGATGTTGGCGTTGGTCGTGAAGGGGAATACTTTGCCGCAGCCGCCGGTACAAATGATGACGGCCTTGGCCGAGATGGCCTGAATCTTTCCCGTCGCCATCTCGATCGCCACTACGCCACGCACACGGCCATCGTCCACCAGCAATTTAGTCACGAACCACTCGTCATAGCGGACGACCGACTCATACTTGAGGCTGGTCTGGAACAACGTGTGCAGCATGTGGAACCCGGTCTTGTCGGCTGCAAACCAAGTTCGCTTCTTCTTCATGCCGCCGAACGGACGCACGTTGACGCGTCCGTCGTCGCGGCGGCTCCAGGGGCAGCCCCAGTGTTCGAGGCGCAACAACTCATCGGGAGCTTCGTTGACGAACGCCTCGACCGCGTCTTGGTCGGACATCCAGTCGCCGCCCGAGATGGTGTCGTAGGCGTGCTCGTCGAGGCTGTCGTCGGTTGCGATCACCCCGGCCGATCCGCCCTCCGCCGAGACGGTGTGACTCCGCATCGGGTAGACCTTGGAGACGATCGCGACGCTCAGTTTGGGGTTGGCTTCAGAAACGGCAATGGCCGCACGGAGACCGGCGCCGCCGCCTCCGACGATGAGTACATCATGCCTAGGAATGTCCACGGGAATCTAAGATGATACGCCAGCGGTCGCCGCGGGTTCAAGTTCTCGCTTGTTCGACGATGAATCAGGGTAATCGGACGAAGACGGCAAAAGTCCGCAGTCGATACACGTTAACCCGCGCTCGTTTCTCCGATACCACAGCCCTTACGGTACGAATCCACTTATGACGGGTGCACGTCCGTTACGCTCGTTGCGAACGCCGGCACCCCTCCGCAACTACCCTACAACTACCCTAAAAGTCGCGGGGGTCGCACATTTCCCCTTTGATAGACTGGATGCTCCATGTCCTACGACGTGCTGATCATCGGTAGCGGACCCGGCGGATATGTGGCCGCAATCCGCACGGCGCAGTACGGTCTCAAGGTCGGCGTCGTCGAAAAGAACGCCAAGCTCGGAGGCGCCTGCCTGCATGTTGGATGCGTTCCAACAAAGGCCTTCTTGCACTTCGCGGAGGTCTACGAGCAAACCCTTCACGGGGATCAAATCGGTATCAAGTCAACCGGCGTCGAACTGGATTTCCCCAAGATGCAGCAGCGCAAGCAGGAAATCGTCGCGGGCCACGCCAAAGGAATTGAGTTCCTTTTCAAAAAGAACAAGATTGATTCGATCGCCGGGTTCGGAAAGTTGTTGGGAGGAGGACGGGGCGAAGTCGCGAACGGCGACAACCGCACCGAAATCGCCGCGCGGCACATCATCCTGGCAACTGGCTCGGAAGCACGAACCCTGCCCGGCCTCAACGTCTCGCCCGATCGGCTCCTGACTAACGTCGAAATACTCGATCTCTCCGAAGTCCCGCAATCACTCGTCATCATCGGCGCCGGAGCCGTGGGCGTCGAGTTTGCATCGATTTTCCGAAGCTTCGGTTGCGAAGTCACGATACTCGAGGCACTTCCCCGGCTTGTCCCTATTGAGGATGAGGAGGTTTCCGCCGAGCTGGCCCGGGCTTTCCGCAGACGGGGCATTCAAATCCACGCTGGCTCTCTGGTCCACAGTGCGGCTGATGACGGCGCCCTAGTGCGAATTAAGTTCAGCGACAGCGACGGGAAGCCGCGGCAGCTTAGCGCCGAGAAGCTGTTGGTCGCCGTGGGCCGCAGACCCAACACGGAAAAGATAGGACTCGAGAACACCGTCGTTCAAACTGGCCGGGGCTTCATCCAGGTCGATGACTGGATGCAAACCGCCGAGCCCGGAGTCCGCGCCATCGGCGACATCGTGGCGGGCACGCCGCAGCTCGCGCACGTTGCCTCGATGCAGGGCTTGGTGGCCGCCGCCAACATTGCCGGCAAAGAAGTGGACCCGATCAACTATCTGCAGAGCCCAGCGGCGACCTATTGCGAACCCCAGATCGGCAGCGTCGGCCTGACCGAAGCGCAAGCGCGCCAGCGCGGCCACGACGTTAAGATCGGCAAGTTCAACTTTCGCGCCAATAGCAAGGCGTCGATTCTGGGCCGCCACGCCGGGTTCGTAAAGGTGGTTGCCGAGGCGGACTCGGGTGAAATCCTGGGCGTACACATCATCGGCCCGTCCGCCACCGAGCTAATCTCCGAGGCGGTTGTCGCGATGGCTTCCGAGGCAACAGTCGAGTCGATCACGTCGACGATTCATTCGCACCCGACTCTATCGGAGGCGGTGCAAGAGGCCTTCAATAGTGTTTACGGAATGGCGATCAATGCCTAATGCTTCAGGGACTGAGGCTTCGCGCGAGTTGCAACTGCGCGAGTTGCAACTGAACGAGGCCCGGCGAAACGAAGCGCGTTGGCAGGGGGCTCCGCCGTCCGATCTGTTGCCCGATGCCGCGCGAAATTCGGCGCAAGATCCGGCCCAGGAGCCCTTGCTCGATCCCTTACTTCGTAAGACGCTCCCCGCTGTCGGCGTCAACTCCCATAGCCCGCGGGGTCCAGAGCTGCTCTGTCAGTACCGCGATCTTGGACGGATGCCGTATAGCGCTGCCTGGGACCTCCAGCGGGAGCTCGTCGCTCAACGCAAAGCCGGCGAGATCCCCGATCAACTTCTCTTCGTCGAGCACCCGCACGTGATCACGCTCGGCCGCAACGCCGATCGAGAGAACGTGCTTGTATCGGAAAGTGAACGGGAACGCTTGGGCATCGAGCTGCGGGAAACCGATCGAGGTGGCGACGTCACCTATCACGGGCCAGGACAGCTGCTGATGTACCCTATTCTCGACCTGCGAGATTGGAAGCGAGACGTGGTCACCTATGTCCGAGCACTGGAGCAGGTGATCATCGAATCCGTCGCCAGGCTGGGAGTCAAGGCGGAGCCGCTAGCCGGCTGCACCGGAGTCTGGGTTGGCGGTGCGAAGTTGGCCGCGATCGGCATTCACATCAGCCGCTGGGTCACCTCGCACGGGGTCGCCTTAAACGTGTCGCCGCGGATGGAATACTTCAACACCATCGTGCCCTGCGGGATACAGAAGCCAGTGACGTCTTTGGAAAAGATCACCGGGCAAGTGAGCGACCGTGAGACCATAATCGACCTGCTGACCGAAAACTTTTTAAAAATATTCAACCGTCGAAAAGCACCCCAGTCGCTACTGGGGGATCGCGAATCAATGGTCAACTCTGGCAAAAATTAGGATTCGCCAAGCTATCTGACCTGGCGCCGGCAACGCTGACCAGCAACCCGTAGGTGGCGTGAAGCTTCCAGCATTGCCGCGTACCGATTCATCGGTACGTAGCCCGCCTACGGCATCAGCCTACCATTCTCGAGCCATCACCTGGGAAGACCGTCACTTGCGTCTGATCCTGAAGATGCCGCAAGGGACATTCAAGGACATAGCCGCACGATGCGGGTTTTGGTCCCTGTTTGTCTCTTGCCACAAGTGGCGGTGCATAGTACCTGAATTATGCACTGCGGCGTGGACCTGAGGAGGGCTGAGCCGCAAGAGACCATTTGGGACCCCCGAAAACATGGGGTAAAAAGGTAGGCTGGCAAAGATCCCAGCTTCGCCAGCCAACCCCAAGGAGGTCACCCACATGGTTACCAGACGAAAACAGCATAGCTCCCAAAGGCCCGTCCAACAAGGCCCAGCCGTGACGGCCTCGCGGCCCAATAAAATCGGGGCTTCGACGCCTTACCACTTCCGCGGCAGGAAGCCGACTCCCTACGGCGGCTTGCTGCCGGTGGTCGGGAGGGCGCTGATCTGAGAGCCTGGCTATGCGCTATGCATAAACTTTTATGCACTAGCCGTAACGCACTGGAAACACGTCACTTCCGAGCGAGGTTTTGACGACGCGGATTCTGGGCGGGAAGGGAAACCGGACACGGAGAAGCCAAAAGGCCAGTTGCCGAGCTACCACCTCACGACGACCGCCAACCCGCTACGAACGCAGCCACACTCGCAAAGTGAATCTGTGCATAATTCAGGTAGTACCATCTACGCTGTAAAGCTAAGTTCGGGTTGGGTGGTGTTCTCGACTCCCGTCCCAAAACCAGAAGGAACGTCAGGTCAACAGATGCGATGCGCGAGTTCACCAAACAAGTTAACGCTCGACAAAGACCTCAGGCAAAGGTTGCTGCCATCGGCGCCCCGACTAAGCAAGAAACGCTCGCGGAGCTGGCCCGAGTCGCGGACTTCTCGGCGTATCCTAGCGGGGAACCAGAGTGGCCCGAAGCTCCGGCTTGGCCGCGTGCTGATTTACCAGTACGTAGCTCCGCGGGACTTATCACGTATTCTGACTTTGGCGCGACTGTTGGCGGCTACCATGACTGCTGATCAAGGCAGACTAGGAAAACCAAAAGGAGAAATCAAATGGCAGACGAAATCAACAAGACCGAATCACAAGTCCCATCCGGGGAGCTGAAAGAGGGCGATCTGGAAATCGCAGCCGGCGGTGACCATGATATTCCCGCTGACTCTGCTTTTATCGGTAAATCTAATTATGCGGTTGTTGGCAATTCGAGTGACTCACCCCCCGCCGAGGAAGAGAAAAGGGAAACTGAATGGCAGACTGGCGATTTCGACGGCAACACCTAGTCTTGGTAGTTCGGAAGCATCTCGCTCCACCAGACCTCTAGCCGGCTACGGCGCTGTGATTTGAAACTGCTGGCCGCGCTCGGCTTCCTCGGCTTTTGCCGAACGCTGGAGTTCCTGGTATTTCAGCAGGGTTTCTTTCGCTTTGTCCGCCTCGCCCGTGCCCTGGTAGGCGCGCGCCAATTGATAGTGGAGCGAGCCGTCTTCCTCGATCGGGAGCGCCGCCCGTAAGTGCGGGATTGCCTTGGCTTCCTCGCCCGCCCGCCAGTAACGAAAAGACTCAGCCGAGACTTTTCCGGAAGGGGTCGTCGCATCCCGGTTGCGCTTACCGCCGGACTATGCTTCGATCTTTGAAAGACCAACGGTTCAAGATCGGCACGGCCCCGAATCGCCGCGCGGTTCGTTTGCAAACCACTCAGAGAAACCAATGACAGACGTCCTCATGCCCCAAATGGGCGAAAGCATCGTCGAAGGCACCGTCACCAAGTGGCTCAAGAAAGTAGGAGAGCCGGTCGAACGCGACGAGCCCCTGCTCGAAATTTCGACGGACAAAGTTGACGCGGAGGTTCCAGCGACAGTAAGCGGCGTACTTGTAGAGATATTGGTCGAGGAAGGCGAAACGGTCGAGATCAACACCGTGGTCGGAAGAATCGGTGAAGGCGGCCCCGCGAGCGAGCAGCCGACCTCCGAGCCTGTAGCTGACGATAGCCCTGTCGCTGAAAGCCCTGTTACTGAAGGAAGCACCCCAGCCGACGGCCACGGCGGCGACAACATTTCGGCTGCGGCGGCACCTCCGCCCGAGGAGCCGCCAGCGGTCAACGCTCCTCTCCAAGCGGTCAGCGCTCCTCTCAAAGACGCTCCTCCTATACGTTCATCGCCCTTGGTCAAGCGGCTGGCGCGAGAGCACAACGTCGACCTACGTTTACTCAAGGGAACAGGTGAAGGCGGTCGAATCTCAAAGAGAGACATCGGGGCTTATCTCCAGACCCGCGAAGAAGCAACTGCCGCCGCCCAGACCGCGCCCGCTGCCCTGCCCGCCGAGACTGCGGCGCCGGCCGAGCTAGCAGCCGCCTTTCACGCGGCGCCGCAAGCCCGCTTCGGCGACCACCGCGTCGAACCGCTCAGCACCATGCGCAAGCGGATCGCCGAGCACATGGTGATGACGCAACGGGTTGCACCGCAAGTCTCGACGATTCATCAATTCGACGTGACAGCAGTTGCGAATATCCGCAGGAAATCCAAGGACCAATTCTTCGAGCGCCACGGAATCAAGCTCACCTTCATGCCCTTCTTCTTGAAGGCCGCCGCCTCGGCTCTGAAAGCCTTCCCGGCGGTCAATGCCTCGCTCGACGCCGATCAGGTCATCTACCACAACAACGTCAACATCGCCATCGCGGTGGCGCTCGATTGGGGACTGATCGTCCCCGTCATCAAAGACGCCGACCAGAAAAGCACAGTCGAGTTGCAGCAAGCTGTCACGGACCTAGCCAACCGAGCCCGAAACAAACAGCTCAACCCGGAGGAAGTCCGCGAAGGCACCTTCTCCATTTCCAACTACGGCTCTTACGGCAGCCTGCTGGCAACGCCGGCCATCAACCAGCCCCAATCGGCGATCCTAGGCCTCGGCGCCATTCACAAAGCCCCCATCGTGATCAACGACGCGATCGCGATTCGCTCGATTAGCTACGTCACCTTGACCTTCGACCACCGATTGCTTGATGGCGCCGTAGCCGACCAGTTTCTCAATCACATGAAAGGCATGATCCAAAATTGGAACGAAGCGGTCTCTTAGCTGGGCCGCCCTCGGCTGAGTTGGACAGAGGATTAGCGCGGCTTGTTTGGCCAGATCGTGGTATTTCGTTCGGGCAGCCGGACCCACTCACTGGCGTTCGGGGCTCCGAATGAGGCTGAACAGGTTGAATCGGGCTCTCGGTCTTGCGCCGCCCTAGCTGCGGTTCGACGCCACGATCGCTAGGATTCTGGCTCCATACTTATCGAGCAGGCGGGGGCCTATCCCGGGGACTTGCAGCATTTCTTCCTCGCTTGCGGGGCGGGCTTGGGCGATGGCGTTCAGGGTCCGGTCCGGGAAGACTCGGAAGGCGGGAATGCGCTGCGCTCGCGCTTGCGTCAGGCGCCAGGAACGCAGCTCTTCGATCAGACGCGGGTTCGGGGGGCCGCCGGCTCGTGATTCGTCTTCGGTATCGATGAGCCGACCTTGCTTCGGGCCGGGGGGACCGGCGTGGTCAATGATCGGCCCGCGGTCTTGGTAACCGGCGGAACGTTCCCATTCTTCCGGCACGGTGGAACTTTCCCACTCGATCGGACCGGTGGGGCGCTCCCACTCATCCGGCACGGGCGCGGCGCGGCCCGGTTGTCCCTTTTCGGTTGTTCGAGAAACAGCGCTTCGAGTCTTTACCTTGCGCTTCGGCTTCTTCGCGCGTTTCTTCTTCTTGCGGGGGGCGCGGGGGGCGTCGGCAGCCACGGTGACGAAATCAGCGGCGGGCGCGTCGAGTTGCTTTCCTTCTTGAGTGAGGAAGATGCGGCGGTACTCGATCGTCTGTCCGCCTTTCTCGAAGGTATCGCTGACCACCTTCACCAGCCCAGCTTGGGACAGGCCGGTCAGCAGCCGTTCGAATGTCTTGCGGTCGAGCAGGGCGCCGGCGGAAGTTTGCTCCAGCAAGCGCCCGGCTGCCAGCCCGTCCCGCTTCTTAAGCTCTTCGATGATGACTTCGAGCGCTTCTCCTTCCTCGTCGGACGGCGCACGCCGCGTTTGCGAGACGCTGGACCCGGGGGCGCAAACGTCGCAAATGCCGCATGGCTTTTGGGAGTCCTCCTGGTCGCCGAAGTGCCGCACCAGATCCAGCATGCGGCACTGCTGCGAGGACGCAAAACGAACAATGAGGTCGAGCTGCTTCAGCTTGTGATTGCGCTGCTCGACGTAGGGCGCTTGCCACCGGTCGTGACCTTGCTGCACGTTTTCTTCCGGGTCGATGACGGCACCGCCCTGAATCCAGAGTTTCTCGAGCGCTTTTTCGAAGTCGACCGGGTCCATTCGGATTCGCTGCTCGAGCTTGCGGCGGGGCTCGGGCTCGGCCGGGAGTTTGCTGAAGATTCGGTCCAGCTCGCTGACCGCTGGGTAGTCGCGGTCCAGGAAAAACTCGTGGGTTTTGCGGTCTCCCCAGGAATACATCAGCACGGCACGGGAGGACAGTCCGTCGCGTCCGGCGCGGCCGATTTCCTGGTAGTAATTTTCGACGGTACCCGGCAGGCCGATGTGGACAACCGTGCGGATGTCGGGCTTGTCGATCCCCATCCCGAAGGCGACGGTGGCGACGACGACTTCGTATTTGCCGGAAAGAAAGCCGGCCTGAACGCGGTCGCGGCGATCGGGCATCATTCCGGCGTGATAGGCGGCGGCTGGGAATTGCGCCGCCACATCGGCTGCCATGGCATCGGCCGATTTGCGGGTTGGCGCGTAGATGATCGCAGGCCGACGCGCCGGGTCGGCTAGCAGCTTCATTACCGCCGGGGGCCGCTGGCTCGGGGTCAGCTCAATAATCTCGATGGCGATATTGTCGCGGCGGAATCCATGGATACGGCGCAGGGCGTTGTCGAGCCCGAGTTGTTCGATGATGTCGTCCTGCACCATCGGGGTCGCGGTGGCGGTGAGGCCGATCACGGCGGCGGGCCGAAGCAGCGGCAAGCGCTGGCCGAGCATGCGGTACTCCGGCCGAAAATCATGGCCCCATTGCGAAATGCAATGCGCTTCGTCGACGGCGACTAGCGTGGGTTTGCGCTTGGCCAGCATCTCCGGAAAGCCTGGTACGCTCAGCCGTTCGGGGGCGATGAAAAGAAAGTCGAGATTCCCCTTGAGGTAGTTGAAACTGACTTCGCGGCTCTCTTCGCGCTGGCGGCCCGAATGAATGCGTTCAGCGCGGAAACCCATCTGCTTCAGTTTGCCGACCTGGTCTTCCATGAGGGCGATCAGGGGGCTGATGACCAGGGTGACACCGCCGCGGGCAATGCCGGGGAGTTGGTAGCAGAGCGACTTACCGGCGCCGGTGGGCATGACCAGCAGCACGTCCCGGCCTTGGGCAACGGCCTGGCAGACCTCTTCTTGCTGCGGGCGAAATGACTCGAAGCCGAAGCAGGAGCGGAGGAGTTCTTGGAGAGTTTCCATGCGGGGAGTGGGCGCAAACGGGGGCTCTTTGAGGGGGTGCGGATTGGGTGAAGAAGGCGGGTTCCGTGGATCGTTTGAATCGGACAAAGGATGAGAATGTTGACCGGCGGGATTGCCCGTCGCTAAACGATTGCCGGTTTCTGCTGGAATCGATGATGGACCGCCGGTCGCTTGGCGTCCCGCCACTAGAAGTGCGGCGGCTCCGTTGGATGACCGCGCGGTGTGCTGGTCGCCCTGAGCTTGCCCGAAGGGTTTCGCGGGTTTCCCGCCGACCACTTCGCGAACGTATTCCTCGATCCGGCGCATGAAATCCTGGAATTTGCCTTCGCCCCGCTCGATCTGCCGTAATCTCGATTCCCACTCGCCCGTCATCGCGGGGCTTTTCACCGCCGGGTGAACCGCGTCGATCAGGCTGATGCCTTTCTCGGTCACCTCCAGCGATTTACCTCTGCGCAGGATGTATTTACGGCGCAGCAGCGTCTCGATGATAGCGGCGCGCGTAGCCGGAGTCCCCAGGCCACGGTCCTTCATGGCGTCGGAGAGTTCTTTTTCTTCGAGCGTTTTTCCGGCGGACTCCATGGCCGTCAGCAGGGTCCCTTCGGTGAAGCGCTTGGGCGGGCGCGTCTTCTTCGAAAGCGTTTCGGCCTTGGTGACTCGCTGGGGCTGTCCCTCGCCGAGGCCGGGCGGGATTTTCTGTTCGTCGTCATCTGCCTTTGCTTTGGATGGAGACGAGCTCGGCTGGGATTCATCTCCTGACTCTCCCTTCTTTGATTTTCTTTTTGCTTTCCGGTCGCCGAAACCGAGATCGAGGACCTTCCAGCCATCTTGCTCGATCGCTGTTCCAGAACTGAAGAAGCGGTCGACGTGCGTTTCGGCCTGCTCCCCCTCACCAGGGGAGTTGATCGCGGTGATGACAGTCGTGACGGCCCAAATGTGATCCTTGTGCCAGGCGGCAAGCAAGCGGCGGCAGACCAGGTCGTAGATCTTGGCTTCATCGCTTCCAGCCGGTGGAGATTGTGAGGAACCGGTCGGGATGATGGCATGGTGATCGCTGACCTTGGCGTCATCGACGAAGCGACGCCCAAGCGCGCGGCTACCCGTGCCTGCAGCGAGCAAGTCTTTGTACGGGCCGGATATCGCGCTCGTGACTTTTCCCAGAGTCGCCGGAATATCTTTGGTGAGATATCGGCTGTCGGTGCGAGGGTAGGTGATCAGCTTTTGTTTCTCGTAAAGGTTCTGCGCCAGTTCGAGCGTGCGCTTGGCGCTGAAGCCGAAGAGGCGGTTTGCGTGACGCTGCAACTCGGTGAGGTCGTAGAGCGGCAACGGGGCCATGCGCTTCGTGGCACGGTCGACCGACTCAATGCACGCCTTGCCGATCCTCGCCCGCTTCACGATGCGGCGGGCGTCCTCACCGTCGGCCGGCAGCCGAGTGTTGCGTTTGGAGGAATCGCCGCTGCTAGAGGCTGCACCGGTTGCACTCGGCGATGCTTCGTCTTTGCCACTGGACGTCGCGGGTTCCCGCGCAGCCGTTGCCGATTCAGGCGCGGCTGACTCCCAGCGGAAGTAGGTTCCCTCGAAAGAAGGCTCGCGGGGCTTCGACTTCGGTTTCACTTTTCGCTGATCGTTCGAGCTAGTCCCTAGGGAGCTAGTCCCTGCGGCGCCCGCCGGCTGGAAGGTCGCGACGACTTCCAGATAGTCCTCGACATCGAAGGAGCGAATCGCCAACTCCCGTTCGGCCAGCATGGCGAGAGTCGGAGTTTGCACGCGTCCGACGGACAAGTCTTGCTGGCAGTCCAGGCTGTAGGCCCTGGATAGATTCATCCCCACCAGCCAGTCGGCCTGGCTGCGAGCGCGGGCCGCATCTGCAAGGCGGTCGTACTCCTTGGCGGGCTTGAGCGTCCGCAACCCGGCCTCGATGGCAGAGGGCGTCAGCGAGGAAACCCAAAGCCGGTCGACAGGTTTGCTGGAATCGGCGGCTTCGTAGATGTAGCGGAAGATCAGCTCGCCCTCGCGTCCGGCGTCTGTCGCCGCGATGATCCGCCCTACTTTCTTGCTCGTCAGAATTTTCTTGACGACATCGAATTGATCACGGCTCTGCTCGTAGACAACCAGGGGCCATGCCTCGGGCAGCATGGGCAGCGTGTCGCGCCGCCAGCGTCGCCATTCCGGGTTGATCTCATGGGGTTGAGCGAGGGCGACGAGATGACCGACGGCCCAGGTCACGATGTATCCGTTACCGTGCTGATAGCCGTTTCCGCGCTGGTGAGCGCCAACGACTTTGGCAATGTCCCTGGCGACGGAGGGCTTTTCGGCGACGACTGCGATAGCCCTGGCTGGTTGTATGTCCACTGAACTCGTTAAGTTATTTTAGCTTCAACGAACCGGCCGGGGTTGCGTGGCGGCCCCTCTCAATTGAGCCGCGAACCCATCCTCGAAAGTTTTCCGTGGGCGGCAACGTTAAAGGACGCTCGACGCGCTTGTCAGACATTACCTCCTTCACTACAATGAGGGATTAAGTACATTCGCAAGTGACTAATCAGAAGGAAGGGAATCATGGCTGAAACCACTGGTGGTTCGCCCGAAGGAGCGAGCCAGTCGGAGGAAACGACTGCAGAGCCGGCCAAGCCTTCGCTGGCGTCAAAGCTCAGCAAGGCTTTTCAGACGAGTCCTTCGCCGCGGGACTCCGCTAAGACCCGCCGCCGTTTTGTCGGGATTTTTACGAGCGGCTTTCTGCTCACCAACTTCCTGATGTTTCTGCGGTTCTTCTTCCCGCGGACCATCTTCGAGCCCAAAAGGGTTTTCAAGGTTGGGGGCCCGACCGACTATGGCATCGGGGTCGATACGAAATTCCAGAAAACGCAGCGGATCTGGGTGGTCCGGAGCACTGACAGGCTTTTCGTGATCTACGCCCGCTGCACCCACCTTGGTTGCACGCCTGACTGGAAGGAATCGGAATCGAAGTTCAAGTGTCCCTGTCACGGCAGCGGCTATGACCCCGAGGGCATCAACTATGAAGGCCCAGCTCCAAGGCCGATGGACCGCGCCAAGATCGAGCTGGATGCCGAAGGCCAGATCGTAGTCGATACGAGCGTCCTCTTCAAGGAAGAGAAGGGTAAAGCCACACAATTCAACGACGAGGGTTCCTATATCGTTGCTTAATCAGTATCGTTGCTTGACGGGTATCGCTAGCTTGACGGGTATCGATGCGGGATGAGCGCGCCTGCTCGATTCCGCCATCTTGATGGGCGATTGAACATCTAGCCATTTGAATACTTGGCCACCAAATAAGGCGTTTCGACCTCTTGATTTTGAGGTCGCGATCAAAAGGCTGCCGGGGACCGCTGACACCGCGCGGGCCACTCGAAAGCAGATAGCCATCGGCGAAATTGAACCGAGGACTGGGGGCGCAACAGATGAGTAAAGGAGAGAAGGTGAGTAAAGGAGAGAAGGTGAGTAAAGGAGAGAAGGATGCCTGAGGAGAACGGCTCGACAAATGGCAAAAGCTCGATCCTGGGAGTGATCGATGCCGACGCCATCAAGCAGAAGGCCACGCAGGATCTGAAGGCGCTAAAGGCGCCCACGAAGACCGACTTGTACAAGTCGATGTTCCGGGTCAAGCACGACGAAACGCCGAGAAGCCGCACGCTAGGCGTTTTGAGCAACGTGTTTCTTCACCTGCACCCCGCCAAGGTCAACCGCGACGCTGTTAAGTACAACTACACCTGGGGCATGGGCGGAATCACGTTCTACCTATTCTTCGTGCTGACTTGGACCGGCGTGCTGCTGATGTTCTACTACCACCCGACGAAGATCCAGGCCTTTCGCGACATTCTCTACTTAGAACACGACGTTCCGTTCGGAAAATTACTCCGCAACATGCATCGCTGGGGAGCGCATGCCATGATCTTGACCCTGTGGTTGCACATGTTCCGCGTGTACCTGACCGGGTCCTACAAAAAGCCGCGGCAGTTCAACTGGTCGGTCGGCGTCATTCTGCTCGTGCTGACGCTGTTGCTCTCCTTTACCGGATATCTGCTTCCCGACGATCAACTGGGCTTCTGGGCGGTTACGGTCGGAACGAATATGGCCAGGGCCTCTCCGATGTTGGGTCATGAAGGTCCATTTGGGCCGGAAATGGGGATGACGCCGTTTAATGACGTGCGCTTTGCTTTGCTGGGGGGCTCCATCGTCGATGCAAATGCCTTGTTGCGGGCCTATATCTGGCATTGCATTGCGATTCCCGGATTTGCGGCGACCTTCATGATCGTGCATTTCTGGCGCGTACGAAAAGACGGTGGCATCTCCGGGCCCGCGCCCGTGATGCTGGCCAGCGAGATCAAGCCGCTGCGGCGGCTTTAGCAGGGAGCGAAGCGGGAGATAATCTATGGATCAACTTTGGACAATCGTCTCACTTCCGGACAATGTTCCGATCGTACTGTTGATGATATTGCTGCCGTTTTACAGCTGGTACGGCTTGCGGCAGTCGTTTGCGAACGACCGGCTGATCGGCCAGCTCGAGGCCGACCCGGAAATGGCCAAAATGCACCACCGCAAGGTGCAGCCGTTCAAGAAGGGCTGGGCGAAAGAGGTGCACGTCTGGCCGTACTTGCTGCGGATTGAATTTCTGTCGGCGGTGATTGTCACTGCGATCTTAATGGTGTGGTCCATTTGCCTGGATGCGCCGCTCGAGTCGCCCGCCAACCCCAGCCTGACCATGAACCCGTCCAAGGCGCCGTGGTATTTTCTTGGCCTGCAGGAGATGCTGGTCTACTTCGACCCCTGGATTGCCGGCGTCGTCATGCCCACTCTCATCATTGTCGGCCTGATCGCTATTCCCTATATCGATGAGAACCCGCTGGGGAACGGATACTACACCTACGCGCAGCGCAAGTTCGCCATCTTGGCCTTTATTTTCGGCTTCATCGTTTTGTGGTGCGCCATGGTCGTGATCGGGACTATCATTCGCGGGCCCGGGTGGATGTGGTTCTGGCCGGGTCAGGTGTGGGATCACAACCGGCTCGTTTTCGAGGTCAACCAAGACTTGCATGAGATTGTCGGAATCACGGGCACTGTGCCTGCGATGCTCTTCGGTCTTGCGGTGGTGGTACTGTTTTTGGTGCTATCGGCCTTGCTGGTCCACAAGCTGATGACGCTGAACGATTTCAACCGAAAGATCCTGGACCGCATGACCCTGACTCAGTACATCATGATGCAGGTTCTGCTGGTGACGATGCTCAGCCTGCCCGCGAAGATGATCGCGCGGCTGGTGTTCCGGATTAAGTATGTGATGGTGACGCCCTGGTTTAATATCTAGCGAATGAATCTGTAGCCCGCATTTCTCATCGGATGGCGAGGCAAAGTGCATGAGAGGCCTGTCAGTACGAGGCGCGCACCGCTTGACGAGCGGAGGCGTACTCGGACAGTACGTTGAGCACGGCGAGCAAGCGCAACGAAGTAATGGCGGGCCTGTCATGTGCTTGGCCCGTCAGCCGGTGGAAAATGCGGGCTAGCGGTTGAACCTCGAGAGTTTTCGACTGGAGGTTTTCCGATTCGTGCAGTTTGTTTTTGTTTGAAACAGGGCTAGTTTTTTGCCGCGCCGGGACCGCGCCGACGAGGCAACAGTAGATTTCCAACGAATCTTAGACGAGTATTCGAGACGCGCCTGCACAACGCAAGGAAGCAGAAACGGAGTTATTTGAATGGCTAAAGCGCCCCCGGCTGATCACGACGATCCCGTCATTAATAGTTCACTGAGCGTGCCGTTGTTCGTCTCGACGCTCATTCTGATGCTGACGCTCGTCTGGGCGATCTACGACGAAGTGTATACATTGCGCCCCTGGAAGGATTATCAGGCGCGCTTCGTTGCGACCTATTCGTCTCACCTGAAGCAGCTCAAACCGAAGCAGGCGCAGCTTGAGCAAGAAATCAAGGGCTCGGAAGGCTACCAGGAGTTCACCGCCGACATCGAAGAAGCCGAGGCGCAGGCCGCCGAGCGAATTCGCGAGATCGACCAGAGGATAAGCCGCGGAGTCAATCCCCGTATGGTCGCAGTGCGGCAGCCGTTTCAGACACTCCAAGGCGAGATCGGCGCTCAGGTGTACCTGATCGAGGTATCGGACAGCGAATCGGCCAAGGAATCCTACAACCAAGAGATAGCGGAGATCAACGACCGGCAGCAAGATCTAAACCTCGTCCTCGCGGACGGCTCCGGAACCAGCGAAGCGGTCACCATGACCTACGACCAGCTCGGGGCCGAATTCGAGCTAATGCGGACTTTGCGGGCAGAACTGCAAGCCGAGCGCGTCGATCTGGTAGCGCCGGCCGCCGCGATTCGCACCGAGCGTGAAGCTTATCTCCAGGAGCGGCTCTACGGACTGACCGAGTTGCAAGTGGACGGCTTGATCACCAAGATGGGCAACTTTTCGGGCGGCATCCGGCAGATTCACCTGGCTGACATCGATCTGGTGGATCGCTGCGAATCTTGCCACCTGGGTAACCGTGAACCGGTCGAGCTGACCCCAGCGTCGATGGGCGGAGAAAGGGTCTTCGCCAGCCATCCAAAACAGGATCTGCTGAAAATCCATGATCCCGAGGAGTTTGGCTGCATCGGCTGCCACAACGGAAACGGGCGGGCTACCAGCAGTATTGCGAAAGGTCATGGCACCTACAAGCATTGGCTCTGGCCGCTCCACGAGAAAGAGAACATTGAAGCGGGCTGTCATCAGTGCCACTCCGCCGAAATAGTGACGGATCAGGCCGAGACTCTGAACATGGGCCGTGAACTGTTCATGAACAAAGGCTGCTGGGGTTGTCACCGCTTTGAGGGATACGACCGGGAGGCCGAAGAGCTTACCTCGATTCAGCAGCGGATCATAACCCTTGGCAAAGAGCAAGGTGCAAATCGCAAAGAGGCGCAACTCTCGATCGAGCTGGGTGATGGCGCCGACGAGGACGACGAGGCGCAGCGCTATTACGAGAGGGCTGAAACGCTCACCCTGAGAAACAGCGGCCTGGACTCGCAAATGACCACACTTCGCCTCGAAGCGAAAAACCTGGCGAACGAGGTCAAAAAGTTCGGCCCCAGCTTGAAGGAAATCAAAGTCAAGCTCCGCAAGGAATGGATTCCGGTGTGGCTCAAGGACCCGCACGAATTCCGGCCCGGCAGCAAGATGCCGGTGTTTCGCCTGGGAGATGACGATATCCAAGCGATCTCCGCCTATATTTGGCAGAACGCTGTCGATGGTGACCTAGAGCAGCATCCACCCGGTAACCCCGAGCGCGGTCAAGAGCTTTTCGAAACGCGCGGATGCCTCGGGTGCCACTCGATCGGAACCGGTGAAAACCAGATCGGCGGAAACTTTGCCGCGAATCTGAGCCGGGTGGGTGAGAAAACGAGCTACAACTTCTTGGTTCGCTGGATACACAACCCTCGGGAGACCACCCCGGACCCCAACCAACCCGACGGCGCAATTCAGTTGACGCCCGTCATGCCCAGTCTGCGGCTCTCCGTGGAGGAAACACGCGACATTGCTTCCTATCTGATCACGAAGAAAACCGATGCCGCCTATGACAACGATGCCGCGTTTATGGATAGCGCCGAGATGGCCGAAAAGGGCGAGGCGCTGGTTCGCCATTATGGCTGCGCGGGCTGTCATGAAATCAGCGGCATGGAGACCGAGGGACGTATCGGAACCGAGCTGACTCTCGAAGGCAGCAAGCCCGTCGAGCGTCTCGACTTCGCGTTGAAGACCCACGAAGCCGAACATGACGGCTGGTACAACCACAAAGGCTTCTTCACCCGCAAGTTGAAAAACCCAGCGGTCTGGGACAAAGGCAAAGTGAAGGCGCCCCTCGAAAAGCTGCGCATGCCCAATTTCAATCTCGCCGACGACGAGATCACGGCGCTGACAACTTTCTTGATCGGCGCGGTGGATACGCAATTCCCGAAGCAGTATCGACACGAACCCGAGGACGCACGGCGCGACATACAGGAAGGCTGGTGGATGATCCGGCGCTACAACTGCAACGGCTGCCACCAGATTCGCCCTGGAGACGTGACGTCGTTTATGACGATACCGCGCTATGACGACCCTGAATGGGCGGAACAGTTGCCTCCCCAGCTCTACACCGAGGGCGCCCGGGTGCAGCCGGAATGGCTGACTGGGTTCCTGGCGAACCCGGCTCAAAGCGAATCGGATATTCATCGCAACGGCTTGCGCACCTACCTGCAAGCACGCATGCCGACGTTCTATTTCTCCGACCGCCAGGTCGCCAAACTCATGCGCTTCTTTATGGCGCGCTCGTCCCAGCCGCTGCCATATCTGCCCGAAACTCCCGAGCCGCTCACCGACCGCGAGCGCACCATGAGCCGGCAATTGTTCAGCAGCCGCGCCGCACCATGCTTGAAATGCCACGCCACGGGCAACGCGGTTCGAGACCGCAACGCGACGGCGCCGAATTTCCTGATCGCCCGCGAGAGGCTGAAACCGGACTGGACCTACCGCTGGATGCTGGAGCCTGCCGGGATCGCACCGGGTACGGCAATGCCCTCCGAGCTGTTCCGGCACGAGGATGAGCGCTGGATCTTCGACGGGCCGCTGCCCGCGACGTTCCAGGGCTACGAGAAGGACCACGCGGATCTGCTGGTCCGCTACATGTTTCAATTCACGCCAGAAGAACTGCGGAGGCTGCTGGCCACCGGCGGAGCTTCGGGCGGCTAAACTGCATCGATGTACAATGAGGGAGAACCCCCCGTTCAAAATTTTGCTACGTAAGTGCGTATTTGCTTTGTAAGGAAGGTATAGAAATCATGTCATTTTTGAAGATATCTGCCTGTACGACGGCAGCGTTTGTGTTGTTTGCAGTTGGTTGCGGCGGTGGCGGCGAAGAAGCAGCCACCTCGGAAGAGGCGGCCCCAGGGGCCGCTGTTGAGTATGTCAAAGTGGATCCCGCGACCGCCGGGTCGATCAGCGGCAAGGTAGTTTTGGACGGGGAAGCTCCGTCGAATCCTCGGATCAATATGAGCGCCGAGCCGGATTGTGCCGGGCTCCACAGCGGCGCGGTTCGCGCCGAAACATCTGTCGTCGGTGATGGCGGCGCTCTAGCGAATACGTTCGTCTGGGTGAGAGATGGCCTCGAAGGTAAGTTCGAAGTACCCAGCTCTTCGGTTTCACTCAGTCAGAAGGGTTGCATCTACACGCCTCATGTTGTTGCGCTGCAGAGCGGTCAGGTTCTCAGTGTCACGAACGAGGATCCCACCACCCACAACGTCCATCCGCTCCCAAAGGTCAACCGTGAGTGGAACAAATCGCAAACGGCCAACGCCTCCGCGATTGAAAGGAAGTTCAGCCGTCAGGAGATCATGCTGCCGGTCAAGTGCAACATCCATCCTTGGATGAGGTCCTACATCAATGTGGTCGACCACCCGTTCTATGCCATAACCGCGGCGGACGGATCATTCGAGATCAAGGGTCTGCCGCCAGGGACCTATACGATCGAGGCACAGCACGAGAAGTTTGACGCCCAAGAGATGAGCGTCACCGTGGGTGCGTCGGAGGCCAAGCAGGCTGACTTCACTTTCTCGGCCGGCTGATCGTGTTGCCAAGGTGAATCTTCCCCTGCACCGCTTCGCGCTGTTCACCGCGTTCTCGACGCTCTGCCTGATCATCGCCGGAGCGCTGGTGACCAGCAACGAAGCGGGTCTCTCGGTTCCCGATTGGCCGCTTTCCTATGGCCAGTTGATGCCTCCAATGATCGGAGGCATCTTCTACGAACATGGGCACCGTATGATCGCGAGTTTCGTCGGCTTGCTGACGATCGTGCTCGCGGGCTGGCTGTGGAAAGCCGAGACACGAGGTTGGATCAAGAAGTTGGGGCTCGCAGCGATCCTGGCGGTGATCGCTCAGGGCGTACTCGGCGGGCTGACCGTGATTTTCCTGCTGCCCGTCGCGATTTCGGTGAGCCATGCTTGTCTGGCGCAGTTGTTCTTCTGTATGATTGTCAGCCTGGCCTGGTTTACCTCGCCGAGCTGGCATAAGCAGCACGAAGAGCTTGGCCCGCGCTTGCCGGACCGGGGGGCGCCTTCATTACGCTCGCTGTGCCTGACGGCTAACGTCGCGGTATTCTTGCAGCTCATGATGGGAGCGGCGTTGCGGCACAAGGGATTCGGTATCATCCCCCACTTGATTGGGGCCGTGGTTGTGGCGGCGTTGTTGGTCTGGATCCTGTCTAGGCTGGTCACCGAATACCCTGGCCGGCCGGAGATCTTGCGCTGGGCGTTGATGCTGAACGGCATGGTGATGCTGCAGTTGGTGTTGGGAGCTGGGACATATTGGATTCGAGAGATCACCGAAGCCGCCGCGCAGCCCCTGCTTCCGATGGTATTGTTGACGGTGGCGCACGTAGCGGCGGGGGCTTTGATTCTCGCGGTCAGCGTGATCCTCTCGATTCAGGTTCACGCTCGTCTCGACCATTCAACGGCCGATATGGGAAAACAGAGAGTTCCGGCAGCGACATGAGTACCACTGCATCCACGGCTCAAGCGGCCATCCCAGTTGCTTCGTCCGCCTTTCGGGACTACCTTGAGCTGACTAAGCCCAGTGTAGTTTGGCTGATCGTGATGTCCACGGCGGTGGGCTATTATCTGGGTTCTTCGGGGCCTTTTTCATTCTTACTCTTCGTTCACACGCTGCTGGCAACGGCTCTGCTGGCCGGCGGTACCGGGGCCCTCAATCAGTGGGCGGAGCGTGATCTGGACGCCCTGATGAGGCGCACCGAGCAACGGCCGCTTCCTGCCGGGCGGCTTCGCTCCTACCCCGCGCTGGGATTCGGAATCTTCATCACGCTAGCCGGGGTCGCCTACCTAGCGCTGGCGGTGAATGTGTTGAGCGCGGGGCTGGGTTTACTGACAACGGCCAGCTATCTCTTCCTCTATACACCTTTGAAAACCAAAACTCCGTTCTCAACGTTCGTCGGCTCGTTTCCGGGCGCGATGCCTCCCATGATCGGCTGGGCGGCGGCGCGGAATGATCTCAGCATCGAAGGTTGGGTGCTGTTCGCGATGCTTTTCCTGTGGCAGTTCCCGCACTTCTATTCGATCGCCTGGATGTATCGCGAGGACTACGCCCGCGCGGGCATCAAGATGCTCCCGGTCGTTGAGCCTGACGGAGCTTCCACCGGGCGGCAGATCGTCTGCTACGCCGCGGTACTGCTGCCGGTGAGCCTGGCTCCCGTATGGCTCGGCATGGTCGGAACGGCCTACCTTGTCGGCGCCGTCCTATGTGGACTGGGATACCTCTACTATGGCGTGCTGACCGCCCGCGTGAAGACGACGATGCAGGCGCGCCGCTTGCTGCAGGCCTCGGTGATTTACCTTCCTTTGATTTACTCCCTGCTGGTTCTCGACAAAGTTTCGTAGGGCAGTTTATTCTGCTCGAAAGAGCGCGTGGAATCCTTTTCGACCGTGGGGCAGCGGTTCTGCGTCCGCGTTTCAGCGGGACATTGCAGCAGATCTCGGGTCCAATCTGAGCCATAACAATAGAGTGGTTCAACGCATCTTAGAGGGCGACAGCGTTCTCGCTAATGTAGTTTTCGACTGCGGATTCCCGAGGCCCAATGTAGTGGAAAGCTTCGGCGTAGTCGAGCCCATATCGCTTTCCTAGATCGGCGTTGTCATCGAAGACGAAGTGTTTGATGTACTCGCGGTCAGCCGTATCGTCGTCAGGGCCGAGAATTGGCAACCTGCGGTTCTCTCTCGCCAGCCGCGCCCGCAGGCGCGAACCGGTCTTGCCCGCCGGTCCCTGTGTGACATTCGCCACGTTGACATGCACTTTTTCGTCAATGTAAGAGCTGATATCGACAACGCGATTGACGAGCTGCGGTCCACGCGCGAAGTAGTATTTCTCATGCACGGCGTGGGGCTTGAGACCGGCTTCGAAATGTTCCGGAAAATCCCGCTCGCCACCTGCCATCCAGCAAGCGGCTTCCACACATTGCGCTGTGACGTAGTGATCAGGGTTCTCCTCGTAGTGTCCCCAGGGATCGTAACAGAGGATCGTGTCGACTTTCATCAGCCGGAAGATGAAGACCAGACGGGCCCGCATCTCGATGTGCGAGATACCGTCCATGCGATGGTTGCGATAGTTGAGATCGAAGACCTTGCCGAGGCCCATTCGCCGCGCGACTTCGAAAGTGTCACGTTCGCTGTTGAGCACGACTTCGCCCATCGTCTTGCCGGCACCGGCCATTTCGTCATTGCTGGTACGAATGAGGATGTCGCTATAGCCTTCCTTGATCAGCTTGAGCACCGTCCCGCCGGCGTATAGCGGCACATCGTCGCAATGCGGCTGAATCGCCGCAAGAACCTTGCCCCTGTGCGGCTGTCCAGGCTGGTTGGGCTCAATCTTTGGCTCATCCCCGGTGGGAGTGTTCCTGACGGGATCTTGCGGAGCCGCCCACGCGGTACTGCCGGCGGCACCCGTTGCAAGGCTGCGGCCGATGAACTGTCGCCTTTCCATGAGGACTACCTCTCAGGGACACATTATGAGCCGATCCGTGAGATGATGCCACCTGGCTCCCGTATGGCTCGGCATGGTCGGGACGGCCTACCTTGCCGGCGCCGTCCTATGCGGACTGGGATACCTCTACTATGGCGTGCTGACCGCCCGCGTAAAGACGACAATGCAGGCGCGCCGCTTGCTGCAGGCCTCGGTGATTTACCTTCCTCTGATTTACTCGCTTTTGATTCTGGATAACGTTTCTTGGGCCGGGTCACTGCTTGCGAAACAGTACCCGGAATCCCTCTTGCGTGAAGTGGTGGTCTGCGGTAAGCGCCTCAATGATATTTCTCTTCCGCATGACCTGCATCGAAATACAGTCGGTCAGACTGTAGCTCTTATCGGGGCGATCCCGATAGAGCTGCAAGCCGGCAAGAAACGACTCCCTGCTCTGCGGGATGACACGGACGCCAGGGTCTCTGAGAATGGACTCTATGGAGTCGGCCAAAAAAGGGCGAGCTTGGGGACCGGCCCCAGCCAAATTCGCGGCCAACTCCACCAAGACCTCATCAGTAGTAACAAGGACCGTCCCGGCAGCAGAATCGCGGAAAGCAACCGCTTGTTCATACCACCTGTCTCTCGGATTGGCTAGCGCCGTCTAAAAAAAGGTGTCGGCAAACACTTCTTTCATTTATGAGTACTTTTTCGGCGTACCGTACACGTAGTGATCGTGCTCTTCCGCTAAGTCCTTGGGAAGGCTATTGAGCGCCGCCTTAACCTCAGGAGCCGCATTTTCCCTCAGGCGTTCTATCGCGTCCCAAATGTTACTCGGGGACGCTACCGTTGCCTCTCCGGCCCCGCTGGGGCCTCCCTCTTCGAGGAACTGCCGAAGAGTGTGCACAACGGCGGCCTCGACGCTTTCAAATGCACCATTCTCAACCTTGTTGCTGAGTAGTCTCTCGATTTCAGTTGGCAGCGTAAGATTCATCTCTGGTTCTCGTGCAGGCACCAAGCCAAAGACTGCCTACCGACACAAAATGACAGGAACTAGCCGTCATTCTATCAGCAAGAGGATTCTCGCGCTTCCGGCGCGAAGGTCCTGACAGTCCCGCGCTGATATGTTAGATCGTCCGTGCGACGTCTCTTCCAGGTCGCATCCCAGAGGGCCACGATCTAGCCCGCATTTCTCATCGGGTGGCGAGGCAAAGTGCATGAGAGGCCTGTCAGTACGAGGCGCGCGCAGCTTGACGAGCGGAGGCGTACTCGGACAGTACGTTGAGCACGGGCGAGCAAGCGCAACGAAGTACTGGCGGGCCTGTCATGTGCTTGGCCCGTCAGCCGGTGAGAAATGCGGGCTAAAGCGAATGCGTGTGACCTTACCGCTCCGTTCTTCACCGCCGACAGCTCCACCCCTCACGACAATGTCTCCCCGTTTCGTGTGTAGTCTGATGCGGGGGCCGGCTCCGGTGCTTCCCTGAATGCTCGATCGATAGCCGTCTTTCTCCTCACGAAGCGTCTCTGGGGAGTCTCCAGCGGATTGCTGCCGAACACTACCTCGATCGCTAACCGCGTCCAGAGTAAACCTGGCGTCGTCGGGCAATCTTAGCTCGATATCTCCTCTCCCGAGGGTCACTTCGATGTCCCCGAAGGCTTCGTCGGCGGAGAGCTCGACGTCCATCCGCTCAGCTCGAATTTCGACATTTCCTGACAATCGCTCAAGCGTCACGCGCCTCCAATGATCGCTCTCAATCCGCACAGGCCCTTGAATCTGGGAGCCGGAAACCGACCGCACCTTCACCTCGATCTCGCCGGGAAGGCCGGCAAGCCGCAGGTCTCCGCGCTGGGAGCGAACGCGCGCCTCGGACTCAAGCTCGCTGAGCCGAACGGTGCCGAAGAGGTCTCCGCGTATGTCCACCGCTCCCGTCACCCGCTGCAGCTCGACGGTGGCCACTTTGCCATTCAGTTCAAACGTTGACCCTAGATCCCGAGCATCGACCTTGCGGCCGCGGTCGGTACGAATCCGGACGGGCCCCCCTATCCCTGCGAGTCGAATGACGCGGGGGCCGGTAGAAACCATGACCGATCCCGCGATGTTGTCGACACTGATTTCTTCCAGAGGGACGTCGGCCAGCAGCGCCATGCTTTTGGGAGCTTTGAGTTCAAGATCAAACGATACCCTCTTCGCCTGGTTGCCCATCCAGTCAATGCCAATCGTCGTTTCCTGGTCGGACTGCGATACGTCGAGCTGCGTCCCGCGGTCTAGCTCCTCTGCGGCTTCGCGATCCGAAGCACGGATCTTCTTCTTGCCGCGGATGATGACACTTTCCTGATCCCCCCCAGTGACGTGAACGCGGCCACGTAGATTCTTCAGGACGAGAGTGCCTTCGCTCATCGCACCCAGCGAAGTCTCCACTGGAAACTCGTACGTGTCCCGGAGAAACTCAACGGGCGGAATTGTCGCTAGATCGAAGCTTCGATGCTCTTGTTTGGCCCGAACGCTTGATCCAAGGAAAACCAGCAGCAAGGTCGCAAAGACCGCCCCAGCTCCCAAGCGGCGAGGTGCGGACCATCCCCGCACGGCCGCAAGCACAACCTCGACCACGCGTACTCCGCCCCAAAGAATCAGAATCCATGGCCAATAATCGGCAAACCACGCCCGCAATGGAATTTCAGGCCAGACGTTGTGAGCCAGCAAGAATGCCCCGGCCGCGATCAAGAAGATTGGCATGAACAGCGACCGCCGCTTGGGTTGCAGCGCCGTCGCTCTTGCAGGAGCTAGCTTGTCATCGCCCTTGTCAACCCCATCGCCATGCCCAACGACGCTCTGCAAGGCCAGGCTCAGGCCCAACAGAATGAGGATGACCGGCCAGATTTGACGCGCGGAGAGGACGCCGGAATAGTCAACCAGGAACATCGCCCCCACTGCGATGAGGAGCAGCGGGATCGTAATGGCCTTGATCGTTTCGCGCGCTGTCAGTTGCATGTTTGCGCTCTATTCGGTTCGCACTCGCGCACTTCGTCACGTGCCCTTCGTCTGGCCACGTGATGAGAATGCAGCCTAGCTGGAAAAACACACGTGGCCACGAATGGCGCGGCACGCTTGGACGCATACGGCAGGTCCCGCGGCCACGCCTCGGCTAGCTCCGGGTTCACGCCCTCGGCGGCTATCCTACACGCTGCGCGCTATTCAGCCCGTGCGCTGCTCGCCTCGGTTGCCTGAGGTTCCCGCTGATACGTTGCCACCGGTTCCACATCAGCAGCCAATCGGCTCTCAGACGGAGCTGGGTCAGATACTCGGATGGAAGGCAGGCCGCCGTGCCGTGACGATTCCTCCGGTTCTGCCGCCGCACTGGCGGACTGCTCCTTGATGCGCCGGTACAGCAAGTGCACTCCAAGAGCAATGAGAGTCACCGGCCAGAAACGCGCCGCATCGCCAAGCCTCCAGTAGCCCAGCGAGTGAAGCAGGAACACAACTCCCATCAGAATCAGCAGCACGCCGCCGACCGGCGAGGAACCAGCGCCTCGGCCCAGGCCGAACAGTCCCCAGAATTCATCCACCGCTTCGCCGCGCCGAATCGCCCGGGCCGTGTGCAGAGCCTCGATCGGCATATACAAGCTCGTCATCACCAACAAGATGATGAACACTGCCACACTGCCGGGAGGGCCGGTTCGTTCCGTGGCAATCGCCGTACTCAGCAGCCCGCCCCAGACAAGCGCATGGACCACGCCCTTTGCATACTGGCCGTTGTACACAGCTCCGACACCGGGAATGAGTCCAGCCAGAAATGCCAAGGCCGGAGAAGGGGCGTCCCATGAACCGGTGTGCGGAGCAGAAGCCTGGCCCCACGAACTCGAACGCGGACCAGCGTTCGCCGCAGCAACGTTCGTCGCGGCAACGTTCGTCGGAGCAACGTTCGTCGGAGCAACGTTCAGCGGCGCGGGGGAGCCAAAGGTTTGGGATTCCCCGGAAGTTTGACCCGCGGCGGGCTCAAGCGCCACAGCGGCCGCGGTCGTAGCAGGCGCGGCGGGCAGCAACTTTTCGGCGCACTCGGTGCAATGCGGAACTCCTTGCCATTCATGCCTGCACGTTTCACAAATCGACCGGCCGCAGTTGCGGCAGAAAGCCACCGCCGCGGTTTCCGCATGAGTCGCGCAATTCATTACCGCCCCTCCGCCGTCGACCTGCCACCGGCCTCGGAATCACCCTGAGATTGACTCGCCTCACCATCGGACGCCGGGTACGCAAGCTGCATCTCGCCCGCGCCAAACTCGGTCTGAAGCCGATAGAACAAGACCGTCGTTTCGTACAACTCGACTCCGGTCGCCCAAACCTGACCCAGCCCATCCGCGATCCCCGCGGCGACCGTAGCCGGTGCCACTTCGCTCTGGCCCTGCCTTTCGATCGCACCCTTTCCGTAAAACGTGATCATCGAAAAGGAAAACATTGCCATGGCGAGGCTCATCGCGAGACGCGGCTGCAGGAAGGGCTGGAAAAATGGACGCAGCAATCCGCTCAGTCCGTAATTCCCCGCCCCCGCCCCGGCCAGCACGGGCATGCCACCCGCCGCTTCGACCGTCTCCTGGATAATGCTGCGAACCAGCTCCGGCGGAGCTTCGATCCGGGGAGCATCCTGGATGAGCCGAAGGGCAAACTCGGCATCGCTCAAGTTCGCGGCGCAACCGCCGCATTGGGAAGCGTGACCGTCCACTCGGCGGCGGTCTTCCAGCGACGCCGTCCCGTCCAGGTGATCACAGAGAAGCGCGTCAAATTCCCGGCACCTCATGGACGCACCCCCATCGCTCGAAGGTTCTTGGCTAACTCGATTCGGCCGCGATTGATGCGTGACTTGACGGTGCCTTCGGGAACCCGCAGAACCTGCGCGATTTCCTTGTATTCCATCTCTTGCAGGTCGCGCAAAATGACGGCTTCCCGCAGATCGGGGGACAACCGTTGCAGCCCGGCCTGCAGCGACTCGCCGGCCTCTCGGCTCCGCAGGGTGCGGTCGGAGCTGCCCCCGACGAGCCCTTTATCCTCGAGAACGGGAATCTGGTCTTCCAAGGAATCGAGTACTTTGTGCTTCTTGGTCCGGCGGTAGTGATCAATCAGGAGGTTACGAGTGAGGCGAATCAACCAGGTGCGGAAGCCGCCGCTTCGCGCGTCGAAGGTACGCAAACTTCGAAACACGCGCAGGAAGACATCCTGCGTCAAATCGCGCGACTCTTCGGCCTGATTCGTGAAGCGGTAACAAGCACCGTAGACCAGCCGCGTATGAGACTGTACGAGTTGTTCCCAAGCGCCACGGTCGCCGTTCAGGCAGCGATCGACAAGCTCGGCGTCTAGGCTCATGCGCAGTTTCGCGGCCCGCTCTTCGGCCTGGCGTCCGGCGTCCGCGTCCCACCATAGAGTCCCCCAGGAACCTGTCATTGCTCCCGACAATGCTCCCGACATTGCTTCTGACGCTGCCGACATCATCTTTCTATCATGACCTCGATAGTGTAAACGAAGAACGCTTGAGGAAAGTTCATATTCCGAGCAATTTTTTTTGGGAGGAAGCCCTCTCCTACCGACCCTGTCTCCCTGCCGAGCCCACGCCGAACTGAGGAGTGGAGATTCCTCCCGAGCGCGTTGCTCCTTGGGCTAGCCGCTGCCTCGAGGAGAGCCCCTCCATCGGGGGAACGCCGCCTGTGGACGAAGGATTCCACCTCTTAGTTTTCTGCATTTCTCACGGTTCAACCGCTGAAATGCTTGTGCATGCCTACATGTCAGGGTGACAGACCTCTATACCCAAGGCGTGATCCGCCAAGATGACCACGTCAACTGTAAGATTGCCAACTCAGTTTATAGTGAGATTCTGCTGGGTCGACTTTCGCCACAAGTGGTGGCTGACTCTCTGGAATCCTATGAAACACTGTGCGCAACATCCAATGTACTCGCTTGAGCCGACCAATAGAAAGCGATATACCAAGGAATTTGATCAAGCCTATACCCGCTATACCCGCTATGCAGGCCTGTACGACCTGATCGTGAAATTGATTCCGGTCTGGCGAAACTGGATATCTCAAGCAATTCCCGCCATCCGCGGGCCTCGAGTATTGGAGATTTCGTTTGGTACCGGTTACCTCCTGAAGGAGTACGCGGACCGTTATGAGAGCTATGGAATTGATTACAACTGGGAGCTGGTACCTGAATTATGCACTGCCGGTGCACCTGGTGAGGGCTGAGCCGCCAGGAACCATTTGGGGACCCCCGAAAACATGGGATAAAAAGGTAGGCTGGCAAAGATTTCAGCTTCGCCAGTCAACCCCAAGGAGGTCACCCAAATGGTTACCAAACGAAAACAGCATAGCTCCCGAAGGCCCGTCAAACAAGGCCCCGGCGCGAGGGCCCCGCGGCCCAATAAAATCGGGGCTGCCACGCCCTATCACTTCCGTGGCAAGAATCTGACTCCCTACGGCGGCTTGCTGCCCGTCGCCACCCTGCTCGAAAAACTCGGCTTCCAAGCGCTGCTGGAAGAAACCCTCACGACCAAACGGATCACCCGAGCCATGAGCCCCTACCAGTTCGTGCTGGCCCTCGTGCTCGGCCTCTATGTCGGCTTTGCGCGGCTCAACCAACTCCGCTTCATCGCTCGCGACCCCATCCTGACCGGCATCTTGCAAGTGACGCGTCTGCCGCCGCAGTCCACGCTGTGGCGCTTTCTGGCCTCGCTGCACCTCAACGTGGCGAAGCAGATCCTTTCCATTCAGCGCCAGCTGCGGGAACGAGTCTGGGCCGCGGCCCACGTGAAGTTGGAGACGGTGACGCTGGACACCGACACCACCGTGCATACCCTCTACGGCCGCCAGATGGGCGGGCGCAAGAGCTACAACCCCAAGAACAAGGGCAAGCGCAGCTACCAGCCGATACTGACCTTCCTGGCCGAGACGCGCGAATACCTGATGGGCGGGTTGCGCAACGGCGACCGGCCCACGGGCCGACAGATCGCCGCCCACCTCGAGAGCGCTTTCCGGACTTTGCCGGGCGGCGTGAAGAAAATCCTGGCGCGGGCCGATTCCGGCTTTTATTGCTGGGAGGCGGTGGAGGCCTATGAAAAGGCGGCTTGTCAGTTCGTCATCGTGGCGCGCAAAACGCGGCGCCTGGTCGAGCGCTTGCAGCAAGCAGAATGGAAACCCTCCCCCCGCTCCGACGCGGACGCGGAATGCGAATTCCTCTACCAACCGCAAGACTGGGCGCGGGCCTGCCGTTTCCTGGCGCTGCGTTACGAAAACGAGCCCAAGGCCGGCGCGGCCGAGCAATACCAGTTGTTCGCCACCAGCGCTTACACCTACCGCGTGTTTGTCACCAATCTGGCCGAGCCGATCGCGGCGGTGGTGTGGTTTTACAATCAGCGCGCCGGAGCCGAGAACCTGATCAAGGAGGCCAACAACGACGCCGGGCTGGCGGCCCATCCCTCGCGCCGCTTTGACATGAACCGCAATCACTTTCAGTTGGCCATGCTGGCCTACAATCTCAACTGCTGGCTGCTGCTGTTCAACCGCGAAGCCCAGGCCAGCGTGGAGACGCTGCGGCACACCACACTGGCGACGGCGCGGCTGCGTTTTCTGTTCGTGGCGGCCAAGATCTGGCGGCACGCCGGCAGAACGGGTGTCAGCTACAGCGATCATTATCAGGAAAAGGGCCTGTTTGAACGGCTGATGCGACGGCTGCGGGCGATGGGGCCGCCGGGATCGAGCTTGGCGCCGGTGGTGGAGGGTGCGCTGAGCTGAGGGGCACTCCATGCATAAAATTTCATGCACTCGCCGCAACGTACTGGGAACACGCCGCTTGCCAGCCCGCTTTTGCCCTGCCGGGATCAGGAGGCGGCTCAAACGGGGAGGGAAACAGCAGAAAAGACGACTTGCGAAATCACTGAGTTGACACGAGTGCCGCTATCGCCACAACTCCATCGACGATGGCTACGCCGAATCTGTGCATAATTCAGGTTACACCCAACCCTACGTCCCGCTCCTGCTGCTGAACAATACGAAAGCTGGTTTCAATTTCTGTTTCGCTGATCAAAATCGGGGACGGAGCGATGTCTCGGGCCAGAGAAGCGTAGCCGGAGTTGAAAAGCCTTTCGAAAATCGGACGGTAGGCTTCCCAGCGGTCACCGAAATTCTTGTCGAGTACAGTCTGCTCGCCCGGAATTCCAACAACAAGTAATTCCAATAGTTGACCTAGAGAAACGTGTTGTTCCAACGAAACGTTGTTCAGGTCAGAGTTCATTCAGAGGTCCGGCGCGTTTCTGTCGTTTCGGGCGGCTCGGCAACTCGCAATCGTCCCGAGCAGGGCAAATTCTAACACCCGAATTATGCACTGCCGGTGCACCTGGTGAGGGCTGAGCCGCCAGGAACCATTTGGGGACCCCCGAAAACATGGGGTAAAAAGGTAGGCTGGCAAAGATTTCAGCTTCGCCAGTCAACCCCAAGGAGGTCACCCAAATGGTTACCAAACGAAAACAGCATAGCTCCCGAAGGCCCGTCAAACAAGGCCCCGGCGCGAGGGCCCCGCGGCCCAATAAAATCGGGGCTGCCACGCCCTATCACTTCCGTGGCAAGAATCTGACTCCCTACGGCGGCTTGCTGCCCGTCGCCACCCTGCTCGAAAAACTCGGTTTCCAAGCGCTGCTGGAAGAAACCCTCACGACCAAACGGCTCACCCGAGCCATGAGCCCCTACCAGTTCGTGCTGGCCCTCGTGCTCGGCCTCTATGTCGGCTTTGCGCGGCTCAACCAACTCCGCTTCATCGCTCGCGACCCCATCCTGACCGGCATCTTGCAAGTGACGCGTCTGCCGCCGCAGTCCACGCTGTGGCGCTTTCTGGCCTCGCTGCACCTCAACGTGGCGAAGCAGATCCTTTCCATTCAGCGCCAGCTGCGGGAACGAGTCTGGGCCGCGGCCCACGTGAAGTTGGAGACGGTGACGCTGGACACCGACACCACCGTGCATACCCTCTACGGCCGCCAGATGGGCGGGCGCAAGAGCTACAACCCCAAGAACAAGGGCAAGCGCAGCTACCAGCCGATACTGACCTTCCTGGCCGAGACGCGCGAATACCTGATGGGCGGGTTGCGCAACGGCGACCGGCCCACGGGCCGACAGATCGCCGCCCACCTCGAGAGCGCTTTCCGGACTTTGCCGGGCGGCGTGAAGAAAATCCTGGCGCGGGCCGATTCCGGCTTTTATTGCTGGGAGGCGGTGGAGGCCTATGAAAAGGCGGCTTGTCAGTTCGTCATCGTGGCGCGCAAAACGCGGCGCCTGGTCGAGCGCTTGCAGCAAGCAGAATGGAAACCCTCTCCCCGCTCCGACGCGGCCGCGGAATGCGAATTCCTCTACCAACCGCAAGGCTGGGCGCGGGCCTGCCGTTTCCTGGCGCTGCGTTACGAAAACGAGCCCAAGGCCGGCGCGGCCGAGCAATACCAGTTGTTCGCCACCAGCGCTTACACCTACCGCGTGTTTGTCACCAATCTGGCCGAGCCGATCGCGGCGGTGGTGTGGTTTTACAATCAGCGCGCCGGAGCCGAGAACCTGATCAAGGAGGCCAACAACGACGCCGGGCTGGCGGCCCATCCCTCGCGCCGCTTTGACATGAACCGCAATCACTTTCAGTTGGCCATGCTGGCCTACAATCTCAACTGCTGGCTGCTGCTGTTCAACCGCGAAGCCCAGGCCAGCGTGGAGACGCTGCGGCACACCACCCTGGCGACGGCGCGGCTGCGTTTTCTGTTCGTGGCGGCCAAGATCTGGCGGCACGCCGGCAGAACGGGTGTCAGCTACAGCGATCATTATCAGGAAAAGGGCCTGTTTGAACGGCTGATGCGACGGCTGCGGGCGATGGGGCCGCCGGGATCGAGCTTGGCGCCGGTGGTGGAGGGTGCGCTGAGTTGAGGGGCACTCCATGCATAAAATTTCATGCACTCGCCGCAACGTACTGGGAACACGCCGCTTGCCAGCCCGCTTTTGCCCTGCCGGGATCAGGAGGCGGCTCAAACGGGGAGGGAAACAGCAGAAAAGACGACTTGCGAAATCACTGAGTTGACACGAGTGCCGCTATCGCCACAACTCCATCGACGATGGCTACGCCGAATCTGTGCATAATTCAGGTTACACACGCTAAACATCAAATCAAATTTGTTCTAAACATTGTCGCTGCCGAGTGATAATGTCCTAAACGTGCCAAGTAGAAATGTCCTATTAACAAGGTCAGCCTGGAGGGGTGAGCAAGCAAGGACAACTACTAATGACACAACGAGAGCGCGACCGGCTGGTGGCGCTGCGCAAAGCAGACAAAAAACTCATCACGCAAAAGCAGGCCGCCCAGCAGACGGGCCTCAGCGAACGGCATCTGAGGCGGCTGCTGGCGAAGCTTCGCAGCGAAGGCGACCAGGCCGTGGTCCATGCCGCGCGGGGCCGCGCGTCCAACCGCAAGCTCAGCGCCAAGGCGGAAAAACAAGCCGTGGCAATCCTCTCCCAACCCGTCTACGCCGGCTTTGGCCCGACTCTGACGGCGGAGTATCTCGAGCAGCGCCACGGCGTCCAAGTCGGCCGCGAAACGCTGCGCCGTTGGATGGCCGCCGCGGGCCTGTGGAAGCCCCGCCGCCGCAAGTCAGGACGCCCGCATCCGTGGCGGCCCCGCCGCAGTTGCCGCTGCGAGCTGGTGCAATGGGACACCTCCGAGCACGACTGGCTGGAGGGACGCGGGGAGAAGCTGTACCTGATCGGCATGATCGACGACGCCAGCAGCGAGTTGCTGGCGCGCTTCGTCCGGCACGACTCGGGCGAAGAGAATCGCCGTTTGCTGAAGACGTATCTGGAACAAAACGGCCGACCCGTAGCCTTCTACACCGACCGCGCCAGCCTGTTGGTCAACACGCCCAAAAACAGCGCCGGCGAGGATCCCAAGCTCTTGCCTCCCACGCAGATCGGGCGGGCGCTCCAGGAGCTGGACATCGAATCGATCACGGCCTATTCGCCGCAGGCCAAAGGCCGCGTCGAGCGCAGCTTTGGCACCGCCCAGGACCGCCTGGTGAAGGGTCTGCGGGTGGCCGGGGCCACGACGATCGAACAGGCCAACGCCTACCTGGAAAGCGAGTTTCTGCCCTGGTGGAACGCCACGTTGCGGGTGCAGCCGGCTCACCCCGACGAGGCGCATCGCGAGCTAGGTCCCGAGCACGATCTGGACTCGGCGCTGAGCCAGGTCGAGACGCGGCGGGTCGCCAACGACTACACGATTCGCTTCCGGGGAAAGAGCTATCAAATCGACCGCAAGGCGATTGTGCCGGGTCTGCGAAACAGCCGAGTGCGGGTGGAGAGACGCCTGGACGGTGTCCTGGCCGCGCGCTTCGGCAAGCACGAACTGGCGCTGAAGCGCTGCGGCGCGCAGCCCCAATCGGAGCGCCCGCAGCCCAAGAGCGCCCAGGCGGAACCCGCTGCGGCAGCGGCCGAGAAGGCTGGCGGCAAAGCTGCCGGCAAGCGAAGCAGCGACTGGATGAAGGACTTCGATCTGAAAGACAGCCCGCCTGTGTGGCAAGCGGCGCAGGCATCCGGCGCTCGGCGAGACGATACGCAGGACTAGGAGTCGCTGCCAAACCAAGACGCTATGGGGAGCGCCGGGCAAACGGCGCCCGGCGATCGTCGCGTTGGCGAAGCCCAAGGCCTCCGCTCCGAAGCTTCACCAAAGCAATCTCTGTCACGAACAGAAAACCCTCTGACCGGGAGGCCAGAGGGTCGTCTGCTTCAGCCGATTGCTTGGGAGCCAGCTCCATCGCTTCGGCCTTGGGCATCAAGAGCAGGCGCGACCCTGCCCTCAACGCCAACCACTCTACCATCGCCTCTCCAGCCACCTGCCCCAAAGCGGACATTTCTACTTGGCAGCGAATAGGACATTTCTACTTGGCGTTGACAATTTGTTCCAAACATTTGTTCCCAGACATTATTCCTAAACGGCATCTAACCGGCCTTTATCCGATAAGAGTGCAGCCTTGAAACGATGAAACGAGGGCTCGATGAATCGAAGTCTATTGTATTCTCTGGGCGACCAATTCGGCGACGTCGACGATTTGGATATCTTCGCGTCCCGCATGCTGGGCAGCATCCTTCAGCATGATCGGGCAATACGGGCAGGCCACGGCAATGGTGGAAACACCCGTCCCGGCGGCCTCCGCAAAGCGTTTGTGATTGACCCGGCCGCCCGGTAATTCCTGCTTGTCGTCGGCAATGAAGAGCTGCGCCCCGCCGGCTCCGCAGCAGAAAGTCTGTTTGCCGTGACGCGGCATTTCGGTCAGCTCGGCGCCACAAGACTCGATGATTGCGCGGGGCTCGTCCGTGACTCCACGGCCGCGGGCGAGGTAGCAGGGGTCGTGATAAGTGACGGTCTCACGCGTCGGTTCCAGGCTCAGCTTCGGCAGAAGCTCCTCGATCAGTTCGGTGTGATGCACTACCCGAATGCCCAGCTCCTCGAAGGACGGGTTTTGGCGATAGTCCACGTCCAGCATACGCGTGCAGTGTGGACAGCAAGTGACGAGGTTCTTGACCTTGCTCGATCGGAACGAATCGATGAGCTTCTCCGAAAGCTCCATGGAGAGGTACTCATTGCCGGCGCGCCGGGCCGGTTCGCCGCAACAGGTTTCCCTTTTGAGAACGCCCCACGACACGCCGGCAGTGTCGAGAATCTTGCTGACGGCCCTGGCGACATCCTGACCATGCGGGTCGTAGCTGTTGCCGCATCCGAGCCATAGCAGCCACTCTAGGCTTCCGTCGAAGAGAGGGAATTGCGCCGAGTCGATAAACTTGGCGCGGACGTCGTGCGAAAGCTTCCAAGGGTTGTGCGGCGAGCGCTCCATCGTGGTGAATAGCTCGGTCACATTTTCGTTGTGCGTTCGGCCCTCACTGACGAGTCCTCGCCGCAAGTCGAGGATCTTTGCCCCCACGTGCTCGATTCCCACCGGACATGCTTGTTCGCAGGCTCCGCAAGACAGGCATTGAAACAAATCCTCCTCTCGAACCCAGGCTTCTCCCCTCTCGACTTCCGGAGTCGTTCCCGTCACTACGCCGGCTCCGGCCAGCAGGCCATGCTGCATTTGCAGAATCACTTCTTTGGGATTAAGGGTTCCGCCGATCACGTTTGCGGGGCAGACGTCGGTGCACCGTCCACATTCGACACAGGAGTTGACATCGAGAATGTCTTTCGCCGAGAGATCGTTGAAGCTCAGCATTCCGAAGTCGTCGTCATCGTCGTCGCGAAGAGCACGGATGCTGCTGGTGGTTTCTCCTCGGAAAAAGATGGCGACCGGCCCCAGCACGAGGTGCAAATGCTTCGAGTTAGGAATGACCCATAGCATCCCCAACAGGCAAGCGGTGTGGAGCCACCAATTGATTTGCCAGGCCGCGCTAGCGGTAGCAAATCCGCGCCAACTCAGCAAGTAGGTGGTCATCAGCAGCACGATCAGCAGTGCGACGATGCCGGAAGAGGCCGATATTTTCTCCCCAAGCTGCGGCGGGCGGATGACGAAGCGCCGATAGGCGAGGCCGATGATGCCAACTAAAACTGCGAGGGCCCAGACGGCGGCAAATGTGCCGTACCAACTAGTGTCGGGTTCAGCGCCGGCTAGCCCCGCGAACCCGGCTGCCATGTGCTCCATACTGACCCACCCGAACGCGAAAAACCCCCACATGACGAGAGCATGTAGAGTCCCCGCCAAGGGCCGGTCGCGAATGACGCGCGTCTGGAACATGACCTCGATGAAGGTGGTACACAGCTTGGGAAAGAGTTGAACGCGGGGCAGGGAAGACTTCGCCGCGCGAATTGGCTCGAGTCGGCGCCAGACGACCTTGAGGAAGTATCCGAGGCTGAGGGCGATGGCGAGAAGCAGGATGAGCGGCGAGATCATGAGGAGCGTCTTCGAGGCTATCAGACCGGATCATATCGCGGACTACAGGGGTTGATTCCGTTCGGTCCAGCAGTTGACCGTGAGAACTCCCACCGGACCCAAGTTCGGGAACCCCTTTTTGGCAGTAACGCGCCGATCTAGTTTCTGCCTACGATGGGAGTTGACATTGGCTAACGCGGATCGCGCGGTTGTCGAACTTGCAAGAATCCGAGACTATATTTTGAACTCAAGCAACCGCAGGGGTCGTCACAAAGCTCGTGTGTTCGCTTCGGTGCTCGGCTTGACGGCTGAGGATGCGGACGAGCTACGAGATGCCCTCATACGAGCTGCTCAGCAGTGCCAGGCCGTTTTGATTCGAACCGATCAATACGGGGAGCGGTACCGCCTCGATTTTACCTTAAAGCACCACGATCGCCAGGCCACCGTTCGCGGCGCGTGGATAGTCTCCCCTCCAGACCGCATACCGCGTTTGATTAGTTGCTGGGTACTGTTAAAATGAAAATGTCGATGTCGGAGATTCCTCTATTCGCTGAGGTAGCGCTTACCGAGAACGTTCCCGCCCTTGGGCTCGTCCGCGGGCAGGTGGGCGCTGTCGTGGAGCGTCTTGCTCCTGGCGCTTACGAAGTTGAGTTCAGTGATGATGACGGCCAGGCCTATGCGATCTTGCCGCTCAAGGCCACCCAGTTGATGCGCCTCCACCACAAGTCCGTCCACAGGGCTGCGTGAGTCCTGGGTGAGAGGACGATCCTAGCCGGCACAGCGCACAGGTCTACAAGACGGTCGGGGCGACCGGAGAAGCCGCCTGCGCTACTCTTGCTTTGCTTGCTTGATGGCTTCCGTCAAAACCGGCACCACCTCGAACAAATCCCCAACGATGCCATAGTCCGCGATCTCAAAGATCGGAGCACTCGGGTCCTGGTTGATGGCCGCGATCGTTTTCGAGCCTTTCATGCCGACCACGTGCTGGATGGCGCCGGAGATTCCTAGCGCCAAATACAACTTCGGAGAAACGCTCTGGCCCGAGCTGCCGACCTGCCGCTCCAAAGGCAACCAACCGTTGTCGCAAATGGGACGAGAGGCCGCGATCTCCCCGCCCAGAGCCTTGGCCAGATCTTCGGCGAGCGGTATGTTTTCAGGGTCCTTGATGCCGCGTCCCACGGAAACAATGATGTCGGCGGAAGTCAGATCCACCTCGCCTTTTGACTGGCGGAACCACTCGCCGGGACGCGTCCGGATGTCACCGCTTTCTAGTGAGACCGCGACATTCTCGATCGGCGCGGCGGGTTCGAATTTCTTCAGGGAATCGGGCCGGAAAGCTCCCGATTGGATCGACGCAAAGTAGGGTGCGCTGCCGGCCAGGGCGACGTCGGCATTCATCTTGCCCTGGAAAAGCTGGCGCACGAAAACCAGTTCGCCTTCCTCAACTCGAACCGCGATGGCGTCACTCAAGAAGGGCCGTTCCAGGGAGGTCGCCAGTTTCGGACCAAAGTCGCGAACTTGGTAAGTATGAGGAAACAATACCAAGTGCGGCGAAACCTTTTCAATTAGCTGCCGCAGAGCAGAAGCGTAGCCGTCGGGAGTGTAGTCACCCAGCAATTCATGCTGGACGGCAAGAACGCGGGAGACCTGATTCCCCGCCAGTTCTTGCGCGAGCGAGTCAACGGCCGGCCCACTGTCATTCGATCCCAAAACCGCAACAGAAACGTCCGTGACGAGAGCTTCGGCGATTTGCTGCCCCGCCGCCAGGGCTTCCCAAGACATCTTGTGCCACTTGCCGGCCCGATGTTCGGTGACAACCAGAACACTCATAGCACGCGAGCCTCGAACTTGAGTTTTTCGACCAGTTTCGCGGCCGCCTCTTTGGGCGAGCCTTCCAGGAACTGTGTTTGTTTGGTCTTTTGCGGTGTATACAAGCGGCGAATGATCTGGCTGGGTGCGAGGTCAACTCCCAGCTCATCCGGCGAGTAGCGCTGCAAAGGCTTGTTCTTCGCCTTCTTGATGCCCATCAGCGTGGCGTAGCGCAGCTTGTTGATGCCTGACTGGATCGTTAGCAAAGCAGGCAGTGGAATATCGACGTTTTGAAACCAGCCCGCCTCCAGCTCCCGCTTGACCGTAATCGCGCCGTCTTGGCCATTGACTTCGCCGTCTTGGGCATTGACTTCCATGATGATTGTGGCGTGCGGCAGGCCCAGCAATTCCGCTAAGATCACACCCGTTTGGCCGAACCCAGCGTCATCGGACTGCAAACCGGTCAGGATCAGATCGCAGCTTTCTTTCTTGAGAGCCGCAGCGAGAGCCCTTGCGGTTGCCAGGGTATCGGCGTCGCCGAAGCGGTCATCTTCGATCAGGATTCCCCGGTCGGCCCCTTTCGCGAGCGCCTCACGAATGGCCGAGCCCGCACGCCCTGGGCCGGCCGAGACGGCGACCACTTCGCCGCCATGTTTTTCCTTCAGGTGAAGCCCTTCCTCGAGTGCGAAAGCGTCGGGCTCGTTCATCTCATGGCTCAGATCCGGCTCTTCGATCCAGGAGCCAGCGTCGTCGACGCGGATGACCGAGTCCCGAGCAGGCACCTGTTTCAGGCAAACAAAGATGTTCATGATGTCGAGGCGCTAGAGAGTGCTTCGCGATCGCGCGGGCGATTTGACTAGCCGTCGGAGTATCGCTTGAAGATGAGGGCGCCGTTGGTTCCGCCGAATCCGAACGAATTGGTCAGGGCGTATTCCATCTCCATCTCGCGAGCTTTGTCGGGCACATAGTCCAAGTCGCACTCCGGATCCGGCGTAACGAGGTTGATGGTCGGAGGTACGATTTGATCCCGAAGTGCGAGAACGACAACACCCGCTTCCAATCCGCCCGCGCCACCGAGCAGGTGACCCGTCATCGACTTGGTCGAGCTGACGGCAATCTTACGCGCATGATCCCCAAACGTCCCCTTGATTCCATTGGACTCGATACGGTCTCCAACCGGCGTCGATGTCCCATGGGCGTTGATGTAGGAGATATCCGCTGGCTGGATGCCCGCGTCGGCAATGGCGTTTCTCATCACACGGGAGGCGCCGTCCGCGTTGTTGGGCGGAGAGGTAATGTGATGGGCATCTCCGCTCATTCCATACCCCACCACTTCGGCCAGGATAGGCGCCCCTCGCCGCCTCGCGAACTCCAGTTCCTCCAGCATCAAGATGCCGGCGCCTTCACCGACGATAAATCCGTCGCGGTCCGCATCCCACGGCCGGCTGGCGTGTTGGGGGTCGTCATTGCGCCTAGACAACGCACGCATGGATGCGAATCCGCCGACTCCCATTGGCGTAATCGCAGCCTCAGCGCCGCCGCAAATCATCACGTCCGCGTCTCCCCGGGAGATAATTCTGAAAGAGTCGCCCACCGCATGCGCGCCTGTCGTGCAGGCCGTGGCCGTGGCGGAATTGGGTCCTTTCGCTCCACTGCGAATCGAGACGTGGCCCGATGCCAGATTTACAATACTTGCGGGTATGAAAAAGGGAGAGATCCGGCGGGGCCCTCCGCTGAGAAGATTGAGGTGCTCACGTTCGATCACGTCGAATCCGCCGATACCGCTGCCGATGTAGACGCCAACTCTCTCGGCAATTTCTGGAGTCACCTTCAACTCCGACGCCTTGAGCGCGAATTCCGCGCCGGCGATCGCGAAGAAGATGAACCTGCCCATCTTCTTTAACTCCTTCCGGGCAACGAAGTCGAGCGGGTCGAAATTCTTCACTTCGCCGGCGATGCGGCAGGGGAAGTCCGTGGCATCGAACAATGTGATTGCCTCAATGCCGTTCTTTCCTTCTAGGAGCGCGCTCCAAGTTTCTTCGGTGCCCACTCCAACCGGGCACACCAAGCCGACCCCTGTAATAACAACTCTTCGTGACAATCTAGCCGCCCCTACCTGTTTGATGAATGAAGGACTACTTTGGATTCGACGCCGGCTTACTTCTTCTTGGTGTGCGCCTCGATGTGCTTGATGGAGTCATCAACAGTTCGGATTTTCTCCGCCTCGTCATCGGGGATTTCGATGCTGAAAGCTTCCTCAAACGCCATGATCAGCTCGACGATGTCAAGCGAATCGGCGTTGAGGGTTTCGACGAACGACGCGTCTCGAGTCACCTCGGACTCTTCCACGCTCAGCTGCTCACAAATGATTTCTTTGACCTTTTGCTCAATGTCCATACATCCTCCGTGGTGTTAGGAAGAACTATTGATTCTAACGGGCTTGAAGTGGGGTGACAAGCATCCGCTTACTGTTTTGCAAGACCCTGTGTTAGTGCACCGCTGTTGCCTGCGCTGCGTTCGGGTCCAGCTTGATTTCGCCAAAGGCATTTTCGTACTGAGCGATATTCTGCTGCAGTACTCCCAGCAATGCCTTTGCCTGTTGCGGGCTGAAGTAAACCCCCTGGAAGTTGCGTATCTCCACGTTTTCCTCCGTCGTTTGGTGGATGGTTCCAAACATGAGAAAAAAGTCCCAAACGTTGACGCGGATCTGAACGCTGTTCGCGTAGGATTCGCGGTAGTCGGGACCGGCAACGAGGTTTACGTTGGG
The DNA here is from genome assembly GCA_965224215.1 of Bryobacterales bacterium. GTDB lineage: Bacteria > Acidobacteriota > Terriglobia > Bryobacterales > UBA6623 > CBDCYS01. Next base: position 217,208 of record CBDCYS010000044.1, on the reverse strand, counting down.
CTGCTTGGGTTGGTTTAGATTCTGAGCCATCGCTATCATGCTGCCGCATAGACACAGCCCGCGTCAAATCCATAATCCGTCCACAAGGATTCTGGCCGCCCGCGAAAGCTTATTGAAAACCCGTAGAGAAGGGCTCGACAGAGACCTGCGGCCTTTCGTTATGTGTATCGACACCCTCGGTTAAGTGGCTCAAGAGTCAAACGGCTAATGATCTGACACCTTGGCCGCTGGGCCCGCAAGCTCAGCGTGCGGCATCTTGAGCGCAGCGAAAACCAAGGTTGGGCGTGCGCTGGTTGGCACGGACCCAATTTCGAAAGAAGACCGTCACGCGTTTTGGTCCGTCGGACCAGGCACCGCCGCGAATGATCTTGTAGAGCCCCTTTTCGGGCCCTCGCGGATTGCGTTCTGGAGAGGCCGCGTAGTAGGTGCGCTCGAACCAATCCGAGCACCACTCCGAGACGCTTCCCGCCATATCGTAGAGTCCCAAACCATTGGCCGAGAACTCTCCGACCGGTCCCGATCCCGTGGCGACGTTACAGAGCGCCCTTTTGCTGTCAATGTTATCTCCAAAGGGATAATCACGCGCTTCCTTGTCGCCGCGTGCCGCTCGCTTCCACTCGGCTTCGGTTGGGAGCCGCTTCCCTTGCCAGCCGCCGTAGGCCCCGGCATCATCCCAGCTAACGTTGAAAACCGGATAAAGCTCGTGGCTCTCCGGGTACTTGCCTTCCAGCCAGTGGTAGGGCGGCGGGTGCTTCCTCGCTTCGATGAACTTCGCGTAGTCGGCGTGGGTGACCTCATTGGCGTCCATGAAATAGGCGTCAAGCCATACCTTGTGGACGGGCAAGTCGTCGCGCAGAATGAGCGGCCGCATACCTGTCTTGTCGTCATCGGTTAGTTTGGTCCTTCCCATCATGAAATCGCCGGCTGGAATCAGGACCATGCCTTCAGGAACTGGGCTAATAGGCCCGTCGTCGGCTACGAGATGGACAAGGGGCCCTAGGATCGCCAGGGTCAGCAGACGCGCGAGGCGGGCTCCGCGAATCTCCCGAAGATCACCGTTGGCTCGATGACCGGCAGCTCGATGACCGGCAGCCCGATCACCAGCAGACATGTCAGCTGCGGACGGGTCAGCCCTAGACCGCATTGTTTCCGTAATGGCTCGCAGGCTGCTTTCCTTATACGAACAGCGGCTTGATTTCGTCGTCGACACAGCTTTCAGTGGCGCCGAGATGATCGACGTAGCGGTAGGCGCGTTTGGAGGGAGTATTGAGAATTTCCTTCCTCCAATCGATTCCCAGGCTGGAGTAGACCGAGGCGTAAATATTCTCTGTTTTGGGCTGCATCTTGTGGTCCCAACCCGGATCGACGACCTTTTCGCCCATGGCATCGGTGTGGCCGATCAGCCTGCCGCCCTTGACTCCGCCGCCAGCAAACAGGCCAATGTAGGCTTCGTTGTAATGGTGGCGTCCTTGCACCCCGTTCAGCGCCCCAGGGATGCGGCCGAACTCGGTCGGCACGACCGCCAGCGTTTCATCGAGCAGCGTCTTAGCGGCGTCGCGAGGTGAGGGCATAGCGGCCAGGTCGGAAATCAGGTTCGCCACGGCCCGGTCCAGCTTGTTGCAGTGGGTGTAGTGATTGACTTCGATTTTGTGATCAAAGATATATTTGTGATGGTCCCAGCCGGAATGCTTGACGTGGATAAAGCGCGTTCCGGCATCCGCCTTGACCAGGTTGCGGGCCAGCAAACAGCCCAAGCCTACCTCGTTGTCGCCGTAGCGGTTTTTTTCCGTCGCGGGGTTGTCGAAAATACCCGGCCAGCGCGAGTCACCGAGGATGCGATAGGCGTCTTTCTGGAAACTGCGGAAACTCGTAAACGACCGGCCACGGCCCTTGCGCCCCGCCGACGTCACTTTGTCGAGCTCGGAAAGTAACTGGAAGCGTTCTTCGAGCAATCGCAGCCCGTCACCCTCGGCCGCGACGCTGCCCGCCCCGGCGGTTGCATTGATGTCGAGTCCGGAAAACCTCGGATGCAAGAATCCCGACGGCAAAGCAAGGTTCTGCAAATTAAACGACACGTAGGTTGGAAACGTATCGCTGGGTCGCCGCTGGGATTCCAGCTCATAGGAAATCACCGAGCCAATCGCCGGAATCTCGGCTGCCTGCGCCGGATTCAGCGGACGGCCGGCGCGAGTGTAGTACTCACCGCGAAAATGCACCACCTCGTGGCTCTTGAACGATCGCACTACCGAGACGCGGTCCATCAACTCGGATACTTGAGGAAACAAGCGGTGCGACAGGTAGAAATCGTTGCGTATCTTCCTTATGTCTAAGTCTTTCGGCGTGCCTTCGCCTTCCTTGAAATCGAAGGTGTCGGTGTGGCTGATTGCTCCCGCCGCTTCGACGATGACACAGTATCGGGCCGAACCGCGAGGATTGGAGTGGCCGGTGGCACGAACCTTTGGGGGCCACAAAGTCTGCTCGGCCAGGCCGGTCAGCAAGCTGTAGGTGCCCAGTTTGAGGACATCCCGCCGGGCAGGCAAGACATCATAGACTTTCTTCATTTGTCCTGTCTCCCGGCAACTCTAATAATTAAACACAAACTCCGGGCTATTAATCAGCGCCCACTGCAAATTCTGCGCCCCGCGCGTTGGATCAGGCTGAATTGCCGCCATCGCCACTTCTCTCTCCTGCGCCGTCGGCTGACGCGCCAATGTCGCCAGATAGATCTTCTCCACCATAAGTCGGTCGAGCGTCGATTCAAGCTCCTCGGGGGCCATCTCGCTCCCGGTTCGGTCCTTGTGCAGTTGCGCGATCAGAAGGCGGTCGCTATGACGCGCTTTCACCAACTGTTCGACGCGGCTGTTTCCTTTCGCCAGCACGCGATCCAAGATGACTTTCGAGTTCATCAGCAACCACTACTGTCCGGTTAACGACTCACTGGCGAGCGGCAACTGAGTGTTCCAGCATAGCTTAGGGCTGTTTTCCCCTTGCCGCGATTTGAACGGCGAAGGACGGCTGGAACGACTTCGGAGGCGGCCGACAATGGTTCATGAACCTCGGCCGCACCGTATTCTCCCAGTTGATCAGCTTCCTTCCGGATCGCGAATTCCGCCGCTGCGTAAGCCGCTACGACGGGGATCGCAGATGGCGCGGCTTTTCCTGCTGGGATCAGTTCCTCTGCATGGCGTTCGCCCAGCTGACCTACCGCGAAAGCCTGCGCGACATCGAAGCGTGCCTGCGTTCGCTCGGCGCCAAGCTCTACCACAGGGGATTCCGCTCCCAGGTGGCGCGCTCCACACTGGCCGACGCCAACGAGTCGCGCGACTGGCGGATCTATGCCGATTTCGCCCAGGTCTTGATTCGCATCGCGCGGCCTTTGTACGCCCGCGATCCGATCGGCGTGGATCTCGATCAAAGTCTCTACGCTCTGGACTCGACCACCATCGATCTGTGCCTCTCGCTGTTCCCCTGGGCCAAGTTCCGCCGGCACAAGGCCGCCCTGAAGATGCACACGCTGTTGGACCTGCGGGGTAACATCCCCACGTTTATCCGCATTACCGCTGGCAAAACGCACGACGTCAACATCCTCGACGAGTTCCTCCCCGAGCCCGGCGCCTTCTACGTCATGGATCGGGCCTACGTCGATTTCGAACGTCTCTTCGTGTTCACCCTCTGCTCGTCGTTCTTCGTCGTGCGAACCAAGAAGAACATCTTGCGCCAACGGCGCTACTCGCATCCCGTCGACAAGTCCACGGGGGTGCGCTCGGATCAGACCGTCCTACTGACTGCCATCGAGTCGGCCCTGGCGTATCCGGACCCGTTGCGGCGGATCAGCTACTTTGACGCCGCGACGAACAAGCGGCTGAAGTTCCTGACCAACAACTTCGCGCTCCCGGCGCTGACCATCGCCCGCATCTACAAGTCGCGTTGGCAGATCGAGTTGTTCTTCAAGTGGATCAAGCAGCTCCTGCGGATCAAGCAGTTTTACGGTACCAGCGAGAACGCCGTGAAGACGCAAATCTGGATCGCGGTCTCGGTTTACGTACTGGTCGCGATCGCGCGCAAGAGGTTGGGCCTGGAGGCGAGTCTCTACTAAATTCTACAGATTCTCAGCGTTACCCTTTTCGAGAAAACGCCCATTTTACAGGCCTTGCAGCCGTCCGACTCCCACGAAAACTTACTCGATGACCCTAACCAGCTGATTCTGTTCGACTTTTAACCGGACAGTAGTGATCAGCAACATGGCTTGCAACGAAGAGGTAGGCCCCTTCTTTGGCATCTCGTCCCGGCTAGCCTGACCGAAGGCCCTCAGGAACTCCGCGACGTCGCGGTCGGCATAGGCGGGGTCCATCAGCTCCATCACCATGGGCACCTTGACGTCATCTTTTCCAAAGGACCCCGGACGCGAAGTGGTTACCGCAATCACGTCGTGCAGTTCCGGCGCGCTCAGGATGCGCACAAACTTGCGTAATAATCTACTTGACACAAGGTCATAACCATAGTACCTGAATTATGCACTGCGGCGTGGACCTGAGGAGGGCTGAGCCGCAAGGGACCATTGGGGACCCCCTAAAACATGGGGTAAAAAGGTCGGCTGGCAAAGATTCCAGCTTCGCCAGCCAACCCCAAGGAAGTCACCCACATGGTTACCAGACGAAAACAGCATAGCTCCCAAAGGCCCGTCCAACAAGGCCCAGCCGTGACGGCCTCGCGGCCCAATAAAATCGGGGCTTCGACGCCTTACAACTTCCGCGGCAGGAAGCCGACTCCCTACGGCGGCTTGCTGCCGGGGGTCGGGAGGGCGCTGATCTGAGAGCCTGGCTATGCGCTATGCATAAAATTTTATGCACTAGCCGTAACGCACTGGAAACACGTCACTTCCGAGCGAGGTTTTGACGACGCGGATTCTGGGCGGGAAGGGAAACCGGACACGGAGAAGCCAAAAGACCAGTTGCCGAGCTACCACCTCACGACGACCGCCAACCCGCTACGAACGCAGCCACACTCGCAAAGTGAATCTGTGCATAATTCAGGTAGTACACTATTCTTGTGATCGGGTTGTCTTCTTTCCTTTCAGTTCTTTGTCGTCCTTCTCGTGCGCTACTCGGTGAAGTTCTTCGCGTACCTTCTTCGGGAAGATCCTCCGCATCGCTTCGTCGGTCGTTAGATCCTTCTCTGGTTTCTTTCTGGTCATAGCTATGGCTTCCACCGCAAATATCGATTTGATGACGCTAATGGACCGGTTCCACTCTGAAGAGAAATGCCGCTCCTACCTTGAGGGCTTACGATGGCCCAAGGGTATACAGTGCCCACGATGCGAAAACGAGAAGATCTCTCGAATCCACAAGCGCGGACAGTTCGATTGCGACTCATGCCGGTACCAGTTCTCCGTTACCGCCGGGACAATCTTCCATGATTCTCACTTGCCGCTTCCCAAGTGGTTCGCGGCCATCTACCTGATGTGCGAATCCCGCAAAGGGATTTCGGCCAACCAACTCAAGCGCACCCTGAAAGTAGCCTACAAGACCGCTTGGTATCTCTGCCATCGTATCCGAGCCGCCATGAAGGACGCCGACACCGAGCCCCTTGAAGGCACCGTCGAAGTCGATGAGACCTGGGTCGGCGGTAAGGCCAAGGGCATGGGCCGGGGATACACGGGGAACAAAACGATGGTTCTCGGGGCTATCGAACGCGATGGCAATATCCGGCTGACGGTCGGCAAGCGGCGCAATCGCGAAACGCTTCACGGATTCATTGAGGAGCACGCCCCGGATGCCGAGAACATCTATACCGACGACTACGAAGCCTACAAAGGCATTGGCGATGAGAAAACCAAGCACGAGAGCGTAAACCATTCCGCTGACGAGTGGGTTCGCGGCGATGTCCACACGAACTCGATCGAGGGCGCGTTCTCGCTCTTCAAGCGGTCTGTTGTCGGTGCCTATCATAAAGTCAGCGTGAAGCATCTTCCTGCCTACCTTGATGAGTTCGAGTTTCGGTTCGACAATCGGAACAATCCGTATTTGTTTCGGGACACCCTGCTGCGGCTCATTAACTCGGACTCCCTGAAGTATAAGGATCTAATAGGGAAATCTGCTGCTGACAGCACGCACGGAGCTGCTTTATCCGCTTGAGAACCGCGTCCATTTCACTGTGAAATGCCCCTCCAGCCAAATCCATCTCCTGACTCATCTCTCGAATGTTCACCTGTAGACTCGCCTGAAACGATTCTAGACTAGAAATAGTCTGTTGAAGCGGAGCCCCAATAGATCGGATCAGTGGGAGAAGCGACTGAATTTCATCTGGTCCCTGCCGCTTCCGGACCCAATCAGACCATCCGGTTATGCTTTCGATGAGTAGGTCAACGTTGCGCTTTACGGGACCCGAGCGAATCCTCATAATGCTCGCCTGCCGATTGATCTTTTTTGATACCTTTACGACTCCTGCGTGGATCGCGCGGTGCGAGGATGTATCTGGACGTTTTGAAGCATTCGACGCGATCTCGCCCATCCGCTGATTTATTGCCGTAATCTTGGGGATGTCCACTTGTAGTTGGTGAATTGCAGCCTCCGCGTCCTTTCTGAAATCCAAATATCCCTTACGACCAACCGTCTGTAGCGGCTTTGATTTGGAGCGTTGCCAAACGACGACACCAGTGGTCACCAAGACAAGAAACAGGGTTCCGAGCGCACCTAGGCCCAAAAAAAAACCCATTGCTGATCCGCTCCGGTAATCCAAGCGTATATTGTTCCACCTGCTGCTAACACGGAGTACACCACGCCAGCGTAGAAAGCCTGAAGTATAAAGTTGATAGCCTCATTGGCAATTTTCTGCCTAGCGGATGGCGATAGCATAAAAGCGAGGCTACCACGGCACCCACCCTTGCGGCAAGTAGATAATTACGGGAGTTTGCACGCCGGCGGCGTATTCTCAATCCGAGGATGAGTTCAAGGGGATGCGGCGTGATATCGACGCTGTTCGGGATAGCCTAAAGGTTATCCAGAACGAACTCGCAACGATCAAACAGTTGCTGCAACAGCGGCCTGCTGCCGCGCCCGCACGGCCCCAAGGCTTCCAGGAGTCCGACGTAAGCGTTGACGGAGCTCCGTTTCTGGGGGAGAAGGACGCCCCGGTGACCATCGTCGAATTCTCTGATTTTCAGTGTCCGTTCTGCAAGCGCAATTTCCAGCAGACGTTTCCGCAGATCCTCAGCGAGTATATCGAGAAGGAAAAAGTGAAATACGTCTTCCGGGACTACCCTCTGGAGAGGATACACCCGGACGCGTTCAAAGCCGCCGAGGCCGCTCACTGCGCCGGCGAACAGGGTAAGTATTGGGAGATGCACGACAAGCTCCTCTCAAACCAACAAGCTCTGAAGGCGGATGACCTCATCGTGCACGCGAAGGCTGTCAGCCTCGACGAGGCCGCACTTAAGGGATGTCTTGACAGTGGTAGGCATGCCGACAGTGTCCGCAAGAACCTGGCCGAGGGCAGCGCAGCGGGTGTCAGGGGAACCCCGGCATTCTTCTTTGGTCTGACAAAGGACGAGCCGTCCATCAGGGCGGTCAAGAACCTTAGCGGCGCCCAGGCGTACACCAGCTTTAAGGTAGCGATTGATACTCTGCTGATGGTGGCCGGCAAGTAGCAGTGGAAACATTGAAGATTGAGCGCAGCAGTAGGGCGGGGGTTTGGGGTTGCTTGTTCGCTGTCATGATGACGGCCTGGGGTGTCCCCATCTGCCTGGCTGCCGACGCAAACAGCGTTTGGGTGCGCCTTGATCTGATCGAAAACTCTTTTGAAGGACCCGCGTTCCAGCGGTGTCAGCTCGAAGGCATCTTCCAGACTGGTGAAACGATACGATGGAGCGTCCTCTACGGAGAGGTGCTTAGCGATCCTAGTTCCGACTGGAAGGCGATTCGTTCGCGAAGTGGATGCGCCGCCGGCTCTGATCGGGAGTCCCCCGAGTGGTCGCTTCGGGGACACCCTTACCTGTTAGTAGATGTGGAGTTAGGCCGGGTGCGCGTCTCCGATCGTGTGGTCGTCATTGACGCCGCGATCTCTTCCCGAAAGCTGACCGATTTTTCGGACGATGGCGCTCCGGTCTATGAGACGCAGATCGAAAAGCGAACCTTGCGCGTTCCCGAGGGCGGCGGTATGGCCATCCCGACCCTCATAGCGAGCCCGAGAGAAAGAGATGAATTCCAGGTGCTCGAGCTCCTCTTGAAGTTTCAGGCGACACAACTGGGGTCTGAACCTCCCACTGAGTACGGCGAAATCGCGATTACCGCTGATATTCCGCGGGCTGAGATCTTCCTTGACGGAGGTTTCGTGGGACGGACGCTTCAGGCGAAACCTTTTCTCCTCGGCCCGGTGCGGACGGGCGAGCGAGTGGTTGTTATTCGCGATGCGTCGGGGCGCGAGGCGCAGGCACGCGCGCGCGTGGAAAAGGGACGGCAGACTAGTCTGTCGCTCGCTCTCATGGAGAACTCGCCGGCATCACAGGACGGGCTGCGTCCGCTTGGACGCAACCCGCAAGGGGCCGAAGAGTTCTGGCGTGAAAGAGACGGCGGGATTGTGGTCCGGGTCCCCGGCGGCGAGTTCCAAATGGGAAGCCCTGAGGATCAGGGCGAGGCCCCCGAAGACCCACAGCATCTCGCGCGAGTTGAAGGCATTCTCATCGATAAAACTGAGGTCACGTGGGGCCAGTACCGGCGGTTCCTTGATGAGTCGGGCCGGCCTAGCCCGAAACCACCCGTGTGGGGAATGCCGGAGGACTATCCGGTTTCGAACGCTACCTGGGCGGACGCCGACGCTTTTTGCGCTTGGACCGGGGCCCGGCTACCAACCGAGGCGGAATGGGAGCGCGCGGCGACGACCTGGGGCGGTACCCGTGGGGGAATGATTGGGCGCCGTGGCGGTGCAACACACGCGACGGAGGCCCACACGAGCCTACCGCGGCTGGCGCCTACCCGGACTGTGTAAGCCCCTATGGAGTCCTCGATCTTGCTGGAAGCGTCGCGGAGTGGTGTTCGGACTGGTACGACGAGGCCTTTTACGCGAACAGCCCTGCGGATAATCCGAAGGGACCCGAGTCTGGAACGCGGCGCGTGTCTCGCGGCGGGGGTTGGATGAGCCCGTCGTTTTCAGGCCGCAGTGCCTATAGGCAGGGAACGGACCCGACTTGGCCGAATCCGATGCGGGGATTCCGTTGCGCCCAGGACGATGACAATCGTGATCCCGTGGGCTCGACCCAAGAGCCGGTAGGAGGGCAGCAGCCCGTTCGCCGCATCGAGGTGCGGATAGAAACGCTGGTAAACCGCCCTGATGCGCCACCCGATACCTGTCAGGTAGTCCAGAGTTTGACCGGCGGTCCCGCTGCTTTGTGGAGTTCGCTCGGCGAGGCCGAACGCTCCGGGAATTCGGGTTTTGCCGCCAGCAGCGCGGCCCTCCAGTGTGCAACCGGCGTCGCCCCTACAGTCTCTGGAGATGGTTCGATACCGTTGTATCGCCACGACTTGTCGGTGACGGTAGGTTGGGACCCAGGAGCCATGGACCCAGGCCCCGGTGAGGGGGGGCGACTCTCACTCACGGTGCGCTCCCACCGTTTGAGGGGGTTCTCTACCGAAGGCAATCCGTTGTACGACGATCTTGGAACCGCCCAGCGGACATTCCGGCTTGAAGAGGGGGAGGAATTTTTCGTACCGCTTTTGACGGACGGTGCAGAAGGATCAATGGCCTTGGGCGTTGACGAGGTTATGCTCCGTATCCAGGCAGGTTGGGCCGGCCGCCCGGAGGCCACGGAGTACGCTTCCCTGGCCGTCCGGGGAGCTGCTCCGGGGTCGGAGATACTTCTGGATGGAGGGGTTGCAGGACGCGTCGGGGAGGAGGGCACCTCTTTGATTACAGGTGTCCGGACTGGCCAAAGGGAGCTCCGTATCCGTGGAACATCCGACCAGGTTGCCCGGCGTATCGTGTCGATTGTGAAAGGGAAAACCGCTGTCGTGTCACCTGAGCCAATGGATACACGGACCGTCCCCCAGCCTTTCCTCACGCCTGACGAGAAGAACTCGGAGGGTTTCATGGAGTACCGCCGCGAACGTGACGGCGCGATCATGGTGCAAATCTCCGAGGGCGAATTCCTGATGGGGAATCTCGAAACGGAAGGGGCCCCGCTTCCGCACACGGTTTACGTCTCGTCGTTCTTGATGGACAGACTGCCCGTGACAGTAGAACGCTTCCGGCGCTTCGCTGCGGCGACGGGGCGCCCGCTGCCCCCTGATCCCTATTGGGGCGCCCACGACAACTATCCCGTGGCTTTTGTGAGGTGGGACGAGTCTAGGGCATATTGCGAGTGGGCTGGTGGACGCCTTCCGACCGAGGCTGAGAGGGAGAAGGCGACACGGGGCACCGACGGCCGCTTGTGGCCCTGGGGAAGCGAGCCACCGAATCCGGCGCGGGGCGTGTTCCGGCGCAACTGGGGATATGAGGGAAACGCCGCCGTTGGAGTCCGTCCTGCAGGTGCGAGCCCGTACGGCCTGCTGGACACAGGCGGAAATATGTGGGAGTGCTGCGAAGACTGGTTTGATCGCGCCTACTTCAAGTCGAGCCCACGCAACGATCCGACGGGTCCAAAAACCGGTCGAGCGCGTGTCCTGAAGGGAGGCTCCTGGGACAGCCGACCGACGGTGCTTAGCGCATCAAGCCGTAATTTTGGCTATGTCGGATACCGCGAGGCGGCCTTCGGTTTCCGATGTGCCGCAGGATCGTGCCGATTAGCGATCGGCTAGGGGAAAAATGATCCGGCGCATTTCTTTGGATTGGCCTAATTCAGTTGGCACCCTATGACAAATCGTACTTGATTGCGATTGGTTGGTTTGTCTGCAACGATTCGACGGCTGCTTCGGCGATGAGTTGGGCGTGTAAGCCGTCTTGTAACGACGGTGAAACCGCGGTGTTCGTCTCGACCGTGGCGATGAATGCATCGAGCGCGGCCGCGAAGCTTTCTTCCCCATAGGAGTTGGGATGAGTACCTTGTAGGATGCCCGTTTCCGTATAGTGTCGCAACTAATGCGGGGGAGGCTGACTGTAACATGCCTTTCGCCCCAAAAACCTCTATACGATCATCGACGCCGTAGATGGCGCGTCGACTATTTTCAATGGTACAGAGCATTCCGCTTGGGAACCGCAGAATCACCATGGCGGTGTCGGTATCACCGGCTTGCCCGATGGCCGGATCGATGAGGCATGAACCCATTGTGTACACTTCGGCTGGTCTCTCATGCGCAAGCCAGGGGGGCAAATCAAAGTAGTGGATCATCTTGTCGCGCAAGAATCCGCCAGGTGGGTTCACGTACCCAATCGGCGGCGGCAAATGGTCGCGGGCGATAATGTGGATGGTCTCGTCAGAAAATCTTTCCAATTTCATTTGGTGATCAAATCGACATCCTCGTAGCTACGTACATGTGCACACTACCAAATCCTCCTATCTCCTGATCCGTGTATTCAAACCCAAATCGCTCGAAGAGTTCATGCATGTCCCGGATGATGTCCCCGAGGGAAGCCCACAGCTTCGTTAGCTTCGTGCCCAACCAATTCTGGTCACGAGGGTAGTTGATACCTGAATTATGCACTGCGGCGTGGACCTGAGGAGGGCTGAGCCGCAAGGGACCATTGGGGACCCCCTAAAACATGGGGTAAAAAGGTCGGCTGGCAAAGATTCCAGCTTCGCCAGCCAACCCCAAGGAAGTCACCCACATGGTTACCAGACGAAAACAGCATAGCTCCCAAAGGCCCGTCCAACAAGGCCCAGCCGTGACGGCATCGCGGCCCAATAAAATCGGGGCTTCGACGCCTTACCACTTCCGCGGCAGGAAGCCGACTCCCTACGGCGGCTTGCTGCCGGTGGTCGGGAGGGCGCTGATCTGAGAGCCTGGCTATGCGCTATGCATAAAATTTTATGCACTAGCCGTAACGCACTGGAAACACGTCACTTCCGAGCGAGGTTTTGACGACGCGGATTCTGGGCGGGAAGGGAAACCGGACACGGAGAAGCCAAAAGACCAGTTGCCGAGCTACCACCTCACGACGACCGCCAACCCGCTACGAACGCAGCCACACTCGCAAAGTGAATCTGTGCATAATTCAGGTGATATCAATCAGGATCAGCCTGCCCTGATCCCTCAGCACCCGGTGCATCTCCTCCATGGCTTTGGCCCCGTCTGGATAGCCGGTGAACGACATGGTAGTGACCACCGTATCGAAGACCCCGTCCTGATAAGGCAAGTTTTCAACATCCGCTTGTTGGATTTCTGCGTGTACCCCTTTTTCGTCAAGGTTCCTCTTTGCAATTCGTACCACCTGAATTATGCACAGATTCGGCGTAGCCATCGTCGATGGAGTTGTGGCGATAGCGGCACTCGTGTCAACTCAGTGATTTCGCAAGTCGTCTTTTCTGCTGTTTCCCTCCCCGTTTGAGCCGCCTCCTGATCCCGGCAGGGCAAAAGCGGGCTGGCAAGCGGCGTGTTCCCAGTACGTTGCGGCGAGTGCATGAAAATTTATGCATGGAGTGCCCCTCAGCTCAGCGCACCCTCCACCACCGGCGCCAAGCTCGATCCCGGCGGCCCCATCGCCCGCAGCCGTCGCATCAGCCGTTCAAACAGGCCCTTTTCCTGATAATGATCGCTGTAGCTGACACCCGTTCTGCCGGCGTGCCGCCAGATCTTGGCCGCCACGAACAGAAAACGCAGCCGCGCCGTCGCCAGGGTGGTGTGCCGCAGCGTCTCCACGCTGGCCTGGGCTTCGCGGTTGAACAGCAGCAGCCAGCAGTTGAGATTGTAGGCCAGCATGGCCAACTGAAAGTGATTGCGGTTCATGTCAAAGCGGCGCGAGGGATGGGCCGCCAGCCCGGCGTCGTTGTTGGCCTCCTTGATCAGGTTCTCGGCTCCGGCGCGCTGATTGTAAAACCACACCACCGCCGCGATCGGCTCGGCCAGATTGGTGACAAACACGCGGTAGGTGTAAGCGCTGGTGGCGAACAACTGGTATTGCTCGGCCGCGCCGGCCTTGGGCTCGTTTTCGTAACGCAGCGCCAGGAAACGGCAGGCCCGCGCCCAGCCTTGCGGTTGGTAGAGGAATTCGCATTCCGCGTCCGCGTCGGAGCGGGGGGAGGGTTTCCATTCTGCTTGCTGCAAGCGCTCGACCAGGCGCCGCGTTTTGCGCGCCACGATGACGAACTGACAAGCCGCCTTTTCATAGGCCTCCACCGCCTCCCAGCAATAAAAGCCGGAATCGGCCCGCGCCAGGATTTTCTTCACGCCGCCCGGCAAAGTCCGGAAAGCACTCTCGAGGTGGGCGGCGATCTGTCGGCCCGTGGGCCGGTCGCCGTTGCGCAACCCGCCCATCAGGTATTCGCGCGTCTCGGCCAGGAAGGTCAGTATCGGCTGGTAGCTGCGCTTGCCCTTGTTCTTGGGGTTGTAGCTCTTGCGCCCGCCCATCTGGCGGCCGTAGAGGGTATGCACGGTGGTGTCGGTGTCCAGCGTCACCGTCTCCAACTTCACGTGGGCCGCGGCCCAGACTCGTTCCCGCAGCTGGCGCTGAATGGAAAGGATCTGCTTCGCCACGTTGAGGTGCAGCGAGGCCAGAAAGCGCCACAGCGTGGACTGCGGCGGCAGACGCGTCACTCGCAAGATGCCGGTCAGGATGGGGTCGCGAGCGATGAAGCGGAGTTGGTTGAGCCGCGCAAAGCCGACATAGAGGCCGAGCACGAGGGCCAGCACGAACTGGTAGGGGCTCATGGCTCGGGTGATCCGTTTGGTCGTGAGGGTTTCTTCCAGCAGCGCTTGGAAGCCGAGTTTTTCGAGCAGGGTGGCGACGGGCAGCAAGCCGCCGTAGGGAGTCAGATTCTTGCCACGGAAGTGATAGGGCGTGGCAGCCCCGATTTTATTGGGCCGCGGGGTCCTCGCGCCGGGGCCTTGTTTGACGGGCCTTCGGGAGCTATGCTGTTTTCGTTTGGTAACCATTTGGGTGACCTCCTTGGGGTTGACTGGCGAAGCTGAAATCTTTGCCAGCCTACCTTTTTACCCCATGTTTTCGGGGGTCCCCAAATGGTTCCTGGCGGCTCAGCCCTCACCAGGTGCACCGGCAGTGCATAATTCAGGTGTAACCGTGTTGAACTTGGCATACACACAAAGGTTCGCTTTCGAGAAGTTTGCCGAAAGCTCCCTCAAGGTAAAAGTGCAGCGCGTGCCCTATCCTCCCGCCGAGTCGGAACGCACTCGATCGGAACGCACTCAAGATGATACCGAATGAATACGACGAAGGAGATAACCAATGGCCGCAGCCGATGACCTAGATCAGTTTTTTAACAGCTTCCAGACTCTGCCCGGGTTGATTCGAAACCTGGCACTCAGCGTCGCTCAAGCCCAGACGGAACTCGATCGGAAGTACGTGGAAAGCCTCGCGAAGTTCACCGATACCATCAATACGGCTCTTGCAGGCAAGGATAAAGAACTCACCGCGACGCAATACCAGAGCCTGTTTCAGACGATCGCTCCTTCGCGCTACGAGTTCACCGAAACCGTGGTCGAAGTCAGGGCCGACCTTCAATCGAGCTCGGAGAGTTCGTTCTCCTTAGACACAAACGTTGGCATCAATGCCGGGATGTTCGCCGTTACGGTGAACGCCGCCTACGCTAAGCGAAGCAGCGTCGACTACCGGGCATCTGCGCTGATTCGAACGGTGCTGAATGCCATACCCGCTGACCCGAGCCTCGTGGATAAGTTGCTGCCCCGGGGCGGCACGGAGGCTCCTAGCGTAAAGCTTCCGGATCGTCTCGCAAATGATGGGCAAGCCACTGCTCTAGGGGATGCGATCAAGCTGCTTCCCGACGCAACTACGACCGTGGCCGGGGACGCACCAGCTGCAACGGAAACGGCCGAGTAAACACACCCGGCGAATAGAACGATTACCGCGAGAACGAGTACTCGGGGATCTTGCGGTGGAGCTACGTTGGCAAGACAGCCATGGGAAGTACCGATAGTCGACACCCCCTGAGCGCTCCCGGTTCTCTCACCCTGCCAGCCGGCTCGAGTCGGTCTTTTCAATCGGATCAAGAGCACGGCCGTTGATCTTTAACCAGCGAACGGCTCATCAAGTTTTTCCTGGGAGATACAAAATTCATGGCCGACGCGCGAACCCAGCTAGTTAAGTTGGTTGAAGAAGTCAAAACTTTACAACAAAAGTTTCAGAGCAAGAAGAAGGTTGTCGATGATTTAGAGAACTTGGAGGCCCAGCTACAAGCGGTCATAGAGCTCTTCCCATCTGATGGCGTACCGGCGCAAGCTGGGTCGCTGCCCCAGGATTCGCCCGCCAGTCGCGGGGAGGAAGCCGCACCAGAATCAGACACGATGCAACTGGCGGACTTTTTCGAAAACGTTTCGCAATCTCTGATCGACGCACAAACTACGCTGAACGAACGGTCGCTCGACTACGCGCGCAACCTATCACCAGGTATGCCACCAGCGTATTACTCCATTCCGAGCTTGAAAGCGGAAATGAAAGTTGGCTTCAGCCAAACCAAAGGCAAGGGAGTCAGCCTCATTTTGTTTAGCAAAAAGAGCCAGCGTCAGGAGTATGGCGAGAGCACGGTCGGCTTCGAACTGGTGAGTTCTCCCCCGCCGCCGGGCAGTCAGGTGGTTCTTGTTCCGAAGTTCTTTGTTTTGGGCGCCGAAAAAAAACGAGTACTCCAGGCAATCCGCGACAACGGCCAGGTCAAAGCGGCCACTCTAGAGATCACCGACGAAAGCTCGCTCGTTTTGCGATACCGGACTCCACTCTTTGAGCAAGACGTAAGGTACCTGGCGGTTTGCCCACAGCCGCTGAGTGCCGGCCAAAAGCTTCGTCAGGGCCTGTCCGCCTTCCACATCGTTGACAGCGACAGCAAATTTTCGCTCGATTCCAGAATCTTTACTTCCGGGAAGTTCGTCCAACTTCCCCTGATCAACAAACCAGATTCGTCCTCAAACTCCGAGGACCCAGTTCAGCTCGTTGGTCTTGTTGAAAACTTGGGTGACGTCCTGCTCAACTTGATGCTCATCGGTCACGACTGGCTCGCGGACATCTCAACCGCAATCCCTAAGTTCATCGTTACCGGCACTGACAGGGATCTTGCCCTCGCGGCAGCCAGCAATGCGATAGCTGACGAACAGCTCCGAAAAACCTTGGCCCATCGCAAGCTTGGGCGGTCGTCTTGCGTATGAATCCGAACAGCGATTCAAGACCCCGGTATCTGGTCGTCTGGCCGGCCAAGGGGCGCCAGGATATCGCGCGATGGAGCCAAATGGCCGTCTTTGCGTTAACCCGCACAGGTGACAGTCTCAACGCAGACTGGCAGCCGCTGCTGTCCGACACCAAACCGTCCGAGGCCAAACCGAAAGAAGGCTTCCTATGGATCAGGGATACAAAGACCTTGAAGAGCACAAAACCTGAGGACCTAAACACGTTGTCCCAGCAAACAGGCGATGCCGTTCTGCAAGTCGTCTTCATCGTGCAGGACTGGCTCAGCCAAGCCCAGCGAGCCGGCGCAGTGCAACTGAAGGACTAGGCGTGGTCGAGCAACCCTCAGCCGAGGACTTCCAGGACCAGACCGAGGAACTCTTCGAGAATCTTTTCATTGACGTCATCGACGCGACGCTGCTCACGCAAGCCAGACTGGATTCCACCAGGCGAACCGAGCCGCCGGTCACCTATTCGATTCCGCGGGTCACCGCGGACGTCGAGTTTCAGCTCGAAACCAAGACTCGTGGACGCATCGCCTTATTCTTCTCGGGGAAAAAGCGCGTTGATCTGCACCGCCACAAGCTGAAATTCGTCCTGAACAGTTCTCCCTCTCCGCCCGAGATTCCCGAGATTCCACCGTCGGGTCAAGCGCCGCCGCTTCAACTAATCGAACCTCCTTTCATCGTTGGCCAATCAGGTGGCGCCGAGTCTCGGGGACTCTCGGAGGACGATCTCCGCCAGCTTCTTATCGAGGTTTTCCGGAGACCGGATGACAGAGTAAAAGTCGCCCTACCCGGCAACCAAGACAACCACAAGAAGAAGCTTTCCGGCGAAGCCAACAAGATGGAAGAGGTCCACGCCGAGCCGTCGTCCGACCGCGGGATACTCTATTTCGAGCTTCCCACCTCACCGCCCTCTTATCTAGTCGTCCGTCTTGCCGGAAAGAGTGCAAAGGACGGCCTCTACATCGTGAGCCCGGAACAAAGGCCTTCCGTGGAGGTATTCAGCTACATCGGCGACGGCGAGAAGGACATCGCCTACCCGCCCCTCCATCAACTGGTCCTCGCGATTCGGGGCTGGCTCAGAGGAGCCGCAACGACCACCAGGCCCGCACCAAAGGGCTTCGGACAAAGTTTCGGAATTGGAAGCCTGCACGCCTTTGTGCGATTCCTGTATGAAGACTACTTTCATGGTCTTCAGAGCTTAGCCGCTCAACCAGTCGTTGGGCGATTCCCCTACCCAACGTATTACGATCTCACCGAGATGGAGGCGGAGCTATCCTACACCGTTCCAAGCGGCGACTCGGCGAGCAGTGAACTCGAGATCGGAGCCCGAACTTCGGCGAGTGACAGCCCAGATTCACAGGCCTACCAATTTATCGAGAGCCGGGCCCTCGTCAGGATAGAGCGTTCCAAGCAGCAGGCAATCATGAAGCTGGAGCTGCTAGCTCCGGAGTTTGTTCTCGTTGGACAGAAACGGGACACCTTCGTGGAGTGGGCGGAAAACAGCGCGATGGAGATTGCCGGCAGACTCGCGAAACATGAAGCCAAGACGACGGGGTCAAAGGAGCCGCAACCCGTCGCCAAGTACGAGGCTTTTCTGCACGACCCAGACGCGCAGGAAGGTGTCGTGGTCCTGCTCGCTTACAAAGGTAAACGGCCCTCCAACCAGTTCCTCGTCATCTGGCCGGAGAGCGGCGAGGACAACGCACGGGATTTCGTGTTCTCCTGTGAGCTCGATGTGAAAAGAGAGAGACTGAAAGTCACCAACGTTGTCATGTGCGTGGAAGATCGGCTAGACCAGGCCGAATCGCTCGGGGCCGAGCCAGACGCTGAAACAGAAGCTGAAACAGGCGCTGAATCAGGCGCTGAATCAGACGCTCAACCAGACGCTGAAGAAAACGACCTGACCGGCAAGGAGTACAAGGCTTTTCACAAGTTCTTTCGGGCGGTCAATGCCTGGCGCATACGCAGCCGATGAAAGCGTTTCCGACCAGCAGTTTGGACCCAAACCTTTTCTTTGTGTAGTCTTTGTGTAGTCTTTGTGAAGCCTTTGTGAAACATACCAGCGAAGTCTTTGTGGGAACCACGCGATGAGCGCACCCAATCATTCCTGGTGGCCTGCTGTTAGCGGCCGGCCTTGGAGAGCCCTTCGAAGCCTGCTGGCCTATCGTGATCGGCACTTTGTGCCTCCCTTGCTGGGCCCCGACGGCTCTGGGCCGTCGCACGGAGCTTGGCGAAGGGATTGGGGCAGATCCAGGCCTGGATTGACTGTTGGACTCCCGGGCGCTCCTCTGGCCCTCTACGCGCGGAAGCGGGGCCGAAAACGCCGCGGGACACGTTGGTGACGTTGAGCGGTGACTCCGGAACCATCCGAGTTTTCTCGGAGCGGCCTGTTGATATTCGAGAGACGTTCCCCCGATGGCTTTCGTCAGTCGCTCGCACCGGACCCGAACCTACTCCCGCCGAATTGAAAGAAGCTCTGCAGAAATTGGGAGGTGAGGTTCCTCTGCATTTTCCTTTGGAGTCCTGTTGCCACAAGTTTGAATCTTTATCGCGGAACGCCACCGGACTGCTCCACTACATCACAGCCGACGACAACGCATCCGTCGCTACACTCGATTACATCTTGAAGCAGCAAACGGGGGACGACCTGGGGCATGACCCCAGAGAGACGAAGAGTCGGCAATCAGTCTTACTGATCCATTTTCCTTCGGCATGATTTCCTTCGGCATGATTTCCTTCGAGACGATTTCCTTCGGAATGATTCGCGCCGTGGTGGACGGAGCAAACTGCTAGAAACTGAGCCGCAGCATGAAACGAAAGCTTCGCCCGTCATTGAGAGTGTTGGTGATCTCGCCAAAATTGGCGCCGCTCAATTCCCCGCCGGGTTGTGCGAACTGCGCTGTGTTCAAAAAGTTAATCGACTCGGCGCGAAACGTGACCGTCTTCTCTCCCGCGATCTTCCAGCTCCGCGAGACGGAGAAGTTCACGTTGCGGATACCGTCCTTACGAAAGGCATTGCGAGCCAGATTGCCGCGGAGTTCATCAGGCTGCATGAAAGCAAAGGCTGAACGCGGCAACCGCAAAGGAGCGGTGTCGGGATGATCGATACTTCGGCCGAGAATCGATGGGTCGAGAATATGAGGACGGTCCCCGAACTCTCCATCCACGTTGCCAAATCCTGGACCGTCCGAACCCGAGCGAATCACGAAGGGCGTACCCACTTTGAGCAGCGCAACCGAAAACAACTCCCAGCGCCCGAATGCACGATTCCAAAACGTCTCGGCGCCCCCAAGCCTTGGAGTTTGGTAGGTGAGGCGCAGGGAAGAGGCGTGAGGCTGGTCGAAATCACTCAACCCCTTGACGTCACCATGCACTTCAAACTCGCTCTGACTGCGACCCGCAAAGGCGTCGCGCCTACTCGCGGTGCTGGCATAGTGTGCTCCTAGATCAATGGACTTGCTGAACCAATACGACCAGTCCATCGAAAGGCCACGCCAGCGCGAGGTGGTCAGGCTTGCTTTCGCGGCATCGTAGTAGGCCCGGGAGCCGTTGAGGATGTGGTTCTCGCTGAACACAAGCGGGTTGGGTCTTCGGTCGTTGATCGTCTCGGTCGTCAGCTCGATCCCAGGCACGGCTCGCGCCCGATTGAACGGCCACCCGGCCAACAGGCGGTGGGTACGGCTTCCGAGATAGCCCAGGCGGAGCGTCCAATTCTTCGACGGCATCAGTTCCCAGCTAAAGTTGTACTGGTGAGAGTAGGGCGATACGAGATCGGGTGAAATCCTGGTGACCGTGCTTCGGCTGTTGGGATCAACTTCATCCACGGAAATACCCGCAAACGGATCCAGCAGATTAGGAGCGGTTACGCTCACAGTAATATTTTGGGGCGGATTGAACCTTGCCTGAGTATAGGTCGCTGAGAAAATCTCGCCATAATGGATGCCGTAAGCCCCTCGAAGAACACCCCACGATCCCGTCCGGTACGCAAAACCGAAGCGCGGAGAGAAATTATTGCAGTCGCAACCATAGGGGATTTCCGAAAGGCCGTTTACTTCGATCGGCGTGGTCACGAGTTCGTACCGGATGCCCACGTTGAGGGTGAGATTGGCGGTGGTTCTCCACTGGTCTCCTAAGAAATATTGCGAATTCCAGCGGCGAAAACCCCGGTGGGTATTGCCAATGCCCAGCCGGAAACTGCTGGGCGTTCCTAGGCGAATATTTGTGATCGTATCCCGCGTGCCGCCGAACCCATCTTCGAAGTCGCTGCTAAACAAGATCATGCCGACATGGCCGGAACTCTCCACGCCGCTAAGCTGTTCTCGAGCAACCGCGGCACCCGCCGTTAGCAAATGCGCTCCCCGGGTATGGCGGACCATCGCGGCGTAACGAAACTTATTCTGAGCGCGGTCGAACGGGATACTCGAGGTCCCGCCCAGGGTCTGAAGTTCCCGGCCCGAGAATATGAGCGGCCAAAGAGCAGACTCGTCCTGAACAATCAAAGATGTCACTCGCTGGAGCCCGGCCGATACGTCGGAGTTCGTGCGCGGAGACCAGGTTCTGTTCCAAGTGATTTTTGCATCATGCGAGCGGGTCGTCGTGTTCGGGTTCTGCCCTCTTACTAGTTGGAAAGCGTTCACGATTTGAGTCTTGAACCCGTACTTAAGAAACAGCAAATCCGACTCACCCAACGCTTGATCGAAGCGGCCACCGATGGAATCATTGTTGATCTGTTGCGGCGCGTTCGTGTTCAGTGCGCGGGGATTGATATCGGTGCGGTTCGGCAGTTCGTCTGGAAACGAGTCCAGAATCCTAGACACAAACGCCCTCAGTTGCGGGTCCGTGGCGAGCGGCGTTCGCTCGTCGGCAGCAGGAACGAGGACATTTCCGTTGACACCGCCCCGAATTTTTTGTTGGCTCGCGTCTACGGTCAGGTGTCCGCCGCGCCACACCGGCGTGCCCACGCGGAAGCCGTAGTCGTTGGAACGCGACGGTTTAACGCCGCCGACCTGAAAGAACGACCGCGCCGAGAACAAACTGTTGTTGTGCGACTCGTAGATGTTTCCGTGAAAACCTGACCCCTTTGCGGCGGGAAGATGGATCTGGCCGGCCGGCGCGCCACCGAATTCCGCCCCGAAGTAGCCTTTGTCCGCATCAAAACCTGGGACGAGGGTGGCCGTCGTACCCATCCGGATATTGAGTTCTTTCAAGACGTTGTTGTCGACCAGTGTAATCTGGACGTTTTCGTTCCGGCGGCTCTCACCGGAAGATGAATCGACTTTCCCGAGAAGATTGAGCGCCGTTCGCTCACTGCGGCCAGCACCTTGAGTAGCTGCCTCACCAACCGCGGCGCCGGAATTGGCGGGGACCGCGACCGCGGCCGCTTCGGCAGGGGCGCCGCTCACACTGCTCGATAGAGTTGGAGTAGATTCCGCATCCGGCTTCGAGGGCGTGCTTCCAGATCCAGACGAGGAGTCGGCGGAGACGCTCGTTACCGTGGCCAGGACGGTCACCGCGGCGAGGCCCCAGCATCCGGCCGCCCGGCCGAGTGGGGGAACCCTTCGGAGCGTTCCAGGCCCGACCATGCCTGCGCCGAGCCTATTCGGCCAACGGCCCAAAGACGGGACAAGCGTCCGAAGCCTCTTGATCGAAGGCGGACAGCAACTCATTTTCATCGGAAAGAAAGTAACCTGAGGGGCGGACAATACCCCGGGCTCAGCCTCGTCCAGGGAAGTTCTCATCTATAGCTTATCGCGCCGAAGACTGAGTATGTGCGTTTGAGAGGGGTGAGCGGCATAAATGTGGGGGCTTCCTGAGTTGTTGCCATAGCGAGTTATTGTTTGGCGACAACGGTGGCGTGTCGACCCTCTTTCTCGGCGAGTTTCGTGCCTTTTGCGACGACTATATACGTTAACTGTCCACCCTGGGCACCTTGGTGGAGATTTCCAGGAAACTCGTAAGTTCTTTTATTTCAGTGACCCGACAACCTCGATTGCAGGATTTTGCAGATATTTTCATGATATAGCGTTTAGTGGGTATCCGGTTGACTCAGGTAGCCCCAAGATGTAGTATGCCGGCAGATGGAAGATTACCCTCAGAACCTGACAGAGTTCGAGGCCCGTTTTAGCAGTGAGGAGGCCTGCCGGGAGTATCTGTTCCGGCGGCGCTGGCCGGACGGTTTCCGCTGTCCGGGTTGCGGTTGTGGAAAGTCGTGGCCTTTGCGAAAAGTGCTGCTGCAGTGCGCTGCGTGTGGGCGCCAAACCTCGGTGACCGCCGGGACCATCTTTCAGGACACACGCAGCCCTTTGCCGTTGTGGTTTCGTGCGATGTGGTGGGTCACCACCCAAAAAACCGGAGCCAGCGCTTTGGGACTTCAAAGAGTGTTGGGGCTCAACAGGTACGAAACGGCTTGGACCTGGCTGCACAAAATGCGGCGCGCGATGGTGCGGCCGGGACGGGATTTGCTGGCCGGGACAGTGGAAGTCGATGAAAGCTACTGGGGCGGGCTCGAAGAGGGCCTGCGGGGCCGAAACCTGAAAAACAAAGCATTGATCGCAGTAGCCGCTCAAGAGGATGGGCGGGGTATCGGCCGGATTCGCATGAAGAGAATCGAGGATGCCTCGGGCGAGAGCCTGTTGCCTTTCGTGGAGGAGTGCATCGAGCCGGGC
This sequence comes from Bryobacterales bacterium, assembly GCA_965224215.1. Lineage (GTDB taxonomy): Bacteria > Acidobacteriota > Terriglobia > Bryobacterales > UBA6623 > CBDCYS01. Next base: position 194,263 of record CBDCYS010000044.1, on the reverse strand, counting down.
AGCGTGGTGCATACCGACGGCTGGCCCGGTTACTCCGGGTTGAAAAAGGAAGGCTACGTCCATCAGGTCACAGTTGTCAGCAGGCAGGAGCAGTCCGCGTCGGAATTGATGCCCCGCGTCCACCGCGTGATGTCACTGCTCAAGCGCTGGCTGCTGGGCACCCATCAGGGCGCCGTGAGCCACAAACATCTGGACTACTACCTGGACGAGTTCACCTTCCGTTTCAACCGCCGCAAATCCAAAAGCCGCGGCAAACTCTTATCGGCTCGTCCAGCAGGCGGTAGCCGTGGATCCCGCGACTTACAAGATGATTGTTCACCCGGTTACAGAACCCAAGAAAATCCCCAAACCACAAGATATTGGGGCTACCTGAGTCAACCGGATACCCATCTAGCGTTTTTTGCCCCCCTGGAGCCAACTCACCTTGCCGTTCCCTTCGTGAACTGGCCTTTCATGAACGGTATTTGTGAACGGCGCTGTGAATGATCGCTTGCCGGTCGATCATTTCACCGCTCTCAGCATAGCGCGGCATTCGCGTTTGTCAAGTCTCGAGAGGGCGCATTTGCTGATAACAATGGGATTAAGGCTCTCACATATCCGTGAACGAAATTTTGGTGCGTTGGAATTTTGGGGCGATGGACCCGCGGCTCTCAGTGGCTAAGTCGGGTGCGGGGGATTACGGTTGCTCGTCGTCCGCATCTATGTCGCGCACATCTGTGTCGGGCAGATCTGTGTCGCGCACCCGTCTGAGAGGGTCTGATTTCCGAACCGGCACTGGTCCTCGAACGTGCCAAGTGTCGAACGTGCCAAGTGTCGAACGTGCCAAGTATCGAACGTGCCAAGTATCGAACGTGCCAAGTATCGATATCGAACGTGCCAAGTATTGATATCGAACGTGCCAAGGATCAGGCGCAAGCCCGCCGGCAGCCGCCGCCCTTACCAAAATCGACCCTCCGGCAAGGGCATTGGAGTATCGGCCGGCGCGCTTGCGGCCCCGTGATTCCCGAACCTATCGTCGCGTCGCAGAGCCATGGCGAGGCGGCCAGAAGCTCAACCCTCCAACTATGTACTGGTACTAAATATAAATAGTAATGGAATGAGATTGAATTTACGTCCAGTACATTTGTACTTTTTTTCGAATCTTTCAAATTGAGACAAGAATGCTATTGCCTTCAGACGCAACTCAGTGCAGAATGATGCAGTAGACTTCTGTTCCGCGCAGCTTAGCAGTGTCCGCAAATCGGGGCGTTGAGCTGAAGAATCCCCTGCCAGAAATCCAGGCTAGACCGGAGGCGATCGCTATGGCGGGAACACCAGGATCTGATCAAGGGGGCTCACCCACACGGAGACCAGGGCCCATAGGAGGGGCGAATCTCGATTCTGGAGACGGTGGGATGATGCCGGAGCTTCGCGTCGCGCTCGGCAAATCCGCCGACAGGCTGCGAGCGATGCCAAGACCCGCGTTTCTGTCGCGTGAATCGATCAGCCGCCTGCTTGCGAGCCGGCGATTCATGCAATTTGCGGGGATTGTCATTCTGCTCATTTTCGTCAATGGCGCCGGAATTCCTTGGGCCGACCTTTCTGCCAACGTGATGAGCCGCGTCTCGGCTCCGTTCAAGGCCGCCGCGGGCAACTTACGCCAACCCGTGCGGGATCGCTCGGCGTTTTTCATCTACGAAGATTTTCAGAACGGCTTCGAGAATCTTGTTGCCGGCGAATCTAGCATCAATGAGATGGGGTTAGTGAAAGTCAGCGGGTTTTCTCTGCATCCAAAAACGATGCACCTGAACTCCTATCGGATGGACTTCGACTTTAGGATCAGCTCCGGCAGCTTGGGCTGGGTCGTGCGCGCGGCCGATGAAGATAACTACTACGGGTTCAAGTTGACGCGCCAAGACACCAAGGACTCCGAAAACTACCAACTCCGGAGGTACACGGTGCTGGGCGGGGAGCCGCTTCCGATTCCCGCTGAAGAACTAAGCGTCCCGGGCTCTTACCTAAAGGCAGGGTTCAACACGATGTCTGTTCGGGTCCGGCGCGACCGAATCAATACTTTTGTCAACGGAAACGGCGTAGATCAATGGGTGGATTCGCACTTTGATCGTGGCGGCGTGGGCTTTTTCGCATCCGCCGACGACTCCGCGGTGCTGCGCCAAGTTTCAATCACCGGCAACGAGGACGTTCTCGGATTGATCCTTTTCGGAACTGTCGAAACATTGCGATCGATTCGTGAATTCGTTTCCGCGCCACTGGCGTTTAGCCTGCGGCCCTACCCGAATAAGCCGGCTCGCTGAACCCCATCCTGGCTAGCGTCCGGGTTGTTAGCCGCGGCAACCCACGTCAAAAGGCAACTGTGCGGCAATCAGCGTGAGTCCGCTCTCCGATAGCGATGTACCGAGGCGCGGCTCACAACCAGGTTCCCTCCCGCCCCACTGGCTCCAAAAAAGCAGCCAAGCCGACCACCGAATAGCGAGGAGAGACATTTGGCTGTCGTCTTGATCGGCGGAGGCGCCCGCAGCGGCAAAAGCCGTTTCGCCCTCGAATATGCCGAACAACGCTTCGCAAGCCGGGCTTTCGTCGCTACGGCAGAGGCTCTCGATTCGGAGATGGCGGACCGCATCCGCCATCATCAACAGAGTCGCGGAGCGGCGTGGAAAACACTGGATGCTCCGCTCAACCTAGTTGCCGCGCTTTCGGGAGCAGCCGCTGAATTTGACGTGGTAGTCGTCGACTGCCTGACCCTCTGGCTGAGCAATATTTTGCTCGACCCTGAACGGGATGTGGAGAATGAGATAGACAATCTGGTCCGATACCTCGCGGAGCCTACAGATTCGGCCTCGTTCGGCCCACCCTCGATCGTCTTGGTGACCAACGAGGTCGGTTCCGGAATCGTCCCCGACAATGAGCTAGGGCGAAATTTTCGCGACATAGCCGGAGTGCTGAACCAACGGGTAGCCCAGACCGCCGACGAGGTCTATTGGATGGCGTTTGGTATTCCGATGACTATCAAGAAGCCGAGCAGCACATCGAGACTGGGGGACGAGTGAACGCCGACGAACAAGGCTCGGAGCCTAGGCGTGCGATCGCATAATACTGTCATGGGTGACTTCAAACGTGCCACCGTGTATTTCGACCCGACCCTGCACGAGGCCCTCCGGCTCAAAGCCGCTCAAACAGAAGACAGCGTCTCCGGCTCGTGAACTCCGCTGTACTCCGTAGCCTCGCTGAGGATGCAGAGGATCTTGCGGCATTCGATGCGCGGGCGACCGAGTCCAACCTCGACTTCGAGGACGTGCTGAAGGAATTAAAGCGACGTGGCAAACTATAGGCTGCTGACAATGCCTTCGGCCGCCACAGAACTCAGGGCCCTCCCGCAATCTTTTACTTCTGGCGCTCTTTGTCCGGACGCCTGAGAAGTGTCCCTCGCGGCCGGTTACGATTCGACTGTCCGGGCTGAGAAGTAGAATCCACACGCTAATGCTCGCCGCCCTGCTCACCGCGATTCAGACGCTCACGAGGATTCCGGTCCCCTCACCCACCCGCTCGCCGGACGCCCGGAGGCTTGCCTGGTCCGCGGTCTTCTACCCCGCCGTTGGCGCTCTGCTAGGTGCGTTCGGGGTCGCCGTGTTCGAGTTGCTTGACGGACGCATCCCAGTGAGCGTGGTGGCTTTGATCGTCCTGGCCCTCTGGGCTTTCCTGACGGGAGCATTGCACGAGGACGGCCTGGCCGACTCCTTCGATGCTTTCGGAAGTCAGACCGCGCCCGACGACGTATTGCGTGTGCTCAAAGACAGCCGGATCGGCAGCTACGGCGCGGTGGCGTTGATCCTGGCGACGCTGCTCCGTTGGCAGGGGATGAGCTTGTTGCCGGCCGAGTCCGTCATCTTTGGCCTGATGGCCAGCCAGGTTCTTCCCCGTGCGGGAGTGGTGCTGCTGGCGTATTGGGCCGGGCCGGCCACGGCTGGGACCGGCGGCGGGATGGCGGCTGCTTTGACCGCGGCGCCTGTCGTGGTCACGCTTGCCGTTGCAGCGATGATTCTCACGCCGATCGGAGGTTTGCGCCTGCTTGCCCCGTCGATCGGCTGCCTGCTGGTCACCGGCCTGCTGGCGATCTACTTTCGGCGGCGCCTGGGTGGCGTAACCGGAGATTGCCTCGGCGCGGCAGAGCAGGCGCAGGAGATCATGGTATTGCTAGCGGTCGTGGCGACGTAGCCAGCCTGATCCCCAAGCTCGGCTGCTTGACGCGGAAGAGTGATCGTAGAGAACTCTGTGTGATCGGTTCTTAAGATGGCACGCACAATCTACCTCATCCGTCATGGAGTTCCCGTGAACCACTTGGCTGTCCTGGGTCAGAGTGACCCGGTGTTGACCTCCGAAGGTCGGGAGCAGGCGCGATCGCTAGCAGCCACGCTGACAGGCCAAGGCATCGAACGGGTGCTCTCCAGCAACTTACGGCGCGCCCAGCAGACAGCGGAAATTCTCGCTGATCACCTCGATCTGGAATTGGACCAAGATCCGCGGCTAAACGAAATCACCTACGGGAGCTGGGACGGGTTGTTGTGGGAGGAGATCGAAAAGCAAGACCCCGAGACAGCGAAACGAAAACTAGAAAACTGGGGGGAGGTGACGCCGGGAGGTGGTGAGGACTTTAAGGATTTTTTCCAGAGAGTGCGCGGAGCCTGGATCGATGTGCAGGCCGACGCCCGAGCGACCGCTGTCGTGGCCCACGTGGGAGTCAACTCCGTGCTGGCGGAACTAGCGCTTACCAAGAATCCGAAGCAAAACCTCGATTGGGATTGCATTGGAAGTTTTAACCAGGAGTACGCCGCCTGCACCCGCCTGGAGCCATGAATGGGGTCGGCCGGGCTCAACGTGACCCGGCTAGTCCACTGCCTCGACTCGTACGTCGTGGCCCCTCAGGTCGAGCAGCACTTCGGGATTCAGCACCCGGCCCACGATGTTTACGGCACTAGCTGCCCGGCACTCACCAGCAACGCTGGCGGGAGTCGGCCCCCAGAAAACACATAGACAAGGCCCAGCCGGCCAGTAGGCGACCGTGCCCGGTTCGACGACGTCAGTTGCATCCGGCTCGGAGGGTGTCGTCACCGGCACATCAAAATAGATCTCCCCACCCCAATAACTCCCCGACGCGCTCAGTGGCAAGGCCTGGTAAAGTAGCTCCGCTGTTCGCGAGTCGTTCCATTCACACCACACTTCAATTTGTCCGACGCACAAGTTGACGAGTTTTGTTCCACCGGGCATGTTCGCAACCTTATTTTGGGCTCCGACGCTCGTATCCTCTGCCGGTCGAGATGGCGGCAGCCCAGACAAGATGAGGGGCTACTACAAGCGCGGCCACGCCTAACGAGCCGGCCAAACGAGCCGGCCAAACGAGCCGGAAGAACGATCGCAAGACCCTTAGCGCCGCACTCTCACCGGCTTCTTCGCTTCCGTGAGCTTCTCATGCAACTCCTCGGCCTGCTTCTTGAGCTCTTCATCCTCCCCTTCCAATGCAGGCACGCTGAAATCGCCAGAGAGCTTGAGCATTACATCGCGCTTGTCCGGCTCATTCAAATGGTCGCGATCAAACACCTCTGAGCGGTCCAGCAATGAAGTGGCGACATTGAGAAAGAAGATGTTGGCGGCAACTTCGACCGGAGGCGTCTCAAACAATTTGCGAGTCTTTGCGGAGTCATCTCCCGCGCCGATGGCCGCCGCCGCCGCCAGAATAATTCCTCGCTCCACTGTCTGAGTTTCCGCGTCGGCCGCCTGAGATTCGTTGGGGACGTGTCCGCCCAGAACCATGCCAAGGGCGGGAGACTCGGCGGCGCTGCCGACAGCCAGCGGGAAGTCAAACTGAATGGACTCAGCCTTACCCATCATCTTGCGGGCGGTCCCAAGCGATTCGACCAGATTTATCGTGTGTCTTCTGGCATCGCGCTGATACTGCTGGATCGAGTTCTGCAGCGCCGAGGCGTTACGGTTGTTCTTCTGCACGCCATCCATATAGCCATCCGCTAGTTCCGAATAGCCCCGCGCCAGTCCGTCGAGCAACACGAAGCGCCAAATTGCCGCGCGCTCCTGCCAGGGATTCTCCGAGTCTGCGGCATTCTCCAAATGGTCGGCCGTTTTTTCGTAATCTCCCCCGGCATTGGTCTCGTTCGCCGCCACCCAGAACCACTCTGGTGTGCCGATCGCCGGGCCTCTCTCCGGTTCCGAGCAAGAGATGAGAAGGAAAGTTGCGCAAAGGCTGCTTAGGATCAAGAGCGCTGCTGTTGTGCTGCCTTCTGTTCTGGTCCCTGTTGTTTTGGTCATATATGCCTCCGCCTACTACTGGTATGACAGTGTATCCTGAATTATGCACTGCCGGTGCACCTGGTGAGGGCTGAGCCGCCAGGAACCATTTGGGGACCCCCGAAAACATGGGGTAAAAAGGTAGGCTGGCAAAGATTTCAGCTTCGCCAGTCAACCCCAAGGAGGTCACCCAAATGGTTACCAAACGAAAACAGCATAGCTCCCGAAGGCCCGTCAAACAAGGCCCCGGCGCGAGGGCCCCGCGGCCCAATAAAATCGGGGCTGCCACGCCCTATCACTTCCGTGGCAAGAATCTGACTCCCTACGGCGGCTTGCTGCCCGTCGCCACCCTGCTCGAAAAACTCGGCTTCCAAGCGCTGCTGGAAGAAACCCTCACGACCAAACGGATCACTCGAGCCATGAGCCCCTACCAGTTCGTGCTGGCCCTCGTGCTCGGCCTCTATGTCGGCTTTGCGCGGCTCAACCAACTCCGCTTCATCGCTCGCGACCCCATCCTGACCGGCATCTTGCAAGTGACGCGTCTGCCGCCGCAGTCCACGCTGTGGCGCTTTCTGGCCTCGCTGCACCTCAACGTGGCGAAGCAGATCCTTTCCATTCAGCGCCAGCTGCGGGAACGAGTCTGGGCCGCGGCCCACGTGAAGTTGGAGACGGTGACGCTGGACACCGACACCACCGTGCATACCCTCTACGGCCGCCAGATGGGCGGGCGCAAGAGCTACAACCCCAAGAACAAGGGCAAGCGCAGCTACCAGCCGATACTGACCTTCCTGGCCGAGACGCGCGAATACCTGATGGGCGGGTTGCGCAACGGCGACCGGCCCACGGGCCGACAGATCGCCGCCCACCTCGAGAGCGCTTTCCGGACTTTGCCGGGCGGCGTGAAGAAAATCCTGGCGCGGGCCGATTCCGGCTTTTATTGCTGGGAGGCGGTGGAGGCCTATGAAAAGGCGGCTTGTCAGTTCGTCATCGTGGCGCGCAAAACGCGGCGCCTGGTCGAGCGCTTGCAGCAAGCAGAATGGAAACCCTCCCCCCGCTCCGACGCGGACGCGGAATGCGAATTCCTCTACCAACCGCAAGGCTGGGCGCGGGCCTGCCGTTTCCTGGCGCTGCGTTACGAAAACGAGCCCAAGGCCGGCGCGGCCGAGCAATACCAGTTGTTCGCCACCAGCGCTTACACCTACCGCGTGTTTGTCACCAATCTGGCCGAGCCGATCGCGGCGGTGGTGTGGTTTTACAATCAGCGCGCCGGAGCCGAGAACCTGATCAAGGAGGCCAACAACGACGCCGGGCTGGCGGCCCATCCCTCGCGCCGCTTTGACATGAACCGCAATCACTTTCAGTTGGCCATGCTGGCCTACAATCGCAACTGCTGGCTGCTGCTGTTCAACCGCGAAGCCCAGGCCAGCGTGGAGACGCTGCGGCACACCACCCTGGCGACGGCGCGGCTGCGTTTTCTGTTCGTGGCGGCCAAGATCTGGCGGCACGCCGGCAGAACGGGTGTCAGCTACAGCGATCATTATCAGGAAAAGGGCCTGTTTGAACGGCTGATGCGACGGCTGCGGGCGATGGGGCCGCCGGGATCGAGCTTGGCGCCGGTGGTGGAGGGTGCGCTGAGCTGAGGGGCACTCCATGCATAAAATTTCATGCACTCGCCGCAACGTACTGGGAACACGCCGCTTGCCAGCCCGCTTTTGCCCTGCCGGGATCAGGAGGCGGCTCAAACGGGGAGGGAAACAGCAGAAAAGACGACTTGCGAAATCACTGAGTTGACACGAGTGCCGCTATCGCCACAACTCCATCGACGATGGCTACGCCGAATCTGTGCATAATTCAGGTGTATACAAATTTGTTGGGTCCGCAAGGGCCGGCCGAGAAATAGTTTGCCCAATCGATTCAAGAACGTTGAGAGCAGCGCTTTGAACGGGAGCGTGATCTGTGGTTGAACTCCCGCGGGCAACTGGAATTGTTGAACACCCAATTGTGCAAACTTCTCCGGCTCCACATGCTGGTCTAGTAAGCTCTTGCTTATACGGTTGTTTCAGCAAGCCCCAAGATGTAGGGTAGGGCGTGGCCCGGCCGCCGTTTGCGAAGAGTCTGCGTCAGTTTCAGGTGGAGTTCGCGACCGAGGAGGCTTGCCAGAAGTACCTGGCTGCTTGTCGTTGGCCCGACGGGTTCCTTTGTCCTCAGTGTGGGCATCGGCAGGCCTACATTCTCGAGCAGAAACTACGGTGGCAGTGCGCGGCGTGTCGACACCAGGTCTCGTTGACGTCAGGAACGGTGCTCCACAATACGAAGACCCCGCTGACGGTTTGGTTTTGGGCTGCGTACCTGATGACAACTGATAAACGAGGTGTGTCGGCGCTGCTACTGCAGCGTCAGCTCGGCCTGTCGCGCTACGAAACCGCCTGGATGATGTTGCACAAACTGCGACGGGCCATGGTGAACGCAGCTCGCGAGCCCTTGCACGGAGAAGTAGAGGTCGATGACACCTGGATTGGCGGCCCGCAAGCAGGTTTGCGAGGCAGCCGGCAACTGAAGGGGCGCCGTGCGGCCCTTGTGATGGTCGCTGTTGAGAAAACGCGGGAAGCGCTCCGGGCGCGTTCGCATGTCCGTTATTCCAGACTTCAAGAAGGTGACGATCGACAGGTTTCTTGCCCAGAACGTTGTTCCCGGCTCGACCATCTACACAGACGGTCTGAAGACCTTTACCGCCCTCGAAGAGGCCGGCTACAAACACGTCTCTCGTCCGCAACCTCACCGGACTGACTTGCGGAAAGGCGCCAAGTCGGTGGTGCCGCTGGCGGATCGTGCCATTGGCAACCTGCAGCAATGGCTGACCGGAACGTACCACGGCGTGAGCCGCGCTCAGCTTCAGGTTTACCTCGATGAGTTCGTGTTTCGACACAACCGCCGCAAGACCCCAATGGCAGCCTTCCAAACCCTCCTCGGTCTCGGAACTCAACACGCTCCTACGCCTTACGCCCACATCCGCCGCGCGCGTGACCTGGACAAGACGCGATGACCTCCACCCCAACATCTTGGGGCTTGCTGAAACAACCGTATAAGCAGGAGTAAGCTATTTCAGAGGTTGCCCATGAAATCGCTCCGTTACATTATCATTCTTTCTGCCCTTTTCGCCTTGGCCTCTCCCAGTCACGCCGCTTCCGCGCCGCTGGATCTGTCGGGCTTCCGCCCCGGCGCCATCCAAGTCGAGTCGGCGGACGAGTCGCTCACGGTCACTTGGCCCGATGAATCCTCCAAAGCATGGAAGGCGGTATTCTCACTCAATCCGGACAAGGCACTGATCACATCGATCGGCATCGGAGAGAAGGACATCGTCTCGGAAGGCCGCCCGTTCTATCGTGCCGAAACAGGCAAACGCCGCCGTGGATGGAACGCATTCTTCGACTACCCGCCCAGCCACCCCGATGGAACCAAGAGCTTTCAGGGAGCCTTCAAGCTGCGCTCCGCCCGAGTTCGCTCGGTGGGGGACCGTGTCGAGTTGTTCTTCGACGGCCTGCGGATGGGCATTTTCGACGGCGGCATCGCCTATACGATTTTTCCCGGCAGCCGGCTGATTCAACAAGAAGCAGTGATGACGACCTACGTAGCCGACACCGCCTACTTCTACGACACGGGTCTTGAGTTCGCGTCCCCCGATGATGAGCGCCCGGGGGGGAACATGCACACGGAAACTACATATTTCGACACCGAGGGCAAACTAAGAACCGACATCGAGAACGGAACGCAACCGGAGCGCATCCCGCTGCAAGTCCGGCATCGCACGCTGGCGATGAAAGTCGGGACGGGCAGCCTGGCCGTCTTTCCCGCGCCTCATCAATACTTTTTCCCGCGCGACTTTACGTCGAACCTGGGGCACCTTTGGCACCGCTCCTGGCGCAGAAGCGGGGAGCGAGGCCGCGTCTCACTGGGCATCCGTCAGATTGGGGACAGCAATTGGCAATTCTATCCCTGGGTCAATGCGCCTCCGGGGGAGCCACAGCGGATGGGCGTGTTCTATCTTCTCTCTGACGGTACCTCGGATCAAGCACTAGAAGACGTCCTGCGCTACACCAACCGCGACCGCTTCCCCGCCCTGGACGGCTACAAAACGCTGAGCACTCATTGGCATCTCGCCTACACCGTGCAGGCCCTCGAAAAGGGATTCGATTGGGTGCCTCCCTTCAAGCCCGTGCTCAAGGACATGGGCGTCAACGCATCGATCATCATGGATTTTCACGGCGACGGCCACCCCCGCGACCTGACGGATCTGCGGCTCGATGAACTGGACGCATTTTTCAAGGCTTGCAAAGCGCAGTCGGACTCCGAGTTTCTGCTCATCCCGTCCGAAGAGGCCAACGTACATCTGGGCGGCCATTGGTCGCTGTTTTTTTCCAAGCCGGTCTATTGGTTTATGAATCGTCCTGAAGGCGGGAAGTTTCAAATGGATCATCCCAAATACGGAAAAGTCTATAGCACGGCCGACGAAAAAGAGCTGCTGGAGATGGTGCGCAAGGAGGGCGGTTACATGTACCAAACGCACGCCCGCACCAAGGGCTCGACCGGATATCCGGACAAGATCCGCGATACCGAACACTTTCGTGACCCGCGCTATTTGGGGGCGGGCTGGAAGGCCATGCCTTCCGATCTGTCGACCCCGAGACTGGGCGAGCGTGTCCTAACCCTGCTCGACGACATGAACAACTGGGGTCTCGCCAAACGCGTTTTCGGTGAAGTCGATGTTTTCCAGCTCGATCACACCCACGAGCTTTACGCTCATATGAACATCAACTACGTACGTCTGAGCCAGTTGCCTGATTTCGACAACTACGACAAGGCAATCAAGCCTCTAGTCGAAGGCGACTTCTTCACCACGACAGGAGAGGTTCTGCTTCCCGAGGTCGCGATCTCCACGTCCTCCGCCAACGAAATTACAGTGAAGGCGGAGGTTCAATGGACATTTCCGCTACGGTTCGCAGAAATCGTCTGGGGAGACGGCGAGAAAACGGAGCGCAAAATCATTCCTTTGGCCTCGACGGGCTCATTTGGGAAATCTACGTTTGAGTGGACAGCAAAAGCCCCCGGTTGGAAGTGGGCGCGCGTCGCGGTGTGGGATGTGGCGGCCAACGGAGCGATCGTCAACCCGGTCCGCCGATAAAGAGTAGAAACTCGACCTGCTTTTTTGCCGGATACCTGCCGATAAAGACAGTTAGGTGGACTTTGTTCCGGCTCCTAACGTCTTTGCACTTTGTCAGCACACCTCAGAGCCGCGGACGGAAGTCCGCGGTCAAGTGGCCAGCGAGGGCCAGCCTGTCTGACGCAGTCCCTGACCCGTCCCCTGAAGTGGCGCACGCATCTTCGGACCTTGTCTCACTTTTCCTTGAGACATCGTCAGGCAAACAATCCGGCTCTCTCTGATCAGTTCGTGCTGCTTGGCATTCGCGGCGACCCTCCTGCCCGAGCTGCTGCCCTTTCCGGCCGACTCCAACGGTTCGATTTCCGAAAGCAGCAAAGAGGCCGCTTGGCTGCGCGGCATGCTGGATAACGTGAACGACGCCGTCGTGACGACGGACACGGCCGGCGACATTCGATACGCGAATCGCCAATTCCAGCGATTGTTCGGGCTCCGGCCAGGTACCGAAATATCACAATGCATGCAGGACTTGATTCATCCCGGGATCGGCCCCTCTATCTCGATCAGTTGCATCGATGTCTCAACGGACGGCGGCGGCCCAGCCATTTCGAGTTTCGTGCCGTGCGCTCCGACGGATCGACGATCTACCTGGAGACAGCGATCCATCCGGAGCCAACGATCCATCCGGAGCCAACGATCCATCCGAAGCCAACGATCCGTCCGGAGCGAAAGTTCAGGGGCACCGGGTCCGTCGGTGGCGTGCAGGAGGTCCTCTGCGTCATGCGCGACGTCACGCCTCGGAAGCTAGTCGAGCAGTCGCAGAGAGCACAAGCACAGCGTCTTGAGTTTTTCGTCAGCGAGATGCCGCTGGGCTGCATTATTTGGGACCTCGATTTCGCCGTCCAAGAATGGAACGAGAGCACTGCCCGAATATTCGGCTGGACCCACGAGGAAGCCTACTTCACGCTGCTACCAGGATTTACTGATCTCCGGCGATGGGCCAGGCGCGATCAACGAGCTTTGGGCGGAGCTTCGAAACGGCAAGAGGGCGCTGCGCCGCGAATGCGAGAACCAAACGAAGAGTGGCCGAAGAATCGACTGCGAGTGGTTTCATACTTCCTTGATTAACGGGGACGCCGAAGTCGTCGCTGTCGCCTCGATGGTACAAGACGTAACGGAGAGAAAAAGTCTTGAGCGCCAGCTCGTGCAGTCCCAAAAGATGGAAGCTGTCGGGACCCTTGCCGGCGGCATCGCGCATGATTTCAATAATCTGCTGACAACGATGGTGGGCAACGTGAGTCTGGCGCTGATGAAGCTGGGAGCCCGGGGTACGAAGCCTTCCGCAGTCTGCGCGAGGCGGAAAGATCGGGACGGAACGCCGCCGAGCTCGTTCAACAGTTGCTCCGATTCAGCCGCAAGACGGCGTCTGATTTCGAAGCGGTCGACCTCAACCAATGCATTAAATAACGTCCTGAAACTACTGAAATATAGTGAGCTTCCAGATGTTGAAATCGAGAGAGAGATCGATCCGGGGCTTTGGGCGGCAGCGGCTGACGGGGTTCAGGTCGAGCAAGTGTTGATGAACCTGTGCATGAATGCCCGGCACGCCATTGATGGCTCGGGGAAGATCACCATCAAGTCCGCCAATCGCCGGATCATCGGTGGCTTTACCCACGATGACTTACTCCCGGATCACCCGCCCCCAGATCACTTACCAAACGGCCAGCTTCGCCCGGACAACCCCGACGCGCGGGCCGGAGAGTTCGTCGAGCTGACCGTCAGTGACAACGGCTGCGGCATGAATGAGGTAACGCGAGGCCGCATTTTCGAGCCCTTTTTTACGACCAAAGACATCGGCGTAGGAACGGGTCTTGGGCTAGCGATGGTCTACGGAATCGCCAGCAGTCATAACGGCTGGGTCGAGGTTGCAAGCACTGAAGGCGAAGGGTCCGTTTTTCGGGTCTACCTGCCCCGAAGCTTGAAGGAGCCCGCGCCCGGCACAGCGCTCGCCACCACCCCCAGCACTCCTCCCGGCACCCCTCCCATGCACACGAAAAAAGACGCGGACCAATTTGGACCGTCTGATCCGAACAGGCTCACCGGCGCGACCCCGGCGGCGGTACTCGCGTCGCAACCGCGCCAAATGACCCGCGTTTTGCAAGATGACCCGGCTCTGGCAACCCACCGAGAAACCGTCCGGCGAGCTATTGGGCGGCTAAGAGATCTGCCCTGCTCTTTGCCGGTCGTCCAGAAAGCAATTGCGGCGATCGAAGATCCAAACTGCACCAACGGACGGTTGGAGCACATTCTGACCGCGGACCAAGGCATCTCGGCTCGTCTGTTGCGGCTGGCGAATTCCGCCTACTTCGGAGTGAGCCGCAATGTGTCGACGCTCTCCATGGCCGTCGCGCTGATCGGCTACGGGCGTTTGCAAACGATTCTCCGGCACATCATGGTGGCTGAAGTTTTTGAGATGCTGTCGGCCAAGAGTCCAACCGCGAATCGTATCTGGAAGGTTGCCATCGCTGCCGGCGCCGCAAGCCGCGCGACCGCGCAAGCTGGATGGGTCGGCGACCCGGAGGAACTGCTGACGGTCGGCCTGCTCCATAGCGCCGGCGATCTGGCCTTGCTGTGTCAGTTCCCCGAAGAGTATCTCGTCGCCGAAGCCGGGGAGTCCGGCTCGGTGCCCGAATCAGACCCTCTCCACTCTGTTTTTGGGGTCGATTCAGGCACGGCTGGGCAATGGCTTCTGGATGGTTGGCTATTCCCGTCGATATTCGGAACGTCCTGCCGCTATTGGCCAGACCCGTTTTCAACTGGAGTAGAGGAATGCTATCGCCCGCGGCTTGCGGCGGTCCACATCGGCGTAGAATTAGCGCGATCCTGGGTAGAGGGCATCGATCTTGAATTGGCGACGCAGGGCCTCTTGCCGGAGGCGGTCGGGGTTCTGGACCTCGACGGCGACGCAATCTCCGAGATCTATGGCAGCCTCGAACAAAACGTGAACGAAGTGCTCGAGCTTCTCGATCTGGTCTGAGCGGCTGCGTTTTCATGCAGCAGAGCTAAATATGATCGATCGCACGCCAATGGCGGACGTTCCAGCACTCAGGTTCCGGACCGCCAGTTGACACAGTGGACGCGAGGCCAGTTCCCAACCGCAGCGTTGCTCTGAGGGACACACAGCGCCATGAAGGGCTTAATTCTGGTCGGCGGACAACTCCGGGAGGTTCATCTTCTTGAGCAGCGCCTCAAAGCGGGGGTGCGAGCGCAGCGGCTCGAAGACGCGATCCGCCGGCAGCGAGATGGTCATCACCCAATCGCGTCCTTCGGACGCTTTTTCAAGCCGATCGAGGGAGAGTTCGTAGTCGCCCAAACCTGCGTACAGCACAGCGAACCCATAGGGAGAGACGTACCGCTGCTTCGACGCCTGATCGAGTTCGCGGAGGACCTCAAGAGCCTTGTCTCTGTGGCCCTGCAAAGCATAAACATATCCTGTGCCTGTGCGTGCTCCCAGCCCCGGAGCCTGCTCGAACTCCGCTAGGGCTTCGTCGTACCTCTGCTGGTGGACATACGCCCATCCCAGGGTCCTGTGACAGCCTAAAGCTGTCGGATCGTTATCCAGCACATCGCGACACAATTCGATCGCCCTGTCGTAATCTCCAAGCATTCCGTGGAGCCAAGCCACCAACGCCTTCAATCTGACCGAGACGGGATCCAGCTCCAAGGTGCGCACCAGCTCTCCCCGTGCCTCTCCCGGGCGGCCTGTCATGATCAGAAGATGAGCATACTGCTGGTGCGCCATTGCATCGCTTGGATTCAGCTCAAGTGCCCGCCGAAACGATTGCTCTGCGCCAGCCCATTCCCACTGAGCCTCCTGCAAGACACCCATCGCCCTTTGAGCTTCCACGAGCGTTTCATCAAGCTGCAGTGCCGTCGTGAAGGCGGCCCGGGACAGGTTACGCGCTTCCCGCTGAGCCATTCTGGGGTGTTTTCCATACAATGTTTGCGCCAAACTGGATTCGCCCAATCCCACCCAAGCCAGAGGGTCCCCGGGATCCTTCTCAACTGCCTCCTGGAAGAGTTGCACGCCCTTCTCCATATCGCCTCTCCACGTCCAGTCAATGCCCTTGAGATAGGCCGCGTATGCCTCGGGGTTGACCGTGCGCGCCGTCGCCAGGCGGGCCTCTTCCTGCGGGGTTAGGTTCACCTCGATCTCGCGTGCAACGGCGCGAGCCACTTCCCCCTGCACACGCAGGATGTCCCGGAGCGGCCGCTGGTAGTTGTTGGACCAGAGTTGCCGGTCGTTCACGGCGTCGATCAGTTGGGCGGTGATCCGCACTTCGTCTCCAGCCTTGAGCACTGACCCCTCCACGACATGGCTGACATTCAACTCCTGCGCGATCTGCTGCAACGCCTTGTCCGTGTCCTTGTAGCGCATGGCGGAGGTACGCG
This sequence comes from Bryobacterales bacterium, assembly GCA_965224215.1. Lineage (GTDB taxonomy): Bacteria > Acidobacteriota > Terriglobia > Bryobacterales > UBA6623 > CBDCYS01. Next base: position 178,362 of record CBDCYS010000044.1, on the reverse strand, counting down.
AGATCACTTTGAGAGCGCTGATCTTGCCCAAGGAGCTGATCAGGGCATCCGTCATGCCGTCGGAGAAGTACTCCTGCTCGGGGTCGCCGGAGAGGTTTTCCAGTGGAAGGACCGCAATGGATTTAGGAGTGGGCGGGGAGTTTCCTGTGTCGGCGATCTGATCACCCACGCGTGGGGCTATCACGAGGCCTAGGGTCACAACCGCCGCTACACCAAAGCCCGCGATCCAGACGCGCTGAGAACGAGATACCGTACCGGCTGAGGGCGTGGCTTTGTTCGCCGGCTTGCTGACGCCCTGTTGTTGCGGCGCAGGCGCAGCGGCCGCGTCGCCGGCTCCCTCGACCGGGTAAACAAACCGGTACCCTTTTTTCGGCAGGGTCTCTATGAAACGCGGGTTTTCCGCGGAGTCACCCAACGCCTGGCGGACCTTCTTGATGACGGCGTTGAGGTTCTGGTCGAATTCGACGTAGGTGTCGCCCGGCCAGAGCTTCTCCCGCAACTCCTCGCGAGTGACCAGTTCCTTCGGCCTCTTGGTGAGCTCGGCGAGAACCCGAAACGGCTGGTCCTGCAGCTTGATCCGGACCCCGCCCTTGCGGAGCTCTCCGGTTACCTGATCCACCTCAAACGAGCCGAACCGGACCATGCGCGCAGAGTTTGGAGTGTCCTCCATCGCCTTTCCCAGCTCAGCGGGCTGGCTGGGCGGATTATAGCACATGACTCCGGGGTGATCTGCCCGGCTATCAGCGCGCACTCCAGAATCATATCAGCAGATAACACTTTTCGATTCAGGGAGTTAGTCAGGCTCATCCTGCCCCGGTCTTGACCCGGAAAAGCCCAGCCGCCGCACATTGAGTAGTCGTCTGACCTGAGCGACTCTTGCCTCACCAAAAGCACCTGGAGGTGAGGCGTGATCAAGTCAGCAAGCAGTTTCTTCATTCTGAGTCTATTGGGCCAGCTAGTTCTCGCCGGCGACACCACGACACGGAATGTCGGCCCGTCAGACGCGGCAACGCGAATTTACATGCGGGTCTACAACTACGCTGAGGCGCCAGATGCAGTTCTGGGCGCCGCCAAGGCAGAGGCAGCGAGGATCTACCGCCAGTCGGGCATCGAGCTGGAGTGGGTTGATTGCCCATGCTCGGTGGAGGATGTCCCAGACTACCCGGCCTGCCAGAGTCTGGCCGGCGGCCCGGCTGTTCTCCAAGTCAAGATCCTTCCCAAAAGCATGGCCGAACGAATAGAGGCTCCCCGGCTTGACTTCGGGCTGTCGATGATCCCCAAGGACGGGGGGCTCGCCTTCAATACGAGCATCTTCTACCACCGCGTTGAGGCAATCGCCAAGAAGGGTGGACTCTCCCGCGCGGTAATCTTGGGCCACATCCTCGCGCATGAGATCGGCCATCTGCTGCTGGGGCGCGGCAGCCATTCGGGCAGCGGCATCATGCATGTGCCCTGGGATAAGCTGCACCTGCGGCGCGCCTCCGAGGGGCGGTTGCTTTTCACGTCGCGGCAGGCCAAACAGATCCGGGCCCAGGTGTTGAGAAGAGTTCGGCGATGATCCCGGGGGCGCTCGCACGGCGATCACAAAGTTCTGATCCTTTACGCGGACCAGCCGCAACCGAAAGGAGGAGCATTGGCCGCTGTCGGATGATCGCATGGAGCGGAAATCGCTTGCTTACGCGCGCGGCTCTGAATCCGATCAAACTACCTGACGACAGTGCGGTCTGTACAATCAGTCTGGAGTACTACCGACAATGAATCTGCATCGAATACTTCAGCAGAGAGCCGCTCAAAAACGGCCGATCCGCGTCGGCGTTATCGGGGCGGGAAAGTTCTCGTCGATGTTCCTTGCCCAGGCGCGCACCACGCCGGGGCTCCACGTGATGGCCGTCTGCGACCTGGATCTGAACCGCGCCCGCTCAACCCTGCGCAAGACCGGCTACCCAGAGGAACAGTTCGCCGCTTCGTCCTTCGAACATGCGCTTCGGGACAATTCGGTCTTTCTGACTGAAGACGCCGAGGCTGTGATTTCGGCTCACCGCATGGAGGTCGTTGTCGATGCTACGGGCGACCCGGCAGTCGGAATAGGGCACGCACTAGCGTGCTGCGAAGCCAAGCGGCATATCGTGATGGTCAACGTGGAGGCCGACGTACTTGCCGGGCCTTATCTTGCTCGCCGTGCACGGGAGGCCGGCGTTGTCTATTCGCTTGCATACGGCGATCAGCCGGCTCTGATCGCCGAACTGGTCGATTGGGCGCGCGCCAGCGGCTTTGAAGTCGTCTGCGCGGGCAAGGGGACAAAATACTTGCCTGAATACCACTTCTCAACTCCGGAAACGGTTTGGCGCTATTACGGCCTGAACGCCCAGCAAGCAGCGAACGCCGGGATGAATCCCAAGATGTTCAACTCGTTTCTCGACGGAACCAAGTCGGCGATCGAGATGGCGGCGGTGGCGAACGCGACCGGACTTCAGCCACCCGCCGAAGGCCTGCAATTCCCACCCTGCGGGACCGATTCGCTGGCGAAGGTCCTCAAGCCCATTGCCGACGGTGGCGTGCTTGAACAGAAGGGCACCGTGGAAGTGCTCTCCTCTCTGCATCGCGACGGCAGCGAAGTTGACCGCGACCTGCGCTGGGGTGTCTATGTCACCTTCGAGGCGCCGACCGAATACGCGGCGCAGTGTTTCGGGCAGTATGGTTTGGCGACAGACCAAAGCGGACGCTATGCAGCGCTTTACCGCCCCTATCATCTGATCGGTCTGGAGCTGGGTATCAGTGTTGCGTCCGCGGCCCTGCGAGGTGAACCCACGGGTGCGCCGAGAGATTTCGTGGCGGATGTCAATGCCGTTGCCAAGCGCGACCTTGCGGCAGGAGAGATTCTCGATGGCGAAGGTGGCAGTACAGTCTGGGGCAAGCTCGTCCCGGCGAGTATCTCGCTCAAAGAAGGCGGACTCCCTATCGGGCTTGCGCACGGAGTGAAAATGAAGCGCCGCGTTTCATGCGGGGAGGTCGTTCACTGGCGTGACGTGGAAATCGACGATTCCGAGAATGCGGTAAGAATTCGCCGGGCGATGGAGAAGGAGTTGGGCTAAGCGTCAAGGGCGCATCAATCCTGATAGAGCACCAGTAGCTACGCGCGCTTCTCGACGATCGAGTCTCCACCCCCTTCGTGAAACTTAGAGACGTCGGCCTGGAGGCCGACGCGCCCGCAAGGATGCGCGCGCCACGTCAGGTGCGTCAAACTCGAGAAGCTGGGACGCCAGTCCGGGCCGGGAGGAAGGAATCATGGGGCAAACAGACATGCCACGCACCGATGTGCCACGAATCGAGACGACGCAGACGGAGATGCCACACACGGAGATGCCGCGGACAAACAGGTCGCGATCCAACGTGCCGCGAACCCTCATCAATCGCCGCCGATTTCTGAGCGCCGGGGCGGCTTCGTTTGCTGCGATTCCTCTGGCCGCTGCTGCCGTGCCGCAGCAGTTTGAAACCTCTCACCCGAAGATCAAGCGAGATCGCCAGACCGCGCTCGATCTGCTCTCCCCGAGTGCCAGCGAGCTCCAGCGGGGTCTCGAACTACACACTGACGCGATCGTTTTCGATTCCTACGGGTTCGCCCCTCGCGCCGCGGTCGATGCTGCCGTTCTCAACAAAGCAACGAACCTAGGCGCAACCCACATCGAGCTCGAAGATCTGCGGGAAGAGATGACCATGACGCGGATGGTCCGAGACGACGAAGAGCGCGCGGAATTCGAGGAGGTTTTTCGTGCATCCGGGGTGACATGTGTCTTTCAAAACTGCGGCGAAGAAGGGCAAGCGCCGGACATGCTCATCAAGCGACTGGCGCGCTTTACTTTTGCGACCGACATGATGCCGGAGTTCTGGTCGAAGGCCGTGAAGCCGGGCGACGTCGAACGGGCGAAGAAGCAAGGGCGCCGAGCCCTCTACTTCTCGGGCAACGGAGTTCCCTTGACGCAGCAGTGGGCTTCGGTCGCCGATGAGCTTCGCTACGTACGGATTTTCTTCCAGTTGGGAATTCGCATGATGCATCTCACTTACAACCGGCGGAACATGATCGGCGACGGCTGCGCCGAGGAGGCAAATGGCGGCTTGAGTGATTTCGGGCGCGCAGCGATCGCCGAAATGAACAAGATCGGCGTAATCCCCGACGTGGCCCACTCGGGTTGGCAGACGAGCCTCGAAGCCGCCCGCGTTTCTCAGAAGCCGGTCGTCGCAAGCCACTCCGGAGCCGCAGCTGTTAACCGCCATGTCCGCACCAAGCCGGACGAGGTGATTCGAGCGATCGCTGATTCGGGCGGTTACGTCGGCGTCTGCTGTATTCCTCCGTTTCTCGGCAAAGGCGGCGACATCAACGCGCTGCTCGACCACGTCGATCACATCGCGAAAAAGTTCGGCTCCGACCACGTCACGATTGGGACCGACACGGCCTACATTTCGCGCTATCAAGACAGGGAGTCAGCAAAATTCACGCCGCGAGGTACGAATCGAGTTCGCTTCGCTGCCCTCTGGCCCGACGACGCTTTTGAGGGATACCCCCGGCGAGATCCCTCGCTTGCTTGGATCAACTGGCCCCTATTCACCGTCGGGCTGGTTCAACGGGGCTACTCTGATGAGGATATTCGGAAGATCCTTGGCGGGAATGTCCTTCGGGTCGCGAAGGCGACCATGCCGCCTGATCTCGCCTGAAGCCTACGACTTCATCATTTCGTCCCAGGTCACTTCGCGGCGATGGTCCATGGCCATGCGGCCCAGGATTGCGGTTAAGGTGCTCTCGGCTCCGCGGACTCCGACGTTCTCGGGCTTGCCCTCGGCGATCCGCTCCACGAACTGTTCAACGGCATCAATCGCGACATTTCGCGGGGATTTCTCTTCCATCACATCATCCCGGTCGCGATAGTGCTTCCAGTATTCCGATGCCGTCTCGACGATGCCTTTCGATCCCATGAAGCGCTCGTAGACTTCCCGGTGAAATCTCGGAGCCAGCGTTCCGCCGAGCAGTAAAGCCTCCACGCCGTCCCCGTAGTCGTAGCTGACATGGTTGTGGTCTCGCACGTCGCCGTCTTTGCGGGCGGTCCGTCCACCGGACCCGATTGCGCTGACGGGATGTCCGCCGAGAAACCAGTTCAGGACGTCGATGACGTGGACGTTGTTCTCGACGATCAGATCGCCAGAAAGATCACGCCAGGGATACCAACTCTTGATCTTCTCGGCGTCCGTTACGGGACGCGGCGTGGGTGGCCGAACCGAGCCGCTCTTGACGAAGTGGGCATGGCCATGCCGGATAGGCCCGATCGCTCCGGAGTCCACCAGTTGTTTTGCCTTATGGTAGACCTGTCCGTAGCGCCGCTGGAACCCGAAGGTAATGTTGATCTTGCGATCCGCGGCATCGGCCGCACGCATGATTCGCTTGCACCCCGCGACGTCGGGGGCCGCCGGCTTTTCAATGTAAATGTGCTTACCGGATTTGATGGCAGCTTCGAAATGTTCCGGATGAAGAAACGCCGGCGTGGCGATGATGACCGCATCGACGTCGCTGGCCAGCAGGTCGTGATAGTCTTTGTAGATTTTCGGATCCTTGAGTCCGATTTTCTTTTTAGCCAGCTCGATCTGTTCATCGTAGAGATCGCACAGAGCGACTATCCGGGCATTCGTGTTTTGGACGAGCAGACGAGAAACAGTTGAGCCGCGTTTGCCGGAGCCGAAAAGTCCCACTGTCACCGCTGAATTGGCAGCGGAGCCGGCGACGGAGGCAAAAGGGACGAGCGAGGCCGTCTTGACGAGCTGACGTCTTGTGATGGCTGATGCTTGGTTTTTCACGGAGATCTCCTGTAAGTGCGCGATAAGCTTAAGCGGCCCTCACGGCAACGGTCCGTTTTGCAAGTCCGAGCAGCCTAGCCTGACTTCATCATTTCTTCCCACGTCACTTCGCGGCGGGCGTCGGCAGCCATGCGGCCCATGATCGCCGTCAACGTACTTTCAGCTCCACGCACGCCGACGTTTTCAGGCTTGCCCTCAAGAACCCTGGTGATGAACGCCTCGACTGATATGGCGTCGATGCTGCGCGGCGGGGTTTCGGTCACCGGGTCCGCCCCTTTTTGTGCAGGATAGTACTTCAGATAGTTCCGTGCAATCTCGACCGCAACCGTCTCTCCGTGAAAACGCTCGTAGACTTCCCGGAAGAAAGGCGTCGCGATGCTGGACCCGGACAATGTCGCCTGAACATTTTTGGCATAGTCGTAGGTCACAGCGATGTGATCATTCATGTCACCCGTCTTGATGAGTGTTCGGCCCGCTGAGCCGACGGCCTGGGTGGGATGCCCGTCCATATACCAGTTCAGCGCGTCGATCGAGTGGCATTGCGTTTCGACGATGATCCCGCCGTAGAGGTGACGCCACCATTTCCATTGCCGCACTTTGTCGAGGTCATCGGTAGGCTTGGGGCTATCGGGTTCTTTGCCGGTAAATTGGCTCTTGAGGAAGTGGGCTTCGGCCTGACGGATCGGGCCACCCTCGTCGATCATTTTCTTGCCCTTTTGGTAAAGCGGACTGTAGCGCTGCTGGAATCCGAACGTGATGTTGAGATGCCGCGGCGCCGAGTCAGATGCCCTCATGACGCGCTTGCAGCCGGTGACGTCCACTCCGCCGGGCTTCTCGACGTAGACATGCTTTCCCGCCTGAATTGCGGCTTCCAAATGCTCGGGATGCAGGTAGACCGGCGTTGCAATCATTACCGCGTCAACATCGCTCTCGAGAACTTTCTTGTAGTCGTTGTAAACCTTCACATCGTCGATGGGAATGCGCTTCTTCGCTTTTTCAATCTGCGAATCAAAGACATCGCAAAGCGCCACCAAACGCGCACGCTTGTCTTTGACGAGGTGTCTTGCCAGCGACCCGCCTCTCCCACCGGTACCGATCAGCGCGACGCTCACCGCGGAATTGGCCGCACTTCCGCGGACGGCGGCAAACGGTAAGGCGGCTGCCGCCTGCACGAGATGACGGCGGGTTAATCGACCTGTGTGATTTTCCATTCCTGCTCCTATTGCGAATTGGCTAACTGCGCGCGGGGGACGAGCTTGGACACTCGGACGCCGTACTGTCTTTTACTTTAGGCGAAACACTTCCGCCCGTGTGTTCGATCCGCGACGGGAGTCACATCGTGGGAAGAGCGAGGACTTAAATCGACGTCATTCGCCGGGTTCCGGCGGCTGGGCCAAGTGGAAAGACGTGTCGCCAGGACGGCAGCACGGCACCCTGGAAGCGTGCGCCACGCCGGCAGAGTCGATACCGGCCCGAGAGGAACCAGCTAGGGAAAAGTTCTTGAAACGGTCTGGAGCGTGGACTTCCGTCCAGGCCTCTGTTGTGGCGAACTGCGATTTGGTCTAGGCGTGAACGATCTGGCTTCCGGGGGCGTTGATGCGGACTGGGATTTCGTGGAGTTCACCCAATTGACGCCGGACACTTTCGCGTTTGTCAGGCGGTACCACGAACAGCAGGAACCCGCCTCCTCCGGCGCCGAGGAGTTTGCCTCCGAAGGCTCCGGCTTGGCGGCCACGCTCGTAGAGGTCCACAATCGTTGAGTTCGCCACTCCCGAGTCCAGACTTCGTTTAAGCTGCCAGCTTTTATGCAGGAGCTGGCCGAACTTCTCGATGTCGGCCCCACCCGTGAGGCAGTTGTGCCCCTCGTCCACCATTTCTCTCATGCGCTGCAGCGTCTTGATATTTTGTGGGATCTTGGCGATCTGTTTTGTGGCAATTTCCGAAGCCGTTCGCCGGATTCCGGTATACAGCAGTAGCAAATGCTGCTCGAACAACTCGATCCTGGCCGGTGACAGCGGCAGCCGGTGAACAACGATGTTGCTCTTCGAGCGGAACTCCACGATGCCGAGCCCGCCAACCGCGGCAAGTGCCTGATCCTGACAACCGACTGCTTCCTTCATGATGTCGATTTCCAGCTCGATGGCACGGTAGGCCAGGTCCAACGGCCTCACTGAGCGGCCTTGAAATGCATAGAGCGCATTGAGGAGTCCAACGATAAAGGCAGAAGAGGTTCCCATCCCTGAAAACGATGGAATCTCGGCCGTGTAGTCGACTTCAATGTCACTGCTGATGCCGCAATAGCGCAGACACTCGCGAAAAGCACCGTGCTTGATCTCTTCCAGGGACCGAACGCATTCGACTTGGCGGTAGGAGAGCCGGATATTGTAGTCGAAAAGGCTGGAGTAAAAGCGCGTCGCCGAGATGTACGCCCCGTGGTCAAGAGCGGTGGCGAGAACAGCTCCACCGTGCTTTTCGAAATAGTCGGGATAGTCAGTTCCCCCGCCAAAAAAGCTGATGCGAAATGGCGTCTTGGTAATAATCATCGATTCAATGTCGTTTGCGTCACTGTCGTTCGCGCGAAAACGTTGGGAGGGGAAACTCCAGCTCCGCCCGGTGGCTCTCGATAAACCGGTTTGCCTGCTGCAAGTCTTGGGGCGTACCGATATCAAGGAAATCGCCGGAGACCAGATGTACCCGCAAGTCTACATCAGCTTCAAGTAATGCCGGGAATACATCGAGCTCCAGGCTGAGCGGTGTTCGGTTGGGGAAACGCTCCAACAGACTCTTACTTAGCAGATATACGCCGGCATTGATGAGGGCTTTGCCTTGCCGTTTTCCTTGGAAACCACCGGACTGTTTTTCTTGAAAACCAAGCAGCCTGCCGCGCTCGTTGGCGCGCAGTGAGCCGTAACGGCTTGCGTCGACAACCTCGCGTCCCAGAATGACGCCATCGCAGCGGACCGTTCGCGGAAGCGCTTCTTCGATGGGGCTCCGTTGATTGGTTTTTTGATCGCTTGCTTGACCCGTCACTTGCGTTCCGGGCTCTGTTTCAATCAGGGGCTCTGTTTCGATCAACTCCCAGGCTTTCGAGATGGGGCCGAAGACTAGTGAGTCCGCGTTGGCCACGATGAACGGGTCGCTGCAATCATGCGTTCTTGCAGAGTGAACGACGGCCCCCGCGGTTCCAAGTGGCTCTTCTTCCACGACAGTTTGGATCTCGACATCGCCCCAGTCAGCAGACTGAAAATGCCGCTCGGCCACTTCGGCCAGATGCCCCCAAGAAACAATCATTCGGCGGATGCCCTGTCTAGCCCAATAGCCGCAGATCCAATCGATAAACGGCCGGCCAGCGACAGGGATCAGGGGTTTGGGAAGGTCTGGGTGCAAGTGCCGCACGCGCTTGCCGAATCCGCCCGCGAGCAAGATCACTGTGGCGTTCTCGAGGCTCATGAGTGTGATGCTGCCTTGAGTTCTCGCAGCTCGGAGCGGACAAATTCAAAGACGGCCTCGAGAGTCGGAGGCACGTCGACGAGGGCCAGCAGTTTGTCCATGCCTACTTCGTAGCGAACCTTGGGACTCTGGGGGTTTACGAAAACGGGCGTGCCGGTGAGCTCGATCACATCCTTGAGCTTGACCAGTCCCTTTCCGCACAGATTGAAGATCTCGCGCCTGATTCCCAAATCGATCAAGCGAAATACGATCTCGGCGGCGCGATCGGTATGGAGAAACTGCAACTCGCTGTCGGCATCCAAAAACAGGGGGCCACCTTGGAGAATGTCGTAGATGGCATTTTTCTTTAGCCCCGGCCCGACGAATCCTCCGCACCGCAGGATCAGCCAATCGTCGGCAACATGTTGCACGCACTGCTCGGCCAAGAGCTTGTGGAATCCGTACGGGGTCTGCTCGGAAGGATTCAGGGACAACTCTTCCTTGGTACTCTCCGGCGAAGAACAGTCGGGATAGACATCACAGGAAGAGACATGCACGTAGCGCTTGTACCGGAAGTCCGCCAGACTCGCGCGAACACTGCTGACGGAGGCTTCGAAATCTTGTTTGGGGTCCCGGCGCGAGAGGATTTTGCTTGAATTGCCGTTGGCGTTGACGAGGAGGTTGCAGGACTGGCCGACGTGGACGGCGTAGTTTTCACGGTGAATGACCTTGAACGGCTTGCCGGTTCTCTCGCAATATCGGGCGAAGCCAGATCCGACCAACCCCCTGCCTCCTAAGATGAAAATCATGTCAGGCTATTAACATTCAGTACTGGAAGCGCTTCGTGGCGCGGGTTACAATCGAATTCCGTCGCCACGGTCATCGTAGTTTGCTTCGAACCAGCGGACCGTTTTCCCGAGCCCATCGCGCAGCGGCGTGTCGCAGTTGATCCCGAGTTGCTTCATACGCGTGACGTCAAAGATCTTCACCAATTGGCCCTCGGGCTTGGACGTATCCCATCGAATGTCACCCGGGTACCCCGTCAGCTCTTGAACAGTCTCGGCAAGCTCGCGAATCGAAGTGGTTGTGCCGGAGGAGATATTGACAGGCTCGCTAGAATCGTAACTTTCGATGAAAAAAGGGACGGCGCGAGCCACATCGGCAACGAAGACGAAGTCACGTACCGGCGTGCCACGTCCCCAGCAAACAACTTCCTTCGCGCCTTCGCGCTTGGCTTCCACAAAGCGCCGGATCATGGCCGGAATCACGTGCGACTCGTTTTCCCGAAAATTGTCGTACTCTCCGTAGAGATTGCCCGGAACCATCACGGCTGAATTCAAGCCGTACTGTAGGCGGTAGGCTTCGCTGGCGACAATGCCCATCTTTTTCGCGCTCGAGTAGGCGGCGCTGTCAGCCTGTGGGTACCCGTTCCACATTTGGTCTTCCCCGATCGGCGAAGTGGCGCTGCCGGGATAGCTGCAGCCGCCCATGGTGAAGATCATTTTCGGAACCTGACAACGGGCGGCGGCTTCGAACACCTGCGTTGTCATCTGGATATTGCGGTAGAAGAAATCGGCGGGCTGAGAACGGTTCGCGCCAATTCCTCCGACGTAACCGGCAAGGTGGAGCAGCACGTCGGGCTCGTTGTCCTCGAGCATTCGCCGGGCCTGAGCGGCATCGGTGAGGTCGTAGTCCTTGCTAGAAACACACGCCACATGGTCACTGCCGTAGCGCTCACGCAGCACGGCGACAGTGTGACGCCCGAGAAAGCCTTTGGAGCCAGTGACGAGGATTCTGCCGACGCTCAATTCAGATTACCCTTCAGATGAACCTTGAGTTTTTCGAACTGGTGATCCCAAGTCAATTCCTGGCGAACGACCGTTGCGCAGTTGCTCACCATCTCGTGCCAGGATTCGGTCTCGTAGAGGCGAAGGCCTCGATCGAGAGCAGCGAAAAACTCCCCTTCACTCCAGTCTGCCATGAGTATCCCGCACTTGTAGCGGTCGATGATCATCTTGCACTGAGGATGCGGGGCTGCAATCGGAGGAACGCCATCGGCGATCGACTCAAAGAATTTGTTCGGAGCCGCGTAGAGCTGGTTTTCGACCGAAGGGTTCCAGGCAACGACGCTATAGGCATACTTCTTGCGCGCCTCGGCGACTTCCTCGTTCCCAAGATAGCCGTGGTATCGGACCTGTCCGCGCAGAGCGCCGATGAAGTCTTGTTTTTGCTCCTCGGTCTGAGCGCGGACGCGGCCGAATAGATCGATCGGAAAGCGGCCGACTGCTGGTTTTGTGTAGTAGTTGCCGAAGGTTTGTACCCGGTCGATCGTACCCGCGTAAATCACTCTTCCGTTCCGCTGCCGTGCGAAGTTCTTTTCAGGCTCTTCCGCGTCCACGTCGGCACAGTTGAAAAGGACGACCTTCGAAGCGCCACCAAAACCAAACCGTCTGACTTCCTCGATGGCACGGTTCTCTTCGGGAAAAATTACCAGGTCGACCAGGTCATTGACGTAGCGGTTCATTTCCACGTCAAATGGGCCGTAAAAAGAGATGTCCTCGAGCGAGTAGTAGATGACAATCGAGGGCCGCCTTCGCAGTTTGAAGACGACCGGCAAACAGAACGTGCAGCACACCACCAGAATGTCGGGATCGTACCGATTGAGAAGGCGGCTGCCCTCCAACAGATACTCGACTCTCCCCGGCGCTGTATAGGGGTCATAGAGCATTTCCGCCCGCTCGATCTTGAGCTCGGGAAAGCCCAGATGCCGGGGCGGGGACTCTGCACGGTGAGGCTCGATGACAAGGTTTTCGGCCCGGTAGTGCGCGCAGAGCGACCTAACGAGCTGCCCGATTTGCGGGCTTCCGTAGCCGAGACAGACGTCCGAGATGCAAGCTAAGCGCACGCGATGTCCCGTTCGGCGACCGACTCGCTGCCGGCCGGGAATGTGTCGGTAGCTTCGGCGCTGATTCGCGATCCGCTGCCCGCGTTCTGGGTTAGATCCGCGACGAGGCGGTCCGCGTTATGAAAACTTCGCCATTTCCTTGCGAATTCAGCAGCCGTGCGGCGGTAATGTGGGTAGTGGCCGGCGACTTCCCGTATCAGCGCGGGAATATCTCCCACTTCCTGATAAACCAGCCCGGCCGCACCACTGGGAATGGACTCCCCTTGCGGCTGCCGAAGGAGATTTATCTGCACGTCCTCAATCTGTACGCGAGCATTCTCGTGCGTGCTGCCCACGGCGATCCACAATATACGGGCTTGGGCGCTGAGATGGCACACCACGCTGAGTTTGCCGTCTTTCTCATCGCATTGGAGATAGCTGCGCCTCACTGGGCCAATCGGGGTGCGGTTGTGATCCACTTGAGTTATCCACAAGAAGCCTTCATAGGGTGGGGCTGAGAAGCGAGCGGTAAACAGCAGATCCGTGGCGAGCTCGGGGACGTCCAGCCAGCAGTAGGTCTTACTCTCATAGCCCGGCTCGAGCTTGCCGTCAACAAGAGCGCTGACACCCGGTGCGCCATGCCAACACCAAAAAAGAGACGATGGATTCAGGGACTGGATCACACGCATCTCCATTCGCAATCTTGCCGGTTCATCGGCGTAGCCGATCGTCAAAAGCTGCCTTGACAGCCAAGTGCCGGCAGGGACGATCACGGGGATTCCGGCGGCCAACGACTCGACAAGAACGCCCGAACTGCGAGCGCCATAGTTGTTTCGATCGTAAGGCAGAATCGTGATGTCTGACGAAAGCAACAGACTCTTATAGTCCTCGCTGGAGAGGGCTTCTTTGCGAAGTTGTACCATCGACTCCGGAAAAGATTCGAGCTGTGCGCGGGCAACGACGGCTTCGGGTTCCCCTCCCGGAATGTTGTAGTTGGACTGAAAAACAAACTGTAGTTTACCCGCCAAAACCTCTTGTCTGAGGTCACCCACGATCGTGGGGAGCAAATGATAGCCTTTCTCTCGCCGGGCATCGCCGAGGTAGGTGACCCGCAAGGGGCCAGCCGCGGGCGTTGCGTCGCCCCCCGAGTAGGTGTGGGGGATAGCGTATGAAAAGAAAACGTCTCTAGCTGGTCATACTGACGAGTCAGTTCTGTCGAGTCGGTATAGAAGAAGACCTCGTGGCCGCCAATCTTCTCCTGAAAATTTTGTAGAGCGGATTGGATTTCGGTGACTTCAGCCACGCAATTCGGCGATTCTTCCAGCGTGCCCCGGTAAAGGTTCCTGCGAAACAGGAAATGCCAGCTTGCACCGGCCGGGATCTTTCCGGCCTGGAAGAAATCCAGCAGCCCCAACAGGTCACGGTGAGAAATGGTCGGCACGAAAACTACATCGCCCGACTGCAGGATGACCTTGCTGAAAAGGTTCCGGGTATCCCTGCCGAAAGCCGCCGCCATGCTCTCGGAATCGCGTTCGGACTGTCCGTGGGCCTTGCCCTGCAGGCCCGCCGATCGCGCCACGGCCCGCAAGAACCCCGCGTACTTTCTCAGCTCAAGGAGAACAGCCTGTACGTATCGTTGGAAAGCCGGCGGCCGGGCGACAAGGCGCAGAAACTCCCATAGCCCCACAAGCGATAATGCAATTACCCAAAAAGGCAGCAAGAGGAGTAGTCCCGGGAGGCGCAGAACCTTCGCCACCGCGATCAGCAATAAACCCAGCGTCCGAGTCAGGAATCCCGACAGGCCGCGCGGCTTACGGGCAAGATACTTGGCCCGATCGGTACGCCCGAGCCAGAAAAGACCGAGCGCCGAATAGCACAGCTTACACCGCACCAGGAATCGCATTCGCCGAATGAATTCCTTCGGGCGCCGGTCGAACTGCCGTTTCCCCGGCTCGGACCAAAACCCGAACTGATATTCCCGAAAAATCGGCCAGCCTTTCTCGTCTTGGCCCGTGAACTTGCGGTTCGCGGCCAAGATCGGCTGGTAGCCGGCCTTCTCCGCAGCTCCGAGCACATGGACAGCGTACTCATAGTGGTGCCCCGTTAGTCCGCGGATCGATTGGTCAATGAGGACGAATTGGCGCATGACGCCGAGGGTTCCAACCACAAAAGCTGCCAACTCTTCTGACAGGGCCCCCCATTTCTTTTGAGGGCTGGTGTGCTTACTTCTATTTTGCCCAACCCAAGCCGACCGTTCTTTTCGGCCCGAGAAATCCTGCCTCGGAGCGGGTCCCCCTCCCCGAGAGCGCCTTCTCAATGATAGCTGAGTTTGAATTCATGAAGATGGGTATCCGGTTGACTCAGGTAGCCCCAATATCTTGTGGTTTGGGGATTTTCTTGGGTTCTGTAACCGGGTGAACAATCATCTTGTAAGTCGCGGGATCCACGGCTACCGCCTGCTGGACGAGCCGATAAGAGTTTGCCGCGGCTTTTGGATTTGCGGCGGTTGAAACGGAAGGTGAACTCGTCCAGGTAGTAGTCCAGATGTTTGTGGCTCACGGCGCCCTGATGGGTGCCCAGCAGCCAGCGCTTGAGCAGTGACATCACGCGGTGGACGCGGGGCATCAATTCCGACGCGGACTGCTCCTGCCTGCTGACAACTGTGACCTGATGGACGTAGCCTTCCTTTTTCAACCCGGAGTAACCGGGCCAGCCGTCGGTATGCACCACGCTGCCCGGCTCGATGCACTCCTCCACGAAAGGCAACAGGCTCTCGCCCGAGGCATCCTCGATTCTCTTCATGCGAATCCGGCCGATACCCCGCCCATCCTCTTGAGCGGCTACTGCGATCAATGCTTTGTTTTTCAGCTTTCGGCCCCGCAGGCCCTCTTCGAGCCCGCCCCAGTAGCTTTCATCGACTTCCACTGTCCCGGCCAGCAAATCCCGTCCCGGCCGCACCATCGCGCGCCGCATTTTGTGCAGCCAGGTCCAAGCCGTTTCGTACCTGTTGAGCCCCAACACTCTTTGAAGTCCCAAAGCGCTGGCTCCGGTTTTTTGGGTGGTGACCCACCACATCGCACGAAACCACAACGGCAAAGGGCTGCGTGTGTCCTGAAAGATGGTCCCGGCGGTCACCGAGGTTTGGCGCCCACACGCAGCGCACTGCAGCAGCACTTTTCGCAAAGGCCACGACTTTCCACAACCGCAACCCGGACAGCGGAAACCGTCCGGCCAGCGCCGCCGGAACAGATACTCCCGGCAGGCCTCCTCACTGCTAAAACGGGCCTCGAACTCTGTCAGGTTCTGAGGGTAATCTTCCATCTGCCGGCATACTACATCTTGGGGCTACCTGAGTCAACCGGATACCCACTTTCATGAAAACTCTTGAGCATCGTCACCCCGCCCCCCCGACCCGCTCACTTGGGCCCGTCGTCCGAGGGGCGCCCGGCCCGCTGCTGTAAAATGACTACGTGTCTGGCACACCTGGGCGGATTCTTGGGCTTGACTTTGGAAAGCGGCGGATCGGGCTGGCGCTCAGCGATGAGTTGGGTATCACCGCTCAAGGCATCCCCACCCTGAAAAGGAACACTCGGAGTGACGACTTCGACTATCTAAGCGAGCTCATCGACGGTCGGCAGGTTACCCGCATTGTCGTCGGCTATCCCCTAAACATGAACGGCAGCGAGGGAGCGCAGGCGCGGCAAGCGGCTCAGTTTGGGCGCACCTTGGCGAATCGCTGCGGTGTTGAGGTAACGATGTGGGACGAGCGCCTGACGACCCGTGAAGCCGCGCGCCTACTCAGTGCCAGTGGAGTTGGGTTGCGAAAACGTCAAGGTGCCATCGACAGGCTTTCGGCCGTGCTGATTCTGCAAGGCTATTTAGACTCGCTTGGGGATGCCGGAAAGGTGCCCCCTTCCTGAGGTTCCTACCGACCGTGAGAAAGTTTTCCGCCTGGGGGTTTGGGTATGCAGCGGCGCTTCTTTTCCTGGTGCTGGCGGGACTGGTTTCGGCGGGATTCGCGCCGCCCTTTCGCGGATTCGAAGAACCCGTGACCATCCACATCGACCCCGGCACCAGCAGCCGGGAGCTGGCGGAAACCCTCGAGCAAGCCGGCGTGATCCGCTCCCGATGGCTCTTCCTCGCTGTGCGTGGCTTGCGGTCGCGAACAGTCTTGATGGCCGGGGAATACCGCTTCACGCGTCCATTGACGGTCTGGGAGGTCTTCGACAAAATATCGCGAGGGCAGGTTGAATACCACCGGCTGACAATTCCCGAAGGCCTAACGAGGTTCAAGACCGCTGACTTGATTGCCGGCGCAGGGCTGTTTAGCCCCGAAGAGTTTCTGGCCGAAGCTGAGCAGGCGCACTACATCCAGCCACGGTTTCGGGAGGCGGCGAATCTGGAGGGTTTCTTGTTCCCCGAGACCTACAGTTTCACCCGCGGCATCACGGCGCGCGAGTTCGTCCGCATGATGATCGATCAGTTTTATCGAGTCTTCGAAGATGTAAGTCGAGGAAACTCAGCTCCGCTCACGCCGTATGAGATCGTTACGCTCGCTTCCATGATAGAAAGAGAAACCGGCGCCGGAGGTGAGCGGCGCTTGGTCTCATCGGTTTTTCATAACCGACTGAAGAAGAATATTCTTCTGCAGTGCGACCCGACAGTAGTCTACGGACTGATCTTGGAGAACCGATTCCGCGGCACGATTTACCAATCCGACGTCGAGGACAATCACCCCTACAACACCTATGTCCACGCCGGACTCCCACCTGGGCCCATCGCCAATCCGGGGCGGGCATCACTCGAAGCCGCCGTGAAGCCGGCCGACAGCGACTACTTTTTCTTCGTAGCCGAGCCACATGGTACCGGCAAACATGTGTTCTCGAAAACGCTGCAAGCCCACGATCGGGCGGTTATTGCGTACCGGCAAGGCCGGGGCCCGTGAGTCGATGTGCCAGCCCACAGCCGCATCATCGGCTTTAGCGGAATTGCACGGATTGAACGATTTTCTGGTAGGGCTCTCGCAGCTGGCCATACTCGTTCTCAGGAGCGACGAGGATCACGTAGAACAGCCCTTTCGGGGTTTCGCTGGTGAGTAGCCAGACAAACTCGCGTTGCCCTTCGATCGCCGAACCGCCCTCTAGTAGCACGCTTTCGGCGGGCTTTCCAGAGACAACGGTTTCGCGGCGCTGGCCTCGCAGCGGGTTGAGCTCCGGATTGGAAACTCTCAGATTATCGATGAGCTGATCCGTGGCGGCCTGTAGGCCACCGCTCTTGACCTCGAAAACGCCCGCCATGAGGCCGCGCGCCATCGCCGGTGTCCCATTGCTATCACGCAGGATGCCATCGTCGGGAGCGATCGTGGCGGCCACTCCATCATTGGCTTCGTAGACCTTCCAGCTCTTGGGGTACGAAAGCTGATAACCAGGCGACTCGTAGATGAGAAAGTTCGGATTCGACGGGTCGCTCTTCCCCGCCCCCGAGTCAGTGCTTGGGCTTGCCGCTTTCTTGCTCGGCTTGATACTAGCCGCACGCTTCTTCATATCGCGGAATTCGCCAGTGTCGCCCTTTGTGTAGTCTCGCGACGGCAGCTCGCTGACCTCCTCCTCGACATAGCGCACGCGATTCCCTGGGCTCGGGTGGTCGGAGAAGAATTGCGACATTCCGCCTCCGCCGCCCCCGTCTCCCTTGAGCTTTTCAAAAAACCGCGCCATTTCGATCGGGTCGTACCCCCCTTCGGCCAGCATGCGGGCGCCAAGAATGTCCGCGTCCTTTTCGGCGTCCCGGGAGTACTTCATGAAGAGAGAATTGAGGCCGAAGCCGACCCCGATTTCCGAGAGCAACCCGAGCAGGCCTCCCTTGCTGCTCAGCATCCCTGTGGCCAGCGCGATTGGGATTTGAAAGGCGTAGGACTTCGAGGCTTGATTCGTCGAATGCCTCAGCGCCACATGCGAAACCTCATGCGCGAGGACGCCCGCTAGTTGCGCTTCGTTGTCCGCCGCGGCAATGAGCCCGGTGTGGACGTACATCGGTCCGCCGGGTAGTGCGAAAGCATTGATACTGGGTTCAGCCACCACTTTGAAGCTATAGGGATACTTCTCTCCTGGAGCCACGTCAGCTAGGCGTTTGCCAATCCGTGCCACGTAGCTGGTCAGCCGATCATCGTTCACGATCTCGACTTGCTTCTCGATTTCTTGTGAGGCTTCTTGCCCCAGTTGAATGTCCTGGGCCGGCTTGAAGAGGTTCCACCCTGGCTTGATCGTCTTCGCTGCCTGGCCGAGCCCCAGGAGCAGAATCAGTCCAAGGATCGTTGTAAAAATGAGCCTGGAGATAGGTTGGCGGGGCATCGGATTCTCCTTCGCGACGAATTGGATGTTGGACGTTCGCACCCGTTCCGTATGTTACAAAGAACTTGCGGGTCCTCAATGCCGACAGGGGTCCCGAGCTGGTGCGGGGAAAGGCATGCCGCCACGGCTGGTGACGCGGCACGCTGGAAGCCTGCGGCACGCAGGGCGCTAGCTACGTCGGGCGTCCCCATCTTTGTTGTCTGCTGGCCCATTTCCCCCGGGCTTTCGCTGGCTTCTTGCGTTGGCTTGGGCCAGCTCGGAGCGTGGACTTCCGTCCACGCCTTCCATGAGGAGGCTCGTCGTTGTCAAGGGAGGGTTGGGGAGTCGTTTTCGCTGATGGGACGTTCGACCGGGCTTCCATCCGCACTCGTTTGACGTCGCTCTGGACGCGGTGCTCTATGAAGTTCGGTCTCACGACGCTGCTCTCTCTGTCTCGGCCTCTCCCGGCCGGGCGTGGACTCGCAGTCGCCGCGAACTCGGTCTGTCCCTTCGCTGTTGCGATTCCTGAACCCTCCCTCAACTCAACGTTCCTACTTCGCGCCGCCTTCCTGAACCTTCTCTCGACTCAGCGTTCCTGCTTCACGCCGCCTTCCTTGCTCTTTTTCGAAACGCTCCTTTCGAAACGCTCCCTTCTCGACATGCCCTTTCTCGAAACGCTCTTTCAAAATCGCTCTTTCAAAATGTTCATTCCCGAATGCTCTTTCTTGAAACGCTTTTCTCAGAACGCTCTTTTCAAAACTCATTGCGCCGATCCTAGATGGCCGGTTTCAGGTTCGTCTGGTAAAAGGGATCGAAGGCCACGTCCTGCCGCCACAGCAGGTGCATCAGCACAGCTAGTTTGCGCGCCACCGCCACGATCGCTTTGCGCTTCGCGCTGGGGCCGCCGCGCGCCGCCAAGCGCAAACCCCAGCGCCGTAAGTCCGAGTCTTCGCCGTGATGTCCCAGAATGTATTGCGAACATTGCACCAGCAGTCGCCGCAATAATCGGTCACCGCTCTTGGTAATACTCAGCTGCGGTGAGCGCTCGCCCGAGTCGCGGCGTTTGGGCCGCAGCCCCATCCGGGGCCCGGCGTCTCGACTGCGCCGTAGCCGCTGCGGGTCGTTGTCCAGGTTCAACACG
Organism: Bryobacterales bacterium; assembly: GCA_965224215.1. Classification (GTDB taxonomy): domain Bacteria; phylum Acidobacteriota; class Terriglobia; order Bryobacterales; family UBA6623; genus CBDCYS01. The sequence continues at coordinate 158,741 of CBDCYS010000044.1, read as the reverse complement.
AACGCCAGCGACGTGATCGGCCCCACACCGCGGATCGATCGTATCCTTTGCGTCGCGGGATATTTCTCCTCCGCCAGTTTCTCGATCTGTTTGTCATAGCGGCGGATTTCGGCGCTGACCTGCTGGATTAGTTGTAGCAACGGTTCGAGCGCGGCCCGCAGCTCGTCCGGCACCCGGGGGCCGGCTTTCTTCACGAAGGCCTCGCTGCTCGAAGCCGGCAAGCGGCCACCGAAACTCTTCACCGTACCGCGCAGACTGTTGATCAGTTTCGTGCGCGTCTCGACCAGCGTTTCCCGTGCTTTCAGCACGGCGCGGTCCCGTTGGATGGCGAGCGAACGCGGCTGCACGGCGTTCAACATCTCGGGCATCCGCAGCCCCAACTCCGCCAGCCGCTCGGCGTCGCTGCGATCGTCTTTCGAGAGCGATTGAGTGATCAGCGCCAGGCGGTGCGTGTCAGCCATCAGCGGCTCGTGCCCCAGCCGCTCGAGCAAGCGGTAGATCCAGTTGGCGTGGCAGCCGGCTTCGAGCACCACCCGCATCGCGGCCCAGCCGCCGAAGTAGCGCTCCAAGGCCGCCGGCGAAGTGCGCAGCTTCGTGCGCTCGACGATCTTGCCGTCCAGATCGATCAAGCAGACATAGCTGTGCTTATCGCCCAGATCCACCCCGGCCACCACGTTCAGGCCTTGCTCGATCATCTTTTGCTTCGACACTTCTCTGAAAGTTTTGCTATTGTTTTTCATGGCTCGTCATCCTCCTTTTTTTCGTAATGGAAAAAACCTGGGATCGCCGCCGCAGGCGGCGAAGCCCGTTTGGGGAGTTTAGCTCACTCCCCGGATGACGAGCCTCCTCATTTCATCTCTGTCCAATCATCTGAAACTTTGCTGCTCGCTCTGCCACGCCGCCATGTTTGGGCGGCGGGTGAACGTAAGTGCTTGAAAGGATGGGGTGTAGATATTTTTTGTTCTTACGTGACCGGCCGCTTGCGTCACCCGAGCGGCTTTGTGGTCGATTGCAACGCCCCGACAGCCGGTTAAACCAAACCAGTTACACCTGAATTATGCACTGCGGCGTGGACCTGAGGAGGGCTGAGCCGCAAGGGACCATTGGGGACCCCCTAAAACATGGGGTAAAAAGGTAGGCTGGCAAAGATCCCAGCTTCGCCAGCCAACCCCAAGGAGGTCACCCACATGGTTACCAGACGAAAACAGCATAGCTCCCAAAGGCCCGTCCAACAAGGCCCAGCGGTGACGGTCTCGCGGCCCAATAAAATCGGGGCTTCGACGCCTTACAACTTCCGCGGCAGGAAGCCGACTCCCTACGGCGGCTTGCTGCCGGTGGTCGGGAGGGCGCTGATCTGAGAGCCTGGCTATGCGCTATGCATAAAATTTTCTGCGCTAGCCGTAACGCACTGGAAACACGTCACTTCCGAGCGAGGTTTTAACGACGCGGATTCTGGGCGGGAAGGGAAACCGGACACGGAGAAGCCAAAAGGCCAGTTGCCGAGCTACCACCTCACGACGACTGCCAACCCGCTACGAACGCAGCCACACTCGCAAAGTGAATCTGTGCATAATTCAGGTTACATCACCTGTTCGAGAATGGCGAAGTCACCGGGGTTCCAGGCTTGGACGATCAGGTAGTGCTTGCCACCGTACGCTCGCATCACGGAGTTATGAATGTGCTGGAAGTTTTCTAGACCGAGCTCCGCTTTCGGCATCACGGTCGAGATCAACTCATCATTCTCGAGGATATAGACCGGGGCGCCCTTGCTGCGGTCGGCGCCGTGCAAGGAGCCGACAATGCCATAGCCGCCAACGTAGTCGACATCGCAGGGGAAGGATCCGAGGGGCAAGTGCACCGTTGAAAGGTAGTGACCGTAGCGGGTAAACCGGTCGATCTCGGAATTCGGCCGATCGGCGACATCGATACGCTTGGTACCGCTTGGAATGGTGATTCCGTGCCCTGTGCCGAACTGGCCGACGCCCGGGCCTTTGCCGCCGAAGGCGAGATCGTTCCACTCCGCTTTGAAGGGATTCGTGCTGAGTATCTTGGCGGTCAGGACGAAGTCAAGATTGGAATAGCCAGTTGCTACATACAGCATTCCATCCAGCTGCTCGACATCGGTGGGAACGAGGTTACCCTGTCCGAAAAAGTAGTCGCTGGCAACGGGGTTGCCTAGGTTGGTGCGACCCTTCGGGCCACCCAAAGTATGGACGAGCTTTCCATTCAGGTCGGTTGTAAAGACTTGGCCGACTGCATTCCCAGGGAACGTCAAGAAGGGTTTGCCACCATCCGCGTACCAGATGGTCGCGTTGTGCATATTGGTGTCCTTCATTGCCGGTGCGGTGCCGATCATCTTTGTGCTCTTGAGGTCAGCGCTGATTTGAATGATGCCGGCACCGGGAAGCGCGAAGTAAGTCTCGCCTTTTCCAGGCCGCCGATCGATTGCGAAGCCGCCGTGGGCGTCTTTCAAAACCGCCTGTGCCTCGGCGGGCAGATGGCTGGACGTATACAGCACCTTGAACTTCATCTTTCCCTGGCCGCTGACTTTGCCGGAATGGCTGGCGGGCGCGGCGCTAGTGGCGTCTTCGTAGCCAAGAATCCAGCTAGCGGCTAGTAGCCCTACGAAGAGCGCGCTAATGACGAATCGTTTCATGGGATGGCACCTCCTGCCAAACAAGATTAGAGCACATCCGCGCCCACCTAGCCAAGCCTGCAATCCGTTTGTAGGGATTCTTGTTGCCTGGAAAAGCGTTTCGAAAACCCGTAGCGCAGGGCTCGAAGAGACCTGCGTCTTTTTGCTAGGTTCACCCGCCGGGTGCGGTCCGACAATAGGCCGCAGGTCTCTGACGAGCCCTGCGCTGATATGGTGTGACCTGTCAAGTTTGCGCGCACGACTGCTGTCGCGCGGAGCCTCAACTCCGCGTTGGCCAACGAACGAGGACAAGAAGAACAGCCTGTGGAAGAGAGCGTTTACGACGATGGATCCATCTGATATTCGCGGGTTCTCGCCAGAGTAGTCTGCTTCGTGGAGCTGCCTCACTCTACGGACGAAGGTCGCTCCATCAAGCGCTTCTTAGCGCAGTCGAGGGTTCTCCTGGCAGGCTCAGTTTCCAGTCAGCCGTCCTCCTTGTCCTACCTTGTGAGGCTGCCGCCCGAAGCCGGCAACCAAAATCGTTATCGCTACCGCTTGCTGGCAGCTCATCGTCCTCGGCAGCTAGCCATCGCCCTCGTATAAGGTGCCTCTTGGCGGCCGGACGGGTTCTGTCAAGGGCGCGGGTTACCGCGGCGAAGCGTACCCTTGACAGGTTTCGGCCCGTCGCCTACGACGTCAATCGAGGGCGATGGCGGTCTCCCTGGCGGTCTCCTTGTCGGCCGTCTCCCTGTCGGTCTCCCTGTCGGTCTCCCTGTCGGTCTCCCTGGCGGTCTCCTTGTCGGCCGTCTCCCTGTCGGCCGTCTCGAGCGTTCAGCAAGCATTCAATCCCTGTTTCTCCTGTTGTGTTCGGGTCTGTTCGATCACGATTGCCCAGATGAATCCCAGCAGTTCCCGCGCGATCGCGGTCACGACGACATTCGCGTGTTTGCCGTTGTTGCGCAGCTTGCGAAAGCGACCGCAAAGCCGCACCTGCGCCTTCCAGGCGATCGCTTGGACTGGGGGCGACGCCTTCTCGGCACGGCGTGCCGGGAAGCGATACGCCCAGGCGCATTCGACCAGCAGACGGCGAGCTTCCTCGTTGCCTGCTTTGGTGATCGCGCCTTGACGGCGTCGCGCTCCGCTCGTGTTCTCCGACGAAGTCACACCGACGAAACCCATCAGCTCGCGCGGGGAGTCGAAGCGTGTGAGATCGCCCAGCTCGGCCAGCAACGTCATCCCCGCCAGCCAGTCCACGCCCCGCAGCGCCGTCAACGCCTGCGCTGGCCCTCCCAGGCTCCAGCCTTCCAGCTGATCATGCAACTGCTGCTCGAGGCGAGCCGTTCGGCTTTGCGCCTGGCGTATCGCCTCGGCGTATTCTTCGTAGGCGATCTGCGAGGCCGGCTGCTCAAAGCGTTGCGTCTCGAGCCAGCGAAAGTGCGCTTGCGTCCAATTCTTGCGCCCGGGGAAACGCTTGTCGTGGCGCAGCAGCATAGCTCCGAGGCGTTGACGAAGTTGTTTGTCGATGAGTTTGCAGTCGCCGCGCGCGCGGCTCAGATCGCGGATCGCTTCGTGTTCCGGAGAGGGCGTCCAGACCGTGCTGAGCTCGCCGCCGCGATCGAGCCGAGCCAGGGTCAGCGCGTCGCGCCGATCGGTCTTGACGCGATCGCCGGATTTGCGCGGGGTCAGCGACGGCGCGACCAGGTCGCCATCGTGTTCGGTGTCACGCATCTGCCGGCAAATGCCGTAGCCACAGGGGCCGGCTTCGTAGCAGTAGTGCAGCCTCTGACCAGACGGGGCGAGTGCGGAAATCAAGCGACGAATGGCTTCAGGCCGATTGTCGATCTTGCCGTAGAAATGCGCCTCGCCCCGCCCCGCCGCGGCGACAGCGACCGAGATACTGTTTTTGTGAACGTCCATCCCGACGTATTTGTCGTAACTGTTGCACTTGTTCATCTCTTTGTTGAACTCGCTAGACTCTTTCACCTGAATTATGCACAGATTCGGCGTAGCCATCGTCGATGGAGTTGTGGCGATAGCGGCACTCGTGTCAACTCAGTGATTTCTCAAGTCGTCTTTTCTGCTGTTTCCCTCCCCGTTTGAGCCGCCTCCTGATCCCGGCAGGGCAAAAGCGGGCTGGCAAGCGGCGTGTTCCCAGTACGTTGCGGCGAGTGCATGAAATTTTATGCATGGAGTGCCCCTCAGCTCAGCGCACCCTCCACCACCGGCGCCAAGCTCGATCCCGGCGGCCCCATCGCCCGCAGCCGTCGCATCAGCCGTTCAAACAGGCCCTTTTCCTGATAATGATCGCTGTAGCTGACACCCGTTCTGCCGGCGTGCCGCCAGATCTTGGCCGCCACGAACAGAAAACGCAGCCGCGCCGTCGCCAGGGTGGTGTGCCGCAGCGTCTCCACGCTGGCCTGGGCTTCGCGGTTGAACAGCAGCAGCCAGCAGTTGCGATTGTAGGCCAGCATGGCCAACTGAAAGTGATTGCGGTTCATGTCAAAGCGGCGCGAGGGATGGGCCGCCAGCCCGACGTCGTTGTTGGCCTCCTTGATCAGGTTCTCGGCTCCGGCGCGCTGATTGTAAAACCACACCACCGCCGCGATCGGCTCGGCCAGATTGGTGACAAACACGCGGTAGGTGTAAGCGCTGGTGGCGAACAACTGGTATTGCTCGGCCGCGCCGGCCTTGGGCTCGTTTTCGTAACGCAGCGCCAGGAAACGGCAGGCCCGCGCCCAGCCTTGCGGTTGGTAGAGGAATTCGCATTCCGCGTCCGCGTCGGAGCGGGGGGAGGGTTTCCATTCTGCTTGCTGCAAGCGCTCGACCAGGCGCCGCGTTTTGCGCGCCACGATGACGAACTGACAAGCCGCCTTTTCATAGGCCTCCACCGCCTCCCAGCAATAAAAGCCGGAATCGGCCCGCGCCAGGATTTTCTTCACGCCGCCCGGCAAAGTCCGGAAAGCGCTCTCGAGGTGGGCGGCGATCTGTCGGCCCGTGGGCCGGTCGCCGTTGCGCAACCCGCCCATCAGGTATTCGCGCGTCTCGGCCAGGAAGGTCAGTATCGGCTGGTAGCTGCGCTTGCCCTTGTTCTTGGGGTTGTAGCTCTTGCGCCCGCCCATCTGGCGGCCGTAGAGGGTATGCACGGTGGTGTCGGTGTCCAGCGTCACCGTCTCCAACTTCACGTGGGCCGCGGCCCAGACTCGTTCCCGCAGCTGGCGCTGAATGGAAAGGATCTGCTTCGCCACGTTGAGGTGCAGCGAGGCCAGAAAGCGCCACAGCGTGGACTGCGGCGGCAGACGCGTCACTTGCAAGATGCCGGTCAGGATGGGGTCGCGAGCGATGAAGCGGAGTTGGTTGAGCCGCGCAAAGCCGACATAGAGGCCGAGCACGAGGGCCAGCACGAACTGGTAGGGGCTCATGGCTCGGGTGATCCGTTTGGTCGTGAGGGTTTCTTCCAGCAGCGCTTGGAAGCCGAGTTTTTCGAGCAGGGTGGCGACGGGCAGCAAGCCGCCGTAGGGAGTCAGATTCTTGCCACGGAAGTGATAGGGCGTGGCAGCCCCGATTTTATTGGGCCGCGGGGCCCTCGCGCCGGGGCCTTGTTTGACGGGCCTTCGGGAGCTATGCTGTTTTCGTTTGGTAACCATTTGGGTGACCTCCTTGGGGTTGACTGGCGAAGCTGAAATCTTTGCCAGCCTACCTTTTTACCCCATGTTTTCGGGGGTCCCCAAATGGTTCCTGGCGGCTCAGCCCTCACCAGGTGCACCGGCAGTGCATAATTCAGGTTAGATGGGTATCCGGTTGACTCAGGTAGCCCCAATATCTTGTGGTTTGGGGATTTTCTTGGGTTCTGTAACCGGGTGAACAATCATCTTGTAAGTCGCGGGATCCACGGCTACCGCCTGCTGGACGAGCCGATAGAAGAGTTTGCCGCGGCTTTTGGATTTGCGGCGGTTGAAACGGAAGGTGAACTCGTCCAGGTAGTAGTCCAGATGTTTGTGGCTCACGGCGCCCTGATGGGTGCCCAGCAGCCAGCGCTTGAGCAGTGACATCACGCGGTGGACGCGGGACATCAATTCCGACGCGGACTGCTCCTGCCTGCTGCCAACTGTGACCTGATGGACGTAGTCTTCCTTTTTCAACCCGGAGTAACCGGGCCAGCCGTCGGTATGCACCACGCTGCCCGGCTCGATGCACTCCTCCACGAAAGGCAACAGGCTCTCGCCCGAGGCATCCTCGATTCTCTTCATGCGAATCCGGCCGATACCCCGCCCATCCTCTTGAGCGGCCACTGCGATCAATGCTTTGTTTTTCAGGTTTCGGCCCCGCAGGCCCTCTTCGAGCCCGCCCCAGTAGCTTTCATCGACTTCCACCGTCCCGGCCAGCAAATCCCGTCCCGGCCGCACCATCGCGCGCCGCATTTTGTGCAGCCAGGTCCAAGCCGTTTCGTACCTGTTGAGCCCCAACACTCTTTGCAGTCCCAAAGCGCTGGCTCCGGTTTTTTGGGTGGTGACCCACCACATCGCACGAAACCACAACGGCAAAGGGCTGCGCGTGTCCTGAAAGATGGTCCCGGCGGTCACCGAGGTTTGGCGCCCACACGCAGCGCACTGCAGCAGCACTTTTCGCAAAGGCCACGACTTTCCACAACCGCAACCCGGACAGCGGAAACCGTCCGGCCAGCGCAGCCGGAACAGATACTCCCGGCAGGCCTCCTCACTGCTAAAACGGGCCTCGAACTCTGTCAGGTTCTGAGGGTAATCTTCCATCTGCCGGCATACTACATCTTGGGGCTACCTGAGTCAACCGGATACCCACCTTCAGGTTATACTGCGTTTCGAGGTAGTCAGGCTGTTCGGGGAGTTGGCGATAGTTCTCGTCCATCTCGGCGATGTTGCGTTCCTCGCGGTCGATCTGCAAGGTGACCGTGGCCTGATAAGTCGGGGTGGTCACATAGTTATAAGCCAGTGCAGCGACAAGCGACAACAGCGCCGCCCAAGCGATGGTTCCGCGCCTGGCGTGAAGGACTCGCCAGTAGTCCCGCAGCGAAAACTCAGAAGCCGGCTCGGGCAGCTCGATCGGGGTCTTCAACACGCTAAGAGGAGGATTAGGCGATGAGTTCGACCCCATCGTCTTGAGCGCCAAGGTTGCCGCTGAAGCAGCGCCCTGAGAACCAGCGGCAACGGATATGTTTGAGGAGTGGTTGTCCACGATGGATTCTATTGAGGCGGCGAGGCGAGATCAATCCGGTGAAAAAAACTCAAACGGTCAGCGCCGCCAGATGACGAGACCGGTGGCCATTTGCACCGCCGCCTCAGTTCCGCGGCTCAGTGGGTTCTTCGCCCGGCTGTCGGGGATATACAGAATGTCGTTCGTTTCGAGTTCCACATCCGGCGTCCGCCCTCTGAGAATGTCCCGAACCGGGACGAGAACTTCGATCTTCTCCGCGCCGATTTGGCGAATGATCCGGGACTTCTGTGGAGCGGCTTTTCCGTCGAGACCGGCCGCCAAGGAGAGTGCGCGCAGAACCGTCACCTTCTCCTGGTCCTTGATCGGGAATCCTCCCGGCTGCTTCACGGCCCCAAGGACGTAGACGACGCCCGCCTTCGCTACCTGGATGACGTCGTGAGGTTCAACGAGCGGATTTCCGGCCTCGCCCGCCGCGCCGGTGAGCAGGTCACGAACGGAGACCCTCATTTCTTCCGTTCCTCCAAGGCGGTCCTCGGCATCGAGAAGATGGATGACCTGAACGGAGGGCGGTGACTGAAGCGAATCCACTTCGTCAGACATGGGGTGTAGTACACCAGGGTGCAGCACACCAGGGTGCCGGACGCCGGGGGTCTGTACACCCGAACGAGAAATCGTGATCGTGTCGCCAACCTCCGGTGAGAGTCCCCCCGCGATCGCCAGGACATCCAGCAGTCGCCGCCGACCCTGCAGTTGATAGACCCCTGGCTCGCGTCCAGCGCCCAAGATGCTCACGGGCTGGCTTCGAAATTCTTCGACCCGGACGCTGATTTGAGGATTGCGAAGCAGGTCCTGAGTAAAGAGAGAGGTGAGCTTGGCCTCGATCTCAGATGTCGTCAGTCCGTCGACGCCGACTTCACCGACAAGGGGAAGCGGAATCGATCCCTGCTCGGTCACGACGGCAGACTGACTCAGTTCGTCGACTTCGAAAACGGTGATCTGGACAACGTCTCCCGGGCCGACACGATAAGGCCCGCTAACGCCAATCGGGGCGTGAGTTTGCGGCCAAGCGACCGCGGGAGCAAGCAACAGCACCATCCCAAGCCATGGATTCTTCATACGCGCACTGCCATCCGGAAGCAGATTGGCCTCGAAGGTGCAATCGACCAGGGTGTTCCGAGGCTTTAATCGGCTCGCGGACTTGGCGCGCTCGGATTGGGTTGGAGGTCACGCCAGTCTCCCCGCCCCCGCTTTACGGTAAGCGACCCGCAGCTCTCTGCGCCAATCGGCCCCAACGCCCACTCTCTCGACGGAAATCTCGGGCGAAAAATACTTCAGAATCGTTTCCGTCGTCGGATGGAAATCAAACGCGGGTGAAACCAACAGCAGGCGCGGAGGCAGAGAGGACAGTTCAATACGCGGGAAATAGCCCCTCGACGCGATTTCGTTGCGGTCCAGATGCCACTTGACGCGCATCCAATAATCCAAACCTTGAAGAGGAAGATGCATGTCTTCGCTGGCCTTCAGCTCGAGGACGACCAGTCGCCCTGAGTCGTCACAGGCGACCAGATCGATCACCCCCCGATCAACACCAGCGACCGCGGGCACGTGACTGTATACCGGGTCCTGGCGGATGCGGCTGTCGATCTTCGCAAGTCCTCGGCGCACCTGAGACTCGAGCCAGCTCTCGGGGTATTTGCGATAGAGCGGATTCTGAGGATCAACGGCATCCGGAGATCGAAAACGCGCCAGCTCTCGCGCCAATGCGAGAGCCGCGGGCAAGCGATGTTCGCTCAGCGGCGTTTGTGTTTCGAGGCCATAGGTCATGACCGACTGGCCGGCGACGGCAAATTCGACGCCCCGCACGCGTAGCGATCGCAGCCCGTCGGGACGTGGGATTGATTCCACATTCGGGTCCGCTGTGATCCGGCGCAGCCACTCAGCCATGGGCCCTGCGGGAGGAGGAATCTCGACACAGGCGCGAAGCTCGGTCGAGAGGTTGCCATAGTCGTCGGCGTCCACTAGGCAAAGCCCCCCTTGTTCGTCAAAACCATGCAGGTCGAATTCAAGCGCTGAGCGGTTGAGGAAGGCCATCCGATTCGCAGTGGTCTTGAGCCGCGAATACGGGAGGAAAACCTTCAGTCCCCGGTAGACGTGCCTATGGCTGCGGCCGCGTTCGAGGTCCAGCCAGATCAGCCCGGAGGTCAGAATCTGATCACAAGTGTTTCGGTCATCCGCGCAGCCGATCACGGCCCATGCCTGCTGTCCGCGCTGGAGCACGCCCCTGGTGTAGGCTGGCGACAACGAGTGCTCGAGGTCTGCGGCGCAACTCAGCCGTGCGATCTCCCAATCGCGAAACTCTCTTTGGAGCACGCGCCGAAAGGATTCCCGGAACTCGATACTATCGGCCTGGCGGTCGAACGCTTCTCCTTTCGTCGCGCGGTCGATGAGAGAAAGCGTCGTGTCGGGAGCTCCAAATCGACACACCCGCACGTCCAGCCGGTGGCTTAGCTCGGAGCGAATCGAGGTGATGCGGCGCACAATGTTGCCCGCTTCCCTCCAGACGTGCAAAACGCAACCGGAGCGGTGTTGTTCGAGAGCATAGCTGCCCGGCTCGATACGGACCGGCTGCAATCCGGGTTCGACGGCGATGGGAGTCCGGCACCCGGCGAGAAAGTCCTTGACGATTGCAAGGAGTTCGGCGGGGGAATGGGCTGGCTGCCTCTTGGTTGCGGGGAGCATCTGGGTCTAACCGAGGTCTACCGACAAACGAGAGCTCGACTCGGTGACGCGGGTGGTTACTTTCGTTGAAAACAGGCCGGACGGCCTTAGAACGAATGATTCCGTGGGCGGGGAACGATGTGCCAACCACAGCGGGCTGACACGTCTATTCTAACTCAACATCTACACACTTCAAATTCCCTCTCAAACGAGGGCAACTAAAACCCGCCTGAAGCGCTACTTGCCCAGAACAGAGCCGCTCCCGCAAGGGTGCGCTCGAGGTTACATCAGGACGCTGGGATCGCCATCGGGATTCGTGCACTGCCGGACACGTGCCGCACCCTGGGGAGCCCGGCGCGGTCAAGAACGCTCTCGGCTCGTTAGACAAGAAAGCCGAACACAAAAAAAGCCCCGGCCACCCCTAGCCGGGACTTTTTTGCCCCCCAGATCAATTTCTGAGGCAACCGGCCAAAACGGCCTGAACCTCAACCTTGACCCATCCTTGATGATGCGCAGTTAGGTGTTGCAAGTTCAGTGCCATTCTCCGGCTATCAGCTAACTAGTTGAAAAATAACGTCAAACCTATGCTCCCATGGAGAGCACATTCGCTCACGTCTACCAGATCACGGATACACGAGCGATCGGCGCTCCGTAATTCCGGATTCACACCGGTCCTGCCGGTGATTGATCGAATGCTGGGACCCCACTGGCCTTCGCCTCAACTTCGGCTAAACCCCGTGACTGCTTCTCGAGACTAGGGCCAGAAACTCTTCGCGCGTTTGCTGGTTGTCGCGGAAAGCTCCCACCATGGCACTGGTGACCACCGAGGAATGCTGCTTCTCGATTCCCCGCATGACCATGCAGAGGTGCCTCGCTTCGATGACGACACCGACCCCCACCGGATCAATCGCCTCTTGGATCGTGTTGGCGATCTGATTGGTCAGTCTTTCCTGAATTTGAAACCGCCGGGCATACATTTCGACCAGGCGAGCGATCTTGCTCAGGCCGATGACCTTGTTGCGAGGAAGATAGGCTACATGAACCTTCCCGAAGAACGGCAGCAGATGATGCTCGCACAGACTATACATTTCGATGTCTTTGACGATCACCATCTCGTCGTAGCACACCTCGAAAAGCGCCCCGTTGAGAATCTCGTCGGCGTTCATCCCGTAGCCCCTGGTGAGCTCATGGAAGGCCTGGGCGACACGCTGGGGGGTCCGCTGGAGCCCGTCGCGGTTGGGGTCTTCGCCCAACTCGACAATCATCTTGCGAACAAGATCAGGTATGGCAGAGGCCGGCTTGCCGTTGTCCGGGCTATCGTCGTCCGATAGCCCGCCGGGAAGATCGTTAACAGTGTGATGCGAAGCCATGTTTTTAGTTTCGAATTGAGAAATGGTTCAGTTTCGAATTTGTTTGGTCTCGAGATGGTTCAGTTTCGAATCTCAAAGGTATTCCGAGGAGTCTCTTCGATTCGGACCCGAGCTAACTTCACGCCCCGCGCTCCCAGTTCGTCGTCCCAGGCCTGCTTGAGCCAGTTGTCGACCAGCAGCGCCAAATTCTCCGTGGTGGGGACCACGCCTTGCAACTCGGAGACATCGCAATTCAGGTTAGCGTGATCGAGCTTGGAAATCACGTGCCGCTCAACGAAGCTGTCCAGCGTCTTCCGCGAAACCACCATCCCTGACTCGGCATCCGCCAGACCCCTCACTGCGACTTCCAGGATGTAATTATGCCCATGTCCGAAAGGATTGTTGCACTTCCCGAATACCCGTGCGTTCTCGTCGTCGCTCAGTTCTGGCGAATGAAGCCTGTGGGAGGCGCTGAAGGGATAGCGTTTGGCTAACTGCATGGGTGTGGGTGAGCGCGCTGTAGCGGCCTACTGCTCCGAGACGGTCACGGCTCCGGGGCGTCCTCTCCAAAGTAGTCCACGTAGAGGTCAGCCGTCTCGTAAAGCCGAATGCCGTGGAGCCGTCGGCCATCGTCGTTCACGCCGGGAGTCAGACGCTCCCAAATGTCCCGCGCAATGTTCTCAGGCGTCGGCACGACGCGATCGAACGGCGCCACCTCGTGGTTCAAGAAACGGTGGTCGTAGACCTCGATGACGCGATCTTGAATGATCTGCTTAAGATCCTTTAGGTCCATGATCATGCCGTTGGCCGGATCGACATCTCCCGCCACGGTCACTTCGAGAACGTAGTTGTGGCCATGGCCGCTGGGACGGGAGGCCGGCCCATACAGTTCCTCGTTCTCTTCAGGCGAAAGCGCCGGACTGGCACAGTAGTGCGACGCCGAGAATTCGGCCTTGCGCGTGATCAGAACCATTTGCGGTTAACAGCTGCAACTAGCTACAGTGAGGGTCGAGATCCTCATTATGCCACGCTCCAAAAGAGAACTTGTCGTACTCGGCTTGATCGCCGCGTTGACAGCACTACTGTTCTACCGCGTGGAACCCTACCTGCACATTTACGAGGTTGAGATCGGGGACGAGGCGCCGGATTTCGAACTCGCCGGTGGCGTCAGCCTGACCGACTACAGCGGCAAACTGGTACTGCTGAACTTCTGGGCAACCTGGTGTCCGCCATGCGTCGCCGAGGTACCGTCACTCAACAATCTCTACGAGCAATTCCAGGACGAGGGCTTGGTCGTGCTCGCGATTAGTGTCGACGAGGAAGAGGGCGTCTATACGAGCTTTCTAAAACGATACGGGGTAACTTTCCCGACGGTGCGCGACCCGGAGCGAAAAGTGAGCGGTCGTTACGGAACAATGAAGTATCCCGAAAGCTACCTGATCAACCGTGAAGGCATCGTGATACGCAAATATATCAACGCCCAGGAATGGGATCAGCCCGAGATCGTCAACTACATGCGGTCCGTGCTGTAGACCTTGCCTGCCCCCGGATTGCTGATCAAATCCGGTCCGGAAGGAACCCGGTCTGCGTCCGCGCATTCCGAATGGCTCTTCCGTCTCACTGGATTTCGTAGTCTGTCTATAGTCTGTCTGTGGCGGGGGTGGGCCGCTGGCCTGGGCCTGGGAGGTCCGACATAGCAATCTATCGGGCGCGGGCCGCGTCTAAACAGCGAGCGTGTCCTTCGCCACCTCCACCACTGGAATGCGTAAACCGCGCTGCTAGAATATCAATATGATTCGGGTGTTATTGGCGTTCGCCCTGATGCTGGCCGTTGCGCCGGCGAACGAGCTCAAAGAGGCGGTCGACGCTCTCGAGCGGGAAGACTACGCCCAGGCCGCCGTGCTGCTGGAAAAAGTGGTCGCGGGTGACCCCGAAAACGCCGAAGTTCGCTTCAACCTGGCTTACGCCTACTCGGAACTCAAGCAAAACGCCAAGGCGATCGAACATTACCAGAAAGTCGTCGACGCCAAGGCCGACCTCGTCTCAGCACGGATGAACCTGGGAATCCTTTTGATGAACGAGGAACGAGCCAGTGAGGCCGCGCCACATTTTCAAATCGTTGCCGAGGCCCGCCCAGCCGACTTCGCGCCGGCCTATTACCGCGCACATGCGCTGCTGATTTCCGGCGACCCCGACGGCGCCATCGAGCCTTTCAAGCAGGCCCTCGGGCTGAATCCAGACTCTGCCGACGCCGCGCTTGGGCTAGGCCGGTCCCTGGCCCGTGTGGGACGACTTCTGGATGCGGCGCCACACTACCAAAAGGCCGCTGAACTCGATCCAAGACTTTCCGAAATGACTCTTGAGCTGGCTGAGCTGCTTGAGAAAAGTGAACACGTCGCGAAAGACAAACACGTCGAGCAGGCCCTCTCGATCTACCGAGGCTACCTCGAGACACACCCCGATGCGACCGCCGTCGAGGAACACATCGGCATGATTTTGATGGAGCGGAAGAACTATGCCGAGGCCGCTGAGATTTTCGAGGCGGCCGTTAACCGGCAGCCCAGTGCAGCCAATCTCGCGGCCCTGGCGGAGGCCTTTGCACTGAACGACGAGCCGGAAAAAGCTCTCCACATTTGGCAACGGGCGGCAAGCACAAGTCCATCGGACGCGAAGCTGCGGCTGCGTTACGCCAACAGCCTGCTGCATGCGGAAAGGTTCGACGACGCCGCCAGGAATTACTTCGTGGCCACCGAACAGGACGCCACGTTGTGGGAAGCTTGGAACGGGCTGGCCTTTAGCCTCTACAAAGTAGATAACTTTGATGGTGCGCTCAAGGCCCTCGGAAATTCCGCCCAGGCGGCGCCGCCCAAGCCCGCCCAGTTGTATCTGCAGGCGATTACCGAAGACAAGCTGCAAATGTACAAAGAAGCTCAATCAAGTTATCAGACCTTCTTGGATATGAACCCCGGTATGGCTGACGAAGAGTGGAAGTCGAAGGAGCGCTTGAAGGTCATCGAGAAGGTTCTCCGAAAACGCTGATGTCAAGGCTTTCCCAGGTACTTTTGTGCGTGGTGTTGTGCTGGGCCGGATTGCGTCTTGCCCCGGCGGCCCAGCCCGCGGCGAATCTTGAGTCCATTAGAACTGAACCAAACCTTGAACGGCGGTCCCAGTCGGCGCTGAGGTTTGCCAAAGCCACAATCAAGCCCGTGCTGAAAGCGTATGAGCAAGGCGATGCGGAACTCGGTGGCCGGCTCTTGATGCAGATTCAAGAGGCGGTCGAGTTGGCCCAGGAGGCTCTGTCGGCGACCGGCAAGAGCGCCCGCAGAAACCCAAAGTATTTTAAGCGTGCAGAGATTCAGTCGCGGAATCTGATCAAGCAGTTGCGAGCCTTGTCGCGCGCTTTAAACTACGACGAACGAGAGGTGGTTGACTCGGTCGTCGATCGAGTGTCCGCGATCAACGACGAGTTATTACTCGCGATCATGACGAAGAGGAAGAAAACGTGAGGCAGGCATGAGAACACGAAAAGGACTCTGGCGCATGGTACTGCTGGCGGCAATCGCGGCGCAGGCGGTTGTGCTTCCAGCTCAAGAGTATGTTGGCGCCCGCAAGGAGTTTCTCAGTGACCACGAAGTCGATCAGATCCGCGTGGCCCAAGAGCCCAACTTCCGAATTGGACTCTACTTGCATTTCGCCAAACTGAGAATCGAGCTGATCCGGCAGCATTTGGCGAAGCAGAAGGCGGGCCGGTCGGCGCAAATCCATCGGAATTTGGAAGAGTACGGCCGGATTATAGAAACGATCGACGTGGTGATCGATGACGCCTTGGATATGAAACGGGACATTACCCCAACGATTGCTAAGCTCACATCGGAGGAGCAGGAGTTTTTGGTTGCCCTCCAGGGAATAGCGGACAACCCCCAAGAAGACCATTTTCGGTACGAGTTTGTCCTCGAAGACGCGATTGAAATCACCGCCGACAGTATCGAGTTGTCCGGGATGGATCTGGGTATTCGCACCTCGGCGGTGAAGGCCGCTGACGAGCGCGCCGACGGGAAATTGGAGGCGTCGATGACTCCGGAGCTGAAGGAGGAAGTCACCGCCATCCGCAAGACCGAGGAGAAGAAGAAGAGGAAGCGCCCGAGTTTGCTCAAGAAAGGCGAGCAGCTCAACAGCCCCTAGTGGATATGGAGGGGCTGCAACTGTCACTCGAAGAAATGATGCGGAGCCCGAGGCGCAAGCGGTCGAGTCCACTTCTGCCGTTTCGAGAGCTCCCGGTGGACCGTTCGTGGTAGTGTGATGGCGTGAACAAACGACCCCCGAACGGCGTACTAGACGACCTGCTCGACCCGCTAAGCCGTTGTTTCGATGAGGAGTCCGCGCGCCGCCTGACCGAGTTTCGAGTCGCTCCCCTCGTCCAGAAAAGAATCGGTCTGCTTGCCGAGCGGGCGAACGAAGGTATCCTCACACCCAAAGAGCAAGCGGAATACGAGACGATCGTCAACGCTGCCGACTTCATATCGATTCTTAGGCTCAAAGCGGCAAGGTACCTCAAGCCGAACAGCGGCTAGGGATGGATTCTGCCACTCGCGACCTGGTGCGGCGCCGGGCTCGATCCCAGTTCCGTCCGTAAGGACTCTGTTTGCCTCGGAAAACGTTTTGAATACCCGTAGCGCAGGGCTCGTCAGAGACCTGCGGCTTTTCGGAGCGTTCACCCGCCGACTGCGGCCCGACGAAAGGCCGCAGGTCTCTGACGAGCCCTGCGCTGATATGGTGTGACCTGTCAAGTTTGCGCGCACGACTGCTGTCGCGCGGAGCCTCAACTCCGCGTTGGCCAACGAACGAGGACAAGAAGAACAGCCTGTGGAAGAGAGCGTTTACGACGATGGATCCATCTGATATTCGCGGATTCTCGCCAGAGTAGTCTGCGTCGTGGAGCTGCCTCACTCTACGGACGAAGGTCGTTCAACCGAGCGCCTCCTTGACGAAGGTCGCTCCATCAAGCGCTTCTTAGCGCAGTCGAGGGTTCTCCTGGCAGGCTCAGTTTCCAGTCAGCCGTCCTCCTTGTCCTACCTTGTGAGGCTGCCGCCCGAAGCCGGCAACCAAAATCGTTATCGCTACCGCTTGCTGGCAGCTCATCGTCCTCGGCAGCTAGCCATCGTCCTCGGCAGCTAGCCATCGCCCTCGTATAAGGTGCCTCTTGGCGGCCGGACGGGTTCTGTCAAGGGCGCGGGTTACCGCGGCGAAGCGTACCCTTGACAGGTTTCGGCCGGTCGCCTACGACGTCAATCGAGGGCGATGGCGGTCTCCCTGGCGGTCTCCTTGTCGGCCGTCTCCCTGGCGGTCTCCTTGTCGGCCGTCCCGAGCGTTCAGCAAGCATTCAATCCCTGTTTCTCCTGTTGTGTTCGGGTCTGTTCGATCACGATTGCCCAGATGAATCCCAGCAGTTCCCGCGCGATCGCGGTCACGACGACATTCGCGTGTTTGCCGTTGTTGCGCAGCTTGCGAAAGCGACCGCAAAGCCGCACCTGCGCCTTCCAGGCGATCGCTTGGACTGGGGGCGACGCCTTCTCGGCACGGCGTTGAATCAGCCGCGAGCGGCGTGCCGGGAAGCGATACGCCCAGGAGCATTCGACCAGCAGACGGCGAGCTTCCTCGTTGCCTGCTTTGGTGATCGCGCCTTGACGGCGTCGCGCTCCGCTCGTGTTCTCCGACGAAGTCACACACCGACGAAACCCATCAGCTCGCGCGGGGAGTCGAAGCGTGTGAGATCGCCCAGCTCGGCCAGCAACGTCATCCCCGCCAGCCAGTCCACGCCCCGCAGCGCCGTCAACGCCTGCGCTGGCCCTCCCAGGCTCCAGCCTTCCAGCTGATCATGCAACTGCTGCTCGAGGCGAGCCGTTCGGCTTTGCGCCTGGCGTATCGCCTCGGCGTATTCTTCGTAGGCGATCTGCGAGGCCGGCTGTTCAAAGCGTTGCGTCTCGAGCCAGCGAAAGTGCGCTTGCGTCCAATTCTTGCGCCCGGGGAAACGCTTGTCGTGGCGCAGCAGCATAGCTCCGAGGCATTGACGAAGTTGTTTGTCGATGAGTTTGCAGTCGCCGCGCGCGCGGCTCAGATCGCGGATCGCTTCGTGTTCCGGAGAGGGCGTCCAGACCGTGCTGAGCTCGCCGGCGCGATCGAGCCGAGCCAGGGTCAGCGCGTCGCGCCGATCGGTCTTGACGCGATCGCCGGATTTGCGCGGGGTCAGCGACGGCGCGACCAGGTCGCCATCGTGTTTGGTGTCACGAATCTGCCGGCAAATGCCGTAGCCACAGGGGCCGGCTTCGTAGCAGTAGTGCAGCCTCTGACCAGACGGGGCGAGTGCGGAAATCAAGCGACGAATGGCTTCAGGCCGATTGTCGATCTTGCCGTAGAAATGCGCCTCGCCCCGCCACGGCGACAGCGACCGAGATACTGTTTTTGTGAACGTCCATCCCGACGTATTTGTCGTAACTGTTGCACTTGTTCATCTCTTTGTTGAACTCGCTAGACTCTTTCATGACCTGTCCTCCTCGATGCGGCTCTGCGCATCTGTTTGAAGCGTAACCCGCGACTCTCGCGGTTGGACAGGTCACTCCATCTTCTCTACGGGAGTTCGACGACAACTGCGCACAGCAAGGGTCGCATTACGGACGGATTGGGAACTCGATCGGGCTCTGTTCGCCTACGTGTGGGACAATAAAGTCGAATCGTAGCAGCTCCCATGAGTGACACCATCGAATCCAAAGAATCGGCTCCGGCTGCTCGCCCAAGCCCACAATCACCTTCTACTGTCCCGGCTCAACCACGGCCGTCGGATGAGTTCGATCCCGACGCCGAACCGATAGCCGTCGAAGAGATACCGGACGAGGCGTCCTTCTCTGACCTGCTGGCGGAATTCGAACACGGCCAAGCCAAGCCGGCGGCTTCGGCTAACGGCGTGCTCACCGGCGAGGTCGTGACGGTTCGTGACGACGGGTTCTTCGTCGATATTGGCTGGAAATCGGAAGCGTTCCTTCCGCTCGAAGCCGCAATGGACGTTGACGGTGTTGTGGAGCTGGCGATCGGCGACACGATCGAGGTCAGCGTCACCGGCCGCTCGCCGGACGGCTACCAGACACTGTCGCGCGTGATCGCCGCACGTCCCAAGAACTGGGACCAGTTCGAGATGGCATTCGAGAGCGGCGCGACCATTGCGGGCACGGTCACCGAACTCATCAAGGGCGGGTTGTCGGTCGACATTGGGGTTCGTGCTTTCATGCCCGCTTCCAAGAGCGGCGTCCGTGAAACGGCCGAACTCGAAAAGCTCGTCGGACAGGAAATTCGCTGCCGCATCTCACAGCTCGATGTCGAGGATGAGAACGTCATCGTCGATCGTCGAGTCCTGCTGGAAGAAGAGCGCGAGCAGAAGAAACAAGAACGCATTGCAGCGCTGGACCCGGAGATGATCGTCAACGGCACCGTGCGTGAGCTGCGTGACTTTGGAGCGTTTATCGACATCGGCGGCGTCGATGCCCTTCTGCACGTGAGCGACTTGGCGTGGGCGAAGGTCCAGGAAGTTTCGTCCGTGCTTTCGGTTGGCGATGCACTCCAGGTCAAGGTTCTCAAAGTCGAAGAGGGCGGCAAGCGTATCTCGGTCGGTCTCAAGCAACTGACGCCGGATCCCTGGACGCTGGTCGCGGAAAAGCTCAACGTTGGCGACCGCATCAAGGGCCCTGTTACGAAACTGATGGACTTTGGAGCTTTCGTTGAGATCGAGCCGGGAGTCGATGGCCTGATTCATATCTCGGAAATGTCCTGGGCACGGCGGGTGCAGCATCCCAAAGACGTCGTTAGCGTAGGGGACGTCGTTGACGTCGTCGTTCTCGAAATAAAAGCTGGGCAACGCCGCATCGGGCTCGGCCTCAAGCAGGCACTCGGGGACCCGTGGGCAAAAGCCCTGGAGACATTCCCTATCGGCAGGGTGCTCGAAGGCACGGTTCGCAACATCGCCGCATTTGGCGCGTTTGTCGAAGTCTCGGAGGGCATCGAAGGTCTGGTGCATGTGTCCGATTTCGTCTCGGACCGGCGCATCAACCACCCGAGCGAGATCGTGAGGGTTGGAGAGACAGTCCAAGTCGCGGTGGTCGAGATCGACGAGGGCAAGCGGCGGCTCAAGCTCAGCATGAAAGATATTGGTCCCAATGACCAAGATCTTTTCATTGAAGAATACAAGCCCGGCGATACAGTAACCGGCCGCGTCTCCCGCATCAAGAAAGGCAAGGCCGTAATCGATCTGGGTGAAGGCGTTGAGGCAGTCTGTTCGCTGGCCGGACCTGATGGCGACGGCGAAGCAGCCGCACCGGCGGCCGACGTTGCGAAAGATGTGTCGTCGCTTGGCGCGATGCTGTCTTCCGCCTGGAAAGGCGCGGGCGAGGTCTCCAGGGCCACGCCGAAGCGCGCTGATAAGTTGGAGCAGGGTCAGGTACGCTCATTCAAGATTACCCATCTCGACCCCAAAACCCGCGCCATCGAACTTTCGCTGGTTTAACAGCCAGTTGTGGAACTGTGAGCAGGCGAAAATGGGGAGTGCTACCCGCCCAGCCCTCGAGCAGTGAGGTGACGATTGAGTCGGTCCCGGCGCCGGAGGGGGCAGTAGTTACATTGCTGGGTTCAGCAGGGAATCTAAACATCCACCGCCTGAAAGGCGGTGGGTTACGTTTCGACTGAAAGTCGGGGTTGCGGCTCAAGCCGCCTGAAGCTGTCCGGCTCACAGCCGACTCAAGGCTTGGTGGGCGCTGTAATCTTGAATCCTTCCCCGTCCTCATCCCATTTCTGGCTCTCAATGTATCTCTTGATTGTTTCTTCATCTACCGCGCCCACCGTCGCACAAAAGTAGCCGCGTGCCCACAGATGTTGGCCCCAATACCGTTTCCGCAACTCTCCAAACTCGTCCTGTAATCGCCGCGACGACCGCCCCTTTAGGTACTGCACCAGCTTCGACGGCGCTAGTTGCGGCGGAGCCGTCACCAACATGTGCATATGATCCGGCGACACCGCGCCCCGGATCACCGCCACTCCCCTCGCTTCACAGCTCTGCCGGATCAGATCCCGCACCCGCTCTGCCACCCTGCCCCGTAACACCTTGTAGCGGTACTTCGTGATCCATATGAGGTGATATTTGATGTCGTAGACCGAATGCGCTCCTCGCCGATATTCTTCCATCCCCCCATTCTCATCCAGAACTGCTTGAAGCTGACCGCCTGCAAGGCGGTGGGTTTAGACCTGGTGATTGAACTAAAGTGGAGCACCGACTCGGGCAATCTGACAGTGACCTTGCCGGGAGACTTGCCTGATGCCCACGCCTACGCAATTAAGATAGCCAATCCCTAATGGGCAGAATGGGCAGCGTCCTTAGGCGAGCGGCCCCATGCGAATTTCTGGCTTCCACGTCGAACGACGGGATCCCTGGTGCTGTGTTAGCATCGTCACCCGGCAGGAGAAGACAAGCCATGGCTGAAAAGACTACGAAATCGTTTGCCGTGCGCGAAAAGGACGCGCGTTGGGCCAAGGGGGACTTGCGGTCGTACTTCGCCTACCGCGACCTCGGCATCAAAGACGCCACCAACGGCAAAGTGCTGGCACACGTCATTCGCGCGGATCAACCCTGCGACGGCCCGATGGGTTACCACTCCCACGCCTTGGACTTTCAAATGGTCTATATGCTCAAGGGCTGGGCGCGGGTCTACATGGAGGACATCGGCGAGATTCGCGTGGAGGCCGGCGACATGTGGTATCAGGCTCCCGGAGTCAAACACGAGTTGCTGGAGTATTCAGACAACTGGGAAGTTATCGAAATCACCACCCCGGCTGATTTCTCCACCAAAGACGAAGCCCGCACGTCAGAGGGGCTGTCCGGAGCGTGATTCCCAACCAGAGTCGCCCGAAAGCTTCACGGAATCAGCGCTATCGTGCGCAGCCTCTCACTTGCGATGGAGCTTTGACAACTCTTCCGAAGGAATTCTTGCAACAAGTCCAACCCTGTGCTAACGTTACGCCTTACGGTGTCCAAACGGCTAACCGGGAGCGCTCTCGGTTGACGCGAGGTCAATATCGGCTTGGCTCCGGGAATCGCCCGGAATCTTCGTATCTTGTTTGCTCATGCTTCCAGAAACAGTGAGAAAGATACTCTTACTGCTGGCCATGCTGGTTGTTGCCGTGCCCCTAGCCGCTCAGGTGAACTCGTGTGCCGAAGAAATCCAGCAGGCCCGGCGGGAGAAAGCAGCCAAAGCGGCCCCTGAAGAGCTGTCTACAGCGGAATCGCGCCTCAACTACATCGTGGACAACCACATCCTGGAGCGTTTCGCAACGGGATTTCCCGGCCTCACGATGGTCATGGGCGGGCTGCCGACCGGGCAGGGTTTTGCCCTGGGTCCGCAGTACAGCCGTCTGGATCTAGCCGGAGGGGCGCTCAAGTTCAGGACATCGGCTCGCGCGGCCAGCGCCAAGGCTGTCTTGATCGATCTGCAGGTGGGCATGCCGAAGCTCGGTGGCAGCAAGTTCTTCGTCGACTTCTTGGCCCTGCACCGAAACTTGCCCCGGCTGGAATACTTCGGTCCCGGTCCCTCCTCTCGAGAGGAAGACCGCTCCCAATTCCGGCTGGAAGACACCAGCGCCGACTTCACCATCGGTTACCGGCCGTTCAAACACAAATTCTCCCGCCCACTCAGCCTGGGCGTGACGGGAGGCGTTCTCGAGGTCAATACGAGACCGGGCAACAACGACGATCTGCCGCAAACGGCACAGATGTTTTCGCCGCAGATAACCCCGGGAGTGGACGATCAGACCGACTACTTGCGGGGCGGGTTCTTCGCGCAATATGACTATCGTGACAACCCGCTCGGGCCGCGATCGGGCGGCAACTAAGTGGCCAAATTCACCTACTACGACGACCGCGATCTGAGCCTGCACGACTTTAAGAGTCTGCATCTGGAAGCGCAGCAATATTTTCCGTTCTTGAACAAACGGCGTGTGATTGCGCTGCGGGCCATGGCCGTCATTAGTTACGCAAACCCGGGCCAGACAGTGCCTTTCTATATTCAGCCGGTTTTGGGCGGCTCGGAAAGCCTGCGAGGATTTCGGGCCTATCGCTTTTATGACAACAACCTGATCATGGCCACCGCGGAGTATCGTTGGGAGGCCTTCACGGGCCTCGACATGGCTTTGTTCTTTGACGCCGGCAAAGTGGTTCCGAGACGCTCCCAGGTAAACTTCCACGACCTTGAGGGATCGGCGGGCGTGGGTTTTCGGTTTAACGTGGGGAACAGCGTTTTCTTTCGCATCGACGTCGGCTTCAGCCACGAAGGGCCGAAGCTGTGGCTAAAGTTCGAGAACGTATTTTAGGGGCGGGAGGGCAACCGAGTCATGATGAATTCGCTTTCCGGGTCGTATCGATCTTCACTGCCGGCCAAGGTGATCGTCCTCGCTTTGCATCTCGCTTTGTTAGGGAGCGCAGAGAAGTTCTACGCCGACGACCCGCTCGAACAGATCCCTGCTCCCCTTCCTGTCAAGAAACTGGAAACCCGGAAATTGAACGATGTCTATGACCAGTTCGAGAACACCTTCGCGGAGCCCGGGGAGAGACAGCCGAAAAACGAAAAGGCGCCGGGCGCGGCGATCATTCCATCTGAAGCGGTAAACACGCTGGGAGAAGTCCCCGACGACCCTGCGTGGTTTACGAATCGCATCGGGTCCAGACCCATGAGCATTGAAGATCTGGTCAAGGGTCCTGGCACGGATAAGCTCCCATCGATGGATGGGCCGTGGGAAATCGTCGGCGCGAAGACCAGCGGCGTCACCCCCGGCTTTCGCATCAAGGACTCGAAGGGCCAGTTGTACTTGCTGAAATTCGATCCGCTGACGAACCCCGAGATGTCCACCGCCTCGGACGTGATCGGGGCAAAGTTTTTTCACGCCCTGGGCTACAATGCACCGGAAAATTACCTCGTTAATTTCAAACTGGACCAACTGAAAATGGGCAAGGTCGTGACGCTCTTCGATGCGGCTTCCGGCCGGGATCGGCCAATGACACGCAAGGACCTCATCTTGCTGAGGGAAAAGGTCGCCCAAGATGAACAAGGGCGGTTTCGCGCGGTGGCAAGCCGTTTTCTATCCGGCAAGTTCCTGGGAGAATTTCGCTACTACGGCACTCGCGCGGACGACATCAACGACATCGTCGACCACGAGCACCGGCGCGATTTGCGCGGGCTCTTCGTCTTTTCGGCGTGGCTCAACCACAATGACTCGCGCGCCATCAACAACATGGATCTGCTTGTCGAGGAGAATGGCGTCACCTTCGCCAAGCACTACCTGATCGACTTCGGAGCGATGTTCGGCAGCGCCAGCATCCTCTCGAACACGGCACGCGACGGGAACGCCTATTTTTGGGAGTTGAAGCCGGCGCTGGCGCAGATGGCGACCCTAGGGATCTGGTCACCTCGCTGGATGCGCGACAGCTACATCAAGCATCCGGCACTCGGCATGATCGAATACCCCAGCTTCGAACCCGAGGAGTGGAAGCCCAACTATCCGAATCCAGCTTTTCAGAATCGCCTGCCCACCGACGAGTTTTGGGCCGCGAAAAGGGTGATGGCGTTCAGCGACGCTGCGATCACCGCGATTGTGAAAGAAGCGAAGTTCACCGACAAGTACGCCGAAGAGCTGCTGACCGACTACCTCATCAAGCGCCGCGATAAGATCGGCGAAGCCTATTTCGCGAAGGTCCTTCCCCTCGACAGTTTCAAGGTCGGCGAAGGACAGCTGCATTTCGAAGATCTCCAGATCAAATACGGACTCGTCGACGATCGCAACTACGGGTTCGAGTGGTCCAGCTTTGACAACAGCTCGGAAAAGCACAGCCCCATTGCCGGCGCCACCGGCCCCCGCCTCCCAGACTCAGCCTCTAGCGCTGCGAGCGGCTCCTTCATCGCCGCAAAAATCCGGGCAGAAGACGAGAACAAGACGGTTCTGGTTTATCTCCGCAAAGATGGCTCAGACTTCAAAGTTGTTGGCATCGAGCGGACCTGGTAGGCCGAAACAGAGCCGTACCCGCAAGGGCTGTGCAAAGATCGGGGACGGTCCACTTCGCTCCATGCGATGCCTTTGAACGCCAATCTTCAGTTTGGTGCGTCTTATCCATCGGAGCGCTGCCCGCGATAGTGCGTTGCCACCTCCGGCCAATCCGCTAACTCGGCTCTCGCTTTGGCGGTGATGTCGTAGAGCCCGGGTGCCACCCGTGTGAACCAGCCATAGGACAATTCGCTGTTCAGAACCGACTGCGTCTTCGGGCCTGTCCCGAGGGCCCGTAATTGCCGGGGCGCGAGGGTTCCGAACTTCTCCAAACAGCAAGCAACGTGGACAGCGACCTCCCGCCAGGCGGTCATCAGTTTCCTGCGACTGCTACCGCCAACGTTGTAGTCTCCCGACCGCTGCACCATTTCCTGGATCACCGCGCGCCGAGCGCTCTTGCGTTTCTGCCGGCGGTAGTGCAATGGATGGAATTTGATCTCAACCGCCGGTCTGGTGCCGCCGAACGACACGAGAATCAAGCCCAGTTCCAACTGACGCAGCACTCGCTTGAGACCCAAGAAACGGCGGTTGCTCCCCCGACCCGCCGGCTTGGCTATCGCCACGTACACTGAATCGGTAATTCGTTGCCGCTCGGTGGCCTGGATGAGGAGATCCAAGCTGCATCGCAGTTTCATCTCGACAACGATCAGATCGTCTCCTTTCCTGGCAGTGACGTCGCAGTTTTTGACCTCGGCCCGCACCGCATAGCCGTTGGCGGCTAGGTAGTTGCGGATGGGGCCGTAAAGGTCGGTCTCGACCAGGGGTAGATCTGGATTCGGTGCCATGAGATTCTCATGAGCGGCGCTTGGGACGGCCCCCATCTTTTCACAGACCCCAAGGGTGCGGTCAGACTAGACCACACCCTTGCTGGCACGATTCTGTTCCGCTACAGCCTAAACAGCTCGCGCAGCCGCTTCGTCTGTGCGCGGCTCACCGGAATCTCCGTTTGCCGCTTGTCACTCATGCGTAACTGGTAGGTCGATTTGAACCACGGCACCACTTCCTTGATCTTGTTAATGTTCACCAAATGCGAGCGGTGCGGACGCCAAAAGCTACTGGGGTCGAGATTGGATTGCAGCTCTTCAATCGTCTTGTAGTTCGACTCGCCCTCGATATAGGTTGAAACCATCGTGATCGTCCCGTCAACAATCTTGGCGTAGATCATGTCGTCGGCATCCACCAAGAACATGCGGCTGTTGCTCTTCACCAGCAGCTTCGTGCGCGAGTGGACACGGTTTTCAATCTGTGCCAGCAACTGTTCCATGCGGTCTGGAGTTTGGGGCGTCTCGATGAGCTTCCGGGCGCGTTCAATCGATACGGCCAGCCTTTTCTTGTCGATGGGCTTGAGCAGATAGTCGACCGCGTTCACCTCGAATGCGTCCACGGCGTACTGATCGTGGGCCGTGGCGAAGATGAAGTGCGGCAGATCGGCCCCTTTCTCCATTAGCGTTCGAACCGCATCCAGACCGTCAAGGCCCGGCATCTGGACGTCCATGAAAACAATGTCCGGAGCGTTCTCTTCAATGAGATCGACCGCTTCCAGCCCGTTGCCGGCCGTACCCACGACTTCCACTTCCGGGAATGATTTCAACAGGAATGCCAGCTCGTCTCGGGCCAGCTCCTCGTCATCGACAATCAATGCGGTCAGCGTCGCCGATGCGGTTTGTTTCTCTGGCATGGAAAGTTGGATAGAGGGTGTTCTCTTCGGAGTATAGTACGCTGCCGTGAGACCGGGAAGCGTGAACTTCCGCGCTCGCTTGGACGGGTCAATGAGTGCTGTGACTTATTCGGTAATCTCCCGGTCGCTACTACGTCGCCAGGATGGCGACCGGGCACACTGGAAGCGTCCGCCACGTCAAACGCAGCTCAACCCCCCGGCGGCAGCGGCATTTCCGGGCTGTCGTTTTCCCTGGCCCTCTCGAACGCTGGCACAGGCCCGCCGGTCCGCACCTGTTCCAGCCAAAACACGCCGTCGTAGGGGACGCTATTCCCGCGCGTCACGACGAAATCGATATCCCCGTCTCCATCCATGTCTTGGGGAATGAATTTGTCGAACATACCGCGCTTGCGGCGTGAGATGTCATGTCGTATCCAAGGCTGCGCGACTTTGCCCGACGCGTCGTCCGTTAAGCCCGTATGCTCGAACCACGCCATGCGGCCCAGCCGGTCGCTCACCGTCGCCTCATCGGTGTCTTCCGCACGCGACCCACCGCTGTAGCCGCCGCTCATGATGTCCGGATTGCCGTCTCCGTTGATGTCGACAACCGCATAGCCGGTCATGCTGTCGGGGGGCGTGGTCCCAATCGGGTGAAGTGTCCACGGAACCGACGGTTTCGGCGGTTGCTCCAGCCACACCAGGTTGCTGCGGTCTTCTTGGAGGACGATGTCCAGCCTGCCGTCCCCGCTGAAATCCACGAACTCCATGTTGAAACCCGTCACTCCGGGGCGGTCGCCGAGCGTGCTGCCCGCCGGACGCGGCTCTCCTTCCACCGGAAGACCGGCTATTTCGATCGCGTGCTCAGTAAAGCTAATCTCCGGCCCGGACGAATTCTCGCTCCCGCCAGACGTATTCTCAAACCAAAAGAGGTGCCGCTCGGCCCGCGAACCGCCCACGACGTCAAGGTCACCGTCGCTGTCGAGATCGACCGGTTGCGAATTGATCGGAACGATCACCCGCGTCAGCTCATGTTCGACCCAGGCCGTGCCATCGAGCGGATCGGCCGGAACCGCGAACCATGAGATCGCGTTGCGCTCGGTCGAGTCCGCCGGACCCGACTGCGAACCTTTGTTCGGCGCCACGACCTCCAGGCGTCCGTCCTTGTTGAAGTCGGCCAGGAAAACCCGTATATAGGAGCCGCGGTTGCTGGCGACCGGCGGGATCACGCGCTCCCAGCGGGCCGTTCTCGCTTCCTTGCCGGGATTCTGGAAGTAGATCAGATGCGCCAGCTCGCACGCCGCGACGATGTCCGGGTAGCCATCTCCGTTCATGTCGCCGATGGCGGCGTCTTCGGCCGCACCCGCTTCGGCTCCTTCGGCAAGCGTCGCCAGCTCCCACTGATCGGGGTCCGCCGACCCGAACGCCAAGCGGATGTGTCCGTCCGCCACGCCGTCGTAAGTAGTATCAGACTCATGGACGGAGACGATGTCCAGGTGGCCGTCGAGGTCAAGGTCGGCCATGACAAGCCCGTCGCTCCCGGCAATCGCAACGCCCCCGGTCGCCAGGTCGTCGATAATGTGCTCACGCCACGAGATGTAGCGGCCATCAGTGGCTCTCGCGCGAGTGGCTGCCGCGCCGACGGGTCCGGCCGGCTCTCTACCGCCGGCCATTGGCAAGTCCGCCAGGTTCTCGGAAGCGCTCTGGCAACGGTTGAGGAGAGTGGCTGCCAGAACCGCCGCGAGGGCCATTGCACGTAGCTGGGATCCCTTGAACATTCAAGACTCCTCTGTTCGATGTAATCTGACAGCGGCTCCTACCGCGTAGGCCTCGTTTCGCCCTGTTCCACCTGAGAACGTTAACAGTCGATTGTTGCCGATTATGGCAGAAAATTTCACCCGGCCGGACAGAGGCGTGGACGGAAGTCCACGCTTAGCCCCGGGCCGAACCCCGCGCTCCTGGAGTTTCTACAAAAAGGGTTCGGGCGAGCAGGCCGCTGGACCCATCACTTGCGCTCCCGGCTCTGAATCAATTTACTCCACCCCGAGAAAAATCGCCGGGTTCGTCTTCGCCATCCGATCAATCTCCGCCTCGCTAAACCCGTGCTCCTTGAGTTGCGCAAAATAGGCCAGCAGCCCATCCGTGTGAATCGGATTCAACACCTGCCCCAAATCGCTCGACAGAATAGCGTGCTCGACACCGACCGCCCGCAGGGTCTCGACCAGGTCTTCAAACTTGACGTCGCCCCCGGGAAGCGTGGCGTTAAACGGGTACTCCAAAAAAGCTCCCATGCCGGCTGCTTCCTTCTGCTGCGCTGTGTTCATCCCGACCGGCGGCAGCATGGGATGGGTCACGACGATGCGGCCGATTCCCGCCTCTTTCGCCGCGCGCACCAGCAACAGCGATTCTTCCGGGCTCGAATGGCCAGTCGCCAAGGCCAGGTTTTCGCGAACCATCACGGCCAGCACCTCGTGGACCTCGGGCAGCAGCTTGCCGCCGCGGCTGATCGGGACAAAGTTGGGATTCGGCTTCAGAGTCCGCGTGTAGTGCTCGGAATCGAACGTCGGCATCCACACAACCCGCCCGAAGCGTCCGGTGGTCAGCGCCATGTGTTCGACGGCAATGGGATTGATTCCGCCGACGCTGCGGTTGAGAGCGATCCCGCCATAGGCCTCTACGCCGGGCACGGCCTGCCGCACGATGTAGGCCAGCGAAGCCGTGTGCGTGTAGTGATTCTTAAGCAGAATGGCGCGCACGCCGTGACGCAGCGCGATGCGGGCCACCTCGATCGCGTCGACGTTGCGCGGGCCCGAGTCAGGCGCCGAGTGTACGTGGATGTCGACCACGCCCCGGAGCTGGGCTACGGCGGGGATGGAGCTGGCTGCGCAGCAAAGCAGCAATGCGAACCCAAACACTCTCAGTCGATTCAAACATTCGTTCGTCATAGGATGTGCCGGATCTCGCAATCACGCCGTAGGATAAGCGTTCGCGTCCGGCCTAGCAACCCTTGGTGAAGTGTTCGCGGGCGAAAAGGGGGACTGCCATCCGATTTTCACTCACTGGACCCTTTTGTTTCCGACGAGTATGCATGGCGAAAATCGGTGGCTGTACCCTTTTTCGCGTAGTCGGACCTGCACCACGGGCTGCTGGGCGACCCCAAGGACGCGATCTAGTAGCACCGCTCGATACCTGCACGATAGGCGAGTTCACCACAAAAACCGGGCACAGAACCCTCACCTCGCACTCGCCTCCTTCGTCCGCAACCGTTTTCGAGCCACTTCTTCGATCTTCGCAGCCACGCTGCTCCAAGCGGCGTCCGGTTTATCCCACTCGTCCGTTTCGGCTGAGCCGCTCCTCAGGCAATTTCCAGCTACAAGCGAACCTGCGGCTAGCGAATGGGTGAAAACGGCAGCGGCTTCAAGTGGGTGTTGGTGATGTTGGAGACGACCTCGTTGTTCGCCCACTCGGGTTTCGTGCTGATGCGTTTCCAGTCCGGGTCGGCGATGAATTTGGTCCAGGCGGCGGTGCGGGCGTCCATGTCGTCATACCACACCAGATAGGTCAAGTTGGGGAGCTTCGAACCAAAGACTGCCTCTCCGAAGAAGACAGGATTGACTCCCGTCTTGCGGAAAATTCCGATTTCCTCGCCGTTGAACATACGGATCTTCTCTCGAACATCGCGGTAGGTCTCGGCCTCGTACGTTCTCAGGTCGAAGAAGCGCGGGGGCTTCCCTTCCCTGGTGGATGGGACTTCCAGCTTCGGCATGCCGTCAAAGGCGCGCAGCAGCCAGACCTCAGAGCGGTCGAAGGGTGGGTCGTCTCCAGAGCCGAACTGGTCCGAGCCCGCCATCCACTTTTTGTCAGCGCGCATGCGGGCCATCTTCACTTCCATGTCCGCCAGCGAATCATGGGCGGTAACCATCACGATCGCGGGCATGTTGGGGCCGAGGTAGACGTCGAAGTAACCAACCGTGCCGAAGTCATTGCGTTTGGCCATGGGGAGGTGCTGCTTCTCCAGGAACTCGCGGGTCCGTCCGACTTGATTGGAACGGCTGTTGCGGAGGTAGAGATAGCGCAGCTCGATGTATTGATTGGAAGATTCGGCGGCGGAGGCCTCAGCGGCGGAGGATGCGGCGCTGGCGGCGAGTCCTGCAGCTCCGGAGGCGGTGACAAAACTACGTCTGTTCATGCGTTCTGTTATACCACGCGGCCACAGAAACCGGCGCTCGGGAACTGGCCCACGCTTGCCAGAAGGCCGGGCCCGGCTTGAGTAAAAGGAGGGTTACCGCTTTTGCCTGTCGTGCTTCTGGCGGGCGATTGCCCGGTTTTGCTTGTTGAGCCTCTTGTGCGCCTTCATGCGTTCTTTCGCGGTGAACTCGCCGCCATCGCGCCGATCCTTGGCGATCGAGCGGTGAATCTTGGCGGAGTTTCTCCCGAGCCGCGATGCCTCCCTCTTGGTCAGCTGGCCATTCCCGACTCCCTGGTTAATCCTCTCTTTCTGATTCTTCTGGCGCTCGGCCACTTTCGGATTGTCCGCGAAGGCAAGACCAGCTCCCAAAGTTGCGGCGCAAACACTCACAGTCAACCAGCAGGTCCCGTTTTTCATGGTCTGTTCTCCTTCTTAACTGCGTTGCATTGATCATTGTATCGATCTTGGCATCGATCTTGGCATCGATCTCTGAGAGAGTCCGTGTCACCCTCTCACTCTCTATAAACCCGATTGGCGAGGGAAGTTGCGGTGACTTTTGGGAAAACCTGATTCGCTATACTGGAGGCCATCCCAGGCGGACTTGGCGCGGCGGCTCGGTCCAGCTGGCCCCGTTCGCTTGACGTCCGGGATGGCTCTTTTGCCGCTGCCCGCGTGCCCGTCTCGCGATGCCGGCCCTTTGTTGCTCCCGAACTTTCTTACCGTGGTGAAACGCCCTCTCTACGCTACGCTCGTTGCCTTGCTTGTGGTGGTTGCGGCCATCTTGTTGTTTTGGAGCCTGGACGGCGCGATGCTCTGGCGGGACGAGGCCACAACCGCCAATTGGGGCCGCATGATGGCCGAGAACGGGACCTGGCTGCCATGGGTATTCGATGGCAAGCAGCTCGTCGTGCAGGCTCCAGACGGCCACGACCTCAATTCCAAGCTGCTGCCGGCGATGCATACGTATTTGCAATTTTATGTGGCGGCGGCGAGTTTCAAATTGCTTGGCGCAAACATGGTGACCGCGCGGTTGCCCTTCGCTTGCCTCGGCGCGCTGACGCTGTTTGTGATGTACCGGCTGGGGGTGCTGTTGTTTGGCGCTGGGCTCAAGCCGCTGCTGCTGCCCTACTTCTGTGTTTTCTCGATTTACTTTCTGTCGGCTGCTCGGCAGAGCCGTTACTACATCCTCGTGGTGCTCGCGGCGACGTGGCTGATTCTCGAGTTTTGCCGCTATCTGCGGGATCCTGATTTGGCGGGAAGCCGGGCGTTTTATGTTCGGATCGGCTGCGGCGGGATTATGCTCTACCTCTCGAACTACCTGGCTTTCGGCGGGATGTGGGCGGCCTTGGGGTTGTTTGTCTTGTTGATGCAGGACCGGCAGTTGATTCGAGGGTTCTTCGCAGTTTCCTGCTGCATGGGCGCGTTTTTGGGAATTGAGTTCTGGCTATTGCATTCTGAGTTTGCCGCAGTGTGGCCCGCTCCCAGCAACCGCTCGCTGGCAGACCTTTACCATCGCGCCGCGGTGTTTCGCGGACGAGACAATTGGCGAACGATCCCGTTGCTGATCTTGGTGCCTGCCGCGTTCTCTTTCTTCGGGCCGCTGAACAAACTGCCGAAGCTGGTGCGGGCGGGCATGGTGAGTTCGGTGCTGGTGCTATGGTCATCCGTTCTGTTCGGGTTCACGGCAAGCGAGGTTTTCCAGATACCAAAACCTCTCTTTTGGGCGGGTGTCGCGCTGTGCAGTGTCATCCCGTCTGTGATGCTCTATGGCTGGGCGAAGTTCGGCCGGCAGTCGTTCTTAGCTCGGGCGGCACTGCTTGCGGGATTGGTGCTGGTGGTCTCTCCGTTGTTTGCCGTGATTGTCGGCAACAACAGCACGCAGCACCGGCATTACTATCAGATTGTTCCCGCTGCGATCATTCTCGGGGCGATTCTCGTTGCGGAACTGGGACGGCAAAGGAATCGCGCGATCGCCGCGGTCTGTTTTGTCGGCCTTGCGGCATGGCCCAATCTGAACTTTCGGATCGGAGTGGAAAATATCGTGGAGCGGCAGTTCCTGCGAGATGACTCGCACAACGCCCCGGTGGTCGACTACCTTCGCGAAAATGTCGGCCCAAACGAGACCGTTGCTTTCTTCCGCAACGTCAAGGGAATGGCGATCTATTTTCACCTTCCCGAGATGAACTGGGTGGCCCTGCTGGATAGCGATGCGCCACACAACCTGCAATTCCGGGGGCAAATCCCCGACGACCAGTTCGATGACCATGCGGATGTCGACTGGTATGTGTTGTGGACTCCCCGTGGGAAGAAGCCCAAGGGCCTTACGGACGCTCACGAAAAAGTTTGGGAATACAGCTACCTGCAAGAAAGTAGCTGGTGGGACAGCGGTCGCAAGCCGAGACGGCTAATTTACGAGTTTTATCACAGGCGGGGCGAGTAAGCGGCTAGGCAGCACCAGCACCTCTCTTCATCTGACAGTCGGAGCACGTCAGGCGTCGCGGGCAAGGCAGACTCCGGCTCAGACAGCAGCAGGCGTTCCCGCCACTTGCAAATCGATGGGAATCCTTCGATACTGCACTTCCTCAAAGTTGAGGCCGATTCGGAACGGCCTTTCATTACCCGGGGTGCAATGAGTGACGTCAGCTCGACCTTCGATCTCAACACCGGTCTCTCCGCCATGCAGCTCGCCAGTTAACAACACGCTGGATGCGACGGGAATAGGGAACATCGTTTTGACACCCAAGCCCCCGTTGCTCATGTCGACGAGTTCGGCGTCGACTTCCCGCCCGCCGGAGTTGATTTTGAGGCCGCGAGAGATATACCTGTCGCTCCTCGGTTGCTTGCGGCGGCCGCCGGCCTCGGGTTCTATGCGTTGGCCCTCGCTACCGTTCAAGCTGAGTGTTTTATAGAGCGGCAAGGTCCCTTTGGACAGATCGGTGCAGGAGATGTAGTCCCCGCCCTGGCTGTCGGCGGCCATCGAGACCCGCACGCATGAGAAATCCATTCCGTGCCTTTCCCGCAGCCAATTTGTCGCGGTCAGTTCTTCGTAGTCGAAGTCTTCGGCAATAAGAATCGCCCGCTGCCCGCTGTTGAGGGCTGCGCCTCTGACCCGAAGGAAGGCGTCGAGAGATTCGAGCCGGCCTTCCGGCATACGCTCCAGAAAGTCCTTCGTTGTCCACTGCGCGATGGTGCCGGCGCAGGTTATGGCGCGGGCCAACTGGGGCGGCTGGTCGCCATGCTGAGCGAAGACGAGAACCGCCTGACCTTCTCGGTCGAGCGCCAACAGATCGAGCTGAATCTGGGCAGCGCTCGAAAGCTGCACGCTCCTGCTGACGACGAAGAGTTCTTGCCCGATCTCCGAAAAGAACGCGCCGGGGCTGTTGAAAACTAACTCACCGAGGTCATACCGTTTGGTGAGTGAGCCTTTCTCGGCCGGGCGCAGGGAGGAAAGTGTTTTCTGGTTCTGTTCGATTCTGAGCATGACGAAAGCAAGTCTCGATTCAAGTGGTTCACTTGCCTGCCCTTCGCCTCGCTAGTGGGTGAGAAAAGCGGCCTCGGGGCAATACGGCTTTCAAGAGGGAGGTAATCCGGCCGGTTCGACTTATCACGTTATTCTAGATGCGCCGTCAGCGAGATAACAATGGGTAATCAGTACCAAGTTCGCACAGATGCTATCAGTTCTGCCGCGAGGATTCAAGGGCCGATTGGGAGGGAGATGACTCCGCGGTTTGCGCGCAATTTTTGCCGCCGATTGCAGACAGGTGAACCGCGGGCTTTTGGGGACCCCGCCCTCTGCCAGAGCTCGTTGGAGCTCTTTTTCAGAGCTCCGCGAGTGCCGCTTCGAGTTCACTGCGGGAGTGTAAATCACCGGACCGCGTGGCGAGATCGACACCCTTCTGGAATACTTCGCGCGCGTCCTCCGCGCGGCCCAGCTTGAGGTAGGT
Organism: Bryobacterales bacterium; assembly: GCA_965224215.1. Classification (GTDB taxonomy): domain Bacteria; phylum Acidobacteriota; class Terriglobia; order Bryobacterales; family UBA6623; genus CBDCYS01. The sequence goes on along the minus strand of CBDCYS010000044.1, from coordinate 123,940 downwards.
TTGTCCGGCGTGGTAGTAGGCGGCTTGATAGTCGGCGTTGTTCGCCAGCAGCGTGTTGAATTCTTCGATTGCCTTTTCGAGTTGCCCGCGGTTGACGTATTCTTGTGCGAGCCCGTAGCGGACGAACGCATCCTTGGGGCTGGATTCGACGAACTGGAGCAGGGTCTCTAATCGATCGCTGGGCATAGGCTCGGCTGGTGGCTAGCTTCGGGAATCGTCCGGCGCGGTTATGCGCTCTCCGGCAGATCACTACTATAGCAATCCGTATCCGTACCAATCCAAATCCGTAGCAATCGATATCCTATGGGCTGAGATACGCGTTAGCTGAGACGCCCGATGGCCTGTCCTTATTTTTTCCCCGGCGAGCCGCTGCCCTGGTCGAAGTGGCCAGGCAAGCTGCGGCCGCCGCTGGGCGAGCTTTATGCGGGGGAATGCCAGGCGGTTAGCGAGCCGTTCTTGCCTTCCGAGAGGCTGCTCGTTGATTGCTGCAACTTGGGCTATGCAGGGACCGAGTGCGGGCGGTTTCCGAGTGGTGAGGCGCCTGAGGCGGTGCGCTTCTGCGTTTCGGCGGACGACGGCCAGACGGTTGAGATTGACTTTGCTGTGGAGCGAGGCCATCTGCCCTTTCTCCACGGCAGGCTTCGATATTGCCGGGCGTCCAAGAAGTTAGTCCAGAAGGGGTCAACCGAGAAGAAGTTACCCCACATTTCTCACCTTGTGACGGGCAAAACAGGCAGTGAGAACAGCGGCTTGGGCGGGTCCAATAGCGATACACTGCTTGAGCGCCTGGCGCAGGCCTTTCTTGCCAGCTACTTGCGGTCAAAAGGTGAGAAACCCGTCTTGGGATAAGAAAGTCTGCAATGAGGAAATGCCGCCAAGATAGCGAAGTAGGGAGTCAGGAACATCATGAGCGAAAAGCCGGTACGTGAATCTTATTCGGAGCTTTCAGAACTGGCGCTCCCCAACGATGCCAACGGCCTGGGGAACCTGCTGGGGGGCAAGCTAATGCACCTTGTGGATATCGCCGGGGCGATTGCGGCCGCGCGCCATTGTCGCGAGTTCGTCGTCACGGCGTCGTTTGACCATATGGATTTCCACGAACCTGTTCGGATCGGAGAGCTGGTCGTGCTGCAGGCGGCGGTCAACCGGGCTTTTCATAGTTCGATGGAGGTTGGCGTCAAGGTGCAGGTGGAAGACCTCCGCAGCGCCAAGAAGAGACACGTGGCTTCCGCGTATTTGACGTTCGTCGCGGTGGGGAAAGACCAGCGCCCCAGGCCGGTTCCGGCGGCGGTTCCAGAGACGGAAGAGCAAAAACGCCGCTACGAACAAGCAGGTGAGCGACGTCAGTATCGGCTACGTCATAGAGGCTAATCGCTCGTTTCGTCTTGGGCCACGCCAGTCCGAATCCTAGGACGAAACAATTCCCAGAACCACGGCAAGCGGTCAGAAAGGCGGGCTAGTTGGCGGCCGAGCCGTTCGGCGCAACCTCGTCTTGGCCAAGATTCTCGCCGCTCGAGTCGTCTTCGATCGGGTGCTGTTCGGTCAAAGCCTCTTCGCTCGACACAGCTCCCTCGTTCTGCTTGTAGAGGTATTTGATGCTGTCCTTATACACGAGGACGTTCGGTCCGTCGGTCCGGTTGAGCTTCAGGCATGACCTGTCGTACCACTCGATCATGCCGCTGAGCTCTTCGCCGTCCTTGAGAACAAGCACAAGAGACGTGCGGTTCTGCATCTGTTTGACGTAGTAGAAGCTCTCTGCGTTGGTCTGTTCCGGCGGCGCTGACCGCTTCGGGCGAGATTGGCTTGGATTCTGTCGCTGGCGTTTTTGCTGATGCATGTGGTCCTTGACTTCATGCAAGGATGGTCGAATGAGTTTGCGGTGTGAAGAGTTCCCGGATTCCTTCATTTGAGGCCTTTCGATGCTCATCTTAGTAAGTTGAGATAACGTTCGACGCGGACCCCTCGCAGAAAACTCGCATGCACCCTGGACGGAAACTTGTCGCGGGGTCCCGCTGTTCTCCGGGTTTGCGGGTCGAAACGTAAGGCTCGCGTACCGAGGACGCGAAGGCTAGTTTGGCAGCCGACTTTCCTTAAGGATGACACAAACGGTTTGTGGCTGGCAAGCAACTATGCCCGGCGCTCGGCTGCGTGTCTCAAACCCACTGCGAGGGACTCCAAGGCGATCTGTTTTTGGATGTTTCTGCGTTCCAATCGCACCAGTTCGTCCAGTTCCGCGGCAGCCTTTTCGACCCAATTGAAAGTCACTCTCAAGGCCATTGGTTGGAGTTCTTCCCGCAAATCTTCATTGATCAGACCGGCCGACCCGACCTTGAGATGAACGAGGTCCTGCAGGAGGCCTTGGGCGGAATCCACTAGCAAGCCAAACTTGTGCTGGCGCTTGCGTCCAATATTCTCGGTGTGCGTGAGCAGTTCCGCAAAGGAGCCCGTGCCGAGAGCTGTCCGCAGTAGGGCGAGCATGGTTTCGCGACGTTCGGTGTACTCTTCCGCATCGAGTGACAGCGCCTTCCCGGGGCTGCCATCCGACCAGGCGGCAAGCCGCTCGCGCTGGCGCTGGTCGAACTCTGGCCGGGTGTCGAAAAACTGTTGCATCTCCGCAGGCGTGAGCGTCCCGAAATAAAACGGAATGGATCGGGAGCGAATGGTCGGCAATAACTCGTAGGGGTTCGCCGCGGTCAGGATCACGGTCAGCGATTCGGCGGGCTCTTCGAGAGTCTTCAGCAGCGAGTTGGCCGCCTCTTCATTCGCGCGGTCAGCTTGGTCGACCAGAAACACTCGGCGCTTACCCTCGGATGGGCCGAATCTCGCCGCTTCTCTGAGCCGGCGGGCTTGTTCAATCGTGATCATCTGTAGGGGCCCGTCCGGCGGGAACGTGAGGAAATCCGGGTGAGTCGCCACGATCAGCGGGTTCTCCAAGCGCTTTGCCGCGGGGAGCTTCAGGCGTTCCTCGAATAGCTTTTGATACGACTCTTTCGATAGATCGGCATCCAGTGTGCGCCGGCAATTGGAACACTCGCCACAGGGTTCACCGGCGTGGCTCGCCGGGCAATTCATGGCGGCGGCCAGATGCCTGGCGAGCGTTGCTTTGCCGACACCGCGAGGTCCGGCAAACAACAGCGTTTGCGGGAGTCGCTGTTCGGCGACCATGCGCCTCAGCGTTGCTGCTGTGCGCTGATTTCCGATGAAAGGCGTGGGACTCATTTTTTGGTTTTCAGCTTCGTTTGGGTTGAGCCTATTTTGGAGTTGCGCTTCCCTGCCCGAACGAGCGAGTTTCAGCCCTTCGAACTCAGTTAGTCAGTCTCCCTCGCGGCTTACCAGGAAATCGGTCACGATACGGTTGACACGGGCCTCAACCTCGCCGATGTCGCCGTTCGCGTCTACCCGTTTGATTCTTTCCGGCTCATTTCGCTGCAGCTCGACGTAGCCACTCCGGACTCGTTCGTAGAAAGAAATATCTTCCCGCTCCATACGGCTTTCGTCCAGCGGTTGTGCCGAATTTCGGTCGAGTGCTCGCTGCACGCCTGATTCAGGTGGCATATCGAGTAGCAGTGTCAGGTTGGGCTTGAGCCCCTCGCAGGCAACGGCTTCGATCGTTCGTACAGCCTCGACTCCCAATTCGCGCCCATAGCCTTGGTAAGCGATCGTTGCGTCAGTGAAACGATCGCAGAGCACGATCTTTCCCGAGTTGAGAGCCGGCTGGATGACTTCCGCGATGTTCTGCGAACGGGAGGCGAAGTAGAGCAAGAGTTCGGGGACCGGCCTCAACTCGGTGTTCGCGGCATCAAGAAGAAGTTTGCGAATCTCGGCGCCAACGCGCGTGCCGCCGGGCTCCTGGGCGATGACAACCGAATGCCCGAGGCCAGAAAGCTTGATCTGAAGGCGGCGGAGTTGGGTAGTCTTCCCGCTACCGTCAATCCCCTCAAAACTGATGAAGGCTCCTCGTTTCGTCAAGCTGCAATTATAGCTCGGGCTTCGCAGCTGCCTCCGCCGGCTAGCCTTGCCGGCTGATCGCGGGTTCGCAGGTGACACACGCCGCCAACGTGGAGATTGTGCGCCGCAGGGCCGAACTTAGAGGCGTGTAGCTGAGCTTTGGTTCAACGCGGTTCGGTTCTCAGACCTTTCGAGGAGCCAGTTTTCGAGCAGGGCTTCTGAACAGAGCCGCGCCCGCAAGTGTGCGGTGCAGTCTGCCAGCGCTGGCAAGTGTGCGGTCTTACCTTGAAACGTACCTTGAACGGTGATTGCTCCCGACTGCCCCAACTGGTTTCGAACGCCTCTTCGAAATGCTGATGGTTGTCAACGCCAAGTAGAAATGTCCTAATCGCTGCCAAGTAGAAATGTCCGCTTTGGGGCAGGTGGCTGGAGAGGCGATGGTAGAGTGGTTGGCGTTGAGGGCAGGGTCGCGCCTGCTCTTGATGCCCAAGGCCGAAGCGATGGAGCTGGCTCCCAAGCAATCGGCTGAAGCAGACGACCCTCTGGCCTCCCGGTCAGAGGGTTTTCTGTTCGTGACAGAGATTGCTTTGGTGAAGCTTCGGAGCGGAGGCCTTGGGCTTCGCCAACGCGACGATCGCCGGGCGCCGTTTGCCCGGCGCTCCCCATAGAGTCTTGGTTTGGCAGCGACTGCCAACTCAGCGCATCGGCCCGATGGGCGCTCCGCATAGAGTCTTGGTTTGGCAGCGACTCCTAGTCCTGCGTATCGTCTCGCCGAGCGCCGGATGCCTGCGCCGCTTGCCACACAGGCGGGCTGTCTTTCAGATCGAAGTCCTTCATCCAGTCGCTGCTTCGCTTGCCGGCAGCTTTGCCGCCAGCCTTCTCGGCCGCTGCCGCAGCGGGTTCCGCCTGGGCGCTCTTGGGCTGCGGGCGCTCCGATTGGGGCTGCGCGCCGCAGCGCTTCAGCGCCAGTTCGTGCTTGCCGCAGCGCGCGGCCAGGACGCCGTCCAGGCGTCTCTCCACCCGCACTCGGCTGTTTCGCAGACCCGGCACAATCGCCTTGCGGTCGATTTGATAGCTCTTTCCCCGGAAGCGAATCGTGTAGTCGTTGGCGACCCGCCGCGTCTCGACGTGGCTCAGCGCCGAGTCCAGATCGTGCTCGGGACCTAGCTCGCGATGCGCCTCGTCGGGGTGAGCCGGCTGCACCCGCAACGTGGCGTTCCACCAGGGCAGAAACTCGCTTTCCAGGTAGGCGTTGGCCTGTTCGATCGTCGTGGCCCCGGCCACCCGCAGACCCTTCACCAGGCGGTCCTGGGCGGTGCCAAAGCTGCGCTCGACGCGGCCTTTGGCCTGCGGCGAATAGGCCGTGATCGATTCGATGTCCAGCTCCTGGAGCGCCCGCCCGATCTGCGTGGGAGGCAAGAGCTTGGGATCCTCGCCGGCGCTGTTTTTGGGCGTGTTGACAAACAGGCTGGCGCGGTCGGTGTAGAAGGCTACGGGTCGGCCGTTTTGTTCCAGATACGTCTTCAGCAAACGGCGATTCTCTTCGCCCGAGTCGTGCCGGACGAAGCGCGCCAGCAACTCGCTGCTGGCGTCGTCGATCATGCCGATCAGGTACAGCTTCTCCCCGCGTCCCTCCAGCCAGTCGTGCTCGGAGGTGTCCCATTGCACCAGCTCGCCGCGGCAACTGCGGCGGGGCCGCCACGGATGCGGGCGTCCTGACTTGCGGCGGCGGGGCTTCCACAGGCCCGCGGCGGCCATCCAACGGCGCAGCGTTTCGCGGCCGACTTGGACGCCGTGGCGCTGCTCGAGATACTCCGCCGCCAGAGTCGGGCCAAAGCCGGCGTAGACGGGTTGGGAGAGGATTGCCACGGCTTGTTTTTCCGCCTTGGCGCTGAGCTTGCGGTTGGACGCGCGGCCCCGCGCGGCATGGACCACGGCCTGGTCGCCTTCGCTGCGAAGCTTCGCCAGCAGCCGCCTCAGATGCCGTTCGCTGAGGCCCGTCTGCTGGGCGGCCTGCTTTTGCGTGATGAGTTTTTTGTCTGCTTTGCGCAGCGCCACCAGCCGGTCGCGCTCTCGTTGTGTCAGTAGTAGTTGTCCTTGCTTGCTCACCCCTCCAGGCTGACCTTGTCAATAGGACATTTCTACTTGGCACGTTTAGGACATTATCACTCGGCAGCGACATCGAAATGCTGATGGTAAGTGCTGATGGTATCTAGATGGTATAATCACGAGTCGTTGAGGGCAGCTTTCCCTGTCCCGATGGCCATCCCAGAGGCAACATCCCACCTTGCGGGCGCGTAGCTCAATTGGCAGAGCAAGTGACTCTTAATCACTAGGTTGAAGGTTCGATTCCTTCCGCGCTCACCACCTTTCGCTTACTTATTAGAGCCAGATTACTTACCGGATCTAGAACCCTCTGATGGAAGGGTTTTCTTTGATCCATAGACCGCATGGCCTCGTCGAACGGCTGACGGATTAGTTCGCTGTCCGTCTGATCGAAGAAATCGTTGGCCTGAAGAAGAGCCCTGTCTCGGCAGCTTTCGCCGCCTTGCCTTTCGCTTTCCCTAGCTGCCACTCAGCCATGGTTGCGCTTCTTATCGAGCTACTTAGCGCGCAAGGGGACATTTCTATTGGGCGACGACACGTTTTGAAGTGGTCCTTGTTGTGAGGCGATAGGCGGTACACAAAGGGAGATCTACCCCGTCTTTCAGATGAAGTTCGCCCGCTTGAACCGCGGATTTTTCTGACGCCTAGTGGAGAATTCTATGCGCGGAGCCACGCCGGCGGGCCCGCCTATCTCCTCAGCATCCCGTCGGGCCAAAACTTTCCTTCGAAAAACAGGCGGCATAAGCTCCTTCTATATCAATGAATTGCGCGAATCGCGCTTCAGATGTTGGCCGCGCCCAGCTTTTTCATATCTCGTTGTGGCTAGAGGGCACGGGCCATTCACGGATCTATAAGAGAATAACCAAATTGTTATCAACAAATACGCCTGTTCGGGGCTTGACATACGCGAATGCTGCGCTATGCTGAGAGCAGTGAAATGATCAACCGGCAAGCGATCATTCAGAGCCCGTTCAGAAACACCCGTTCACAAAGGGCCAGTTCGAAAAGGGGTCAGTTCGAAAAGGCCAGCTCGAAAAGGTAATGAAAAGGGGAGCTGCCTCCCGAAGGCAAAAATCGCTAGATGGGTATCCGGTTGACTCAGGTAGCCCCAATATCTTGTGGTTTGGGGATTTTCTTGGGTTCTGTAACCGGGTGAACAATCATCTTGTAAGTCGCGGGATCCACGGCTACCGCCTGCTGGACGAGCCGATAGAAGAGTTTGCCGCGGCTTTTGGATTTGCGGCGGTTGAAACGGAAGGTGAACTCGTCCAGGTAGTAGTCCAGATGTTTGTGGCTCACGGCGCCCTGATGGGTGCCCAGTAGCCAGCGCTTGGCAGTGACATCACGCGGTGGACGCGGGGCATCAATTCCGACTTGGACTGCTCCTGCCTGCTGACAACTGTGACCTGATGGACGTAGCCTTCCTTTTTCAACCCGGAGTAACCGGGCCAGCCGTCGGTATGCACCACGCTGCCCGGCTCGATGCACTCCTCCACGAAAGGCAACAGGCTCTCGCCCGAGGCATCCTCGATTCTCTTCATGCGAATCCGGCCGATACCCCGCCCATCCTCTTGAGCGGCCACTGCGATCAATGCTTTGTTTTTCAGGTTTCGGCCCCGCAGGTCCTCTTCGAGCCCGCCCCAGTAGCTTTCATCGACTTCCACTGTCCCGGCGAGCAAATCCCGTCCCGGCCGCACCATCGCGCGCCGCATTTTGTGCAGCCAGGTCCAAGCCGTTTCGTACCTGTTGAGCCCCAACACTCTTTGAAGTCCCAAAGCGCTGGCTCCGGTCTTTTGGGTGGTGACCCACCACATCGCACGAAACCACAACGGCAAAGGGCTGCGCGTGTCCTGAAAGATGGTCCCGGCGGTCACCGAGGTTTGGCGCCCACACGCAGCGCACTGCAGCAGCACTTTTCGCAAAGGCCACGACTTTCCACAACCGCAACCCGGACAGCGGAAACCGTCCGGCCAGCGCAGCCGGAACAGATACTCCCGGCAGGCCTCCTCACTGCTAAACATCCACCGCCTGAAAGGCGGTGGGTTACGTTTCGACTGAAAGTCGGGGTTGCGGCTCAAGCCGCCTGAAGCTGTCCAGCTCACAGCCGGCTCAAGGCTTGGTGGGCGCTGTAATCTTGAATCCTTCCCCGTCCTCATCCCATTTCTGGCTCTCAATGTATCTCTTGATCGTTTCTTCATCTACCGCGCCCACCGTCGCACAAAAGTAGCCGCGTGCCCACAGATGTTGGCCCCAATACCGTTTCCGCAACTCTCCAAACTCGTCCTGTAATCGCCGCGACGACCGCCCCTTCAGGTACTGCACCAGCTTCGACGGCGCTAGTTGCGGCGGAGCCGTCACCAACATGTGCACATGATCCGGCGACACCGCGCCCCGGATCACCGCCACTCCCCTCGCTTCACAGCTCTGCCGGATCAGATCCCGCACCCGCTCTGCCACCCTGCCCCGTAACACCTTGTAGCGGTACTTCGTGATCCATATGAGGTGATATTTGATGTCGTAGACCGAATGCGCTCCTCGCCGATATTCTTCCATCCCCCCATTCTCATCCAGAACTGCTTGAAGCTGACCGCCTGAAAGGCGGTGGGTTTAGACCTGGTGATTGAACTAAAACGGGACTCGAATTCTGGCAGGTTCTGAGGGTAATCTTCCATCTGCCGGCATACTACATCTTGGGGCTAACTGAGTCAACCGGATACCCATCAATCGCTATATCATGACAATATCTGCCAAACCCTGCAAAAGAGATTGCCAGTTCACTGAAAGATAAGCACTTACGGATCTCTTGGAAACCTCCACCAAGGCGCGTAGGCTCGACAGTTAAGGCATAAAGTAGTCATAAGTTAACGTATATAGTAGCGATAAAAGACTAGAAAACTGCCAAGCAAGATCAAGGCCAAGCAGCAAAAAGACCAGAGATGAAATGAACCCGATCGGTTCAGGCTGTTCCACCAGAGACACGCGGAGTGCCCCGGCGTCCGCCCCAACTTGAGGCCTCAACTTGCGACTTCAGGTTGATGAACTCCGCTAGAGTCAGCTGAAACATGAGGTCGTAACGGGCGAAGCAAGTTCCGGCTTACGGCTTGATGGGCAGAGGAATACTTGACAAGCGCGTTGAGTGCGGTCTAACCCGTTCCAGCGACCTGGTGAAGTGCTTGCATATACAGCTTGCCGACCCTCTCGATGCTTTGCTGTTCGGTCGCGAATCGGGCGGCCCTCCCCCCCATGACCGATCGCATGTCCGGTTCCGCTGCCAGGGCGCAAAGATAGTACGCCAGCATCTCCACTTCGCTCTCACCCGGGTCGACTTTGAGGACCACGCCTTCCGGGTAACCAGAGTATTCTTCCCCGTCCGTAACGATGACCGGCTTACCGGCTGCCATCAATTTGGCGGCGATCCCGGATGTCTCCCCGGCCGATGGATACCGCAAGTTAACGCAAATGTCGGTGATCGCGACGAGCCGCCAGAAATCGTCTTCGGGCACGAAAGGGAGCTGGATGGAGGGGGTGCCGTCCAGCAGCGCTTCTACCGTCGCCTCATATTCCGGCGAAGCAAAGTCGCCCACCAGCAGCAGCCTGTAGGGCCTCGGCAGTGGCGTCAATGACCTCGCGGCATGGATAACGGATCGAAGCCTTTTCGAGGGGCGCATGTAGCCGAACGTCGCTATGACCGCGGCATCAGCCGGGATGTTGAGGCGTTCACGCGTTGCGGCCCGTTCCGATTCGTCAGGCAGCGCAGGCGCTGCGGCGAAATGCGGAATCTGGAAGACCGGGGGGGCGAGGTCCGCTTCATTGGCAACTTCATTCACCATTCGCTTCGCCTTCGGATTGTGAACAATAATCGCTCGGCTGCGCTCGATGATGCGCCAGATCATCGGGTACTCAAAAAACCGGTGGTCCGCTGCCGACAAGACGCGCTCTCGCCACAACTCTTCGCCGAGATGCCGCATCCACTCGCCGTAGTTGTAGACGAACTCTCCGATATAGTCCTCGCGCGAAAGCCGTCCAAGCATGAAGTGATGCAGCACCACATCGTGCAGCACCACAACACCGGGAACTCGCAGCGCCGCTTCGTAGACATCCCCGTGCAGCTGGTTGTTTCCGATCTGGTAGAGGCAGGCGTCGAACGTCTCTAACTCGGAGTGGTTCGGCGACTCGAAGGCCGTCACCTGGGCGTGCTTCGACAGTTCTTTTTGGAGCGCGGACGCATAGTCGGCGACGCCTGTTCGCGCGGGTGGCAGCGGGGAGACGAGTGCTATTTTCACAGGGACGCGAGTTTCATCGGGGAAGGATTCGCTTACCGAAAATGGCTGTGCCGACCCGAACCAGCGTGGCCCCCTCTTCGATGGCAACTTCCAGATCGTGGCTCATGCCCATCGAAAGCTCGGCCAGCCCGTGCTGTTCAGCAAGCCGGCGCAGTCTTCGGAAGTAGGGCCGCGCCTGCTCGGGATCGTCGGACCACGGAGGCATGCCCATCAGTCCGCGCAACTTTAGGTTATCGCAGCTTTCCACGAACTCTTTGACGGGGGGGATCTCGTCTTCGCTCAGCCCGGACTTTGTCGCCTCATCGCCGAGCTTGACTTCCAGAAAGACGTCCAGGGACCTGCCTGCGTCGTTGAGCCGCCTGGCTAGCTTGATCCCATGGACCGTTTGGATGACATCGAACAACTCGGAAGCGGATTTAGTCTTGTTGCTTTGAAGCTTGCCGATCATATGGAAAACCGCGCCAGGGAGATTTGGGAGCTCGCGCCGTTTGGCCTCAAATTCCTGGACATAACTTTCGCCGAAATGTCGCTGTCCGGCGTCATAGGCGGCTAGAATGTCGGAGGCGGGCTTGATCTTGGAGACGGCTACCAAGGTGATTGCCTCTGACGGCCGGCCGGCCAGGCGCGCAGCCGCGGCAACTCGCTCGTGAACGTGTTCGAGTCTCAACCGAATCAACTACTCATTCTAGTTGGGCCTGAGTAGGGGCGCAGCGTGCTGCGCCCGCGAGTGACAGCCCGAAACACGTCATGCCGTCACTTCAGAGGCGCGGACGGAAGTCCGCGCTCCGCCGCAAGTCAGTCCAAAGTCTCCAGGCCGGCCTTCGTGAAGTGGCGTGCGCCTCTCAGCGGGCAGCGGCGGTCCTGAAGTCTCGATCACGAGGCTTGGTTCGTTCTAGGCCGGTCCCTGAGGGCCGGTACGCGGGCCAGAATCTAGTCTGCTTCCTCGGACAAATCGACGCAGTCGACCACTCCGATAACGGCGGCGTCAATGGGTGATCCGAGCCGGTCGATCGCCGTCGAGGCGGCCCACCCATCGGTCGCTAGCAGAACTTGGTCACCCACGCCGGCTTGCACCGAATCAATCGCCACGAACGGCGCTCCGCGCTCGTTGCCCTTGAGGTCAAGTGTGGCGACCATCAGTAGCTTGAGGCCTTCGTGGCTGGGATGTTTTTGGCTAGCAACCACTTCGCCGATGACTCGTCCGATCAGCATAGGTCAGCACTTCTCAGGGTGAATCGGGGCGTTGATCGAGTCGACGATGCCGACGACGGTGGCGTCGGAGCCTACCTGGTCAGGCAGGAAGGCCAACGACGCCTCTTTTCCCTTGCACCAGTAGATGGTCTCGCTGGAGCCGGCTCCGATGGCGTCGGCGGCTACTAACTCCTGACCGATGTATGTGCCGTCAGCGCTGATTGGCTGGATGACTAGCAGCTTGCGGCCTTCGAACTGTGGCGTTTTTACCGTGCACCAGACTCGTCCTATGACGCGGCCTAGGCGCATTGGGGGCCACCTGAGCGGGAGGGAGCAGAACGCGCACGCCAGCAGGTTTTCTCAGGCATACCGCGATCTTGGATGCGCTTCGACCCCAGGCTGACGCCTGTGGCTCTGAGCTTCGTTTTGAAGATTTGTTCCCGGTTTGCCACAGGACTCAACCCTCGCGGCACGTCACTCATCGAGGTCGATCTCGTCGATGATGCCCACTACCGCGGTATCGACGGGGCTGTCCTTACAGCCACTCGCCATTCTTGCCGAACTGCCTTGGACGGCAATGATCTTCTCGCCTACACCTGCTCCTACCGTGTCGATGGCTACTACGTAGCTGTCGCGGTCTTGGCCCCTGGCTGAAATATGTCGCAAGACGAGCAGCTTCCGTCCCTCCAAACGAGGGTCCTTGCGGGTAGCCACAACCGTACCGACAACTCGAGCCAGAATCATCCGATGAGTCCTAAAAAGTGGGGCTACTTCGACGACTTCGCAGAAATCGCGAAGATATCTTCGAGATTGGCGTGCGGACGCGGAATTACGTGAACCGCCAGCAACTCACCCACGCGGCGCGCCGAGGCGGCCCCGGCGTCGGTTGCCGCTTTGACAGCCGCGACGTCTCCCCGGCACAGCACGGTCACGTAGCCGGACCCGATTTTTTCCCATCCCACGATGGTGACGTTGGCAGCTTTCACCATAGCGTCGGCGGCCTCGATAAGGGCCACCAAACCTCTTGTTTCGATCATTCCTAGGGCTTCGCCCATTAAGGTCAGCCTCCTTTGGCTCTTACTGCTTGTTCGACGAGCTCAAGTAGCTCGTCGCGCGTTACTGTAAATCTCTCTTGTCCGTCAGTTCCAGTTGTCATGCCGGCGGCGTCCTCGGCTGAAATTGGGCAGCCCGGTTGCTGAGTTGCGGCCGATTGGACTCCGTAGCGGCCGCGTGACTCGAACAGCTTGTCGACCTCGACCCGAGGAAGCACCTTCGCGCCGCCTAGCATTTCCGCCACGAAATTGATGCGGGCGAAATGCTCTACCGTCTCCATGCGAAAAAAAGCCTGATAGACATCCTTGCCATAGGCGACCGATCCGTGGTTCGCCAGCAGAATCGCGTCGTACTTCGGGATCAGCGGCAAAAGCGGTTCGGTCAGTGCCGGCGTTCCCGGCAGACCATAGTCCGCCAGAGGCACGCAACCCAGTCCGATGACCACCTCGGGCAGCAAAGCCTTGTTGAGTGAAAGCCCAGCGGCCGCAAAACCTGTTGAAACGGGCGGATGGGCATGGACCACCGATCGAATGTCGGGCCGCAGTTTGTAGATCGTCATGTGCATGGCGATCTCGGACGTACGCTCCAGCCGTCCGGCGATCTTGTTTCCCTCATAGTCGACGATGATCAGATTGTCGACACTCATCATGCCCTTGCTGACACCAGTGGGCGTCGCCAGAATGCGTTCATCGTCCAGCCGGATCGTGATATTGCCGTCATTGGCCGCCACCCAGCCTTTGTCAAAGACGTGCTTTCCGATGTCGACAATGTCCTGCCGATACTCTCTTTCTGTTTTCACCATGCGAACTCCGTATCGTATCGCGTCAGGCAGGCAGCTGTAAAGAAAAACGGGGCGTTTCGGCTACGACATCTGTCCTGGCTGCGGAGGTGGGAAGCGAAAATCTGAATACAGGCCGGGGGCGCAGCGCGCCGCACACCTACACGACGCCGCAAGCCGAGAGGCGTCTGCCAATACAAAACGGCCAAACCCGACACAATCGGGGCGGGAGCGCTGGCGAGCGCTGAAAGAAGTCTCCCTCTCCTGTCGTGGCTAGTCGTACCACGATCGTATCTCTGCGCTTGCATGTTTTCTCTTGGCGGTGGAAGATGAATACACCTAGCGGACTTATGCCCAAAGTAAAAATGTGCCCGAATTGCCGGGCAATCATCGACCCCTCGCACAAAACGTGCGAGTACTGCGGCTCCGAGGTTGGAGCGCGTAAATGGGAACCGGCGCCATCTTCCGCACTCAGCGGTCTTATACCGCAGGACAACTTCACGACGATCATCCTGTTGGTCGTGAACTTCGGGCTATTCATCGCGACCTTGGTGATGACAATGAAGTCCACCTCTGGCGACGTCGGGCTATTCGCCGGCATCGACATGCGGGTGCTGCGTCTCTTCGGCGCCAAGGACACCTTTTTCATCGCGCAGGGCGAATGGTGGCGCCTGGTTACCGCCGGATTTCTGCATGCCGGTGTTTTCCACATCGGCATGAACTCCTGGGTGCTGTTCGACCTCGGAATGATGGCCGAGCAGAAGTTCGGAACCGCCAGGTTCCTGGTGATCTACTTCGTGTCCAGCTTTTTCGGCTTCGTCGCCAGCATGTACTGGTCACCCTATTCCATCTCTGTTGGCGCTTCAGCGGCGGTCTGCGGTCTCATTGGCGCCATGATCGCGCAGAGCTATCGCAGCGGTGGTGGTTTCGGATCGTTCTATATTCGCTGGGCGGTATTGATTATCGTGATCGGTCTGATGCCGGGCTTCCACATTGACAACGCGGCCCATATCGGTGGAATGGCCGCCGGCTTCGCAATCGCTTTTTTCGCTGGAACGCCGCGCCCGGCCAGCGCTGCGGAGCCTCTGTGGACCGTCGCGGCCGGGGCGTCGGTAGCGATCGTCGCGGCGGCGTTCTATCTTGCCTATCAGTCGCTGATCGCGACCCCCTACTTGTAGGGCTCTGGCGCCGACCGCTGTCCGTCGCAGGTACGGAAATCCATGCTCGGACCTAGCGACATTCGTCTGATTCACCGCACTTCCAGCTCCGCGCTATTTGAACGGCCGGGGCTTTCCCTCCGACGGCCAAGACTGTTCTTGGGACAATCTCTGGAGGGCTCGAATGCGGTCCTCGGAAACGGGGTGGGTAGCGAGATAGCCTTCGAGTCGTCCAGGAAGCTCGGACTCATTCTGGAGTTGAGCAAAGAAATCCCAAGCCGACGCGACGTGCCCGTACTCGCGATATACGATCTCCAGGCCAAAACGGTCCGCCGCGAATTCCTGGTTGCGGCCAAAGTTCCGCTCCGTGATCCGGCTGGTCAACGCCAACAGGTCCGTGCCTCCGCTTGTCGAGCCGGTGACGACCGCCATTACCAGGGCTGTCGCGACTTGGCGCCCCAGGCCGCTGAGATGATCCCGGTTCTTGAAGTGTCCGATCTCATGCCCAAGGACGAACGCGAGTTCATTCTCCGACCGAACGCCTGTCAGCAATCCCGTCGTCACCAGGATTCCGCCTCCAGGCACAGCCAATGCATTCGGCGCTTCACTTTCCATCACGCCAATTCGAAACGAGTAGGGATTGTCGGGCCAGCGCAGGGCTAGGCGATCCATGAGATTCTGGAGCTTTTTTGAACGGGAGTCGGGCTTGACGCCAAGCTCTTCCACGACACGATTTGCCAGGCCATCGAAGACTTGAACCTCCCAACTGGCTGGAATCCAGGCAACGAGTAAGTCGATCGAGAATCCGATCACCACGACGACCAGGAATGCCACCAGACCCACCCCTCCGATCAAGACGACCGCCTCTTTGCGAGGGTCAACGTGAGAGTAGTTGATGCCCTCGCGTGGCTTTCGGGGCGCGTATTTCATAGACGGGTTTGTGAACAATGTCCGGCGGCGCAACCATGCCACCGGCTTCCCTTCACCGAACTGAGCTCACGGTTGCTCACCAGATGATCTGCGCCGAATACTGCTTCAACGCGGAGTCGGCTGTGATGATCGGTATCCCCTCTACCAGGCTTTGAGCGATGAGAAGCCTATCGAAGGGATCTCGATGATGGAGCGGGATGGAGTTCAACTCCAAGGCGTGCCTGGCTTCCACTGCCAGTGTCGAAACGTTGTTTTGCAAGAGTTGAGCTCGCAAATAGCGGTCTTCAGGTTTAGGCAGCGGCAGTTTTCCAGTCCCTATTTTGATAGAAATCTCCCACAAACTAGCGGCGCTCAGGAACAGTTCAGTCGCTCCGCTCCGGATTACTTTGCTAGCGGTCTCCGACAGGCGCTCCGGCTCGCTGACAGCCCAGAGGAAAACATGTGTGTCGAGCAAAGCCCTCACTTGTAGAATTCCCTCAGTACCTCTTCTGGCAACGGGTCATTGAAATCTTCGGGAACCTTAAAGTCTCCCCGACCGGTCCCGAGAACTCGGTCCTGGCTCGGAGCCTCGATTCGGGTCAACCGGGCAACTGGCTTGCCTGCCTTGGCAATAACAACCTCTTCGCCTAGAGAGACTCGGTCGAGGATTTTGGACAGATGGGTTTTGGCATAGTGAATGTTGACTTCCATGCATTAAGTATAGCTAAGTCGTGGACTAAGTCCAATGTGAAATCGAAGAGCCCGCTTACAAACACCACGCATTCAGGCCGTGGCCGGATTCGCCAGCTTGATTGCGGTCCCAAACGCCAGAACCTCGACCCCGGCGACGCCCTGGCCGCTGCCGGTCGCTAGCTGTGATGTTTCCAGCCGAACGTTGATAACCGCATCGTACCCGTTAGCAATCGCCTGCTCCTTCATACGCAACAGCGCTTCGCGGCGGCCTCGATCGAGTAAGGTTTCGTAAGTCTTGATTCGGCCGCCAAACATTATCCGCAGTCCTGCCAGGAAGCGCTTGAAATAATCGACGGATACGACCACACTTCCAGTCGCCAAGCCGCTCGACTCGACGCGCCAGCTCAGAGGGACAGACCGGAAGCTGACCATGGGAACGTTCAACGTGTCTTGCTCCCGCTGACGGATGGAGAGGTAGTGCTGGCGCTCGAGATATGTCCCGGCGAAGTAGCCCAGCAGAAGCAGGAACAGGAAAAGGCCAATATTGAATAGTAGGTCGGTCATGGATGATCCTGGCCCTACTCGACGCGTACAGCGGTCCCGTAGGCAAATAACTCCGCGGCGCCTTGCGCCACTGAGCTGGTTGAAAAGCGAACATTAATGACTGCGTTCGCCCCGACCGATTCCGCCTCTTGGAACATGCGATGAATCGCTTCCTGCCTGGCCTCGTTCAGCAGGTCAGTGTAGCTCTTCAGTTCACCGCCAACGAGGTTCTTCAGACTAGCCAGAATGTCTTTTCCCACATGCTTGGCACGAACGGTGCTGCCCGTAACCAGGCCATAAAACTCAACGATGTTCTTGCCGGGCACGGTCTCCGTATTTGTGACGATCAATTTGCTCTCCTTTTTTAACGGCTTCAGGATAAACGCCTGTCGGCTGCTCACATCGGTTGCAGCCGATAGCGGCCCAGGGTCCACTTCGGAAATGTAAGAGAATGGGTATTGCTACAACCTGAATTATGCACTGCGGCGTGGACCTGAGGAGGGCTGAGCCGCAAGGGACCATTGGGGACCCCCTAAAACATGGGGTAAAAAGGTCGGCTGGCAAAGATTCCAGCTTCGCCAGCCAACCCCAAGGAAGTCACCCACATGGTTACCAGACGAAAACAGCATAGCTCCCAAAGGCCCGTCCAACAAGGCCCAGCCGTGACGGCCTCGCGGCCCAATAAAATCGGGGCTTCGACGCCTTACCACTTCCGCGGCAGGAAGCCGACTCCCTACGGCGACTTGCTGCCGGTGGTCGGGAGGGCGCTGATCTGAGAGCCTGGCTATGCGCTATGCATAAAATTTTATGCACTAGCCGTAACGCACTGGAAACACGTCACTTCCGAGCGAGGTTTTGACGACGCGGATTCTGGGCGGGAAGGGAAACCGGACACGGAGAAGCCAAAAGGCCAGTTGCCGAGCTACCACCTCACGACGACCGCCAACCCGCTACGAACGCAGCCACACTCGCAAAGTGAATCTGTGCATAATTCAGGTACAATAGCGTGTTCCCCGGTGGCGAAGCAAAGATGGCGAAGCAAAACGTAATCATCTACCCTGGGTCGTTTGATCCGCCAACAAACGGGCATCTGGATCTGATTAATCGCGCGGCACGGCTGTTTGACCAGGTGATCGTGGCGGTTCTCAAGCACGACTCCAAGCAGGCGCTCTTTTCTCCTCAAGAGCGATTGGAGATGCTGGAAGAGGCTGTTTCCGGGCTGGGGAACGTACAGATCGACAGCTTTGACAATCTCCTGGTCGACTATGCCCAGCAAAAAGGCGCACAGTTAATCTTGCGCGGGATTCGGGCCGTATCCGACTACGAGTACGAGCTTCAGATGGCGCTGATGAACCGCAAGTTGGACCCTGAGCTAGAGACCATTTTCATGCTGCCCGCCGAGGCCTATAGCTATCTCAGCTCACGCCTGGTTAAGGAAGTCCACCGGCTGGGCGGCGATATCAAGGACCTCGTGCCGCCGCTCGTGGAGGCGCGACTGAGAGAGAAAGGAAGCAGCGTCTAGATTAAGTATGCAACTCACACAAAGAATCAAAGGAATCAGCGAGTCGGCCACGATGGCGGTAACGGCCGAGGCCGGACGCCTCAAGGCTGCCGGCGTGGACGTCGTGGCATTCGGAGCAGGAGAACCTGACTTCCCTACCCCGGAAAATATTAAGCAAGCCGCCATCCGCGCCCTCGACGACAACTTCACGAAATACACCCCGGCGGGCGGCATTCCAGGTCTGAAGAATGCGATCTGTGAGTATCACACGAAGCACTTCGGCACCTCATACGAGCCCTCTGAATGCATCATCAGCGTGGGCGGCAAACACGTCATTTTCAATACGATGGCGGCATTAATCGATGAAGGTGATGAAGTCATTTTGCCGACCCCATACTGGGTCACGTTCTTCGATGTCGTGAACTACCACGGCGGTAAGTGCGTGCAGGTCGTTACTGACGAGGCGGACGGTTTCCGCCTGACCGCTGCAGCCATCGAAAGCGCCCTGACCGATAAGACCAAGATCGTCGTCATTAACTCGCCCAACAACCCTAGCGGCGCGGTGCTGGCCCGGGGGGAGTTCGAGAAAATCTACGCCCTCACATCGAGCTGCGGCGTGATGCTTCTCACCGACGAATGCTACTGCAAACTTGTTTACGACACGGAGCCTTTTTCGATTGCCTCGCTCGATGGGGCCAAGCCTAACGTCATCGTAGCGGGGTCCCTCTCGAAAACGTACGCCATGACAGGTTGGCGAGTTGGCTACCTCTTGGGGCCGAAAGAGCTGGTCGGCGCGATCAACAAGCTGCAGAGCCATTCGACGTCGAACGTGACATCGATTGCTCAAAAAGCGGCGATCGAGGCTCTGAGCGGTCCGCAGAACTCGGTTGCGGAGATGCTCGAGGAGTACCGCCGCCGCCGTGACTATTCGGTTCATGCTCTCAGAGATATCCCGGGGGTGAGCTGTCCCATGCCTGGTGGTGCTTTCTATTGCTACCCGAACATCAGTTGCTGTTTCGGTAAGGGCGGCATCAATAGCGCTCTGGATTTCTCGGCCGCTCTTCTCAAGCAGGCTCACGTGGCGGTCGTGCCGGGCGAAGCATTTGGAACGAGCGAGCACATACGGCTCTCCTACGCGACTTCGATGCATGAGCTGGAACGCGGTATCGGCCGGATACGGGACTTCATCACCGGACTGTCTTGAGCGACCTCTATCCACTCAAGCTCCCCGCTTCTTTCCGCGAGAAGATTTGGGGCAAGCGCGAGCTGGCGCCGCTGCTCCAACGGCAAGAGCCGGCTCCGATTGGTGAGTTGTGGTTTAGTTTCGAAGAGAACCAGATCGCCAATGAGCCGCTGCAAGGGCGAACCCTCGCCAGCTTGATGACGGAGTTTGGTCCGCGCCTGATGGGCCGCTCCTTTCGGCCTGTTTCGATGAGTCGCCGATCGGCCGGGCAGGCTCAGGGGACTCAGCCGGCGCCACCAGGAGACGCACGACCTTACTTCCCGATTCTTGCGAAATTCATCTTTTCGTCCGATCAGTTGTCGGTTCAGGTGCACCCGGCTGATGATTACGCGCTGGGGCACGAGGGTGGTCCGGGCAAGACCGAGGTCTGGTATGTCGTCGATGCCGAACCTGGCGCGCGACTGGCAATCGGTCTGACAGAGAAGTTTCCCACCGATGAGCTGCGCCGAGCCGCGCAAACCGGGGAGATCAAGAACTACTTGAATTGGATTGAGGCCCGCAAGGGACAGGTCTTTTTCGTTCCTCCCGGAACGCCGCACACAATCGGGCCAGGACTCATCATTTGCGAGATCCAGCAAAACTCCGATCTCACTTACCGTTTTCACGATTTCGACCGCCTCGGGGACGACGGCAAACCAAGGGACTTGCACATCGAGCAGGCCGTGGCCGTTACGCGCCAGGAGCCTTATCCCGGACCGCAAGACCCGTTTCCCTTTCCGCTACTCAGTTCTCAGGACAACGAGTGGCGTCGCGAATTACTCGTCGCCTGCCGACACTTCGCCGTTGAGCGGATCGAATTCGAGAAAGCGGTCTCGTACTCTCCAGACCCGGAGCGAGCTCATTTGCTGATGTTTATTGCCGGAAAGGGGCGACTACGAACAGACGCACAGAGCGCGGAGGGGTCCGCTGGCGGGGGGGCGGCCGCGGAAGAAACTCTCTATCGCGCAGCGGATGCTTATCTCATCCCAGCGGATGCCGGGCCGTTTGCGCTAGTGCCCGATTCCACCACGACAATCATTCGAAGCTATCTGCCCAATGTTGCAGATTTGCGAAAGCAGCTTGGCGAAGCGGGGGCCACAGCGGATCAAATCCGCCGACTCGTCGCCTCAGCTTGAGTTTGGCCCGGTTCCCACAGAGACTGCTCAACGGGCCAAGGTTTGGAAGCTTCCAGTTTCATCCAGCGATCGATGCTCCACTCTCATTTGCCCCCTTTTGCCGCTCAAATGAGCCAATTCATCAGTAAAAGAGCCTCAATGTCTGCGTGGCTTTTTCACTGTAAGTTTTTCATTCGTAAGGGACTAGTATTCAGACGCCAGTGCCTGACAGTAATTTGACAGTATTTCTGGCTTTTTTGGTCCGGCAAAGGCCGCGAAGGGGTTGTCCTTTGCCTTCTGTTGAGAGTGAATCATTGTTGGTTTTCTCGCTTTTGGGATAACAGGTCGATCTTGGGACTCATGGCGGGCGGCAGAGAAACTTGTTGAGAACAAAGGGACTATCAATGTCATTGATCCGTGACTGAGTTGGAGGTGTTGCGGCTTCATCGGTTTAGGCAGCTGAAATCTCATGCACCAGGCGATGGGCTCGGCGGCTTTTCCACGGAACGTGTCGCAGGCACGGAATAGTAAGAACCCCAGCGGACGTAGCACACTACGCTCCTGGCAGGCAAGGATGCCTTCCACACGTTTACATGCATACGGAAGAAGGAGTCTCGGCGGCGGAAGTCGTGATGACCAAGCTGCAGCGGAATGTTGAAACTCCTGAGGGCGTAGCACGCTACGCCCCTACGTTGGTCAGATGACCAAGGGATCAGTGGATCGGCGGATCAACGAGTCAACAGATCAAACCGTGCTGTTAAAATAGCACCGGAAGCTAGACTTGGCCGGTGCTGGGTCCGGACTTCAAATCCGGTGTTTGCTGTTCTGCAGCAAGGGTGGGTTCGACTCCCACTAGCTTCCGCCAATTTATCTTTCTTTTTACCTGAATTATGCACAGATTCACTTTGCGAGTGTGGCTGCGTTCGTAGCGGGTTGGCGGTCGTCGTGAGGTGGTAGCTCGGCAACTGGTCTTTTGGCTTCTCCGTGTCCGGTTTCCCTTCCCGCCCAGAATCCGCGTCGTCAAAACCTCGCTCGGAAGTGACGTGTTTCCAGTGCGTTACGGCTAGTGCATAAAAGTTTATGCATAGCGCATAGCCAGGCTCTCAGATCAGCGCCCTCCCGACCACCGGCAGCAAGCCGCCGTAGGGAGTCGGCTTCCTGCCGCGGAAGTGGTAAGGCGTCGAAGCCCCGATTTTATTGGGCCGCGAGGCCGTCACGGCTGGGCCTTGTTGGACGGGCCTTTGGGAGCTATGCTGTTTTCGTCTGGTAACCATGTGGGTGACTTCCTTGGGGTTGGCTGGCGAAGCTGGAATCTTTGTCAGCCGACCTTTTTACCCCATGTTTTAGGGGGTCCCCAATGGTCCCTTGCGGCTCAGCCCTCCTCAGGTCCACGCCGCAGTGCATAATTCAGGTTGATGGGTATCCGGTTGACTCAGGTAGCCCCAATATCTTGTGGTTTGGGGATTTTCTTGGGTTCTGTAACCGGGTGAACAATCATCTTGTAAGTCGCGGGATCCACGGCTACCGCCTGCTGGACGAGCCGATAGAAGAGTTTGCCGCGGCTTTTGGAGTTGCGGCGGTTGAAACGGAAGGTGAACTCGTCCAGGTAGTAGTCCAGATGTTTGTGGCTCACGGCGCCCTGATGGGTGCCCAGCAGCCAGCGCTTGAGCAGTGACATCACGCGGTGGACGCGGGGCATCAATTCCGACTTGGACTGCTCCTGCCTGCTGACAACTGTGACCTGATGGACGTAGCCTTCCTTTTTCAACCCGGAGTAACCGGGCCAGCCGTCGGTATGCACCACGCTGCCCGGCTCGATGCACTCCTCCACGAAAGGCAACAGGCTCTCGCCCGAGGCATCCTCGATTCTCTTCATGCGAATCCGGCCGATACCCCGCCCATCCTCTTGAGCGGCTACTGCGATCAATGCTTTGTTTTTCAGGTTTCGGCCCCGCAGGCCCTCTTCGAGCCCGCCCCAGTAGCTTTCATCGACTTCCACCGTCCCGGCCAGCAAATCCCGTCCCGGCCGCACCATCGCGCGCCGCATTTTGTGCAGCCAGGTCCAAGCCGTTTCGTACCTGTTGAGCCCCAACACTCTTTGCAGTCCCAAAGCGTTGGGTCCGGTTTTTTGGGTGGTGACCCACCACATCGCACGAAACCACAACGGCAAAGGGCTGCGCGTGTCCTGAAAGATGGTCCCGGCGGTCACCGAGGTTTGGCGCCCACACGCAGCGCACTGCAGCAGCACTTTTCGCAAAGGCCACGACTTTCCACAACCGCAACCCGGACAGCGGAAACCGTCCGGCCAGCGCAGCCGGAACAGATACTCCCGGCAGGCCTCCTCACTGCTAAAACGGGCCTCGAACTCTGTCAGGTTCTGAGGGTAATCTTCCATCTGCCGGCATACTACATCTTGGGGCTACCTGAGTCAACCGGATACCCACCTTCAGGTTTTATCAATAGCTTACACTTAATATAAATACCTTGCGTGCAGCTCATGTGCCATTGTGACAGGCTCTGCATGGGAGTTCTTTCTATGCTCAAGGCCGAGAAGCGTCACCGCAATAACTGCCGCTTCGATCAGTATGATCGGGCCCGCACCAAGTGCCCCTGCTCCTATCACGCGATTGGCGTGCTCAACGGCAATTTCCTTCGCAGAAGTCTCAAGACTTCCAACTACGAGAAAGCGATACAAACCATCCGCTAATGGGAGTCGGTGGGAGCAGCCCGCCAAAACCAGTCGATCTCTATCGAGGATGCGGTGGGCGCTTTTATGCGCGACATCGGGGCTCGCAACTGGCAGGACACAACCAAACGCAAGTTTCGAACCCTGTTGGCAGATCGTCTCGTTGAGTATTGCCGGCGGCATGGGTACCGGCTTCTGAGAGAGCTGGACCTGAATGCCGTCACGGAGTTTCGGGCCACCTGGAAAGACGCGCCGCTGACGGCCCTGTTAGTCTACCGGAGTTTTAGTCTCATGTAGTCTCATTTGGTCTGGTTTCGCCTGCTAGATGTACCCTTATTGTTCCCCGATGTCAGCGGCTTCACCTCAGCCATGAGCAGCCTGTCAGAAGCTATTGCTGAGCATGGGCACCTGGTACGGCGGTCGCGACGGCAGTCGATCATGCAGAGACCAACTAGGGCCAGATGTTTCCACATTTCGCCTAGCGCAGCCCCTCTACATACGCACGCAATTCGCGTAGCACCTCTAAATCGCTCCGGGTAGATGCTCGCTCACTTTCCATGGCAGGATTGTTTGGCTGGAGGGGGAGGAATCACATCTCCGAGTAGCCGACAAATTGGCCATCTGGAGAGCCAGCACCCCTGTCTTGTAGTCCGGAAAGCCGCTTCGTGGTCTCTTTCTGAGGGAAGCTCAAAAAAGATCGACCCCTTTGGGGCCCCCAACAACGCTACCGAGCCCCCGCTCGTCGGGGAGGCACGCCCGGAAATTCAAAGTGCCCGGGGCGAAGATCCGTATGGTTTTCGCCAAGGACGGGAAAAAGCCACACCAAGCGCTAGTTGCGCGCTCGAGTGCCAGTGTCGTCGAACGATGTTGCCGGTGGCGGTGGGCAGTTAAGGTTGAACCGTGTCGGTAGTCTGGCCCATGACAGGCGTAGCTTGGTCAGCAGTGACCGTCACAGTGTTGGTGATTTCGGCGGTCACGACCAAGGTGGCTGTCGCCGCCGGGGCGACCGGCAGACCGACCTGCAACAGATCGCTCGTCGTGTTCAGAAACGATCCCAACGAAGCCCCTGCCGGAACCTGAAGCGTGACCGGGATGCTGCATGAGCCCATTGGCATCACTGTGCCTCCGGTAAGGACTAGATTCGACGGGCCAGAGAGCATCGACCCGGCGCCGCAGGCATTTGGCATAGGCAGCCCTGTCGCCTGCAGGCCGGAGATCACAGCGTCGAGGTCGTCGGTAAAGCCCAGATCGGACTGTATGTCGGTTGTAGAAAGGTTCTCAATGGTAAACGTCAGCGTCACCGTATCGCCGGGCTCCGGCGGCGGCATGACGTCGAAGGACTTGGTCAAAGCTAGCGACCCGACAGCTAGGTCGTCCGTCGCCGGATCTCCCACCACCTCAAGGCCGCCTATTGTGCCGGTAACATCACTGTTCGTGTTGGGGAAGGAACCCGGGGCGACCATCGGAACGCTGATCATCACGCTGATCGTGCACGAATCCCCGGCGGAGAGGCTCCCGTCGGAAAAGGTCAGCAGGCCTGTTCCGATCCCCATAACCATACTCCCGGCGCAATCGTTTCCCAAGACCGACGACCAGACAAGACCCATCAACGCATCGTCCAGGTTGTCGCTGAACTCGATATCCGAGGCGGGCTCCGACGGGTCCAGGTTTGTGAGCGTGAACTCCAGGGTCCCTGTTCCTCCGGGGAGTATCGGGTCATCAGTAAATTCCTTGGTAAGGAACAGCAGGTTGGAGTTGACGATAAGGTTGTCCGTGGCCGGGTCAACTATAACGGAATTGCCGCCGAGCGTGGCGGAGAGAGAGCTGGTGGTGTTGCCGAAAGCTCCATCCGCCGCCGCGAGCGGCACGAGCACGGGAACTTCGATGGTGCATGAGTTCCCCGACATCACGCTCCCGCCGGTATAGATGAGGAAGGTTGTGCCTGACAGGGCGCCGCCGCAATCGTCCAGCGTCGGCCCGCCGGTGGCTGCCAAACCGGCGAGGACGGCAGTGAGACTATCGGTAAAGAACGTAATCGTGGCGTCGTCGGCTGGATCGTTGTTCTCGATCGTGAACCTCAGCGTTACTGTCTCTCCCGGGATGGCGGGGTCGTCGAGAAACTCCTTGGAAAACATCAAGCCGTTGACCGTCAGATCATCGCTCCCAGGTGCGGATGTCACCATCAAGCCCTCAACGGTGGCCATCACCACGCTCGTTGTGTTGCTATGGTTCCCGGCCGCCGCGCCGGCAGGGACATCGAGAGCAACGCTGAACGTGCAGGAGTCGCCCGGGCTCAGTGTGCCGCCCATCAACGTCAAAAGGGTGTCGCCGGCCGAGCCGGTGAGGGTGCTGCCCACGCCGCACGGAGGGTCCGGGGTGGGCGGCAAATTCGCCGTCAAGCCGGCCAGCACAGGCACCAAGTCATCCGTAAACGTGATGGCCGTCGCACCGGTAGTGGCGTTGGGGCTATGGGTCAGGGTGAACTCCAGAGTGACCGTCCCACCCGGCGCGACGGGGTCATCCGTAAATGCCTTCGACAAGCTCGGCGCAGCAATGACCCGCAGCGTGTCGGTTGCCGGATCGCCCGTACGTGTCGCTGCGTCGACGGTCGCTGTGATTTCTTCGGTCGTATTGACGTAGTCACCCGTCGGCTGCCCGCCGGGCACCGTCACTGTGACGTCAAATGTGCAGGTGGAGCCCGCCTCAGGAGCCGCGGCCAGGGAGCCGCTCGTGAGGGACAAGCCTTCCCGATCGGTGTCGATGAAGATCAACGCCAGCGATGACCCGGCCCCGCAAGGCGGATCAGGCATCGGAGGCAACGTCAGGCTGATCGGAAACGGCAAAAACGTCGTCAACTCGTCGATAAACGCGATGTCGGTCGCACCTGAGGTCGTGCTGGTATTGGTAATCGTGAATCTAAGGGTCACGTCGGCGCCGGGGATCACCGGGTCATCCGTGAATTCCTTCGTCAGGATCGGAGTCGGTGAGACGAACAGTTCGTCGCTGGCGATATTTCCGGTAACCGGCGAGGCGCCCACCATCGCCGTGATCGCGTCCGTCGTGTTGGTGTAGCTTCCAGGTACAGCCCCGGGCGGTACAGACAGGCTGGCGCTAATGGTGCACGATCCCTCCGCTGCCACTGTGCCGCCCGTCAACGCGATCGTCGTACCTCCGACTCCACTGACGGACCCGCCGCAGTCGTTTGAGAGAAGGCTTGAGAACGTGAGGCCCGTGAGGGCGGCGCCGAGGTCGTCGGTGAAGGCGATGTCGGTCGCGGAATCGGAGCGGTCGAAGTTGTCGATCGTGAACTCCAGCTCGACGGTCCCGCCGGGCGGAACTGGGTCGTCGGTGAAGGGCTTGATCAGATTGATCGTCCCGGCGGTGACCTCCAGAGTAGCTGTTGCTTTGCCGCTCGAGAAGAAGACGTCAAGGTTGATCGTCGCCATCAGTTCCCCTGTCACGTTGTCGAGCATCCCACGGCCGGTAGCGACCACATCAACACTGACCGTGCACGTGCTCAAAGCGGCGACACCGCCGCCAGAATGGCTGACGACGCTGGTTTCGGGCACGGCAGTGAGGAGTGGCGCGCCAAGAAAGGTACAGGTACTGGACGCATTGGCGGGTGAGGCGATTTCCATGCCCGTCGGGAGGATGTCTGTGAACGACAGTGAGACAACGAGATCCGGGTTGGCGCTGTTGTCAATCGTGAAAGTCAGCGTGCTCCTGCCGCCGAGCGAAACCGAACTCGGAGCGAAGCTCTTCGAGAACCCCGGACGAGTCGTCGCGACGGTCAGGTCGTCCGCGGCCGTTCCGCTATTACCCACGCTGGACGTGAGGTCTCCCGACACATTCATGTGCGTGCCCGCGGTGGAGCTTGTAACTTGGACCGTCACCGTGCACGACGAGGCCCCCCCGACTTCGCCATCGCTCAATGTGACCGTCCCGCCTCCCGCCGGAGCGCTGAGGATGGGATTAGTGCAGTCCGTGGAAGCGATCGCGGGGTCGGCGAGCGTAACGCCCGCGGGCAATGTGTCGCTAAAAGCAAGGTCCGTGACCGGCATACCGCTCTCGTTCGTAATCGTGAACGTGAGCATCGAGACCGCGCCAGGACCGATAGTGTCCGGCGTGAACACCTTCGTAAACGTCAGTTGAGCGTTCGCCACGGACGCCAGGACAGCCGCCAGCAGAAAGGCGTTTCGAAGTCGGCACAAAGTCCGCATAGCGATGGCCCTCCCCAAAGGCGCCTCTTTGCGCCATTGCGTTCGATCGAGAATAGCCGTCCTTATCATCGTCAGTTTCCGATCATCACTCGGATCCGGAATATGATCATCCCGCCGGGCGGGATCGACCCGCCATTGCAGCTGACGGTTTGCCCAATTTCCGAGCAACCTCCCGAAGAACCGGCAGGGACGAAGGTGAGCCGGGAGTCAAGCACGTCAGTTGCCTGCACGTTGTTGGCGTTCGAGGTCCCCGCGATGTGGCTCACGGTGACCAGGTAGTCAGCGATGGTTCCTTGTTGGAAAGGCGTCGTGGGATCCACTGTTTTTGTCACCGACAAGGTGACATCAAATGCCACGGGGTTGTCCGTCTGGAAGGTGTCATTAGACGAGTTGGGGTCAGTCTCGGCGCCAGTCACAGTCGCGCTGTTTTCGATGTTAGCCGTCGCGGCCGCGCCGACGTTGAAGGTGACCGTGCAAGTGGCCATGGCGCCATCGGCGAGGGCTCCGACGTTCCAGGTGAACATGTTTCCGGCGGGGGTGGATCCGCAGGTGTTGATTGAGTGAGTCAAGTCAGCCGGGAACGTGTCGACGACGCTCACACCGCTCGCGTCGCTGGGCCCGTTGTTGGTGACCTTCAAGGTGTAGACGACCTGGCCGCCGGCGGTCACGTTGGAGGTCGCCGGGGTCTTTTCCATCTGGAGATCGGCCTCTTGATTGACCGTCGTGATCTGCATGACGCTGTCGTCGCCAGTGTTGACCAGAGTGGTCGAAGAGGCGACCGAGGCGCTGTTCGTCAGCATTCCAGTGGTGTTGGGGTCGACCGCGACGGTTATGGTGTACATGGCCGAAGTATTGGCGGCAATCGTGCCCAGGGTACAAATCGGCGTCCCGCCCGAGTCTTCGGCGCAGCCGCTCGTCATCGGAGAGCTGACGCCAGCCGGGAGCGTGTCCGTCACAGCAACGTCACGCGCGTCAGAGGGGCCGTTGTTCGTCACCGTAACGGTGTAGGTCAACTGGTTGCCGGCGACGACCGGGTCGGGGCTGTCGGACTTGGTGATGACGAGGTCAGCCTGGCTGCTGACGATCGTATCGGCGGTGGCGGTCTCGTCGCCGGGGTTTGCTTCCGTCGCCGAGGAAGACACCGTCGCAGAATTGGTGATCAGCCCGGTGGTGCTGGGATCGATCGTGACTTCGATGGTGTATTGCGCCGACCCCCCGGCAGTGACCGTACCGAGGCTGCAAACAGGGTTGCCGGGGTCGGGCGTACAGCCCGTCGTCGAGACGAAGGTCACGCCGGACGGGAGTGTATCGGCGACCGTGACGCCGGGAGCGTCAGCGGGACCATTGTTAGTTACCGTGACTGTGTAGGTGATGTTGTTGCCGGCAACCGCCGCAGCCGGCCCGGTCTTGTTGATGACCAGGTCGGCCAACGCGCCGATCAAGGTCATATCCGTATCGGAGTTGTTCCCCGTCATGGTGTCGTCCGGCGAACTTACCGTGGCGGTATTGCTGATCGTTCCGGTCGCGGATGCCGGAATATCGACGACGATGGTGACCGTTGCATTGCCGCCCGCGGCGATGGTTCCGAGAGCGCACGTGACGGCGGGGTTTCCCGCGCAGGGGGACCCCTGGCTGGGAGTCGCGGAAACCAAACTCAACGGCGCCGGGATCGTATCGTTCACCGTGACGCCGGTGGCGTCGGCCGGGCCGTTGTTCACGACCGTAATCGTGTAGGTCGCCTGCTGGCCGGCTTCGAACTCCGCCGAGGTGACGGCTTTGTCGATCGACAGGTCGGCCATCGCGCTGATCGTGGTCATCACCGTATCGCGGTCGCTCTGCACGTTGTCGTCGGGGGAGGATACGACCGCGCTGTTCGAGACAACCCCCGTGGCAGAGGAGGGAATATTTACCACGATAGTGACGGCGGCTGACTGCCCACCGGGGATGGTTCCCAGGTTGCAGGTCACCGCCGGGTTTCCGGTGCAAGGACTCCCCTGGCTTGGAGTCGCCGAAACCAGGGTCAACAGCGCCGGGATTGTGTCAGTGACAGTTACATTGGTGGCGTCCGCCCCGCCGCTGTTCAAGACCGTGAGAGTATAGGTGGCCTGCTGTCCCGCCTTGAACTCCGCCGAGGTAACCGCCTTGTTCATCGACAATTCCGCCCTCGGCGGCCGCTCCCGCACACGAACGTTCACAGTTGCCGTATCGGTGAGGTTGCCGTCGCTAATGGTGTAGGTGAACGAGTCGCTGCCAGTGAAATCGTCGTCCGGCGTATAAGTGACTGTTTGTCCATCAGTCGTGACCGATCCGTTGGAGCCCTGCGTGACCGCGGTGATGGTCAGCGGATCACCGTCGGGGTCGCTGTCGTTGGCCAGGACATTCCGAGTTGCCGGCTGGTTTCTGCGCGTAGTGATCGTATCGTCTTTCGCATTGGGCGGGTCATCTACCGGCTTGACTGTGATGCCCACCGTGGCCGTTGCGGTTCCGCCCCTGCCGTCGTCGACCTGAAAGACCAAGCTGTCAGGTCCGGCGTAATTCTCCTTCGGTGTGTAGGTCGATTCAGCGCCGGTGGGAGACGTTTGAGTCGGCACTCCTGCCGAGCCGTTCGCAGGCCGCCGAATGATCGAAAACGCGAGCGGGTCGCCGTCCGCGTCGCTGCCGCCGAGGCCGATGGGTAAGGGTGTGTCCTCGTTCGTCATGACCGACAGGCCGTTTGCGACGGGGAGAATGTTCGCGGGACCGCCGACGGGTTCACCGATTGCCAGGGTCGCTCCATCTTGGGTGCTTTGCTCCCCCGACGCTGGCGGATACAGGGACAGCGTTGCCGTTGCTGGCGACGCCTTCAGAGCTCAGGGCGGCGGTCTCCAATCCTTCGGGAATCTCCGCGTTTATCTGAACAAGGCCCGTGAAGTCGGGCGCTGCACCGAAGTAAAGAACATTGGCGGGCAATGCGCCGATCACCACCTCGACTGGCAAGACGGGCTCGGGGAAGGGCGGTTCAGCAAGCTTGCCGTCCTCACCGGGCGGAACGGTTTGTCCTTCTCCGGTAGCGTACATCACGATGATGTCGCCTGGTTGGGCCGGATTGGCGGCGGAGTTCAGGCTGCCGTCCGGAAGGATGGCGATGACCTGCGTTCGGTCGTCGGGCATCGTAAAGAAGCCGGGTGCGCTCGGGGCCACCGGGACGGTAACGACGTTCGATGCTTCTCCTTCGAAGATGATCTGAATTTCTGTCGTAGTGAGGCCGTCGAGGCGATAGGTTGCTTGGGCGTTGACCTGGTCCGTTCGCACGAAGAACAAAGGGACAGGCTCACCGTCAAGTAAGACTTGCGTGCCGGCCAGTGCAGTAGCAACTCTGCCGGAGTCGTCGAGTTGCCCCACCACTCCCTCGTTTGGACCGATGCGGGAACCAAAAATCGAGATGATCTCGCCGGGCGCGATGGGACCGGAAACAAAGCTGGCGGCATTCACGATTCCACCGCTGCTGATAGTCGGGACCGAAATGTCAAGCTTCGCTACGAAGGCATCACGGAGACCGTTGAAGGTGACGTCCGGGCCGACGATGACCGGGAAAGAATCTTCCGCGGAAAGAGTCTCACCGGCAATGTAAATGAAGCCATCGCTGTCTAAGGCGATGCCCCAGCCGAGTTCATCGCTCTCGCCACCAACGTAGCTAGCGTGGATGAGCGAAGTGCCCGCCGAATCCACCCGAGCAACAAATGCGTCCCGGACCCCATTGAAGACGAGGTCGGGGCCGATGGCGACCGGAAAGGTTTCTTCCGTGGAGCTTGTGAAACCCGTGACATGGGCACTGCCCGTACTGTCCACCGCAACAGCGTTTGCTTGATCGAAACCCGCTCCGCCGATGTAACCCGCGTAGGCGAGGGCTGTTCCGTCCGCGGCCACACTCGTGATGAACGCGTCGCGGCCACCACCGTTGAACGTCAAGTCGGGGCCGACGGCGACCGGGAAGCTCCCCTCCCCTGAATTGGTGTCTCCCGTCACGTAGGCCCGTCCAGCGGCGTCGACCGCGACACCGCGGCCGAACTCAACTCCAGCACCCCCGATATAGCCCGCGTATTCCAGGGCGCCGCCCGAGCTGCCGACCTTGGCGATGAAGGCGTCCTGTCCTCCGCCGTTAAACGTCAGGTCCGGGCCGCCAGTCGCCAAAAAGGTATCTTCATTTGAACCGGTATAGCCGACCGCGTACGCGTGACCGCCGGCGTCAACGGCGACTCCGCTGCCAACGTCGAATTCGGACCCTCCGATGTAGCCCGAATAGACCAAGGCAGTCCCGCTGGGGTTAACTTTGGTGACGAAGGCATCTCTCACGCCATTGAAGGTGAGATCAGGCCCGGTCTGGACCGGAAAACTGGCTTCCGTCGAAAACGTGTCGCCGACTAGGTAGGCGTGGCCTTCACTATCGACGGCAATTCCGGAAGCAGAATCAGACTCCGAACCGCCGACGTATCCGGTGTAAACCAGCGCCGTGCCGGTGGCGTTTACCTTTGCCACGAAAGCGTCCGTCGTGCCACCTCCATAAACGAGCTTGGGTCCCACCGTCACCGGGAAGCTCGTCGGTCCTGATTCCGTCGAGCCCGTCACATAGGCGTTGCCGTCATTGTCCACGGCGATCCCGTTAGCGATTTCACTTTCTGAACCACCGATATAACCCGCGTAGATCAGTGCCGTGCCGTCCGCGCTCACCTTGACCACAAAAGCATCCTGGTCGCCGCCAAAAGTGGTATCTGGACCGGCAACCACCGGAAAACTCGTGTGGGAAGAACTCGTGAACCCGGTCACGTAAACGTTGCCTTCTGCATCTACGGCGACGTCCCTTGCACCATCGATCCTGTCGCCGCCAATATACCCGGCGTAGACTACGAGAGAGGGGTCGACAACGAGCGGCCGGCTCGAATCGTAAGTCCCGAGCTGAAAACCGAAGGAGTGCCCACCCGTCTCCGGTTCGGCCTCGAGCAGGAATTCGGCCGCAACTTCCGCACGTTCACCTTCAACTTCTTGGTACGCAACAGGTCGGGCGTCCTGGAACCCTCCGAACGGGGTTGAGACGTCGAGTTGCCCGCGATCGTTGAGTTGAACATCCG
Organism: Bryobacterales bacterium; assembly: GCA_965224215.1. Classification (GTDB taxonomy): domain Bacteria; phylum Acidobacteriota; class Terriglobia; order Bryobacterales; family UBA6623; genus CBDCYS01. The sequence goes on along the minus strand of CBDCYS010000044.1, from coordinate 91,430 downwards.
CTCCGCGATAAGCCAAGCGAATCCGGCCTGGATCGGCGCCGGGGGCCACGACAAACCTGTACTTCAGTCCTTGAACCGCCCCGGCGTAGACCAGATCGATTCCGGGCCACAGATCTGAATAGACAAGCTCCGCAAAGGTGGAGAGGTCTGCGGTCCGCGTTTCGGCGGTTCCCTTGAAATAGCTGACCACGGCGGCAGTGCGCTGCCGCCCGGTCGCTTGAACGGCGCTGTTCAAATCCAAAAAGTCGAGCTTTACTGCCCAGCGGCTGGTTGGCGGGCGCTCGTCAGGGCTGGCATACGCTTGGACGTGCATGCCGGGGTCATGCCCCTGGGCTCGGATAGGGGTGTCATCGTCTCCGAGCAACGCAAATGTGAGGCCGTCAGGAGCAAAGTAAATGGTCCTGTCACGCCCTTGCGCGTAGTGGCTGACGTGGCGATCGTCAACCTGGCCCCGGTTCTCAACCAAGTACAAAGGCAACCGGTCAGAGAACGCGAACGACGGGGGAGGCACTTGCGTTGAGACTTCGGCAGACAGGTTTCCTGGCGGTGCCGCCGGGTTTGCCGTAAGTGAGTCCGCTAGGAGTCTGTCCCACAGAAAAAGCCAGCAAGGAGTGGAATGTTTTGCATGGAAGGGCGAAACTAGAGGCATGGGGACCAACTACCGGCCTTATGAGCCTGATCAGCCGTTTTTATTTCCGCCGTCGCCGCGGGACTGGCTGCCGCGGGACCACCTGGCCTATTTCATCTCCGATACACTCGATCAACTCGATCTGAGCGCCTTGCACCAGCCCTACGAGGGCGACGGCCGGCGCAATCAGCCCTATCACCCGACGATGCTCGTCAAGGTGCTCGTCTACGCCTACGCGACGGGCGTGTTTTCGTCGCGCAGAATCGCCAGCAAGCTGATCGACGACGTTGCACTACGCCTGCTTGCGGCGGGCAATCAGCCCGACTTTCGCACCATCAATCGCTTCCGTCAGCAACACTTGGAAACGTTTGGCAAGCTGTTCGTCGAGCTCGTGCAGCTGGCCCAAAAGATGGGTTTGGTGAAACTGGGGACGGTGGCGCTGGACGGCACGAAAATCAAAGCCAACGCCTCCAAACACAAGGCGATGAGCTACCAGCGCATGAAGGAAGAAGAGCAACAGCTCGAAAAAGAAATTCAACAGTTGCTCGAGAAAGCGCACCAAACCGACGCCGCCGAAGACGAACTCTACGGCCCCGGCAAAAGCGGCGACGAGCTGCCGCCCGAGCTGCACAAACGCGAGCAGCGGCTCGAAAAGATCAGGGAAGCCAAGCAGGCGCTGGAAGACGAACAGGCCGAAAAAGACAAGCAGCAAGGGCGCCATCCCGGCGACGGCAAAGTGGCTTCGGAGACGAGACCGCAAGGCGGCTGTTCGAAATTCAAGTGGGAGTTCGGTGAGCCAAAGCCGCAAGCGCAACGCAATTTCAGCGATCCCGAGAGCCGCATCATGAAGTCGAAGCAGAGTTTCCAACAGTGCTACAACGCGCAGGCGGTGGTGGAAGAAGGCCGTCAGTTGATCGTGGCGCGGCAGGTGGGACAGAACGCGGCCGACAACGGGTCGCTCATCGAAATGGTGGATCAAGTGGAGCAAAACACGGGGAGCAAACCGGAGTGTTTGCTGGCGGACGCGGGGTATCGGAGCGAGAAGAACTTTCTGGCAATGGAGGAACGCAAGATCGAGGGCATCGTGGCGCTGCGGCGGGAAAGCAAGGCGGCCCAGGAAGAAAAGAAGCAAAACAACAAGGCCACCGAAGCGGCGAGCGAGCGCATGGCGAAGCACCTCGAGCAGCAGCGCGGCAAGCAACAATACGCGCGCCGCAAAGGGATGGTGGAGCCAGCGTTCGGATGGGTGAAAGAGGTGTTAGGATTCCGGCGATTTTCGCTGCGGGGTCTCAAGAAAGTACAAGGAGAATGGAGCTTGGTAACGATGGCGTTGAACCTGCGGCGGATGGCGAGGATGGAGGCGCTCCCGACGGCGGCCTAAGCGGAGCGAAGCGTGAAAAAAGCCGCCCACGGAAGCCGCTATCGAGTCACAGAGGCGATGCTGTTGCCGCAACGAAGGATCGCATCCGGATCGCAGCCGCACACTCGCGTTGCCGACCTCAAAAATCCAATCTCGCCCCCGTATCACCTTCGTGCCGGATTTCTGTGGGACAGACTCCTAGCCCCGCAGGCTCGATCAAAACGCTGTGGAGCTTCGTTTCGTTGAGTCCCCGCTTCCAAAACGATTGACTTAGGGCCAATCCATCAAAGAATATCAAGGCGCTCAGAAAGATCGCCGTCTTCCTCGGCCCAAGCACACGCTTAGCCGGTGCTCGATCCGCCGGCAGGCCGCGCGATTGTTCCGGCGTCTTCGTCATGTTGTTTGTAGCTGTCCACAACTTGTTAGCTGTTCACAACAATTCCCAGTTCGCTAGGAAAGTGGAGGAGAGATTATCTCTTACCGCTCCCACATACGTCAACGGTCGGCTAGCGTACTGTCTCTCCTCCGAAATACTGGCCCAGCCGTAGCGAACGGGTCGCGATCGGGTCACCGGGACGGAGACATGACTGTTGAGAGGCGCGCGGACCGCTGTCCGACGGGCGTAGCACGCTACGCCCCTACGCCGGCGCGGAGGCCGACGCTGCCCGCCAGGAGGCGCGGGCCACGGCAGAATGGCCAAACTTGAGCGCGCGCCACAGCAGCGGGCGTCACACTCGCAAACGCGGACTGCCGTCCGCGCGAAGCTTAGACTTCCGTCCACGCGGGCCGTCTGAACAGATGGCATTCGGCTGCTTACGCCGGATCGTTTCTGGCTAGAGATTTCCGTAACTCCAGGGCTGGCTGGGCGAAGAAAAAAGATAGAGGGAATCCTTTCCAGGTAGAGCAGAATGGATTCCTCTACTGCTACCGTTTTCAGAAGGGGGTAAGAATGCAGCGGTTTCTCGTCCTGTTTCTTCTTTCGGCGCTCCTGGCGCCCGCGCAGCAATTCAGCAAGGGCGATTGGCAGACGGATACGTCCAAAAAGTCGATCGATCTCAACGATCTCAAGCTTGGCGGTCCTCCAAAGGACGGAATCCGAGCGATCCAGAAGCCCAAATTCGTTTCCCTCAAAGACGCGGCATCGTGGGTCGGGGGCGGAGAACCCGTGATCGTCGTCGAGCTCGAGGGCGAAGCTCGCGCCTACCCGCTGCAGGTTCTTCTCTGGCATGAGATGGTGTTAGACCAAATCGGCGACGTGCCTCTCTTGGTGACTTACTGTCCTCTATGCAACAGCTCGATCGCGTTCGACCGGCGAGTCGATGGGAAGGTGTACGACTTTGGTGTTTCGGGGATGCTGCGTCACAGCGACATGATCATGTTTGACCGTGAGACCGATTCCCTTTGGCAGCAGCTCACGGGCGAGGCCGTGGTCGGCAGCTTGACAGGGAAGAGACTGGACATTGTCACTAGCCAGGTGGTGGACTTCGCGGCGTTCGCGAAAAACTTTCCCGACGGCAAGGTGCTCAGCAAAGACAACGGGCAAAACCTGCCCTACGGAAACACTCCCTATGCGGGTTACGAACAGGCAGGGCGCGTTATGTTTCCCGCCGTTGTGGATCGTCCGATCGGCCGACCGCTCGAAAAGGTCGTTTCGTTCACGCTGGAGGGAAAAAGCCGCGCATATACCTTCGAGCGGTTGCGGCAGGCGGGAGTTGTCGATGGGAAGATCAAGAAAACCCGCTACGTTGTCTTCTATGACGGGGCCGCACTGAGCACGATGGAGCAAAAGCAGATCAAGAGTTCCCGGCAAGTCGGGTCGGCTGGAGTCTTTTCTCCTGAACTGGACGGTAAGGGGCTCAAGTTCAAGTTCAAGGACGGCACGATTCTCGATAAGGAGACTGGCAGCAGCTGGAATGTTCTCGGAATGGCGACGGAAGGGGCGTTGGCCGGGAAGAGGCTCAAGCCGATCCAGAATGGAGTTTTCTATGCGTTTGCATGGATGGCTTTTGCTCCCAAAACCGACTTGATTGGTGCTCCGGTGCAACGTCCTGCTGGTGGGTTTAGCGTTCAGCAGGGCGGAATCGGATCGGTGCCGGGAACTGGCGGGCCGGGTGGGCCGAGTCGGCCGAGTCGGCCGGAGTAGATCGGTCACGGGTTTCGTGGCCAGATCTCGCGGTAGCCTTGTGTGGATGCCCCGGAGATTGACCGCGGGTTGGGAACTGCGAAGGGGGGTAGCGCGCCACTCCCAGGCGGAAAATATGCGTTAGCTGTTTTGCTTTCCGGCGGTATCCGCTGCCAGAGCATCTACTATCGCGTCGACATCGTAGACACATCCTCCCCAGGTGCCGCCCCCGACGCGCTGCAAGGCCGCCCACAGGCGCGTATCGTCGGGAAGATCAGGATTCGGCGACAGGTCGGGCCGCGGCGAACGTTCGGCGAGTACGGCGCTTCCGCGCTCGGGTCCGAACACCTCGTCGCCATGACCGACTAAGTCGATCGACCCTTTGAGCTTGTTGCGGTCGACAATGATCTGGACGCGGTCTCCATCCGCCAGTTTGCCGATCGGGCCGCCAGCCAGGGCTTCCGGTCCTACGTGTCCGATACAGGCGCCGGTCGATACTCCCGAGAAGCGGGCGTCGGTAATCACCGCGACTTGCTTGCCGAAGGACAAATACTTGAGGGCAGAAGTAATCTGAAAGATTTCCACCATCCCAGATCCCATCGGGCCACAGCAAATTAACACCAGGATGTCGCCGGGTTGAATCGCACCGCTTTTGATGGCTTCAATCGCGGCGGTCTCTCGCAGAAATACCTTCGCGGAACCGGTGTTGCGGTACACGCCGTCGGCGTCGACCACGGCCGGGTCGATTGCGGTGCTCTTGACAACCGAACCCTCGGGCGCAAGATTGCCTCGGCAGAACGTGATGGTGCTGGTCAGGCCTTTGCCGCTTGCGCTTTCGGGACTCATGATCACGTCGTCGGGATCGATCCCGTCAGCTGCGGTCAATTGCTCTCGCAGGATTCGGCGGCGGTCAGACGCTTCCCACCAATCGAGGACCGTATCCAGGGTCTCGCCGCTGACAGTCTGGACGGAGGTGTCGAGCATCCCGAGGCGACGCAAATGGAGCATCACCTCCGGCACGCCTCCCGCCAGGAACACCCTGACGGTCGGGTGCCCCACAGGCCCGTTTGGAAGGACGTCCACGAGGCGCGGAACTTGACGGTTGACTTCCGCCCATTCTTCGGCCGTTGGCCTCTCCAGGCCGGCGGAATAGGCGATCGCCGGAAGATGCAGCAACAGGTTCGTCGAACCTCCAAAAGCCGCGTGGACGACCATTGCGTTGCGGACGGCCGCTTTGGTTACGATGTCTCGGGTCGTTACGCCACGCCGCTCAAGGGCGATGACGGCTCGGGCGGAGCGCCGCGCCATGTCGCGCCATATGTCCTGGCCGGAAGGCGCGAGCGCCGAGTGCGGCAGCGAGAACCCGAGCGCCTCGCCGATGACTTGAGAAGTCGCGGCAGTGCCGAGGAACTGGCAGCCGCCACCGGGCGATCCGCAAGCGCGGCAGCCAAGAGCCGCAGCGTCCTCTAGGCTCAACTCGCCGTGTGCAAATCGGGCGCCAATGCTCTGGACAGCTCCGGCGTCTTCGGCCGCCTCGGCCGGCAGGGTGACGCCGCCGGGCACCAGCACGCAGGGCAGCTCGTGCATCGCGACCAGTGCAAGCATCATTGCCGGCAGCCCCTTGTCGCAGGTCGCCACCCCGATCACGCCGTGCCGGGTGGGCAGCGAGCGAATCAACCGCCGGAACACTTGTGCCGCGTCGTTGCGATAGGCCAAGCTGTCCATCATCCCGGTCGTGCCTTGGGTACGTCCATCGCACGGATCACTGCAGAATCCCGCGAAGGGAATTGCCCCTTTGCTCTTCAACTCTTCGGCCGCTGCCCGCATGAGCAAGCCAACCTCGAAATGTCCGGTGTGGTAGCCGAGCGCGATGGGGGTGCCGTCGGGCGCGCGAATGCCGCCCTGCGTGCTCAGGATTAGGAATTCCTTGCGTCCGAGTTCGGAGGGGTTCCAGCCCATCCCAGCGTCTTGCGTCCAACCGAAAATGTCTCCGCTGGGGCGCGTCCGGAGGGTTTCTTCGGTCAATGGAAGAAAGCCTGGCGGGCCCGGGGCCTTGGAGCGGATTTGGAGTAGAGAGGAGTCGCCGGAGTCGAAGATTTCGTTCATGCTTGTTTACTCACACGCATTATAGGCTTGAAGCTGGTAAGTCCCGAGGGGAAGGTCCACATTCGGTCCGGGAGTCGACCTTTGCGTCGCGCAGTGCTCCCGAACTCCGTAGAGCAGCAACCCAGCTCCAGCAACTATCAGGGCTCGTCCGGAGGTGTGCGGCCTTTCGTGGGGCTGCGCGCGGCGGGTGAATGCAACGAAAAGCCGCAGGTCTCTACGAGCCCTGCGGGAGCGTGGCGGAGCCGTGCGTTGCGTCGGTCTCCAGGCCGACGTTCCCTGGTCACACTACGTCGAGCAAGCGCGATGAACTAGCTGCGGCCGTCAGGCGATAAGACCGGCGTGCTAGCAACCCGTCGAATCGTTCACCGATAAGAAAAAAAAGTCGACACCCCATCTTTTCAATCACTTCCACCGGCCTGTTACCCTCAAACAAACCGAAAAACCAAAGCCGAAATGGTAAAATACAAACAGAAATTGGGAACAAGATGGAGGCGACAATAAAGCTGACAAGCCCCGAAAGGCCCGGTGGGCTCCATTCGCTCCGGTCGCCATCGCCGGAGAGCTGTCTTCGGCCGAAATCACCTCGCAACCCCGGTTCGCCGCCGAGCGCCGGCGATCCGTTGCGGACAAAAATCCACGAAATCGAACGAAAACCGGCCGTTTCAGGCGAGGAGCCTGCTATCCTCCCTCCTGTCGCCTCAACTCAAGTCGTTGAAAACAAAAACACTAAACGAACGAGTAAAACACGAGACGCCCAAAACCAGCGAAAAATGGCTCAGAACATGGCATATCATGACATTTCATGACATTTTGTAAAGAAACTTTATAGAACTAACGAGCAACCCCTTTTGTTTCAATGACTTTTTTTGAGGGCCTCAGCGCCCCATCTGAGCCCGCAACCGGAGGCGCGGCAGCCGCGTGAGGAGTAGATACAGCGTAAGGACCAGCGTAAGGAATGGAGAAGCACGATGCCGTCATTGAGACCGAGCGGGCAATTGCGTCCTTCACTCGCCAGCCGGGGAGAAGCCCGCATTTCTCACCGCGTGGCGAGGCCAAGTGCGATGAGAGGCCCGTCAGTACGAGGCGCGCCGCTCAGCCCGCGGAGGCGTACTCGGACAGTTCCGTTGAGCGATGGTGAGCAAGCGCAACGAAGTAATGGCGGGCCTGTCGCGTGCTTCAGACCGTCAGGCGGTGAGAAATGCGGGCTCGGTCAAACACGGATCTCGGTCGTGAAATGAGTTAATACGCCGCGTGGTGTAAGATGGATGGTTTCTGTTCTGACTTCGCCGCGAAGTTTTCGGGTTGAGGCCGGTTCGATTGATCTGTCTGACAAAAGAGGAGTTGCCCATTATGGCTTTCACTGTTCCCGATCTACCCTATGCCCTCGACGCGTTGGAGCCGCACATCGACGCTCGTACGATGGAGATTCACCACGGCAAGCATCATGCCGCCTACGTTACCAACTTGAACAACGCGATCGGCGATAACGCCGAGCTGGCAGCCAAGTCGATTGAAGATATCGTTCGTGACTTGGATTCCGTTCCCGAGGCCATCCGAGGCGCGGTTCGCAACAACGGCGGTGGCCACGCCAACCATGCGATGTTCTGGCAGAGCATGAAGGGCGGCGGCGGCGGAACGCCCAGCGGAGCGTTGGGGTCGGCGATTGATAGCGCATTCGGAAGTTTTGACAGCTTCCAAGCCGCGCTCACCAAAGCCGGGATGACAAGGTTCGGAAGTGGCTGGGCCTGGCTGAGCGTCGATGGAGGCGGGTCTTTGGTCGTCGAGTCCACGGCGAATCAAGACAACCCGCTTTCGCACGGCAATACCCCGATCCTGGGCGTCGACGTCTGGGAGCACGCCTACTACCTGAATTACCAGAACCGCCGTCCAGCTTATCTGGCCGCATGGTTCAACGTAATCAATTGGGACGCGGTCGCGGAAAGATTCGCCAACGCGGGCTAGCTGCGTTTCTCGACACTGGAGTGTTCGAACCGCCCCATCTCAGGCCTTTTCGGGCTTGCCGGGTCTGGTCTCGGTAGTCGATGTCGCCAAGTAGGCGACAAGGCCGTTGGTCGATGTCACCAGCACCGGGTTGGACGGACCCTAACGGCTCTGTAAATTACTTGGGGGTCTCAGCGGCGGGCGCGCCCTCGGCTCTTGGCTCGGGCGCATGGAAGTAGCCGACGCGGTTTCGGACCTTCAGCCGATTGTAGGCGACCTCGACCCGTACCCGGTGAAAGATGCCGCGCTCATTTAAATTGTTGGGACGGTAAGTCAGCAGGTACTGGCTGCGAATATCTTCGCCTATCTTGATGATCGATTCCTGCATACCGTCTTCCGTTCGGGGATCGTAGTCTTCTCCTCCAGTCCCTTCCGCCAGCAGCTCCAGAGGATTGTTGAAAATTAGATTCTTCGCGCCTCGGACAAGATCGATCACGATCGGCAGCACATTGCCGGTAACGTCATAGCGGCTTTGCTGCATCGTGGTCGGCGTACCGACTTGACCTGGTGCGGCGGGCCGCACATTGATGCCTGGCGGATAGGGGTTCCGCAAGGGCTTCTGTCCTCGAAGCAGGCGCGCTGAGAGTGTCGAGAGCCGTACGGAGTAGACCATGATGTTTTCGAGCTGAGCCCAGCGCATAGCGTTCCCCATACTGGTCTCGCTGCCGTTGTTCTGTGATTCCGAAATGACCACAATTACCTTGCGATGATTTGGGGGGCGTCTTCGAAGCAGGCGGACCGCGTCGTAAACAGCGTCCGCCAGCCTTACGGCTTCGCTGCCAACCGTGATCGCACTCAAGGCCTTATCGATCTTCTCGGTGTCGTTGGTGAAATCCTCCATCAGCCGAAGGCGATTGTCGAAGGCCATGATCGCCGCTTCACCGAACTCGCCCAGCACCATATCGGTGAATATGACCGCCGTCTTTTTTACATCGGGAAGTATCTTTTCCACGCGGCCGCTGGATTGGATACAGATCACCATCGAGATCGGCAGGAAGCTCACCTCGAAGCTCTCGATCGTCTGCTTTTTGTCGTTGTCGAAGATCTCGAAGTCGGCCTTCTCGAGCTCGGTGACGTATTCGCCTTTGGGACCGCGCACGGTCACCGGAACGGTCACGACGTCCACCGTTGAACGAAACGTAGGCTCGTCTTCAACGGTGAGGATGGGGCTGTCTCCGGGGGCGAGTTCTTCGAACGGGTCGACGGCGGATTCTTGTGCCAACGCCTGGGGGGCGAAGCTTGGGTGGGTGAGCGTGAGCAATAGCCCCAGCGAAATGAATGCCAATCGACGCATTGAGATTAGTCCTCTAGGCTATCGTGTCTTGGAAAATGTTGCAGGAATCGGTGCACAGCCGTGAAATCGGCGCACGGCGACTTCGCATGGCATTTTCGGTGCCGGAAAGCTTACGCGGCATTGTAGTTGATACGCACACGGAGCTTGGCGCGTTCCTTGGTTGACCATTGTCGAGCCTTCTCGCCCACTTCATTCCGATTCCGCCCGCCGGTAGGAGCCGCTCTTGCCGCCGGTCTTTTCAATCAAATACAGGTCGCTGATTTCGATTGACTTGTCGAGCGCCTTCGTCATGTCGTAGATGGTCAAGGCCGCAACCGACGCCGCGGTCAGGGCCTCCATCTCAGCTCCGGTCGGACCCGTGGTCACGACGCTTGTTTCAATTTCAGCGCCTGCGTTGCCGAGGCTAATCGCCACCTCGACGCTGCTCAGCATCAGCGGATGGCAGAGGGGAATCAGCTCCGATGTCCGCTTTGCTGCGCTGATGCCGGCGATGCGGGCAATCTCGAGAGGGTTCCCTTTCGGGTTGTCAGGAAGCTGCCGAATGACCTCCGGCGAAAGTTTGACGAAGGCATGTGCGCGAGCCGTTCGGCGGGTGGCCGGTTTCCCGCTCACATCCACCATGCGGACCGCGCCGCTGTTGTCAAAATGTGAAAGCTGGCTCACCGCGGTAGGACGAATATCGTTTCGCCGGCCTTCCAGGACTCCCGATCCGGGGTGGCGACGAGAAAGCAGTTCGCGCGCGCCAGAGCGACCAGGTCGCCTGACCCTTGCCATTTTACTGGATTCACCGTAGCCTCGGCGTAATCTCCTTCGAGAACCGAGGGCAGGAAGCGCGTCAACACAGGCTTGTGCTTGAAGTCGGAGCCCAACCGGGCTTCAAGAAAAGGGAGCGGGGAGGATCCGCGGCCGGCTAGCCGGTGGAGAGCGATTCGCGCGAAGACTTCAAAGGTCACCATCGTCGAAATCGGGTTGCCCGGCAGGCCGAAGACGGGCGTGGATCCCACTCGTCCGAAGACGAGCGGTTTGCCAGGCTGTATCTTCACTTCCGTGAAGTAGAACTCGGCGCCGAGTTCGCTGAGCACCTGCTCGACGAAATCGTACTTACCCATGGAGACACCGCCGGAAAGAAGCAGAAGGTCAGATTTCAGCCCTTCCTCCACCAATTCTCGGGTTCGATCGAGCCGGTCGGGAGCGATCGGAAGAATCCGCGGCTCGCCTCCTTGGCGGCGAACTTGCATGGCCAGCGAATAGGCATTTGAGTTGCGGATTTGGAACGGTTCAGGAGAAACGTCCAGCTCGACTACTTCGTCCCCCGTCGAGAGAATCGCGACTGTCGGCTTGCGGTACACCTCGACGCTCGCATTGCCCGTTGACGCCAGCAACGCAATCTCGGGATAGTCGAGCCGAACACCGGATTCTAAGACAACGCTGCCCTGTTTCGCCTCGCTGCCCCGAAAGATCAGATTCTTCCCTGCCGGCACGCTTTTCTCGAGCGTGACGTCGTCGCCGTCTCGCGTCGAGTGCTCCCACATCACAACCGTGTCCGCGCCTTCCGGGCCCGGCGCTCCGGTCATGATTTCCACGGTCTCGCCCGGCTGGATTTGAAACTTCGACGGCTCCCCGGCTCGGGTCTGGCCGATGATCTTCATCCGCGCGGGCGGGTTCGCCACATCGGAAGCGCGCACCGCAAACCCGTCCCTGGCCGAACGGTTGAACGGAGGGTAGTCGCGATCGGCGGTGACCAGCGACACCAGCACGCGTCCCAATGCGTCATCGAGCGGGATGGTCTCGCGGGACGGCTCCGGCGCCAGCTCGGCGATCTTCTCGGTGATGATTGCGCGGGCTTGCTCGAATGTCAGTGCTGGCATGGGTTCGTACAGAGTGAGATCGTTACCGGGCGGCTATCCAGCACTCGCTCTAGCTGTGGGGCCGTGACGCTTAGACCTGCGGTTCTTTCTCTTCCATCGAGGTGAGTGATGTGGAGCCATCTTGTCCCCCCTTCTCACTTGCAGGCTCGCCTCCCTTATAGAAAGGGCTCTTGAAACTCGACGTGTTGCACAATTGGCTGTCGAGACCACCCGCAACCTCGTCGAGCTCTTTTTCTGAGAGTTCGTTCGATGTACCGTCCTTCATAAGTCGTCTCCTTTGTGATGAATGCTGGTTGCGTGCAGGTCCAGGCATTGTGACCCTATCGTCCTTTGGGAACGCACCGGTCAGGCCCAAGCCAATTCTCACGCTAAGCAAGACAATACACCAGAGAACCTTGGAAATCAAACGGGCTTGGCGGGACCCTGCACCAGAGACTCACATCGAATTGGGTTAGCGCAATGTTGTGACAAGTCCCGATCTCGCAGTCACTCGCTCGATTTAGCTTGTTGACAACCTACGACAGTACAAGGTATGTTCTTGTATTAAGCATGTATAATAAAAAACTTAGGCAAGCCTAAAATGAATGTTTGCCGAACAGTGCTTCTGCTCCTGATGGCCTCCGTTGTACTGGCGGGCCAGGCAGCTCCCGATGCCCAGCAGAAGCGCATGGAGCAGATGGAAAGGCGCATCCTTCTCCTCGAAGAACGAACTCGGCAGCTCGAAGGGAAGGACGCTCCCGAGCCAGACGCTCAAGCCGCCGTCGAGCCAGAGACTCAAGCTTCTGTCGAGCAAGAAACCCCAGCAGCCGCCCGGGCGCAGGCTGTTCCCGCCGAAGAGCCCGCAAGCCCGGAGCCGGCACCCCCAACCTTGTCTGCAACCGGCGGGCAGCCCTCCGATGTCCAGGTCAAACTGCCCAGCATGGAAGACATCGAGTCTCCAGAAACCCGGCTGCCTGTCTCCGGCTACATGGATTTTCACTTCAACAAAGTGCAAAACGAAGGCAGCCAGCTGGACTTCCACCGCTTCGTGCTGCTGTTCGGACACAGCTTCACCGACCGAATCCAGTTCTGGTCCGAGTTGGAGATCGAGCATGCCTTTGTTTCCGGCGAAGGTGAATTGGGCGAGCTGGAGGTCGAGCAAGCCTTTGTCGATTTCCTGGTGAAGCCCTGGCTGAATTTCCGCGGCGGAATGCTGCTCGCGCCCGTGGGCATCCAAAACGAGCGCCACGAGCCACCTTCCTACCAGGGAGTCGAGCGCACGTTTGTTGACACCTTCATCCTGCCGACAACTTGGTTCGATTCGGGCGCCGGGATCTTCGGTGATCTCGGGCATGGCTTTGTCTACAAGGCTTACGTCATGTCCCCGCTGGACGCCACTCTTTTCGATGCCGGAGAAGGACTGCGCGGCGGCCGTCAGAAGGGGTTCCAGTCGGTCACGCAGAACGTGGCCTATACGGGCCGGCTCGAGTACCACGGAATGCCGGGGCTGGCGTTAGGCGGCAGTTTCTGGACCGGCAACACAGGCTTCAATGTCCCTGGGATCAATCCGCGGGTCCGCGTGCTTGAGTTTGACGGGCGATATGGCGTTTCGCGATTCGATCTGAGGGGCCAGTTCGCCGATGTCGATATTTCCCAAACCTCTCAACTCAACACTTTCCTGCAGCGCAGCGCCGGTGTGAATCCCAACATCGCTCGTAACCTGCGCGGCTTCTATTGGGAAACCGGCTATCACCTGCGGCCCCGCCATCTGCCGCACGACGTCGTCGCGTTCTTTCGGTACGAGAACTTCGACACGCAGCGCAAGATGGCGCCCGGTTTTCTCCCCCTCAGGCAGTTTGATCGGCAGGCCTGGGTGCTGGGAGCCACTTACTATCCAGAGCCGGATATCGCTCTGAAGTTCGATTACTCGATCCTTCGCAACAGGAGTTCGATCATTCAACCGCACAACTCGCTCAACTTGGGTCTTGGCTGGTGGTTCTAGGGGAGCTGTAACGATATGAAGCACAAGTTTTGGCTGTTGATGTTCGTGATCCTTCTGGCGCCTCAACCGGCGGCGACGGTGCCGGACCCTGCGCTGGCCAGTGCCGCTGCGGAAGCGAACGTCCGTGTCGTCAACCTTGTGGCGGAGCGTTTCTTCTTCGTGCCTTCCCGGATCACGGTCAGCCCTGGGACAACGATCGAGTTCAATATTCGCAGCGCTGATACCAATCACGGTTTTCGCATTCCTAAAGCCGGCATTAACGTCGTGGTTCCCAAACGCGGGGGCGGCGTGGCCAAAGTAGTATTCCATGCGACCAAAAAGGGGCGCTATGACTTTGAATGCTCCAAACCCTGTGGCGCCGGACATAACACGATGCGTGGCACCATTATCGTGAAGTGAACATCATCAGACGGGCATAGTGAAAATGGCATTGTGAAATGGGCATGTTGAAGTGAGGAACAGCTTGAGCAGATTCCGAGAGAACTTCAGCAACGGCGCAATCTCCGTCGCCGCGTTGCTGTGCCTGTTACGCCCTGCCGTTCTTCCCGCTCAGCGGCCGTTCTTGCCCGGAAATCCGCTGACCGGCATCACCGCCGAAGAGTTTGAGCGCTTCAGGCTGGGGCTGGAGGATTTTACGGAAGTCGAGGACGCCGGCGAAGGACTCGGCCCCGCTTTCAACGGAGCCGGCTGCTCGGCTTGCCACCACTCACCGGCGATCGGCGGCATCAGCCCAGTCGCGGAGGTGCGGGCTGGCCGTCTTGACGAAGAGGGTAAGTTTCACGTTCTCGGCGGGGGCACGCTGTTTCATCTTTTCTCGATACCGAACCACGAATGCCAGCCCAGAATTCCGCCTGAGGCGAATGTAATCTCGCGCCGCGTCCCGATCCCGTTGTTTGGGACCGGGCTGGTCGATGCGATTCAAGACCAGACCCTGATCTCCCTCGAGGACCCCGACGATCTGGATAACGACGGCATCAGCGGTCGTGCCGCCAGAATCATTGACATTGCCACGGGCCGCGAGCGGATCGGCCGTTTCGGCTGGAAGGCGCAACACGCCACGCTGCTCGCCTTCTCGGGCGACGCTTATCGAAATGAAATGGGAATCACCAACGACCTGTTCCCTGACGAGGTTGCCCCCGGAGTTGACCCCGACGCGCTCAAGCTATGCGACCTGCGCCCCGACCCTGAAGATAAGCGAGACCCCTCGACCGGGCTGCGGGGAGTTGATAATTTCGAGTCCTTCATGAAGTTTCTCGCGCCAATCGAACGCGGGGCCATCGACGAGACCGTTCAACGCGGCGAGGTGATCTTCAAATCCGTCGGGTGTGCATCGTGCCACGTCCCGGTCTTGATGACCGGGCCCAGCTCTAGTCCGCTCTTCGATCAGAAGCCGGTCCCACTCTATTCCGATCTATTGCTCCATGCAGTAGGAACCGGAGACAACATTGAGCAGGAGGCGGCCGCCCTCGACGAGATCCGCACGCCGGCGCTCTGGGGCTTGCGGCTGCGGCGGCCCTTCTTGCATGACGGCAGCGCTTCGACGCCCGAGGAGGCGATCAGGCGGCACGGTGAAGAAGCCGAGAGCGTCCGCGTCCGATTCGAAGAACTGGAGCCGGATGACCGATCCGCCCTGCTGGCGTTTCTCGATTCCCTTTAGCGCCTAGTCTTCCGGCCAACTCAGCTCAGGTCAAGCGCCGGGCTGCGCCCTGCTAGCCTGTCCACGCCTTTTACTCACAGATGCCTAGTCAGTGGCCAGCCACTCGCATCGATTTGAATTGACTGTTGCACCTGAATTATGCACAGATTCGGCGTAGCCATCGTCGATGGAGTTGTGGCGATAGCGGCACTCGTGTCAACTCAGTGATTTCGCAAGTCGTCTTTTCTGCTGTTTCCCTCCCCGTTTGAGCCGCCTCCTGATCCCGGCAGGGCAAAAGCGGGCTGGCAAGCGGCGTGTTCCCAGTACGTTGCGGCAAGTGCATGAAATTTTATGCATGGAGTGCCCCTCAGCTCAGCGCACCCTCCACCACCGGCGCCAAGCTCGATCCCGGCGGCCCCATCGCCCGCAGCCGTCGCATCAGCCGTTCAAACAGGCCCTTTTCCTGATAATGATCGCTGTAGCTGACACCCGTTCTGCCGGCGTGCCGCCAGATCTTGGCCGCCACGAACAGAAAACGCAGCCGCGCCGTCGCCAGGGTGGTGTGCCGCAGCGTCTCCACGCTGGCCTGGGCTTCGCGGTTGAACAGCAGCAGCCAGCAGTTGAGATTGTAGGCCAGCATGGCCAACTGAAAGTGATTGCGGTTCATATCAAAGCGGCGCGAGGGATGGGCCGCCAGCCCGGCGTCGTTGTTGGCCTCCTTGATCAGGTTCTCGGCTCCGGCGCGCTGATTGTAAAACCACACCACCGCCGCGATCGGCTCGGCCAGATTGGTGACAAACACGCGGTAGGTGTAAGCGCTGGTGGCGAACAACTGGTATTGCTCGGCCGCGCCGGCCTTGGGCTCGTTTTCGTAACGCAGCGCCAGGAAACGGCAGGTCCGCGCCCAGCCTTGCGGTTGGTAGAGGAATTCGCATTCCGCGTCCGCGTCGGAGCGGGGGGAGGGTTTCCATTCTGCTTGCTGCAAGCGCTCGACCAGGCGCCGCGTTTTGCGCGCCACGATGACGAACTGACAAGCCGCCTTTTCATAGGCCTCCACCGCCTCCCAGCAATAAAAGCCGGAATCGGCCCGCGCCAGGATTTTCTTCACACCGCCCGGCAAAGTCCGGAAAACGCTCTCGAGGTGGGCGGCGATCTGTCGGCCCGTGGGCCGGTCGCCGTTGCGCAACCCGCCCATCAGGTATTCGCGCGTCTCGGCCAGGAAGGTCAGTATCGGCTGGTAGCTGCGCTTGCCCTTGTTCTTGGGGTTGTAGCTCTTGCGCCCGCCCATCTGGCGGCCGTAGAGGGTATGCACGGTGGTGTCGGTGTCCAGCGTCACCGTCTCCAACTTCACGTGGGCCGCGGCCCAGACTCGTTCCCGCAGCTGGCGCTGAATGGAAAGGATCTGCTTCGCCACGTTGAGGTGCAGCGAGGCCAGAAAGCGCCACAGCGTGGACTGCGGCGGCAGACGCGTCACTTGCAAGATGCCGGTCAGGATGGGGTCGCGAGCGATGAAGCGGAGTTGGTTGAGCCGCGCAAAGCCGACATAGAGGCCGAGCACGAGGGCCAGCACGAACTGGTAGGGGCTCATGGCTCGGGTGATCCGTTTGGTCGTGAGGGTTTCTTCCAGCAGCGCTTGGAAGCCGAGTTTTTCGAGCAGGGTGGCGACGGGCAGCAAGCCGCCGTAGGGAGTCAGATTCTTGCCACGGAAGTGATAGGGCGTGGCAGCCCCGATTTTATTGGGCCGCGGGGCCCTCGCGCCGGGGCCTTGTTTGACGGGCCTTCGGGAGCTATGCTGTTTTCGTTTGGTAACCATTTGGGTGACCTCCTTGGGGTTGACTGGCGAAGCTGAAATCTTTGCCAGCCTACCTTTTTACCCCATGTTTTCGGGGGTCCCCAAATGGTTCCTGGCGGCTCAGCCCTCACCAGGTGCACCGGCAGTGCATAATTCAGGTGGTATAGCTCGTATCGATTCGCGGGAAGCGAACATGGGGGGACCCATCTCGACGCACCGATCCATTTTTCCGAGGGCAAGTGGGGAGTGGCTGACATCCCCATCGACCGGCTGGCGGGAGCTGGCGTGGTGATCGATGTGACGACCCAGTGCGCGGCCGATCCCGATTACCTACTCTCGGTTGGCGATATCGATGCGCATGAAGCTGAACACGGAGCGATCCCCGCGGGAGCTGCGGTTCTCGTCAAAACCGGCTGGGCCAGCCGCTGGCCCGACGCAAAGACATACCTCGGCAGTGAAGTCGCCGGCGATACATCGAATCTGCATTTTCCGGGCGTTTCGTCAGAAGCCGCTCAAGTCCTCGTCGACCGCGGAATCAGTATCGTGGGGATCGATACGGCGAGCATTGACCGCGGGATGTCGCGCGATTTCCGGACTCACCAGATCTTGGGGGAAGCTCAGATCCTGTGTCTCGAGAACGTGGCTCTTTCGGATGAAGTTCCAGCGAGAGGCTCGACCATCATCGCCATGCCGATGAAGATCGGGGACGGATCAGGTGCTCCCTGCCGGATCATTGCGCTCGTTGATCGCTGAGTTGGCCCGCCGTTACGGTTCGAGGACGATCGCAGACCGTTTTCAACCAGCGACACACCTCACCCCTGAGCGCCTAGCCCTGAGCGTCCAACAAGGCTTGGCGAGCTGCTCCCTCAAGGAGGTGCATGTCGTTGGTGAGGTCGATGTACTGGAACCCCTCCGCGATGCGGCGGCGCGCGCCGGCTCCGTCCCCGACCGGTATGCCGGAAGGAGTGCCCGCCCTCTTGCAGCCTTCGCGGAAGCGCTGCAACGCGGCTTCATGATCGGGATGCCCTAGCTCCACTCCCATCGACATAGCTAAGTCAGCCGGTCCGAGGAAACCCACATCGATGCCTTCGACCCGTGCGATAGCTTCGGAGTTCTCGATACCCTCGAGGTCTTCGATTTGCGGAATGCAGAGCACCAGGTCGTTAGCGGATTCGCGGTAGTTCGGCGAGATGGTGCGGCAGCGTCCCATACCGATCGAGCGAGTGCCGGCCGGAGGATAGCGCATCGCCCGGGCCACTGCTTCGGCCTGCTGCGGTGTGCTGATGTGCGGAAAGACCAAGCCCCAGGCCCCGGCATCCAAGAGTCGGGCGATGGTGACCGGATCGTGGTCCCAGGACCGTACCAGGGGGATCGCCCCGCGGGCTTCGATAGCCCGAATGGTGTGGGCAATCAATTCCATGTCGTAGTAGGTGTGCTCGGCGTCGACCGCTAGCCATTGATAGCCGGCGGCGGCCATCACCTCCGCCGCTAGCGGCGAGGCGAGATTGAGCCAAGAGCCGATGCTGGGTTTGCCGGCCAGCAGGGTTTCGCGAATCGGGTTCGTCATTCCTTACCTTCCTTCCGTGCCTTCGTGGTCGGTCCTCTCATGATCGAGCTTTCCTGGACCTAGCTTTCCCGCTTTCCTGGATTTAGCCTTCCTCAAGGAAACCCCGAACTCGGGGATGATCGAGCACTTCAGGGTTCAGGATATGTTTGGGCTTGCGTCCCGCAACGGCGTCCGTCACCTGCTCGAATGTTTGGCGGTCGAGCCGGATCGTAGACTCGACTGTGATCCCGCCATTGTGGTTGGTGCAAATGATCCGCGGATGGTCTTTGTGGATCTCGCGCGGACCGTTCACCGGATCGTCCACCACGTAGTAGCATAGCCGTTCCTCATCGATCGCGCGGTGGACTGCCTCGTCATCGACAAGGTTGCCGCGGGAGGGATTGATCAGCGATGCGTGCGGGCGCATGGCACGGAGTTCGTCATAGCCGACGATCGTCTCGTCGCCCGAGACATGCAGAGAGACCGTGTCGCTTTCTTGAAAGAGCTCAAGCGGACTCGCGACCGCCTCCGCGCCGAATTGTTTCGCCAACTCAGCGATGTCCGGCCTGACGTCATAGACAAGCAGGCGGCCTTCGTCCCCCAGCAGGGGCCGCGCGCGCATTGCCACCTGCTGGCCGATCCTTCCGAACCCGTAAAGTCCCAGAGTAGACCGCCGCGCTTCGAAGGTGCGGATGATCGAGAAGTCTCCGCTGTGAGAGAGCCTGTTGAGGGTGTAGACCCGCTTGAGCGTCGCAAACCATTGGGCGATGGTGTATTCAGCGACCGTATCCATGTGGACCGGCGCGACTGTGATCAGGACGCCGTGCTCGGTCGCTACGTCGACTTTGACCTTGTCATAGCCCACGCCCCAGCGCGCAATGATGCGCAGGTCCTTGGCTGCCTCGTAGAAACTCCTATGAAACAGCGCCGAGTCGGCAATCACCGCGACGACGCCGGCGGCATGTTCGGCGGTCATGTCCGTCGCGGTGTAGCCCTCGACGGTGTAGCCCTCGCCGATTTTGGTTAGGTCCACTAGCCCTTGGGTGCGAGGTTGTGACTCAAACTGCTTGTTCTCGAAGATGCGTGCGACCAAGATCTTGTTTGGCATGAGATTTCTTTCGACAGTCTAAGCTTGTGAGAGTCGGGTGGCTGAACCCGGGAAGATTCGTTGTTTTCCGTATCAGCTATCCTCTCCGCGGAATGGGACCTCGACATCCTGCCGCTTTGGCCCTCGTTTCATAGCTTGTGTGATCGGCGAGCGCCCTCATCGACGGGCTGATAGTCAAGTTCAAGAGGTTGATCGTCAAGAAGGTAACAGGCCACCCGGGAGGTTCCAAAAAAAATGGTGCGAACGGGGGGAATCGAACCCCCAAGCCCTCTCAGGCACTAGAACCTAAAACTGAAAATCGCTGTTTCCTGGCGTTGCCTAGCATCGTAAGTTATTGATTATACTACCTCGTACTGTTACCTGCTGTTGCCCCTGAAAGCGTCACAAAGGGGCAAACTACGGGGCAAACTTTTCCCTAGCCCGAATGTTTCAACGTGCAACCTTTGCCGATGCGTAAGGGCGGCTGCGCTTCCGTACCGGGTGGGTGTCAAAAGTTGCCAAAGTGTTGCCGGTGTTGCGCCCGAAAACGCTGCGATGGGCACTCTTTCGGACACGCCTTTTTCGCATTGCGTCTTGATAGAACTGAGCGTTCGTGGCTTGGGAGCCCCCAGACTGGGATGCGCACGGAACCGACGATACACGCTTTCGGTTTCCACGGACGGATTTACCTAACAACGTCACAGTATTAAAGAGCCTTCTCAAGGCGTCTACGCAAGACGAGCTTCTACAGGAGGACACACGTAGAGCAAGACGAGCACTCTTGGCCGCCAGTGGCATCACACTCCTTGCGCTAGTCAGCGATACGTCGCCCGCACTGCAAGGATGGAGCCCCACCTTCTCTGGTCACAGTCTCGTGGAACCCGCTGAGGTTATTGTTCTGGTCTCACTACTGTCCGGTTAAAAGTCGAATAGAATCAGCTGGTTAGGGTCATCGAGTAAGTTTTCGTGGGAGTCGGACGGCTGCAAGGCCTGTAAAATGGGCGTTTTCTCGAAAAGGGTAACGCTGAGAATCTGTAGAATTTGGTAGCGACTCGCCTCCAGGCCCAACCTCTTGCGCGCGATCGCGACCAGTACGTAAACCGAGACCGCGATCCAGATTTGCGTCTTCACGGCGTTCTCGCTGGTACCGTAAAACTGCTTGATCCGCAGGTGCTGCTTGATCCACTTGAAGAACAACTCGATCTGCCAACGCGACTTGTAGATGCGGGCGATGGTCAGCGCCGGGAGCGCGAAGTTGTTGGTCAGGAACTTCAGCCGCTTGTTCGTCGCGGCGTCAAAGTAGCTGATCCGCCGCAACGGGTCCGGATACGCCAGGGCCGACTCGATGGCAGTCAGTAGGACGGTCTGATCCGAGCGCACCCCCGTGGACTTGTCGACGGGATGCGAGTAGCGCCGTTGGCGCAAGATGTTCTTCTTGGTTCGCACGACGAAGAACGACGAGCAGAGGGTGAACACGAAGAGACGTTCGAAATCGACGTAGGCCCGATCCATGACGTAGAAGGCGCCGGGCTCGGGGAGGAACTCGTCGAGGATGTTGACGTCGTGCGTTTTGCCAGCGGTAATGCGGATAAACGTGGGGATGTTACCCCGCAGGTCCAACAGCGTGTGCATCTTCAGGGCGGCCTTGTGCCGGCGGAACTTGGCCCAGGGGAACAGCGAGAGGCACAGATCGATGGTGGTCGAGTCCAGAGCGTAGAGACTTTGATCGAGATCCACGCCGATCGGATCGCGGGCGTACAAAGGCCGCGCGATGCGAATCAAGACCTGGGCGAAATCGGCATAGATCCGCCAGTCGCGCGACTCGTTGGCGTCGGCCAGTGTGGAGCGCGCCACCTGGGAGCGGAATCCCCTGTGGTAGAGCTTGGCGCCGAGCGAACGCAGGCACGCTTCGATGTCGCGCAGGCTTTCGCGGTAGGTCAGTTGGGCGAACGCCATGCAGAGGAACTGATCCCAGCAGGAAAAGCCGCGCCATCTGCGATCTCCGTCGTAGCGGCTTACGCAGCGGCGGAATTCGCGATCCGGAAGGAAGCTGATCAACGGGGAGAATACGGTGCGGCCGAGGTTCATGAACCATTGTCGGCCGCCTCCGAAGTCGTTCCAGCCGTCCTTCGCCGTTCAAATCGCGGCAAGGGGAAAACAGCCCTAAGCTATGCTGGAACAATCAGTTGCCGCTCGCCAGTGAGTCGTTAACCGGACAGTAGTGTTCTGGTCTATATGTACGTTACGTGGCGTTTGCTTGCGAGGCGCGACGAGCATCGACACCGGGTCGGTAGACTCAAGGCATTCATGGAGTTCAAGGATGATCTAACTTCTCAACAAGCAAGTATCGGCGAGTCAATCAAGATCCTCGATCATTGGTTTGAGAGCCGGTCGCCGCCACATCCTATAGACGGACCGAACGATTACGCGCGTGCCGTCAAGCTGCTGCCTAGGTTGCTGTTGCTCCGCCCCGAGTTCAGGAACGATTTGAACCCTCCGAAGTTCGAACATAATCCGAACCTCCAGGATTGGCAAGGTAAGTTTGAACAGCTCACAATTACGGTCAAGAAGTTCCGCACAGAAACTTTTGAAAAATCCAAGAAGCACGTCGAGGATGCCCTCAAGGCTGCACAGGAAGCTGCTATCGACCGTTTCAAAACCACTTTTCGTAACTTGATGTTCTGGGAATATTCGATCCCACATATCGCCTTCATCGCCGTGATGGTTTCCGCGCTTTTGATATTTTTAAGATAGTCGATTTCTGTTTGGGGAAGATGAGCCGTTCAGATTCGCACTGCGCTCCTGCTGCGGACTCCCGACCCGCGCCTCTTGCCCTCGCGTGTTTCAATAACCACTTCGGTGGCCTACCCCTGTGCTTGCCACGGCCACGGGCTAGGCTACCAGGCTACATTACCCGTTGTCAGCGGCTGCCAGGCCCGACAGTGCGCCCGCGACAGGCCTGTCTTTCCCTCTCCGCAACAGCATTGCGTCAACTCTGCCATTGATCTCTTCGTCGTAGCGGTAGACGGCCTCCTCAACAATGTCTGAGATATTGTCAAATGTTGTGGATGGGCGAGGTCAAGCGGCGTTCTCCTGAACCATCAAACCATCCTTGAATTTCTTTCCATTTAAGACATGCACAATCACTTCTGAACCGTTCAG
Source organism: Bryobacterales bacterium (assembly GCA_965224215.1). Lineage (GTDB taxonomy): Bacteria > Acidobacteriota > Terriglobia > Bryobacterales > UBA6623 > CBDCYS01. The sequence continues at coordinate 68,847 of CBDCYS010000044.1, read as the reverse complement.
GCGCCGCCAGTGGCGCTCGGCCTGGCGGGCCAGCATGAAGACCATCGTCAGCGATGCTTCCCGGCTGCCGCAGCCCTTCGTTCGCCGCTGCCGCAATCGAACCGTCGCGAACGTCGACTCGATCGGATTCGTCGTCCGCAAGTGCACCCAGTGTTCGGCCGGAAAGTCGTAGAAAGCCAGCAGCACTTTGCGGTCTTTCTCCAGGCACTCGACCGCCTTGGGGTACTTCTTTTCATATAAGTTCTTGAACCGGTCCAGCTCGTCCTGCGCTGTCTCCCGGCTCTCGGCAAGATAAACATCATGGAGCGCTTGCTTGGCCTTGCCCTGCATGCTCTTGGGCAGTTTGTCGCGCACATTCGCCGTCTTGTGGACCCAGCAGCGCTGCTCGCGCGTGGCTGGAAAGACCTTCCTCAAAGCCGCCCAGAAGCCCAGCGCGCCGTCGCCCACCGCCAACTTCGGCGGCAGATCGAGCCCCTGCCGTTTCAAGTCCTCGAGCAACTCCTGCCACGACAGCTCGCTTTCGCGAAAGCCGTCGTGCACCGCCAGCAGTTGCTTGCGGCCGTCTTCGAGCGCTCCCATCACGACCAGTAAACACTGCCGTTCATCGTCCAAACGGACGTTGGAGTAGATGCCGTCGGCCCAAATGTAAACAAACCGCTTGCCGCTGAGGTCGCGCTTGGACCAGGTCTCGTATTCGCGTCGCCAGACTTCTTTGAGCCGCACCACCGTCGTCGCCGACAGGCCCGGAGCGTCGGGCCCCAGCAAGGCCTCCAGCGCTTCGCTGAAATCGCCCGTCAAGATCCCTTTCCGGTACAACCAGGGGATCAACTCCTCCACACTTTTCGTGCGCCGCAGGTAGGGCGGCAGAATCTGGGAAGTGAATCGGAAGCACCGGCCGTGCTCATCGACTCGGCGATCGTCGACCTGCGGCGCCTGGATCTTGAGCTGACCCACGCCGCTGACAATGGTGCGCTCGCGGGCGTGGCCGTTGCGCACCACCAGCCGCCGGCCGTCCTCGCCGACTTCGTGCTGATGCGCTTCGATGTAAGCGGCCACTTCGGCTTCGACGGCCTTGGCGAGCATCTGGCGCGCTCCTGGGCACAATACCTCGTCTAACGGCGAGCGTTTCTTTCCATCAATGACTTGGGGCTCGACTTGACTGCTGCTTTCAGCAGCATCACACTGACTCATGGCGTATCCTCCTTGTTCCTTTCCAGGAAACGATTGAATTGATTCCTCAATCGTCAGGATACGCCGCCCCCCTCTGCTACTCATCCACAACTTCTGGTTATATCTCCACCGAAGAGAACTGGGGGCTACTGGCGAGAGAACAGCAACAGGAGTGGGAAGCGGCCATCGCAGAGTATGAGGAGCGGCTGTCGGGGGAGTGCAGTAAGGACAGCAAAGATCGGGTAGACGTAGTTTGGTGCTCGGAATCAGGAGTTGAGTGCCTCCCTGGACCTTTCCCGAAAAGTCACTTCACATAGTGTGGAGGGTATTAAAGAGAGGTCTCCCGACATTTCGGGAACGATCAGTTCCCTCTGATCGTCGGAAGGAAGGTGAGAGGGCGCACCCAGTCCCTCCGCTTACGGGCGGTTGCGGCCCCAGCGTGGGATTTCTCTAGCGGATAAAGAAGAGAGCGTTGTAGTCCATAGCGCCAGAAACTCGACCGCTGCTGCGCCGAGGCCCCAAGATGGATGTCGGGAAGAACGGCTATTCTGGCGATACCAGCAGGGGCTAACAGACGGGGGCGCTCAGCTGCAGCACCTTTTTAGACGACCTGTGCACTTTAGGGCAGATCGTCGGTGTGGCGGCCGACGAACTCGCCCGCACTAGCCCAAGCCGACAGGGGCTCTCCCGTGTCCGGATCCTTCCACCAGGTCTTACCCCAAACGCGCCCCATGTTCCACTCCCACGTAACCCGCTTGCCCACCTCGTAGTATTCTGGCTCGGTCGTCGGGAATATTCGCGTGGACTGTAGCTCGCTACGTGGAGCCGTCGTCTCAAGTACAAGTCCCTTCGCATCTGGCCGCAACTGAGTGCACGCCTCGTCCGCGAAGAGTTCCACTGGAGGGCATGCTACTACGTTAGTTTCATGCGGAACCAAGCGTGCGAGCTGGAGAAGATCTTTTCCGATGTCAATAACTCGAACGATCTCGCGCTCGTCGGTCGGCTTCCTTCCATGGATGATCTGGTTGCGGAGGTTCCAGAACATCTTGATCGAGTCGATCGCGTGGGCGGGCAAGAACCTCTTTTCAGAAAGCATCTCCACCGCCTGCGGGGCGGAGAGCTTCCTAGTGCGTGGTAGGTAGCCCATCGATGCGACGAGGATCGTGAGTTCATTCTCGAGTACTGACGACAGGGCGAGAAGGGAAAGCTCGGGGTTCCCAGCCTCGATGCTCACAATCTGGCGAAACTCGCACTCGTGGCTGGGTACGGGTGCTGTTCCGGCGAGCGGCTCTGGAACTCCCTGAAGTGATTGTGCAGCCTTTCCCATCGACGCCTGAAGCTCATCGATCGCCGGATCCATCTCGATCTCTTGTCCGAAAAACTTTCCGCGCCGAAGCCGAAAAAAGATGGCACTCAGATCACGCCGAAACCAGAGAATAATCGTGAGCAAAACGATCGGCCAAAGTAGTGCCGCAACCGCGTGGATCAGTTCATTGATCAGCTCAAACTTGGTCTTCGCGTCCATATCGTGTACCAGGACCCCTAACTCTCGTTTTAGCCTGACCTGGCTTGTCGAGGTGACCCGTGTGACTTTCCACGCTTCGCGTTGGCTCTGATCGCCCCCAGGCTGCCTCACCCAGAGGGCGATCGCGCCGACCGTAAGCAGCGATGCCGCCACGACCTGCCAAGTCCGAAAGCCCCCTGACGCGCGCGTTCCCGCCACCGGAACCGCAGGCAATCCTGCCTGTTCCTGGCCCGACGCGATTGTCTGGCCCACCGGGGGCACAACATGCGCCCCTGCATCGCTAGGACCGGCAGGAGTACCGATCCCTACGGGAGCACCAGTCCGCAGGATGTTGGTCGCGGGAGCAACGGCAAACTCAGAATCCCTCACGGTATCGAAAGTTGATCTGCCAGTTGATCCCGCAGACAGGCCGTTCTGTGTCAGCCTTCCCGAGGACGGCAAATTGATCGCGTTCCAATCGTCCAGAGCCGGCGGACACGGCAAGCAGGACATTTGGCTGTCGCGGTGGGAAAACGACCGGTGGTCCACGCCGTATAACGCGGGTCCGGGCATTAACACGGCCGACAACGACGTGGACGCCAAGCTGTCGCCCGACGGGTCCTCGATGGTGATCATTCGAAGCGCGGATTTCCAAAAGGCGTCCCGGATTTACATTTCCCATTTGCGCGACGGAGAGTGGTCCAAGGCCGAATGGATCGGTTCCCGCGCGAGTCCGCCCGACACCGTGGAGTTCGGCGCGGTGATGTCCCGCGACGGGAAAACATTGTATTTCGCCAGCAACCGGGAGGGCGGTCACGGCGGCATGGATCTATACTCAAGCGGGCGGATCGGCGATCAGTGGTCCGAGCCCGTGAATCTCGGCACCGCCGTCAACACGAAGGAAAACGAGGTGGACGCGGCTTTGAGTAGGGACGGCAATGCCATCATTTTCCCCTCGAAACGGGCTGATTCGATCGCGGAAAGCACCGACCTGTACGCCACCCGAAAAGAGAACGGTGACTGGTCTCCCCCCGAGAGCCTGGGACCCCGCGTCAACACCCCCGGCACGGACACTTGCCCTTGGCTCGGCTATGACGGCCATACCCTCTATCTCAACAGCGATTGGGACGGACTTGTCCCAGGGGAAAAGGGTCCTCTGTTGGTTTGGAAGATTCAATACTCGAAGGGGTTTTAGCTGATCGTGTTACGTCTGGATTAGCCCCGATTGTGGGTGGAGCTTGAGATCAGCGGAGCAGCCGTCGTCCCTGACACAAGCGGTCTGGAGTCTCATGCAACGCTCGGGATCGCAAACAGACGGATACGAACAGCCACTCTGGGATAAGGTTGGGAGCGCCGCCGGCACGTTCCTTTGGAAAGGCCGCTCCCCGGCAACAGTGAGGTTGCTGATGGTGGACCTTAAGAAGACCTATGACGCAATCGCAGTGGGCTCTGGCGCCGCGGGTGGAATCGCCGCCAAAGAACTCACGGAAGGAGGCTTGGAGGTACTCCTGCTCGAAGCCGGACCGCAATTGGATCCGGCGACTGACTTCCTCGCCCATAAATGGCCGTACGAACTGCCTTTTCGGGGCTTTGACAGGCCGGGTGATCGTGAAAGAATCTACCCCAACCAGTACACGTCTGGAGAGTATACGCGACGTCTGTATATTGACGATCGTGAGCATCCCTACACCACCCCCCCGGGGAAACCCTATCGCTGGGTGCGGTCGCGGTGTGTGGGTGGAAAGCTTCTCCATTGGGGCCGGAATGCACGCCGTCCGAGCGACTTTGACTTCAAGGCCGCCGAGCGTGACGGTTACGGGGAGAATTGGCCCATCACTTACGCGGAGTTGGCTCCCTACTATGACAAAGTAGAAAGCTTCATAGGAGTGAGCGCCTCGATTGAAAATATTCGCCACTATCCTGACGGAAAATACTTGGCCCCTTTTCCTCTCAATTGTGGCGAACGGATCGTGCAAAAAGTGGCGCCCACATTGGGGCTTGGGATGCGCGTCGTTCCCAAACGAGCAGCTCAGCGCTCCAGAAGCGTCCATGGTTTGGCAGCCTGTCACTACTGTGGACACTGTGGACGCGGCTGCGACATCGGGGCGTTTTGGAATTCGATCTCCGATACCCTGCCGGCGGCGATAAAGACCGGCCGGCTTACGCTACGACCCAACTCTGTGGCAAGGAACATCGAAGTCGATGATGACGGTAAGCTGCCATGGCTGCGAATGAGGGACAGCCCATCACGGAGTTAGAATTGTTTTTCCGCCGTTTGAAGGAGATGACAATCAACGGATACTACACCTCGCACATCGGCATTCATCAGGACCTCCACTACAAAGGGAACACCCCACAGTCGGAATTCATCGGCTGCACGCATCCGGACCATTCAGGCTGAATCGTAGCCGCAGTTTGGCCCAGCTCGAGTTGAGGACTTGCGGGGCGTACCGAGACCTATTTCGTTTCGGGATCGAGGGCAAAAGTGACTAACGTGCTGCCACTCGCGATGGCAACATATTGCTTGCCCTCGCTCACATAGCTAATGGGATTCGCGTAGCAAGCTCCTCCGGTTTGAAAACGCCACAGTTGCTTCCCAGTCTTGGCGTCTGCGGCGAAGAAGTCGCCTTCCATCGTCCCGGAGAAAACCAGACCGCCCGCTGTCGATAGAAGGCCTGCCCAGGGCGGCGAGTGCAGCGGGAACTCCCACACCAGTTCCCCAGTGAGTGGGTGGAGGGCACGCAAGAATCCTTTCGGATCTTCGCCAGGAACCGCTCGGCGGCTGGCTCCGAAGTAAAGCTTGCCCGGCTCATAGATTGCTTCGCCGCGATAGTAGATGGCGCCTTTATCGCGGACATTCTGATAGAAAAGATTCGTTTGCGAGCTATAGGAAGGGCTATACCAATTGGCCGCGCCATCGTCGTCGGGGTAAACCAGCGCCCCTTCCACGCTAGGTACTGTCTCAAGATTCTCGATCGGCCGGCCGTTTTCATCCAGTCCTTTCGCCCAGGTCTGATGGGCAAATTCCTTGCCAACCAAATATTCACCTGTGACCCGGTCGAGGACGTAATAGAACGCGTTACGGTTGGCGAATAGGACCAGCTTTCGAGGCTTTCCCTGAAAGTCGGAGTCGAGCAAGACAGGCACTTCGGTCGAGTCGTAATCGTGGATGTCGTGCGGCAAGAACTGAAAGTACCATTTCAGCTCGCCTGTGTCGGCATCCAAGGCAATCAGGCATTCGGAATAAAGGTTGTCGCCCAGCCGCACCTCACCAATGAAGTCAGGACCTGGATTGCCGGTCCCCCAATAGATAAGGTTCAACTCCGGGTCGTAAGAACCGGTTGTCCAAGTTGGCGCGGCTCCACGTTTCCAGCTATCGCCCGACCAGGTTTCATTTCCGGGTTCTCCAGGACCGGGAACGGTCCAGAAGCGCCACGCCAGCTTTCCAGTCTTGGCATCGTAGGCATCGAGGAATCCGCGGATTCCGTATTCGCCACCCGCAATTCCCACCACGATTTTGTTCTTCACCGCCAGCGGCGCAACGGTGACGGAGTGAGCGCTCTTGTAATCGGAGACCTTGGTTTCCCACCGCACTCGGCCGGTCTTGGCATCCAGCGCAACGAGGTAGGCATCCACGGTACCAACGAAAATCTGATCATCCAGAAAGGCCACTCCACGATTGACTTGACCGCAGCAAGCGATCACGCCTTCTGGTAGGCTTCGCCGGTAACTCCAGATGGGACGTCCGGTTCGAAGGTCGAGGGCGGTCACATCGCTCGGCGGCTCGCTGATGTACATGATCCCGTCGACCACTAGCGGCGACGTTTCAAACTTGTGCCGTGAACGGATCTGATACATCCATGCCGGTTGCAAGCGACTCACGTTTTCACGAGTGATTTGGTCCAACGTGGAATACCGGTGCGAGCGGTACGTACCCGAATATGTCACCTGAATTATGCACAGATTCACTTTGCGAGTGTGGCTGCGTTCGTAGCGGGTTGGCGGTCGTCGTGAGGTGGTAGCTCGGCAACTGGCCTTTTGGCTTCTCCGTGTCCGGTTTCCCTTCCCGCCCAGAATCCGCGTCGTCAAAACCTCGCTCGGAACTGACGTGTTTCCAGTGCGTTACGGCTAGTGCATAAAATTTTATGCATAGCGCATAGCCAGGCTCTCAGATCAGCGCCCTCCCGACCACCGGCAGCAAGCCGCCGTAGGGAGTCGGCTTCCTGCCGCGGAAGTGGTAAGGCGTCGAAGCCCCGATTTTATTGGGCCGCGAGGCCGTCACGGCTGGGCCTTGTTGGACGGGCCTTTGGGAGCTATGCTGTTTTCGTCTGGTAACCATGTGGGTGACCTCCTTGGGGTTGGCTGGCGAAGCTGGGATCTTTGCCAGCCTACCTTTTTACCCCATGTTTTCGGGGGTCCCCAATGGTCCCTTGCGGCTCAGCCCTCCTCAGGTCCACGCCGCAGTGCATAATTCAGGTGTCAACCAACTTTCCGGTTCCCGGTCGGCATGGAGGATTCTTTCGTAAGGTACTTGGCCGGCCAGTGAAATCACGAATAGCAGTGCGCAGAGGATTTGTTTCATGGTCTGCCTTGAAGAGATGCCAGATATGCGACCAGATCATCGAGTTCCACCGGCGTCAGGATCGCTCGATAGCTGGGCATGGAAGACTCACCCCAACCCTTGTGAAGTTCCTCCAAATCGCGTTTCCAAAAGGAGTGCACGTTGCCGGAAAGATCGCGCAACTGGATCGAAAAACTATCCTCATTCAGGCGCGTCCCAGTAATGCGCCGAGCGTCTCTGGTGGCCACTCTCACTTGCAGGAAATTGTTCGGAACGGCGCCTTCGGGCTCGACAAGCGCCTGTCGCAAGTAGCGGGCGCTGCGCTGCGCACCGATTTCGCTGAGGTCCGGGCCGACGCCTCCGCCCCAGCCATCAATGGTGTGGCATTGCACGCAGTTTCCCTTCGTGGTGTAGAGTTGCTTTCCCTGCTCGGGAACTCCAGGGATTCGCTCTTGCGCAACCTGGCCGAGCGATCGCACGAACCCCGCTACCTGCCAGATTTGGTGCTCACCGAGCCCCGAACGAGGCATCTCGGTACCCCGGATCCCAATGCGGATCACCCGGTAGAGTGAGACATCGCTAGGTGCACGTCGCAGCCGCGGACGAGCCAAAGTGGGACCTCGGCCCCCCTCGCCACGGGGCCCGTGGCAGGGTCCACATTGAGCCAGATAAAGTCGCTCACCCTCTTGAAGGTCTTCCGACGTTAGGGTAGGCTGGGACCCTGGGTCGAGAGGTCCTTGTCCCAAAGCCAATAAGGGCACGAACCAAAAGGCTAACGCTAGTCTCACCCTATACCTCCGACACCTGCTGCGCGACGCTAGAAGGAATTATATTATAACGTGCGGCCTGTTCAACAACGGTGGGCTGTGTCGCGATCTCAACCCCCTTCCCGCCTGCCTGACGGACGAGCTAGTCGCAGGGGGCTGCGCCAAGCAAGGCGGAAGAAAACTTGGCTATGAGAAACACACTTCTAGGAGGTCAGAGACCTCGTTTGCCCCCGGAGGTGATCCGTTCGAGGATCTAGCATTGCGAGATCGTAGAGCTGACCAAGACACCACGATCTCCCTCGGCCAGATTGGTCCCGGTAGGAATACTTGTCACCCGGCGCCCCGCGCACAGATCTGGACTTGCGCTGCCAACGCATCCGGCTACATCGGATGAGTGGTGCGGAAGCGATCCGTCGGATAAGAATGCAGAACACGTGGGACTGGAGTACAGTGATCCAGAAGCCGGTTCAGCCACTTTCTTCCGATCGACCGGCGATGCGTAAACCCTGATAGCTCAGGTAGCCCGCCGCAGCAAGGGCGACCAGGCTGACCCAGGAAGGTGCCTCCCAACCACCGGCGCGGAACTCCCAACCGGCGATCACACGGATCAGGTGAAGGGTGGCGACCACCGCGACGATGATGCCGCTTGCGGAGGCGTATACTCTCATGCTCATCTCGTTTTCCCCATTCATGTTGAATTACATAGCTGCAACACTTTGATTGAGTCCCAACGCTTCCATCCTTGGCTCGAAAGTCTCCAGCAACCGAATGGGTCGCGATCCGTTTACTTCGCGAGCCGGACGGGGCGCAGCCGGAAGTGCATGACCTTGCTCGTCGTCCCTCTGCCACGCATCGAAGGGTTCCCATCTGTGTTAGGCGGAGCGGCTGGCCGTGGCCTGCCTTACCGAGCAAAGTCGTTGCCTTCAGGAGAAGACAGGGTATTCAACCTGAATTATGCACAGATTCGGCGTAGCCATCGTCGATGGAGTTGTGGCGATAGCGGCACTCGTGTCAACTCAGTGATTTCGCAAGTCGTCTTTTCTGCTGTTTCCCTCCCCGTTTGAGCCGCCTCCTGATCCCGGCAGGGCAAAAGCGGGCTGGCAAGCGGCGTGTTCCCAGTACGTTGCGGCGAGTGCATGAAATTTTATGCATGGAGTGCCCCTCAGCTCAGCGCACCCTCCACCACCGGCGCCAAGCTCGATCCCGGCGGCCCCATCGCCCGCAGCCGTCGCATCAGCCGTTCAAACAGGCCCTTTTCCTGATAATGATCGCTGTAGCTGACACCCGTTCTGCCGGCGTGCCGCCAGATCTTGGCCGCCACGAACAGAAAACGCAGCCGCGCCGTCGCCAGGGTGGTGTGCCGCAGCGTCTCCACGCTGGCCTGGGCTTCGCGGTTGAACAGCAGCAGCCAGCAGTTGAGATTGTAGGCCAGCATGGCCAACTGAAAGTGATTGCGGTTCATGTCAAAGCGGCGCGAGGGATGGGCCGCCAGCCCGGCGTCGTTGTTGGCCTCCTTGATCAGGTTCTCGGCTCCGGCGCGCTGATTGTAAAACCACACCACCGCCGCGATCGGCTCGGCCAGATTGGTGACAAACACGCGGTAGGTGTAAGCGCTGGTGGCGAACAACTGGTATTGCTCGGCCGCGCCGGCCTTGGGCTCGTTTTCGTAACGCAGCGCCAGGAAACGGCAGGCCCGCGCCCAGCCTTGCGGTTGGTAGAGGAATTCGCATTCCGCGTCCGCGTCGGAGCGGGGGGAGGGTTTCCATTCTGCTTGCTGCAAGCGCTCGACCAGGCGCCGCGTTTTGCGCGCCACGATGACGAACTGACAAGCCGCCCGGCAAAGTCCGGAAAGCGCTTTCGAGGTGGGCGGCGATCTGTCGGCCCGTGGGCCGGTCGCCGTTGCGCAACCCGCCCATCAGGTATTCGCGCGTCTCGGCCAGGAAGGTCAGTATCGGCTGGTAGCTGCGCTTGCCCTTGTTCTTGGGGTTGTAGCTCTTGCGCCCGCCCATCTGGCGGCCGTAGAGGGTATGCACGGTGGTGTCGGTGTCCAGCGTCACCGTCTCCAACTTCACGTGGGCCGCGGCCCAGACTCGTTCCCGCAGCTGGCGCTGAATGGAAAGGATCTGCTTCGCCACGTTGAGGTGCAGCGAGGCCAGAAAGCGCCACAGCGTGGACTGCGGCGGCAGACGCGTCACTTGCAAGATGCCGGTCAGGATGGGGTCGCGAGCGATGAAGCGGAGTTGGTTGAGCCGCGCAAAGCCGACATAGAGGCCGAGCACGAGGGCCAGCACGAACTGGTAGGGGCTCATGGCTCGGGTGATCCGTTTGGTCGTGAGGGTTTCTTCCAGCAGCGCTTGGAAGCCGACTCCCTACGGCGGCTTGCTGCCGGTGGTCGGGAGGGCGCTGATCTGAGAGCCTGGCTATGCGCTATGCATAAAATTTTATGCACTAGCCGTAACGCACTGGAAACACGTCAGTTCCGAGCGAGGTTTTGACGACGCGGATTCTGGGCGGGAAGGGAAACCGGACACGGAGAAGCCAAAAGACCAGTTGCCGAGCTACCACCTCACGACGACCGCCAACCCGCTACGAACGCAGCCACACTCGCAAAGTGAATCTGTGCATAATTCAGGTGCTAGGTAGTTCAAAACGATCACAGTTCATCGCCAACGTGTTCCCCGCGGAGCTGAAGGAGATTTCGGGCCGCCGGACGAAGCTTGGAATGGCGCCCCTGGACATCGAGGACGCCCCATCGCTCGACCTTGGGCTCGTGGGTTTGGCTTTCTCGGGCGGCGGTATTCGAAGTGCTACTTTCGCTCTCGGTGTCGTTCAGGCACTGGCCAAGCACAAAGTACTGCGATTGGTGGACTACCTTTCGACAGTTTCTGGTGGGGGATACATCGGGGCTTGTCTATCTTCGATATTAAACGCTCCGCACACCGACTACGATTCCGATTTCCCGTTGCGTCGCGAAGTAGGAGCTGAGGAAACCCCTGGCGTTCGACACCTTCGCAATAGTGGCAATTATCTGGCTCCGAACGGCCTATTCGATACCCTGCGCATCCCCACGCTTCTCCTTCGCGGCATCTTAATTAATTTCGCTGTGTTTCTTCCTTACATATTGCTCTGCGTGTTGGCGACGGAAATCGTGTACGAGCGCTTCCACCACATCGACTTTCTTTACACCTGAATTATGCACAGATTCGGCGTAGCCATCGTCGATGGAGTTGTGGCGATAGCGGCACTCGTGTCAACTCAGTGATTTCGCAAGTCGTCTTTTCTGCTGTTTCCCTCCCCGTTTGAGCCGCCTCCTGATCCCGGCAGGGCAAAAGCGGGCTGGCAAGCGGCGTGTTCCCAGTACGTTGCGGCGAGTGCATGAAATTTTATGCATGGAGTGCCCCTCAGCTCAGCGCACCCTCCACCACCGGCGCCAAGCTCGATCCCGGCGGCCCCATCGCCCGCAGCCGTCGCATCAGCCGTTCAAACAGGCCCTTTTCCTGATAATGATCGCTGTAGCTGACACCCGTTCTGCCGGCGTGCCGCCAGATCTTGGCCGCCACGAACAGAAAACGCAGCCGCGCCGTCGCCAGGGTGGTGTGCCGCAGCGTCTCCACGCTGGCCTGGGCTTCGCGGTTGAACAGCAGCAGCCAGCAGTTGAGATTGTAGGCCAGCATGGCCAACTGAAAGTGATTGCGGTTCATGTCAAAGCGGCGCGAGGGATGGGCCGCCAGCCCGGCGTCGTTGTTGGCCTCCTTGATCAGGTTCTCGGCTCCGGCGCGCTGATTGTAAAACCACACCACCGCCGCGATCGGCTCGGCCAGATTGGTGACAAACACGCGGTAGGTGTAAGCGCTGGTGGCGAACAACTGGTATTGCTCGGCCGCGCCGGCCTTGGGCTCGTTTTCGTAACGCAGCGCCAGGAAACGGCAGGCCCGCGCCCAGCCTTGCGGTTGGTAGAGGAATTCGCATTCCGCGTCCGCGTCGGAGCGGGGGGAGGGTTTCCATTCTGCTTGCTGCAAGCGCTCGACCAGGCGCCGCGTTTTGCGCGCCACGATGACGAACTGACAAGCCGCCTTTTCATAGGCCTCCACCGCCTCCCAGCAATAAAAGCCGGAATCGGCCCGCGCCAGGATTTTCTTCACGCCGCCCGGCAAAGTCCGGAAAGCGCTTTCGAGGTGGGCGGCGATCTGTCGGCCCGTGGGCCGGTCGCCGTTGCGCAACCCGCCCATCAGGTATTCGCGCGTCTCGGCCAGGAAGGTCCGTATCGGCTGGTAGCTGCGCTTGCCCTTGTTCTTGGGGTTGTAGCTCTTGCGCCCGCCCATCTGGCGGCCGTAGAGGGTATGCACGGTGGTGTCGGTGTCCAGCGTCACCGTCTCCAACTTCACGTGGGCCGCGGCCCAGACTCGTTCCCGCAGCTGGCGCTGAATGGAAAGGATCTGCTTCGCCACGTTGAGGTGCAGCGAGGCCAGAAAGCGCCACAGCGTGGACTGCGGCGGCAGACGCGTCACTTGCAAGATGCCGGTCAGGATGGGGTCGCGAGCGATGAAGCGGAGTTGGTTGAGCCGCGCAAAGCCGACATAGAGGCCGAGCACGAGGGCCAGCACGAACTGGTAGGGGCTCATGGCTCGGGTGATCCGTTTGGTCGTGAGGGTTTCTTCCAGCAGCGCTTGGAAACCGAGTTTTTCGAGCAGGGTGGCGACGGGCAGCAAGCCGCCGTAGGGAGTCAGATTCTTGCCACGGAAGTGATAGGGCGTGGCAGCCCCGATTTTATTGGGCCGCGGGGCCCTCGCGCCGGGGCCTTGTTTGACGGGCCTTCGGGAGCTATGCTGTTTTCGTTTGGTAACCATTTGGGTGACCTCCTTGGGGTTGACTGGCGAAGCTGAAATCTTTGCCAGCCTACCTTTTTACCCCATGTTTTCGGGGGTCCCCAAATGGTTCCTGGCGGCTCAGCCCTCACCAGGTGCACCGGCAGTGCATAATTCAGGTGTTAAGCTCCCCGATTTCTACCTGGCACTGGGAAATGCATTCTTAGAATTGCCGGACCTTCCTCAGGCGGAAAGAGTCTCTCGGGAAGGTTTAGCCCAAATCACCCCGGAGGGCGACGAAAAGCATGCGGCGAGTCTCAGCAACCTTTTGGGAATAGTCCTCCAACGGCGAGGGGATCTGGCGGGGGCACTGGAATACAGTCGGCAGGCGCTGGCAATCGACGAGAAGGTCTATGGCTCCGAGCATCCCAACGTGATTCGAGACGCCAACAACATTGGCCAGACTCTGCAAGCGCAAGGGGATCTGGCGGGGGCGTTGGAATACACGAAGCGGGCACTGGCGATCGGCCAGAAGGTCTATGGCCGGGAGCATCTGCGCGTGGCCATCCTCGCCAACAACATCGGCGGGATTCTGCAAGCCCAAGGGGATCTAGCGGGGGCGTTGGAATACGCTCGGCGGGCGCTGTCGATCGGCGAGGTGGTCTATGGCCCCGACCATCCCCACGTGTCCGCCTACGCCAACAACATCGGCCAGACTCTTCAAGCCCAAGGGGATTTGGTTGGGGCGTTGGAATACACGAAGCGGGCGCTGGCGATCGACGAGAAAGTCTATGGCCCCGAGCATCCACAGGTGGCCGCCCTCGCCACCAACATCGGCGGGATTCTGCAAGCGCAAGGGGATCTGGCGGGGGCGTTGGAATACACGAAGCGGGCACTGGCGATCGGCGAGAAGGTCTATGGCCCCGAGCACCCCCGGGTGGCCACATACGCCAACAACATCGGCCAGACACTGCAAGCGCAAGGGGATCTGGCGGGAGCGTTGGAATACACGAAGCGGGCGCTGGCGATCGGCGAGAAGGTCTATGGCCCCGAGCATCCGCAGATGGCAACGTATGCCAACAACATCGGCAATAATCTGCTAGCCCAGGAGGATCTGGCGGGGGCGCTGGAATACACGAAGCGGGCGCTGGCGATCGGCGAGAGGGTCTTTGGCCCCGAGCACCCCCAGGTGGCCCTCTTCGTCAACAACGTTGGAGTGATTCTGCACGCCCAAGGGGATCTGGCGGGGGCGCGTCCCCACTTCGAGCGCGCTTTGCGGATTTTTCAAAAGTTCCTGGGGGATGATCACCCGAAGACCCAGATGGTGCGGCGACATCTGGAGGGGTTGGGTGAGTAGAGGTCGTACTGCCATAGAGCTGCTGGCGCAAGCCTGCGGTCAAGATTTCGAGGTAGCGAAAAGGTGGCGAGTGCCGCCGGGGCGCGGACTCTGCCTGGGGCTCGCGGTCTTGACCGCACCCTTGCGGGTGCGGTCGGGCGTAGCACGCTACGCCCCTACGATCGGTGGCGGAGGATAAGAAGATGGGAGAGTTGTTACGGCTCTGGAGTGGAGAGTATTGGGGTTTGGGGCGGTGGAACGCTCGGTGTAGTAACTGCTCGGTCGAAAACCCGCGGGCGGGTTTTCATCCCCGCGGGCGGGCCGGAAGGCGCCAAGTTGGTGAGCCGCGACCGCAAGGGAATGCTCATGGGCCTTGCACTGTCCGCTGCGCCGGCGCTCCAACCCGAAGCCGCGCCGCCGTGCGGCGCGGACAACAGGCGCTCCGCAAGCGTGGACTGCCGTCCACGGCTTCCATGAGGAGGCTCGTCATTGTCAAGGGAGGAGTGAGGAACTTTCAGCTGATGGGATGTTTGACCGGGCTTCCATCCGCACTCGTTGGTCGTCGCTGAGGACGCGGTGCTCTATGAAGTTCGATCTAGCGGCGCTGCTCTCTCTGTCTCGGCCTCTTCGGACCGGGCGTGGACTCGCAGTCGCCGCGAACTCGGTCTGTCCCTTTGCGCTGTTACGATTCCTCAACCTCCTTCAATCCGACGTTCCTTTTTGCGCTCGGGGATTTCGCGGCTGACAGCCGCCACACGAGTGGTCGGCAGGCGGCTCGTTCCGGTTATCCCCTTTCCCTCATATAAGTCCTGCTCTCAGATCGGCCCGGAGCAGTCCAGGGCGCGCCAAGCGCGGCGAAGCGAACCCTGGACGGCGAGGACCGATCTGGAATCCTGCCAGCAGAGGGAAAGGGGATTCGCTGCTCGTAGCGGTCTGCTAAGATTCGCATTTCTCAGCGCTAGCCTGCCGCTCGCGGGTTCGTCTGGTAAAACGGATCGAAGTCCACATCCTGACGCCACAGCAGGTGCATCAGCACAGCCAGTTTGCGCGCCACCGCCACGATCGCTTTGCGCTTCGCGCAAGGGCCGCCGCGTGCCGCCAATCGCAGTCCCCAGCGCCGCAAGTCCGAATCTTCCCCGTGATATCCCAGAATGTATTGCGAACATTGCACCAGCAGTCGCCGCAATAATCGGTCACCGCTTTTGGTAATACTCAACTGTGGTGAGCGTTCGCCCGAGTCGCGGCGCTGGGGCCGCAGCCCCATCCGGGGCCCGGCGTCTCGACTGCTCCCGAGCCGCTGCGGATCGTTGTCCAGATTCAACACGAATGCCAGCGAGGTGATCGGTCCCACTCCGCGGATCGAGCGTAAACCTTGCGTGGCGGGATATTTTTCCTCCGCCAGCTTCTCGATATGTTTGTCATAGCGGAGGATTGCGGCGCTGACGTGTTGGATCACCTCGAGCAACGGCTCGAGCGCGACACGCAGCTCGTCGGGCAACTGGGGACTGGCTTTCTTTACGAAGGCCGCGCTGCTCGAAGCCGGCAAGCGGCCCCCGAAACTCTTCACGGTGCCGCGCACGCTGTTGATCAGTTTCGTGCGTGTCTCGACCAGGGTTTCCCGCGCTTTCAGCACGGCGCGGTCGCATTGGCTGGCCAGCGAACGGGGCTCGACGGCGTTCAGCATCTCGGGCATCCGCAGCCCCAACTCGGCCAGCCGTTCGGCGTCGCTGCGATCGTCCTTCGACAGCGATTGGGTGATCAGCGCCAGGCGGTGCGTGTCGGCCATCAGCGGCTCGTGCCCCAGCCGCTCGAGCAAGCGGTAGATCCAGTTGGCGTGGCAGCCGGCTTCGAGCACCACCCGCATCGCGGCCCAGCCGCCGAAGTAGCGCTCGAACGCTGCCGGCGAGGTGCTCAGCTTCTTGCGCTCGACGATGTTGCCGTCCAGATCGATCAAGCAGACATGGCTGTGCTTATCGCCCAGATCCACCCCGGCTACGACGTTTAGGCCTTGTTCGATCATCTTTTGCTTCGACACTTCTCTGAAAGTTTTGCTATTGTTTTTCATGGCTCGTCATCTCCTTTTTTTCTTAGTGGAAAAAACCTGGGATCGCCACCGCAGGCGGCGAAGCCCGTTTGGGGAGTTTAGCTCACTCCCCGGATGACGAGCCTCCTCATTTCATCTCTGTTGCTACGGCTCGGGGCTCCTACACTTTTACTTCGAAACCGTTGTCGCCTTGGATGGTGTTGCCTTTCCAGACTACGGCTTCGATTGGCTTTTGGGACTCGGCTATGAAGAGGCAATACTCTACCGTTACTTTTGAGCGGGCGGCGATCCAGCGATAGCAGCGCTCGCCGAATAGCGTTCCGCGGTCGACCATCTTGTTTCTCGGCTCGGGCATGGGCGATGCGCCGAACTCCATCCCGCGGGTCAGTGCTTTCCCGTTCCAGGGGGCGTGTTTGCGGTTGTAGTTCTCTTCCCAAATTCCGACCCAGGGGAAATCGTCGCGCTTCCAGATGTATCCGAAGACCGTCTTCAGGTCGGGGTTGAAGGCCGTGAAATAGGCCTGCTCGACCGAGGGGCTCATCAGGTGAGTGGTGAACGCGCCCGAGACGGGGGTGTCGACGGTGACGCGCAGGTCGGAGTAGCCGCCTCCGGCCAGGGGCGCCATGGGCCATTGAAACTCGGCGCCGATCGCGAAACGGTCTTTGCCGTCGGCGAACTCCTGCTCGAGCACCTTGGAAGCGGTCGCGGGCATGTGCATCACGGTTTTGCCCTTGGCCAGGAAGGGCGGCCCCAGGGTGGCGTGCTGGGTCCAGCCAACGGGGCGGTCGACGTCGGTGAGGTTCTCGGCGGTTTCGGTCACGACAACGGCCTGGGCATCGGGCGCCAGCCGCAGGACGCGCTCGACGCGCATCTCAGCCTTGGGCAGGGTCGCGACGGCTCGCAGCTCACCCCTTTTCTGTTCCACCTGCCAGTTGGCGGTCGATGCTTCGCCGTGAACGGTTTGGCCGGCGGCGGCCTCGGCGTCGGTCGGCGGACCGAAGAAGTCGAAGCAGAGGTTGTGTCCGGTGATGCCGGCCAGCAAGCCCGCTTCGGGGGCGGCGCCGTATTCGGGGTGCTTTTGGGGATCGTAGTCGGCGGGCTCGA
Organism: Bryobacterales bacterium; assembly: GCA_965224215.1. Taxonomy (GTDB): domain Bacteria; phylum Acidobacteriota; class Terriglobia; order Bryobacterales; family UBA6623; genus CBDCYS01. The sequence goes on along the minus strand of CBDCYS010000044.1, from coordinate 51,556 downwards.
TGGTCTTCCACGGCGGGATCCAGAGCGGGTTGACGGCGTTGGATTTGAGGACTAGCTCGGCGATGTGACCTCCGCCGGGCAGCAGGGTCAGGTAGACGTGGTCGTTTTGGAGTTGAGCGGAAAGGCGGTGGTTGATCGACATAGGGACCTCGTGAGGTTGGCGGACGGGAGCTTGGGGCTAGACTCTATTTTGGCGCAACTCGTTAGGGTCGGGCCCGGCTGGAAAACATTTTGATGGGTATACGGTTGACTCAGGTAGCCCCAATATCTTGTGGTTTGGAGATTTTCTTGGGTTCTGTAACCGGGTGAACAATCATCTTGTAAGTCGCGGGATCCACGGCTACCGCCTGCTGGACGAGCCGATAGAAGAGTTTGCCGCGGCTTTTGGATTTGCGGCGGTTGAAACGGAAGGTGAACTCGTCCAGGTAGTAGTCCAGATGTTTGTGGCTCACGGCGCCCTGATGGGTGCCCAGCAGCCAGCGCTTGAGCAGTGACATCACGCGGTGGACGCGGGGCATCAATTCCGACGCGGACTGCTCCTGCCTGCTGACAACTGTGACCTGATGGACGTAGCCTTCCTTTTTCAACCCGGAGTAACCGGGCCAGCCGTCGGTATGCACCACGCTGCCCGGCTCGATGCACTCCTCCACGAAAGGCAACAGGCTCTCGCCCGAGGCATCCTCGATTCTCTTCATGCGAATCCGGCCGATACCCCGCCCATCCTCTTGAACGGCCACTGCGATCAATGCTTTGTTTTTCAGGTTTCGGCCCCGCAGGCCCTCTTCGAGCCCGCCCCAGTAGCTTTCATCGACTTCCACTGTCCCGGCCAGCAAATCCCGTCCCGGCCGCACCATCGCACGCCGCATTTTGTGCAGCCAGGTCCAAGCCGTTTCGTACCTGTTGAGCCCCAACACTCTTTGCAGTCCCAAAGCGCTGGCTCCGGTTTTTTTGGGTGGTGACCCACCACATCGCACGAAACCACAACGGCAAAGGGCTGCGCGTGTCCTGAAAGATGGTCCCGGCGGTCACCGAGGTTTGGCGCCCACACGCAGCGCACTGCAGCAGCACTTTTCGCAAAGGCCACGACTTTCCACAACCGCAACCCGGACAGCGGAAACCGTCCGGCCAGCGCAGCCGGAACAGATACTCCCGGCAGGCCTCCTCACTGCTAAAACGGGCCTCGAACTCTGTCAGGTTCTGAGGGTAATCTTCCATCTGCCGGCATACTACATCTTGGGGCTACCTGAGTCAACCGGATACCCATCAACATTTTTTTGACCGGAGAGCGCACTTTGGCGGACAAAACTCGATTTGCGCTTGATTCAGACCGCCCTCAGAGTGTACCTTGTAGCAATGGCATCACGCAGTCTCAATAAAGTTATGTTAATCGGGCATCTTGGCAAAGATGCCGAAACACGGCACACCCAGAGCGGAACGGCCGTCACCAATTTCACGCTGGCTACTTCTTGGCGGGTCAAGAACCAGCAGACAGGCGAGTGGCGTGAAGAAACCGACTGGCACGACATTGTTATGTGGAAGGCGGAGAATGTCGCGGCCTACCTGCAAAAAGGAAAGCAGGTGTTCATTGAAGGGCGGCTGCAGACACGCAGTTGGGAAGACCAGGGCGGCAACAAGCGGTATAAGACCGAGGTGGTGGCCGAGAATCTGATCTTGCTCAGTAGCCGGGGCGGTGATGGCGGCGGGGGGGCTAGCTCGGGGGGGAGCTTGGCGCCTCAGGAGTCGGGGCAGCCGGCTGCGGGTGGTTCGTCGGGCGGGGACAGCGCAGCGGCTTCCAACCAGGGGATTACGGACGACGACGTGCCGTTCTAGGGTTAGGGCGGGGACTAAGTACGGGCTTGCTTGATGCGTGTTCTATCGCCGCCACGGTGACGGTTCACGACTTGCGTGAGTGCGATTCACGGAGACTTTTGAGCCGGTAGAATAGAGTCGAAGCGATGTTACGCCAGTACATCGGGGCGGCGATGCGGCGCGCCCACTACGAGATCCTTTCTGATGATGGGTCCTACTACGGCGAAATACCCGGCTTCGATGGTGTATTCGCGAACGCCGAGAATCTCGAAGCCTGTCGCGAACAATTAGAGGAAGTGCTCGAAGACTGGATCCTGCTAGGGATTTCCGAGCACCATTCCCTGCCCATCATCGACCAAATTGATCTTTCGGTCAAAGAGACGACCGCCTGATGCCTCGCGTGGGGCCTATCTCACCGCAGAGAACTCGTCGCCACGCTCCGCCGGTTTGGATTTAGTGGTCCATTCTCGGGCAGTCACCATCAATTCATGGTCCGCGCAGGTCGGAAGGTTTTTATCCCTAACCCTCATTCTGGAGACATTGGGCGGCAGTTACTGACTCGCATTCTCAAACAGGCTGGTATTGGCTCTGTCGAGTGGGAGAGAATTTGAGTTACGCGGAAATCCCGACCCCTCGTTGTATCCTGAGGATTGTCCGTCCTCCGGTTCGATAACGTTACTAAGAAATATCAAGCTGACAACGAGAGCGTGCTTGCGCTTGATGGCATCTCGCTGGAGGTAGCCGAGGGCGAGTTTGTGGCGCTGGTCGGGCGCAGCGGTTGCGGTAAGACGACGCTGCTGAACCTGGCGGGCGCGATGGATTTCCCTACGTCGGGGCGCGTTTTCCTTGACGATATAGAAACTTCCTCTCTCGATGACGGCGGGCTGACGAAGATCCGCCGGAAGAAAGTCGGCTTCATCTTCCAGTTCTTCAACTTGCTCCCGACGCTGAACGCGATCGAGAACGTTGAGCTTCCACTGATGCTGGCTGGGGAAACGTCGCGGCGGGACGATGCGCTGGAAAGCCTGCGCTGGGTGGAGATGGAATCCTACGCCGGGCGGCTGCCGCATCAGCTTTCCGGCGGGCAGATGCAGCGGGTCGCGATTGCGCGGGCTCTGGTGCATTCACCGAAAGTGCTTCTCGCCGACGAGCCGATCGGCAACCTGGACACCGCTAGCGCTGATGTTGTGATGCAACTGCTGCGGCGGACCGCTAGTGAACGCAAGACTACGATCCTGATGGCGACTCACAGCAGTGAAGCCGCGGCGGTCGCCGACACGGTGATCCATCTTCGCGACGGGCATATCGAGGAGATTCATCGCAATTGAGGGCCTCGGTCATTCTGCTATCGCGGGTCGTGTTTTCGCGGATCATTCTGTTTTCGCGACTGATGGTTCGACCGTTGTGGCGGGAACCCTTGCGAACCATGCTGACCGTCTTTGCGGTCGCGCTGGGCGTGGCGGTTGTGGTGGCGATTGAGTTGGCGGGCGAGGCGGCTACGGGGTCTTTTCGATCTTCGCTGGAATCATTGAGCGGCGATGCTGACTTCGAGATTAGCGCGGTGGGCGGTGTCGATGAACAGCTTCTTGGCGAACTGGCGGCATTGCCTTATCCAATCCGCGTGGCTCCGCGAATAGAAGGGACGGCGGTTGCCGAGGGGCTGGGCCGAAGCGTCGCGGTATTGGGACTCGACCTGGTGGGCGACTCGTCGATCGACCAGACGCTTTGGCGCCGCTCGTTCGACCCAGCTGCGCTGACGACGGGCGATTCGGTTTGGGTGGGCCGGCGAGTGACTAGCAAGCCGGGCGATACGATTCGGCTGATGATCAACGGCGAGTCCAACGAGTTTGTTGTCCGCGGGACTCTCGGCTCGGAAGGGCTTTCGGGACTTGCGCGTGAAGACCTGGTGGTGATGGACATCGCCACTGCTCAGCGAGCCTTCTCGCGCCCGGGTCTTCTCGACCGCATTGAGGTACGTCTGCCAAAGGCTGCTGATGGGGCGGATTGGGAGCGGCTGTTGCGGCAGGCGTTGCCCGCTGGAGTTACGCTGCGACGGCGAGGGGCGCGGACCGATGAGAATCGCAAGATGCTGAGCGCGTTCCGCTGGAACTTGCGGGTCCTGAGCTACATTTCGCTGGTGGTCGGGGCGTTTCTGATCTACTACACGATCTCGGTCTCGGTGGTTCGGCGGCAGACGGAGATCGGCATTCTGCGGGCCGTGGGGACTACGCGGTTTGGCGTGATGGCGGCGTTTCTCGCGGAGGCGGCGTTCTTTGGGGCCTTGGGAACCGCTATCGGGCTGGCATTGGGACGAGTCATGGCGAACGGCGCCGTGGGGCTGATGGCGGCGACGGTGAGCGCGCTCTACGTCAGCAGCACGCCGGGTGAAATCCAGTTCAGCTATTGGACTTTTGCGGTCGCGGCGATGGCCGGGATTGGGATCACTCTACTGGCGGCGCTGGCACCGGCGCGAGAAGCGGCCCGTGTCCCGCCGACGGACGCAATGGCGAGCGGCCGCCGACACTATGTCGCGCGGCTGAGGGTTGGGCGCGACCTTGTTTGGGGCGTGCTTTTGGCTGGCGCGGCCTGCGCGGCATCGTTTGCCCCGCCGATCGAGGGCAAGCCGTTGTTTGGATATTTCGCGGCGCTCCTGCTCATCGCCGGAGCCGCGTTTGCGACGCCCGCGCTGGTGACCGGGTTGATTCGCCTCGCCTCAGGCGCGGTGGAACGACTGATGGGAGTCGAAGGAATGCTGGCCTCGCGCAGTTTGTTGGGGTCGCTCGCACGCACCGCCGTTCTCGTATCAACTCTTTCCACGGCGGTAGCCATGATGGCCAGTGTCGGCATCATGGTAGGCAGCTTCCGCGACACGGTCTCGGTCTGGCTGGACAACCGGCTTGGCGCGGACCTCTATCTTCGGCCCGCCGGCCCCGCTGGTATGGATAGCCATCCGACGCTCGATCCGGATATCGCTGATCGAATTGAAGCTCTTGACGAAGTGGCCGCGGTGGACCGTTTTCGCGCTTATCCGATTAGCTACAACGGGCTCCCCGCCACTCTCGGCGCAGGCCAGACGCTGGTCTTCTCCCGCACCAGTAATCTGCGTTTTCTTTCAGGTGACCGCGAACGGGTCATGAACTTGCTTCCCACCGGAGACTATGTCGTGATCAGCGAACCCTTCGCCTACAAACACGACCTTGGCGTTGGCGACGCCATCGAACTCCCCTTGCGCGGCCGCGCGGTTCAATTCGAAGTCATCGGCGTTTACTACGACTATGCGAACGAGCGGGGGTATGTCATTGCCGACCGCGAGATCTTGCTCAAGTACTTGCCGGATCCGGCGCCGACCAATCTGGCGATCTATGTGAAACCCGGCATCGATCTGACGCAAGCGCGCGAGGCGATCGAAGGCATCACCGCCGGGCGTGAGGTTTTTATCGCCGGCAATCGCCGTCTGCGAGCCGCGGCCATGGAAGTGTTCGACCGCACGTTCGCGATCACTTATGCGCTGGAGGCGGTTGCAATCGTGGTGGCCATCATGGGAATGGCGGGAGCCTTGATGGCCCTGGTGATCGACCGCCGCCGCGAGATTGCGGTGCTGCGATTTCTTGGGGCGGCCGGTACGCAAGTCCGGCGGCTGATCCTAGTCGAGTCGGGTTTGCTGGGGTTGATGGCGAATGTGCTCGGCCTCGCTGTGGGTACTCTGCTTTCGTTGATTCTGATCTACGTCATCAACAAGCAATCGTTTGGCTGGACGATTCAGTTTCACTGGCCGGTAACCCTGTTGTTATCGGCTTTGAGTTTGATCTATCTGGCGGCGATTCTTGCGGGGCTTTATCCGGCGCGTGTGGCGGCGCGGCTCAATCCGATTGAGGTGGTGCATGAGGAGTGAGCATAGGAGACTTGAGGTCAGATCACAGAGATGACGATGGGGTGGTCAAAGGCAGGTCAGTGAGATTCTGTCCCATACTCAAGCCAATCTATATGCACAAGGTCTTCCGGGTTCCCAACGATGCCGAGGTACGGCCGGGCGAAAGGCCGCGGGTCTCTTCGAGCCCCGCGCTACGGGAGATTCGAGCTGATTTAGCAGGCAGCCCCGAACGGCTTACGGACGGATTACGGTCCTGGCGATCCTGGTGGTCCTGGTCGATCGGTTGCGGTTCGCTGGCGAACTACACTATCTAGTTACACCTGACTAGTTACGCCTTACGAGGTAAACCTGACAATGCGAACCGTTCAGATTCAAGCTCTTCAGACCGACGAGCAATTCAGGCAGTACGAGGATTTCACGGGGGAAGTCTACCGGGACGATCCCTGCTGGGTGCCTCGTCCTCCGGGGTCGTTGATCAATCTGCTCAGCGGCCGGGCGGCACGGTGTCAGACGCTGGACGTGCAGCCTTTTTGGGTCGCGTCCGAGGGGCGAATCGTGGCTACCGCGACGGCCGTCATCGATCGGGAATACAATCAGCGCTGGCAGGAAAAGCTAGGGCACCTGACCTCGTTCGAGGCTTTGCCAGATGGCGACACAGCTGTGCGGCAGTTGCTGGATGCGGTCGCCGAGTGGTTTCGCGGCCATGATTGCACCGCCATTCGAGCGTCCTATCTGGGCGGGTGGCAGTTGCCGCTGACGATCGATGGTTACGGCGTCCCGCCAAGCGCGTTTCATGGATACAATCCGCCCAGGTATCACAACTATTTGAAGAACTCGGATTTTCGAACGGAAAACGGGATGGTCGAGTATCAGTTGCGGCTCACTCCCGAGCTTGCCGAATCGCATCGCCGAATTGTGGCAAGCGCGGAGGGGAAGGGCACTCGGTTTCGTTGCTGGGATGCCGATCGCCTTGAAGAGGAAGCAGCTCTTTACGGGAGGGTGGCGAACGAATCGTTTGCCGAACACTGGGGCATGATGGCTTTTCCCGCCGATCACTTCAAGGGTCTCGCAGGAAAACGCGCGGTCGTGCCGGAGTTTCAAGTCTTCGCGGAAGTAGAAGGGGAAGTCGTGGGTGTTGTCTCTTCGCTGCCTAATGTTAGCCAAGCGCTGCTGGCAGCCCGGCGAGGCGGTTTCGAAATGGCTTCTCCCGAGTATGCGGAAGCCTGGGAAAAGATCGACCACGGCATTTTGCTGACCATTGGCGTCAAAAAGAAGTTTCGTGGACGCGGAATCGCGGCGGCTCTGGCAGCGCAGAGCTATCTTGCAATGTTTGAGTGCGGCTACAAGCTGGCAAGCTACACACCCGTGCTCGATGACAATTGGGTATCGCGCCGAACCGCGGAGAAAGTCGGCGGACGGGTTGTGCGTAATTACGCGATTTATCGCAGAGATTTGTAGCGGGCGGGCGTGGACCGATTGGCCGGCGGGTGGTAGGAAGACGAAAGCATGAGGCGGCGTAGCGAAAGTAGGGATCCTGGTTGGACAAGCAGAATTGCGTGTCCCGACGGGCGCGCGCGTCTCACGGGAACTCTTTTGGCGCTGCTGCTGTGCCTCGGCTCGGCTACTGCTTTTGAGCCGGCCCGGCCCGGATACGAGTACGCCTTCCCGCGCGATCATTTCAGCCATCCGGAATTTCAAACCGAGTGGTGGTACTACACGGGTAACCTTTTCTCTTCCGAGGGCCGCCGTTTCGGGTTCGAGCTGACTTTCTTTCGCGTGGGCGTCGAACGCGATACCCCGCCGGCATCCAAATGGGATATTCGCGACCTCTATTTGGCGCACCTGACGCTCAGTGACATCGAGACAGGGAGGTTCTACAAGGCGGAGCGGCTGAGCCGATCAGGTCCTGGACTTGCCGGAGCCGACCGCGACGAAGCCCGCATCTGGAACGGCAATTGGCAGGTGCGGTGGGTTGGACTCGAAGGGCCGGAGGAACGCCAGAAGCTCGATGCGGTTGCCGAGGATTTCTCGCTCGACCTGGAGCTTCACTCAGCCAAGCTACCTGTGATTCACGGGCGTGACGGTATCAGCCGGAAGTCGGCTCAGGAGGGCGCAGCCTCACACTACATCTCCTTGACTCGCCTCACGACTAGCGGCACGATTCGCCTCAATGGCCACAACTACGCGGTGAACGGAACCGCCTGGATGGACCACGAATTCTTCACCCACGAGATGGACTCCGCGCAAGCCGGCTGGGACTGGATGAGTATCCAGCTCGACGACGAGACCGACCTGATGCTCTATCGCCTGCGCCGCAACGACGGCTCGGCCGATCCCTACTCTTCTGGGACGCTCGTCGATGCAGCGGGGCGGGTCACTCACATCGACGCCGCGGACATCGTGATGTCGCCGGGTAAGACTTGGTCGAGCCCTGAGACCGGGGGGCGTTACCCGATCGAATGGAAGGTCGCTGTCCCCAAACTTGGCCTCGAGCTTGATTGCCGGACTTCACTATTGACACAGGAAGTCGTCAGTCCGCGGCAAATTGGTCCCAACTATTGGGAAGGAGCGGTTGACTACGAAGGCGTGTTCGGGGACAAGAGAGTCACGGGAGTTGGTTATCTCGAAATGACGGGTTACGATAAGCGGCTCGTCCTCGGCAACACGATCAATTGAACATCCAGCCCGGCTGATTCCTAATGCGGAAGAGCCGCGGTCCTGGTAGGCCGCTGGGTGAATGGGACAGCTAGGGAAATGAGACGAATGGGGATGTTCCGCCCGCGCGTGAGCGTGGATGTACTAGGTGCGATCGGTTACCACCGGTTCTCGGTCCCGTTCAGCGATCAGCCGCCATGTCCTGAGTCCGCTTCAGTGGGCTTGGTTTTCCGAAGGCCAGTCGTTTTACGGCTGGTTCCGCGGAAACGCAACCGCAATTCGGTTGAGCCCGTTCACGGGCTTCCCGTGGAAGGGGGCAAGCGCTGGTGGTTTCGCCTGCACGAGAAAGGCGGTAAGCGGCAACCCTGCCCTGCTACTACAATTGGTCTACCATAAAGGACGTTATGCAATACCAATCCCCCAGCCAGAGGAGGGGCGGGAAACTGATCAGAATTCCAGCCCGAAAACTCGGCCGGGCTGGCTTTGAGGCGCTCCCCGCCACGATTGCCGACACCGGCGAACATGCCAGTCGGCGCTTCATCGAGTTCTTCACTGCCAACATCCGCAACAAAAACACCCGCCAGGCCTACGGTCGCGCCGTGCGGGAGTTTTTAACGGCGACACGCTCATGCCGATTCGAAGGGGAGACGACTTCACATGGCGACAACATTGATCACTGGGACGAGCACGGGTATCGGACATGCGGCGGCGGTCGAATTGGCTCGCGCCGGGCACGAGGTTGTCGCCACCATGCGCGACCCGGATCGTTCGCCTCAGCTTCGAGAGCTGGCCGCTAGCGAGGACCTCCCTATCACCGTTTTGGTCTTGGATGTGGATTCCGATACGGCGGTGGCAGAAGCTTTCTCGGAGGCGGAGCGGATGAAAGGGCCAATCGAGGTGCTCGTGAACAACGCGGGCATCGGACAGCCCTACGCTGTTGAGGATGCGCCCCTGGATGAGTTTCGGCAGACAATGGAGACGAACTTCTTTGGCGCCCTACGCTGCGTCAAGGCCGTCTTGCCAAGCATGCGTGAGCGGCGTCAGGGCTGCATTATCAACGTGACCTCGATCGCGGGACGGATCGCTCTCAATGCGCATGGCCCCTATTGTGCCTCCAAGTTTGCGCTCGAAGGGGTGAGTGAGTCACTGGCGCAGGAGGTTAAGCCATTCGGCATCCGTGTGGCGATCGTGGAGCCTGGTGTCATCGCCACGCCGATCTTCAACAAGATTCACGACTATGCAGAGACGCCCTATCCCGGTGCTCGGCGGTTGAACGCTCTGTTCGCAGCATCGTTAAGCGCGGCGCAGGTTCCTCCCGAGCTAGTCGGCGAAAAGATTCGGGAAATCGTAGAGAGCAACGGCCCTTTGGCTTTGCGCCACCCCGTTGGCCCGGATGCGGAGCCCTTTCTTCAGTGGCGTGCCGCCATGAGCGACGAGGAATGGTTGGCCTACGGCGGGGTTGAAGACGACGAAGTCTGGGCGGCTCGGACAGAGGAAGATTTTGGTCTCAACGTACGCTCGTACCTTGGTCGGACGCCGGCCGGCATCGTGCAGGAGTGAACCCGTTAACTCGAACCGCCCACCTGGCCGCACCCTAGCTCGGCCAGGCGCACCGAGTTTCAGCCTGCAGGAATATGTTCGGCCATGTGGGCGAGAGAGGCTCATAACAGCCGAAAACTTAACCGTACCGGATATCGCGACACCTAAGTGCGGCTAGGCGTTAACCGTTTGATCGTCCCGACCTCAGCTTCTCCCGGAGCGTTCCCTGATCGACCACCAACTCGTCGGCGTGCTGGTAGCGTTGACCGGCGTTTTTGGCGAGGCATTTGTTGACGACTAACTCCAGCTCGACCGGGATGTGCGTTCGCAAGCCGGTCAGCGGCTCGGGCTCCTCGTGCATGATCTCGTAGACCAGCGCCTGATCGTACACGCCTTTGAACGGCCGCTGCCCGCAAACCATTTCGTAGAGCACGCAGCCCAAGGCCCAGATGTCGGGGTAGACCCAACAGTCGTGCTCTGAGCCGCCATTTGATGGCTTGGATCGCAACAGGTCAGTCCTTTTACTACAACGGGCAGTCCTTCAACTACTAGTCGATTCGCCGGCTGCCGAGAAGGCTGCTTCAGAGGCCTGCGGGCTAACGGGCTTGAGCCATGGCAGAACGATGCCGAGAAACGTCCATGCGGAGATGGAAGCCCGTGAACGGGCTGAACCGGGTTTCCGGAGAACCAGCCGTAAAACGACTGGCCTAGGAAAAATCAAACCCGCTGAAGCGGGCTTGACGACGGCGTGTCCGCCGCAGTCGCCTGAACGCAGTCGCCTGAAAATGTAGAAACTCTGGAGCGTGGACTTCCGTCCACGCCTCTGTCCGATCCTTCTGAAGCCTTTTTACTTTGCTGGCGCTACGCGCTGCTCATGCCTCGGAGCAGCCTGGCGGGCAGAGTGATTACAGTCCACAGAAAGTCGAAAACACCCCCCACGACAATCCCGAGCAGGCGAAACGGCAGCAGTATCAGCCAAACAATTGGATAGAGTAGCAACGCGATCAGGGCGAGCGGCCAGCAGAGGATAAACAGAATCAGCCAGAGAAGAAATTTGACCATGGTTACTTCCCTCGTTTGAAGGGTTGCCCTTCGTGTTTATATACGACAGTGAGCGGTGAAAAGTTCGGAGACCGCGAAGAATCGCGGGTTCCCGGGGCGCGGCCGAAGCGCTAGACCGCGGACTTCCGTCCGCGGCTCTGTCCGGCCATTTGAGGTTTTGGCGGAAGCTACCGTTGAGGATTCTCGTACCAGATCACACCCAGGTTGTCGGTCTCTTCGCAGGTGAGGACATCAAGGTCTCCGTCGTCGTCCAGATCGATTAGTTGCACGAGATCGAATTTGACGCCCTTGGGGCCGCTGATGGGATGGCCGTCCCAGGCCGCGCCGGTTGGGGCCTTGCGATAGGACAGCCACATCACGCCGGCCTTATCGCCGAAGGCGTTCTCGCACGAAAACACGATGTCTGGCTTGCCGTCCTGGTCGATGTCACCGACGGCGACGGACTTGCTGGTGCCGGTATTGGGTGGCAGCTCGATCAGGTGTGTTTCCCAGCTTGCCGGGGAAAACTTTGTGCGGCGGTGGTAGCGCAGCGGGCCGCCGCGGTCGGCGATTAACACGTCGTCGAGCCAGTCGCGATCCAGGTCGGCGATCGTCAGAAACATGGCTTCATACTCATCGACCGGCCCGATTCGTCGCTCTTTCCATTCGGCATTCGTGGCCTGTTCGGCACCCGGGTTCTCAAGCCAGAGGGCACCGCGCCTGGGGCCCTTGCGGTCCGACGCCAGGACGTCGAGGTCTCCGTCGCCGTCCATGTCGACCGGCAGCAGCGACATGATCCATCCTGCGTTATAGAGCGGACGCCATTTCCACGACGCCAAATCCCGAGCGTTTTCCGGAGCCTGAAACCAGCCGATTTTCGCGCCTTCGTCTTTCGAGCTTGCAACGAGATCGGTACCGTGATTAGCGTCGATCTGCATCGGCAGCGCAAACATCCATCGCGCCAAGTCCATTGAAGCCGGCAGGACTTCGGTTTTCCACGCCGCTTCGTCGAGGTAGCGGTCTTTGGCCTTCGGCGCCCAGTGGACAAACATCTTCCGCGTCTCGCCCTCGGTGGAGCTGACGACGTCCATCGCGCCGTCGCCATCGAAGTCGGCGAAGACTGCGTCCTCGGGCTTGGCGACGTCCCCGACATTGACGGCCGGCCAAGGCTCGGTGGCTCGCGCCGCGCCGGGGTTGAGGTAGACGCGAATCTTTCCGCCTTCCTCCCAGCCGGTGGTGATGTCTTGCAGCCCGTCGCCGTTGACGTCGGCTAGGCGCACGCCGTCGGCACCCTGGGAGGAGTTGTCGATCGTGTGGCGCGCCCAAGGCTTCTCGCCGGCCACTTCCGCTGGATAGGCTGTTAGCCAGACACTTCCAGCGGCTAGCGCAACCAAGAGAAACTGGATGCAGAATGGGATCAAGCGGTGATTCACGGCAACCTGCGTTTTCAGTCTACCCAGAAACCGAAACACTTTCCCGCCATCGCCCAGTCGAAGCGAACAAACCGTGCGTGCGGCTAACCTTTGTTGTCTTCGAATTCACCAAGGCTGTTAGGGAGTTCCGCCGGACCAATGATCTTTTGAACTTCGTTTAGTTCCGCCGAAACAATGACCTTTTCACCTTCCTCTACTTTTAGTTGCTCTGGCGGCTGATCTTGAAACGGGATAACTGCACCGCCAACCGCCTGCTCGAGCTGCTCATCCGAAAGTTCTGAATCGTCCCGCCCTTCGTTCTGCATCGTTTCCTCAGACATGGTGTTACCTCCTTTTCTACGGAGAACTGATAAGCAATTACGGTTCCAAACTGAGAATACACCTCCTATGAAATCAACCATTCCCGCGAGACTTTGCACCGGCCCACCTGTCTAGGGCGTTGGCAGACTGCCATTGTGCTTGACGGAAGCAGTGCTGAATAACAGTGCAGTGGTGCCGTCGTAACCGACCAATTCAGCGGTTCCAATGGCGCTTCATCTCGGCAATTTCAAGAACTCATCCGGCGCAAGCGCCCGTGGAGTAAAGCGGGCCTGGCGGCCCGCTCCTTTGAAATAGAAAAGCTTGTTGATCCGCACGCCTACGGAAGTGCGTCCAGGCCCTTGTGGGGCCAGCTTTATCGCCGCCCCGCCGTCCTGCTCCCCATTGATATAGCTGCGGAGTTCGCGGCCGTCGTAGACCGCGGCCACGTGGTGCCAGGCGCCGAGCGGATGAAGGTGACTCCGGTCGAGCAGTGCCTTACGGGCGTTGCCCGCCTCGACGAAAGTATCGAGACACCACTGGCCGTCGACGACGCGGATTTCGAACAGCATGCGATTCTCGGTGTCAGCACCTGCCGCCGGAGTCTCGTTGAGGTGGAACCAGCGCTGCTCCTCGGCTCCGCCGTCAGGGCGAAAGACCGCTTCCCAGGTGAAGGTCTCGGCTCCTGCGAGCGGATGGACGTCGAAGAATAGGGCGTCATCGACACCGTCGAACTCGACCGCTTTTCCGAGCGGTGTATCGATCACGCGTGGCTCGCCCGCGAGCGTCGGCTTGTGACCGCCGATTTTGTCAAGGCGGTCGAATGTCCAGGTCTGGGAATTGGGCGGGGCGGGAGGTGCGGCATCCCCGTTTCCCGGCCAGACAGAGACGGCGGCTGCAAGAACGCAAGCCGTGCTGGCTACGCATAAAAACGTTCGACTAGTCATAGGCGTTCTAGCGTATCCGCGCGAGTCGATACACGACTACGATATGGTACGCCTCTCCGTGATTTTGAGTTGGAGGTGCACGCCGCGGGACGAGCGCAGGCGTACTTAACAGCACGTGGTAGCCCGGCGAGCAAGCCCGTTTAGCGGGGGCTAGCGTCGCGTGAGCGGGTCAGATTAATTTCCTGATATCTCCCGGGCCGGGAATGACGGCTTTCGTTAGGTCGTCGGTTTCGAGGACAATTTCCTTCGAGAGATCGGTGGTCGGCGACGGAACGGATGCAAGCCTGTTCAGATTATCGTAATCGTACTTGACACAGGGGTAACCTCCACCCGAGGCTTGCTCGAGTTGCTCATCAGAGAGTTGTGGTGTCTCCTCTTCTTGACCCTCTACCTTGGGCTCTTCGTTGCGTGCTTCGTTCGACATGAGTCCGCCTCGTTGGTTCGGCGTTAAACACAAGGTAACCACCGCCCCGAAACCAGCGTACACCAGGAGTCCGGCTGTGGCAAGAGCTGCTCGAAACAAAGGCTGCATCTACTGACCCTCCTGCCTGACTGTCCCGCAGTCTCCAAATCCATATCCGCTTCACTCGGTTCAACAGTTCGGCACGCCGGCTGAATCCTGCAGCCCATTAGACATCCGCCGCCAAATATGCTCCAATGCCACTGAAGGAGTTTCCCATGCTCGATCGACGACGTTTCCTCACCGCCACGGCCGCTGCCGCCGCCGCTGGTTTCCTGCCCGAAAAATCGCAAGTCCTCCAAGCCATGCCGGCTGCGGAAAGCGAGTTCGGCAAAGTCAAGGTCACGGACGTCAAGACCGCTTCGGTGATGATCAAATACCCGGCGCATCTCGTCAAGGTCGAAACCGATTCGGGTCTCTATGGCATCGGCGAGGCTTTCAACGGTGACGGCGTCCTTGACCACATTAAGCATCTCAAGGAAACCGTCATCGGGCAGGACCCCCTCCAAGTCGATTACCTCTACCAGCGCATGGCCGAGCTGAAGCTGGGCCACGGCTCTTGGACCGGAACGATCTCGTCCTCGATTTCCGGTATCGAGATGGCGCTGTGGGACTTGGCGGGCAAGATTCTTAAGGTTCCGGTCTACGTTCTGCTCGGCGGTAAGTTTTGCGCCAAAGTGTTGCTCTACCACGACACCGGCTCCCCGAAGACGGCCGACCCCGGGCCGTGGGTGGAGGAGGCCGAGAAAACCCTCGAATTCGGCTTTCGGGCAACGAAGTTCGACCTCGACTGGGAAAGCCGCTCTCAATCGCTCGCGGGGCGCCCCTATCAGTACCGCGGTGAAATGTGGAACCGCGGCATCTCGATCGTCGAGATGAAGCAATGGGTCAAGATCCTTGAAGCGATTCGCAAGCGCATTGGTCCCGACTTCCCGCTGGCGATCGATCTGCACTTCAACTACAACATGGCCGATTCGATGCGCTTTGTTCAGATGATCGAGGACCTCAACATCTGGTTCATCGAGGACCCGATTCCGCCGCAAAACGCCGACGCCATGGCGCGTTTCACGCATGCCAGCAAAGTGCCGACCGCGACGGGCGAGAATCTCTACACTCGCCACACCTTCCGTGACTTCATAGAGAAGCAGTCTTGCGACATCATCCAGCCCGATCCGCAAAAGGTCGGCGGCCTGCTCGAAACCAAAAAGATCGCCGACTGGGCGGACCTCTACTACATCACGATGGCTTGCCACAATATGTGCACGCCGGTTGGGACGATGGGCAACGGACACGCCTGCGCGGCGATCCGCTCGTTTGTGGCGCTAGAGTCCGACAGCGTCGAGCTGCCGCACTGGAAAGACATCGTGCAGAACGATGGGTCGTTTTACAAGGACGGCTACTTAGAGATGCCGAACAAGCCCGGCCTGGGAATCGAGCTGAACGACGAAGTCTGCCGCCGCTATTTAGCGGAGGGCTCGGGTTATTTCGAGTAACAGCTGGATGGGCGAATCGCCCCAAAAGACCAAGGACAGAGGCTGCCTGTTATTTCAGATGAAAAAGACTCAGCCGCGGCAGCCCGGCTGTCTCGAAACACTTTCGTTGGAGGAATTGTTTTTCGAGCAGGGAAAGCTGGTCGGCCGTCATCTTGCCTCGATAGGGAGCGAGTGACCGATCCATCTCCTGACGCGCGGCCAGCATTTTATCCTCGTCGAGCTGGTGTGTCACAGCGGCGATGAGGCGCTCTTCCAGCACCGTGAGACGCTGTTCGACCGACTCGAGGTCGGGCAGATCCCCTGCCTCGCTGGCCGCGGCTAGCTTTTCGAGTGACTCGGCGGTCTGAGCGAATACGGTAGCCGCTGCGGGGCTTGTACTCTTCGCCGCCTGCTGAACCAGCGAGGCGTTGGTGCGAAAAAACTCCGCCAACTCGCCGGGACTGAAGGCGGCCTGAGCCTTTCTGCTCTTTGGCTCTGATTCGCCGGACATCTCGCGCGCGGCGCTCAGTACCTCCTGGCTGCAATAAGCCAATGCGTTCACCATGCGGGTCCTGCGTTTACGAGCGTGCCATTTCTCAAAGGCCCGGTCGATGCCTTTGAGGGCGGCTTCAAGAGGGACGCCGGAGTCCTTCCAGACTTCGATCAAAGCCCAATCCAGCGGAGACAGCAAGAACGTGCCGGTCTGTCGTGCCCGCTGGAAGTGCTCCTCGATTTCAGTGAAGTAGTTGAAGTAGTTCACTTAATTAGAACGATCTGCTTGCTATCATTGTCGTCCTATCGGGGTCCTATCGTGCCGAAGGGCGTTCGGAAGTCTACGACCTGATCGAGTATCTCAAGAGTGTCAGTATCTGAAGAGTATCAAGGAGTAGCGGTTGCGCACTCCCAGCGTCGAGCGGTCAACGCACATCCTCAAGCGTCGCGCGGATACCGTACTTCGGCCGCAGTGTTACCTGTGCTTGTGGAATGACCGTTTGCCCTGCTACCGGCCGCAAACGATATCGTTGCGCCACAGTCGCCAAGATCAACTGCATCTCGGCGAGGGCAAACCGGTTGCCAATGCACAAGCGCGGTCCCGCGGCAAAGGGAATATAAGCGAAACGATGGCGTTCGGCGACTCGATCCGGCGTGAAACGCTCGGGATCGAATTGTTCCGCATCCGGCCAGAACTCAGGATGGCGGTGCACGACATAAGGGCTTATCGCCACTACCTGGCCCGGCGCAATCGGATAGCCGCGGATTTCGTCCTCCCTAATCGCGTTCCGATGGAAGGCATAGACCACCGGGTAGATCCGCATGCTCTCTTGCAGCACCATGGCGGCGAAGGTCAGCTGCGGCAGGTCGTGCATCGCCGGCATACGGCCGTCGAGTACTTCCCGAAGCTCCGCGGCGAGCTTGACTTCAACGTCCGGGTGCTGCGACAACAAATACCAGGTCCAGGTCAGCACGTTGGCCGAGGTCTCGTGGCCCGCCAATAGCATTGTCAACACCTCATCGCGCAACTGCTGGTCGGTCATTCGTTCGCCAGTGTCTTCGTCCTCGGTTAGCATGAACATCGAAAGCAGATCTCCGTGGTCTTCGGGCACGCGCCGACGCTCGGCGATAATGTCGAACACCACTCGATCGAGTGTTTGCAGAACTTTGCGGAACCGCAGATTCCCCGGAGTCGGTACGCGCAAAGGCAGTGCCAGCGGCCTCGTGAGGCCATGTGTCATTCGCTCGAGGGCAGCCGTCACCGCCACACCTATCTCGTCGGTTTCATTCGTCAGATCAATGCGAAACAAGGTCTGACCGACGATACGCAGAGTTAGAACCGACATTTCGGCCGCGATGTCAAAGACCTGCTGGCGGGCGGCATAGCCGTCCCAGGTTTGCAGCATGTCGATTGTCGCGGACGTCATCATGTCGCCCAAGGCTTCAATGCGCTTTTGATGGAACGCCGGCGCAGCCAGCCGCCGCTGCCGATGCCAAAAATCACCCTCACTCGTTAACAACCCATCTCCCAAAGCGACACGCAACTTACGGTATACAAACGTGTCCTTGCCGAAGTTGCGCATATGGTCCTTCAGCACATATTGGATGTCATCAGGATGACTTACCAGATACATGGGCCAGCGCAAAATACGATAGTGGACGATATCGCCGTAACGGCGTCTGAGCTGGACAAGATAGGGAGGTCCTTGGCGCCGAAGCTCAACGACGTTCCCGACCAAGAATCGGGGAGGCGGACCAGGCGGCACTCGTGAGGAATTCATGACTATGCCCAATTCACGACGTCACGTATTTCGTGATTCATCTGCCGTGCAATCCTCTGATGCTGCCGGTACGCAACATCCCAGTTACCTCGCATTTGAAGACTCGTGTTTCCCGCGCACGACTCTCAGCTAAATTGCACTATCTGAAAAATCGCGATAGGCCCGGGGTTGACACATCAACTACCAGAGGAGACCTTAACAAATTTCACGACTTCCCCCGAGCAGCACGGCTTCAGCGGCCGCAAGTTCGCTGCCCGCAGGTCATCTACCGGTCAAACTCGTGGTAGAACAGGCCGTTGAACAGTATCTTAAACGTCGCGTTTGACTGCGCGCGATATTGCGGGCGGATTCCCATCAGGACGAAGTGGCCGCGACCGATCGGAACGTCCACTACTGCGGCACGGTTCGATAGGTGCTTCTCTCCGAGCAACCACCCCGACGCCAGAACGTTGCGTTGCGGATAGGTCACGACGGCCCGCGGAAGCTCGCTGTTTTCGCGGTTCCCGTTTTCAAACGCCGGGCCGCTCTCAAACCAAACCGCCTCCTGAGGCCGCATCCCGAAGCACAGCGGGTGCGAAGTGTCCACGCTGACATTGAGCAACGACCCGGGTCCGTAGAACTGTTGGTCCCCGAGGCCGCTGAGGACATTTCGCGCGCCGGCATCCAGCCGCTCGATTGCATAGACCGATGCCTTGTTCAAGGCAAGAACCGTGCCTCCGTCGCTGGCAAAGCGGCGAAGCGCAGCCGCGCCGGTGTCTTCGATCCCGCCGGTGTAGCCGGGCGGCGCCTCGGTGCCTTCGTAGAGGGCTCCCTGGATGAATCCCGCGTGGAGCGTGCTTGGCCGGGTGTCGGGCAGGATGATCACATCGAACTCGTCATTGAGATGCCCTTGCTGGATGCGCTCGTTGCTGAGATTCCGATAAGGGAATTCGTAGTGTTCCAGCACCCAACGCGTCCAGCCCTCGTCCATGATCGGCACATGCCCGCGGTACAAACCAACACGGGGTGTTCGCAGCCGCCGATGCTCTTCAACGCTGGTGTCGACCGCCGCAAAGTCAAGCCCCAGCTCACGGGCGAGTTGCGGTAACAACGATTCGGCCGGGCCCTGGCGGGGGATGTAAAAGTCGCCGCTGGTCTTATCGCGATAGACGGGTGCGCCGGCTTCCAGAAGCCGGTTGACTGCCTTCCAGGAATCGCCCGCGGCTGGTGAGAGGGCCAATAAGTCAGCGTCCTCCACGTGACCGGCCTTGGTCTCGATCTTGGCAAGCGTGACCAGCTCAGCGTCGAAGGGTTCCACAATTTCCACGACCTCAACACCTTGAAGCAGCGGCAGCGAATGGGCCGTCACGTCGTAGGGCCGCCTCGGTGGACCGCCCGGGTACTCGCGCAGATCCGGGTACCGCTGGCTCTCCAGCAAAGTCTTGGCGAAGGAGGCATAAGGTTGCAACATCCGAACAATGAAGTCGCCATCCCTGACGCGGTGCCCGCCTGCGGAAAACTCCTCGGTGGCCTGCTCGATCTCAACCATGGCGAACGAAAGCGTTCGTAGCAGACGTTCGACCGCGCTGCTGTCGTGCTGTTCACGCGGAATGACGAATGCGAACGGCGTGTCGCGCTTCAAGGCCCGCTGGCCGACGCGATAGAAGTTTCGCAGCAAGTCCTGGCGGTGGAGCGCCGCGTTGTAAAGACACGACTCAAAGGTCACGAGCTGATAGTCGACAATGTCGCGGAGCTTCCATTCGCCCCCCGGCCAGGGCTCGACGAAATTCCAGCTTGGGCTCTTAGCGTTGTAGCCGCGCCCCTGAATCTCCAAAGAGGCGAAGGGGACTTTGACCGGCGAAGCGTAACGCACACTCGCCGTTTCGCTTAGAATCCGCAAGCCGCCGTGGTAGCTCTGATAATGACGCGCCGGGGTGAAGTAGTCGTAGATTCCGTTGACCACGACACCTTTCTTCCCGGCGGAGGTCAGGTCAACCGCCATCGCCGTGCCCAGATTGTTGACCTGTTGAACAATCAGCGGGTCAATGTTCGGCTCGATCGGATCCATCCACGGCGGCACGAACATACGGGCTCCGCGGCCCCCCATTTGATGAACGTCGTAAACAATCTGAGGACGCCAGACGTTGTGCACCTTCTCCACGGTCAGGCGAGTTTCGGCCTGCGTGAACATGTACCAATCGCGGTTGTTATCGTGGCCCGTGTACTTGTGGTAAAGCTCGACCATCGGTGCGCCTTCGTAGCGCGTCCCGAGGAACTTCTTGTACCAGGCGGCCACTTTGTCGACGCCGTCCGGGTTGAGTGAAGGGATGAGCAGGAAGATCGTATCCTTCAAAATAGCCTGGTGGCGAGGCGTGTCCTCGGTGAGCAATTTGTGGACGAACTCGATCGCGGTGTGGGTGGAGCCGACTTCGGTGGAATGGATCGAGCAGGTGATGAGTACAACGGTCTTGCCCTCGGCAATGAGAGCTTCCGCTTGCTCGGACGAGGTGCCACGGGGATCGGCGAGCTGCGCCTGAACGCTTTGGTAGCGGTCGAGTTTCTCGATCGTTTCCGGACTGGCGACGGTGACGAGTATGAACGGGCGGCCTTCGGTGCTCTTGCCGAGCTCCTGCACTAGGACTTGATTGCTGGCAGCGCCGAGCTGCTGGAAGTAGCTGACAACGCTCTGCCACTCGACCAGTTCGCGGTCGGCGCCCATCTGGAACCCGAAATGAGACTCGGGAGAGGGGATTGCGGCGACGCTGGGCAGGGCGGCGATCAGCAGGGCGAAAACCAAGAGGGTGCGCGATGCAAGGGCCATCGTTCCTACTATATCGCGCCCTCTGGGCCGGTCCTGTTGTCGGAGGCCCTGAAAACAGATCAGAGCCGCGGGTGTCAACCTGCGGTCAAGTCCGCCAACTCAACAATTTTTCAGGGGAGGCAAGCGAGCTACTTTCCCGCACCGCTTCGCGGCTTAACGGCTCTTGAGTCAGTAGTGCTGAGGGCCCTGGGCGGTGGACCGCTCGGGTGTAGCAACCGCTCCCTCACGGTCGCGGCTCAAAACGCCAAGGCTAACCGAGTCGCCAGCCAGCTATCCATCGCTTCCGAAACGGGGCTTGAGGAACTCCGCGCTCTTGCGCACTGATTCATCGATCGACATGATGCCGGCGAAGGACTGGTGTACAGTCACATAGCTGTCGTAGTCGATGGCATGAAGTCCCTCGAACATGGCTTCGGAATCAACGCCGCCTTCTTCCCATATCCGATGTGATCCAGGAAAACACGTCCTTTCGTCCAGGTGTCAAGGTAGACATCGCTTTCCGGATTGAAGCGGTGATTTTGGGTGTAGGCGTTGAAGATGTGGGCCCCGAGTTTTTTGATGGTTTCCGGTCCGTAGTCCTGGCCGACCATCCACCAATTCGCCGGTTCGTAGATGATCCCGAAATTCGGCCGGTTGACCGCTTCAATCACCCGTAGCGCTCCGGCCGTAGTTTCGAACAGGCTCCCCAAGTGCGATTGATGGGCGAGACGAATGCCACGCTCGGCGGCCTCGTCGGAGGCGCGTTGGGCGGTTGCGATATCGTCCTCCGATTTCATGCAAATGCGGATTAAGTCCGCGCCGAAAGCCTCGGCGACATCGAGGCTAGCCCACATTTCTCACCGATTGTCGGAAACGGGGTTGGCGCGGCTCGGGAGATGAGATTTTCATGGTCTTGGGGCGGCAGCGCCTCTCGGTTGGGCCGCCGTGGGTCATAAAGGGCCCCGTATGCCGTCGGCAGCCTTGGCCGAGACGTTTTGGATCCGTTTTTGCCCAAACCTCGATTGCCGCCCCTGTCGAGGCCTGTCTGCTTCCAGTGTTACTTGAAGTCGCCTCACCGTTTTCAGCAGCGCTGCGGCTCCCCTCGTTCGAGATGGTCATACACCTGGGCAAACACTCCCGCCCAGGCGTATCCTGTCGCCAGCGAAATCCACACCTTGCGCGCCGTGATCCGGATCCGCGCCCCGATCTTGAACAACTGCAGACGGATCGTCGTGCATTGCGCCCGCGCCATCTTCGTGCCCGCCAGCCCTAGCCGCCGCAGCGCTTCCAGAACACAGTATCCAATCGATGAAAAATATAAGCGGATCTGATTCGACCGGAATTCGGCCGTCGACGTGCGGTCCGCGAACAACCCCATCTGCTGCTCCTTGATGCGGTTCTCCATCTCCCCGCGGGCACAGTAAATCGTCTCGTAGAGCTGCTGCGCCGCCGCTTGCTTGGCCGTCAACGACGTCACCACGAAGCGCGGGTTTTCACCTTTCGCCAGATACTCCGCCTTGGCCACCACGCGCCGCCGCTGCGACCAGCTCGTCCGCGTGCGGTAGCGGAAATCTCCGAACGCCCGCGCCGCCTTGCCCGTCTTAGAGAAACGCCGTCGGGCCAGCTTCATTCGCCTCTGGATGCGGCGCCGCAAACGGGCGTTTTTCACCAGTCCGATCACGTAATCGACCGCATTCGCCTCGCACCAGCTCAGTATCTCGTCGCGGTAAAAACCGCTGTCGGCCCGCAGCAGGATCTCGGCTTCGGGCCACGTCCGCCGCAGTTGTTCGACGATGCGCTGGACTTCTTCCAGCGACCCCGCCGAGGCGTCGATGTTGGCCGGCCGCAGGCGCGCGCACAGCAGTTGGTCCCCGGCGAAGATGTAGAGCGGCAGGTAGCAATAGTGTCCGTAGTAGCCGTGAAAAAAACGCCCTTCCTGATGACCGTGCAGCGGGTCGTCGGTGGCATCGAGATCCAGCACGATGCGCTCGGGTTGGCGCGGTTGCGATTGGATGTAGAGCGCGGTCAGCAGGCGGTCGGCCGCACTCGTGTCGAGAACGATCTTCTTGTAACGGCTGGACGCGTCGGCCTTAGCCGGAGTCCCCTCGAGGCGGTTGAGCGTGCTCTTGCCGGCGCCGGCCTTGCCGCGGTCTTGGCGCCGTCGCTGCTTGCCTTCGAGGTCTTGTTTGCCGCACAGCAGCGACAGCAGCGGGTCGCAGCGCAGCTGATCGTGATCGTTGAGATCCTCATAACCGAGCACCAGCCCGTAGACGCGCTGGGAAACCAGCTGGCGCACACTGTGTTCGATTTGCGCGGGCTGGCGGTGATCGCGGAAGCAGGCGGCGAACTGCCGCACGATGCCGCTGCGCTGTTCGAGTTGGCGCAACAGCACGCCGCCTCCGTCGGAGCTGATCGTGCCGCCATCGAAACGGGCCACCACTTGGCGGCGGCCATGGCCGGCAAAGCTGAAGCTGGTTTGGGTACACTCTGTCATGGCGAAGGTCGCTTTCTTGTTGGCTCAAACATCTTGTGGTGATTATGTTTATGCCACAAAAGGCGGTCTTCTGCCACCCTACGATGAGAAATGCGGGCTAGGAGTCTGTCCCACAGAAAAAGCCAGCAAGGAGTGGAATGTTTTGCATGGAAGGGCGAAACTAGAGGCATGGGGACCAACTACCGGCCTTATGAGCCTGATCAGCCGTTTTTATTTCCGCCGTCGCCGCGGGACTGGCTGCCGCGGGACCACCTGGCCTATTTCATCTCCGATACACTCGATCAACTCGATCTGAGCGCCTTGCACCAGCCCTACGAGGGCGACGGCCGGCGCAATCAGCCCTATCACCCGACGATGCTCGTCAAGGTGCTCGTCTACGCCTACGCGACGGGCGTGTTTTCGTCGCGCAGAATCGCCAGCAAGCTGATCGACGACGTTGCACTACGCCTGCTTGCGGCGGGCAATCAGCCCGACTTTCGCACCATCAATCGCTTCCGTCAGCAACACTTGGAAACGTTTGGCAAGCTGTTCGTCGCGCTCGTGCAGCTGGCCCAAAAGATGGGTTTGGTGAAACTGGGGACGGTGGCGCTGGACGGCACGAAAATCAAAGCCAACGCCTCCAAACACAAGGCGATGAGCTACCAGCGCATGAAGGAAGAAGAGCAACAGCTCGAAAAAGAAATTCAACAGTTGCTCGAGAAAGCGCACCAAACCGACGCCGCCGAAGACGAACTCTACGGCCCCGGCAAAAGCGGCGACGAGCTGCCGCCCGAGCTGCACAAACGCGAGCAGCGGCTCGAAAAGATCAGGGAAGCCAAGCAGGCGCTGGAAGACGAACAGGCCGAAAAAGACAAGCAGCAAGGGCGCCATCCCGGCGACGGCAAAGTGGCTTCGGAGACGAGACCGCAAGGCGGCTGTTCGAAATTCAAGTGGGAGTTCGGTGAGCCAAAGCCGCAAGCGCAACGCAATTTCAGCGATCCCGAGAGCCGCATCATGAAGTCGAAGCAGAGTTTCCAACAGTGCTACAACGCGCAGGCGGTGGTGGAAGAAGGCCGTCAGTTGATCGTGGCGCGGCAGGTGGGACAGAACGCGGCCGACAACGGGTCGCTCATCGAAATGGTGGATCAAGTGGAGCAAAACACGGGGAGCAAACCGGAGTGTTTGCTGGCGGACGCGGGGTATCGGAGCGAGAAGAACTTTCTGGCAATGGAGGAACGCGAGATCGAGGGCATCGTGGCGCTGCGGCGGGAAAGCAAGGCGGCCCAGGAAGAAAAGAAGCAAAACAACAAGGCCACCGAAGCGGCGAGCGAGCGCATGGCGAAGCGCCTCGAGCAGCAGCGCGGCAAGCAACAATACGCGCGCCGCAAAGGGATGGTGGAGCCAGCGTTCGGATGGGTGAAAGAGGTGTTAGGATTCCGGCGATTTTCGCTGCGGGGTCTCAAGAAAGTACAAGGAGAATGGAGCTTGGTAACGATGGCGTTGAACCTGCGGCGGATGGCGAGGATGGAGGCGCTCCCGACGGCGGCCTAAGCGGAGCGAAGCGTGAAAAAAGCCGCCCACGGAAGCCGCTATCGAGTCACAGAGGCGATGCTGTTGCCGCAACGAAGGATCGCATCCGGATCGCAGCCGGACACTCGCGTTGCCGACCTCAAAAATCCAATCTCGCCCCCGTATTACCTTCGTGCCGGATTTCTGTGGGACAGACTCCTAGGCGTAATGTTGCGCAGGCTTTCGGGTCCGGTGTGATCGTTCATCGGCACGGCGAAATCGGCGGTGACCATCGAAACGGCCAGCCCCGCCACACGGATCTTCTCGCTTTTCTCGCGGATCGTTTCGGGTGGCGAATGTGTGCCCGCCTGCGAGGCGCGCATACAGAGGGCTTCATAGCCGTTGTCCTTCGCCTGCGCGATCAACTCGTCGATCGTAGCCGTGGCTTTCTTTTTGTCCAGGAATGACTCGGCGACACGCACCGATAGAGAGAGTTTCATGAGTATTCAGAGCTCTGAGCCGCGACGTGAACCTCCGGGTTTGCCGCGCTTCGATTCGTCGAGGCGTTCCCCGCCGAAGATTGGATCGAATCCTGCATGGAAATGCCGGAGTTTCAGTGGAATTATAGCGCTTTGTAGGACGCCGTTTGAGGTTTGCAGTGCAAGTAGAAGCAACAGAGATGAAATGAGGAGGTTCGTCATCCGGGGAGTGAGCTAAACTCCCCAAACGGGCTTCGCCGCCTGCGGCGGCGATCCCAGGTTTTTTCCATTACGAAAAAAAGGAGGATGACGAGCCATGAAAAACAATAGCAAAACTTTCAGAGAAGTGTCGAAACGGAAGATGATCGAACAAGGCCTGAACGTCGTCGCCGGGGTGGATCTGGGCGATAAGCACAGCCATGTCTGCTTGATCGATCTGGACGGCAACATCGTCGAGCGCAAGAAGCTGAGCACCTCGCCGGCAGCGTTCGAGCGCTACTTCGGCGGCTGGGCCGCGATGCGGGTGGTGCTCGAAGCCGGCTGCCACGCCAACTGGATCTACCGCTTGCTCGAGCGGCTGGGGCACGAGCCGCTGATGGCCGACACGCACCGCCTGGCGCTGATCACCCAATCGCTGTCGAAGGACGATCGCAGCGACGCCGAACGGCTGGCCGAGTTGGGGCTGCGGATGCCCGAGATGCTGAACGCCGTCGGGCCCCGTTCGCTGGCCAGCCAATGCGACCGCGCCGTGCTGAAAGCGCGGGAAACCCTGGTCGAGACACGCACGAAACTGATCAACAGCGTGCGCGGCACCGTGAAGAGTTTCGGGGGCCGCTTGCCGGCTTCGCGCAGCGAGGCCTTCGTAAAGAAAGCCAGCCCCCAGCTGCCCGACGAGCTGCGTGTCGCGCTCGAGCCGTTGCTCGAGGTGATCCAACACGTCAGCGCCGCAATCCTCCGCTATGACAAACATATCGAGAAGCTGGCGGAGGGAAAATATCCCGCGACGCAACGTTTACGCTCGATCCGCGGAGTGGGACCGATCACCTCGCTGGCATTCGTGTTGAATCTGGACAACGATCCGCAGCGGCTCGGGAGCAGTCGAGACGCCGGACCCCGCATGGGGCTGCGGCCCAAGCGCCGCGACTCGGGCGAGTGCTCACCGCAGTTGAGTATTACCAAAAGCGGTGACCGATTATTGCGGCGATTGCTGGTGCAATGTTCGCAATACATTCTGGGATATCACGGGGAAGATTCAGACTTACGGCGCTGGGGACTGGGATTGGCGGCCCGCGGCGGCCCCTGCGCGAAGCGCAAAGCGATCGTGGCGGTGGCGCGCAAACTGGCTGTGCTGATGCACGTGCTGTGGCGTCAGGATGTGGACTTCGATCCGTTTTACCAGACGAACCCGCGAGCGGCAGGCTAGCGCTGAGAAATGCGAATCTTAGCAGACCGCTGCGAGCAGCGAATCCCTTTCCCTCTGCTGGCAGGATTCCAGATCGGTCCTCGCCGTCCAGGGTTCGCTTCGCCGCGCTCGGCGCGCCCTGGACTGCTCCGGGCCGATCGGAGAGCAGGACTTATATGAGGGAAAGGGGATCACCGGAACGAGCCGCCTGCCGACCGCTCGTGTGTCGGCTGTCAGCCGCGAATTCCCTCCCGAGCGAAAAAGGAAGGCGGCATCGAATGCCAAATGGAATCAGGCCCGGGACGGCAGGAAGAACGTCGGATCGAGGCAGGCAAGTAGAAACGTCGGATTGAAGGAGGTTGAGGAATCGTAACAGCGCAAAGGGACAGACCGAGTTCGCGGCGACTGCGAGTCCACGCCCGGTCCGCAGAGGCCGAGACAGAGAGAGCAGCGCCGCTAGATCGAACTTCATAGAGCACCGCGTCCTCAGCGACGACCAACGAGTGCGGATGGAAGCCCGGTCCAACATCCCATCAGCTGAAAATTCTTCACTCCTCCCTTGACAATGCCGAGCCTCCTCATGGAAGGCGTGGACGGAAGTCCACGCTCAGCTAGCGTGCGCGCATGCCGGGGTTGCCGTGCTCGGTCGTTGAGCTAGGGCTCGCACAAGCTTGCGTTGCCGTGCTCGGTCGCTGAGCTAGCGCTCGTGCAAGCTTGCGATGCCGTGCTCGGTCGTTGAGCTAGCGCTCACACAAGCTTGCGATGCCGTTCCCGGTTGCTGAGCGTGGACTTCCGTCCACGCTCTCGAGTTTGGCGTTTGACTAGATAAATCGCACATTGGGGAAGCTTGGGGGGATG
Organism: Bryobacterales bacterium; assembly: GCA_965224215.1. GTDB lineage: Bacteria > Acidobacteriota > Terriglobia > Bryobacterales > UBA6623 > CBDCYS01. The sequence continues at coordinate 24,259 of CBDCYS010000044.1, read as the reverse complement.
GGGGGGCAGAAAACCCTCGGAAACATTTTGTTGTAGATGGGTATCCGGTTGACTCAGGTAGCCCCAATATCTTGTGGTTTGGGGATTTTCTTGGGTTCTGTAACCGGGTGAACAATCATCTTGTAAGTCGCCGGATCCACGGCTACCGCCTGCTGGACGAGCCGATAGAAGAGTTTGCCGCGGCTTTTGGATTTGCGGCGGTTGAAACGGAAGGTGAACTCGTCCAGGTAGTAGTCCAGATGTTTGTGGCTCACGGCGCCCTGATGGGTGCCCAGCAGCCAGCGCTTGAGCAGTGACATCACGCGGTGGACGCGGGGCATCAATTCCGACGCGGACTGCTCCTGCGGGCTGACAACTGTGACCTGATGGACGTAGCCTTCCTTTTTCAACCCGGAGTAACCGGGCCAGCCGTCGGTATGCACCACGCTGCCCGGCTCGATGCACTCCTCCACGAAAGGCAACAGGCTCTCGCCCGAGGCATCCTCGATTCTCTTCATGCGAATCCGGCCGATACCCCGCCCATCCTCTTGAGCGGCTACTGCGATCAATGCTTTGTTTTTCAGGTTTCGGCCCCGCAGGCCCTCTTCGAGCCCGCCCCAGTAGCTTTCATCGACTTCCACCGTCCCGGCGAGCAAATCCCGTCCCGGCCGCACCATCGCGCGCCGCATTTTGTGCAGCCAGGTCCAAGCCGTTTCGTACCTGTTGAGCCCCAACACTCTTTGAAGTCCCAAAGCGCTGGCTCCGGTTTTTTGGGTGGTGACCCACCACATCGCACGAAACCACAACGGCAAAGGGCTGCGCGTGTCCTGAAAGATGGTCCCGGCGGTCACCGAGGTTTGGCGCCCACACGCAGCGCACTGCAGCAGCACTTTTCGCAAAGGCCACGACTTTCCACAACCGCAACCCGGACAGCGGAAACCGTCCGGCCAGCGCCGCCGGAACAGATACTCCCGGCAGGCCTCCTCACTGCTAAAACGGGCCTCGAACTCTGTCAGGTTCTGAGGGTAATCTTCCATCTGCCGGCATACTACATCTTGGGGCTACCTGAGTCAACCGGATACCCATCTTGTTGTATTCTTGTATCTAGTTGTATGACTAGAGACAATTCTCTTTTTCTCGTCCGATAGAGCAGGCCATCTTCTGCTCTCTCTGCTCCAGGAGACCCATGGGATTCCCCACCAAAGTTCAGCTCATTGACCGTAAGAATAGCCGGCAATGGTACATCAACTTCCCCTCCGCTCTCGCCCAGGCCATGGAGTTCTCCCGTGGCGAACTCGTCGAGTGGTTCGTGGAAAGTAAAAATCAGCTCGTCCTCAACCGCCCGCAGGCGCCGCCTTCTGTTCTAAAAAGAACTCTTCGGCCCGGCTCCTCGACGCCTTCCAAGCCCTCGCCCGCGAGGCCTTCGGCCGTGCCGGCCAGCGGCGCGTCAAGCAAAAAATCGAAACCCTGATGCTGGCCACTTTGGTGGGGCTGGGCCGCCACACCGTCACCGGTATGCTGCACACCTGCGGCGCCGGCTTCCAGGATTGGTCGGCCGTCTATCGCCTCTTTTCCAAAGCCCGCCTCGACCCCGACTCGCTCTTTGCGGTGACCCGCCGCGGGGTCGTCAGAGAACTCGATCCCGCCGCGCCGCTGGTCGTCGCCATGGACGATTCGCTGCTGCCCAAACGAGGCCCGACAATCCCCGGCGTCGCCTGGCGCCGCGATCCGCTGGGACCGCCCTTTCACACCAACTTCATCCGCGCCCAGCGCGTGCTGGCCATCTCGGTCCTGCCCGGCGCCGACGAGCTCGGCCCGGCCCGCGCCATCCCCGTCGACTATCAACACGCGCCCACGCCGCGGCGGCCACGCAACTTTATCAACGCCTCCGACCAAGAACGCAAGCAGTATCGGCAGGCTTGCCGCAAAGACTCGATGGCGGCCCAAGGCACCCGCCGGCTGCAGCTTCTGCGGCAGCAGTTGGATCAAGACTCGGGCTCGGCGCAGCGGCCGCTCAGGTCGTCGTCGACGGCCGTTTCACCAACTGCGTGGTGTTGCAGCAGCTGCCCTCCAACACGGTTTTGATCGGACGTGTGCGCAAGGACGCCAAGCTCTACCATCTGCCCACGCCGCCGCCCGCCGGCGCCCGCGGCCGGGGACGACTCTATGGCGAGCGCGCTCCGACGCCGCAGCAGTTGCGCTGCGACGAAGACGTCGAGTGGGAAACGGTCGAAGCCTGGGCGGCCGGCAAAGTCCATCGCTTTCGCGTCAAGACGCTGTCGCCGCTGCGCTGGCGTCCGGCCGGAGGGCAGCGGAATTTGCGCTTGGTGGTGATCGCGCCGCTGGCCTACCGGCCGCGCCCGGGCGCCAAGCTGCTCTATCGCCAGCCGGCTTATCTGATCGTCAGCGATCCGGATCTTTCGCTGCAGAGCATCGTGCAGCATTACGTGCGGCGCTGGGAGATCGAAGTCAACTTTCGCGACCAGAAGACGCTGCTCGGAGTGGGCGAGGCACAAGTGCGGCATCCGCGTTCGGTGGCCGAGGTGCCGCGCATGATCGTCGCGGCTTACAGCTGGTTGTTGCTGGCGGCGCGCAGAGCCGCAGCGCCGGAAAATTCCCCTGACGCTTTGCCGCCGCCGAAGTGGCAGGCGGGCAAGAAGAAGCCGCGCGCCACGACGCAGGATCTGCTCCAGCGACTGCGCGCCGAGCTGTGGGGCGAAGGCTTGCGACATTTCTGCAGCTTCCCCTCCCCCGGCCAGGCCGGCATGAAGCCCCAGAAACTCCAGCACTCGCTCCCCCAAGCCCTGCTCTACGCTTCCCGCTAGCGCTTTGGCCCTGCCCCGGCCCTTCCCCCTCTCTTGCGGAAAAGCCAAACTCGAGAGCGTGGACTTCCGTCCACGCCTCTGTTGCTTCATCCCTTCCATTTCAGTGATCCGGCAACCCTTTTTTATCAATGGGTTACCTGTTAATGACGGGTTAACTCGGAGTTAACTCGCAGTCGATTGAGCTACCGGCGGGATCGGCTCATTCTGCTCTCACCAACCCTTTCCGGAGGTGAGAGTCATGAAGCAGTCAGTTACTCGAGTTACTCAGCAGCTAGCCATCGGATTTGCCTTTCTCTTCAGCAGCGCGGCATGGGCTGGCGCGTCCCCCACGAGCGGGCAAGCGCCTTTCTTGCTTTCCGTTCTCGTCGTCGACAACAGCGCGGCCGGTCCCGCGGAATTGGAGGTAGCCAAAGAAAAGGCGACGGCAATTTTCGGCAGAGCCGGAATCGATGTCGAGTGGCGCCATTTTTCAACGTCGACGGGAGCTCCCAGCGCGTCGGCCCCGGACGCCAGTGGCCGGGACGTTCTTCCACTAACCCTGATCCTTCCCGCAAAGCAAGCCTATCCCACACTGAAGGAGTTGTTTGGTCTGCCGAAAAGTGCCCTGGGTTTTGCAATGACCCAGCCCGCGGGCAAGCCTTACGGCGACACGGCATACATATTCGTCAACCGGGTGGAGGAGCTGATCCGCGGGGATGCGTTCGCGAGACTAGGAGTCGTGGTAGGCCATATCATCGCGCACGACTTGGGCCACCTGTTGTTGGGCCGGGGGCACACGTCCAACGGACTGATGAGCGCGCAGGTTGGGGAACGGATGCTGCAACTGGCGGGCGCCAATCGGCTACATTTTAGCCGACCACAGGCGAAGAAAATCCTTGCGGTGGTGGCGAAGAGAACCAGTAATTGGCGGGCAGACTGAAATGTTCCGTGCAACCGACGGGCTCGGATGCCTCAGCCGCGGAACCAGCCCAGACGCCTCACTTGCCTTGTTCAGCAGGTGAGCGAAGCAGCTCAGTAGCTGAGCATGGACTTCCGCCCAAGCCTCTGTTGTCGCGTGTCCAGGGTTCGAGCCTGCTCGCTGTGCCAAGCGCTGAAACCGTAAATTCGTCTAGAATCTGGATGAAATGAGATTCCATCTGCCGTGCCTGTTTTTCCTGCTTGCCTCCTCCGTCCACGCTCAGGACAGCACCCGAGCCGGCGACTTCACGGTCGAGCATCCGACGCTGCACAACCTGGGTTTCGAGTGGACGATCAGCGGCGATGCCAATCGTAACGCCTCGGTCACGGTCGAGTTTCGACGCGTCGGCGAATCTGCATGGCGCCCAGCGCTTCCACTGGTGCGCATCGGCGGCGAGCGCATCTTCCGTACACGTGAGCATCTCGACTACACCGTCCCCGATGGTTTTGCGGGCAGCATCCTCAACCTCGAGGCTGGCACGGAATACGAGTGCCGCTTCGAGCTGACTGACCCGGACGGGGCCAGCGGGCAGGCGATCCGCGCCGTGCGGGTCACGACCCGTACCGAACCGCAGCCTTTCAAAGGGGGGCGAACCCTGCACGTCTATCCTCCCTATCACGAAGGTGAGCGGATTGAACCTCATTTCACGAGCCTGCTGCAAGCCTACTACGGAGCCGGACTCGGCGACTGGAGCGTCGTTTGGGAGCGCCGCGTCCAACCCGGCGACACCATCCTGGTCCATGCCGGTCTCTACAGGAACGAGCGGTTCAACTACGTCGACGCGATGATGACGCCTTTCGACGGCACCATGTGGCTCACCCTCAAGGGGACGCCGGAAAAACCCATCACGATCAAAGCCGCCGGAGACGGAGAAGTCGTCTTCGACGGTGCGGGCAACCATCGGATGTTCGACGTGATGGCTTCGGCCCACCACATCTTCGACGGACTCACCTTCCGCAACACCGACGTCGCCATTTTCGCCGGGATGAAAGAGGTGCTGGGTGCGGTGGGCCTGACCGTCAAGAATTGCCGCTTCGAGGATATCGGCTTCGGCGTCTGGACTGAATATGCCGGCTCAAGCGACTTCTACATCGCTGACAACATTTTTCTCGGCCGGACCGAAGAACGCAACCTTCTCGTCGGCTGGACGGGTCGGCTATGGGCGAGCGCCGGCCCCTATGGCTCCCACGAAGTTCGCAGCTACTACGCCGTCAAGGTCTACGGGCCCGGCCACGTCATTGCGCACAACGCCATCGCCTACTTTCACGACGGCATCGGCATCTCGACCTACGGCACGCCGGAGCAGGACCCCGAGCGGCGTGCCTCATCGATCGATATCTACAACAACGACATACACCTCTCCGGCGACGACTTCATCGAGACCGACGGCGGCGTGCACAACATCCGCGTGTATAACAACCGGGGTGTCAATGCGGCCCACGGAGGCTACAGCTCGCAACCGATCTTCGGTGGGCCGGCCTATTTCATCCGCAACATTCTTTACCACGTCCCCAGCGGGGTCGCCTTCAAGTTCTCCGCCAAGGCCGCCGGACTATTCGCCTTTCACAACACGATCATCGGCGAACAAGTAGCGCGCGACCCCTCGTCCAACATGCACTACCGCAACAACTTGTTCATGGGACGGGATACCCCGGACCGTGGCGTGATGACCTGGTCGAATGCCACCGAAGCCCACAGTTCCGACTACAACGGCTACCGGCCCAATAAGGGAGTCTCCGAGCAGTATCGCTGGCTCGCTCCCAGAGACGGCCGTTCGATGTATGAACCGACGCCTGAGGACTGGAAGACCTTCTCAACGCTGAAAGAATTCCAGGCGGCTAGTGGCCAGGAGCAGCACGGACTGGAAGTGGACTTCGACATCTTCGAGGAGATGACCCCTCCTGATCCCTCCAAGCGGCACGCGGTTTACCACGCCATGGACTTGAGCTTCCGCTTGAAGCCGAATAGCAAAGCTGTTGACGCCGGGGTGCCAATCCCGACGGTCAATGACGGCTTCAGCGGAGACGCCCCGGATCTCGGTGCGCTCGAAGTGGGACAGCCCGAGCCGCATTACGGTCCGCGCTGGCTCAAGAGCGGGCCGTTCTATCGCTGAGCAGGAGGCGATAATCCATGCCGAGCAGGTGGTTTCAATGTCGTGTTTCTATGTCGTTTCGATGTTGCCTCCACGTCTCTAGCGTGGTCCTTACCGGGGCTCCAGACGCAGCGTGTTCGCCGTGTTCGCCTCTACCGCTTCGCGCGTGAAAACCAGGGGCGCGTACTCGTGCTCTGCCCACAGCGGCAACAGATCGTCGTAGTGCGGACTGCCGGGCTGCCCGGACTGGCCCGGCGTGCTCGTGAAAACCGAACGGTCCCAATCTGCAACATCCAGGATGTGGCGGTAGGACGCGCCGTTCGACTGCGTATAGCCGGGGCCGCGCGTGGCGTTCGGTGTGTTGCCGTCGCCGCCCCGCTCCACTGGTCCCAGATTGAACAAGGCTTTTCGCTCGGCGCTCTCCGCCAGCGGATGCCGGAACGTAATCGTGTGGAGCGTGCCCCACTTCCATGAAGACATATCGCCTCCCAGCAAGCGCCCCGCCTCGCTGACAGCCGCATCGAACGAATCCGCCAGAATCGAATTTTTCTCGCTTTCGGGAAGGCCCTTCAACAGACGGATCAAGACCGGCAACTGCAGGTTTCTCTCGACGAGCCGTCGCTCGGGTTCCGGGATTTGTGAGCCAATGAATCGTGGCGTCAACTCCTTGAACCAGACCTCGAAAAGCGCTGCCGCCGCGGAGTCTTTGCTGAGCACCGCATCCCAGGCCTCGAGCATCATGCGCGCTTGCTGCACGCGTACCGAGCCGCCGCGCGGAGATTGTTTCAACAGGCCCAATAGCTCGCGGGCCGGAATCGACATTTCGTCGTGCTGAAGTCGCTGGAAATCCTCCACGGTGAATTTCTTTCCCTCGCCCAAGACCTTTTCGAGACGCTGGAAACGATAGGGAGCCGACCAGTCGAAGCCCAAGTCATGCGGATAGTTTTCGGGACGAATGTTGTGATTCGCCGTCGCGACGTAATGCTGGCTGGGGTTGTGAATGCGGGGAAGCTCATCGATCGTGCGAAATCCCTCCCACTCGTATTTGCCCGTGTGTCCCGGAACCGGCAGCAGACCGGACCAGTTCTTGCGGATCGGCATCAGCCCGGCGGGAATCCAGCCGATATCGCCGTCCACGTCGGCATAGACGATGTTCTCCGAAGGGAGCTTCCAGCGGGCCATGGCGTTCACAAAGTCGTCCCAGTTTTGCACGCGGTCAATCGCCAGGCTGCCGAGGTAACCGGCCGTACCGGGCTCGGCCCCGCTCCAGCGCACGGCCACGGCGCGGTGCGAGGCTTGGTCTTCCCAGATGACCGGCCCGTGGCGCGTGAACTTGAGTTCCACCTCGGCCGGCTCGGCCTGGCCCTTGACATTGATCTGTTCCCGCTCAATCTGCATGTCGAGCCAATCGCCGCGGTAGAGATATCGGTTGGGGTTTTCCGGGTCGGTCTTCTCGACGTAGAGGTCCACCTGGTCATACTGCACGATCGTGAACCCCCAGGCGGCCCGCTCGTTGTGGCCGATGGCGACACCGGGAAGCGCGGGCTCTCCGGAGCCGATGACGTTCCAGCCGGGGCCGACCAGGTGCACCATGTAGCGCAGCGACGGCAATATGACGGGGCGGTGAGGGTCGCTCGCGAGCAGGGGTTTGCCGGTGCTGCTCAGCGTGCCGTCGACGACCCAGTTGTTGCTGCCATCTTCTCCGTAGAGAGTCGGGATGGAGACGGCGTTGCGGTAGCCTGCCAACACGCCTTCGTCAATCCCGGCAAGGTCAACCTCGGGATCGGGTTTCAGCTCACGATGCGGATCGGTCGGCATGAACTTCGCCGTCGCTTCGAGGCCCAGCTTGTGAACCATCTCGGCGCGCGCCACTTCCTGAGTGGCATTGCGGGTCATTAGCAGACCGGCAATGCGCAGCAGGGTGTCCTCGGGCTTCCACTCACCTGGTTGAAAGCCGAGAAGCTCGAACTCGATGGGCAACCGATCGCCGGCGTTTCGCGCGAAGGCATTGATGCCGCTCGTGAAGGCCTTGGCAATCGCTTTGGTGTCGGGCGAGTAGCTTTCCCACTCGGCTTCGATGTCGCCGCGGTAGCGAACCAGCCGGGCAATGCGGTCCCGCTCGATATAGTCGGAACCGAAAACCTCCGCCAGCTCGCCGCTGCCGGTGCGCCGCCAGATCTCGATTTGGTAGAGGCGGTCTTGCGCCGCTACGAACCCTTGCGTGAAAAACAAGTCTGAAACTGTGTTGGCGTAGATGTGAGCGACTCCCCATTTATCCCGCAGTACTTCGACGGGCTGCTCGAGTCCTTCGAGGGTGATGGATCCTTCGATCTGGGCGAGGCGTGCTTTGGACTCCTCGGCGAGCGCCGCTTGATCCTCGCCGGTTGGCGCTGGCGAGCATCCCGCGAACGCAAGCAGGACAACGAAGGATGCTGGGAAAATCGGTTGGCGACGCATGGCACACCTATCTTAAGCCAACCACCGACGGAAATGTCAGACGGCCTGGCAGCGGCGTGGACGGAAGTCCACGCTCAGCCGCAGGCGGTAGTCCACGTTCGTGCGCTGACGGGACAGGAAGCCGCCATTTGTTACCTTTACCCAAACAACTCCGCCAAGAAATTGCGTGTTGACTGCCACGAGCGGCGGTCCGCGTCCGCATCATAGACGGTCCCAAAATTGGCGTCGTTGGCGGCGGGATTCGTGAAGGCGTGGAGAGTGTTTCCGTAGGCGTGCAGTTGCCAGTCGGCGCCGGCTTCAGACATCTCTTTCGCAAACGCCTCGACCCGTGTTGGTGGCACCATCGGATCATCCCAGCCGTGGAGGGCAAGCACTTTGGCCGTGATCTTTGTGCCGGCTGTATTGCCGGCAGGATTTAGCAGCCCATGCAGACTGACGACGCCTTTGATATCAGCGCCCGAGCGGGCGAGATCCAGAACGCAGAGGCCTCCGAAGCAATATCCGATGGCGGCGACGCGCGTGGCATCCACCAAGGGCTGGCCGCGCAGCACGCCCAAAACGGTCGCCAACCTAGCCTGCAACATGCCACGGTCATCGAGGAAAGGTTGCATGAGTTTGGAGTTCTCCTCCGTGCCCCCGCCCAGGACTCCTTTGCCGTAGAGGTCGTGAGCAAATCCGACGTACCCTAGTTCGGCAAGCAGCCGCACCTTTTCGCACTCGAACTCACTTCTTCCGGCCCATGCGTGCGAGACCATGACGGCTGGCCTGGGCTCGGCTCCGGCGTCATCCCAGGCGAGATATCCCTCGAGAGTGACTCCGTGGTCGGTGTATTCGATCAGTTCTGTCTGGATTGCCATTCGATTGCTCCATGATTTGCTGTTGGCTTTCGGGCGGGGCGGCTGGTAAGCAGTTGCCACCGACCATGTGTTAACTCAATGAGAGTGACGTTGTCGATCTCTATCTACAACAAACTCGATCTACAACAAAGAGGATAACCGGAAAGCGCAGCGTCCGAAAAGGTCCAGATCCGTCCGTAGGGACTCTAGTTGCCTGCAAAAGCGTTTTGAACATCCGTAGCGCAGGGCTCGTCGGAGACCTGCGGCTTTTCGTTAAGTTCATCCGCCGGGGGCGGCCCGACAACAGGCCGCAGGTCTCTGACGAGCCCCGCGCCACGGGGTTCGCCAACAACTCAGCAACTCAAAGGTCGCCCTACGGCCGGATTGTGGAAAAGGCTTGCTAGCTGCAATACTCTTCACTTAAGTATCCTGACGCAGGATGCGAAGTCAGTCCGCTCACGGGACAGCGCGCCAGGTGGTCGCAGTTTGTAGCTGCTCATCTTGCGCTTGACGCTACGCGGACGTCGCATCCCCCGGCTCGAGTGCACGCGCTCGTCCAGGAGTTCCCTCAAGACCGCCTCATCAAACGCTTCCTTGTCCCGAGGGGGGGGATCGCGACCACGCGGGACAACTTGCGTCGTACGACCCGCACTGCATGCAGGTACGATAATCGATCCGGATCTTCGTCGGCGCGCAGCGCCGCCTCGTGCATCAACCCGCGGATCGCGAAATGCGCCATCAGTAATCCGTAGAACTCTTGCCGCACCAACTCCGGCGTCTTGCTGCGCAGCACGATCCGCGCGCCGCGCAGATGCGTCTTGAGTTCGTCGAGCGCCCCCTCAATCTCCCAGCGTTCCGAGTACAGCGCCGCCAACTCCACCGCCGGCGCTTGCGCGGGATCGAGAATCGTCGTCAGCAGTCGATAGAACTCCTCAGCGTCGTCAATGCCCTCGAGCTGATACTCGATGACGCGCACAGCGAGCGGCCGCCGGCGCTTGCGCCGGTCGGCTTCCGAGGCGTAGATCGCGCTGCGGTAGGAGCCATCGGCGAAGCGCTCGAGCACGTCCAAGCGCAGATGTTTCTTGGCTCGCCACAGCAGGTGCGCGCCCGTCTCGCGTGCTTGCCGCCACAGCTGATAGCCGAGGAAATTGCGGTCCGCCAAGCACAGCATGCCCTTCGCGAGCGCCGGCAGAACCTGTTTGGCGAGCGTGATCTCGCCCCTCGCGCAGGGCCCCATGCGGCTGGCGAACAGCACGTGCGTGCCGTTCTCCAGCAACGAGACGAAGCGCAGTTGCGGGAACGCGCTGGCTCCCCGCGAGGCGCCCGGATAGCCGAACGCCGTGCGGTTGGCGGCCTGATCGGCGACATCGAGCGTCGAACCGTCGAGCGAAACCAAACGCCATTCCCGATAAAACGATCCGCACGTCTTTTTCGTCGCCAACGGTCGCACCAACTCGTCGTGCAACTGCTCGACCGGCTCGACCCCCAATCGCGAACGGCCTTGCGAGATCCCCGAATCGCCCGCCACTTTGAGCGGCGCAGCGGGATCCTGCAGCCACTGCAATCCTTCCAGCAGGCAACGCAGCCCCTCGCGGTAGGACGACTGCATATACAGCGCCAGGGCGATGACGTAGTAGACCATGACAGGTGCCGGCAAGTCGCGTTGTCGCCGCGAGGCCCGGCCGCAGTCTCGCAAGACGCGATCAACCGCGTGACGCGGGAACCAGTGCGCGATCACGCCCAAGCTGATGTAGTCGGTAATGCGACTGCCGGGCGGCAGTGCTGCTCTCGTTCGTGCCATCTGAGACCTCCTGTTCTCCGAAACAGTATGCCACAGAAATGTTCTGAAGTGACGAGTATTGTTGCTAGTCCGCCACTGAAGTTATACTAAAATATCATTTATGGACGACGCAATGCACACCACGAAACTGCGCAAGGTCGGCGGTTCGATCATGCTAGCGGTCCCGCCCGCCCTGCTCGATATGCTGGGGCTGCGGCCGGGGGCCAAGGTTGGTCTTGCGGTCGAGAGCGGGCGGCTTGTCGTGGAACCGCGGAAGCGACCTCACTATACCCTGAAGGAACTACTCGCTCAATGCGATCCGAAAGCGCCAATCAGCGAGGCAGAGCGCGAATGGCTCGATAGCAAACCCGCCGGTGGCGAGCTGATCTGATGAAGCGCGGCGAAATCTGGCTCGTCAGCCTCGATCCGACTTCGGGGCACGAGCAGAAGGGCCGTCGGCCGGTCCTGATCGTGTCGCCGGAGGCCTTCAACCGTGTGACGAAGCTCCCTGTTACCGTCCCCGTCACCAGCGGCGGAAGTTTTGCGCGCACGGCTGGATTTGCGGTGACGTTGAGGGGCGCGGGTACGAAAACGACCGGCATTGTGCGCTGCGACCAACCGCGCGTCCTCGACCTCACCGCACGTGGCGGCAAGAAGCTGGAAAGCCTGCCTGACGCGATCACGGATGAAGTGCTGGCGAAGCTGGCACCTATTTTCGAATGACGGAGGCAGTGGAATTACCTAAACTTCGGGAATTCGCTGGGGCGTGCGCGACTGCCGCCAAGATGACGCGCTTGTCTTCCTTCAGCACCTCTAGCTGGAGCTCCTTGTTGGAGATGTTCTACAATGCTTCAGGGCAAGCAACGTCCCGCACTCCGGCACACGTGCTTGCCTGGCAAAGGCGCCAGCAAGAACACGCTGGCAAACCTGGACTACCGGCGAGGAATCGTGCCAGCAAGAGAGAGTTGAATTACTGAAGCAACGAGGATCGTATGGCAAACGAACAAGAGGTTTCCCGGCGCGTCTTTCTGGCCACTACAGGAAGGCTAGCCGCTACATCCAGCATAACCGCGGCCTCTTTGCTGGGGGCTGCGCATGATAAGACCAATCTACCGGTCATTGCCAAACATGTAGAGAAAGCATTCAAGGCGCCCTGTCGTCAGCCCAACGCCCTGCAGTTCGTTGACGATGGTCTGTGGATTCTGGACCAGGTTGATCCGAACAAGGTCTACAAGGTGCGCATTGAGGATGGTTCCGTGCTCCACGAAATCCAGACAGAATCGATTCATGGCAGCGGGATCACCTACGGGAACGGAGCCCTCTGGATTGGATTGACCAAGACCGCCGATGGGACTCCGCCAAAGACGCTAAAGGTCGATCCGCAGACAGGCAAGACATTAGCTTCGTGGATCACGCCGGGTTCGGGCATTTGGGGAAAGCCGAGGCCGGGGCAGACACCCTCCGGCGCGCATGGGATGAGGTGGATCGATACCAAATACTGGATGGCCGTTCCGGCTTCCGGAAAGCTCATGCTGATGGAACCCGAGACGGGCACGATCGTGCGTGACATCCCCGCGCCCGGTGTCCCCACGCATGGACTCGCTTTGGACAACGGATTTCTATGGTGCGTGGAGTCCAACGACCGCGCGATCTACAAGATGGATCCCAAGGATGGAAAGCTTCTGGCCAAGATTCAGTTGACGGAGGCGGATCCCGTGCCCCACGGCCTTGATATGCACAAAGGGGTGCTCTGGTATTCCGATGCGAGCAGCGGCTGGATTTGCCGCCTAGTCTAGTAGACAATCCGTCCGTAAGGCGACCTTTGCGTTGCTTGAGTAGTTGGCGAACCCCGTAGCGCAGGGCTCGTCAGAGACCTGCGGCCTGTTGTCGGGCCGCACCCGGCGCGTGAACATAACGAAAAGCCGCAGGTCTCTAACGAGCCCTGCGCTGATATGGTGTGACCTGTCAAGTTTGCGCGCACGACTGCTGTCGCGCGGAGCCTCAACTCCGCGTTGGCCAACGAACGAGGACATGAAGAAACAGCCTGTGGAAGAGAGCGTTTACGACGATGGATCCATCTGATATTCGCGGGTTCTCGCCAGAGTAGTCTGCATCGTGGAGCTGCCTCACTCTACGGACGAAGATCGTTCAACCGAGCGCTTCCTTGACGAAGGTCGCTCCATCAAGTGCTTCTTAGCGCAGTCGAGGGTTCTCCTGGCAGGCTCAGTTTCCAGTCAGCCGTCCTCCTTGTCCTACCTTGTGAGGCTGCCGCCCGAAGCCGGCAACCAAAATCGTTATCGCTACCGCTTGCTGGCAGCTCATCGCCCTCGGCAGCTAGCCATCGCCCTCGTATAAGGTGCCTCTTGGCGGCCGGACGGGTTCTGTCAAGGGCGCGGGTTACCGCGGCGAAGCGTACCCTTGACAGGTTTCGGCCGGTCGCCTACGACGTCAATCGAGGGCGATGGCGGTCTCCCTGGCGGTCTCCTTGTCGGCCGTCTCGAGCGTTCAGCAAGCATTCAATCCCTGTTTCTCCTGTTGTGTTCGGGTCTGTTCGATCACGATTGCCCAGATGAATCCCAGCAGTTCCCGCGCGATCGCGGTCACGACGACATTCGCGTGTTTGCCGTTGTTGCGCAGCTTGCGAAAGCGACCGCAAAGCCGCACCTGCGCCTTCCAGGCGATCGCTTGGACTGGGGGCGACGCCTTCTCGGCACGGCGTTGAATCAGCCGCGAGCGGCGTGCCGGGAAGCGATACGCCCAGGAGCATTCGACCAGCAGACGGCGAGCTTCCTCGTTGCCTGCTTTGGTGATCGCGCCTTGACGGCGTCGCGCTCCGCTCGTGTTCTCCGACGAAGTCACACACCGACGAAACCCATCAGCTCGCGCGGGGAGTCGAAGCGTGTGAGATCGCCCAGCTCGGCCAGCAACGTCATCCCCGCCAGCCAGTCCACGCCCCGCAGCGCCGTCAACGCCTGCGCTGGCCCTCCCAGGCTCCAGCCTTCCAGCTAATCATGCAACTGCTGCTCGAGGCGAGCCGTTCGGCTTTGCGCCTGGCGTATCGCCTCGGCGTATTCTTCGTAGGCGATCTGCGAGGCCGGCTGTTCAAAGCGTTGCGTCTCGAGCCAGCGAAAGTGCGCTTGCGTCCAATTCTTGCGCCCGGGGAAACGCTTGTCGTGGCGCAGCAGCATAGCTCCGAGGCGTTGACGAAGTTGTTTCTCGATGAGTTTGCAGTCGCCGCGCGCGCGGCTCAGATCGCGGATCGCTTCGTGTTCCGGAGAGGGCGTCCAGACCGTGCTGAGCTCGCCGCCGCGATCGAGCCGAGCCAGGGTCAGCGCGTCGCGCCGATCGGTCTTGACGCGATCGCCGGATTTGCGCGGGGTCAGCGACGGCGCGACCAGGTCGCAATCGTGTTCGGTGTCACGAATCTGCCGGCAAATGCCGTAGCCACAGGGGCCGGCTTCGTAGCAGTAGTGCAGCCTCTGACCAGACGGGGCGAGTGCGGAAATCAAGCGACGAATGGCTTCAGGCCGGTTGTCGATCTTGCCGTAGAAATGCGCCTCGCCCCGCCCCGCCGCGGCGACAGCGACCGAGATACTGTTTTTGTGAACGTCCATCCCGACGTATTTGTCGTAGATGGGTATCCGGTTGACTCAGGTAGCCCCAATATCTTGTGGTTTGGGGATTTTCTTGGGTTCTGTAACCGGGTGAACAATCATCTTGTAAGTCGCGGGATCCACGGCTACCGCCTGCTGAACGAGCCGATAGAAGAGTTTGCCGCGGCTTTTGGATTTGCGGCGGTTGAAACGGAAGGTGAACTCGTCCAGGTAGTAGTTCAGATGTTTGTGGCTCACGGCGCCCTGATGGGTGCCCAGCAGCCAGCGCTTGAGCAGTGACATCACGCGGTGGACGCGGGGCATCAATTCCGACGCGGACTGCTCCTGCCTGCTGACAACTGTGACCTGATGGACGTAGCCTTCCTTTTTCAACCCGGAGTAACCGGGCCAGCCGTCGGTATGCACCACGCTGCCCGGCTCGATGCACTCCTCCACGAAAGGCAACAGGCTCTCGCCCGAGGCATCCTCGATTCTCTTCATGCGAATCCGGCCGATACCCCGCCCATCCTCTTGAGCGGCTACTGCGATCAATGCTTTGTTTTTCAGGTTTCGGCCCCGCAGGCCCTCTTCGAGCCCGCCCCAGTAGCTTTCATCGACTTCCACCGTCCCGGCGAGCAAATCCCGTCCCGGCCGCACCATCGCGCGCCGCATTTTGTGCAGCCAGGTCCAAGCCGTTTCGTACCTGTTGAGCCCCAACACTCCTTGAAGTCCCAAAGCGCTGGCTCCGGTCTTTTGGGTGGTGACCCACCACATCGCACGAAACCACAACGGCAAAGGGCTGCGCGTGTCCTGAAAGATGGTCCCGGCGGTCACCGAGGTTTGGCGCCCACACGCAGCGCACTGCAGCAGCACTTTTCGCAAAGGCCACGACTTTCCACAACCGCAACCCGGACAGCGGGAACCGTCCGGCCAGCGCAGCCGGAACAGATACTCCCGGCAGGCCTCCTCACTGCTAAAACGGGCCTCGAACTCTGTCAGGTTCTGAGGGTAATCTTCCATCTGCCGGCATACTACATCTTGGGGCTACCTGAGTCAACCGGATACCCATCTTGTCGTAATTGTTGCACTTGTTCATCTCTTTGTTGAACTCGCTAGACTCCATCTTCTCTACGGGTGTTCAAAACACTTTTGCAGGGCAGCTAGAGTCCTTACGAACGGATCTGGGTCTAGTTAGACTGCTCGCGAAGGCAATATCGATGAGTCGCCCAGCATCCGCAGCCGTCCCGCACCGCACCCTTGCCGCCGGCTACTAGGCCGGAGCCCAGACTGGATTGACAGTGACAACCTACGACCTTGACCCCACGGCGCATTTGGACGGTATTCACATGGTGGGCGTCGTACGGCGGCGCTTCCTCGTCAGCTATGCAGTGGAGCCTTCGTTGCTTTCCGCGATGGTGCCTCCAGGAGCTGAGCTGTCAACGCACAATGGTTTCGCGTGGGTGTCCGCGTGCTTTGTCGAACTGGTCGACATGTGACCTTCAATCGTACCCAAGGGGCTTGGCTCGAGATTCTACTATTTGATCCATCGCACGCGGGCTCGACTCTTGTATCCCGACGGGGCGTTGCGAGAGTCCGTTCTTGTTCTGGAAGCCAACATGAACAAGCCTTTGCTTGCGTTGCTAGGCCGCGTGACGACTGGGGTCAACTTTCGAGTCCGCGATATAGATCTTGTCGAGGGAGAGCAGGGTTGGGAGTTGTCGATGCTAGACAACGGGTCTTTGCTCTATCGGGCGAGCATACCGCGGCGATCCATTGGAGAGTCTCTGCCCGTGAACTCGATCTTCGAGAACACAAGCGACGCGGATCGCTTTCTGCTGGGCGTTTCCTACGGTGGGGAATGGGACAAGCCGAAAGGCCGGCTTCGCTTGCTTGCTGAGACGCACGATCCGTGGACGGCGTTTGCAGGAGCGTGCCACACCGAGCGATTCGACTTCTTTGAGAAGCTGGGGCCAGCTCTCTGCAAGCCGATCACGTCATGACGATGACGAACATACCTCACTACTTCGCTTTGCGGGGATTCGACGTGCAATGTGGGTCCCCGGACACGAATCAGGCCTAACCGCCCCTGAAGCGGACGGTCGGCCTTTGACGTGGCGCACGGCTCTCTCGTGCAGGCTCGCGCCTTCGGCGCGCGGCTTGGGGAAGTCGCCTCGCTCAAGAAGTCGGACAATGGAGTCGAACTCATCCTGGGCTAGCAGCCTCGGCTAGTCCCTAACATTCATTTCGGCGAGGTGCCCTTCAGCACAAACTTCTGGACTCGCAAGTTTGGAATCTCCGTCGTATAAACGGTTCCATCGGAGGTGACCGCCAGATGGTGGGGGCCTAGACCCAATTGGCCGGGCATCTCGCCCTCTTCTCCATGGAAGCCGAGAATGGTCCCGGCTGGGCTGAGCCTAAGGAATCGGTGCAAGAGGGCGTCGCCGATGTAGACCGATTGGTCCTCGGCGATATCGATTCCGAAAGGCGTTCCGACGTTCTTCCATTGGCGCAGGAATTTGCCTTCGGCGTCAAAGATCTGGACGCGTTGGTTCTCCCGGTCGCAAACGTAGACAAGCCCCTGTTTGTCCACGGCGATTCCGTGAGGGAGGTTGAATTCGCCTTCGCCGGAGCCGGGCTGTCCCCAGGCTTTCACGAAGCGGCCGTGCTTTGAAAACTTCACGATGCGTGCGTTGTTGCCGTCCGCCACATACAGCTCGCCGCCTGGCCCAAAGCCGATATCGCTGGGTCCGTCGAAGCGGTTGTCGGCCTTGGCCTTGAAACCCTGCCGGCCGAGGACCATTAGCACACGTCCTGCGGAGTTCATTTTGATCGCGACGTGCGAACCGTCGTCTACACCCCAGACGTTGCCGTCGGGGTCGACGCGGATGCCGTGAGGGTTGGTGAACAGGTCCGAGCCAAAGGCCCGCGAGAAGGCGCCGTTCTTATCGAAAACGAGAACGGGCGGCTCGACGCGGCGGAAAATGTAGGTGTTTCCAATGCGGTCGGTGTCGACCGAGGCCGCCGGGCCGAAGTTGATGCCCGCGGGAAACGAGGGCCATTCGGCGTCGACTTGGTAGCCGAGGTTCGCCGGCTGGGACGGGGCAACTCCTAGGAAGGCGGACAGGAAGAGTAAGAATGGTAAACGCTGGATCATACTGGCTCCTCAATCGATAGCAGCACTATTGTAAATGCGCAGCGGGCCGGCGTGTTGGCAAATATGTACCCGAATTTGGAGATCGTACCGATCTCTGATCTAAGGAATCGAAGGGAGCGCCCGCACAAGGAATAGGCCAAGCATCGCTACCAGCATTTGTTATTGTCGAGTTGGAGAGGAGCGTTATGCGATGTATTTCAGCCGTCGTCTGTGCCTTGCGGTTCAGCGTGGGCGCTCGCCGGCAAATCCCTTAAGTCAATGAGTGAAGGTCCGTTCTGGGTTCCAACTAAGTCGACTGGACGTTTGGCGATAGTCCCTCGTCCTAGGGGAGGGGACTGGCTCGCCCGAGACGTCCGAATCATTCTAGATCACGGCTTTGATGTTGTGGCTTCGCTGCTGACGGATTCTGAAAACCACGAGCTCGATCCTCCAGGACGAGGCCGGAACCTGCAGGCAGTTCGGTCTAGAATTCATCAGTTTTCAGGTCCCGGACCGTGAAGTGCCGGACAACCGCCAGCGCTTTCGCGAAGTCGCGGCTCATTTGGCCACGAGGATTGAGAATGGACGGTCGGTTGCCGTCCATTGCCGCCAGGGTATAGGCAGATCTTCTCTCTTGGCGGCGGCGGCGCTTGCAACTCTCGGAATCGATATCCCATCGGCGCTTTCGATGTTGCAGAAGTCCCCGCGGTTGCCCCGTGCCCGACACAGAGCAACAGCGTTCATGGCTCGAATCCCTATATTCGCCTCCTGGATCATAGATCACAAAGTAGAAAAACATACAGTCTGACTATGAGTCCTGACGTACGCTGCTGAAAACGGCGTGTTGCGACGGCGGGGGCGATGCGCAGCTCACACGCGATCGCAGCGGGCGACTCACAGGGCCCACGATCATCGCCAAGCTACACTAGGGGTTTCAGTGTCCGCAACCGATAAAACGACACAGCTGATCAGCTCTCATTCGGCCATCCCCGACATCCCCGAGATTGTCAAAATTGCAGGCGGCGAATACCTCATGGGCCAGGACGACGGTCGCGATGAAGAGCGCCCCGTCCACGAAGTCCGTGTCGACGCATTCGGTTTGGCGCGTTTTCAAGTCACCAACGAACAGTACGACCTATTCTGTGGCTCGTCGGGCCACGGTTCGACGAAATTCCGAGACAACAAAGAACTCAACCAGGCGCTGCAGCCGGTGACTGGGACCAGTTGGTTCGACGCTGTCGCCTATTGCGAATGGCTGTCGGAGCGAACAGGGAAACGGTTCCGATTGCCGACCGAGGCCGAGTGGGAGTGGGCGGCGCGTGGCGGACTCCTCGGTCAGCTCTACCCTTGGGGAAACGAACCCTTCACCGAACGCGAAAACTACCACACCCGCTGGAAGACAGGCCCTGAGCCCGTCGGGACATCACTGCCGAACGGATTCGGCCTTTACGACATGTGCGAGAACGTGCACGAGTGGTGCACGGAATGGTATGACCCGAAATACTACGAGTCATCGCCCCGTGACAATCCGCCGGGAGCCGCCACCGGCACACGCCGGGCCTCGAGGGGTGGCGCCTGGCGGCACCAAATCAAGATCTCCCGCTGCGCTGCACGGAGCAGCATCCCGCCTGAGCTTCAATACGCCGACTACGGCTTTCGAGTGGCTTGCGAGTTGGGTTGATGACCACTCGGAGGTGCAGTCGTGCGCGACTCTTGCTTCGATACCAGTGTTGGTTCAAGAGCGGGCATGAGTGCCGACTCGCCAAGCTGAGAGCTTGCGCCACGTCTCCGCGCAGCACCCTTCCCGGGGGAGCTACCTACCCGTGCCGGATCACCAGCACGTCCCCATCTTGTACAACATACTCTTTGCCCTCGAGCCGCAGCTCACCCTGCTTGCGCGCCCCAGCGTAACCCTCGCGCTCGATCAGTAGCTCCCACTGAATGGTTTCGGCGCGAATGAACTTCTTCTCGAAGTCGGAGTGGATCGCCCCGGCGGCTTTGACCGCTTTGGTGTTCTTCGGAATCGTCCAAGCGCGGACTTCCTTCTCTCCCGCGGTCAGAAAGGACATCAGTCCAAGCAGCGAATAGGTCGCCCGAATCAGCCGGTCGACCCCCGCCTCCTTCAACCCGTAGCCCTCGAGATATTCGCGGGCTTCCTCGGGTTCCAGCTCGGCCAGCTCCGCCTCGACACTGCCGCAGACCGCCGTCACTTCTACGTTCTTACGGCCACCGAGCAAACGATCGCGATACTCCTGCTCGATCTTATGAAGCTCACCTGCGTCGGACTCGCCAAGATTGAGCACCAGCAACATCGGCTTCGCGGAGAGAAACTGAAATCCCCGCATGCGCTTGGCCTCATCGTCGTCTAGCTCCATTTCCCGCAGCGGCCGTTCGGACTCGAGAAACTCTTTGGCCTTGACCAGCAGCGCGTGTTCGTGCGGAAGCTCGGGATCCTTGATCTTCCCCATATCCTTTTCCAGGCGCGCGAGGCGCTTTTCGATGACGGCGAGGTCGTTGAGGATCAGCTCCAGGTCGAGATTCGTCCAGTCCCTTTCCGGGTCGATCGTGCCCTCCACGTGCGCCACCATCTCGCTCTCGAATACCCGCAACACATGAGCAAAGGCGTCGGCCAAGCGCAGGCTCCCGACGTAGCTGGGATCATCCAACCCATCCCGCGAAGTCGGAGGCATGTCGGCGTACTCGATCGTGGCGTGAGTGATTTTGTCGGGTTCGAAAACCTTCGCAAGCGCGTCGAGGCGATGGTCGGGAACCTGGGTCATGCTGACATGCACCGAAGTGCCGCCCATGTGCGTTTCCCGCGACATTCCGGTCAGGATCGTAAAAAGCGAAGTCTTGCCAACTTGGGGCAATCCAATAATGGCTGTTTTCATGAGTGTCTAACGAGGTGCCGGAATGGTGGCGAGCGCCGCCTGTCGAAGCGGCATCACCTAAAGAGGGACCGCAACCGACTGCAAAATCTCTTCCAGGATCTCAACCTTACGGTCCGCCGTATCCCCGCCACCCGACTGCGCATCGGCAATCGAGCGATGAGCGAACACCGGAACTGCCAAGCGCTTGACGTGGTTCGGCGTGCAGTAGTCGAGTCCTTCGACCAGCGCCAGCGCCTGCGCCGCCCGGAACAATGCAATCGAACCCCGCGGACTCACGCCCAGCCCAAGCTGCTCGTGGTTGCGGGTTCTCTCGACGATCGCCATCAAGTAGTCCACAACTGACTCGTCCACGCGGACATCCTTGACCCGCGATTGCAGCTCGACAATATCGGCGCCCGAAGCCACTGGATCGACACCGCCCCCGTGCAGCGGCCGGTTTGAACGCAGAATCTGGCGCTCGCTAACAGGGTCGGGATAGCCCATACGAACTCGCATCAGAAAACGGTCGAGCTGAGATTCTGGCAGAGGGAAGGTTCCGTGATACTCCATGGGATTTTGCGTCGCTATCACCATGAAAGGCTCCGGCAGTGGATAGGAACGACCCTCGATCGTCACTTGCCGTTCGTTCATCGCTTCCAGCAACGCCGACTGAGTCTTGGGAGTCGTGCGGTTGATCTCATCCGCCAGCAGGATGTTCGTAAACATCGCGCCCGGCTTGAACTCAAACTCCTCTCGATTGGCGCTGTAGACTGTGACGCCGAGAACGTCGCTCGGCAACATGTCGCTGGTGAACTGTACACGGTGGAACTGGCAATCGAGGCTTTCGGCAAGAGTCTGCGCCAGGGTCGTCTTGCCGACTCCTGGGACGTCCTCGATGAGCAGATGCCCCCGCGCGAGCAGGCAAACTACCGACAGCCGAACTGCCTCGGGCTTGCCGCGGATCACGCCGGAGAGGCAATCCTCCAGCGCGGCGATTTTCTCGGTGACTTCGACAGCCACCGGGCGCTCGACGTGCATCACCCCAACATCATATCGAAGAGTGGTCTAAAACTCCCGAATATGGATGTGAGAATGAGTGCTGTTCGCCGGATGTGATATCAGGGCTTTTTGAATACGGCCTGAACGAGCTGGCTGCTGGAAAATGGTCGTCCTGGCGGTACGATTCGCCCAATCAGCATCAGCCGTGAACGGCGCAGTGCGTCGCGGCGCGGTCTCTGCTCGGTCGAACACCGCTCCCGAAACTAGATACGGTCGCCATACTCTTTGATAGCTACGGCCAGTGCAGCGTCTAACCACCGCGAGAACGAATCCCTAATCTCGTCCGCGCTGGTTTGATGGGTAAAAACAAACGGATCGAACGAACACAGGATGAAGTCCTGCGACACGCTCTCCCTGTCCTTGGACTCCTCATACGACTCGAGCTTCGCGAAGGCGGTCGCTTCCATAATCCCAGACAGCTCGCGGCCGACGTGATGAAATGAGACCACGAACATAAGCCGCTCGCGCTCCATCCGTACAGTTGATTTGAGGAAGTAGTGCGACTCGGAGAAGTTTGCAAACCTTCCTCCTTCGTTGGCGGACTTGGCCACCTCCTGCCTGTACCAGTGTCCGTTCTCGTGGTCAGGGCCACCGTCCGCCGTGTGAATTTGCGGCGATCCAAGCGAGGACAACGGTTTCGCCAGTTCATGGAAAGCACTCTCGGTGTGAGTTCTCGTCCGAGCCCTTAACGTAGCGGCGACATCGTTGACCTTTCTCAGCTCCTCCTGTTTCTGCTGGCGTCGTTTCTCGAGCTTCCGCGCTAAGCCCTCGATCACGGCTTCCGTCAGATTTTGCTGACGAGGAGTCTCCGCTTCCGCATCTACACTGAGAGCCTGCAGGATCGCGTTGCGCTCCAGCCTGGCGAACTGTGTTGCGAGCGTGGACAGGTCTCCACGGTCGGCCTTTTCCAGAGCACCAATGTAATCGGTTCGAAGATCGCGACCAATGACCAGCGGCAGTAGCTCCGATCGTAGAAGGACGAAAGTGATGAGCGCCCGTGCAACTCGGCCGTTACCGTCCTGGTAGGGATGTATCTGCGTGAAACGGTGGTGAAGCCAGGCGGACACGATGATCGGATCGTCCGATGAGTAGCCGGACTGCCAGCGCAGAAGATTCTCCATCTCCGAATCGACTTGAAGCGGCGGGCAGTATTCGTGGATTGAGCCACCGGGGCGACGGGGATTGTTGGCAAACTCCTTGTAACGACCCTTCGAAAGCCGCACCTCAAACCGTTTGCCGAATTGATCAATCGCGGTGGTTGTATCCTGATGACGGGTCAAGCATGTGTGGAGTTCGTGAATGAGGCCCTTTGTCAGCGCACGGTTGCCGGCCACGCAGTCCATTAAGAGTTGGATTGCTGCCTCCTGGTCGCGCAAGATGTCGATCAACCGCGATGGCGCAATGTCGGTGCTAGCGCGCGAGACAAGATCCTCAACAAAACCTTTTGCGACAAGAGCTTCCGTTGTGCCGCGATCGAGGTCGTACAGCCGCTCAAGGATTCCCGTCTCGATACTGAGCTGCCGCACGAGCCGCTCGGTAAAGCTCTTGAGCGCCTCGCCATCCTCCTGCTGCAAACGGTGCTTAGCGGCCCGCCAAGAATCATAGAGAGGGCGGATGGCGGCCAGATCAACGGCCCTGTCACGATCCGCCAGCGGCTCAATTGGCCGCCAATGATAATCCGCCATATTGGCTCCCCGCTCCTGTCCGGCCTGGATCAGCCCGGTTCTTGCTGGGCTAAGTTGACGTCGCCGACATCATACGGACTACTGAACGATGTTTGATGACTTCCAGCTTGTTTTCCCTAGCGCTCCCTGCGAGGCTACATTGATTATGCCAAACAGCCCCGCGTGACCCCGTGATTTGACTCCGCACTAGATCCGATCTACACATGGGCTTTTGCGGAGGCCTGGCCGGATGAGCAGTCTGTGCAGAAGGCGGCTGCACAAATCCTCGGGGCCACAACGTTCGTCTCTTAGACCACCTCAAGAACCCTCTCGACCGCGAGTGTATTGACACGCGATCCCATCCCCCGCACCCCCCGCCGTGTTGTACAATCCCACCGAGATGGAAAGCTACGCCGCCGGCCCTCGAACCCCCTTGATCGAAGAAACCATCCCACAAGTCTTCGCCGAAACCGTCGAACGTTTCGGAACCCGCGACGCCATCATCTCCCGCCACCAAAACCTGCGCCTCACCTACAACCAGCTCCACCAAAAAGTCGAACAAACCGCCGCCGGCCTCTACCGCCTCGGCATCCGCCCCGGCGACCGCGTCGGCATGTGGGCCTCAAGCTGTGCCGAGTGGATCTACCTGCAAGTCGCCACCGGACGCGTCGGCGCCGTCCTGGTCAACGTCAACCCGGCTTAC
The DNA here is from genome assembly GCA_965224215.1 of Bryobacterales bacterium. GTDB lineage: Bacteria > Acidobacteriota > Terriglobia > Bryobacterales > UBA6623 > CBDCYS01. The sequence goes on along the minus strand of CBDCYS010000044.1, from coordinate 310 downwards.
CGCGCACACGACCTGGCCTACATTCTCGAGCGCTCCGGGATGAAAGCCATCTTCCTCTACGAAAAAGATAACCGCGCCAACTACCTCGAAATCCTGCGCGAAGCAAGCCATGGTCGCCAGACCGCGCTTGAACATTCAATCGTCCTCGAACGCCCCGGCGAAACCCTCCTTGACACAAAAGCCCCCGCCGGCGCCACCAACGGCATCATGAGCTGGAGCGCCATGCTCGCTTTGACCGGCGGGCTCGAAGGGAGCGACACGACCGAGGGCCTCGACAGCCCCACCGCCGCCGCCCCCCCATATCAAGGAA